>NZ_AP028065.1:0-1722500 GCF_030297135.1 Pseudoalteromonas apostichopi
CATCCATTGCCCGCATGAAGTCAGACATGGCAGGCGCAGCAGCAGTACTAGGTACTGTAAAAGCAATGGCACTTGCTAAAGCCGACACTAACGTAGTTGCTGTGATGGGCATGGCTGCAAATATGGTGTCACAGTTTTCTGTAGCGCCGGGTGATGTAGTTAGAACTGCTGAAGGTTTAAGCGTTGAGATTGTCAATACGGATGCTGAAGGCCGCTTAGTTCTAAGTGACGCAATGTGGTATGCCCGCGACAAGTTTAAGCCGAGCATTATGGTAGATGTTGCAACCCTAACAGGCTCTAAAATTCGTGCTGTGGGTAATGAATATGCTGCGGTATTCTCTGATGACGATACACTTGTTGAGCAGTTAACAGTGGCTGGTAAACAAGTAAACGAAAACCTATGGCGTTTACCACTAGGTTACAAAGATGCCTTAAAATCAGACATTGCTGACCTAAAAAATATCGGCTCACATGGCCCTGGGGCGACTACAGCTGCAAGTTTCTTACAACACTTTGCTGGTGAAACTCGCTGGGTTCACATTGATATTGCTGGCAACGCGCTAAACTCTAAAGCTAAAGATGAACTAGCTGAAGGCGGAACTGGTTACGGTGTACGTTTATTATCTAATTGGTTATTAAATAACGCACAGTAATTGCTATTGCACTTTTCAAGTGGCTATAAGTAATTATAGCCGCTTGATTGTCATGAGTTTGTCTAATTAACACCAAAGACACATTTACATCATCAACATCCACCCTATATGCTAAGAAGCATTAAGGGATAATAATAAGATTAATGAGTAATGACGACGACCAATAGCACACCTAAGATTATGGCGCTCACTACACACAGCATTTTTTTTGATGCCTACGTGACAGGAAGCGACACACTTAATACACAAAAGAAAATATGGGCATTAGCTCAGTACTGTAAAAATAGTGATGATTTTGTTGATGTAGTTCCTGCCAATAATAATTTAACCCTATATTTAAAAGAACCAACTCAACTTGCAGGCTGGCTACCAAGATTACTTGAGCAATGGCACGAACTTAAATCCAGTGACTTTAATTCGCGTCATCATAAGTTAGCTACGCGCTACGGCGGTGAATATGGGCCTGATATCGCGCATGTTGCTAAGCATCATAACCTCTCTGTCGACGATGTTGCTCAAATGCACAGCAATGCCAAATACCACGTTCTGTTTTTAGGCTTTAAACCCGGCTTTGCTTATTTAGATGGTTTAAATCCAAAGCTTTTTACACCTCGTCATGCTGAACCACGGCTTTCTGTACCAAAAGGTTCTGTTGCTATCGGCGGTGAACAAACGGGTATTTACCCTGAAACTTCCCCCGGTGGCTGGCAGATTATCGGCCATACAGATTTTAAATTATTTGATATTAATGCAGCTTCACCATGTGCTATTGAGCCCGGCGATACTTTAGAGTTTGTTATTCAGGAGGTGTTAAAATGATCACTATCATCAAACCTGGCATGCAAATGTCTATACAAGATCAAGGTCGCACAGGATCTCGTCACTTAGGAATTGGTCAATCTGGTTGTATCGACCCTTATGCGCAAATAATAACGAACCGTTTAGTCGGCAATGATGATAATAATCCAGTAATCGAAATCACCTTAGGTCTTGCTGAGATACAATTTGATAATGATTATTACATTGCACTGCATGGCACTGATATGAAAGCCACAGTGAACGGCAATGCCGTGGAACCAGGATGGAGTTTTTATATCAAAAAAGGTGATGTATTAAAGCTCAATGCAGCACGCCATGGTTTTAGAAGTTACCTTGCTATTGGCGGCGAGTGGCATTTACCAGAGCCTATTTTAGATTCTTACTCAACTGATATTTTAGCTGGTTTTGGTGGTTTAACCGGTCACGCACTGCAAACTGGTGATACCTTTCAAATTACGCCTAAGTACAAGACCAAAATTGGTTTAGGCGCCATGCTACCACCTAAAAGTACGCAAATACGTATTCATGCTGCACCACACGCCGCTTTGCTACCTAAAAACACCATAGTAAACTTTATTAATCATTCATGGCATGTGTCTCCTAACAGCAACCGCATGGGCACAAGACTATTAAGTGATGAGTGTGATATCAGCCATGATATTTCACTACCATCTATGGCTGTTGCTCCTGGGTGTATCCAGTTACCACCAAACGGTGAACCCATAGTGCTTTTAAATGATGCGCAAACAACGGGGGGTTACCCATTACTTGGTACAGTGATCGAAGCAGATCTTCGTCACTTTGCACAATTAAAACCAGGCGATTTCTTACACTTTAAGTTTGTGACACTCAAAGAAGCGCATGAAGCACAAGAAAAGCTAACTGCACACTTAAATCAACTTGCGATAGCCCTTAACTATATTAATAAATAACTCATAATTTATTTAAGTTAAAATTAGCGAGCAAAGCTAACCTTTGCTCGCGCTATCTTTACGACTTGTCTATACATTTAAAAAGGTAAAAAACCACACATTTTTTTGCACCAAAGCTGTGCAGGTCATTTAGTAATAAGAGCCTTTATTTTAGGCCCTATATCACCCAATTTGTGCAAATCAAGCATTTAAACTGCTCAGCCTTTAACCACTTACCCCATACTGGTGCAAAGACATAATCCTAGGTGCATATTTTATTCTCAATTAATTAAAAAACCTGTGTGACTTAGGTAATTATTTCTGTTAAAACAAACATTCGCAGTTATATAAATTCTGTTAACTGCGCACATAATTGGAATGAGGAGTCACTATGTGTTCAATATTTGGGGTATTAGATATTAAATCTGATCCCACTCAATTGCGAAGCCAAGCAATTGAGATGTCAAAACTATTAAGACACCGCGGACCAGATTGGTCTGGCGTATATTCATCTGATAAAGCTATTTTAGTGCATGAACGTCTTGCTATTGTTGGCGTTTCGAGTGGTGCACAACCATTGTACAACCCAGAGCGTACAAATATTCTTGCTGTTAATGGTGAAATTTATAACCACAAAGAATTAGCCGCAAGCTTAGAAACTGATTTTACTTTTCAAACTCAGTCAGACTGTGAAGTTATTTTGGCTTTATATAAGCAAAAAGGCCCTGAGTTTTTAGACGATTTAAATGGTATTTTTGCCTTTTGCTTATACGATGAAGAGCAAGATGCCTACTTAATTGGTCGTGACCATATCGGTATTATTCCACTTTATACAGGTCATGATGAACATGGTAACTTTTATGTTGCTTCAGAACTGAAAGCACTTTCGCCAATTTGTAAACATATTGAAGAATTCCCTCCGGGTCATTTCTTATGGAGCAAGGATGGGCAACTTCGTAAATACTACAGTCGTGATTGGCAAAGCTATGATGCTGTAAAAGACAACGAAGCAAAAACAAGCGATGTAAAAGAAGGTTTAGAGGCTGCTGTTAAACGTCAATTAATGTGTGACGTTCCATATGGCGTTCTATTATCAGGTGGTTTAGATTCATCTGTTATCTCGGCTATTACGCAACGTTTTGCTGCAAAACGTATCGAAGACAATGACGAGTCTGATGCTTGGTGGCCAAAACTACATTCATTCTCTGTGGGTCTTGAAGGTTCGCCTGATTTAGCAGCTGCACAAAAAGTAGCTGATATGATTGGTACGATTCACCACCCTATTCACTTTACAATTCAAGAAGGTATTGATGCACTACGTGAAGTGATTTATCACATCGAAACGTATGATGTAACAACCATTCGTGCCTCAACACCAATGTATTTAATGGCGCGCCAAATTAAAGCTATGGGTATTAAAATGGTGTTGTCTGGTGAAGGTGCCGATGAGCTTTTTGGGGGTTACCTTTACTTCCACAAAGCGCCAAACGCGCAAGAGTTCCATGAAGAGCTTAATCGTAAGGTATCAAAACTAAATATGTTTGATTGCTTACGTGCTAATAAATCGATGGCAGCATGGGGCGTTGAAGCGCGTGTTCCATTCTTAGATAAAGAGTTCGTTGATGTAGCAATGCGCATCAACCCAGAAGCGAAAATGTGTAAAGACGGTAAAATTGAAAAACACATCATTCGTGAAGCGTTTGACGGCTATTTACCAGACGAAGTGCTTTGGCGCCAAAAAGAACAATTCTCTGATGGTGTTGGTTATAACTGGATTGATACTTTAAAAGAGTATGTAAACGATCAAGTTAGTGATCAAGACCTAGCTAATGCAAAATACAAATACCCGATTAATACCCCAGATTCTAAAGAGGCGTATTTCTATCGTAATATTTTTGAAGAGCACTTCCCAGGTGATGCAGCTGCGAAATGTGTTCCGCATGGCAAATCAGTTGCTTGTTCAACTCCTGAAGCGCTTGCATGGGATGCATCATTCCAAAATAATGCTGATCCTTCGGGTCGAGCTGCGGGCGTTCATAACGACGCGTACAAGAAGTAGTAAATTTGTGCTGCAAACACTATGTTTGCAGCACTTTCATCTCAACTAAAATAATTTGCTTTGAAATAATACTGTCATCAAATTATTCCTCACCTGCAGCAATTTGTTCACAATTCCAACAAAAAAAGAAAAAAACTGCATTTATTCGGCTGTTTAGGGACAAAACCATTTACATTTTTTTTCGAGCTCCTACACTAAAGATTAGACTTTGGTACAAATTTAGTTCGTCTACAAACTATTTTTTAATTTCCTACGTAAAAACAGGATTAGTTGAACTTGTGCCATCCGGCCGTTTAGCTTTCTGCTAGATATAACTACAACAAGAGGTATTCATGAGCGAACATCATGATAAGTACAGTATCGACAATACCGACTATACCGTCGGTCAGGACAATGTACAAAAATGGGGTTTTGATGTGCATAACCCTGTATTTGGCATCAGCGCTGGTTTAATTGCCCTATTCTTAGTGGCAACATTAGTTTCAGATGCTGAAACAGCAAAAACTACCCTGAATGGTATTAAAAACGACATTATTAATAATTTTGATGGCTTTTTTATGTGGTCAGCAAACTTATTCGTATTGTTTTGCTTAGCATTAATTGTTTCACCATACGGTAATATCCGCCTTGGTGGTAAAGAAGCTCGCCCAACTCACTCTCGTATTTCTTGGTTAGCAATGCTATTTGCTGCAGGTATGGGTATTGGGTTAATGTTTTGGGGCGTAGCAGAGCCAGTCGCGTACTTTACAGGCTGGTATGAAACACCACTAGGCGTTGAAGCAAACACACCAGAAGCCGCTAAATTGGCAATGGGCGCAACTATGTTCCATTGGGGTCTGCACCCTTGGGCAATTTACGCTGTTGTTTCTCTTTCGTTGGCATTCTTTTGCTACAACAAAGGGCTACCTTTATCTATTCGCTCTATTTTTTACCCTATTTTAGGCGACAAAGCATGGGGCTGGCCTGGGCATTTAATCGATATTCTAGCAGTGCTTGCTACCCTATTTGGCCTTGCGACCTCACTTGGATTAGGCGCACAACAAGCGGCCGCAGGTATTAACCATGTATTTGGCACTGATAGCGGAATTGGTTTACAAATAGGCGTTATTGTTGGTGTAACTCTACTGGCTGTGATCTCTGTTGTTCGTGGTATTGATGGCGGTGTAAAACTGCTTAGCAACGTAAACATGCTTATCGCTCTAGTGTTACTAGTATTTGTTGCAATCGTTGGCTTTGCCGCAGCTTTTGGCAACCTTCCTAACACAGTAATGGGTTATGTTGAAAATATCATTCCACTTAGTAATCCACATGGTCGTGAAGATGAGACATGGATGCACGGCTGGACAGTATTCTATTGGGCTTGGTGGATTTCATGGTCACCGTTTGTAGGTATGTTCATTGCGCGCGTATCTGAAGGCCGTACAATTCGTGAGTTCTTAATTGCTGTACTACTAGTCCCAACTATTGTCACCATCTTCTGGATGTCAATTTATGGTGGTATTGCTATTGAACAAGTGGTTGATAAAGTAGGTGTGCTAGGTGAAAAAGGTTTAACCGATGTACCACTGGCTATGTTCCAAATGTTTGAAGCTCTGCCAATGTCGCAAGTGCTTTCGTTCATTGCTATTGTGCTGGTACTTGTGTTCTTTATCACTTCATCAGACTCAGGTTCATTAGTAATCGACTCAATCACTGCAGGTGGTAAAGTTGATGCCCCTGTACCACAGCGTATTTTCTGGGCATCAATTGAGGGTGCTATTGCAGCGGCACTTGTTTGGATTGGTGGTACACAAGCTATCGAAGCATTACAAGCTGGAGCCGTATCAACTGGCTTACCTTTCACATTTGTATTGCTACTTATGTGTGTGAGTTTAATCCTTGGTTTAAGAACAGAACCGAGAAACTAACCACTCAGCTCGAAATAATAAAAACGCCGCATTTGCGGCGTTTTTTATTTATAGGCTTTGGTCAATTAATTTAAATTACCCGATATATAGTCGGTGCAACGGTTGTTATATAAGAAATTCGCTTAGCGGCGTATCTTGGCGGTAATGATATGCGATTTGCGCTTGTAATAGCTCTGCGGTAGCAGTGGCATCATTCAGCGCATTGTGGTTTTGATACGCGGGCAGCGAATAACGAATACGAGAATCAGCTAATCGCACAGAATCAAGCTTAGAGTTGAATAATCGACCTAGTAACCCCTGCTTTGCTCGCAGAGCACGAGTTTCCAGATCTAGCGTGTCTATAACGGCAAACTCAAGGCCTTCACCTAATCGAGCTTGCAACGCTTGATATAAAAAATGCCTTTCAATGGGTGCAAAATGCACCACAATCACTTTGCCCTTCAATGCTGTTAGCAATGGTTCCATAATTGTTGAGAAATCTGGCGCATCGCTTACTTCTGAATGGGTTATGCCATGAATAACAATCGACTCTTCAGCGAGCTTACGCCTTGGCTGAACAATCCAATGCTGGCTATCTTTACAAAAGATACGCTTAGTATTAAATGGGATTAAGCCGACACTGACTATATCGTCATTTTGAAAATTTAGACCTGTTGTCTCAAAATCAAGCGCCACTAAGGGAACGTCACAGATTGGTATCTTTAGGTCACAAATGGCAGATTCATAAAACTCTTGAATTAACGGCTGTTTACTAGCAGCTAATAACTGCTGATACCGAGTCGGCCAATCAAGTTTTGCCCCTTGTTTTGCCATTACTTAATCCCTGAGTTAGCAGAGTACCTGAATTTAAGGAAACTCTGCGCTTTATCTAGAATCGCAAATGCCTCTTTTAGATTTCGTTGCTCAAAAGGAGAAAGCAAATGAGGCTCAAGATCGTTATCAGGTTCTTCATCAAGCTTTTCAATTTGCCATGCTTGGTGCCTAATTCTGATCATGGCAATATATTCAAGGGCATCTCGTAGATCCTGTGCCTTACCCTCGGGCAGTAATTTAGCTTCGATAATATCTTCCAAACGCTCGAATGAATTTTGTTTGCGGCTACCTACTGCCAGAGCATGTACACGAATAACATCTGATAAAGGCGCAGTTCCGCGGCGTTTTAAATTCATTGACCGCTTATGCTGACCATTGTGCTCTAACACAAAGTCTTTAAAGAAACCTAAAGGCGGTGTTCTGTTACGTGCATTTGCAGCAAGATTAGCCAAGAAACGTTTATTCTTGCGCCCTTCTGTTGCAATGAATCGCTTAAGCTCATCAGCCCACTTGTTTTTACCGTAAACGCCATCTAAATCAAAAAAGATAGAACTATGTAGTAATGCCTGTGGTTTTGGCTCAGCCATCCAACCGGCAAATTGTTCTTTCCACTGCTCCCGCGTTAAACGCCACTTTTTAAAAGACGCCATAATTTCACCTTCACAGTATTTATAACCACACTCGGCTAAACCATCACAGACAAAATCAGCTAGCTTTTGAAAATAATCGTCGTGTAATTCTTCATTAAAACTATTATCAAGGATAATGGCATTATCTTGGTCAGTGACAATTAATTGTTCATCACGAGCCATTGAGCCTAAAGCGATAAAACAATAAGGAACTGGTGGCGGGCCAAATTTTTCTTCGGCTAAATCAAGCAAACGCTGTTTAAATGTGCGTCCTATCACAGCCATAGCTGTGCCTATCATATGTGAGTTAGCATCTTCATTTACCATGCGCACAAACACATTAGGTAGTTGTCTTGCATAGTAAGCTAAATCTTCAATCGATTGCTGAGCTAATATACCTCGCACCAACAATAAGCTACTTTGCGATTCGTAACGTAAAATATCCGATAACGAAATAACACCAATGGGTTTTTTCTTCACAACGACTGGCAGGTGGTGAATGTTATCTCTGAGCATAGCAAGCACGGCTTCAAACACGTACGCATTACTATCAAGCAGAACTAAGTCTGTCTGCATAATTTGCTCTGCAGGCGCCTCGTAACTCAAACCTTCAGCAATCACACTGGTACGTAAGTCTCGGTCAGTAATGATTCCTACCACCTGACCGTCATCATCATCGGGATCATCACTAATTGGTTTATCCGCATCAGTCACTAATACTGAAGATACCGACTCTTGTGTCATCAATTGTGCAACCATTTGCACAGAGGCACTTTTTGCAACAGTCACTGCATCACGGTGCAGTAGTGACTTCACTTTTGCTGTAGTTAAGTCGTTGCTATCCGCTTGTTCAACAATTGCCTGATGAAGGCGCACATTACCATCGGCTTCAAAAAAGTCGGCAAATACTTCGTATTCATCACAGTATTGGTTAAACAACTTCACATTGATGCAATAAACTAAGGTATCTTCAAGTGCCTTTGCCGGAAAACGCACTTTACGGTTCATAAGAAGACCCATTGAACCAAAAATTCCACCGATAGTTAAACGGTTATATAAATCACCATCACGCCGATACATTTCAACGGCACCAGTGCGTATAACAAATAAGTCTGCAATATCATCACCATAATTTAATATTTCTGTGCCGGCCCGAAAATAGGCTATTTCGACTTGTGATGCGAGTTTATTTACAGCCTCATCAGGTAGATCATCAAAAGGAGCATGATCGGAGAGAAATTGGGCAATATCAACGTGTTCGGCTTGCATACGCGTACCTAGTTTTAAACATTTGATTTAATTGTGAGGGTAATTGGCTATTTTTTCAAAGAAAAATAGCCAATTTGTTAGGATTAAGCCTTTTCTAACTCTTCAGCAAGAAGTTTCGACTCATCACCTCTTGGTTTTGTGAAGCGCGCTAGACCAAGATAAATAACCGGTGTTAAATAAAGGGTAAATAACACCGCAAGTGCTAAACCGCCAAACACCACCCATCCAATCGCGTTACGAGCTTCAGCCCCCGCGCCAGTAGATAGAATTAGTGGTAATGCACCCAGTAAGGTTGAAACCAGTGTCATTGCAATTGGGCGAAGGCGAACTAATGCGGCCTCTTCAACAGCGACTCTTACCGTTCGGCCTTGGTCACGTAACTGATCAGCAAACTCCACCAGCAATATTGCATTTTTGGCAATCAAGCCAATCAACATCACTAATCCTATTTGCGAGTATATATTTAGTGAGGTACCTGTTAGATACAAGGCTAAAATGGCTGACGTAATACCAAATGGCACTGTAATCATCACCACTATTGCACTATTAATACTTTCAAACTGCGCCGCAAGTACCAACAGTACAATTAAAAACGCCAATACATAGGTCATCAATACTTCATTGGCAGTTTCTTCGAAGGTTAATGCTTCACCTTTAAACGCCAAACTAATACCAGCAGGTAGAGATTGCTCTGAAATATCACGGATTTTTGTTACCAGCTCAGCAATAGTAACACCCTCTGGCATTTCCATACTTAGCTCAATAGCACGACGCTGTGCATGGCGCTCTAGCTCTGCAGCCACCCCTTCTTCTGTGATAGTCGCAACGCTACTAAGAGGCACTAACTGACCGTTACGGCCGCCAACATACAAATTAGCTAAATCGCTTGGATTAGTGATAGTTTGGTTTTGAGCTTGCAACATGATTGGGATTGATTGATCACCAATATTTAAATCAGCAATATCATCACCATTAATTGCAGCTCGTAGCGTTACTGATATATCACTAAGCGATACGCCAAGCTCTTCGGCACGACGTCTATCAATATTGACCCGTAATTGTGGTTGTGACGGCTGATATGAAATACGCACAGGCGCCACTTCTGGCACTGCCTTTTCAATCTCAGCAGAAAAGTCTTGTGCTGCTTTAAATATCTCAAGATAGTCTTGCCCTAATAACGCAAGCTCAATACCACCACCTTGACCGCGTAAATTCAAACTATTTGAACCACCTGGGTAACCAGCCGCACCTGGAATATTTCCTAAAGGACCACGAATCTTATTGATGATTTCTTGCTGGCTAAAGTGACGTTCGTCCCAATGTTTTAATGGTACAGTGATAAATACAATATTTGGATCCCATTGCCCAACCACAGTATAAATAGACTCAATATCACCACTTTCTACATACGGCAGTAAGATATCTTCCATTTGCACGGCTTGCCTGTCCATAAAGTTCAAGCCAACACCATCAGGACCTCGTGCAAAAATACGAATTTTGCCGCGATCTTCTGTTGGTAATAGTTCGTTATCTAAATTGAAATACAGTGCCCCAGAGCCTGCAGCAACCAACACACAAGCAAAAAAGGTTAGCCATGCATGTTGAAGAACTCCGTGTATTGTGCGCTTATATACGGCGGCTAAAACATGGCCAACTTTAGCAAAAGGATGAAAACCGCCCTGCTTTAATTTCAGTTTTGAAGTTAGTGCAGGTACCAAGGATAAAGCAACAAAACTTGAGATGATCACCGCGCCAGCTAGCACACCACCAAACTCTCTAAATAACCGCCCTGCTGTTGAAGGTAAAAAGGCAATAGGTACAAACACCGCAGCTAATACTGCGGTTGTCGCCACAACAGCAAAGAACACCTCGCGAGTACCAACCACGGCAGCAGCACGACGTCCTAGACCTAAACCACGTTGACGCTGTATGTTTTCACTGACCACAATTGCATCATCAACAATTAGGCCTGTTGCTAATACTAATGCAAGTAAGGTAAGTATATTAATTGAGAAACCAAGGGCCCAAATCAGTGCTAAAGAGCCAATTAACGCAACAGGTATCGCAAATGCAGGAACAAGTGTTGCCCGCCAAGAGCCAATAAACACCCAAAGTGTTATCACTACTAATAGTACTGTCAGTAATAGTGAGTTAATTACCTCATCAACTGAGCTTCTAATAAACTGCGCATCGTCAGAGGTTAAAGTAAACTCCATTTCAGGAAAACGTTCACGCATACGCTCAATTAAAGTGAGCACTTCATCAGAAATTTCAATGGTATTAGATTGGGCCTGACGAATAATTTCCATGCCAATGACAGGTGTGCCATTGAGCCTGACAAATGAGCGCGGATCTGCTGGACCAAAATACACAGCAGCGACATCACCAATACGAGTATCATCACGGACAATGATGTCTGCCACTTGCTCTGCAGACACTGACGTTGCATCAGCACGAACTATTACCTGTTGATCGCTTGATTTTAAACTTCCCGCAGGCACATCAAAGGGAGCTTGACGAAGTACATTAGCAATATCTGGCACCGTAAGGTTAAAGCTGCTCAGCTTAAGCGGGTCGATGCGAACTCTAAGTACCCGTTCACGGTCACCATTTAAGCGAACATCGGCAACCCCGGGAATGGTTAAAAACTGCGGAGCTAAATCAACATCAACGCGCTCTGTCAACGCCTCAAGGGACAAACTATCGCTTGATACTGTTAAAGATACAACCGCTTCGGCATCGTTATCGGCTTTAATAATTGATACCCGTTCAACTTCTTCGGGTAATTCTCGTTGTACTCGCGCAACCGATTCGCGTGTTTCGTTTGCAGCATCATCTAGATTAACACCGGGGCGAAACTCAACCACAATACGGGCATTGTTTTCTTCACTTTGCGCACGAATTGACTTAACACCACTGACCCTAGCAACCGCCCCTTCGAGCTTACTGGTTACTTCGGTATCTACAGTTTCTGGTGAGCCCCCAGGAAAAGAAGCTGATACAGTAATACGAGGTCTATCAACATCAGGAAGCTCTCGTACTTCAACTCCCGCTATTGCAGCAATACCAGCGATAATAATGAGTAAGTTAAGTACCACAATTAAAACAGGGCGACGTATCGCCATTGATGGCAGATCTTCCATCATAGGTTGCTGTTTCATCATTACTCCTTGGCTAGCTGCACTTCATTAATGAAATTAAGCTCTTGATTAGGTCTAAGGCGTTGAACCCCTTCAGTTACCAGTAAGTCGCCTTCTTTTAAGCCTCCGGAGACTAATAAACGCCCAGCTAAACGCTGCTCAATTTTTACATCAACGCGGGTTGCTTTATTATCAACACTCTTCCAAACATAAGGGCCTGCAGCTCCCCACATCATCGCTGCTTCTGGTACTACGGCAAGCTCTTCACCTAGAATATTTATATGTACACGGAAGCTCATACCCGGCATAAACTGTTGATCATTATTATCAAGCTTAGCTTTTGTTCTGAGTGTGCGGGTTTGTGCATTGATACGTGAATCAAGCTCTGCCACTTTAGCCGTGTAAGTTTCATCGCCTAACCAAGGCACCACTTCGACTGCTGATTTTTGTTTAAGCACAGACACAGCTGCCTCTGGGGCATTAAAAATAATATAAAGCGCTGAAATATCATCGATGGTAGCGATGGCTGTTTGGGTTGTGATCCTGTCGCCCACTTCAACGTCAGTTAAGCCCATAACACCGCTAAATGGAGCGCGAACTTCACGGTCTTCACGCTCTGTTTTTGCTTGCATTAACTTCACTTTAGCTAGTTCGTAAAGTGTTTTGGCATCGTCTAAATCACTTTGCGGTACCGCACCACGAGAATGGCTTTCCTCAAGCCTTTTCATGGTGCGCTCAGCATCTTTTAAAGTAATTTCAGCTTCCATCAGCGCAGCTTTTTGTCTGCGCGAATCAAGCTCTAATAGTAAGTCACCTTTGGCAACCTTATCGCCGGGCTTGAAGTAAACAGCAGTAACTCTATCCCCAACAGCTGGGTAAAGTGTTACAGAATGAATAGCTTCAGCATTACCCACGGCTTTTATCTGTTGTTTAGACTTTTCAACAGACACTGATTCTACAACTACATTAGCCGCCTCAGCGACAGAAACACAACTAATACAGGCAATTAAAGTCCATGTATGTAATTTGCCAATTGTCAAAATTTCACCTAAATAAGAATCGTTTTAATTGTTACGAAGTGTAACAGCTTTGTGATCAATAAAAAGCTGACTTCGTTTAATAAACAATTAGCCAAGGTGAAATAGACGACGCGCTCTCGCGTGTTTATTAATTAGAAATGGCAATGTAATGAATCTGTTTCTTTTACATGTGCTTCACTGGCAATGGTTACCTCAACACATCCAGATGCACTATTTACTTGTTCCTTTTGAATAAGCGTAAAATTCCCTTCTTGCTCTGATCTTAAAGAATATTCAAAGGCATCATTACTACCTTCTGATATCGCAGTCACTATGCCGCCAACAAGCGCCCCAGCAATAGCGCCTGCAATCATATCTTCGTGGTTACCATCTAACTGATCAACAATGCCTATAGTAGAACCTGCGGCAATCCCTGTTTTAACGTTGGATGACAATTTAACAGGTTGCACTGACATGACTTTTGCGTAAAAGCGTTTGATCATTACATTTTGGTCTGCTCTATCAACACCTTGCGAGGCACAACCTCCTAAAAATAGTAAACCTAATAGTAATTTCTTCATTGTTTTCTCATCCCATCAGTTTAAAGCTTAAGTAAGATACTATTCCTGATATAAGTTAGAGACTGTTTAAGATGTGTAAGAAACTGTATGTGGCTAATAGACGGGCATAAAAAAACCCCAGACAGTGCTGAGGTTTTATCAATTCAAAAAGCTAAGAGTTACTGTTGGCGCTGTGCTTCTTTTTGCGCTTTTTTAGCTTCTTTACGCTTACGCAGAACTTCTTGCGCTTCGTTACCGATATGGCCTTCACCGCGAGCTTGTGCTAATTCGATTTGCTTTTGACGCTCAGCAAAACGTGCACGTTGCTCTTCTGTAAGGCTGTCGTGACAGTGATGACACGAAACACCTTCCATGTATTCAGGCTTTTGCTTTTCTTCTTCAGTGATAGGCATACGACACGCATGACATTGGTCGTAAGAACCTTTTTGTAAATCGTGATTTACTGCAACACGGTTATCAAATACAAAACACTCACCTTCCCACATAGTTTCTTCTTTTGGTACTTCTTCTAAGTACTTAAGAATACCGCCCTCAAGGTGGAATACTTCGTCAAAGCCTTGCTCTTTCATGTATGCAGTTGATTTTTCACAGCGAATACCACCGGTACAGAACATCGCCACTTTCTTGTGCTTTTCTGGGTCTAGGTTTTCTTTAGCCCAAGCTGGGAATTCGCGGAATGTTTTAGTGTTTGGATCAACCGCATTTTGGAAAGTACCGATCTCGATTTCGTAATCGTTACGCGTATCGATAAGAATCACTTCAGGGTCTGAAATTAATGCATTCCAGTCAGCTGGTTTTACGTATGTACCCACTACTTCACGTGGGTCGATACCTTCAACACCCATAGTTACGATTTCTTTTTTCAGTTTTACCTTAGTACGGTAGAACGGGCATTCGTCATCGTATGACTCTTTTGTCACGATGTTATCTAGGTTTGGTTGTGAATCTAACCATGCAAGTAGGTTATCGATACCTTCACGCTTAGCAGAAACAGTACCGTTGATACCTTCAGCCGCAAGTAACAAAGTACCGCGTACTTCATTGTCTTCCATCACTTTAAGTAATGGTTGGCGAATCGCTTCAAAATCAGGAAGGGCTACAAATTTGTATAGTGCGCAAACAACAAAGTGCTCGCTAGTTACATTGTCTTTATGAACAGCAGTCATGGTTTTACCTTTTGCTTTAAATGCCCATGTGGGGCGTTAACCGAATCGCAAATCCGGCGCATTGAGGGCGCGTATTTTACGCGAATTAGCGATAATTGCAAAAACTGATGCGAAATAGCTGTGTTTTTACTGTCTCCTAGTAAGGCAAGTGCGTTATAATGAACAGGATTTACAAATTTTGCTCATCGGAGATTACGCATTGCACTTTACTGAACTTGGGATTGATACACGCCTCGAAAAACAACTTGCGCATCAAGGCATCACCCAGCCCACCGACATTCAAGCTCACGCGGTACCTACAGCTATCGCAGGCCATGATATTTTTGCACAGTCAAAAACAGGATCGGGCAAAACGCTGGCGTTTTTATTACCTGCTGTACAGCGCGTAATGAAACAAAAAGCTCTCAGTAAACGCGACCCTCGCGTTTTAATCGTTGCGCCTACCCGCGAATTAGCAACCCAAGTATACAGCCAATTAAGGTTATTAATTGCTGGCACAAATATTAGTGCGGTAAAAGTACTCGGTGGTGAAAACTTTAATGACCAAATTAAAGCACTTCGTAAAGACCCTCATTTTGTAGTGGCAACTCCGGGGCGTTTAGCTGACCATTTAAGTCAACGCTCATTACAGCTTTCAGGCTTAGAACTGTTAATTTTTGATGAAGCCGACCGTATTTTAGATTTAGGCTTTACCGAGCAAGTTAAAATGATCAACGAGCTTGCTGATCACCGCTTGCGCCAAACGTTATTGTTCTCAGCAACCCTTGACCATGCACAAGTTGATGCCCTGTCACGTAACTTATTACGTTCACCAAAACAAATATTGTTAAGTGCCTCAAATGAGCAACATAGTGATATTACTCAGCAGCTTTATTTAGCTGATCACTTAGATCACAAAGAAGCCCTACTTGAGCACTTTGTAAAACAAGACAATGTTGGTCAGTGTATTATTTTCACCGCAACACGAGCTGACACCCAACGCTTAAGTCAGTTGTTGAACGATAAAGGCTTTAAAGCACAAGCACTCGCAGGTGACTTAACTCAGGCTAAACGCCTTGAAATCATGGATGCCTTTAGCCGTGAAAACTTCAAAATTTTGATCACTACCGATGTTGCATCACGTGGTCTTGATTTATTAAGCGTGACCCACGTTATTAACTTTGACCTACCAAAACATGCCGAAGAATATGTGCATCGTATTGGTCGTACAGGTCGCGCAGGCTTTAAGGGTACTGCCATTTCATTAGTTGGCCCGAAAGATTGGCCAAGCTACAAAGCAATTAAAGCATTTTTAAATGATGAATTAAGCTTTTTCACCGTTGACGGCCTTGTTGGTAAATTTAAAGGTCTGCGTGAGAAAAAACCAAACACAGTTTGGAAAAAAGCAGAGAAAAAAGTGGCTGCTAAACCTGCTAAACCAAAACGCAAAGCAGCCCCTAAGAAGCCAAAAGCCCCTATTCAAGCACCAATTGATGTAGATGGTTTTGCTCCAATGCGCCGTAAGAAAAAGCCAGAACAGGAATAACAATGAGTATTTTAGGAACCACACAAACCCTTTTCGTTAACGAAATATCTAACGAAGGTGCTTATTTAGATGGCCGTGATTTAGGCGAAGTATTCTTACCAAGCAAAGAAATTGACTACGAACTAGAAGCTGGCGACAGCGTGCAAGTATTCATTTACTTAGATCACGCAGGTCACCCAACAGGCACCACAAAAAAACCATTGGCTGAGGTAGGCGAATTTGCCCTACTACGTGTTAAAGCGATTAATAGCACCGGTGCGTTTATGGATTGGGGCCTCGAAAAAGACGTACTAGCACCATACAATGAACAAAAGCCCAAAATGAAAGACGGCTTTTCTTATCTTGTTCGTTTATACCTAGATAACGCCAGCCAACGTATTTGTGCATCGAGCAACTTTAATAAGTTTTTATCAAAAGATGAACCAACTTACTCTGTAATGGAAGAAGTTGACTTAATCGTTGCCGGTAAAACAGACCTAGGCTACAAAGTACTCGTAAACGAAGCCCACATTGGCGTGGTTTACTACAACACGGTATTTAAAAAGCTATTTGTAGGCCAGCGCTTAAAAGGCTTCATTCAGAAAGTACGTGAAGACGGCAAAATCGACGTACTACTTGAAAAACCAGGTATGGGTAAAGTAAACGACTTAGGCGAAAAAATCTTAGATAAATTAAAAGCCGAAGGCGGCGTACTTCACCTAGGTGATAAGTCAGACCCTGAAGCAATTAAAAAGACTTTCTCAACCAGTAAAGCAAACTACAAAAAAGCCATTGGCGGTTTGTTTAAGCAAGGTTTGATTGATATTGAAGCAACATCGATTAGGTTGAAATAAGTTGCTAGTTGCTAGTTGCTAGTTGCTAGTTATCAAGTATCTAAAAAGAGTAAAGTGAAAGCTTTACTCTTTTTAAATAGCCGTAGGTTTTCTGACTCTGTTTTGAGTATTTTTCATTAAAAAGTTGAAGTAAGCATTTTGTTATAAGCAAACATTGGTAACGTCTCAATCACCGCCAAGTTTGGCTTAATAGCATCCTTTATTAACTCTCCAAATATCTTTGTTGATTAAAGTAAATCTCCGTTGATGCAATCATTTGTTCTAAAGCATCAAATATAGCTATTTTTATTGATTTTAATTCATCAAATGTTGAATTACGACAACATTCCTTAAACATCACTTCGCCATGTGCAATTTTATTCCTTTTATTTTTCACAGTGAGTAGTTTATCTTTATTTAAACTTGTTATTTTACCAATACCGTATCGCCCCAGAATTTTGCTTAATTCTCTTGCGTCAAGATTGCCTGAAAAAAGGTTTACCTTTTTTGTAAATTCATCATAACCTGGGAAAGTTAGGGAATTACTCATTATTAAATTTAACATTGATTGTTGCTTATTCTTGTTTTCACCAAATAAATAATATTCAACAAATAATTTCTTGAGTGGCTGTGATAATTCGGAATATTTATATCGAGAAACCTTTTCATGCACTCTTTCAAGCGTCAAAACTGTTGTGGATTCAACTACATTATATAATAGTATAATGAATGCGGATTTTAAGATTGCCACTTTATTTACGTTGCCAATTTCTGAAGATAAATCCTGAATATGATTCATTAGAATATCAGCTTCCTTGCGCTTTTCTTGAAAGTCATCCTTTAGAGTATGCACAGGAACTACCTACCTATTAATTAGTTGGCGTTTAACAAAGTCTATACGCTTATTTATCTTATCCGGGCTATGAGTTCTATGAGTGCCGGAAATAAGACGTTTAAAATGATAATCTTTAAGCCATTCGCCAGCATCTAGTTTTGATGTGTTAAGGCTTTCATTCTCTTGAAGAGCTAAATGCACACCAACAGAAATAGCCTCAAAAAATATTCTTGTTATTGAATTTACATTTTTTTTGCGGAAACCGTTTTCAAAAACACTATCCACAAAATTTAGCATTTCATTAAATTGCTTTTGCTTAATTTCTTTTTCTTCCGGAGTAAAAGATTTGTTTTTGGCTTCCATATATTCATCAAGCATCGCACCTATTCCGCGTCCATACGTAGAAAATTTCGGGTAAGAGTCCATTAAAGCAAAAAACCTTAGTATTAACTCTTCATGTTCCTGTCTATTAATTACACTCTTAGATAATGGAGCGAGTTTAACCATCAACTCATTTTTGGCACACTCTTTGTAAATAAAATCATTAAATGGGCCTGGATAAATACCTTTCCTTTTCTCCATATTTCGTAACAAGTCACTTCCACGATTTATACGTTCAAAAAGGTCATTTCTAACTTCTTCAGTAGCTGACTCTGAAAGTACAATCATTCTTATTGGAGTGTTGTTAATTTTCTTTTGCCGTGACTTTGGTAAATCACTAAACTTTAGGTCATTTAATTCTGTTAACTTCTCGAGACGTGAAAGTGTGAGTTCGTCTGATATGAAAGCTGCCAGCGTCCTGATTCGTTGTGAACCGTCCACTATTTCAAGTCTTCCATTAACATCTTCAGCCAGAAAAACTATCGGAATTGGTAAACCCAAAGTAATTGATTCGATTAAGCGGGATTGGCGAACATCATCCCATACAAAGTCACGCTGGTACTCAGGGACAAAAATATCATTTTCTTCTGTATCAATATCAGTCAAATATTTTTGAACTAGAAACTCAATTGTAAATTCCCTTGTATCAAAATCTACCGTTTTCTTTTCATCCAAAATTTGTCTTTCAATATCCGCTAATTTTTCTTCAGTAAGCATGAACACTCCGTTTTATTTTCACTCGACCTGCACTACCAAGGTATCTACCAATCTAGCAGTGCGTTCATCGAGTACAATTTCCAATTTAACGCTTATTTATCAATTTAATATATTTTTAACAAATTAACTAAGATATTACTATCAAAAAGTTTTCCAAACATTAAAAATTAATTAGAATAAAATTCCAAAGAGCAGTTTGGTTGCATCAATTAACAACCATATTTAGCCAATCTCAATGGCCACTTTTTGCTCGACCATACGACTGTATTTGTTCGTGAAGATAAAGTGTCAGCTCATATATAAAATAAATGTAGTGTTATTTGTCTAGGTGGAGCTAATTGTCATCTGTATTTGTTAAGTTGATTTATCCTTATTTTCTGTCATAAAGTTTTTCTAATGAAAATTTATTTAGCTTTCTGACAGTTGAAGCTTGTATTCCATTATTGATAATTTTTTTAATTCCAGTCCCATCTTTATTAATTTGATAAATATCTGAAAAACCATCACTGTTATCAGATGAGAAGATCAGTTTATTGCCATCATTTGACCAGTCGGGGTCCCAATCATCAACATGATTAAACGTCATACGCTTTTCGTTTGAACCATCAATATTCATTGTATAAATTTCTCTGTTTCCATCTCGGTCAGAGACAAACACAACATGGTTACCATCAAGTGAAACCTTTGGTGACCAATTATTGGTATCATTATTTGTAATCTGTATAAGATTCTTACCATCGGTATTAGCAATAAATATTTGGCTAGGATCTTTTTTCGAATGGAATAATACTCTGCCGTCTTTCAAAAAATGCGGTGCTCTCTCTTTTAAACCTTGTATTCGATGTTGTTCAGTTCCATCATGGTTCATTAACCATATTTCTTCTTGCCAGCCTTTTTCTGGATCATCGTACTCTCTTGCAAAAACAATCGTTTTTCCGTCAGCCGACCACGAAGGAGCGCTATCCCAGACATACTTTTTGCGCGTTAACCGTCGCATATATGTGCCGTCGATATTAACCGTATGAATTGACCATGTTTTTCGGTTGTCGTATTTTCCATAAAATGCAAGCTGCTCTCCGTCAGGTGATACTGAAGGGTAACCATCACTTTTCGTAAAGTCTGTCACTTTAATTCGTGAAGTCCCTGTTTCATCACTTAAATAAATTTCTCTGCCTCTGGATTCTTTTGCTGAATATACAATCGTATAGGCAGAAGAGATTAACTTGGCATTATCTTCACAGCCAAGAATTACGAACAATATAGAAATTAGAAAAATGTATCTCATACCAGAGGCCTTGAAACAATTAGGTTAAACAATGCAGCAGGTGAAACATAGGACAGCGACAGAAGAGAGCGATGCTGGCTCCTTTTGTTATGTTTGATAGCCATGAACTATAACCCCTTTTTTAGTTTTTGTTATTGGGAATTTACCAACTTTTTGAAGCTCATTAAGAAATAGATCGATATTAAGAGACTTTTGGGTTACTGGCGAATTTTGGTATGTGCGATAGTGATAAATGTATGGGATAACTGTCGATTCGATGTGTTTATATTCTAATGGCCCGCCAACACCAACGACGGGGCTATCAATAGCATTTTCCAATACTTGCTGTGCTAAAGGAGCATGGCCATAAAGTACATAAATTGTATCAGTGAAATGAAAAGTCTGAGCCATATTCAGCCATCACAACAAAGAACTTTTGCCATTTATTGTTCGACATTAGAGCTGAAGAGTATTTTTTCCTTATAGCTTGGTCTTTGTGTGCATCCATACGCTTTCTCTAAAAAATAACAATTTATAGCGCGCAAATCGCGTATATATCTTATTCTACCCGTTCATTTTCTGAACACACTAGTTTTAACAAACTCGTTAGCTTATTGCCAACATTAATTGAAATCAGTATCCCTCACTTTATCCAAATGAAACTTCGTAAAGTTTTCACGTTCAAAAATATAAGGGAGAGGTAAAACAGCACAAACAAAAAGAGCATTGTATATAGCGCGATATAAATTACGCTTACAATGCTCTTTAGAGACTATTTTAAATAACGAGGATTATTTTAGTGAGTCGTTAATTTCTTTTAGTGTTGCAACTGGGTCTGCCGATTGAGTGATTGGGCGGCCTACTACTAAATAGTCGCTGCCATCTTCAACGGCTTGTTTAGGTGTCATGATGCGCTTTTGGTCACCTGCATCGCTGCCAGAAGGGCGAATACCAGGGGTAACCAGTTTAAAGTCTGCGCCGAGTTCTGCTTTTAGCTTTTTCGCTTCTTGTGCTGAGCACACTACCCCATCAAGGCCTGATTCTTTAGCAAGGTTTGCTAGGTAAATTACTTGCTCTTCAGGTGTTTTATCTACACCTAAACGAGTAAGCTCTGCGGCATCCATACTGGTTAGTACAGTTACTGCAATCAGTAATGGCGCGTCATCACCAAACTGCTCTAAAGCTTGTTTTGCTTTAGTCATCATTTCAACGCCACCAGAGGCATGCACGTTAACCATCCATACACCCATTTTTGCAGCTGCTGTTACAGCTTTAGCCACTGTATTTGGAATATCGTGAAATTTTAGGTCTAAGAATACATCAAACCCTAAGTCGATTAGTTCCTTAACAAAGCTAGGACCAAAATACGTGAACATTTCTTTGCCTACTTTAAGACGACACGTATCAGGCGATAATTGCTTTACAAACGCAAGAGCTGTTTGTTGATCATCGTAATCAAGGGCAATTAATACTTTTTTTGAATCTTCGACAGACATAACTTTCCTAAAAACTAATGGACTAATATGAATTAAAAACCGTCTATGCCACGGCTTGGAACAATTGTTTCCCAGTGCTTACAAGATGGACATACCCAATAAATGGTATGACTGGTAAAGCCACAGTGTTGGCACTGAAAATCAGGTTTGGTTGCGATATAAGAGGTTACTAGCTTATCAATTTGATCGAGTACATCTTTAATATCGTTGTTTTGTTTGGCAAGTAGCTGTAATAAAAAGCTAAAGCCCCGAATAGTTGGATGACGCTTTAAACTATCCGTTAAAAATTTTATCGCTTGCTCTATGTGACCTTGCTCAAGTAAGGCTTGGCAGTGTTTTATTTTTATTAATACGCCACCTTTATCGAGCAGTTCATTAAGTAATTCGTAAAACTGATGCGTTAAATTTAGCTTTTGATAGCTCAGCGCAAGCTCTTCAATAAATACCGGCGCAAAAAACGTGAACTGACTGATTAGCTCGCGCCAATAGTAAATTGCTTTTACATAATCTTCATTGGTAAAGGCACTGTGACCAAGCTCATATAATGGACGAATGGCTTTATGGTTTAAGCTAATGGCTTTACGCATAATTTGCGTATCGTTATCTTGTAAGGCTGCTTCACAGTAAAAATTGGCAATGGCTTTTACATGCTGAGGTTTAGTGAACAACTCACTGTGGGCCTCGTACATGTTAATGCCCTTTTCCCATTCACGAGTTTGTGAATAAAGATTGATAATTGGTTCGAGCGCTTCTTTATATCCTGCTTTTACGAGCCAAACTAAATGCTCTTCTGCGCTATCTAATAAGCCTGCCATGATGTAATCTTCAGCCAGCTCTAAACGACTGGTTGCAGCTTGTTGTTCATCAAGGCTTGGGTGTTTTAATAACAACTCATGAATTTTAATTGCGCGGTCAAGCTCGCCACGGCGGCGAAACATAGTTGCCAGTGTTGAATAGTGTTCAACTGAGTCGGCAGCAACTTCAAGTAGATTTATAAGGTGCTCTAAGCCTTGGTCTTCTTCTCTGTCTAAGAGAAATTTAAGGCCTTTAGAATATTCAGAGGTGATTTGGCGATTAAGCTGATGAGCTTGGTTTTTAGCGCTGTTTTTACCCATTATCCAACCGTAACCGGCTGCAACGGGTAAAAGTAAAAACAGAAGCTCAATCATGATTAGGTGTCTTTATTAGCAACAAGCTTTTTATTGTTTTTTTCAGGCGCTAATTTTTTCTTTAAACGATAATTTTGCCACTTTAACTGAGAAAATAGTGTAAAGCTTATAAAACAACCAATTGCGACACCTAAAATAAAGCAGATACTTATTACAACAGCTAGGGGTAAAGTATTACTAGCGATTAAATAATTGATTTGCACCAATTGTGGATTCTGTGAACCAAGTACAAACGCAATAAATAAACACAGCGCAATTAATACAATTTTTAATACCCTAAACAAGTAACTACTCCTGTATAAAACTAGGCAATACTCGCATTTACGCGGTCACG
Source organism: Pseudoalteromonas apostichopi (assembly GCF_030297135.1). Classification (NCBI taxonomy): domain Bacteria; kingdom Pseudomonadati; phylum Pseudomonadota; class Gammaproteobacteria; order Alteromonadales; family Pseudoalteromonadaceae; genus Pseudoalteromonas; species Pseudoalteromonas apostichopi. Next base: position 23,500 of record NZ_AP028065.1, read on the forward strand.
TAACTCTTTACCTGGTTTAAAATGTGGTACATGCTTACCGTCTAACTCAACTGTTTCGCCAGTCTTAGGATTACGACCTGTGCGAGGAGAACGATAATGCAATGAGAAACTTCCAAAGCCACGGATCTCGATGCGATCTGAGCTAGATAATGAACCGGCCATTTGTTCAAGAATTTCTTTAACGGCATTTTCAACATCTTTCACAGGGATGTGTGCATGTTGCTCGGCAAGTTGTTCTATCAATTCTGACTTAGTCATAGCGTTTCCTTAAAGAGTGGTAAAGGAAGGGCAAAACTGCCCTTCCAATTTTAAAAGACTAGATATTAGTCTTTTTGAGCATTTTTGAATGCTGCAGCCATAGCGTTTTCGAACGCTGGCTCTTCTTTCTTAAGCTTCTCTAGTACTTCTTTCTCTTCTGCTTCGAAAAGAGCTTTAACAGATAAGCTTAAAGTGCGGTTCTTACGATCAACACCAACGTATTTCGCTTCGATTTCGTCGCCTGCAGAAACTACAGTAGTAGCATCTTCAACACGCTCTTGAGCGATATCAGCTACACGGATGTAACCTTCAACGCCTTCGATAAGCTCAACAGTTGCGCCTTTCGCATCAACTTCAGTCACTTTACCTTTAACAATAGCACCTTTTTTGTTTGCGTCCAGGTAGTTATTGAATGGGTCAGCTTCGATTTGTTTAACGCCTAGAGAGATACGCTCACGCTCTGGGTCAACTTGTAATACGATAGCAGTGATTTCGTCGCCTTTCTTGAATTCACGTACAGCTTCTTCGCCAGGCGTGTTCCAAGAAATGTCTGAAAGGTGAACAAGACCGTCAATACCGCCTTCAAGACCGATGAAGATACCGAAGTCAGTGATTGATTTGATCTTACCAGTAACTTGGTCGCCTTTGTTTTGTAGACGAGCAAATTCTTGCCATGGGTTAGCAATACATTGCTTAAGACCAAGAGAAATACGACGACGCTCTTCGTCGATTTCAAGAACCATAACTTCAACAGTGTCACCTAGTGAAACAACTTTTGAAGGGTGGATGTTCTTGTTAGTCCAATCCATTTCAGAAACGTGTACTAGACCTTCTACGCCTTCTTCGATTTCAACGAAACAACCGTAGTCAGTAAGGTTAGTTACACGACCAGAAAGCTTAGAACCTTCTGGGTAACGACCAGCGATAGCTGCCCATGGATCTTCGCCAAGCTGTTTAAGGCCTAGAGATACACGAGTCTTTTCTTTGTCGAATTTAAGAACTTTAACTGCGATTTCGTCGCCAACATTAACGATTTCTGAAGGGTGCTTAACACGCTTCCACGCCATGTCTGTGATGTGTAGTAGACCGTCAACACCACCAAGGTCAACGAACGCACCGTAGTCAGTAAGGTTCTTAACGATACCTTTAACTTCTTGACCTTCAACAAGGTTAGCAAGAAGCTCTTCACGCTCTTGTGAGTTTTCTGATTCGATAACTGCACGGCGAGAAACAACAACGTTGTTACGTTTTTGGTCAAGCTTGATTACTTTGAACTCAAGCTCTTTACCTTCAAGGTGAGTTGTGTCACGTACTGGACGAACATCAACAAGTGAACCAGGTAGGAAGGCACGGATTGAATCAACTTCAACAGTGAAACCGCCTTTAACTTTACCGTTGATAACACCAGTAACAGTCTCTTGCTCTTCACATGCTTTTTCTAAGCGGATCCACGCTTCGTGACGCTTCGCTTTCTCACGAGAAAGGATAGTTTCACCGAAACCGTCTTCGATTGCGTCTAAAGCAACATCTACTTCGTCGCCAACAGCAACTTCTAGTTCACCAGCAGCATTTTTGAATTGCTCAGCAGGGATTGCACTTTCAGATTTAAGACCAGCATCAACAAGTACGATGTTGTTCTCGATTGAGATAACAGTACCTTTAACGATAGAGCCTTGCTCTGCTTCAAAACCCTTAAGGCTTTCTTCAAATAACTGCGCAAAATTTTCTGACATTATACGTCTCTAAATAATTAAATAACCAATTAGCAACCATGCTGCATGGGGTTGTTAAAATAGCGCTGGCTTCCTGCCGGCACCTTAATAAATTACTTTTTAGCTTTTGGAAGCTTTCCTGCAAGTACTGCTTCGTCGAGTAAAGTTACAACTTTATCAAACACTTGCATTGCATTGAGCTCACTAGTATCAAGCTCAATAGCGTCTTCTGCAGGAACAAGCGGCGCAACTTCACGCGTCATATCGCGGTGATCACGAGCTTTTATGTCCTCAAGTAGACCACTTAGTGTAACATCAAGACCGCGTTCATTCAACTCAGCAAAGCGACGACGAGCGCGCTCTTCAGCTGATGCGGTTAAATAAATTTTCAATGGTGCATCTGGAAACACAACTGTGCCCATATCACGACCATCGGCAATTAGGCCGCTCTCAGTACGAAACGCACGTTGACGACGTAATAATGCTTCTCTCACCCGTGGTAATGCAGCAATCTTTGATGCCGCAGCACCCACTTCTTCGTTGCGGATTGTGGTTGTGACGTCTTCGCCTTCCAAGACAATTTTAGAAGTATGTGTTTGGCTGTCGACCAAAAACTGTACATCTAAGTTTGCAGCTAACGGCACTAGCGCATCTTCATTATCTAGTTCAATTTGATGATGAAGCGCTGCAAGTGACAGCACACGATAAATCGCTCCACTGTCTAATACATCCCAACCTAATTTCTCGGCTAACAAGCGACAAACAGTTCCTTTACCTGAACCACTTGGGCCATCGATGGTGATTACGGGCATTGATAACGCCTGCATTTATAACCTCCTGCAATGCACACCAAAATAAATCCGCGATATTATACGTCAGTTCTTAAAATAGATCCGCATCTAGAGTGTAACTTTTTATATTTTCTTCTGTTTTATTGACTTGAGACAGACTCTAGTACTTTGAAAAACGTTGGAAAAGTTTTGTATGTACATTTAGGATCGTTAATGGTTATCGGCTTCCCGCCAACAGCAACCATCGCAAAACACATGGCAATACGGTGATCGTTGTACGTATCAATCGCTACATCATTGAATGTTTCTGGTGGTGTTATTTCGATGAAATCTTCACCCTCAACAACTTCTGCACCAACTTTTCGAAGCTCAGTAGCCATTGCATATAAACGGTCTGTTTCTTTTACACGCCAGTTATAGATATTACGAATCGCCGTTGTACCTTTTGCGAAAAGCGCAACGGTTGCGAGAGTCATCGCTGCATCAGGGATTGCATTAGCATCAATATCAACCGCGTTCAGCTCGCCTTTACGAACCACCAGCTTTTCATCGTACCAATCGATTTTAGCGCCGACTTGTTCCATAACTTTGGCAAAACCAATATCACCCTGAACAGATGCAGCACCTACCCCATTAATTTCAATTTCGCCGCCTGCTATTGCAGCCGCCGCAACAAAATAAGAGGCGCTTGAAGCATCACCTTCGACCATAATACGCTCAAGTGCTTGATACTGCTGACAGCCTTTAACGTAAAACGTTTCATAGTTGTCATGACTCACAATAACACCAAAACGCTTCATCACATCTAGGGTAATATCAATGTAAGGCTTTGATACCAGTGTGCCTTTAATGGTGATTTCTGTGTCGCCATTAAATAATGGCGCCGCCATTAGTAACGCAGTTAAGAACTGGCTCGAAATACTGCCATCAATTTCAACTTTACCGCCGCTGATTTTGCCGCCTTTAATGGCCAGTGGTGGATAGTCTTTATGCTTAAGATATTCAACATCACCACCCAGAGCTTGCAGTGCATCAACCAAATGGCCGATTGGGCGCTCTTCCATACGTGGCTCACCCACCAGCTGATATTCGCCTTCTACAGCAGCTAATACAGCTGTCAGTGGACGATAAGCAGTACCAGCATTGCCTAAAAATAATGGCTCACTTGGGGTTTTAAATTTACCTGCAACCCCCTCTACGGTAGCCACTGTTTTATCTTCATTAAGCGATACATTTACGCCCAAAAGATTTAACGCACCTAGCATATGACGAATATCATCACTGTCGAGAAGGTTTTCAACAACCGATGTGCCCTCTGCTAGTGCTGCTAACAGTAAGATGCGGTTTGATAAACTTTTTGAGCCTGGCAGTGTCACACTACCATTTACTTTTGAGATTGGTTCAAGACGAAGCTGTTCCATAATTAGCTGTGCTCCTTGGCGAATTTTTCCATAAAATTAACCAAAGCTTGAACACCTTCAAGTGGCATCGCGTTATAAATGCTTGCGCGCATACCACCAACAATACGGTGGCCTTCAAGGGCTAATAAGCCTGCTTCTTTTGACTCATTAATGAATTTTTCATTCAATGATTCATCGTTTAACCAAAACGGTACGTTCATGCGTGAACGGCAATGCTTGGCAACTTTATTACTATAAAAATCTGAGCTATCAATAAAGTTGTAAAGTAATTCTGCTTTTGCGATGTTTTGCTCTTCCATCGCTTTAACGCCACCGTTTGCTTCAAGCCATTCAAATACTTCAGCAGCTAAGTACCACGCAAATGTAGGTGGTGTGTTATACATGCTGCCTTGTTTAGCTTCTAATGCGTAATCAAGAATTCCTGGCTTTGCAAGGCCTTCACGTTCAAGTAGCGTTTTACGAATAATAACAATCGATAAACCAGACGGGCCGATATTTTTTTGTGCGCCAGCGTAAATAAGATCAAACTGATTTACATCAAATTCGCGCGATAAAATAGTCGATGACATATCAGCAACAATCGGTGCAGATGGATGTGATGGTACTTCGAAAATCTCAATGCCATCTACGGTTTCATTCGGGCAATAGTGAATGTACGACGCATCAGCAGGTAATTCCCAGCTGCTTGCTGGTTTGATAGAGAACTGACCATTTTGCTGTTCATCATCACGTACATTAATACTTTCAACAGCAGTGAATTTAGCAGCTTCTGAAGTAGCACCTTTAGACCATACACCGTTTTCACAGTACACAGCTGGTTTATCATCAAGGTGAAGATTCAATGGCACAGCACTGAATTGACCACGGCCACCGCCGTGCATAAATAACACTTCAAACTCATCACTAATATTCATTAAGCGACGCAGGCTTGCTTCACATTTAGCAGTAAGTGCTAAAAAGTCGCTGCTGCGATGGCTAATTTCCATCACAGAGACACCTAAACCTTGCCAATCTATAAATTCTTTTTGTGCTTTTTGCATAACTGCCGGCGGTAGCATAGCCGGTCCTGCACAAAAATTATATTTAGTCATTACTTTGCCTCATTCCAGTAATTATAGTGCGGATAAAAAAAGCGGCCGAAGCCGCTTTTTAAATCAATGTTATTCTGAAGGTGGGTTATCACCCGTTTCTTCAGTATTGGTATCGACTACTTCAACGGCCTCGCCTTCGATGGCTTCAAGCTCATCAACTTCGATTTCTTCGATACGTTGTAAACCAACTACTTGCTCTTCGTCAATAGTTCGTATCAAAATAACGCCTTGAGTATTACGACCAACCGTAGAAACCTCATTAACACGGGTACGTACTAATGTACCGCGATTAGAGATGATCATGATTTCGTCGTTTTCGTCAACTTGTACTGCACCAACCACAGCGCCATTACGCTCGCTTACTTTGATTGATACAACACCTTGTGTTGCACGGCTCTTCGATGGGTAATCTTCAAGTGCTGTACGCTTACCGTAACCGTTTTCTGTCACAGTTAGGATCGCACCATCTGACTTAGGTACGATTAACGACACAACGCGTTGGTCGTCAGCCATCTTAATACCACGAACACCCGTTGCTGTCCGGCCCATCGGACGTACACCTTTGAAGCGGATTTCCGGGTTACCATTTTCATCTAGAACTGGGTTGCCGTTTTCATCAACAACTTCTGACTCTTCTGCTTCTTTAAAGCGGACAACTTTACCGGCATCAGTGAATAGCATGATTTCATTCGTGCCATCAGTGATATCAACACCAATTAGGCTATCACCTTCATTAAGGTTAACAGCGATAATACCGCTCGCACGTTGACGGCTGTATGCGGTAAGTGGTGTTTTCTTAACTGTACCAAACGCTGTTGCCATGAAGATGTATTTATCTTCTTCGTACTCACGTACTGGTAAGATAGCGGTAATACGCTCATCAGCTTCAAGTGGTAATAAGTTAACAATTGGCTTACCACGCGCTGCACGGCTTGCTAATGGTAACTGATAAACTTTCAACCAATATAAGCGACCTGCCGTTGAGAAACACAGAATTGTATCGTGTGTGTTAGCAACCAATAGACGCTCGATGAAGTCTTCATCTTTCATCTTAGTTGCTGACTTACCTTTACCACCACGACGTTGTGCTTCGTAATCAGAGAGTGGTTGATACTTAACGTAACCTTCGTGAGAAAGCGTTACAACAACGTCTTCTTCATTGATTAGGTCTTCAAGGCTAATATCGTGAGCAGCTGCACTGATTTCAGTACGACGTTCGTCACCATATTGCTCTTTAATTTCTACTAGCTCGTCGCGGATAACTTCCATTAGACGCTCTGGGCTTGAAAGAATATGTAAAAGCTCAGCAATTAGATCAAGTAAGTTTTGGTACTCGTCTAAGATCTTCTCATGCTCAAGACCTGTTAGTTTGTGTAAACGTAGGTCTAGGATTGCTTGTGCTTGTTGCTCAGATAAGTAGTACTGACCGTCACGGATACCTAAATCAGCCGCTAACCAATCAGGACGTGCTACGTTATCTTCACCTGCTTTTTCAAGCATAGCTTTAACTGTACCAAGTTCCCAAGGACGAGCTGTTAATGCTGCTTTTGCTTCTGCTGGGGTTGGTGACTTACGAATAAGTTCGATAATCGGGTCGATATTCGCAAGAGCAATCGCTAAGCCTTCAAGCGTGTGAGCACGGTCACGGGCTTTACGTAAATCGAATACAGTACGACGTGTAACAACTTCACGGCGGTGAACGATAAACGCTTCAAGCATTTCTTTTAAGTTGAAACACTTAGGTTGGTTGTTATCAAGTGCAACCATGTTCATACCAAACACAGTTTGTAACTGAGTTTGTGCGTATAGGTTGTTTAAGATTACCTCACCAACATCACCACGTTTGATTTCGATAACGATACGCATACCGTCTTTATCTGATTCGTCACGTAGTGCGCTAATACCTTCAATCTTCTTATCTTTAACTAGCTCAGCGATTTTTTCGATAAGGCGCGCTTTGTTAACTTGATAAGGAATTTCGTGAACAATAATGGTTTCACGACCAGTTTTTTCGTCAACTTCGATTTCAGCGCGAGCACGGATGTATACTTTACCACGACCCGTTAAATACGCCTGCTCAATGCCTTTTTTACCATTGATAATCGCCGCAGTCGGGAAATCCGGACCCGGGATATATTCAATAAGGTCAGCAATTGACATGTCTGGGTTTTGGATCAGCGCTAAACAACCATTGATAACTTCTGTTAAGTTATGAGGTGGGATGTTTGTCGCCATACCAACAGCGATACCCGAAGAACCATTTACTAATAAGTTAGGTACTTTAGTAGGTAATACGTCAGGAATTTGCTCAGTACCGTCGTAGTTAGGTACGTAATCAACCGTTTCTTTTTCTAAATCAGCTAATAATTCATGTGACATTTTCGCCATACGGACTTCCGTATAACGCATTGCTGCCGCAGAGTCACCGTCAACAGAACCAAAGTTACCTTGGCCGTCAACAAGCATGTAGCGTAATGAGAAAGGCTGCGCCATACGAACGATGGTGTCATATACCGCGCTGTCGCCATGTGGGTGGTACTTACCGATTACATCACCAACAACACGTGCTGATTTCTTGTAAGGTTTATTCCAATCATTATTGAGTTCGTTCATTGCGAACAAAACGCGGCGGTGAACAGGCTTTAAGCCGTCACGTACGTCTGGCAATGCACGACCTACGATTACACTCATGGCATAATCAAGGTAAGAATTTTTTAATTCATCTTCAATATTGACTGGCAGAATTTCATTGGCGAGATCAGTCATTTGATTTCACATTCCTTCAGTATTGACTCATTAAGAGGCAAATCGCCGTCTTAAGAGCTTTAGTTATTATTTCCTGACCATGCTATCACAATTTATTTAGATTTACAGGCGCTAAATCTTTGCGATTTATTAATTTACCCCTATATAATGGCCTCAGATTAACGAGGAAGTTTTTTATGACCGAGCATCAGAATGTAGATAATGCAGAAATTGCAAAGTTTGAAGCCATCGCAGAACGTTGGTGGGACCGCGACGGAGAGTTCAAACCCCTTCATGAAATAAATCCTCTTCGCTTGGATTTTGTCGCAGATAAAGTGGGCGGCTTATTTGATAAGGAAACCTTAGATGTTGGCTGTGGTGGCGGCATCTTAAGTGAAAGCATGGCCCGTATGGGCGCTAAAGTAACTGGCATTGATATGGGCCAAGAGCCATTAACCGTTGCTAAGTTACATAGTTTAGAAACAGGCGTGCCTGTTGATTATATAAAAGTACCTGCAGAGCAATTTGCTGCTGAGCACCCTGCTCGCTTTGATGTTGTGACGTGTATGGAAATGCTTGAGCATGTTCCAGATCCTGCTTCTATTATTCGCGCTGTAGCAGAACTTGCTAAACCTGGTGCCGATGTATTCTTTTCAACATTAAATAAAACACCAAAAGCTTATTTGTTTGCCATTGTTGGTGCTGAAAAGCTATTGAAAATGGTACCTGAAGGTACCCATGACCATAAAAAATTCATTAAACCTGCACAGCTTATTGCATGGGCTGAAGAAGCTGGATTAAAAGTACGCGCCAGTACAGGTCTTAACTATAATCCGTTTTCTAAGCAGTACAGCTTAAACGATGATGTAAGTGTTAATTACATCCTGCACTTTGAGAAACTAGCGTGATGAGTGGTGTGCAAACACCCTCTATCGATTTTGATGCCTTTATCTTTGATTTAGATGGCACTCTACTCGATACTGCGGATGACTTAGGTGGTGCATTAAACCGAGTGTTAGCAGATGCCAATGTGGCGCCTGTTGCTGAGCATGTTTATCGCCCTGCGGCTTCTAACGGTGCAAATGCATTATTAGAAGTCGGCTTTGGTGATAAATGGCCCGAACTTGAACAACTCGCCTTGCGCCAGCAGCTTCTTGATTACTACGCCGAAGATATTGCTGTACACAGTAAATGTTTCAATGGCATAGAACAGCTTTTAATTGCACTTGATCAAAACAATATTAAGTGGGGCATTATGACTAATAAGCCCGGCTTTTTAACTGAGCCCTTAGTGCAAGCTATTCCCTCTTTGCGTGATGCAAAGGCGGTTGTGAGTGGCGATACATTAGCTGTGTCAAAACCATCACCGGATCCACTTTTACACACAGCTGAGATCTTAGACGTTGATCCGAGCCGTTGTTTGTATATCGGTGATGCTGAACGTGATATTCAAGCAGCGAAAGCAGCCAATATGTACAGCGCAACAGCGTTATGGGGTTATATACCCAGTGTAGACGCTGCACTTGACTGGCAAGCGGATTTCAATTGGCAAACGCCGATTGATGGCTTTAACCATATATAGTGTTATTTGATAACTGAAACACCATATATTGTGATTTGATTTACTTTTGAGCATTCATTGATGATAAAAAAATCAGTCAAAATTTATTTTTAAAAACGGTAAATTTTCTGGATCTTTTGTTGATTTCTACAAATTTCGTCGTCTATGAATGTTCAAAGGTTAATGGTCACTAACACAATGCGCTTATCCAATAGTTATCCACAAAATGGGGCAATTCTATCCCTTGCAAAACAGCGCAGACCACACTATCTTGTGATCTGCAATTTAAACAACACCAGATATTGTGGCTAAATGTTATTCAATTAGATCACCCTGGCGTTTAATAATAATAATTACATAAAGAATACCTTTGTCTTTACAACGATAATTTCCCAAGGAATACAGGCAAAACTATGAACCAACAGCTATCTGTAAGCAAACGTGACGGCCGTAAAGAGTCACTTGATCTAGATAAGATCCATCGCGTGATCGCTTGGGCCGCAGAAGGTCTAGAGAATGTGTCTGTCTCACAAGTTGAATTAAAATCTCATATTCAATTTTATGACGGCATTCGTACCGATGACATTCATGAAACCATCATCAAAGCTGCAGCTGATCAGATCTCTAAAGATACGCCTGATTACCAATACCTAGCTGCTCGCTTAGCTGTATTCCATTTACGTAAAAAAGCGTACGGTCAATTTGAGCCGCCACGCTTATATGATCACATCACGAAATTAGTTGAAGACAAACGTTATGATCAACACCTTTTGGTTGATTATACCGAGCAAGAAATTGACGAGTTAGATGCTTACATCGATCACAACCGTGACCTAAACTTCAGCTACGCTGCTGTAAAGCAACTTGAAGGTAAGTATTTAGTTCAAAACCGTGTTACTGGTGAAATTTACGAAAGTGCACAGTTTTTATATATCTTAGTTGCTGCAAGCTTATTCTCTGATTATCCAAAAGAGACGCGTATTGATTACATCAAGCGTTTTTATGATGCAGTGTCTACCTTCAAAATTTCGTTACCTACGCCAATTATGGCAGGTGTTCGTACGCCTACACGTCAGTTCAGCTCATGTGTACTAATTGAATGTGGTGATAGCCTAGACTCTATTAATGCGACATCATCTGCGATCGTTAAATATGTTTCGCAACGTGCTGGTATTGGTATTAATGCGGGTCGCATTCGTGCGCTTGGTAGCCCTATTCGTAATGGCGAAGCGTACCACACAGGTTGTATTCCATTTTATAAGCACTTCCAAACTGCTGTTAAGAGCTGTTCACAAGGTGGTGTTCGTGGCGGCGCAGCTACGCTGTTCTACCCACTTTGGCATTTGGAAGTTGAAAATTTATTAGTTCTAAAGAACAACCGTGGTGTTGATGATAACCGTGTACGTCACCTTGACTACGGTGTGCAGTTCAACAAATTAATGTATAGCCGTTTAATCAAAGATGATTACATCACATTATTTAGCCCATCAGATGTTCCGGGTCTATACGATGCATTCTTTGAAGATCAAGCGAAGTTTGATGAGCTATACATCAAGTACGAGCAAGACGAGTCAATTCGTAAAAAACGTATTAAAGCGATTGAGTTATTCTCAATGTTTGCACAAGAGCGTGCGAGCACAGGTCGAATTTACTTACAAAACGTTGACCACTGTAATACGCACAGCCCGTTTATCTCGACTGTTGCGCCAATTCGTCAATCTAACCTATGTTTAGAAATTGCATTACCAACTAAGCCTCTTAGCAATGTAATGGACGAAGAAGGTGAAATTGCCCTTTGTACGCTTTCAGCGTTTAACTTAGGTGCAATTGAGTCACTTGATGAATTAGAAGAGCTTGCAGAGCTTGCTGTACGTGCTCTTGATAACTTACTTGATTTCCAAGACTACCCTGTTCCTGCGGCTAAAAACGCAACTATGGGTCGTCGTACGCTAGGTATTGGTGTTATTAACTACGCATACTACTTAGCGAAGAACGGTAAGCGTTACTCAGATGGCAGCGCAAATGCCCTAACTCACAAAACATTTGAAGCAATTCAATACTATCTAATGAAAGCATCAAATGAGTTAGCGAAAGAACGTGGTGCGTGTCCTAAGTTTAACGAGACAACGTATTCTCAAGGCATTATGCCAACAGATACTTATAAGCGTGACCTAGATCAGTTCTGTGATGAACCTCTTCACTTAGATTGGGATTCATTACGCGAAAGCATTAAAGAGCATGGTATGCGTAACTCTACGTTATCTGCACTTATGCCTTCAGAGACATCATCGCAAATCTCTAACGCAACAAATGGTATTGAGCCACCACGAGGTCATATCAGCGTTAAAGCAAGTAAAGATGGTATCTTAAAGCAAGTAGTTCCAGATTATGAAAATCTGAAAGATAACTACGAGCTACTGTGGGATATTCCTTCAAACGATGGTTACCTACAGCTTGTTGGTATTATGCAAAAATTCGTTGACCAAACGATCTCTGCAAACACCAACTATGATCCATCTAAGTATGAAGGCGGTAAAGTACCTATGAAGGTGCTATTAAAAGACCTACTGACTGCGTACAAACTCGGTGTTAAAACCCTGTACTATCACAATACACGTGATGGTGCATCAGACTCTCAAGATGAGTTAACACCAGAGGTAGAAGATGACGGTTGTGCAGGCGGCGCTTGTAAAATCTAATTAAATTAATAACATAACAAAAGCGGGCTCATTAGCCCGCTTTGTCCTGACTGTTTTTTGAGAAATCACTATGTCTTATACAACTTTTAGCCGAAATCATAATAACCAATTACAAGAACCGATGTTTTTCGGCCAAACGGTAAACGTGTCACGTTACGACCAACAAAAGTACCCTATCTTCGAAAAGCTAATCGAAAAGCAACTTTCGTTCTTTTGGCGTCCTGAAGAGGTTGATGTAAGTAAAGACCGTCTTGACTTCCAAGCATTACCAGATCACGAAAAGCACATCTTTTTAAGTAACTTAAAATATCAAACTTTACTTGATAGTGTGCAAGGTCGTTCACCTAACGTTGCGTTACTACCAATTGTGTCTATTCCTGAATTAGAAACGTGGATTGAAACATGGGCGTTTAGTGAAACGATTCACAGCCGTTCATACACACACATTATTCGTAACGTGACGCAATCTCCTGAGCTTATCTTTGATGATATCGTAAGCAACGAGAAAATCAGCGAGCGTGCTGATGCCGTTACTAAATATTACGACGATTTAATCAACATGATTTCTGTTTACAACCTTTACGGTGAAGGAAAACATGTAATCAACGGTGAAGAGGTTAAAGTCAGTTTATTTGACCTTAAAAAGCAACTTTATCTTGCTATGATGTCGGTGAATATTCTAGAAGCTATCCGTTTCTATGTTAGCTTTGCCTGTTCATTTGCATTCGCAGAGCGTGAATTAATGGAAGGTAATGCGAAAATTATCAAGTTAATTGCACGTGATGAAGCTCTACACCTTTCTGGTACACAACACATCTTAAACATTATGCAAGAAGGTAAAGACGATCCAGAAATGGCCATCGTTGCCGCACAATGTCGCGAAGAAGCGATTCAGATGTTTGTTGAAGCAGCTGAGCAAGAAAAAGATTGGGCAGAGTATCTTTTCAAAGATGGTTCAATGATTGGTCTGAACAAAGATATCTTATGTCAATACGTTGAATACATCACTAATGCCCGTATGACTGCAGTAGGCCTACCAGCACAGTTCGAAAGTAAGAGTAACCCTATTCCGTGGATCAACTCTTGGTTAGTATCTGACAATGTTCAAGTTGCCCCACAAGAAGCTGAGATTAGCTCTTACCTTGTTGGCCAAATTGATTCTCAAGTTGATGCATCTGACTTTGGTGACTTCGACCTGTAATGTGCTCAAACAAAACTGCAGAGGTTATCCTTGCAGGAACAGACAGCCAGAGTCTTGAATTTGATTCTGGCTGTTCATCTCTCCTTGAATGCCTAGAACAAAACAAAATTGATGTCCCTTACCAATGCCGTGAAGGCTATTGTGGCGCATGCCGTGCTAAACTAGTCGAAGGTGATGTGAGTTATAATCAAGAGCCACTCGCGTTTGTGCGGGCAGGTGAAGTATTACTATGTTGTAGTAAACCCAATGGAAAAGTAAAACTTGAGCTTTAATGCCATACAAGCTCGCTAGTTTGGTAGAAATTTTCTCTATCAGAGACACTCACCATTTGCTGATCAATTGTAACATCCCACTGTAGATTTTTGGTTAAATGACTCGCCAACTGCTCAATGAAGTTATCATCAAACGCAATTAAATGACCATTACTGATCAGCTCCAACTGATGTTCATTTTCTTGTAACCAATTGTTGTTTAATGTTGTTACAACCCAAAGCTCGTCAACTCTTTTAGCTATTTTATTGAGTTGTAAAATATCCGGTTGGTCAACAGCAAGCCATGTTTGATAATGCTCATCTAATGCTTTTATTGACACATCCGGTTCGCCATGACTGAACTTTGCATTCAGCATCGCTGTTTCGTTGTGTGAAAATAAGCAATAACTTAAAAGCTTAAGAACAAAGTGTTGATAGCTTTCACGACGGTCACAAGCAGTAGTAAACACCTCTTTGTGATTGCGGTGCTCTCTTAAATCAGCAATGGTGAAATTTGCTTTAAAGACTCTATTTTTATCAGACATAAGATTTAGCCATCCAAAAGTAACAGCCTAAGTATAGTGTATGGTGTTAAAATCGCGACTTAATGGAAAGTTATAGTATAACGTTATTGCGATTGAAAAATTGCAGTGTTATATTATAACGCAACACTTAACAACAAACTTAGAAGTAGTAATGATGAAACAAGTTTCAATTCTTTCTAGTGCTGTTGCCGCTGCGCTGTTTTCTCAATCCACAATGGCTGCTGTGATCACAGGTCAAGTATTAGATAAAAACCAACAACCTATCAGCAATGCTGAAATACACGTACACGGTAAATCTCAAAGCGTTGTTACTGACAAACAAGGTCAGTTTAAAATTGATGTAGACAACCAAGGTCAACTACACATCAGTAAAAATAATTTCATCGATAAACGCATTGCTATTAATGGTGACGATCAAAACCTAGTCGTTACTCTTACACCTACTTCCGTTGAAACGGTTGTTGTTTATGCATCAGCACTTCATAAGAATAGTCTTGAGATGATTTCGCCAGTTAATGTATTAGCGGGCGATGAACTAAAAGACAAGGCTAAACCTACACTAGGCGAAACACTAAAAGGTTTACCCGGTGTTAATGCAAGCTATTTTGGCCCTGTATCTTCTAGCCCAATTATTCGTGGTTTAGATGGTCCGCGTGTAAAAATCACCCAAAATGGTCTTGATAGCAGCGATGCATCACGAATTGGTCCAGATCACGCAACATCGAACGACAGCTTAGCAGCTGAGCAAATCGAAGTACTTCGCGGCCCTGCTACCCTACTTTATGGCTCTGGCGCAATTGGTGGTGTGGTCAACGTAGTTGATAACCGTATTCCAACGGATAACATTGATACTTTAACAGGTGCTGCACAATACACTCACGATACGGTATCAAATACCAACACTTATGCTGCAAAACTTGAAACCGGTAACGATGGTTTTAACTTCCATTTTGATGGTACTAAGCGTAAAGGTCATGACTACAAAACACCAACGTTCGAGCTTCCTGAAGAGCATGACGAACATGAAGGTGAAGATCATGAAGAACACGAAACAGCTAACAGTGTTGAAAACACCTTTATCGATAGCCAAACTGTTAACTTTGGTACAAGTTATGTTGGCGACCACCTAACACTGGGTGTTTCTTATGGTCGTATCGAAACTGATTATGGTATTCCTGCTCATTCACACCATCATCATGCGCATGACGAGCAAGATGAACATGAAGACGAGCATGATCAACATGAAGAACCTGTTTTCGCTCAGCTAGAGCAAGATCGCTGGCAAGGTTACATGAGCTATGCACTTCATGATAACTGGATTGAAAATATCTCACTACGCGTTGGCTACACCGACTATAAACATGCAGAAATTGAAGATGGTGCCGTGGGAACAGTGTTTACAAACAAAACAACTGAAGCACGTGCAACCGTTGAGCACAAGTTAGGCCTTTGGCACGGCATGGCAGGTTATCACTACACTGAGTCTGACTACGATGCAGATGGTGAAGAAGCTTTTACACCTGCAAGTGTGACTAAAACAAACGCAATTTTTATGCTTGAAGAGCGCCAGTTTGGTGATGTGACTGTTGAGCTAGGTGCACGCCTTGAAGATTACCAAATCGACTCTGCTGTAAGCATGGCTGAGCATCATCATGATCACGATCATGAAGAGGAAGAAGAGCACCATGACGAAGAAGCTGAAATCATCAACTACAGTGAAGATTTCACAAACCTGAGCTTATCTGCAGGTGCAATTTGGCAATATCAAGAAGGCCAAAGTGTAGCTTTAAGTGTGTCTCGTTCTGAACGTGCGCCACTAAGTGCTGAATTACTGTCAAACGGTGTTCATATCGCAACAGGTACCTACGAGCTTGGCTTAGGTTATCATATTGAAGACAGCGAAATTCATTTTGAGCCAGAGGATATCGAGCAAGAAACTGCAACCAACTTTGATTTAAGTTTCCGCCGTTTTATTGGTGATTTTGGTTATACAGTTAACTTCTTCTATAACGACATTGAAAACTACTACTACCAGCAAAATACAGGTTTGGTATTTGATGAAGAGCATGGCTTAGAATCTGCAGCTGAAGCAGACGTAGATGCAATAGCGGTTTATCAGTTCAGTAGTAAAGATGCAAAACTATACGGCATTGAATTTGACGTACACTATCAAGTAACGCCAAGTGCCTTGGTTAAAGTGTTTGGTGATTCAACAACCGCTAAACTAAAAGATGATGAAGGTTATTTACCTCGTATCCCAGCTAATAAACTAGGCTCTGAATTACAGTACACAATTGCTGATTGGAAATTTAGCCTAACAGGGACTCATTATTTTGAGCAGTCTGACATTACTGCTTACGAGACAAAAACTGACGGTTATACCCAGTTTGATGCATCAGCAAACTATCAACTTGACCTAGGTCCTGTGGATACACAACTTTATATCAATGTTGACAACTTAACCGATGAATTAGGCTTCGTACACAGTTCATTTATTAAAGAAAAGGCTCCACTACCAGGTCGTAACTTCAGCCTAGGTATTCGTGGCTATTTTTAATCTGATTTAACTTTTAATAGTTATAAAAAAACCCTTTCACTTTAAAAGTGAAAGGGTTTTTTATTAAGCTTAGAAACTTAAACAATTAGTAAAGGGGTTTAGCCTTTCTGTTCAATCTTCGCCCATGAATCTCGAAGACCCACAGTTTGATTGAATACTAATGAATCTGCTTTGCTATCACGACAGAAATAGCCTGTACGCTCAAACTGGAAGCCCTGCTCTGCTTGTGCATTTGCAAGCGATGGCTCAACTTTAGCATTTGCAAGAACCACAAGTGATTCAGGGTTTAGTGTTGCGTTAAAGTCTTCTGCTGCAGCTGGGTTTGGTACGTTAAATAAACGGTCGTATAAACGAACTTCAGCTGTGATAGATTCACTTGCTGATACCCAGTGAATTACACCTTTAACCTTACGGCCATCACTTGGGTTTTTACCCAGAGTTTCAGGATCGTAAGAACAGTAGATAGTCGTGATTTCGCCATTTTCGTCTTTTTCAACGCGCTCAGCTTTAATTACATATGCACCACGTAAACGTACTTCTTTATCAAGCACTAAACGCTTGAACTTGTTGTTTGCTTCTTCACGGAAGTCTTCACGCTCGATATAAAGCTCACGAGTGAAAGGCACATCACGGCGACCCATCTCTTCTTTATTCGGGTGATTTGCAACAGACAAGGTTTCTACTTTATCTGCGTCATAGTTCTCGATAACAACCTTGACCGGATCAAGAACAGCCATTGCACGTGGTGCATGCTCATTTAGGTCTTCACGGATACATGCTTCTAACATGCCCATTTCAACCATGTTTTCTTGTTTAGTGACACCGATGCGTGAACAAAATTCACGTACTGAGGCAGGTGTATAACCACGACGACGTAGACCAGCAATCGTTGGCATACGTGGGTCGTCCCATCCTTCAACATGACCATTAACTACTAAGTCGTTTAATTTACGCTTAGACATAATGGTGTATTCAAGATTTAATCGTGAAAACTCGATTTGTTGCGGATGACACTCAAGGCTGATGTTATCTAATACCCAATCGTATAAACGACGGTTATCTTGGAATTCAAGCGTACATAATGAATGTGTGATGCCTTCTAGCGCGTCGGAAATACAATGCGTGAAGTCGTACATTGGATAAATGCACCATTTGTCGCCCGTTTGGTGGTGATGAGCAAAACGTACACGGTATAAGATCGGATCACGCAATACCATAAATGAGCTTGCCATGTCGATTTTTGCACGCAGTACACACTCGCCTTCTTTGAATTCGCCATTTCGCATTTTTTCAAAAAGCGCTAGGTTTTCTTCAACTGGCGTGTCGCGGTAAGGACTGTTTTTACCTGGTTCTTTCAAAGTACCACGGTATTCTCTTGCTTGATCAGGAGATAAGAAACATACATATGCAAGGCCTTTTTCGATAAGCTCAACAGCATAACCATATAAAGCATCGAAATAGTTAGATGAATACTTAATTTCACCATCCCATTTAAAACCTAACCACTGCACATCTTCTTTAATTGAGTTTACGTAGTTGATGTCTTCTTTTTCTGGATTCGTATCATCAAAACGTAAATTACAAAGACCTTGATAATCTTGGGCGATACCAAAATTCAAACAAATAGACTTCGCGTGACCAATGTGTAAAAAACCATTTGGTTCTGGTGGAAAACGCGTGTGTGTAGTCGCATGCTTACCGCTTGCGAGATCTTCATCGATACGCGTTCTAATAAAGTTACTTGGGCGATTCTCAATTTCCGCCATAGGAGCATAATCCTCTGAATATTGCATGGTGACAAAACTAATGCATTATTACAAAAACAAACCCTAACATACAGTAGTAGAATCATGTTTATTGAAGATATTAAGTCGATTGTTGAATACATAGTTCACAGACTCAACAAAAACGGTAAAAAAATTGTTCTAACGCAATAAAATGATCATTGACTAACGATATAGTGCCACTAGTTTCACTACCAATAAGGAAAAAAGATGGCTTCGCTCAATCAACACCGAGTCTATATTCCAAGCTCAGCACGTGCAAATCAGTATGTGTTAGTTGAATTTAAACCTACTGATGAGTTTTTTGCCCAGTTCACAAATGTTAGCTGTGCTTATAAGCGTCTTGCAAGGGAGTTATTTGCACTCTGTGATGAGTATGAATTACACAACGTTCACTTAATCGCTAACGATAAACTGCCGGTGGTTCGTTACCATGATGAGGCGTATAGTTTAGAAACCGCGAAACAAATTTTATTTTTCTATAACCCTCAATACCATGAAGCACACAATGTGTTTGCTGATGGTGAACAAAAATGCAAAAAAATTCGTTTATTGTTCTTGGCGACTGGTGAAGATATTCGCGCTAATGCGGCAAGTTTTCATCATAATGTGCAGCGAGTAATAAACTCTTTACAAGAAAAGATATTAAGCAATCAGCCAGCTTTAAAAGTTCGTGATCACCAACACCTTACTTATGATTTATTTGCCAAAGCAAAAGGTCACAAAGAAAGCTATGGTTATAAATTACGAAGCTTGTATCCTCGCTTTCAATCTCGCCAATGTCATTTACCAACTGAACACAGTGAAATAGCTTATGCAGGTTTTTCGATTCCTGTGACTCGTGCTATCAAAACTCAATTTCAACATATGTTGAATGAAGAGAATTACACCGAGTTTTATCAATACATTTTTGATGCGTTTAAACGTGCTTGTGATAAACGCGGATTAACACTGGGTGCATTTATCGCTAATGGAACACGACCTATTGTCCGAAATAGTAATATTGATAACGCACAAAGTAACAGTGAACTACAAAAGTTAACCTTTGATTGCAGCTCTGAGCAAGTACAATTACAACAATATTGGAATGCAAATCAACTTGTTGATTCACTGCATTTCATAATAGCAGCAGCAGACAAAGACAAACATGACATTGGTTATGGCAAGTTTATGAATCATGTACAGAGTGCGATTAATGAAGTGACAGATGAACTGGCATTTAATCCAACTCGTCAAGATTTACGTGTTCGTTTTTATCAGCACATAAACTATCAATACTAACTAAGTTTAGTTTAATTAATCGAGGTGACGTATTCACGTCACCTTTTAATTATCGATTATTGCTTAGCTTAGTTAAGTCTAGTCGTAGCACCTTAGAACGACGCTCGTAGTTATAAAGTGCTTTTTTCTTTTCAGGTAATTCATCAACCGTGACCAGTTCAAAGCTTTGCTCTAAAAACCAATGAATACTACGGGTGGTCAACGCAAATAAATGCGAATAACCTGCACGTTTGGCTTTATTAATAATAAACCGCAGCAGAAAACTGCCACGGTCTGCATCCCGGTACTGAGGATGAACAGCAAGACTTGCAAACTCCCCCACTTGTTCATCTGCAAACGGATACAAAGCCGCACAGGCAATGATAAGCCCATCACGCTCTATCACAGTAAATTGTTCAATTTCAATTTCGAGCTGCTCACGAGAACGGCGTACTAAATACCCCTGCTGTTCAAGTGGCCTGATAAGATTAATAATACCGGTAATATCAGAGATGCTAGCACTTCGTAATTGTTCAGAGCTTTGCGGCGCGATTTGTGTACCAATACCATCTAATGAGAACAACTCTTGTAGTAACGCGCCGTCTTCTTTATAACTAACTAAGTGACAACGATGCACGCCACCACGACAGGCATCAATCGCCGCTTGTAAGAAAACCGTTGCACTTAAACATGCATCTGGTTGATTACGATAACTTGCTAATAGTTGCTCAGCTTCATTTGGCATTAACTCAGCAATCGCTTCACCATTTTCATCTAAAATACCAGCTTCTTGGCAAAACCCGAGCATTTTATCTGCACGAAGCTTTAGCGCTACTTGTGTTGCAATTTCTTCTGCAGTTAAGTTAAAGCTTTCACCGGTAACCGATGCCGCGATTGGTCCAAGTAATACAATACCGTTGTTATCTAATTGATGGCGAATCCCCGCGACATCAACACGTCTTACTCTACCTGAATGATGATAGTCTACACCTTCATCAACCCCTAAAGGTTGAGCAATAACAAAATTACCACTCACTACATTTAGAAATGAACCTGACATAGGAGTACTACTTAAAGACGTTGATAAGCGCGCAGTAATATCGAATTGCATAGCACCCGCGACCTTTTTAATGACTTCAAAAGTTGCATTATCAGTCACTCGTATCTCATTATGAAACTGACTAGTTATGCCAACTTGTTCAAGTGCCGCATTAAACTGTGGACGAGCCCCAAATACTAATACAATCTTAATACCAAGACTGGTTAGAAGCGCAACATCATTAATGATGCTACGACAACCAGACTGGTCAATCGCCTCTCCGCCAAGCATAACAACGAAAGTTTTACCGCGGTGAGCATTAACGTATGGGGTTGACTGGCGAAATCCATCTACCAATTCTGTGGTACGCACGTAATATTTACCTTATTAAAGTCGAGTGTTTTAATAAAAACAGATATACAAGCCACAAGTGTAGAGAATTTATATTCACAAATAAAGCATTATTATTCTTAATTTGCTATAGAATTTTTCATACCATAAATTAAAAAGAAGCAAATACAAAAAAGGCCCGCATAAGCGAGCCTTTCTTAAGAGATTATAAACTGATTACCAGCCTGTTTTCTCTTTAAGTGCAGCACCGATATCAGCTAGTGAACGTACAGTTTTTACGCCAGCAGCTTCTAATGCAGCAAATTTTTCATCAGCAGTACCTTTACCGCCTGCGATGATTGCACCAGCGTGACCCATACGCTTACCTGCAGGTGCAGTAACACCAGCAATGTAAGAAACAACAGGTTTAGTCACGTTGTGCTTGATGTATTCTGCAGCTTCTTCTTCTGCAGTACCACCGATTTCACCGATCATAACGATAGCTTCAGTTTGCTCGTCTTTTTCGAACATTTCTAAAACGTCGATGAAGTTAGTGCCAGGGATAGGGTCACCACCGATACCAACACATGTTGATTGGCCGAAACCAGCATCAGTAGTTTGTTTAACCGCTTCGTAAGTAAGCGTACCAGAACGTGATACGATACCTACTTTACCAGGCTTGTGGATGTGACCAGGCATGATACCAATCTTAGTTTCACCAGGAGTGATAACACCTGGGCAGTTAGGACCGATCATACGAACACCAGTTTCATCAAGCTTAACTTTAACGTCAACCATGTCTAGTGTAGGGATACCTTCAGTGATACAAACGATAAGCTCGATGCCAGCATCGATTGCTTCTAAGATTGCATCTTTACAGAAAGGTGCTGGTACGTAGATAACTGATGCAGTTGCGCCAGTTGCTTCAACAGCGTCACGTACTGTGTTGAATACTGGAAGACCAAGATGCGTTTGACCGCCTTTACCTGGGCTTACACCACCAACCATTTGTGTACCGTACTCAAGCGCTTGCTCTGAGTGGAAAGTACCTTGGCCACCAGTGAAACCTTGACAGATAACTTTTGTATCTTTATTGATTAATACAGACATTATTTGCCCTCCGCAGCAGCAACAACTTTTTCAGCTGCGTCTGTTAGTGATTCAGCAGCGATGATGTTAAGGTCAGAACTAGCTAGTACTTCACGACCTAGTTCAGCGTTAGTACCTTCTAAACGAACTACTACAGGAACGTTTACACCCACTTCTTTAACTGCGCCGATGATACCTTCTGCGATCATGTCACAACGTACGATACCACCAAAGATGTTAACTAAAACAGCTTTAACGTTGTCGTCAGATAAGATGATCTTGAATGCTTCAGAAACACGCTCTTTAGTTGCACCGCCACCAACATCTAGGAAGTTAGCTGGCTTGCCACCGTGTAGGTTTACGATATCCATAGTACCCATCGCTAGGCCTGCACCGTTAACCATACAGCCTACGTTACCGTCTAGTGCAACGTAGTTAAGCTCGAAGCTTGCAGCGTGAGCTTCACGCGCGTCTTCTTGTGAAGGATCGTGCATTTCACGGATTTTAGGTTGACGGTAAAGCGCGTTACCATCTACACCGATTTTACCGTCTAGACAGTGAAGGTTACCTTCGTCTGTGATTACTAGCGGGTTGATTTCTAATAGTGCGAAATCGAAATCGTTGAACATGTTAGCAAGACCCATGAAGATCTTAACGAACTGTTTCATTTGAGTAGGGTTTAAACCTAGTTTGAAGCCTAACTCACGAGCTTGGTAAGCTTGAGGACCAACTAGTGGATCGATCTCAGCTTTGTGAATTAGTTCTGGAGTTTCTTCTGCAACTTGCTCGATTTCAACACCACCTTCAGTAGATGCCATGAAAACAACTTTACGAGAAGCACGATCTACTACAGCGCCAAGGTATAATTCGTTAGCGATGTCAGTGCAGCTTTCTACAAGGATTTTAGCTACTGGCTGACCATTTTCGTCTGTTTGGTAAGTAACTAAGTTTTTACCTAACCAGTTCGCAGCGAACTCTTTAACTTCGTCGATTGTTTTAACTAGCTTAACACCGCCAGCTTTACCACGGCCACCTGCGTGAACCTGTGTTTTAACAACCCACATATCACCGCCGATTTTCTCAGCAGCTGCTGCAGCTTCTTCAGGTGTATCGCAAGCGAAACCTTGAGAAACTGGTAAACCATATTCGGCAAAAAGTTGTTTTGCCTGATACTCATGCAAATTCATGATGCTTTATCCAATTTTTTATACTAAAAGAGCTGAATATTTATGCAAAATAAACAGCTATCCCAAATTGCGCACTTAGTATAAATCCCAAGGCTCCACATGAAAACCCCAGTTAGACCAAAGGCGCAAAAAAAAAGCTGTGAACAAGGTTCACAGCTTAGTTTTCATACAACCAGATTAAACATCTAGTAGTAAACGAGTCGGATCTTCAAGTAACTCTTTAATTGTTACTAAGAAACCTACAGATTCTTTACCATCGATTTGGCGGTGATCATAAGATAACGCTAAGTACATCATTGGTAAGATTTCAACTTTACCATTTACAGCCATAGGACGCTCTTGGATTTTGTGCATACCTAAGATTGAAGACTGTGGTAAGTTGATGATTGGAGTAGATAGTAATGAACCGAATACACCACCGTTAGTGATGGTGAAGTTACCACCAGTCATGTCATCAATTGATAATTTACCGTCACGACCTTTAAGCGCTAGCTCACGGATACCTTTTTCGATTTCAGCAACAGAAAGCTTGTCACAGTCTTTAAGTACTGGTGTAACAAGACCACGTGGTGTAGAAACCGCGATGCTGATGTCGAAGTAGTTGTGATAAACAATATCATCACCGTCGATAGACGCATTTACTTCAGGGAAACGCTTAAGTGCTTCAGTTACGGCTTTCACATAGAAAGACATGAAACCTAAACGGATACCGTGACGCTTTTCGAATACTTCTTGGTACTGCTTACGAAGATCCATGATTGGCTTCATGTTAACTTCGTTGAAAGTCGTTAACATTGCAGTTGAGTTTTTCGCTTCAAGAAGACGATTAGCAATTGTTTTACGTAAACGAGTCATAGGAACACGTTTTTGTGTACGATCACCCATAGGTGCTGCTGGTGCTGCTGCTTCAGCTTTAGGTGCTGCTGCAGGTGCTTTTAAGAACTTATCAACATCTTCTTTTGTTACACGACCATTTTTACCAGAACCTTTGATTTTTGATGCATCAAGGCCTTTCTCAGCAATTAAACGACGTACTGACGGCGTTAATACGTCAGAGCTATCATTTGATTCGCTTGCTGGCGCTTCTTCAGCTTTAGCTGCTGGCGCTGCTGGTGCTGCACCCGCTTTAACTTTACCAATTACTTGCTCACCAAGTACTGTTTCGCCTTCAGCGTGAATGTGCTCACCCATGATACCGTCTTCTTGAGCAACAACTTCAAGAACAACTTTATCAGTTTCGATGTCAACAAGGTTTTGATCGCGAGTTACCGCTTCACCTGGTTGAACGTGCCAAGTAGCAATTGTCGCGTCTGCGACTGATTCTGGAAGTACAGGTACTTTAATGTCCACTTCTTTACCTTCTGATGCTGGTGCTGATTGCGCCGCTGGCGCGTCTTCTGATTTAGCTGGTGCAGATTCGTCACTTGCTGGTGCAGCATCTGCATCACCAAGTAATGCAATTACTTGTTCGCCAAGTACTGTTGCACCTTCTTCTTGTGAAATTTCAGTGATTACACCGTCATTTGGTGCAACAACTTCTAAAACAACTTTATCTGTTTCGATATCTACTAAGTTTTGGTCGCGGCTTACTTTGTCGCCAACACTTACGTGCCATGTTGCAACAGTAGCATCAGCAACCGACTCAGGAAGTACAGGAACTTTAATTTCTGTGCTCATTGCTTATCCTTTCTTTTCAATAGTAAGCGCATCTGCAACGAGCGCTTGTTGTTCTTTATTATGCACTGACATGTAACCACACGCTGGTGATGCTGATGCTTTACGACCTGCGTAAGTTAATTTAGCACCGGCTGGAATTGCATCAACGAAGTGGTGTTGAGAACAATACCATGCACCTTGGTTTTGCGGCTCTTCTTGACACCAAACAAAATCTTTAACGTGTTGGTAACGCTGCATGATTGTATCCATCTCAGCATGTGGGAATGGATATAGTTGTTCTACACGAACAATAGCAATGTTATTTAATTCTTGCTTACGACGCTCTTGTAGTAGCTCGTAGTAAACTTTACCACTACAAAATACAACGCGTTCTACTTTATCTGCTGCAATATCATCGATTTCGTCAATCATATTGTGGAACACACCTTCTGATAACTCTTCAAGTGAAGATGTTGCCAGCGGGTGACGAAGTAGCGACTTAGGCGTCATAACAATCAATGGACGGCGTAAAGGACGAACAGATTGACGACGAAGCATTGCATAGACTTGTGCAGGTGTTGAAGGAACACATACTTGCATATTGTGATCAGCACACAACTGTAAGAAACGTTCTAGACGTGCCGAGCTATGCTCTGGACCTTGACCTTCATAACCATGTGGAAGTAAACATGTAAGACCACATAAACGACCCCACTTCTGCTCACCTGAACTTAAGAATTGGTCAAATACAACTTGTGCGCCATTCGCGAAATCACCAAATTGTGCTTCCCACATTACAAGTGAAGTAGGTTCAGCTGTAGCATAACCATATTCAAACGCAAGAACAGCTTCTTCAGAAAGAACTGAATCGTAAACTTCAAATGCACCTTGATTTTCACTGATATTTTGCAGCGGTAAGTATGTTGATGCATCTTTTTGATTATGGATAACCGCATGACGGTGGAAGAATGTACCACGGCCAGAGTCTTGACCAGTTAAACGGATATCTGTACCCGCATCAACAAGCGTTGCATAAGCAAGTGTTTCAGCCATACCCCAATCAAGTGGTTTTTCACCTGTAGCCATCAACTTACGGTCATCGTAGATTTTATTAACACGCGACTGAGCTTTATGGCTTTCTGGGAAGCTTGCTACTTTTTTACCAAGTTCTTTTAATTTTTCAACAGATACAGTTGCATCGTACTCAACATCCCAATCGTGACCAACAAACTTAGCCCAATCAGAAGAGTGCGATGTTTCTAGTTGAATTTCTTCAACAACACAGTTGCCTTTATCTAGACCGTTACGGTAATCATCAGCAAGTGCTTTTACTTCATTTTCTGAGAATGAACCTTCAGCAACTAATTGATCTGCGTAAATTAGACGAGGTACTGGATGCTTTTTGATTTTTTGGTACATAAGTGGTTGAGTCGCATTCGGCTCATCCGCTTCGTTATGACCATGACGGCGATAACATACTAAATCAATCACTACATCACGTTTAAACTGGTTTCTGAAATCTAGCGCGATTTGAGTGACAAATGCTACCGCTTCAGGATCGTCAGAGTTAACGTGGAAAATTGGTGCCTGAACCATTTTCGCAATATCAGTACAGTAAGGTGTAGAACGTACATCAGACTGTTTAGACGTTGTAAAACCTACTTGGTTATTTACAACGATGCGAATACTACCACCACAACTAAATGCATTAGTTTGCGATAAGTTAAATGTTTCTTGAACAACACCCTGACCTGCGATTGCAGAGTCACCGTGAATAGTAATCGGTAATGCTTTAATACCTGACTTATCACCTAGACGGTCTAAACGAGCACGTACCGAACCCATAACCACTGGATTAACGATTTCTAAGTGAGACGGGTTAAATGCAAGTGCCATGTGCACGTTGCCACCCTTAGTTGCAAAGTCAGATGAATAACCCATGTGATATTTAACATCACCTGAGCTTAATGTGTCTTTGTGTTTACCAGCGAACTCATCGAATAATTCTGATGGGTTTTTACCTAATACGTTCACTAGTACGTTCAAGCGACCGCGGTGAGCCATACCAATAACAGCTTCTTTTTGTCCGCTTTCACCTGCACGATGAATTAGTTCTTTAAGCATTGGTACTAATGCGTCACCACCTTCAAGTGAGAAACGTTTTGCACCAGGGAACTTAGCCCCTAAATATTTTTCAAGGCCATCTGCAGCTGTTAATCCTTTAAGGATACGTAGCTTTTCTTCTTTAGAGAACTTTGGACGTGATTGCACTGATTCTAAACGTTGTTGTAACCAACGCTTTTCTTCAGTTGAAGTGATGTGCATATACTCAGCACCAACCGACCCACAATAAGTCGTTTTGAGTGCTTGATATAGCTCACCTAATGGCATGGTTTCGCGACCGACAGCAAACGAACCCACATTGAATTCACGGTCAAAATCAGCTTCAGATAAATCGTGGTATTCAAGTTCAAGATCTCGAACTCGCTCGCGTTCCCAGATACCTAACGGATCTAGGTTGGCATTTTGGTGACCACGGAAACGGAAAGCATTAATAAGTTGTAGCACTTTGACCTGTTTAGGATCGCCAGAGCCACCCTCTGCTACCACTACTTCTCTATGCTTGTTTTTAGCAAGCTGTGCAAATTGTGCACGAACATCTGAATGTTTTACGTCAACATCCACACCATCAACTTTTGGTAATTGTTCGAACACTTCTCGCCATTCTTCTGGCACAGAAGTCGCATCATCTAAGTACGCTTCATAAAGCTCTTCTACGTAAGCAACGTTACCGCCGTTTAAGTGAGAAGATTCTAGCCATGCCTTCATCACACCTTCGTGCATTTATAAGCCCTTTTCTTTAGCGCAGAAATTAATTGTTGTAAAAACAAGGTGGTTAATCACTTAACCACCTTACATATTCAAGCTTTAAACAGCGCGGTTCAATAGCATTGATTTGATTTGTCCAATTGCTTTGGTCGGGTTAAGACCTTTTGGACACACGCTAACACAGTTCATGATACTGTGACAACGGAACACGCTGAACGCATCGTCTAGGTCTGCAAGACGCTCTTCAGTTGCTGTATCGCGGCTATCAGCCAAGAAACGATAAGCATGAAGAAGACCCGCAGGACCGATGAACTTGTCTGGATTCCACCAGAACGAAGGACACGATGTTGAACAACATGCACATAAGATACACTCATATAAGCCATCTAACTTATCACGTTCTTCGATTGACTGAAGACGCTCACCCGCCGCAGGCGTGTCGTTGATTAGATAAGGCTTAACTTTTTCGTATTGAGTGTAGAACTGACTCATGTCAATAACAAGGTCACGTACCACTGGTAAACCTGGTAAAGGACGAATTACGATTTTACCTTTGCCACCTTTTAGTAGCGTTGATAAAGGTGTAATACACGCTAAACCGTTTTTACCATTCATGTTGATACCGTCAGAACCACACACACCTTCACGGCATGAACGACGGAATGATAATGTTGGATCTTGCTCTTTTAATTGCATAAGCGCATCCAATACCATCATATCTTGGCCTTCTTGCGTTTCTAGCGAGAAGTCTTGCATACGTGGTGCATTATCAACATCTGGATTGTAACGATAAACCGAAAATTGTACTTGTGCCATCGTCTCGCTCCTAGTATGTACGTGCTTTAGGTGGGAAAGCTTCACGCAGTTTCGGCGCGTAGTTTACTTCACGTTTTGTCATTTCATCTGTAACTGGGTTATAGATAGAGTGACATAACCAGTTGTCGTCATCGCGATCTGGGAAGTCAAAACGAGAGTGTGCACCACGGCTTTCTGTGCGGAAGTTCGCAGCTACTGCTGTTGAGTAAGCTGTTTCCATCAAGTTATCTAGCTCTAGACATTCGATACGTGCTGTGTTGAATTCAGTTGACTTGTCGTCAAGACGAGCGTACTGAAGACGTTCACGAATTTCTTTAAGCTCTTTAAGACCTGTTGCCATTGCATCACCTTCACGGAATACCGAGAAGTTAAGTTGCATACACATTTGTAGATCTTTCTTGATTTGAACTGGGTCTTCACCTTGGCCAACTTTAGAGTTTTCCCAACGATTAAAGCGTGCAAGAGATGCTTCAAGGTCAGACTCAGACGCATCTTTACCAGCTTCAACACCGTTAAGGTACTTACCTAAGAAGTTACCGGCTGCACGGCCGAATACAACTAAGTCAAGTAGTGAGTTACCACCTAGACGGTTAGCACCGTGTACAGATACACAAGCAATTTCACCAACAGCGAATAAACCTTCAACTACTTTTTCTTGGCCATTTGCATCGATTTGTAATGCTTGACCATTAACGTTAGTTGGAACACCACCCATCATGTAGTGACATGTTGGTATAACTGGGATTGGCTCTTTAGCTGGATCAACGTGTGCGAATGTTTTCGCAAGGTCACATACGCCAGGAAGACGTAGGTTAAGTGTCTCTTCACCTAAGTGGTCAAGCTTAAGCTTGATATGTGGACCGTAAGGACCATCGCAACCACGACCTTCACGGATCTCAGTCATCATTGAACGAGCAACAACGTCACGAGACGCTAAGTCTTTAGCATTTGGCGCGTAACGTTCCATGAAGCGTTCGCCGTCTTTGTTTAGAAGGTAACCACCTTCACCACGACAACCTTCAGTTACAAGTACACCAGCGCCAGCAATACCTGTTGGGTGGAACTGCCACATTTCCATATCTTGCATTGCAACACCAGCACGTGTAGCCATACCAACACCGTCACCAGTATTGATGTGTGCATTCGTTGTAGATGCGTAGATACGGCCTGCACCGCCTGTTGCTAAAACAACAGCTTTCGATTTGAAGTAAACAACTTCGCCAGATTCGATGTCGATTGCTGTACAACCAACAACGTGACCGTCGCTGTTTTTAACTAAATCAAGTGCGTACCACTCAGAGAATACGTTTGTTTTGTTTTTAACGTTCTGTTGGTATAAACAGTGTAATAGCGCGTGACCAGTACGGTCAGCTGCTGCTGCAGTACGTGCAGCCTGTTCACCACCAAAGTTTTTCGACTGACCGCCGAAAGGACGTTGATAAACACGGCCATTTTCAAAACGAGAAAATGGTAAACCCATGTTTTCTAATTCAGTAATAGCTTCAGGACCTGTTTTACACATATATTCGATAGCGTCTTGGTCACCGATAAAATCGGAACCTTTAACAGTATCGTACATGTGCCATTCCCAGTTATCTTCATGTGAGTTACCCAGAGCAACCGTAATACCACCCTGTGCAGACACAGTGTGAGAACGTGTAGGGAAAACTTTTGAGATAAGTGCACAGGTTTTGCCTGATTCAGTGATAGCTAGTGCT
Organism: Pseudoalteromonas apostichopi; assembly: GCF_030297135.1. Lineage (NCBI taxonomy): Bacteria > Pseudomonadati > Pseudomonadota > Gammaproteobacteria > Alteromonadales > Pseudoalteromonadaceae > Pseudoalteromonas > Pseudoalteromonas apostichopi. The sequence goes on from NZ_AP028065.1 coordinate 54,040, forward strand.
GCGCGCATACCCGCACCACCGGCACCAATCACTACAGCGTCAAATTCACGAACAGAATAATTCACTTAAACACCCCATAAAACGATTAGACCAATTGCTACGTAAGCAACAGCCATAAGGTTTAATACAAAGCCTAAAACAGCACGTAATTTAGCGTTTTTGACATAGTCCGTAAGAACTTGCCAAAGGCCGATACGGGTGTGAACCATGATGCAAACTAGGGTAATTAAGGTAAACCCTTTCATTGCTAGGTTAGAGAATAGGCCCTGCCAGGCTTCGAAAGTGACTTCTGGCGTACATAAAAAATAACCGATAATAAAAATCGCGTAAGCGCTGATTATTAATGCAGTTGCACGTAGTGATACGAAATCTTGTACACCATCACGTTTAAGAGTTGCTTGATTTAAAACCATATCCACACTCCTGCTAGAATTGCAGCTACAACACCTAAAGCTAATGCAACTTTAGCGCTGAAGTTACCTGATTCAAGTTCTTCCCAGTGACCCATGTCCATAATGATATGGCGGATACCACCGATTAAGTGATACGCCAATACAGAAATGGTGCCCCATGCTATGAATTTGGCAATGAATCCGCTGAACAGACCCTTGACGAATTCAAAACCTTCTGCAGAAGAAAGAGACTCAGACCAAGCCCAAATGACAAACGTTAAAGCAAAAAATAATGCAACACCGGTGACGCGGTGAAAAATTGATGCTTTAGCCGTTGCCGGCATAGATATAGTTGTTAGATCTAGATTTACAGGTCTTTGCTTTTTCACAGTTACTTGCCCATCTTGCCCACTTAGGAGCTCATCTACTTGTTTTTCTAAAACCCATCAAAATGAATTTCGATGGAACTATCTAAGTAAACCGTGTTGATACACAAAAAGTTCACACTGATGCAAAACTCAAATGTAAAAATAAAGTTTACCTACAGACAATACGGTATAAAACCTTGGATAGTATATATAGCCAATGGTCTTTTTACAATTCTTGTTTAGTAAGAGACGTTTGCGAATTAGCCAATAGTATAATATTTAATCCTGGTAGAATATTTATTATCCATTTGTGCATAATGTTTATAAAAATTGACTTTACACCCCTCTTTCACGTTAAAATGAAAAGAATGTGCTTAAACAGATTCAGAACATAACAATCAGAGTTGTTATCTTAATAGGAGATAAATAGATGGCGGATAAGAAAGCCACGGTCCATATTGATGGTCTTGATCCAATCGAACTTCCAATTTACCAAGGCACTGCTGGCCAAGACGTAATCGACGTACGTACGTTAGGTTCTCACGGCCACTTCACTTACGACCCAGGTTTCATGTCGACCGGTTCTTGTGAATCTTCAATCACTTACATCGATGGCGGCAAAGGTGTTTTATTACACCGTGGTTACCCAATCGAGCAATTAGCTGATGAATCAAACTACATCGAGCTTTGCTACTTACTATTAAACGGCGAGTTACCTACTAAAGAACAATACGAAGCGTTTGCTCAAGAAATCACGCACAACACAATGCTTGATACTAAAATTGCAAACTTCTTCCAAGGTTTCCGCTTTGACGCTCACCCAATGGCAATGCTTTGTGGTGTTGTAGGTGCTCTTTCTTCTTTCTACCACGAAGATTTAGACATCACAGATGCAACACAACGTAAAACAAGCGCAATCAAGCTAGTTGCTAAATTACCAACTATCGCTGCGATGGCTTACAAATACAACGTAGGCCAACCGTTTGTTTACCCACGTAACGACTTAAGCTTCGCTGAAAACTTCTTACACATGATGTTCTCAGTACCAGCTGAAGAATACAAAGTAAGCCCTGTTCTTGCTAAAGCAATGGACAAAATCTTCATGCTTCACGCTGACCATGAGCAAAACGCGTCTACGTCAACTGTTCGTTTAGCAGGTTCTTCAGGTGCTAACCCTTACGCGTGTATCGCTGCTGGTATCGCATCTTTATGGGGTCCTGCGCACGGTGGTGCTAACGAAGCATGTCTTAACATGTTAGAAGAAATCGGTTCCGTTGACCGTATCGACGAGTACGTTGCTAAAGCGAAAGACAAGTCTGATCCTTTCCGTCTTATGGGCTTTGGTCACCGTGTATACAAAAACTTCGACCCACGTGCGACAGTAATGCGTCAAACGTGTCACGAAGTACTTGCTGAGCTAAACATTCAAGATCCACTTCTTGATATCGCTATGAAGCTTGAGCAAATTGCACTTGAAGACCCATACTTCGTTGAGAAGAAACTTTACCCTAACGTAGATTTCTACTCAGGTATCATCTTAAAAGCAATCGGTATTCCAACAAGCATGTTCACTGTAATCTTTGCAATGTCACGCACTGTTGGTTGGATCTCTCACTGGGATGAGATGCTTTCTCAACCTGGTCACAAGATCAGCCGTCCTCGTCAGTTATATACTGGTGAAACTTCACGCGATTACGTACCAACAGACAAGCGTTAATACGAATTTGCGTTTAAAAAAGGCCGCTTTGCGGCCTTTTTTGTTGCCCTGCACTTGTCTATTTGTACAAAGTAATTAAAATCGTCGCATTCTTGTAGCTTAAGGCCTTTCATGTTCGATATCACAAAAATACGTGCTGACTTTCCAATACTGAACGAAACAGTCAATGAGCAGCCTTTGGTGTATTTAGACTCAGCGGCTACCTCACAAAAGCCACAGGCAGTTATTAATGCACTTAGCCGTTTTTATAGCCACGAGAACGCCAATGTGCACCGCGGCCGCCATACACTCAGTGAAAACGCGACACGCCAATATGAGCATACAAGAACGCTACTTGCAGATTATTTTTCTGTAAAAAATAATGAGATAGTGTGGACCAAAGGGGCAACCGAATCGATTAATTTAATCGCAAATGGTCTGGCTTCGAGGCTTAATCCTGGTGATAAAATTGCCCTATCTGCTATTGAACATCACGCCAATATAGTCCCTTGGCAACAACTAGCACAGCGTACCGGCGCAGAGCTTATTATTATGCCTATTGAAGATGATTTGGTCATTGATAGTGCTCATTGCAGTGACTTTATAAAACTGCATCAGCCAAAAATTGTCGCTGTTACCCATGCATCAAATACATTAGGAAATATTACTGATTTAGGGCCTATCCTTGCAGCATGTAAAGCCTCAAATGCGATTTCAGTAGTTGATGGTGCACAGGCTGCTATGCATTTACGTCCTAACTTACAAGAAATTTCCTGTGATTTTTATGTATTTTCTGCCCATAAAATGCTCGGACCAACAGGATTAGGTGGTCTATATGGACGTTTTGAGCTGCTAAATTCGCTTGACGTTTACCAGACCGGTGGTGAAATGATTGAAGCAGTGAGCCTTACTCATAGCACTTTTCGAGAGGCGCCAGGTAAATTTGAAGCCGGCACTCCAAATATTGCTGGTGTAATCGCCTTTGCTGAAGCCATTAATTATTTAACATCTTTAGATTTTCAGCAGATGCGTCAACATGAGCATACAGTTTTCGATTATGCAATAAATAAATTGGCTGCTATTGATGGTATTAAAATCTATTCAAACCAAAGAGATAACATTGGTAACATCAGCTTTAATTATCGCGATGAACATCCTTTTGATTTAGCCACCCTACTTGATGGGTTTGGCGTTGCAGTTCGCAGTGGTCACCATTGTACACAACCTATAATGAGCTATTTAGGTATTCCTGGTACAGTACGAGCCAGTTTTGCGTTATATAACAATAAAGATGACGTAGATGCATTTATCAGTGCCGTTAAAAGTAGTATCGAAATATTAGATTAATTGTGGATAAAATATGAATTCAACGTTTGAAGCCATTAGTAAAGATATTGAAACGGCTGCAGGCTGGCAGCAAAAATATCGCCAAATAATGCTGTTAGGTAAGCAATTACCTATTATGCCTGAGGTACTAAAAGTTGATGACGCGCTCGTTAAGGGGTGTGAAAGTAAAGTTTGGCTATATATTGACTTTGATCACTCAGAAAACAGCCTCGTTTTAGCTGGTGACTCTGATACTCGTATCGTAAAGGGGTTATTGGCTTTGATTTTAGCCTTATACAATGGTCTAACACCGGAGCAAGCAGCACAAATTAATGCATATGATGAGTTTGAACGACTTGGTCTAATTAGCCATTTAAGCCCTTCTCGAGGTAATGGCATCAAAGCCATGGTTGATAGAATTCAAACCATGGCCGACCAAAAACGATAAGTCTTATACATTACGCTGTTTTTTATCAAGGTACTTTCTAATTGCTTTGGCTGCAACAAAAAAGCCAAAGCTTCCAGTTACCATCGTGGCTGAGCCAAAACCATTGTTACAATCCATATTCATTGAGCCATCTGCACCTTGTTTTGCTTGGCATACCTCACCTTCAGAGGTTGGATATACAAGCTGCTCTGTTGAATAAACACAATCAACGTTAAATTTACGCTTTGGATTGCTACTAAAGTTGTACTGTTTTCGAAGAATATAACGTACTTTTGCTAGCAAAGGGTCATGAGTAGTTTTAGCTACATCACCAAAGCTGATTTGACTTGGATCAGTTTGCCCACCTGCACCACCGGTAGTAATAACGGGTAACTTTATACGTTTACAATGAGCAATTAGCGCCGCTTTTTCTTTAACAGCATCAATACAGTCAATTACATAATCAAAACCTTGAATATGTTCACGAATGTTATCTAGCGTAATGAAGTCATCAATAACGTTAATTTTGATATCAGGGTTTATCAGCTCACAACGTGTTTTCATGGCTTCAACTTTTGCCTCACCTACCGTACCAGTTAAAGCATGAATTTGACGATTCACATTCGTAGCACATATATCATCAAGGTCAATGAGAGTTAGTTGCCCTACACCCGTTCGAGCCAACGCTTCAGCGGCCCAACTACCTACGCCCCCAATACCTATGACACAAAAATGTGCTTGTTGTAACCAATCAAATTGCTGATGACCATATAAACGTTTAATGCCACCAAAACGGATGTCTTGTGTTGTTTCTTTCATTTACCAATCCAACGTCCAAGGAGCTGTCCACTCTTTGAATTCGTCTGAGTTAAAAACTTCATTGAGATGAGCGCCTAAAGTATAATCGCAGCGATATTCTTTAAGTTGCTCTTTATAACTAAACTGTAGTGCATAGGCATGCAAATTTGTTCGTTCATCCTTGCTTCCTGCGTAGAGTGTATCGCCGAGTATAGGTGCACCTAAACTTTTCATCGCCACCCTTAGTTGATGAGTCTTGCCAGAAAATGGTTTTAACAAATAAGCACGTAATCCTGCTCGAATACTTTTTGAGTAAAATCTTGTTATAGCAGGGTTAGTTTGACTCTTTAATAACTTAAATGCCCCTCGACGACTTTTCTGCATGTCACCTTTTATCCAGCCTTGTTTTTTCTTTGGTTTAGCATCACTGAGTGCTAGATAAAACTTGTTAACTTTATGAGCACTAAACAGCGCGGTGAATTCAGCTGCTGCTTCTTTGCTACGGGCTAAAATAATCAAACCTGAAGTAACTTTATCGAGTCTATGAATTGGATATAGCTTTTCATTTACCAGTTGCTCAGCAAGTACAACAAAACCAGCACATTCTTCACTGTGAAAGCTAACACCTGCAGGTTTATAAAAAACATGGAAATCATCTTCACTTGCATGAAGATGAACGCTGTTTACATCATGCATTATTTAATTGCCAAGCACAGCTATGACGCGAGCCAAATCTTCAGGGGTATCAACGCCTGCTTGTGGAGCGCATTTTGCCTTAGCGATTTTAATCTTGTGACCATGGTAAAGTACACGTAACTGTTCTAAAGACTCTAGTAGCTCTAAACGCGTTTGCGGCAACTCAATATAATCTTTGATGAAGCCTGCGCGATAGGCATAAAGACCAATGTGACGAGCAAAATCAGCTAAATTTAATTGAGAGTGATCATTTTTCATCATCGCATCACGGTGATAGGGAATTGGCGATCGAGAAAAATACAGGGCGTTGTTATCCACATCGCTAATGACTTTTACACAATTAGGATTAAAAATGTCTTCAATCTCATCGATACTTGTACTTAATGTAGCCATAGGTGCATCCGAATCAGCAAGAAGCTTAGCAACTTGAGATACGTTTTCACTTGCTAATAAAGGCTCATCACCTTGTACGTTCACTACAATGGTGTCACTCTCTAGCTCTAATTGTTCAACGACCTCAGCTAAACGCTCAGTGCCCGATTGGTGATCTTCACGTGTCATCAGTACATTACTGGTAAACTCTTTAACTGCATCAAACACTATTTGATGGTCAGTCGCGATATAGACTTTTGATGCACCGGAAGCAACCGCTTTTTCATAAACGTGTTGGATCATAGGCTTGCCACATATATCAGCAAGTGGTTTACCAGGTAAACGCGTCGATGCGTAGCGTGCTGGAATGACGACTACGAATTCCACTTATCAACCTCTTCTTGGCTTAATTCACGGGCTTCATTTTCTAGTAGCACCGGAATATCATCTTTGATTGGATACGCAAGTTTCGCAGCAGTGCTAATAAGCTCTTGATTCTCTTTATCAAGACGTAATTTACCTTTGCACACTGGGCAAGCGATAATTTCAAGTAATTTTGTATCAAAGGCCATTGAGGATCCCTTTTTGTTTTAATAATAAATTAAGTTTTTCGATAACTGCAGGTGTCGGTTTTGCATCAACAGGTAAATAATACCAATTAGGCTTTGCAAAACTAAAGCATTTAACTGCATCTTTTTCTGTCATAAACACGGCGTCATCTGCAAAATCGCTAAAGTCACTTGCTTGATAAGCATAATGATCACGAAAATGATGGGTAGATAACAAGCTAATACCCTGCTGCTTTAAACTCATTTCAAAGCGTTTTGGGTTACCAATAGCACTTACGGCATGGCCTTTATCTTGTACTGAACCGATCGGTTCTGCATTGCTAACGGCTCTAAACGGACTACACGTTAAATCATAACGACTCTGTGCGTCGCCACCATTTTCAATTACTAGATCAACCGATTTTAAACGCGCTTTTGTTTCGCGAAGCGGACCTGCTGGCATGAGCAGTCCGTTACCAAATTGACGTTCACTATCAACAATACAACACTCAATATCACGCGCCATTTTATAATGCTGCATTCCGTCATCAGAAATGATGACATCGATATCATGTTGTTCTAATTTTTTAATGCTAGCTTGTCGATCCGGTCCTACCATAACAACACAGCCTAAGCGTCGTTTAATAAGCACAGGTTCGTCACCAGCTTGTGTTGTAGTTGTTTCATCAGTCACTAACAACGGATACGAATCAGACTTACCACCATAGCCACGGCTGATCACTGCCACTTTTAAACCTTGCTGTTGTAAGTATTCAGCAAGCCAAATAACAAATGGCGTTTTGCCATTGCCACCGACACTAATGTTGCCGACGACTATTATAGGAACACGCGCTTTAAAAGCCTTAAGTATATTAAGCTTATAAAGCAAGGCACGAAGTGTAGAGATAAGCCAAAAAAGCGCACTCAAAGGTAACAACAAAACACTGAGTAAACCTGGCTTTTTATACCAGCTTTTTTCAATTACACTCACTACTGCTCACCAAACTGCATTTTACATAAAGCGGAATAGGTGCCGTCTTTTTCAAGCAGCTCGCTATGCGTGCCCTTTTCGATAACCTGACCATGGTCGATTACATAAATACAATCACTGTTTTCTATTGTTGATAAACGGTGTGCTATCACAATCGATGTTTTTTCTTTCATTAAGCTATCAAGTGCTTGCTGGATCAGTTTTTCAGACTCTGTATCGAGAGCAGATGTCGCCTCATCAAGAATTAAAATAGGAGCATCTTTTAAAATTGCACGCGCGATTGCAATTCGCTGACGTTGACCGCCTGATAACATTACGCCGTTTTCACCTACCATGGTATTTAAACCATCAGGTAAATCTTTAACGAACTCCCAGACATGGGCTTGCTTAGCAACTGCCATTAACTCATCGTTTGTTAATTCGCGCTCGAGTCCATAACAAATATTATTCGTAATAGTGTCGTTAAATAAAACCACTTGCTGTGAAACCAGTGCAAATTGCTTACGTAGGTCTGTCAGTTTGTAATCAGCGATGTTGACACCATCAAGCAAAATTTCACTGTCACCTTCAAGCTCATAATAACGTGGTAATAAATTCGAAATGGTCGATTTACCTGAGCCTGAACGACCCACTAAAGCAATACTTTCGCCAGCATTAATCGAAAGTGATAAATTCTTTAATACAGGCTCATCTTTAGTTGGGTATTTAAAGGTCACATTGTTTACTTCAATTTTACCAGTTACTTTATCAACGCTGTAACTGCCAGTGTCTTTTTCTACTTCTTCATCAAGTACTAAAAAGATACTTTGCGCTGCTGAAATACCACGTTGTAAGTCACTATTTACGTTTGATAGTTGCTTAAGTGGACGTAACAACATCATCATTGATGAAATAAGTAATACGAAGTCGCCAGAACTGATGGTATCAATCATTGACGGCATAGACACGACCCATAGAATAACCGCCATCGCGCTTGCAGCTAATATTTGGATTACGGAGACACTTAATGCTTTGGTCGCGTCCATTTTAATGCGCTGCTGACGGTTATGATTGTTGATTGCAGAAAACTGTGAGATTTCTTGCTGCTGACCACCAAAACCATGAATAACTTTATGACCAGATAGCATTTGTTCTGAGCTGCGAGTGACTTGACCCATTGCAGACTGGATTTTTTTCGAAATCATACGAAATCGTTTTGATACAAATGCGACAATAACAGCCACCAGCGGAATAATGACTAAAAATATCAGTGAAAGCTTCCAACTGGTATAAAACATATTGAAAAGTAAAAAGACAACAAACGCCCCTTCTCTAACAACAATTAATAAGGCTTTAGTAATGGCTTGTTGAACTTGCTCGGTATCAAAGGTGATTTTAGATATTAAATCACCGTTCGAATTTTTATCATGAAAAGAAACTGGCAGATGTAAAATATGTTCAAATAATTGCTGGCGCAGGGTTCTCACAACTTGAGAGCCCACATAGCTTAAACAGTAAGACGACATGTAGTTAAACATGCCTCGACCTAATACCAATGCAATTACAACAAAGGGAGCGTAAGTTAAAACATCCGTGTTACGGTCATTTAAACCATCATCAATGAACGGTTTCATTAAATTGATAAACAATGCATCCATGGCAGAATAACCAATCATGCCCACAATGGCGAAAAACGCGATTAACTTATAATCACCCACATAACTGATTAATCGCTTGTAGATTTGGGATGTAGTTTGATCCATAACACTCTCTTATTCATAGACTTTGACTATTGTAGCCTTAAGGGGGTAAAAACAAAACGTCAATCTTGTTCGAACCAATAACTTTCCTGCTCGCGCGCAAACTCTATACGATAATTATCTTCATAGAATTTTATACGAATATGGCCAAGTTCTGCAGTTGAGAACTGTCGTATATGGTGCTCATTGTATCGTTTTACAACATCTGGGTGAGGAAATAACCATTGCCCTTGGTAAGCAGATGAATGGATAACCACTTCAGGCTCTACAGCATTTATAAATCTATTACTTGAAGAGGTATTACTACCATGGTGTGGGCTCAATAAAACAGTCGATTGCAGGTCGACACCATTTTCAATAAGCTTGGTTTCTGCAGCTGTCGAAATATCGCCCGTAAGTAACACTGAATAGTTTAAACGCGTTATTTTTAATAAACATGACAGATCGTTTCGATTATCTCTACTGTCGTCGGCATGAAAACTATTAATTTTGACCCCTTCGAGTATGAGACTGTTTGTTTTACACGCCTCTTCAAGCCCTTTAGGATGGAAGGTGCTTAAAGTCTCTGCATAGCCTGCTAATTGCCAACTAGCTAAGCCGCCAGAATGGTCGTTATCTAAATGACTGATCACGGTTGCAACAACAGAGAGTTGTTGTTTACGAATGCTTTGAAGTAATACTCGGCGAATATAATCGTAGCGGCCAAAATACTGAGGCCCTAAATCATAGATAATGGCTTTGTTATTGGCACTCACCATCACCATTAAACCATGCCCCACATCAAACACGTCTAACTGAAATTGAGCTTTAGGCTGTAACTTGAAATCAACGGCATAAATACAAATGGGTATTAAACAAACGTACTTGTTTGGACAAAATAACAAAATAAGCAATGTGCTGTAACTAATGACTAATAATGAAAAATCAAACTCGCTGAATGGAAACCAGCGCCAATCATGGGGAATAGAGAGCAACAATTGATAACTCAAATACAATACACTGTCTACTAAAGACAATAAACTTGTAATATCGAATAGACTCGAAAACAAGCTATAATAAATCAGCAGTGGTAATATCAGTAAACCGACTAAAGGCACGGCAATAAGATTTATCAATAAGCCGATAATGCTCGTGCCATTGAAAAAATAAAGAGATAAGGGAAGTAACCCGATAAACAAAGCACACTGAATCTGGAAGAGTTGAACAAACCTGTTTAAAAATCCAAGTCTTACATCTAGTGTATTTCTAGTTAATAAAAATATTATTGTTACCGCTATAAAACTAAAATAGAGTCCAGGGTTCAACATTGCAAATGGATCTATCAACAATACGATACATAAAGCATAAAGAATTGAGCGCCAACGCAGCGGATTTTTACCCAAATTATAAATAACCAAATAACACCCAAGCATTACAAGTGCACGACTGGCAGAGACAATGAAACCGCTGAGGTAGACATAAATAAATGAACAACTAAATCCAAATAAAGCAAAAATATTATTCAGTTGGAATGATTGCCGAATAGGCAAATGACTGACTCTGAGCAACCACTTCGAGCTAAAAAACCCTACGGCATAAATAAGTCCGATATGAAGTCCTGAAATAGCAAGCAAATGACTTAAACCTAATTCACGCAATTGATTATTATTTTCGTAGCTTATTTTGCTTTTATCGCCAGTTAAAAGCGCATAATAGAGCCACTGTAATCGGCTATTTGCTGTAATTTTATCTATGTATTTTAGGTATCTATCACGTAAACTCGTATTGGTATGATGATCTAGATAAGTTATTTCTCCTACGCTTCGACCTTTATAAAATATTCGCTCGAGTAGCGCTTGCCTTTCTCTATCAAAACTATAGAAATTCTTAACAGAACGATAACGCTTAAGTTTTAGGGATGCACTTATTTCATCACCTGAAACAACGGGTTTATCTGATGAAATACTTAGCATCGCAAAAGGAGTTGGTCGAATCGTAGCAGGACAAGATTCAATACTTTTTAAATTGGCTTTTAGATAGTAAGGGCTTTTATCACTGTATGTTTCAACCACCTCAAATCGAACTAATCGCCTTTGTTGATAATCGATTTGACAGTCAGAGGTTGAGTAAAAAATGAAGTAATGAAAAATCACTACTAAAATAGCGCAAATAAACCCTGACAATAGAGTTAAAAAAGGCTTAAAATAGGCACCTGCTAGCAATACAGCAAAACTCATTATATAAAACGCCGCAGTGCTAAATGTATATAGGGTGAAAAAACAGCCTATGACAAAGCCGCTGCATAACCAAATAGATGTAAATGGTTGCTTTAAATGGCTAAAAAAACGATCCAACGCTTTTTACCTGATCATAACAAGGTAAGAGAACACAAGTATTTAAGAATTTTTGGTCGTTTATTGCATGATGCCAATTTATGGCACTTAAATAGACGTTCAGCACGCGGTGCATTTGCGGTTGGTTTATTTTTTGCGTTCATCCCTGTTCCTTTTCAAATGGTTCTTGCAGCCGCCCTGGCTATTCCATTTCGAGTGAATTTACCGATTTCTGTTGCAACAGTGTGGATCACTAACCCACTGACCATGCCTCCTATTTTCTATTGTTCATATATTGTTGGCACTATTGCACTTGCTCAACCACAGCAGCACTTCCAATTTGAACCAAGCTGGCAATGGTTTATAGATAGTCTAACAACAATTGGCCCAGCCTTTTTAGTCGGTTCACTCATTTGTGCAACAGCTGCTGCAATCATAGGCTATTTTGCTACCGACATGCTTTGGAAACGCTCTGTTCGTAAAGCGTGGATACATCGCCATAAAAAATAACTGATTTCAGTATAGACAAAAAACCCAGCTTTAAGCTGGGTTTTTTATTTAGGTTTGAAAGTAATTTACTTTATACCAAGTTTTTATTTTCTAAATATACGACGTGCTGCTGCAAATGGTAATAGCAGTAATGCATACCAAGGGAAGCTTGCTGATTGACGCTCGTATTGCTCAACCTCTTCAGCTTGACACTCTTCAACATTGCCATCAATTGGAGTTAACTTAACAGCAACTGCAACACTTTCGTATTCGGTATTGCCGTTAATATCTACAACAACATTGCCAAATGAATCTGTCTTTTCAACTGTTTTAGTCGCAACACCGAAGATTTCGTTATTGTTGTTAATTGCCTTTGCTTCAGCAACCGTATATTTAAAACGAGTCTCACCATCTTCTTCGAAACACGGTAATAAATCGTTTAAGTTAACAATTTTATCTTCACCAATGGTGTACATGAAACCTTCACGACGACGAGTTGACGTATTGTAGATATCTGTCTCGCCTTCACCAACTACAATACCATTATCATTGATATCGTTTGCTAATGAGCTAGAGCTCGAGAAGTAATCCGTTGGGAAAACAACACTGTCGCTTTTCTTGTCATAGTAAAAGAATTTTGTTCGGTTTGTGCCGTCAATACGTTTACTTGCATAACCAACTACAACGTCATCGTTGTTAACAGCTAAAGGCTGACCTGAGATCCAATCATCTTCTTGATCAATAAACTCTTTTACTTCACCATTTTCGAATATAACAGGCATTGTAATTCGCGTATCTCTGCCTTTGTATCGAACATCAGAAGTACCGACGATTAAGCCACTTTCATTGATCGCAATTGCGTTGCTACGAAAAGCGAAATCTTCGTCATCTTTCGGTGTTAAGCCTAAACCAAGCATCTCAGTGTTAGTAATGTTTAAATTGCTATCTAACGTCCACTTCACAGCCTGTTTATTATAGATACCTGTTTTATATTGACGATTATATGATTCCACACAATCAGAAACAGGTTCATCTTCGTTATCGCATTTATCTTCAATATCTTTTAAAGGGTCAGCAGCAATGTTCGTTGATACTGTACCTACAACTTCGTAACCATTGGCAGTCTTGACAATATCATTCGCCGAACTAACACCACCAAAATCATCAAATTCAGGGGCAAGTTCAACTTTTACACCATCGGCTGAGATTACGATGGCACGACTGATAAAATCTCTTAAGAAATGCGTTTCTTCTTCGTCTTCATCTGTTTGAGTAAACGATGTTTTCTCATAGGGTGCACTACCCCAACCTACCATCACACCATCATCTGTTACAGCATTAAGTAAGTTAGAAGTCGAGCGCGTTAAACCATCAAAATCAACTGACTGCTCATCAAATAAAACTTGCTCTGTCGAACCTTCTGCGGTGTAACGTGTTGCGATTGCACTTGATAGCTTTTGGTATTCTGAGTCAGTTGCACGTCCAGTTAAAAAACTAACCATGAATGCATGAGCATCAGCGTTAGTATTCACTGCATCGTTGTTCTCAATGTCATCTAACGTAAATGTGATTTCTTTATCAATTAATTCAAATTGTTTTTTAGCGGTATCATAGGCGTCTTTGATCAACGAATCCGTAAAATCGATATAAGAGATATCTACTGGTAACTTGTAAAGACCATTTGCTAAACCAATAATGTGTCCATTTTCACTAACATCTGTAATGTAGTTAAACTTCGCGCCCTCGATTCCACCTAATTCTTCTAATTTATAGGTTGCGCTCATCGCTGAGGTACTTAGGGTGGCTAAAATACTGGCAGCGAGTAATTTGTATTTCATTTTAATCCTTACTACTGATTCTTTAAATCTTCGAGTTCTTCCCAGCGCTCAAAAGCGGCTTCAAGCTCAGACTCTAACTCGGCTAAATGGTTCAATGCTTCTGTTGTAATTGCAGCATCTTGCTTAAAAAAGTCAGGGTCATTAACCACAACTTGCTGAGCGTCTAACGCTTTTTCAAGTTGTTCCACTTTACTGGGTAATTCTTCTAATTCAAGTTTTAATTTGTAAGAGAGTTTATTACTTTTCTTTGGTGTATTATCTTGGCTAACAACGGCTGGCTTTTCTTGCTTAATTTGTTGCTGTTGTTGTTTTTCTTGCTCAGCTAAATGAGCGGCGTATGCTTCATAGTCGCTGTAACCGCCAACAATGTCTGTGATCTTGCCGTTCCCCTCAAAGGCCCATACAGAGTTACAGGTATTATCAATAAATTCACGGTCATGGCTAACTATCAATACGGTGCCTTGGTATTGGTTAATAATCTCCTCAAGGAGCTCTAACGTTTCGATATCAAGGTCATTGGTTGGCTCATCGAGTACAATAATGTTAGATGGCTTTAAAAATAGCTTTGCTAACAATAAGCGATTCTTTTCACCACCAGAAAGTGCTTTTACAGGCGTACGAGCACGTGCCGGAGGAAATAGGAAGTCTTGTAAGTAACCTAACACATGACGAGAACGACCGCCCATCATCACTTCTTGCTTGCCTTCAGCAACGTTGTCTTGCACTGTAGCTTCTTCATCGAGCTTTTGGCGGTATTGGTCAAAATAGGCAAATTCTAAATTAACACCTTGTTTAACACTGCCGCTATCTGGAACTAAGTCACCAAATAAAATTTTCAGCAGCGTTGTTTTACCTATACCGTTTGGTCCCACAAGACCAACTCGGTCGCCCCGCATAACAAGCGTCGAGAAATCTTTCGCAATCACTTTGTCTTTAAATGCATGACAAATGTTTTTAGCTTCAAACACCAACTTACCAGAACGATCAGCAGTTTCAATGTTGAAATCAGTTTTACCAACTTGATCTACACGTTGCTTACGCTCTTTACGTAATTCTTTTAGTGCGCGTACTCGCCCTTCATTACGTGTTCTACGTGCTTTAATGCCTTGACGGATCCACGTTTCTTCTTCAGCTAAACGTTTATCAAACAGTGCATTCTGTGTTTCTTCTACTTTTAAATCATGCGCTTTTTGCTCAAGATAAGTTGCGTAATCACCAGGATATGAAACAAGCTTACCACGGTCTAAATCGAGAATACGAGTAGCAACTGCACGTATAAACGCACGATCGTGAGATATAAAAACGATACCGCCTTTAAACTCTTTTAAAAACTGCTCAAGCCAAATAACACTACTCATATCTAAGTGGTTAGTTGGCTCATCAAGTAACAGTAAGTCGGGTTCACTAACCAAAGCCCTTGCTAGAGCAACTTTACGTAGCCAACCACCCGATAATGATTCAAGTTTGGCCTCTGGCTCCAGCTCTAAGCGAGATAAAACTAATTGAATACGGGTATCAAAACGCCAGCCATCAACTGTTTCCAATTCATTAGATAAACGCTCTAATTTGTTGAGCAATTTATCGTTATAGTCTGTTTGCATTTGATTACTAACGTGGTGATATTCTATCAGTAAGTTAGCAATATCTGGCATGCCTTGGGCAACATAATCAAATACTGAACCTGCTGCCCCTTTGGGGGGATCTTGTTCTAGACGAGAAATACGAATACCGCCTAATTGGTTGATTTCGCCATCATCCAATGTCACTTGGCCATCAAGTACTTTTAGTAGTGTTGATTTTCCTGCACCGTTACGGCCAACGATACATACACGCTCACCTGACTCAATAACGGCATCGGCATCATCTAGTAGCGGATGTGTACCATAAGCGAGTTGCGCTTTGGCTATTCTGATTAAATCCATCGTGATTACTACTCTTATTCTTTATTATCAGCAATAAATTGCGCTAACTGCTCAGCATCAAAAGGCCAGAATAATTTCTCACCTTGATGTGCTTCAACAACCGGAATACTGGTTTGGTATAGAGCAATCAGCTGTTCACTGTCCATAATGTCTTTTGCTACAAACGAAGCGTTTGCAGCAATTAATAATTCATCGGCCATTTCACACAGATGACAGCCATCAGTGTGGTACAGGGTAAAATTAGCCATGGGTAATAAGCCAACTATTATGGATTTGCTTATTACGCTTAAAGTCTGGTGATAGAGTCTTATCAGAAATGTTTTCTGCTTTTAAACCCAGACCCATTAGCCCTACTTCATCCATGCTAAAGCCACGCTTATTATTTGAGAAAATAAGCGTACCGTTCGGGCTTAAGATTTTCTTAACCCACGTAAGTAATTTAATGTGATCGCGTTGTACATCAAATGCATCTTTCATACGTTTTGAATTTGAGAAAGTCGGTGGGTCTAAGAAGATTAAATCATATTGACCTTGAGCATATTCAAGCCATTTCAAGCAGTCAGCTTGTTCAAAACGATAGCGAGTATTACTTAGGTCATTCAACGCAAAGTTCTCTTGCGCCCACTTTAAGTAAGTTTTTGACATATCAACGGTGGTGATAGCTTTAGCACCACCTACTGCCGCATGCACAGATGCACTGCCAGTATAAGCAAACAAGTTTAAGAAACGTTTGCCTTGCGAATTTTGTTGAATATATCGGCGTGCCAAACGATGATCTAAAAATAAACCAGTATCTAAATAATCAAAAAGGTTAACTTTAAATTTAGCACCAAACTCTTCGACGACTTGAGTGCGATTTTGTTTTGATACTTTAGTGTATTGCTCTTCACCTTTTTGTTTTTTACGCACTTTAACTGCGATATTTTCAGGTGCAATTGCTAACTGTTCAGCAGTCAGGCTTATGACATCCTGTAAGCGTTTTTGTGCCGTATTATCATCAATTTCTTTCGGTGCAGCATATTCAAAAATAACAGCTGAGTCATCATAAACATCAACAGCTACGTTATATTCTGGAATATCAGCATCATAAACGCGATAACAGCTCACTTCATTTTGTTTTAACCAGTTCTTTAAGTTTTGCTTGTTTTTCTTTAAGCGGTTTGCAAATGCCGTTGAGCCTTCAAAATTAAGTGCAGGTTTGTCTTCTTTGCTTAGCTCTACTTGTTTATCGTCTAGTTGGTATAGATTTAAAACAACATCTAACGGGCCATTTTTGAACTTATAGCGTTTTAATTTAACAAGTTTTAATAATTTAAATAGGCTTTCGTCTGTGCCTAATAAAGCAAGCTTCCAATGGTTAAAGTGCTTTTTAAAGCCCACACCTAAACTACGGTGTAAGTTAACCAGTTCAGCCATTGAACCTAAGCGCTCACCATAAGGTAAATTTGAAATCACCACTCCTGGTAATTTCGCTACAGAGGTTAACTTAGTCGCATCGCTTTGTTTAAATTTAATCACATTACCAAGGTCTGCTCGCTCGGCGTTTTCCTGAGCTTTTGCAATCACACCGCCATCAATATCATGACCAATAAGCCATAACTTTGGATCTGTAATTTGAGCAGTTAATTCAGCTTTTAACTCTTTATATTTTTGAATACGAAAACTTGGCAAGCGCTCGAACGCGAAACCTTCACGGAATAACCCCGGTGCTTCATTGCGTGCCATGCTGGCTGCTTCAATTAAAATGGTACCAGAACCACAACATGGGTCGAACAAAGGTTGCTGTACGTTTTCAAGCCAGCCACTACGTTTTACAAGAGCTGCAGCTAAATGCTCTTTAATCGGAGCCTTGCCTTGATCTTGACGATAACCACGTTCAGATAAACGAGGGCCAGAATAATCGATATAAAGCGCGACCCCTTGGCGGTTCAATCTTGCTACAACACGTACATTAGCGTTGTATTTATCAACATCTGGGCGCTGCTCGAATAAATCCGCAAAATAATCGACAATCGCATCTTTAACAACGAGACCTGAAAATTGCGTATTTTTTAAGTCGTTATTAGTACCGCTAAAATCAACAGCAAAGGTTTGTTTAGGACCAAACCATTCTTGCCAAGGCTGCAAACGTGCAAATTGATAAAGGCTGTCTTTGTCTTTCACGCCTTCTTTTTCTTCTATCAGCATCATGATACGAGTGGCAAAGCGACTCGATAAACAAATCTTTTGTGCTAATAAGCTATCAGCTTCAAAACGTACAGAGCCCACGGTTTGTTTTGAGACTTCTGCACCGAGTGCTGTAAGCTCATCAACAAGTAAATTTTCTATTCCGATAGAAGTAAGTGCGATAAATTGCAAAGTAAAAACCCTTAAATGCTAATTGCGCAGGATTATAGCATAGCTTGGCGAACAAAAACGCCAACATTTGCAGGGATATTAGGCAGATTTAAACTGTTTTTGTTGAATATAAACAGGATGGATACGGTTATTTAAAACCTTAATGGCTTCAAACTGCTCAAGTGATAGATTTTCGTCTAATTGAAAATGTTGACTTAAGTTAATACACACTGAGGCTTCACTTGAATGGTCGACAATTAAAAACTCACCCTCTTGTGCTTGTGAGCACAACTTCACTACAGCTTCAACACTTGGTTGGCTGCCGTGATACTCATGAAAAAACCAACTTTTTGCAAGTACTGGCTTTAAATGAAATTTTACCGCTGTGGCATTAAGAGCAATTTGGCAAAGCTCTGCAGGATTCCATAATGAGAAAGTTTCGAGGTATTGATAAACTTGCTGATAAAAAGCAGCATCTTCAAGGCTAAAATTTGGTTCTTTTAGCACAGCATCGGTAAGTTGGCGAAGTTTATAAGGCGTGCACAGTTGCATATCTTGGTCAAGATCAACCAAAAGGCGATTGTTTTTTGCACAAGCAAGCCATTTCCATTGCTTAGATGCTTGTAACATGTCTCCTCCCTAAAGAATAAATACTGTGCGCTTAATCATAAATTATAACTAAAGCAGACCATTAATAAAATGATTTCTTAGAACATTTTATTAATGATCAATTGCTTAGATAACTGATCCTTATAAGCCATTTAGGATCGTTTTTACCAATTCTGGTCCTTTATAAATAAAACCAGTGTAAACTTGAACTAGGTCTGCACCTGCTGCAAATTTTTCTTTTGCCGACTCGGCATCGTCGATACCACCCACACCGATAATCGGTAGTTTACCTTCGGTTAAGCGCTTAAGCTCGCTAACCACGTGGGTTGAGCGCTGACGAACTGGTTGCCCAGATAAACCACCCGCTTCATTTGCGTATTGTTGGCCTTGCACCAAAGCGCGCTCAAGAGTGGTGTTCGTGGCAATAACGCCATCGATCTTATTGTTGATCAATGATTCACTTACTTGAGCAATTTGTACTTCATCAAGATCTGGGGCGATCTTAACCAGCATAGGTACTTGTTTGTTATGCTTTGCAACTAAATCAAGTTGTTCGTTCTTTAAGCTTTGTAGTAAATCATCCAGCGCTTCACCGTATTGCAAGTCGCGTAGACCAGGGGTATTCGGTGAAGAGATATTTACCGTAATGTATGATGCATGTTCGAACACTTTACGCATACAGTGGATGTAATCATCTTTACCCTGCTCGTTTGGTGTATCTTTATTTTTACCAATATTGATACCTAAAATTCCGTCATATTTCGCCGCTTTAACATTGTTAACTAGGTTATCAACACCCTTGTTGTTAAAACCCATGCGATTAATAATCGCATTTGATTCAGGTAGACGAAAAATACGTGGTTTATCGTTACCAGCTTGAGGACGTGGGGTAACAGTGCCTACTTCAACAAAACCAAAGCCCATTTGCGAAAATGCATCAATACACTCTGCATTTTTATCTAAGCCTGCTGCTAAACCTACCGGATTTTTAAACTCTAACCCTAAAAAATTTACAGGTTTATTAGGGACAGATTGAGACCACGCAGCACTCAATGGCGTATGAGCAAATCGTCGTAAATTATTAAGTGCAAATTCATGAGCCCACTCCGCATCACGGGTAAACATAAAACGGCGAGCTAGATCATAAAACATGGTTTGTTCCTCAGGTAAAATAAACAAGGTAGCCGTTTAAAACGGACCATTGCAAATTAAGGGCAAAAAAATACCCCAGCGAGCTGGGGTATGTATTTTAACGACTTTTCACTTATTTGGAAGTGTCACAGTTGTGGCTTAGCAACATTAGTTCACGAAGTGCCACTGAGAACTTCGCAAAATCGTGGCTTTGCGATGTTTTGAACTCAGATAACATCTGCTTCCAACGTTGTAATAGTAGATCTTGATTATCCATCCACTCATCAATTTGTGCATCAATGTCTTTGCTATCTGCTGCAAAGCTATTAAGTACCACAGCTGATAATGTACGTTGTTGCCAATCCAGCTCTTCACGGTATGACGCACGAGCAAGTGCTTGCCAGTGGTTCGCAACCGGTTGGTTAGTGATTTGGTCAAGGAACCAATGAAGGCCCATACGTGCACCCAACTTGAAGTACGTATTAGAAACCATATCAATACTACGCTCTGAATTATTTGCAATTTCAGCTAAGTCCATTACAGAGAATAAGCTTGATAGTGAAACTATGCGTGTCGCTAGTGCTTTTGGCACATTGCTGTCAATTAACTTGTCAGCTGCTTTAACTAGACGCTCGCTCTCTTTTTCAACCATATAGCTGTTTAGGTTTTCACTTAAATCAGCAAATGTTGGTGCGAAGAATTCAATTGCTTGCTCAATCGTTTGTGCTTTATTGCGATGACGTAAGAACCAACGTGTTGCACGACGAACCGTACGACGTAACTGATATAGCATTTCTGTTTGCACAGCTGCTGGGATCTTATTATCAAGCGCAACAATTG
This sequence comes from Pseudoalteromonas apostichopi, assembly GCF_030297135.1. NCBI lineage: Bacteria > Pseudomonadati > Pseudomonadota > Gammaproteobacteria > Alteromonadales > Pseudoalteromonadaceae > Pseudoalteromonas > Pseudoalteromonas apostichopi. The sequence goes on from NZ_AP028065.1 coordinate 74,871, forward strand.
ATGACCACGTTTCTGGCATCTGGAACACTTCTTTTGCAATTGAGTAGCAAAGTGCGATTTCAGCTTCATTCGCACCTGTTTCTTCTTGCATACGAACCATAAAGTTAAGGCCCATATCGTTAACGATATTATTCGCAAGTTTAGTTGCGATAATTTCTTTACGAAGTGGGTGGTTATCCATTGCATCGTTGAACTTCTCACGAAGTGGCACTGGGAACGACTTAACTAATAATTGACGGTAGTATGGGTTTTCAGTGATTTCATCAACCACTAGAGACTCTTTAAGTACCATCTTCGCATAAGAAACTAATACAGATAGCTCTGGACGAGTTAAATCTTTACCCGCTGCTGCGCGCTCTGCAAGTTCTTCATCTGTTGGAATAAACTCGATTGCACGGTTTAACTTGCCATCTTTTTCAAGTGCGTGGATGAAACGTACTTTTTCTTTTAGCGTCGACGTACCTTTTGATTGAGTAATCGATAAGGTATGCGTTTGACGATAACAATCTTTTAATACTAACTCAGATACTTCATCAGTCATTGAATAAAGTAGCTCATCACGTTGTTTACGCGTTAAGTCACCTTCTGCAACTAGACCATTAAGTAAAATCTTAATATTAACTTCGTTATCTGAACATGCTACACCACCCACGTTATCAATGAAGTCAGTGTTAACACGACCGCCTTTAGCAGCAAATTCGATTCGACCTAATTGTGTTGCACCTAAGTTACCGCCCTCGCCTAAGATCTTCGCACCAAGCTCAGAACCATTAATACGAAGTGCATCATTCGCGCGGTCACCAACATCAGCATCAGTCTCTTTAGAGTGCTTGATGTAAGTACCGATACCACCATTCCAAAGTAAATCAAACTCCATCATTAGTGCTGCTTTGATTAACTCATTAGGTGTCATGCTCGCTTTCTTAGTGCCAAGCATTTTCTTCATTTCTGGGCTTAAGCTAATTGATTTAGCCGCACGAGAGAATACACCACCACCTTGTGAAATAAGGTCTTTGTTGTAATCTTCCCAAGAAGAACGCGGTAGATTAAATAAACGTTCACGCTCTGGGTAAGATGTCGCTGCATCTGGGTTTGGATCAACAAAGATGTGCATGTGGTTAAACGCTACTTGTAAGCGAATGTGCTTAGAAAGCAACATACCATTACCAAATACGTCACCCGCCATGTCGCCGATTGCCACAACAGTGAAATCAGTTGTTTGACAGTCAATATCCATTTCACGGAAATGACGTTTAACAGATTCCCACGCACCTTTTGCCGTGATACCCATTTTCTTGTGGTCGTAACCTACTGAGCCACCTGATGCAAATGCATCACCTAGCCAGAAGTTATATTCATTTGCGATGCCGTTAGCGATATCAGAGAAAGTCGCAGTACCCTTATCGGCAGCAACAACTAAATACGGGTCATCTTCATCATGACGAACAACATCAACTGGTGGCACAATTTCACCACGTTCAATGTTATCTGTGATATCTAATAAACCACGGATGAAAATCTTGTAACACTCTTGGCCTTCTTTGAAGAATGCTTCACGCTCTGTTGGTAGCTGTTTACATACGAAACCGCCTTTAGAACCAACTGGTACGATAACCGTGTTTTTAACTTGTTGCGCTTTAACAAGACCCAGTACTTCAGTACGGAAATCTTCACGACGGTCTGACCAACGTAAACCACCACGAGCAACTTTACCACCACGTAAATGCACACCTTCAACGCGCGGCGAGTATACGAAGATCTCGAACGCAGGAAGTGGTAATGGCATTTCTGGGATCATAGAAGGTTGCACCTTGAATGATACGTAAGACTTAAATTGGCCATCCGCTTCTTTTTGGAAGAAGTTCGTTCTTAGGGTTGCATTGATCATATCAACGTATAAACGGATGATACGGTCATCATCTAGGTTTGCTACGTTTTCTAGTTCAAGATTTACTTGTGCAACTAGCTTCTCAAGAGCCTTCTCACTACCTGGGTTCTTAACAGAGAACTTTTTAGTGAATAAGTTAACGATTTGCGAAGCGATATGTGGGTAATTGGCAAACGTGCTTTCGATGTATGTTTGCGAGAAAGTTACACCAATCTGACGCATGTATTTAGCGTATGCACGAAGAATAGACGCTTCACGACCTGTTAAGCCACCCATTAATACTAAACGGTTGAAACCATCGTTTTCTAATCGGTTATTCCAAACATTAGTCAGTGCGGCACGGAAACGTGCTGATACTTTATCAAAATCAGCAATGCCCTTATTGTCAATTAGCATGGTGAAATCCATGATCCAATTAACTTTACCGTCAGTCGTTTTAACTGAGTAAGGTGTTTCACCCACTACGCGTAAACCAAAATTTTCTAACATTGGCATTACGTCAGATAAGTGGATTGGCTCATCTTTATGGAATAAGCTTAAACGAACAACGTTGGTATTTGCTTCTTCTTGTGGACGGTAAAACAACATTTCTAGTTTGTTTTCGTCAGTAAGAAGTTCTAGTTTTTCAATATCAACAACCGCAGCACTTGGTAAAACCTGATCTTTATACGCACTTGCAAACGCTTGTGCATATTTACGGTTTAGTTCTTTGCCGCGTGCTTCACCTGCACTTTCAAGTAGTGCAGATTGGAGTCTATCTTCCCAAGTACGGGCAGCTTCAATTAGGTTGTTTTCGATGTCTTTCACGTTATATTCAATATTATTGTCAGTCACACGCACCGTGTAATGTGTACGGGCTAATGTTGACTCAGAGAAGAAAGTAGTAAATTCGACTTTTTCGTCAGAATTAAATGCATTGGCTAAGATACGTTGCGTTTCACGACGAAGAGCCGTGTTATAGCGCTCACGCGGTACATATACCATGCAAGAGAAGAAACGGCCATATGCGTCTTTACGCACAAAAATACGGCACATATCACGCTCTTGTACTTGTAATACGCCCATGGCAACTTCAAGTAGATCAGCTTCACGTGCTTGAACAAGTTCATCACGTGGATACGTTTCTAAAATATTTAATACCGCTTTGTATGCATGAGTGCCTTTTGCAAAGTCACACATTTCCATAATGCGGTTAATCTTACTTTTCAGTACAGGTACATCAGCGGCGCTGTTGTTATAAAAGCTTGATGAGAATAAACCAAGGAAACGGTCTTCACCAATTACATTGCCCGCATCATCAAAACGCTTAATACCCACATAGTCGATATACGCAGGGCGATGCACACGAGATACTGAATTTGTTTTCGTTAAAATTAATAAATTGCTGCTACGTGCTTCTTGGCGAGCTACTTCAGGTAATTCTGAAAGTAAACGGCTATGCTCTTCGTCTGTGTTTTTCATTAGACCAAGGCTAGTGCCCTTTTTACCTTTTAACTGGTAATCACCTTGCACTGGCGAAAGTTCATACTCACGGTAACCCATTAACGTAAAGTTATCCTTTGCTAACCAGTCTAAAAATTCTACCGTTTCTGCAACTTCGCTTTCGTTATTATTATGATGGCGTTTTGGTAAGTCTTTCGTTACCGCAATAAGTTTTTCACGAATTGGCTGCCAATCTTCTACAGCAATAGATACGTCAACTAACACACTCTCAAGTTCTTTTTTGAAAGACTCAATGACTTTTGCATCTGTTTGACGATCAATCTCGATAAAGAACACAGTTTTTGTCGACGTTGATTCTTGCTCAGCTTTTAAGCTTGAAATACCGGTGATTTTAGCGTTTTTATCACGTTGGATTTTCAGCGGAGAGTGAAGTAATAAGTGAGAAGCGATGTTTGCGCGGGTCATGGCCATGCGCACAGAATCAACTAGGAAAGGCATGTCTTTCGCGATGATTTCAACAATAGTGTGCGATGACTGCCAGCCATCTTTTGCTACTTCAGGATTGAAAACACGGACAACCGCGTCATCAGAATTATTTTTTTCTAGCGAGTTCCATAGGCTTAGTGCAGCGCCATATAAGTCACTATCGTTGCGATGAGCCAAATCCTCTTTAGACATATTGCTGTACAAGGCTTTGGCGAATTTCTCAACGAGTAACACATTATCAGCGTGAACTTTTTTCTGGATCAGCTTACAGACATTATCTAAGATAACCGAGGCTTGCCCTTCATTTCGTGTCATTGTATGTTCCTTAATCTATACTACTTATCGATTAGTAGAATATTTGTACAGCCATTTATTAGCGTGGAGTCAGGTAAATTCTAACTCTTTTACAGCTAATAAACAGCCTTTTCGATGAAATCATTTTAAGCTTTTCAGCTATTTGGTCATCTATTCACAAAATATAGATATAAATGGCCATTACTGGCCATATTGGAGCACAATTATTCACATTATTTTTTCTGGTCAGTCCAGAGGAAGCTACCAATTGCAGGTAAAAGTAGTACTGCACCCAACATGTTAACCAAAAACATGAAGGTCAGAAGAATACCCATATCCACTTGGAACTTCAGATCAGAGAAAATCCATGTGCTAACACCAATGGCTAAGGTAATACCTGTGAACAGCACTGCACTACCACGCTCTACTAATGCATTACGATAAGCTACTTCCAGTGCCACACCTTGTTTTAGCTGCCCCATCATTGATGAAAGTATGTAAATCCCGTAATCGACACCAATACCAACACCTAAAGCGATAACTGGTAATGTCGACACTGTTAAACCTATTTCAAGTTGTACCATCAACGCTTGCGCTAAGGTTGATACGATGTACAGAGGTAATACGACTGCAACCGTAGCCTTAACACTTCTAAAGCTAATTAAGCATAGCAGGATTACGGCGCCGTAAACGTAAAGCATCATAGGTAACTGTGCAGCCGATACCGATTCGTTCGTTGCAGCCATTACACCTACTGGCCCTGACGCGAGCTTAAACTTCAATTTATCCGTACCTTCAGCGGCAGCAAACTCTTTAACCTTTGCTACTACATGGTCAATAGTTTCTGCTTTGTGGTCATTTAAGAAAATAATCACTGGCATTACAGAGCAGTTACCATCGAGTAAACCTGAGCTTGTTTCGACGCGCGATGTTGCTTGCACTAAACTGGCGGTATTGCGCGGCAGACTCTGCCATTTTAAATTACCTTCGTTAAAGCCGGCATTCACTGACTGTGCAACAGAGCTTAAACTCACTGCTGATTGCACCCCTGAAACGTTCTCCATTTGCCATTGGAAGCGGCTAATACGTTCCATAACATCATGCTCAGTACACGCAGCAGGATACGCTTCTACAATCACTTTTAGGATATCTGATGAAATGGTGTATTTATCAGAAATCAAAAAGGTGTCTTGGTTATAGCGGGCATCTTGGTGCAAAGATGGCGCACCAGCATGTAAGTCACCAATACGCATTTTGTCAGCTTGCCAGTAACCCACTGCAAATAACACAGCCGTAAAGACGATAATAAAACCAGCTGTTTTACGATCAGTAGCTTTTACTAATAGTTCGCGTAACTTATCTAAGAAATTTGGTTTATCTGTGTGAGTACCCGCTTGAATATGCACAGTGCCTTCAAAGCGCATATAAGATGCCCATACAGGTAATAGAATCAGGTTAGTGAAAATAATTACCGCCACACCTAAACTCGCTGTGATGGCAAGTTCGCGAATAATACCAATATCAATGGTTAGTAAAGTTAAGAAACCAATTGTGTCAGATAACAGTGCGATACCACCTGGGATCAGAAGTGCCCTGAAGCTTGCCTGACAGCAAACCCGAGTTGAACTACCTGTTGACACTTTTTTACCGATGTCATTAATCATTTGCACACCATGGCTTACGCCAATCGCAAACACTAAAAACGGCACTAGAATTGACATAGGATCTAAACCAAAGCCTAAGGTCGATAACAAACCTAACTGCCAGACAACCGCAATGATTGAACACGCAATCGGTAAAATCGTCAGCTTTAAGCTTTGACAAAATAACCAAACCATCACGAATGTGAAAGCAATCGCAATAGCAAAAAATAACAGTACGCCTTTAGCCCCCTCAGCTACATCACCTGCCATTTTTGCAAAACCAATGATATGGATACTGACTTTATCAGTACTGAGTGGATCACGGACTTGCGTTTCTAACTTTTCAGCAAACGCTAAAGTGTCTAGTTTTTCTTGTGTTTGCGGGTCAGTTTCGAGTAATTGGGCTGTCACCATCGCGCAAGAGTAGTCACTGGCAATCATGCGGCCAACCACTTTTGCTTTTTCGATATTTTCTTTTACAACCGCAAGACCACGTTTGTCAGCGGTAAAGTTTGCCGGAATAATTGGACCGCCAGCAAAACCATCTTCAACCACTTCAACAAAACGCGCACTCGGTGCAAAGATTGAATTTACTAATGGACGATTCACACCGGGAATAAAATAAAGCTGGTCATGAACTGCTTTAAGTTGGGTAAAAAATTCTTCATTAAAAATATCACCGTCTGCATCACAGACTGAAATCAAAATACTGTTTGCACCACCAAATTGTTTTTCGTGTTTGGTGTAAACCTTCATATAGTCATGATTGAGCGGAATATTTTTATTAAACGATGCGTCTAATTGAATTTGTGTTGCTTTGAATAATAAAAAACAGGTGATCAAAGCAAAGGAAATAATTGCGAATAAGCGATGACGAAACACCGCTCTTTCTAAAATATCTAAAAAACCACGCATTACGGATTCAACTCCTTCACTTTAATGCCATTTTCTGAAGCCATAATTAGTTTGTCTTGAAACACAACACCATCAAGTAACGATTTACCATCGGCCATTTGTTCTTCTGTAAGTTGGTCATTCTTAATATGGAAAATCACCCCACTGTTAGCAAATAATAGCCACTGGTTGTTGTAGTTAATCGCGCTATTAACGGTTGCATAATTGTCGTGTGGTATTTGCTGCCACTGTTCACTGCCAGCTTGGCGAGTAAAAATGTTGCCTCTAAGGCCTGCAACTAGGTCTTCTCCACCTTGATCTGCAGTTGACGCAAACGTAAAGAAAGAGCCCATATAGATCTCTTCAAGACGCTGCCATGTTTGTCCATTGTCGAAACTTTGTGCCATTAACCCCATTTCACCAGCTAGGAATAAGCTATTATCGGTTTTAACAATACGATTAAAATGTGGGAGTATTGAAGCGGTTTCAATTTCATACCCTTCTGGATCACTGTCTTTTAAATCATTGAGGTATTCACGGTCTTCCTCAAATAATAGACTATCTAAAAAACGTTTCTGCCAAGTTTGGCCACCATCATTAGTTTCAAAAAACATGCCGTAAGCACCTACTGCATAACCATGCTCAGCAGTAGTAAATAAAATATCTAAACATGGCTTATCCATGTTTGGTAGAGACTGCTGTAATTGCCAGGTTTTTCCTGCATCCTGTGTATTAATGATGGTTGCATCATGACCACAGGCCCAGCCTAAATCGCTATTATAAAAATCAACTGCAGTGAGTAGTACTTGGGTCGGTACACTCGCTTGTTGCCAAGTTTTAGCATCTGTACTTGTAATAACCACACCATGTTTGCCAACAGCAACAAGATTTGAGCCAGCTAGTTCAATGTCGGTGAGTAGAGTTTTGTTTGCGTTAACAGCGCTAATAGCTTGTTGCGGCATAGGCATGTCTTGAGCAAAACATGAAGCACTATAAGCAAGACAGGCATAAAGCAAATACTTCATAAAGATAAATCGCCTTCGAAAAGATAAAAAAGAGAAGTCAAAAAAGTCACTGGGAAACCTATTGCGTGTACTGATGACTTACGCGAATTGCAAAAGGCACCTGGAGTCAGGTGCCTTAATTTTATTAACGACCTTCGCGGCGTAATGCGCTTGAAGTAAACTCGTTATCGTTGAATGATTGTGAGAAATCATACATTTTTTCTTGATTATCTAAACCAATTGCTAAATAACGACGAGAGTTAAGGTCATGATAAACTTCTAACGTACTCCAATGAGTCGGTACTTCATAGTAGTTAAGGCCATGAGCCATCGCTACACGATACATTTGATCGCGGTTATCATAGATATCCGTTACATGTACTTGCCAGCTATCTTCATCAATATAGAAAACACGTTTCTTATAAATATGACGAGTACCCTCTTTCAGGTTCGCTTCAACAACCCAAACACGGTGTTTTTCATAACGAACATGCTCAGGATTGATATGACCTGCTTGTAAAATATCATCGTAGCTTAGTTTGTCGCTGTGAAGCTTGTAGCTGTTATAAGGAATATAAAGCTCTTGCTTACCTTTTAATGTCCAGTTGTAACGATTCGGAGAACCGTTGAACATATCAAAATCATCAGTCGTACGTAAGCTGTCAGCTGCTGTTCCCGGTGCATCATAGGCAACATTAGGTGCACGACGAACACGACGCTGACCTGAATTGTATGTCCATGCTTGGCGTGGCGTTAATATTTGGTCCATGGTTTCATGAACTAGTAACGCAGTACCTGCAAGACGAGCAGGCTCAGTTACTTTTTGCTTAAACTTAAACAAGATATTAGATTCTTGTAGTTTCTCTGGCGTTGCTTCAGGTGATGAGTATTCAACTAATAGTTGCTCATCAAAACCTACATAGTTGTATGAACCTGACGCTGTCGGTGCTGCTTGACCACCAGAGCGCGCAATTGATAAACCACGGAAACGTAGTAAGTGGTTCCAAATAGCTTCTAAACCATCTTTAGGAATTGGGAACGGAACACCTACAGCGGTATTTTTAATACCGTTACCACCTTCTACTAACTCAGCTGTCGTTGCATATTTTTTAGTTGCATCGTATACAAACTGAGGATAAGACGCACTACGACGAGTTGGGTAAATATTCATCTTGAACGTATCAGGATACGTGTTGAATAATTCAACTTGACCTGGGCTCAAGTAATCTTTGTACTGGTCAACGTTCGATTTATCAATCGTAAATAAGATTTTATCATCAGCAAACGGGTCAGGATGATGCATACCAGGCTTATAACTAGCAGGTGGTTTTGTTATACCACCAGTCCAAGCCGGAATAGAGCCATCTTTGTTTGCTGCTTTTTCTGCGCCAATAGGCGTTAAATCATTACCTAAACGAGCCGCTTCATCAGCGGTAATTTTTGCAAGTACACTTGAGCTTGCGAAAACGCCACAAAATGCTGCTGCGATGAGGGTAGGTTTTCTAATAATCATAATTTACCCTTAGATTGAATATTTAATATTGAAAGAAACATAATCGCGGTCAGAGAAAGTATTCGTTGCGCCACCACCCCAGAACGAGTTGTAGCTAAAGTCGAATGACCACGCATTTTGATAGTTGAAGTTCATGGTAACACCGAGCGATTTACGGTCTTCAACAAATAAGAACATTGGATCAGGTGTAATACCATTTACGTCGTGCGAGAACACAAAACGTGGCGAGAAGTTAACACCGCTAAAGAAGTTATAATAATCACCTTTGGCAATTAGGCGATAACCCCATGCAGAAGCCGTTGGGAATGGATTCGTTTCAGGACCGTTTGAAAGACCTAAGTGTAGCGTTGAATAATCATCGCTTAATGGGCCTTGCATGATACCGCTTCGACCAGTACCGGCAACGTTTAAACGAAGCTCATCGTAATCTGGCATATCATTAATACGTACACCACCAATTTCACCAACTACCGCCCAGCTATCAGCACCTAGCGAAGGACCAAATAAATGCGTTGCAGTAAATTGTAATTGTGCCGTGTTACGAAGAATAAAGCCTTGTGCAACTTCACCTGGACCTACAACACTCGTAGCATCGCCTAAACTCATTTGTGAAATACCAGCAAAGTCAGGACGAATACCTGCAACCGCTAATTGCTCAGGCATACCCGCGTAAAGTAACTCTACGTCATCAATTTGTAGTGGTTCGTCTTGACGGAATGCAAATTCACCAGCAAGCGCTGTTTCACCGACTGATGTATTGAAGCTAAGACCGTACAGCTTAATATCTTCAGGGTATTCTAATTGGCCTTTAGTGAATGCTTGTAAGCCTGTTACATTATCTTCTGTGATTTCTGTCGTTAGTAACATACCGATATCGGCAGCTATTGCCGCATCAGTGAAGTTAGATACCTGACCAGAAATTACCGGGCGACGGCTATGATAGTTAATGTGGTATAACGCCACTTCAGTGTCGTTTAATTCAGGTAAGTACATACCTAGGCGTAAGCCATATTGACCACCGTCATCAGGTTCGTTTTTACCTGCAGAACCTTTGCCTTTTAATGCCACTTTGGTCGGGTAAGCTAGGTACATTTGTGCCATCATTGCTTGACCTTGTGCTGATGTAGGATCAACACCTTGCGAGCGAACAATGTCATCTAAATTATTTAAGCTTTCTGTTAAGAATGCTAAATCAATATCTGGGTTAGAGGTGAAGCCCAGTTGTATATTTTGCTGATAACCATTTTCAGACGCGAAATCGTTAGTCGAGAAATATGTACCTGCCGCAGGAAGACGTGTTTCATGCCATTCATACTGGTAGAAACCTTCTAGCGTTAAATTATCTGTAATACCGAGAGATGCCCAAAGCATACCTACAGGTATGAACGCTTCTTTTAATTCTGCACCAGGGGCTTTTAATCGATCGATATCAACTGGGTTTACGTTGATACCATGCGAAATCAAAGTACTCTCACCCCAGTTAACAACTTGTTGGCCTAAACGAATAGACAGTGGGTTACGACCTTCATTTAAATCAAAGTTTGCCCATACATAGGCATCGAGTAAACGTAAATCAGCACACACTTGTTCTTTTGTGTCGTCATCATCACATGGATCAACTTTATTGCCTGAAGTTGGATTGCTATATGCGTAATCACCATCCATCAACGCAAAGTCGTAGAAGTACATAAAGCGAGTGAAGAAACCAAAGTTATCTTTGCTGATTGATAGCTCGTGGTTACCTTTTAATAATTTTGAAAATGAATCACCACTATCAAAATTAAGATTACCTGCATCACCATTATTTGAATATGCACCTGGTTGGTTCCATACATCAGCAGAAGAATAGATTGGATTTAAAGCAGAATGATAACCCGTCCAATCGAATGAAGGGTTATTACTTTTACCTATATGTTTGAAATCTCGGTCTTCAACACGAATACTTTGGCCATAAGAGAAATTAGAGTCAAAACGTATGTCAAAGTCACCTAATTCAAAGTTTGCCGCGTGCAAAGATGTGCTTGAGAGTCCGAGTGTAGCCGCCGCGAGTCCCAAAGCTATTTTGTTTTTAACAAAAAGCGATCGTTTTATCATTGTGTTCATCCCCCTGTAACGGGTTGTTTTGTGATCAAATTGTTGTTTTTAGTATCTTTCTAACGATAGAAGCGAAACAGTAAAATTACAATATAGAACGCGTTCAATCGGTTAATATTTATTTAAAAATGTGACGTTTACGCATTGGTAAGACGTCATACCAGATATTTTATACACGTAAATTAACAATAGAACAAATCGAATTAACAAAAATATAATAAATTTAGAGAATAGTAGACAGTGAAAATTAACTTTTTAGTGATTAAAAAGTACAAAATAAAAGCAGCCAAAGCTGCTTTTTAACTAATTTTCTCTAGTTTTAAAAACTGATTTTCAGCGGTTAATGTCAACCTAAAGCGCCCTCTTATCCCTAAGGATGAAATAAAAGGGCGTAAATGGTTTGCATCAAAGCGAACAGTCTTGCCACCATCCTCTGTGACTTGCACAGATTTATATTTACCATGATAGTAATCAAGACATTCTGAATAACTCAGATACAAGGCAAAGTAATACTCATTCATTAACTTTCGAGAGCTTTCTCAACTTTTTCAAACAAATCATCACTGAGACCATCTAAATCAGCTAAGCGTTGCAATTGTGCTTTCATTGCCGCTGAACGATTTTCATCATAGCGTTTCCATGACATAAACGGTGTCAGCATGCGCGATGCATTTTGCGGGTTAATATCATTAAGCTTAACCAGTAAATCACCTAGTAATTGATACCCTTTTCCATCTGCACGATGGAACTGAGTGATATTAAAATGACTAAAGCTTCCAACTAATGCACGCACTCGGTTAGGGTTACCAAAGTCAAAACTAGGATGATCATAGAGTGCTTTAATATCGTTGATACTCGTTGCTGAATCTTTCATTGCTTGTAAGGAAAACCATTTATCCATAACAAGCACATCATGACGCCATTTAGCATCAAACTCATTTAGCAGTGTGTCACACAGTGGATGGTTTGCTTTAACCACAGCACTTAATGCAGCAAGGGCGTTGGTCATATTGCTACTGTTTGCAGATTCTCTAATCAAGCTGCTAACTTCGCTATGATTTGTTTTCGCTAAATAGTATAAACAAAGTTGCTTAAGAGCACGTACGGCAACGGCTGTAGCGGATGTTGATCCATCGTCATCAAGGGCGTTATAACAATTAACCAATGACTCTGTTAGGAAGTTGGCAATTTGCGATTCAAATGCATTTTGCACAGCAATAATGTCATCAACAGGGATGACGGCATATTCTGCAGCAAGAGTATCGTAGCTAGGCAGTTTTAACAGCTCCGCAATTAGTGCGAGGTCACCTTCACGATTATCAACTAGTAGCTTTAATGCCGACAAGATATCATCAGATAAACAAGCTTCACCACTGGCAATCGCCGCTTTCATTTCATTCGTAAATAAACGCTGCTGAGCATCCCAACGTGAAAAGTCACTGCGAGCAAAACGCATAATATGTAACAGATCAGCTGCAGACGTATTTTGATTAACAATGCATGGCGCTGAGAAATCTTCAAGTAGCACTGCTACTGGGCGCTGTGTAATATCTTCAAAAACAAATTTCTGCGTTTTTTCAGTAACATTTAATACCGAATCTTGTGGCTGATTATCAATCACAAGAGGTAGCGACTGCCCTTCACTATCTAAAAGCTCAATAGCAAACGGTATGTGTAATAAGGCATTATGAGGCTGATTATCAGGTGCGAATTGTTCAATACTCAATGTAAAAGTCTGATTTTGTTCATTATACACTTGTTCTACATTGAGCTTTGGTGTACCCGCTTGGCTGTACCATCGCTTAAATTGCGTTAAATCAATACCGGATGCATCACTCATTGCAGCCACAAAATCATCACAGGTAACAGCTTGCCCGTCATGGCGCTCGAAATACAATGCCATACCTAGCTGGAACTTCTCTTCTCCCAGTAAGGTGTGCATCATACGGATAACTTCAGCTCCTTTGTCATACACAGTCACAGTATAAAAATTATTCATTTCAATGACTTTCTCAGGTCGAATTGGGTGCGCCATAGGCCCTGCATCTTCACTGAATTGGTGAGTTCGCATAACTTTAACTGCATCAATACGATTAAGTGCACGGGAGCCTAAGTCACTACTAAACTCTTGATCACGGAAAACCGTTAACCCTTCTTTCAACGATAATTGGAACCAGTCTCGGCAAGTGACTCGATTACCTGTCCAGTTATGGAAGTACTCGTGGCCAACTATAGACTCAATCGTATGATAATCTTTGTCGGTGGCCGTTTCTTGATTTGCTAAAACACATTTTGAATTAAAGATATTGAGACCTTTATTTTCCATTGCACCCATGTTGAAGAAATCAACGGCAACAATCATGTAAATGTCTAAATCATATTCAAGGTTAAAGCGCTCTTCGTCCCATTGCATTGACTTCTTTAAAGACGTCATCGCGTGGGGCGTTTTCGATAAGTTGCCTTTATCCACAAACAAGGCTAATTCAACTTTTCTACCAGACTGGGTTGTATAATGGTCACGTAGCACATCAAAATCACCAGCAACAAGTGCAAATAAATAACTTGGCTTTTTAAATGGGTCTTGCCATTTTACAAAGTGACGTCCGTCATCTAAGTTACCTGATTCAATTTGGTTACCATTAGACAGTAAATGAGTGTACTTTTTGTCGGCAATAATTGTCACATCAAAGCTGGCAAGTACATCTGGTCGGTCGAGGTAATAGGTAATCTTTCTAAAACCTTCAGCTTCACATTGCGTACAGTAAGCACCGCCTGACAGGTACAATCCTTCTAATGAGGTGTTTGTTTGCGGGTCAATTTGGTTCTCAATTTTAAGTATAAAATTTTTAGGCAAATTATGAATGATCAGCTTTTCATCTTCGAGCGTGTAATCATTATAAGCTTTGTCATCAACCATCACAGAAATTAGTGTTAAATCAACACCATCTAGAGAAAGATCAGCATTACTTTCGTCAGTACGATTGATTGTCATTGTTGACTGTACTGATGTTTTTAACGGCGCTAGTTCAAAATGTAAATCGATGTGTTGAATTGAGAATTGTGGGGCTTGGTAATCTTTTAAATATTGAGCTTGAGGTTTACTCGTAGCAGACATAACTGACTCCAAATGGCCCTGCTTAGCAGGGCCTAAATAGTTTATTCAGCGTTAGCTTGTTGTTTAAGGTGTTTTGGGGTAATACGTAAAATTTTAATACCCAAATAGGCATAAACAATCGCTAATAATGGATTAATTAAATTAAAGAATGCGTACATGGCATAATCAAATGGATTGATTAGTAAAACACTTTGCATATAGGCACCACAGGTGTTCCAAGGAATAAGAGGGCTAGTAATTGTGCCACCATCTTCTAACGTACGAGAGAGATTCACCGGCTTTAAGCCTCGCTTTTCATATTCGTCTTTAAACATACGACCAGGAACAACAATTGCGATGTATTGGTCAGCTGCAACTGCATTAGTACCAATACAGGTTGCAATAGTTGCAGTAATAAGAGAGCCAGTGCTTTTAGCAATTTTTAAGATGCTCTTGACGAACATATCAAGTAATCCGGTTTTTTCCATGATTGCGCCAAACATTAAGGCCGTCATAATTAGCCAAGTGGTTGTCAGCATGCCAGCCATACCTCCACCGCTTAATAATGAGTCCATTTTTTCGTCGCCAGTGTCAATACTGAAACCATCAAAGAAAGTTGTCCAAACTAACTTAAAATAGCCAATCAGATGGCCTTGTGATGCATCAATTTGGCTGTTAATTAAATCTGACTGAAATAACATAGCCCAAATCGCACCTAACACCGCACCAATCGATATTGCAGGGAACGCCGGCATTTTACGAATTGCTAAAAGCAATAACACAACCAGTGGTACTAGCATTTCAAAACCGATATTAAAGTTTTGCTCTAATAAATTAACGATTTCATCAATACGCCCTGCTTCTGTTGAGCCTCCAGCATTAAAGCCCATAAAGATAAAAATGATTAAGGCAATGATGAAGCTTGGCACTGTTGTCCAAAGCATATGATGGATATGTTCAAATAAATCAGCACCAGCTACAGCAGGTGCTAAGTTAGTTGTTTCAGAAAGTGGGCTTAATTTATCACCAAAGTAGGCACCAGAAATAACCGCACCCGCCGTTACAACTTGTTCAAGGCCAAGGCCTGTTGCAACACCTAATAACGCCACACCAATGGTCGCCGCTGTGGTCCAAGAACTGCCTATACTCATAGCTACAATGCCACAAATTAAGCAGCTAGCCGCATAAAACCAGCTAGGATTGATTATTTGTAGCCCATAGTAAATTAGAGTTGGTACAGTACCCGATAACAACCAAGTACCAATTAAGGCACCCACCATTAGCAGAATGATAATTGCACCGAGTGATAAGGTGATCCCTTCAATCATGGCTTGTTCTAGTTTTTTCCAGGTATAACCATTTTTTAAACCAATTAATGCTGCAGTAAAAGTAGCGAATAATAGAGCGATTTGGTTAGGACCTGATGATGAATTATCACCGAATAAATAAACAGCAGCGCCTAGCAGGCACACGAGTACAGTAATTGGGATCAAGGCATCTAAAAAACTGGCCTGTTTAATTGGCTTCTCTTCAATTGAATTCAAAAGATAGTCTCCTACACGTCTTATGTGGCGTGTTTAATTATTATTGTAAGCTTGACGCAAAACTTCAGTGGCTTTTGGGCAGCCATATCCTGCAATTATAACAACCTGACCTGTTTTAGGTAGCAAAAAAGGCGCCTAAGCGCCTTTTTATTAATCAATATTGCTATTTAATTGCCAATTATTTCTTAGCAATACGACCATATTTAATAAAATCCTGCGTGATTAATGCAGCCTCTTCTAAGAAAGGGTCTAGTTCATCAAGGCTATCAGGTAAATCATCAAGCTTTTCTACTGGCTTTTCACCAAGGCGAACTAATCGTTCATTAGCACGCTCTAAAGCACGCTCTTCACTTTCATCTTTCTCTTTTAAACGCGTCGCTTCAACCAGTGAGATAGTTTTACGGTCTTTCTCTTCTTGGTAGCGCTTAATGTCATCAAACACATAACCAAACTCCGGCTCATCTGCAATTCGCGAATCATGAAGCTTATTAACGTAAGCAATAGCTGGTTTCAAGTTATCGACTGAATTATATTTAGCACGAATGATACTATCCCAAGGTAAGGCATTATCTTGTTGGCTCTCGCCCCACTCCGATGGTTCAATTGCTGATGGGAATGACACATCTGGGATCACTCCTTTGTGCTGCGTGCTTCCGCCATTGATACGGTAGAACTTAGCGATTGTATATTGCACGCTACCTAATGGGTGATCGTATAAGTCATAGGCGCGGCCAAGGGGTTTATGCTGCTGTACTGTACCCTTACCAAATGTTTGTTCACCAATCACAATTGCACGGCCATAATCTTGCATTGCTGCAGCAAAAATCTCTGAGGCTGATGCACTGTAACGATCAACTAAAACAGTGAGTGGGCCATCATAAAAAGTGACGCCGTCACGGTCTTTTTGCTCTTCAATACGATTATTTAACGTGTGAATTTGCACTACTGGACCTTGGTCTATGAATAAACCAGAAAGCTGAGTTGCTTCGTAGAGAGAGCCCCCACCATTTTGACGTAAATCAATGATAATACCGTCTACTTTGGCTTCTTTTAATTTCGCAATTTCAATTTTAACGTCTTGCGATAAATTGTTGTAGAAACCAGGAATTTCAATAACACCAATTTTGCTGGTTAAGTCAGAGTATTTTGCTTCAAATACTTCAGATTTTGCAGCGCGGTCTTCTAAGCGGATCTTATCACGAGTGATTTCAACTACTTTAGGTGTACCGTGAGCATCTGCACCTTTTAGGTATTGCAGGCGAACTTTTGTCCCTTTTGGGCCTTTGATCAGATCAACTACGTCATCTAAACGCCAGCCAATCACATCAACAAACTCTTCACCTTCTTGGGCAACACCAATAATACGGTCATCTGCTTTAATTTGTTCTGACTTATCAGCCGGGCCACCAGGTACTAAGCTACGAATTACTGTATAGTCTTCATCATAGCTAAGCACAGCACCAATGCCTTCTAATTCAAGATCCATGTCCATCTTAAATTGCTCAGCACGGCGAGGTGATAAATAAGAGGTATGCGCTTCAATGCTTCGTGCGAATGAATTCATCACGATTTGAAAAGCATCTTCACTATTAGTTTGCACTAAGCGTTTTTGCGCATTGTGGTATCGTTTGGTCAAGACTTCTTTAATGCCTTGCCAGTCTTTACCCGTCATTTTTAATCGTAAAGCATCGTACTTGACTCGTTGACGCCAAAGTTCATCAAGCTCAGCTTGGCTTGTTGCCCAATTGGCGTCTTCACGGTCGAACAGATACTCATCTTCTTTATCGAACTTCATTTCGTTTTCAAGCAGCGATAAAGAATAATCATAACGTTCAAAACGACGTTTTAAGCTTAAGTTAAAAATATCAAAGGCAAATCCCAATTTACCTGTCGACAATGCATTATCAAACTGATCTTTATACTGCTCAAAAGAAGCAATATCAGACGCTAAAAATACATTTTTGTTGTAGTCGAGAGATTCAATGTATCGATCAAAAACCTTTTCAGATAATTGATCGTTAAATTTAATTGGTTTGTAATGTGCACGAGTAAATAAGTTTGTCACCCGTTTGCTTGCCGTACTATGTTGGCTTTCTTGCTTGAGTACTGGCAGATCTTTTTCAGTCAAATTGTCTGAAGATGCCAATAATGAACCTGAAAACAGGGCAGCGACTAACGGAATGAGCGTAAACTTTTTACTCATACACAACTCCTTTATTTTTTACAGCTATTAAATGATATACAGGCTGTCTGCTTTGGTCTTAACTTGCATCCCTGTTACTAACTCAACGTGAACTTCATCTTTATTCACTTCAGTAATAACTGCGTTTACAAGTGCTTGGCCAAGTTTAACTTTAACTTTGCTATTAACCTTGACCTCAGAGGCAGGTAAAGGTTCAACTTTTCCTGAACGTTTTGCAGGAGCAGCTTTAGCTGGCTTATTACTTACTTTAGCGCCTTTTTCGCCTGATTTAGCGTGGTGGCCAGTATTCTTTTTGTAAGATTTTGTGTCACCGTCTTTACGTGGACGTTGCGGCTTCTTACGCTTCGCCATTTTAGCGCGGCTTTCTTCTAACGCTTTTTGTGCGTGCTCAATGTGCTCTTGTTCAACTTTTTCGTCTTGATTACCATCAAGATCGATACGGAACTCAGACTTTGTCACAGCTTCTAAATAGCGCCAGTTTGAGGTGTACTTTCTTAATGCTTGACGTACCTGAGTTTTACTTACCTTCTCAGAACCTTCAATGCGCTCAGCAATATCTTTAAAGATACCGACTTTAAGCGGCTGAATACCGTCTTTTTGTTTAAAACATTGTGGAAATTCTTGATATAAGAAATCCAGTACTTCATTAATATCTTTTAGCTTGTTTGTGGTTTCCATCTTAGAACCTTTTATTACATCTTTTCATCAAGTGATGAATCGACATAGTGTGTTACCCAGTCGGTCAACTCTTCGAAGTCCGCTTCAATAAGCGCTAAATCACCACGAAGGTGTTCCCAAATACCATTTATAATTTCATCAATTGATTCACAGTCAAGGTCATCCGGTAGACGATCCCAAGCCATGTGAATCAGGTCGTTGAGCCTTTCAGCAACAACTTCTTCTTCCCCTTCCCAATCACCAACATCAGCAATTGCAAAGAGGTAATCTTGCACATTTAGCAGATCTTTCATTTTAGATTTGCCTCAAAGCACTTTACCAATGCTTCTAAACCAGCTTGATCATCAGCATCGAATCGCGCAATGCTTGGGCTATCGATATCAAGTACAGCAAATACTTTACCGTCTTTGAAAATCGGCACAACTACTTCTGAGTTAGATGCAGCGTCACAGGCAATATGGCCAGCAAATGCATGCACGTCTTCAATGAGTTGTGTTTGTTGTGTTTGCGCGGCAGTTCCACATACCCCTTTACCTACTGGAATACGGATACATGCAGGATTACCTTGAAACGGCCCTAGCACTAATTCTTCAGGTGAATCCATCAAATAAAAGCCCGCCCAATTTACGTCCTCTAGTGAGGTAAATAACAGCGCACTAATATTTGCCATGTTGGCAATGATATTTGATTCACCAGTGATTAGCGATTCAGTTTGTTTAACTAATGACTGGTAAAAATCTTGCTTTTGCATACCAAACTACTTCTTATTAAACATACAGTAGCTAAAGGTACTCTTTGTAGACGACAAATGAAACCTTTTGAGGGCAAAAAAAAACATTTTGCCCTCAATTTCATTCAGCTTGATTAATTATTCTGCTATTGATGAGAAGATTGTGCTGTAAGGCCCTGTCTTAAACCAAATAAAAACAGCCCTGCTGCAAGGGCAGACATGACAGCATTGACTACAAATGCCATACCTGTTGTAGCACTCAATAAGTAACTAAAGATAGCTCCACCTAGTAAACCCAGTGTCAGCACACCTGAATAATTTACTTTCGCATACTTATACATAAGCAGGTAGCCAGGTACCACAAATGCAGCCATAGTTAAGCCTACAATGTGTGCATTGGCTATTGCACTGACAAGTAAGTTAAAGAAAATACTAAAGCCATTTCCTTCAAGTGAAAACGCATAATAAAGGCCTAAGATACAACCAACGATCACAGGCGATAATAAAGAAAGTCCTACACTCTTTGCTAAACGATGTTTCATAAATTCCCTAATGCCACAAAGATAATACGAGAAGTATTAAGCATGGACTAACTAGGGAAAATGCGAAATATCGACAATAGTCGTAATTTGCTTGGCAAAGGAATAAAGCGGCAGAAACAAAAAAGCCGCTGAATAAATTCAGCGGCTTCAATGATGGTGGAGAGATAGGGATTTGAACCCTAGAGGGGCTACAAACCCCTGCCGGTTTTCAAGACCGGTGCATTCGACCACTCTGCCATCTCTCCGAATGCGAAAACCTACCCGCTTACGCAAGTAGTAAAAATAATGGTGGAGAGATAGGGATTTGAACCCTAGAGGGGCTACAAACCCCTGCCGGTTTTCAAGACCGGTGCATTCGACCACTCTGCCATCTCTCCGACGGCGTGCATAATAGATAAGGAAGCCGGGTTTGTGAAGCTTTTTTTTCAAAAAACTGTTTAAGTGATTAAAAAACAACTAAATCGTTCAGCATTAACACAATCAAACTCAAAATATAATCGATTTGAACTTTTCTATTATTTATCTTGTCTATTGATCCACAATAGTTTGCCCAAATATATAACTCTTGATAGGCTTAGTTCAGTTTAATAATTGGAACTAACGAACGTATAAGTTCATTTAAAGGAGCTCTAACAATGGCGTTTAATCAATCGTACAATACTGCTAGACCAGTAATGTCGACTATTGAAACCAATAAAGTTTTGAAGAATACCTATTTCTTACTAGCTATGACACTGGCATTTAGCGCAGTAACAGCGGGTATTTCAATGGCAATGAATCTACCTTATTTTATGGGGTTAGTATTTAGCTTGATTGCATTTGGTGTACTTTTTGTTGTCAACAAAAAGGCAGACAGTGCATCAGGTGTTGCCTGGGTATTCGTTTTCACAGGTTTGATGGGCGCAGGACTTGGTCCAATGCTTAACTACTACGCTGCAATGCCAAATGGCCCTATGCTTATTATGCAAGCCCTAGGTTCGACAGCCTTAATCTTCTTCGGCTTATCAGCTTACGCTCTAACCACTAAAAAAGATTTCTCATTTATGGGTGGTTTTTTAACAGTGGGCTTAATTGTGGTAATTATCGCAAGCTTAGTAAATTTATTTATTGGTAGCTCTATTACCTTTATGGTAATTAACGCTGCAGTTGTATTGATTATGTCTGGTTTAATATTATTTGACACTAGCCGCATTATTAATGGCGGTGAGACAAATTACATCCGCGCAACAGTTGCTTTATATCTGAACGTGTATAATTTATTTACGTCACTTCTACACCTACTTGGTGCAAGTGATGACTAATTAAATAGTTCTGCTAAAATAGCCCCTTTCTAGGGGCTTTTTTATTGGATGCGTTTTGGCACAATTTGTACTTTCTCTTCATACCGCGCCGACCGATCATGACACGACACAACGGCTAATTAAATTTGCGCAAGCTTGTCTTGATTCTGGTCACTCAATTACAGCTATCTTTCTTTATCAAGCAGGTGTTTTCCACGCAAGTAATCATTTAGAACTTGCCAGTGATGAGTTACCAATTAATCGTTTATGGCAAGAATTAAACTCGCAAGATGTTCCTCTGCTTCTTTGTGTTACTGCTGCAGAAAAACGAGGGTTAGATATTGATAACACAGGCGTGTTTACAGTTGCTGGCTTAGCTGAGTTTGCAATGTTAGTAAGTGAAGCTGATAAATGGGTGCAGTTTAAATGAAAAACATTCTTGTGATCAGTCAACACAGTCCATTTGATGATCAACATATTCGTGAATCACTCGACACTACACTGATTTTTGCTGCTATCGAACAAAACATTAGTTGGCTTCTTAGTGGTGAGGCAGTATTAGCTCTGAAAAAAAATCAACAGCCAGAGCAACTTGGCATTAAAAACTATTTTAAAACCATTAAAACCCTTGAGTTATACGATGTTGAAAACATTTATGTCTGTGAAAAGTCGTTAATGGACTTTAACCTTTCAGAAGATAGTCTGATTATCGATGTTAAAGTAGCTAACTTTGAGCAACAGCGAGACTTAATTACAGAGCAGCATCAGGTGGTGACGTTATGAGTACATTGCATATTTTTTCGAAACCCTTATCCCACTATTGCAATAATATGTTGGCTAATCTAATTACTGCACAGGATAAGGTACTACTAGTCAGTGATGCTTGTTATAACAATATGCAATTTAAGCAGTTCTCATCCTGTCTATATTTACTTGAAGAAGATACTACAGCTCGCGATATTTCACTCAATAAAGAGGATATCGTAATAGACTACACACAGTTTGTAGAAATGACTTTAAATGCACAGAACACAATTACTTGGTAAACCATGCTTGAATTTAATAACAAACAAATAGAAACAGACAAACAAGGTTATTTACTTGATTCAAATGATTGGTGTGAAGATCTAGCGCCTATCATTGCTGAACAAGAGAACATTACTTTAAGTGAACAGCACTGGGAAGTTCTGCACTTTGTGCGTGATTTTTATCTTGAATACAACACCAGCCCAGCTATTCGTATGTTGGTCAAAGCTATGGCTCAAAAGCTTGGTGAAGAAAAAGGTAATAGCATGTACTTGTACAAACTTTTCCCTAAAGGTCCTGCTAAGCAAGCAACTAAAATTGCAGGTTTACCTAAACCAGCTAGGTGCATTTAATGGTAAACAAACCTAAAAGTAAACCACGTCGCAGTAGTGGCCGAACATACTCAAGGCCGATACAAAAACGTGAAGTAAAAAAAGCAATTAGCCCAGAGAAACGTAAAGTCGTACTGTTTAACAAACCATTTGATGTGCTTTGCCAGTTTACTGATGATCAAAACCGCAAAACGCTTGCCGACTTTATTACTATTAAAGACGTTTATGCAGCAGGACGCCTAGACAGAGATAGTGAAGGGCTGTTGCTACTTACAAACTGCGGTAAATTACAACACACTCTCACTGAACCCAATAAAAAAACAGCAAAAACGTATTGGGTGCAAGTAGAAGGTGATGTTACTGATGAGGCTATCTTTGCGCTTAACAAAGGCGTAGAGCTTAAAGATGGCATGACCAAGCCTGCCAAGGTTAGGCGAATTAATGAACCCGCAATTTGGCCACGTACCCCGCCCGTTCGCGAACGAAAGAATATTCCAACTAGCTGGTTAGAAATATCCATCACTGAAGGAAGAAACCGCCAAGTTCGCCGTATGACAGCCCATGTTGGTTTCCCTACTTTGCGATTAATTAGATATAGCATTGGTAACTATACTCTTGATGGTTTGGACAGTGGCCAGTTTAAAGTCGTGAACAATCCCGATGCATAAACCTAATGTCACAGTTGCTGCAATCGTCAGGTGTCAAGACAAGTATTTACTTGTTAAAGAGCGCGATAAGCACACAGGTGAAATTTGTTATAACCAACCAGCAGGTCATTTAGAAGCCAATGAAACCTTAGCAGAAGCAGCTCATCGCGAACTTGTTGAAGAAACTGGCATTAGCCTTAATGCCAATCACCTTGTTGGCATTTATAATTTGCATGCCGCAAATGGCGTTCACTATATGCGTTTTAGTTTTGCTTTTAATTGCCCTACACTAATAGCACCCTCCCCCCAGGATGATGATATTCTCAGCGCAGATTGGTTTAGTTTTGAACAAATTAAAAGCCTACCACTGAGAAGCCCCCTCGTTTTAAAATGCATTGAAGATCATTTAGCTGGTAAAGCCTATCCACTTAGTTTGATTTACCAATAACGGCTGTGATTTTGGCTGGTTTGGGTATATAATATCGGCCTTTCCATAGCAGTTAAAAAATGACAGCGAATATTATGAGCGAAAATAGTCACATTAAAGTCATCGTGGGTATGTCCGGCGGTGTGGATTCTTCTGTATCAGCGTATTTATTAAAGCAACAAGGCTATCAAGTTGAAGGCCTGTTCATGAAAAACTGGGAAGAAGATGATAATGATGAATATTGCGCTGCAGCTGAAGACCTTAAAGACGCACAAGCAGTCTGTGATAAATTAGGTATTGAGCTTCATACTGTAAATTTTGCAGCAGAATACTGGGATAATGTTTTTGAGTACTTCTTAGCAGAGTACAAAGCAGGCCGTACGCCTAACCCAGACATCATGTGTAATAAAGAAATTAAATTCAAAGCATTCTTAGAATTTGCAGCTCAAGCACTCGGCGCTGATTACATCGCTACTGGTCACTATGTGCGCCGTGAAAAACGGGGTGATAAATTTGTTATGTGTCGTGGCCTTGATGACAATAAAGATCAAAGTTATTTCTTATACACTTTAAGCCATGAACATATTGCACAAACGCTTTTCCCTGTAGGTGATATTGCTAAACCTGAAGTTCGCCGTATTGCCGAAGAGCAAGATTTAATAACTCACGATAAAAAGGACAGTACAGGTATTTGTTTTATCGGTGAGCGTAAATTTAAAGATTTCTTACAAAAATTCTTACCGGCACAGCCAGGTAAAATCGAAGATACCGATGGTAATGAAGTTGGCGAGCACGAAGGCTTGATGTATCACACTTTAGGTCAACGTAAAGGCCTCTTAATTGGTGGTATGAAAGAAGGTTCGGGTGAACCTTGGTATGTTGTAGACAAAGACATTGAACGCAATGTACTAGTTGTTGGCCAAGGTAAAGACCACCCTCGGCTATACAGCAATGGCTTAAATGCGAATCAACTACACTGGGTTGACCGTGTTGGCCCTAAAGGTACAACGCGCTGTACTGTTAAAACTCGTTATCGCCAAGAAGACATCAGCTGTACATTACTCGTTGGTGAAGATGGCATGGCTCGCGTATTATTTGATGAGCCACAAAAAGCGGTTACACCTGGTCAATCAGCCGTATTCTACGCTGATGAAGTCTGCTTAGGTGGTGGTATTATTGATTCGGTGATTAAGTAATGACAGAGCACCAAGTCATGGCTTTAGCTGCCATGTGCCAAGTTGCCAAACAAGTACAAAAAGTTGCGCAATATGGCCAAGGCAGTGATCACGAATTAGAAAAGTTATTAAGCTGTATTGTCGAAACATCACCTGATACACCTGAAGATGTATATCAGGGTAAACATAATTTACGTGAAGGCTATCGTATTTTGATTGCCCAGCTTTCTGCCGGCGCAGATAAAGACGTCGAAATCGTAAAATATGTAGGTGGCTTAATGCAATTAGAACGTGCCTTGAGCGCAAAACAAAGCAGCTTAAATGAATTAGGTCGTCGCATTGATGACGTTAAACGTCGCCTCGACCATTTTGCTATCACAGATGATACTGTAGTAGCAGCGCTTGCTGATATTTACTCGTCGGTGCTAAGCCCCCTTGGGCATCGTATTCAAGTTTACGGCAAGCCAGAGTTATTAAAACAGCAGCTCACGCAAAACAAAATTCGCGCCTTATTATTGGCCGGAATTCGTAGTGCCGTGTTATGGCGACAAATGGGCGGTAAACGCCGTCACTTTTTCTTTGCAAAAAGAAAAATCCTCGCTATTGCTAAACAATCAATTTAATTATCGTTCAAACTAGACAATTTAGGAGTCATTATGGAGCTTTCAGCGTTAACCGCTATCTCTCCGGTAGATGGTCGCTATGGCAGCAAGACCACGGAACTACGCAGTATTTTCAGCGAATTTGGTTTAATCAAATACCGTGTAACTGTTGAAGTTCGTTGGTTACAAGCTTTGTCTGCAGCTAGCGCAATCACAGAAGTACCGGCATTTAGCGACGAGGCTAATGCTTTACTTAATGCCATTGTTGATAACTTTAGCGAAGCTGACGCAGCACGCGTTAAAGAGATCGAGCGCACAACCAACCATGACGTTAAAGCAGTTGAATACCTACTTAAAGAAAAAGTGGCTGACAACGCGGAGCTTAACGCAGTTAACGAATTCATTCACTTTGCATGTACTTCAGAAGACATCAATAACTTGTCTCATGGTTTAATGCTAACTGAAGCGCGTGACAAAGTATTACTTCCATACTGTGACCAACTTCTAAATGCATTAAAAGAAAAAGCAGTTGAGTACAAGTCAGTTGCGATGATGACACGTACCCACGGTCAACCAGCTACCCCTTCTACAATGGGTAAAGAGTTTGCAAACGTCTACATGCGCTTAAAGCGTCAACGTGACCAAATTGCTAACGTAGAAATGTTAGGTAAAATCAACGGTGCTGTAGGTAACTACAACGCTCACCTAAGTGCATACCCAGATTACGATTGGCACAGCCACGCTGAGCAGTTCGTAACGAGCCTAGGTTTAACATTCAACCCGTTCACAACACAAATCGAGCCACACGATTACATTGCCGAGTTATTCGATGCAGTTGCACGTTTCAACACTGTATTACTTGATTTTGACCGTGACGTTTGGGGTTACATTGCACTTAACCACTTCAAACAAAAAACAATC
The DNA here is from genome assembly GCF_030297135.1 of Pseudoalteromonas apostichopi. Lineage (NCBI taxonomy): Bacteria > Pseudomonadati > Pseudomonadota > Gammaproteobacteria > Alteromonadales > Pseudoalteromonadaceae > Pseudoalteromonas > Pseudoalteromonas apostichopi. Next base: position 101,331 of record NZ_AP028065.1, read on the forward strand.
GCAGGTGAAATTGGTTCTTCAACAATGCCTCACAAAGTAAACCCGATTGATTTTGAAAACTCTGAAGGTAACTTAGGTATTGCTAACGCTATCTTTACTCACCTTGCGCAAAAACTACCGGTATCTCGCTGGCAACGTGACTTAACTGACTCAACAGTGTTACGTAACCTAGGTGTTGGTATGGGCTACACTCTTATCGCTTACCAAGCGACATTAAAAGGTGTAAGCAAGCTTGAAGTAAATGAAGAACGTTTATTACAAGAGCTAGATCAAAACTGGGAATTACTCGCAGAGCCAATCCAAACTGTTATGCGTAAATATGGTATCGAAAAGCCATATGAAAAACTTAAAGACCTTACTCGTGGTAAGCGCGTAAACCAAGAAATCATGGCTGATTTCATCGACGGTCTTGAGTTACCTGAAGAAGCAAAAGTAGAAATGAAAAAATTAACTCCGGCTAATTACATTGGTCGTGCGGTTGAGTTCATCGATAACTTAGCTTAAATTCAAATTAAGACTTAAAAAAGCGAAAGGCCTTCCTTTCGCTTTTTTTATATCAATTCGCTTAGGTCATGTTATGTATCAATTAACCATCAATTCATTAACCCAAGAGCAATTTTTAGCTGAGTATTGGCAGAAAAAACCATTACTTATAAAGCAAGGCTTCAAGGATTTTTCAGATCCGATTGAGCCCGAAGAATTGGCTGGTCTTGCCATGGAAGAAAGCATTGAATCACGAATAGTGACCAATCACTCAAATGACTGGCAAGCACACCATGGTCCGTTTGAAGACTTTAGCTTATTGACTGAAAAGCACGCTACATTACTAGTACAAGCGGTTGACCACTGGCATAACGAAGCTGCTCAATTACTAGAGCCATTTCGCTTTATTCCTAACTGGCGCATCGATGATTTAATGATTAGCTACTCAACACCAGGTGGTGGTGTTGGCCCGCATTTAGACCAATACGATGTGTTTATTATTCAAGGCCAAGGCAAACGCCATTGGCGGGTTGGTATGCCTGATGCTAACCTAAGACAGTTTGCGCAAAATAAAAGCCTGCTACAAGTCGAGCAGTTTCCTGCTGTTATCGACTGTGTTCTAGAGCCTGGTGATATTCTTTATATTCCACCGGGTTGTCCACATGAGGGTTACGCAGTTGAAAACGCATTAAATTACTCTGTTGGCTTTCGAGCACCAAACCAGCGCGATTTATTATCACAGTTTGCAGACCATTTGATAGATACTGAACTTGGCAATCAACGATACAGTGATGCTGAGCTTAAATTACGTGACTCAAAAGGCGAACTTAAGGAATTTGAAGCTGAAAATGTTAAACAGCTGATGATTGCTGCAATAAATGATGATGCAATATTTAAGACTTGGCTTGGTAACAATATGAGTCAGCCAAAACATGAAATGGATTTAGCACCTTTAGAAGAACCTTATACATTAGATAATTTACTTGAGTTACTACGTGATGACGAGGTTGTTTTTGAGCGCTTAGGTGGCACCCGAGCAATCTATCAAGTGATTGGAGATAAAATACTTTTAAGTGTTAATGGCATTAATTACATGCATGATTTACATGAGCTTGAATTAATTAAAAAGCTCACAGATCAAACCTGGCTGACAGCTGCTGATATAAATAGTTCAAAAAATAATCACATTTTCTTGAAAACTTTTACTACACTTTTAAATGAGGGTATTTGGTTTTGTTAGGAGCGTGTGTTTATGGGCTATCAAATAGATGAAGTTGAATGGAATATCGACAAGGAACTTTTACAACAGATCCGAGAGCGGGTATTTGTTTGCGAATTGCATATTCCAAAACACATTGAGTTTGACCATTTAGATAAAACAGCACATCACGTCCTTGTAACAGACGAATGTAAATGCCCAGTTGCTACTGGGCGTTTATGCAATGATGGCCTAATTGGTCGTATAGCTGTTTTGCCTGAACACCGTAACCGTTCGGTTTACAAATCATTATTGAATTACTTAGTAAGTATGGCTGAAAAGCAAGGCTGTGACTGTGTCAGTATTAATTGTATTTTGAATGAGGTAGACAGGTTTAAACAAAATGGCTTTTCAGCAGATGGTTTAGTGTTTATGGAAGCTGGTATTCCAAGGCAGCGAATGCTCTGCCCTATCAAGCAGTTTGATACGCGGCCATTCACTTTAGTACATTAAGGTTTAGGTAAAATAAAAAAGCTGAATAAAATTATTCAGCTTTTTTATTAGTAAGTTTGTAAAGTCAGTTATGCTGGCTCGTTTTGCCACATTTCTTCTTTTTCAAACAACTCATATAAGCCATGAGCACGATTGATTAGCAAATTCGCAAAATCAACTTTGGTTTTGTCTACGGCCCCTGATTGCATTAGCTGATCAGCCTTCAATTGCCACTGCATTGAAAAATAACGTAATACTTCACGTGCATTAGTTGCTGCGCTTGCTTCAGCGTGATCAGTCGGTAAGCGACCCGTGAGCACCCAATAGCTTTTACCGTTTTGTGCTTTAAATTTCCAAATTGCCACTAAAGGCGCAATGAAACGACTTTCTTTCTCAACAACAGTTTGCGGGATAACCCCTTTTTCTGCTAAATGCTTTTGTGCATTTTGGAAACATTCTCTTTGCCAAATAACACTTTGTTTTTGCGCTTCGGCTTGTTCTTCTGGTGTTAATGGTCTTGCTTGTTTTTGTTCCATGGTGGTTACTCTTTTACAACATTTCTGACACTTTAAGGTTTAAAATGGCGCTGTGCAAGTGTTTACGGGCAATCAAAAGGCATTTTAATTTACTTGAGTATTATTCAGCCAACTCAGAATGAAGAGTTAGGCACAGTTTAAAATTGCAGCTCTTCAATTGTTGATTCTCGACCTAAAATTGTGTTGCGGTGTGGGTAACGACCAAACCTATCAATAATAACTTTGTGCTTTAGTTCAAACTCATAATTACTCATGCCTTTAAACAATTGCTCAGCCTACTTATGAATGACTTTCGATTCACTGTGCATAAAAAGCATATAAATAAACGCTACTTGTGAGCTTTCAAGTTATATATCAAAACCTAGTTCGATAGCTCTTTGCGCTAAGCTTAGTGCTTACGGATCTTGGCTAAACGCTTTCGCTGTTTCACGGTCAATACCGCGTGAAAACTGAGCTAACACGATGATTTCAGCTAATAGCCTAGTGCATATATTCACTAATCAGCATGCTCGCCAGCTAACCTGCAAAAGACATTATGAAAACTAACGCTTAATTAATGCATCAACTTCATCAGATTGTTAATACCAACCTTCAGGGCCAAATTCATGAAACCAAAAATCAATAATCTAATGCTTGTCCAAGCTTGAATTTCTTTAGTTACCAAGTACTTTTGCAGGGTCTACCCGGGTTGCTTGCCACGCTGGGTAAAGTGTTGCCAAAATTGCGAGGACAAAGGTGACAATCACGGTGATAACGATATCTTGCCATACTAATTTGCTTGGTAAAAACTCGATAAAATACACACCTTGTAACGGGTTATCACCAAATAAGTTACTTACCCAAGTGAACAGTTCACTAATATTTAATGCTAGCATCACACCGATAATCGTGCCCAAAATCACACCTATTAAGGCTTGTGTAAAACCTTGCATAACAAAGGTCGCTAAAATGGTACTATCTTGTGCGCCCATGGTTTTTAAAATCGCAATATTTGCCTGTTTCTCACGTACTTCCATCACTAGAGACGAAACAATATTGAAACTCGCTACCGCAATTATTAAAAACACCACGATATAAACAATGGTACGAACCATTTGAATATCTTGATATAAGCTCCCCTGCGTTCGAAACCAACTAGAGACATAAACATAATCTGGAATAACTTGCCCAACACGCATCGCTGTTTGATGGGCGGCGAACACATCGGCCACTTGTAATCGTAAGCCGGTTACTTGGTTTTCATTAAAGCTCAGCACATTTTGCGCTTTGTCTAGACGAATAAAAGCCGCGGTTTCATCTATTGGACCGCCCATTTTAATAATACCAGCCAGATTCAAGCTCACGCGTTTTGGAGCCAGTAAAGTGTTACTTTGCTGGTTTATCTGTGGGATTAATAAGGTAACTGGATCGCCAATTTTAAGACCTAATCGGTTTACTATTTGTTGTCCTAAAAGCACATCTTCTTGTTGTAACTGGCTAACTAAGCGCCCTTCTGTAAATTGGTTTAATGCCGACACCTGATTTTCAAATTCAGGGCTAACACCGCGCACTTCAACCGCTTTTAACTCACTTTTATATTGCGCCATACCATTAACACTAATAAAGGGTGCAGCACCTGTTACACCGGTTTGAGAGCGAAGTAGCGCAATTTTTGATTGCCAGTTATTGATTGGTTTATTTGGCGCGACATATTCAACCTGTGGTACAACCGATAAAAGCCGATGCACTAATTGCTGCTCAAAGCCATTAATAACTGAAAGAGCAACAATTAAGACGGCTACTCCTAAAAGTATGCCAATCGTAGAAGCTTTAGCTATAAAGCTAACAAAGCCATTTTGTCCGTCTTTTTGTCCGCTATGAGCGCGGAATCGTTTTGAAATAAAGGCACTAAGCAACATGCTGAGACTCTTTAATTGCAAGCTTACCATCATCTAAATAAGCAATTTTGCCGAGTTTATCTGCAAGCTCTAAATCATGAGTTACCACTACAAAACTGGTTTTTAAGCTGGTATTTAACTCTTTAATTAAGTCGTAAATCTTAATAGCGTTTTGTTTATCTAGGTTACCCGTTGGTTCATCGGCAAGCACCAAAGCAGGCTCTGTTACTAATGCACGTGCGATTGCAACCCGCTGCCTCTCACCACCTGATAAAGCTGATGGTTTATGTTCGCTGCGATGAGACAAGCCTACTTTATCGAGCATGTTATGCGCTTTTTCCGTTGCATCGACTGCACTTAAACCTTTAATTAAGAGTGGCATAGCAACATTTTCAATCGCAGTAAATTCCATTAATAGATGATGGAATTGATAAATAAAGCCTAAATTTTCATTCCGGAAATTAGCTTGTTGTTTTCGATTTAATTTAGAAACCTGCTGACCTTTAATTTCAACCTTGCCTGAACTTTCGTTATCCAAGGTGCCTAATATATGCAATAAAGTACTTTTGCCTGAGCCAGAGCTACCTACAACTGCTAACATTTCGCCTTGTTTAAGTGTTAAATCAACCCCTTTTAATACCGCAACCTCGTTATCGCCATCTTGATAAACTTTGTTCAGCTGCTGACAATTGATAACTAAATCACTCATAACGTAATACCTCTGCTGGATTCACTTTTGCAGCTTTTCTGGCAGGATACAAAGTAGCTAAAAAGCTCATCGCAATACTCCCTGCAGCAATTAGACTCAAACTCATAACATCAAATTTAACTGGTAAACTCACACCCGCTAATAAATTGATGCCTAACATATTTAATAATTCATTAATGTTGCTACTTAATAGCACACCAAGTAACGCACCAATGCTGGTACCGATCAGACCGTTATATAAGCCTTGGATCATAAAAACATGCTGCACTTGTAACGGGGTTAAACCCAGTGTTTGTAAAATAGCTACTTCACTTTGCTTCTCACTGACCATCATGGTTAATGCTGAAACTATATTAAACACCGCAACGAGCACGATTAAGCCAAGTAACATCGACATAATACGCTTTTCCATCGCCACAGCAGCAAATAGTGTCCCTTGGCTAGCTCGCCAATCAGCCACTGTGTAATCATTTAAAATAGCTGACTGAGATTGCAAAACTTGCTCAACAGCAAATGGTTCATAAAGCGAAACACTTAAGTTTGGTGCCGCTGATTTTGCCAGCTTTAAAACCCGGCCTAACGAATAACCACTAGTAAATGCCAATGACATATCGATTTCTGATTGCGTTTCATAAAGAGCGCCAACGGTAAACAAGCGCTGGCTAGGTACTCGACCTAGGGGGGTATATGAACTCGCATTAGGCATAATCACCCGTACTTTATCCCCGAGCGAAATGCCTAATTTTCGGCTCAAATAGCGGCTAATAGCAATATGGTAGTTGCTATCCATTACTTGTGACCAATTACCGGCAACAATTTTATCCTTTACGTTATAGAGGGAGCTTCCTTCATCATAGAGCCCTTGTAACAATACGCCGTGCAAATCTTGGTTAGTTTGTAAAATAGCTTCACCATGACGATAAAGGTTAACTTGTTTAATATCTTGAGAGTTTTCTAGTTGCTGCTTTAACTGCAGCATGGTTTCTTTCGAGTTATCATCAGCAGATACTTCGATATGGGGAATTAATCCAAGCATGTTGGTTTTCAGGTTATTTTCAAAGCCATTCATTACTGAACTGACTGTAAACAAGGCCATTAAGCCAATAGCAATGCCCGCAATAGAGAAAAATGAAATAAATGAGATAAAGGCATTACCCTTTGAGGAGCGACTATATCTCAGCCCTATAAAAAGGCTAACAGGTTGAAACATAATAAGTTATGGATATTCCAAGGGCTAAATATGCGCTCATGTTAGCACAGATTTAGCTAGCATGGGATGCGCGAAATTGTAAAAAATAATTATAAATCTGATACTTGAACAGTAGCAACCAAATGGTCTAGTAATGCTTTTACATTGGTTGCTATAAACTGCCTAGGTGGATAAACACCCCATACACCTTCAGGTGCGGGTGCAACATTTGAAAGTACAGCGGTCAACTTGCCACTGGCTAGGTGTTCATTAACATAGTAATCCGGTAGTTGCACGATACCCAACCCTTTCATAGCAGCGTCAACCAATGCCCAACCGCTGTTACATGCTAACCGCCCAGCCACTTTTATATGCTTATCTTGGCCTTGCTCTTTTACCCGCCAGTAACTGTTATTTCCAATCAGGCAATTATGCTGATGTAATTCACTAACACTATGTGGTTGGCCAAATTTATTTATATATTCAGGGCTACAGCAAATAACAAGCCTGCGCTGACTAATACGCCGTGCTTTCAAGGATGAATCCTTTAAATGACCGAGCCGAATTGCTAGGTCATACCCATCTTCTAATAGATTGACTTGTTCATTACTTAAATGGCTGATCACTTCAATATCTGGGTGTTTTTGCATAAACGAATGTACTGCAGGCATGATAAAACTTTCACCGTACATCACTGGGGCTGTTAGCTTTATACTGCCTTTTGGTGTCAGTTGCTGCTCTGCAAGCAGTGCCGTGGCATCATCCATGGCATGCTGTAATTGCTTTGTTTGATGCGCAAACACCTGCCCCTCTTGCGTTAGCACCACTTTACGGGTCGTACGGGTTAGCAATTGTGTGTTTAATCGCTCTTCTAATTGACTCACATACCGGCTTACATGGGCCACCGACATACCCAGAAGTTTACTTGCTTTGGTAAAACTGCCCGTTTCTGCTACCGCTAAAAATTCATCAATTCCGTGCCAACGATTCATTATTACCATACTGTAAAAGTGTTTTAATAAAACGAAGATTATCATTCATTGAGAAATAAATAAAATAGACTAGGTTTAATACTTACTTCCAACAACTATAAGGGAACGTTATGACTGATTTTATTAAATCAAAAGCGGCTATCGCTTGGGGTCCAAATCAACCACTATCAATTGAAGAAGTGGATGTAATGATGCCTAAAAAAGGCGAAGTGCTTGTAAAGATTGTTGCTACAGGTGTTTGTCACACAGATGCATTTACTTTATCTGGTGAAGATCCTGAAGGTATTTTCCCAGCAATCCTTGGCCATGAAGGCGGCGGTATTGTTGAAGCTGTAGGCGAAGGCGTCACACATGTTGAAGTAGGCGATCATGTTATTCCTCTTTATACTGCTGAATGTGGCGAGTGTAAGATGTGTAAATCTGGTAAAACAAATTTATGCTCTGCGGTACGTGAAACGCAAGGCAAAGGTTTAATGCCAGATGGCACGACGCGTTTCTATAAAGATGGTCAACCAATTTATCACTACATGGGTTGCTCTACTTTCTCTGAGTACACTGTATTACCTGAGATTTCACTAGCTAAAGTAAGCAAAGAAGCCCCGCTTGAAGAAATTTGTTTACTTGGTTGTGGTGTAACAACTGGTATGGGCGCTGTAACTAAAACTGCAAAAGTTCAAAAAGGCGATACTGTTGCTATTTTTGGTCTAGGCGGCATTGGTTTATCGGCGATTATCGGTGCGAAAATGGCTGGCGCAGGCCGTATTATTGGTGTTGATATCAACACAAGTAAGTTTGATCTTGCTACTAAATTAGGCGCAACTGATTTAATCAATCCAAATGACTACGACAAACCAATTCAAGAAGTCATCGTTGAAATGACTGACGGTGGTGTTGATTTCTCATTTGAATGTATCGGTAACGTTAATGTAATGCGCTCTGCCCTTGAGTGTTGCCACAAAGGTTGGGGTGAATCAGTGATTATTGGTGTTGCAGGTGCAGGCCAAGAGATCTCGACACGCCCATTCCAACTGGTAACAGGTCGAGTATGGCGCGGTAGTGCGTTTGGTGGTGTTAAAGGTCGCTCTGAACTACCAGAGATTGTTGAGCGCTATATGAATGGTGAGTTTGCGTTAAATGATTTCATCACACACACCATGAAACTTGAAGATATCAATGAAGCTTTCGACTTAATGCACGAAGGTAAGAGCATCCGCTCAGTTATTCATTATTAATCTTTTAATTTGGCGTTAGGTTAATGCCTAGCGCCTTTGTTTCAAGGATTTGGTTATGCTAGAAAACATAAGCTCAACAAAAGTCAGCGGTGGCTGGCATAAACAATATACCCACCAAGCTACCAGTACACATTGTGCTATGCGCTTTGCGATATTTTTACCACCCGGTGCCAGCGAAACGAATAAAGTGCCAGTGATGTACTGGTTGTCAGGTTTAACCTGTACCGATGAAAACTTTATGCAAAAAGCCGGGGCATTTAAAAAAGCGGCTGAACTGGGTATTGCGATTGTCGCTCCAGATACTAGCCCGCGTGGTGATAATGTTCCTGATGATGAAAACTACGATTTTGGTCAAGGTGCAGGCTTTTATGTCAATGCGACTCAAGCGCCTTACAATGTGCATTACAACATGTACGACTATGTTGTGTCTGAATTACCTGCACTTATCGAAGCACACTTCCCTGTGACGACTAAAAAAGCCATTGCTGGTCATTCTATGGGTGGTCACGGCGCATTGATGATTGCACTCAAAAACCCGAAACAATACGTCAGCGCCAGTGCTTTTAGCCCGATTGTTAACCCGATTAATTGCCCTTGGGGTGAAAAAGCGTTTAGCAATTACCTAGGTAATGATAAAGCAAGTTGGCTTGAATACGACAGTTGTGAGTTAATGAAAAAAGCCGTCGCTGATGATTATTTACCGATTCGCATTGATCAAGGTGAGGCCGATAACTTCTTAACTGAGCAACTCAAAACAGAAAACATATTTGCTGTCGTGAATGAGAAAGATTATCCAGCCGAAATTAACATGCACGCAGGTTATGATCATAGTTACTTCTTTATCAGTAGCTTTATTGACGAACACCTAATGTTTCATCAAAAGTATCTGTGATTAATATCTAATTTTTAGTGTGAGGGCTTAGCTTCCTCACACTCTTTAATACTTCGTGTGATTTGCCTGCAAACTAACTTTGGTTGTTCCTCTTTTGGTTCGAGTAAACCTATTACAGCGCTATCAATTTCAAAGCCTAACTTTGCAAATGAAAAGCCCTCAGAGTCCGTTACTGTGCTGTTAGTTTGATTTGCATTTGTGGTTGCAAGGTTTGTTGGTTGTGAGTTTTTTGCATAGCCATCTACTATTGACCCCGCCACTGTACACCCCACTAATTGGTAGCTAACAAAGCAAATAACAAGTTTTGAGAAGTTAATCTTCATTATTAAAACTATCCATTAATGTAGGTCTTTTTTTCGGCTCAGCTTGAACCTCAACACATTCATTTACTGCGCGACTTATTTGACGACATTTAAGCTCAACATCTTTACCTTTGCTACCATTCTCTAGACCTTCAATAATCGCCTTGTCGATTTCGTAACCTAGCATTGTCATGGTCATGCCATAGTTAACTCGGTCATTATCTTTTTTATCTGCATAGGCGCTTGCAGGCTGTGCTTGGCTAGAGGCCCCGCCAATACCATCTGCAACTAGACCAACTGCTGTACAGCCACTAAGTAAACTAAAAGGTAGCATCACATACAAAAATTTAAGCATCGGTCCTCCAATACACTTAAGCTTATTTTATAAGCATAATGAAAAATGCATAATTTAACTGTAAAAAACTGTAAATTAATCACAAATATCGCGAATAAACTCTTTTAGAAACCCAACTAACTGCAATAGGAATATTAATAAGAAAGGTAAAGCGCCTAAAATTGCAACGCTTCGATTTAATGGCTCATCTTGTAAAAGTAAAAGAGCCAAGCTGCATAAGAATAATGCCAAACACCAAGTGTAAAGGGTCACTCGATTGCTAGGATCAGCTCCTACAAGTTCCCTTATGACTAAAATTGCAGAGTCAGCTGATGTTGCAACAAATATCAATAGTAATAACAAACTAGCCCAAATAAACACGGTTCCTTGCCAACCTAATTGATTAAAAAATACAAATAATCCTTGGCTGTAATCTTGTTTTATCGCTACTAAAATACCCGCTTGATTGAGTCTATCCCATTCAATTGCTGCCCCAGAAAAGGTCGCAAACCAAATAATAGTCACTAAAGTAGGAATACACACAACCGCAAAAATAAATTGCCAAACCTTACGCCCCTGACTTATTTTGGCTAAAAAAACACCAACAAATGGACCCCAGGCTAACCACCAAAAGTAATAGTTATATGTCCAATGAGTGGCCCAATCCGGCGCTTTTAATTGGCTATCAAATTGCCAAGTTCCAGTTACTAGCAGCTGTAAATAATAGCCAGTTCCATCTAGAGCAATTTTTATAATTGGCTCAATCGGCACCACTGTTAATAACCAGACCAACAAACTGAATGCCAAAATCACATTAAAAATGCTTAGTGATTGTACGCCGCGACGTAAACCAAACTTTACTGATAGCGAATATATAACTGTTAATAAACAAACGATTAATGAGCCAACTAATAAAGTAGAAGTAACTCCCAACTCTATCTCAACCCCTTTACTTATCAACAGAGTTGAATTTGCTATAGTGCCAACTACACCAAAAAATATCGCGAGAACAGCAATTAATTTTACAATAAAAGAGACTGTAAATTTTGTTGATTTATCAAACCTGTTACCTACTGCAGTAAGAACAGGCGAACAAATATCACCAGACTTACCACTATATTGAGTTAACCCACCAAGCACTAAAGCAAATACCGCATAAAGTGCCCAAGCATGAGCCCCCCAATTAACTAATGTTAGCGCCAAGCTACTGGCTAATCTATCTGGATATAAGCTTTGTTTAAGGGGCGGGTCAAGCGAATGTAAAGCAGGCTCTGCAACTCCCCAAAAAACTAGGCCAGAGCCCATTCCCGCAGCAAATAACATAGCAAACCAGCCAAAGTTAGAATACTCAACAACAGCATCTTGCCCACCTACTTTACGGCTGCCTAATGGACTAATAGCTAAAATTATGATGGCGAACAATAAAAAATTCACCATTAAGAAAAAACTACTCCCAATCCAATCTAAAACCGTTTGTACAAAAGGCTGTACTTGTTCAGTGATAAAACTAGGCAAAATTACAGCAATGAGCGCACCTAACATACACAATGCGAGAGCAGTTTTTTCAAGAGATGAGGTTGTATGTTTCAAACTGAAGCCTATTTATTTAGCGTGTTTAGCATACTGTCTGTATGCTGAAATTTCAAACAGCCAAAAGACTGAAAAAATGACACAGTAGTGCGTAAAAATCGCAAATTATATCAAGCTCTACTTTTAAAAACCCGGCTACATGTCCCTAGTTTCCTCATTTTAATTAATTTGCTGATCGGGTATTGAAATTGCAACACTCGGCTATTAACAAAAAGGAATTGATTATGGACTTTAATCTTGATTGGCACGAGATCCTCGATAACCTAATGCACCTGGGGATTGCCTACTTACTTGCCCTACCCATGGCATTTGATCGAGAAAAAACGAGTAATGGCGCAGGTCTTCGTACTTTTCCATTAGTTGCTGTTGCATCTTGTGGCTATGCATTAGTTGGAATGTCTGTTTTAACTAGCTCAGAGGCTGAGTCAAAAGTACTCGAAGGGATTATCACGGGTATTGGTTTTATTGGCGGTGGCGCCATTTTGAAGAACAAAAACTCTACTTATGGAACAGCCACAGCAGCCAGTATTTGGAACATGGGACTTATTGGCATTGCTGTGGCATTTAGTCGTTACGAAATCGCCTTTCTAATGGCATTAATTAACTTCGTAACGCTAAGATATGTAAAGCGTTTAAAGTAAACAATTAACTGGCGTCATATTTTGAATTAACAATAGCATAACCAGTTTGTTTTACTTTAATCTCAGCAGAATTTGTAGATTTAACTAATAAACCGCAGCGTCGGCTTTGTTCATCAAGCACATAACTCACTGAATCATTTGCTTCAAGGTCTATTACTTGATCAGCACAACGGATCTGTAATTTAGATACATCACGTGCGCCCTCTATCTTGATAGAACCACGAGATAATGACAAATATGAAAGCTTATCCTTTGAGACATTAATTTGTGAATTGATCTGCGGAGTACGAGCTAATAAGTCATCAATTTGCTTAATTGTGGCAAGTTTGTTTTCTTCTGAAAACTCTTTTCCTTCAATATTATCTAACGCATAAATGGCGTTGTAAGCAAGATTGAAGTCACCCTTAAAGCTGTACCATTGTAAAGCGCTTTTAGCGACTAAATACTGTATATCTGTTGGCAACTTATTTCGTAGTAAATAGGCAATAGACAGCTGCTCATCAAAGCCAAACCATTGTTGTTGATGGTAAAAAAATTGGCTTTTTAGCCATGCAAATAACGCCTGTTCAGAGGTGTTTTTAGTGTGATCTTTATATAGCTTGGCTAGTGCTTGCTCAGCTTTTTTAAATTCCTTTGCTTGCAGCATTTTATTGATTTCATCGTACTCATTGATAAAACCACGGCTAGCCTTATCATTTGAGTAGCCATTAAAATACTTACCTACTTCAAAAGAAAACAGATAACCACCTTCAACTGTTTCACCTTTTTTAGTCGCGGGTGCAAATTCTAAGTTCGTTAAATATTTCTCTGCGTTTTCTTCACTACCACGAGTATCAGATGCCATAATCACTTCGATATCTTTAGCTTTACCTTGTTTGTCCACTACATAAGACATTAAAGCCCAGCCCTCTAAACGAGAGCCATTATAACTACCTGGATAACGCGGATTTGTATTTTTTACGATATAGGCGGAAGTTGCTGCTTGAACATCAACACCTAAATCATTGACGTCTCTTGCTAAAGCCTGTGTTGGTAATGCGATAAGTGAACAAAGTACAGCGAGTTTAGTAAATTTAATCATGAGTAATTGCTCCAATTCCCTTTGATAGGAACATTTATAGCACTAAAAAAGGCGCTTTAAAAGCGCCTTGCTGTCAAGAATGTGCTTAAACAAGTCTTGATCTTAAAACATGTCCGAATAAGGGTTTGATTTTGATAATAAAACCTTTTTATCAAAACCTGGGATTGTCATTGAATCTTGGCAAATTTTGATGTCATTTTCATCAATTAAGCCGTCACCAAAGCGATAAATAAGCTCATAATGACCTAAATCAGCCTGTTGTCGGTAATCAGCTTGAGCTTGAGCTACTTGAGTATGACGATCCTGATATTCCGCCATAACCACATCACCATGACGCTTTGCTAGCATTTGCAATGTAATTGCTGGGGATAAAACAGTCGCCGTTGCGTTGTTACCACCAAACCCTTTTGAATTTATAAATGCAATGTCCATTGCATCACATTGATAATGTTCTGTGCGAATATCTAAATGCTCGCTATAAACGTCATCAGCCACTTTATCGATTGTAGTAATCCCTGGCATAATGTTATGACTAAACACGCCTAATGCCATGGCTAATTGATCACCACTGGCTGGAGCAATAGTATGCCCAACATACGCTTTAGGAGCTGCAATCTTCCAATTATCAATAGCAAATGTCTGTGCTACCTTATGGTAAATTAATGATTCTGTTACGCGGTTTTGAGGCGTGCTTGAGCCGTGAGCCAATATAAAGCTACGTTTTTGTACCGCTTCTTGACCAACAATACCACTAGCTAGTGCAACAGATTTTGCCATTGTAATATAGTTACCAGGGCCCGGTGCTGTGATTGATTTTTTTATACCATCAGCATTTACGAACACATCCGCAACGCTACCTAACACATCAGCACCTAACTCTAATGCCAATGCATCATCCATTAAGATAGCAACCTGTGCACCTTCACCAATTGTAAAGCCACAGTTTTCACCAAATGGACGGCTTGTACGGCGATGATCAACGACTTCTGAATTATCAAGGCGCTTTAGGCCCTCTTCATTTGCAAGTGCGCTCATATTACCAAAGCCTTCAACAATTTCTGGTGTAATAGCACACTCTACTGATGCCACAATCGCTACTCGCGTGCGACCTGCTTGAATATCGTTTACTGCTGCACGTAGGTTATATAAAAACGTGGCACACGCGCCCGATGTGGTAAAGGTCGTACCCACGTTACCTGTTACATAAGCATTGATAAAGTCGGTCGACATGGTGTTTAAGCCAAGTGCAAGCTGTTTTGTACTAACGCGATCACCTTGTTGACGCGCACGAATCAAACCACCAAAACCTTCATCATCAACTTGGCCAGCAACAGAGGCTGAGTAAGTACCAATTTGATCAGGCTCAACACTGTTCATTACCTGCTGCCACGGCAGACCAGTCGAACGAATTGCATCAGTTGCAGCAAAGATAGTTGCTTGTAGACCTCTAGGCTGGTAGCGGCTGTTATACATAGCTGAAGGTTCGAAACCTGTCGGTAGTTGACCCGCCGCTTTAATTGGATTATCGCGGGTACTGTCATGTTTAATAGCAAGATCAGCACTAATAGTTACTTTTACTTTTTTATCGCTCAACTCCTCAATGTGCCAGCTACTAGGCACAGGGGTTGGTAAATCACGGCGACGCGTTTCAAAAACTATTTGTTGTTCATCTGACGCTGTTAACGTCATTTTTTGCTGCCACGGAGTCGCATCAACATCGAAGTGATTTTTTTCAATTTTACGAATAAGTGTGCCAGCTAAAATTTGTTCACCGAACTTAGCTTCGATATCTTTTTCAGCAACTGTATTGCCTTGAGCATCTTTAAGTACACCTTCAGTAAGGGTGACTAAGTTCATTAAAGTCGCTAAGCCTAAAAATGTCTCCTGACGGGCTTTAGCGTCCAAGCTGTCTAACACGATACGACGATAACCTTGATGAAAAGAAGTGCGGCCAGCGGCATTAATACCACCCATACCAACAATAACGGGTAATGCTGTCATAAAAAACCTTGAGAAAACGTGTTATGAGAATTAAACCAAGTTTAAATGGATTAACTAATACACTTTGTGCTTAAATAGCCAAATAACCTGCATAAAAGGCCAAAAACAACTGGTCGGAGCAATTTCAGTGACGAAACTTCAACATCAAAAAGCCATAGAAATTAGTATTTTGGTTTATCCACACTTACTAATAACTAGTTTAACCTTACCTATAGAAATGCTTAGAGCCGGCGAGGCCTTTGCCAAAAGCCATCATCAGCATAACGAATTTAAACCTCTCAACATCAACTTAGTAGCAACTAGCATAAAAGCGATCCCCAACCGCACGGGGCTAGCAATAATGCCCGATTGCGAAACTGCCTCAGCGCCAGCTAGTGAGTTAATTATTGTCCCTGGTATTTGGCGCAACCCGCGACCTGTAGTAAGCAAACAGCAAAGCTTGGTTGACTGGCTTGGCGATTCTTGGCGGCAAGGCAGTCATATCATTGGTGTAGGTACTGGCAACTGTTTAGTTGCTGAGGCTGGATTACTTGATGGTCACCCTGCTACCACCCACTGGCATTACGCAGAGCAATTTAAACGTGACTACCCTAAAGTGCAGCTTAAACCTGACTTTTTTATTACTCAATCTGAGCGTATGTATACAGTTGCCAGTTTAAATGCCCTTGCAGACGTTATAGTCCATATTATTAGCCAATATTATGGTCGAGCAGCAGCGCAACATGTTGAACGTAATTTCTCTCATGAGATTCGTAAGCCCTATGAAGATCAACGTTATCTAGAAGGTGCGGTTGATAAGCACCCTGATGAACTTATTGCGCAAATTCAATTTTGGCTGAAAAACAATTTAACCTCCGAACTGACCCTGCAAGAAATTGCGGCGCAATTTAGTTTAAGCTACCGCACCTTTACACGCCGCTTTCGTCAAGCCACCAGCCAAACACCCGTTGAATATTGGCAACAGCTGCGTGTTCAAACGGCAAAAGAGTTATTAGCCTCATCAAATTTATCTATTCAAGAGGTAGCACTAGAAGTCGGATATAACGACCAAGGTCATTTAACAAGGGTATTTAAGAAAGTGCTTTCACAAACACCAAGTGAATATCGCACAGTAGTTAGGCGTAAACTGTTTGGTTAATTAATAAGAAATTACTGATTGAAGAACAATAAAATCTGATATGGAGCATTTATGTTGCTCAATTAGAATTTGTTACTAAGCTATCACTTAGTAGTATTTGTATTTAATTGAGTTCAAATAATGTATCAGCCTGATTATGATGAATTAGTTGAGAGTTGGAATAAAACCCTTGAAGTATTAGCACTGTTTGCCGATGTGCCTGTCGCTTTAGTAATGAAGGTCGAAAATAATATTATTAGTGTATTTTCTAAAAATGCAAACCAATTAAACCCATACGAAATAGGCGACAGTGAAAAGTTTAAGAATTCAGGCCTTTATTGCGAGCATGTTGTAAAAAACCAGAAACTGCTGAATATACCTAATGCACTTATTGATGATGATTGGAAAGAAAACCCTGATATCAAGCTCAATATGGTTTCCTACTTAGGTTTGCCCATTTCTGCTGGCGATACAACGCCATTTGGTACAATATGTATCCTTGATAGCAAGCCCCATGAATACAACGAGCCAGTGATAAAACTACTCGAAACAATAAAACAAAGCTTTGAGACCCAACTAAAATTACTTTACCAACAGAAACAATCGCTTGAACAAAACCAATTTACTGAACTTGCCACTTTAATTCGTGGCATTGCCCATGAGGTCAATACTCCTTTAGGTAACTGCATAACAGCCGTTGATTTCACTCAACAAACAGTGACAGAAACTCAAAATAGGCTTACACAGAAATGCTTGAGTCAGCAAACACTGCAAAATACACTAAACACTTTGTTAGACACTCATGAACTAGTAAGTCGCAATTTAACTACTTGCGCCTATAAGATAAGAATTTTACAGGATTTGCTCTATACAAAATCACAATCAACTAAAACAATCATGACGTTAACTCAGCTTTCGGAGTCATTGTATAAGCATTTAGAAGAGCAAATAAAACATCGTGGTATCAAATTAGATATTAATTATCAAAACCCTCATAGCCAATTCGAAGTTGAAATAGACTTGCTAAAACAAGTACTTTTTATTTTGCAGCAAAACTCAATTGAGCATGCGTTCAACAACATCGAAAACCCTGCTATAGAAATTGATATTTATGATTTTGATGAGGTATTAAAAATTCACTACTCCGATAATGGCACCGGTATCAGCATAAGTGAACAAAACTCCATTTTCACCCCATTTTATAAAGGTAAAAACAACCAATCAGGTATTGGGCTTGGCCTCAGCATTGCGAAGAAAATAGTTACTCAACAACTACAAGGTGAAATCTGTGTTCAAGAAAGTAACAACGGCGCTCACTTTTTAATTAGTTTGCCGAAGTAAGTTGGTTTAAATGTCTTTTGTAAACATAATCTTGCTATTTTGTGGGCTACCTCTGTCCTCATAACCCACTATTGCATAACCATTTTTGATAAGCATATTCAGCATTGCAGGAAAACGGTTCATAGACTTAACCATTATAACTCGGTAATTATTGGTCTTAACCCAAGCTTCTTGCGCGTTTAATAATGATTGAGCTATGCCCTGCCCTCTACATTTTGGCGCAACTGCACCAAGCCAGCTATAAAAGGTGTTTGAATCTAGCTCATAACCCAGTTTGTAGGCTACAGGCTCATTTTCGATATAAGCAACTAAAGCTAGATGCTCAACATCTGCACACCGTGCTTGTAATTTACTGAGGCTATTTCGGCCATCAAACTCAGGAATTTGACTATCAACAAGTAACAAATCTTCTAAACAGGACGGCTTTATTGTGTAACAAGGCTCCATGAATCACTCTAATCTAACTTCTATTATCTAACTTCACTTTTCTTTTCGATAATACAACTTTGAATAGCGTTTTACACGAACATGCACACCGCGACCTAAGCTCTTAAATTTAGCTTCAAGTACATCTACGCCATATAAAATAACGACCACTAATACCGAAAGTTTAATTGCAGCTAACAAGTTATCAGTGGCAATCACAACACCTATAGAGGCTAATACCCAAATAGTTGCTGCGGAAGTTACTCCAACAACCGCACCATCTTTCGCAAGCATCACACCCGCACCTAAAAAGCCGATACCGGTAATAATTTGGCCTACAACACGTGAATGGTCTATCACATCGCCATGTAACATAAATGCTGTAGCAAGAAATAAATAAGTACCTAACACAATCAATGCGGAGGTACGAATACCAACAGGCTTACCTCGTAATTGACGCTCCATACCAATAATTGCGCCGCAAAATGCGGCGCTACCAATTGCTGACCAAGAATAAGGGGCAATATCAAATAAACTACTCAGAGTCACTGTACTTCCAAATCAAACTAACAATTAAAATTATAAATAAAAGGCCATCGCAGTGCTGAGTCTTGATGAACCAAAACTAGCCATTTTGTTAAAATCGGCTTTGGTTATTGGGACATGCTGACAATCAATCGCCAATTGTTTTTCGTTTTCACAAAACGGGTCATGCACGTACAAGCAATGCTCATCAATATGCGTTACACACACCCAGTGCGGTGACTTTTTACCATCAAATCGATAGGTACTGATCAATAACACCACCGCTTTACCCTCCGCAAGCCAATCTTCAATGGAGGCCAAGGTTAACTCTTGATACCTCACAGGCAGTTTTGCAGCGATTGCTTCAGCCACAAACTGATTGTGTACGGTATGCAAAATGGCTTTTTTCTTTTCGCTTCTTACCCCGTCAATAAACAAAGTATCACGGGTATTTAAAACTACATCAGCTTTAAAACCACGTTTCATTGCAGCAAGCGCTAACCCTAGAGGGTGACAACCGCCATGCCCTGAAGTCATGAAGATAGTCGTGGCTTCACGCCATATATCCAGCTCTTTGAGTTGGCTCATTGCGGTATCATTCAAGGATGACATTGCCATTAATAGCGCCGCAGGACCACAGGTAAACTCGGTTGTTTGCTGATACCAAGGCGTGTGTTTATCGGCATTAAACTCGATATTACGTCGAATGTTTTTTTGCATTCGATGGGCATCACTATGGTCATCATAATAATCACTGTAATGACCAAACACCTGGTAACCCAGTTTTTCATATAAGCAAATTGCCGATAGGTTGTTTACCGCAACTTCTAGACGCATATATAAACGGCCGCGTTTAGCTGTTTCGTTTTCAAGCGCAAGCAGTAACTTTGAAGCAATGCCTTTGCCTTGCTGAGATTGCAAAACCGCCAGTGAATATAGCCGAGCAAGACGCGTCCCCTTGTGACACCAAACCAAGCCATAACCAACTAGTTGGTTCTCGATCTCGGCCACCATCAGTAAGCCATGCGTTGCGCTGATCCAACGTTTTAAACTACGACTACTTAATCTATCTTGACTAAAGCTTTGTTCTTCAATGGCAACAAGGGCCGCCAAATCCGTTGCCTGAGCAAAACGGATTTGACAAACAGAGGCGTTCATTAACCACGGCCTCGTGCTTCTAAGCGTTGTTTAAACTCATCCATAATGATCATATAAAGCTCGTCACCTAAATAGGCATCTTCGACTTTATGGTCGATACTTGGGTTGTCATTCACTTCTAACACGTATGCTTTACCTTGATGTTCTTTAACGTCAACACCATACAAACCTTTACCTACCGTTTTGCAGGCTTTTAACGCCGCATCGAGTACCACTTTAGGTAATTCAAATGTTGGCAAGGTTTCAAAGCCACCAGAAAAGAAACGTTTTGCATCATGGTTATAAATTTGCCAGTGATTACGCGCCATTAAATAACGACACGCATAAATTGCACGGCCATTTAACACCCCGACACGCCAGTCGTATTCGGTGTACATGTACTCTTGTGCAAGCACAAGTGCACTGAACTCAAACAACTCTGTTAATTTAGCAACTAACTCATCACGATTAGCAACTTTAAATACGCCTTTTGAGAAAGAGCCTTCTGGCATTTTTAATACCAGTGGGTAGCTGAAGTTTGCTTCTAAACTTTCAATTGTCTCTTCACTTGTATCAGCCACAACGTGAGTTTTTAAACTCGGCACTTTTTGATAATTAAAAGCATCGTGCAAATACACTTTATTACAGCAGCGCAGTATCGACTCTGCATCATCAATCACCACTAACCCTAAGCTTTGTGCTTTACTCGCTAAACGATAGGTTGGATGGTCGATGGCCGTTGTTTGACGAATAAACAACGCATCAAATTGTGCAATATTGGTAATTTCATCAAATGTAAGTGCTTGAGCATAAATACCATGTTTAGCGGCTGCTTTAATAAATTTAGCAATGGCATCTTTATCACTTGGCGGCACTTTTTCTTGGTGATCAACCAATATGGCCATATCCCAACGGTAACGACGTTTTTTATCGTGAATGCGCCATACTGACATCGTAAAGCTACTGAGTTGCTTTACAAACTCTGTAAAGCCCGTGTCATCTAATGATGCAATCGCACCTTGCTTCACAACACCTTGTTCATCACACACCAAAATAGGCGCAGGATATTGCGAGAATAATGCTTTAGTTGCTTTGCTTTGCTGCTCTTGATCTGTGTGACCAAAAAATACAGTACAACCAGCAAGCTCTTTATGACGCGTGCTATGCTCATCGCTACGTAGCGCATTAATTGTTTTTACACTCGGTAATACCTGATGCTTTCTTGCTTCAGCAAGCAAAGAACAATAATAACCTTTACTTAAATACTGCCCTGTATCACACAAGTTTAAAATGCGTGTTTTTGGCTCATTATGTTTTGGGTAATCACGTAAGTAGGTGTCAAAGGTAATGACATTTTCGAAATTTTGAGCAATACGTTGCTCATTGTTATCAACCACAATCAAGGTTTTAAACACGACTTTTCCTAAATTAAGTCTTATGAAAAAAATGAAAACACCCAGCCGATTAAGTGAACGCATGAGGCTAAACTTCACTTAACTAGATGGGTGCTTATAAGCATTAAGCTTGATGTGATTTATAGAGGTTTTTTTACTTTGTGACCAACGAGTTATTTTTTACTTGAAGATGAAATTTACTGATTAATAAATTTTCTTGATCAGACTATTTCTGTAACGCTATAAAACTGTGCGTTACCTGCAATTGTCAGTGTTACTTCGTCATCAATTTGCTTGCCAATCAGCTGTTTACCTAACGGCGCTTCACGGGTTACAACATATATAGGCTGTTCTTTTACGTTGACTACTAAGCCACCTACACTTGGGCCCATAAAAAACCACTTTGAGTTATCTTGTTCATCGACAAGACACACTAATGCACCTTCACGAACCTTATTAAATTCGCTTTCTTTAAACACTGTATTGAATGCTTGTATGTCACGGTAGCACTCATTAACTCGTTCAGCTTGCCCTTGCGCTAAATAAGCGGCTTCTAAACCCAAGGTATCGTATTGAGTTTCAGCAACACTTTCTTCGTGGGTTGCTGCATCATGAGCCGCTTTTGCCGCTGCTTTGGCGTTTTGCAGTTGTGCCTCTAGCGCAAAGCGTAAATGTTCAATTACGTGTGTTTTATTCATATCAAAGCAGTTAAAACAGAAAAGCCGCTATTCTATGGAAAAATAGCGGCTGATGAAAGTAAGTTATAAAACTGACTTATGGCATATCCATATAGGCTTTGGTTTTATCATCCAGTGTTTGGGTGTAATTGTCTGAACTTAACCCTAATAATTGCGGTAAGGTGGCGGCGATACAAATCGATGAGAAGGTGCCCACCACAATGCCTGCAAATAACGCGATAGCAAAACCCGTTAATGCAGCGCCAGCAAGCAGCCAAATACAAGCAATGGTCGCAAGTGTTGTGCCTGAGGTGATCAATGTACGCGTTAACGTAGAGCCAATTGCATCATTAATCACAACATGGGTATTAATGCGTTGATTGTCTGGCTGAATACGTAAAAGCTCTCTAACTCTGTCGCCAACAATAATTGAGTCATTTAATGAATAACCAATAATAGCCAGTAAACTCGCCAGCACGGTTAAATTAAACATAAGCCCTAGTAACGAAAACAAGCCTAGCACTAAGATTAAATCATGTAACAGTGCAACCACTGAGCCTACCGCGAGTCGCCATTCAAAACGTACAGCTAAATAAACCATAATGGCAATCAGTGCTGCAAATAATGCTAAACAGCCTTGCTCAAAAAGCTCATCACCGACTTGTGAACCTAAAAAAGAACTTGAAAGCACGGTAAATTCTACACCTTGCTCATTCAGCTCTGATTGCCAATTGCTGGCTTCACTAAGCTCTGGCGCTTCTCTTAAAACAAAGTGGTATTCACCCGCTTTAGTTATGGTTAATTTGTTTGCAATTTCAGGACTTAACTTTGCCTTTAAATCAGCAATAGTTGTTACTGACGTTGTGTTTATCTCAGTGATGTAGCCACCTGTAAAATCAAGGCCAAAGTTTAGCCCTTTGACAGATAAAACACCTAAGCTCGCGATGACTAAAACACAGCTTAGCAATAACCCTAAAACGCGCGATTTACTCGCTGCAGTTAATGTTGACCAACTCATTCTTTAGCCCCCGATAAATTTGTCAGTTTAATGTAAAGTGTTTGGCTAAGCGCTTTTGAAATGTAAACACCGGTGAATACGCTGGTTAATAGTCCGAGCGCTAATGTAATTGCAAAACCTTTCACAGGCCCATAACCAATGGCGTATAGAATGATAGCTGTGATCATGGTGGTCACATTGGCATCAAAAATGGTCGTAAATGCTTGGTTATAGCCTTGCTCTATTGCTTGATAGGTAGGTCGACCTTTACGTTTTTCCTCTTTTATTCGCTCAAAGATAATTACATTAGTATCAACTGCCATGCCTATTGTTAATACAAGCCCTGCGATGCCCGGTAATGTCAACACCACGCCAGGTAATAACGACATTAAGCCGACTAAAGCGGTTAAATTAAGTAACAACGCAATGTTGGCAATCAGGCCTAAACGACGATACCAAAGCGCCATAAATGCAAGGGTAATACCGATACCAAGCATTAAAGCAGCTAATCCGTGTTCAATGTTTTCACTACCTAAGCTTGGACCTATGGTTTGTTCTTGAACGATTGTCACTGGTGCAGTTAGCGACCCTGCACGAAGTAAAAGCGCTAAATCGTAAGCTGCTTGTGGGCTTTTCATATTCGTAATACTAAAACGAGAACTTAAATGCTGTGCAATGTTTGCCACATTGATCACTTCGCTTTTTTTCACAACGTCGCCATTTGCATTCCGGGAGTATTCAGAATACACCGTGGCCATTGGCTTACCTATATTGTGCTTTGAAAAAGCAGACATTGCATCGCCACCTTGAGAGTCTAAGCTAAGCTGGACTAAAGGCTTGCCCCATTCATCTTTACCAACACTGGCATTATTGATGTGATCACCTGAAAAAATCGCCACAGGATTTAAATTAACAACACCACCACCTTGCACATTAAACGCTTTACCACCCACTTCGACGACCTGATAAAAATCTAGGGTCGCTGTTGCACCAATAATGCGTTTAGCTTCTGATGGATCTTGTACCCCTGGTAACTCGATTCGAATTCGTTGTTTACCTTGCCTTTGCGTCACCGCTTCTGTGATGCCAAGCTCTTCAATACGTCCACGCAGGGTTGTTAAGCTTTGTGCCATGACTTGTTTATTGAATTCGCTTTGGCTTTGCTCATTAAAATGCAGTAATACTGTGGTTAGGTTATTACTCGTTGATTTAGTTTGCATCAGGCCTTTGAATTGACCTTGTAAGGTTGAGATGAGTCCTGGGAGTTGCCCTTCACCGCTTGGTAAAATTTGCAGCTCAACCCCTTCTTTTACTTCACTGGCTCTAATACCACGAATTTTGTCTTTTCGAAGCGTCAATTTAGTTTGTTGATACACACTGTTTAAGTGCTCTTGCATTGCTTTATCTAGGTCAACATCAAGCACAAATAGCACCCCACCATTTAAGTCAAGTCCTAACTTAATCGGTGAAAGACCAAGCTGCTGAAGCCATTGTGGGCTTGTCGCATGCTCAACAATTTTAGCTTCCAGCTGTGGGTATTGAGTTTTTATAAAACTCAGTGCATTGGCACTTTGAGTAGGCTCAGCTAATAAAATAGCCAGTTGTGCTTGGCTATCATTAGCTTCAGACACTTCAAAACCATGTTGATTTAGTGAAGTTGTCACACTTTGCAGCGTCACAGTTTGATCTGGCAAGCTAATGTGCAACCAAGATTTGTTAGGGTAAAGATTAGGTAGTGCGCTAACCGCTAATAAAATACACGCCGCTATCATAGCGACATAACTCATTTTTAGACGACGCCATAGCGCCGGCTTTGATTTATGTGACATACATGACTTCCTTCCAGCATTTTCAGCCGGTAAAAAATTAATTCCAAAAATAAAAAAGTAACGAAGGAAGTCGTTTAGCTATGGTAGGTCGTATTCGCTTTGTACAAGAGATTAGCGTCTTTCCAGCCACTAATGCGGGATTTACGTTGCGTGGCTAACGCAAACCATGGGATCATGCGCACAGCACTTGGTGGCGCTAAAAAGTGCTCTTTTCTCCAATCTTCAGCAAAGAATTCAATTAATAGCTCGTAATCAGGGTCAACCTGACTATGGTAAAGAAACAATGATGAATTACTGGCAGTTAAACGCGGCACAAGGGTATCAAACCCCGATGGTTCTACCGGTTTAGGATGCTTAGCTGTATGAGTTTGAGAAATAACTGGGGTTTTAGTCAGCTCGACTTGGAACAATTTAGTGGCAGCATAGTGTGAGTGAGTGTCAGGCATAGCCATGCTCTGTGCACTAAAGAACACAGTAAATAGCAAGATAATGACTGAGAAAAACCGTAACAAGAACTGACCAATAAATTAAGTGGATAACACAGCTATAATGAGGGTAAAAAAATAAAACACAAGTTATTACTTAAATAAAAGTAACTAAAATAAAGCGAGCCTAACTCGACCCGCTTATTAATTTAACTTTGTTAAACAAGTTAAACTTCTAATGATGACATGTCGATAACAAAGCGTGAGGCCATATCACCTTGCTTTAATTTATCGAAAGCGTCATTAATTTGTTCCATTTTGATCATTTCAACTTCTGGCAGAATATTATGTAACGCACAGAAATCGAGGATCTCTTGGGTTTGTGCTATACCACCTATCAATGAGCCAGCAACACGGCGACGTCCAAGCAGAAGTGGAACAGAGTTTGATTCTGCAAGTTCACCAACTTGGCCAACTAGCACTTGGGTACCATCTATATCAAGTAGTGGCATATAAGGTGTAAAGTCATGTTTAACGGGTATGGTATTAATAATTAGATCGAATTGATTAGCATGTGCTTGCATCACTTGTTCATCACTTGAGACTAATAAGTCTTTCGCACCATAATCTAAAACCTGTTGTTTTTTCTTATCACTGCGGCTAATTGCCGTAACATGTGCACCCATTGCAGCTGCGATTTTAATTGCCATGTGACCCAAACCACCTAGACCAATTACCGCAACACGGCTGCCTGGGCCAACATTCCACGTGCGTAGTGGTGAATAAGTTGTGATACCTGCACATAGAATTGGCGCACATTTCGCTAGGTCTAAACCTTTAGGTACATTGAGTACGAACTCTTCACGAACCACAATGTGTTTTGAATACCCACCTTGAGTAAGTTCGCCACTGATACGATCTTGCCCTGAGTATGTACCCACCATTCCTTCGCGACAAAACTGCTCTTCACCATGATGACACTGGTCACAGCTCAAACAGCTATCTACCATACAACCAACAGCGACATTATCGCCCACTTTGTATTTAGTAACGCCGCTACCCACTTCAAGAACGCGGCCAACAATTTCATGACCCGGTACTACTGGGTACTGAGTCCAGCCCCAATCGTTTTTTGCTGTGTGTAAGTCTGAATGACACACGCCACAATAAAGAATTTCAATTGATACATCTTCATCACGAAGTGCACGGCGTTCAAAATGATACGGCTCTAATGGTTTTTCTGAATCATGTGCTGCATAACCGACGGTTTTCATGCTTACTCCTTAATTTTCTTCGTGTTTAACTCATGCAATTAACAAATTTGCTAATGCGCTGGTGTATACTGCACTCAGTATAGAGGTAAATTTGCAAATTACACTTGCCTAAAACACGAAAGCTTTTGCCTATTTTTATCAAATTGATTTAAGAGACCCCCATGCGTGGAATGAGCCGCAAAGAACAGGTGACGAGATCGCCTGATGCAATGAACCTATCACAAAGCATCAAAACACTCTGGCCCTATTTAATGACCTTTAAAGGCCGAGTTATTTTGGCTGTACTAGCTCTTATTGCAGCCAAGGGGGCCACATTGCTGATGCCTTGGGCACTAAAAGAAATAATCGACGCAGTAGATTCTAGTATCAACCCGATATTAAGCGTTCCTATTGCCCTGCTCATCGGCTATGGTTTGCTGCGCTTTGCCAGTGTGTTTTTTGGTGAAGTTCGCGATGCATTGTTTGGCCGTGTTACTGAGCACGCTATGCGCCATATTGGTTTAAAAATATTTAAACACTTACATAGTTTAGAATTAGCCTTTCACCTTGATAGGCAAACAGGCGGTATTAGTCGCGATATAGAGCGTGGTACAAATGGCCTCAGCTTTTTGATGCGCTTTTTGATGTTTAACATCGTGCCAACCCTATTTGAAATAATCACAGTCGCCATTATTTTTGCGACCTTGTTTTCACCTTGGTTTGCATTAGTCACTGTTATCGCTGTCGCTATTTACATTGCTTTTACTGTAATAGTAACTCAGTGGCGTAACCGATTTATACGTGAAGCAAATACTGCCGATAACAACTCAAATACTCGTGCTATCGACAGCTTACTAAATTACGAAACCGTTAAGTACTTCAACAATGAACATTATGAAGCAAACACCTACGACAGCTTTTTAGCTAAGTGGGAACAAGCGAGGCTAAAAAATCGTTTATCGTTACTTGCGCTAAATTCAGGGCAAGCACTTATTATCGCCGCAGCTATTACAGCACTAATGTGGCTAGGTGCCAGTTCAGTGGTCAATAAAGAGCTGACCATAGGTGAGCTTGTGATGATCAATGCTTACATGATCCAGCTATTTCTTCCTCTTAATTTTTTAGGCTTTGTGTATCGTGAAATACGCCGTGCACTAACTGATCTTGAAAACATGCTCGGCTTATTAAATCGAAAAGCCGCTATTAGCGATGACAAAGATGCAAAACCATTAACTACAACAAAAGCAGCTATTCGATTTGAGAATGTCTCTTTTAGTTACGACAAACAACGGCCTATTTTAAATAATTTAAGTTTTGAGGTTACTTCAGGCAGTAAAGTAGCGATTGTCGGTGCCAGTGGCGCAGGTAAAAGTACCTTAAGCCGCCTGCTTTACCGCTTTTATGATGTGGATGCGGGCAAAATTTATATTGATGAGCAAGCAATCAACACAGTTACACTTGAAAGTTTGCGCCAAGCTATTGCCATCGTACCGCAAGATACCGTGCTATTTAACACCAGCATTCGCGAAAACATCGCCTACGGAAATCCAACGGCAAGCGAAGATGATATTGATAAAGCTATAAGCCTTGCCCACTTAGATGGGTTTATTGCAAGCCTAGATAAAGGCGATAAAACCCTTGTTGGTGAGCGCGGTTTAAAAGTGTCGGGCGGCGAAAAGCAACGTATAGCAATTGCCAGAGCCATTTTAAAGGGTTCACCTATTTTATTATTTGATGAGGCAACATCAGCGCTTGATTCGCATTCAGAGCAAGCTATTTTAAGTGCTATGCGTGAAGTCGCGCAAAAGCACACCAGCATAGTCATTGCTCATCGTTTATCAACAATCACCGACGCAGACAAAATTATTGTTATGAAACAAGGACAAGTTGTTGAACAAGGTCAGCACCAACAGCTACTTGCGGCGAATGGCGAATATGCTCGAATGTGGCAGTTACAGCAAAGCGACGAATAAACACTGTTAACTACTAGGTTAAATGATTAGAATAACGGCTTTATTTTTATCTATAACAAAAAGGCAACACGCAGATGGGCAGAGCTTATCAAAACAAAAAAGACTCAATGGCAAAAACTGCGGGTGCAAAAACCAAAGTTTATTCAAAGTACGGAAAAGAAATTTATATCTGCGCTAAGAATGGTGGTGTTGATCCCGATGGCAACTTAGCACTTCGTCGCTTAATTGAGCGTGCTAAGAAAGACCAAGTACCTACGCATGTAATCGAGCGTGCAATCGATAAAGCCAAAGGTGGTGGCGGCGAAGATTACGTAGCAACTCGCTATGAAGGTTACGGCCCGGGCAACTGTATGATCATTGTTGACTGCTTAACCGACAACAACAAACGTACCTTCGCTGACGTACGTGTTTGTTTTACTAAAGCAAATGCAAAAATTGGTGCGCAAAATTCAGTATCACACTTATTTGATCACCTCGCTATTTTTGTTTTTGACGGTGATGATGACGAAGCTGTATTAGAAGCATTGATGATGGCAGATGTCGATGTAACAGATGTAGAAGTTGAAGACGGTAAAATCACCGTATTTGCTCCACACACAGAATACAACAACACCCGTACAGCACTTGAAGAAATGGGAATTACTGATTTCCACGAAGATTTAATTGCCTTTGTGCCGCAAGTAGAAGCACCCATTGAAGGTGAAGACGTTGAAGTCATGGAACGCTTTTTAGCCATGCTAGAAGACTGTGATGACGTACAAAACGTTTACCATAACGCACAGTTTTAATTAAAAAGGCCAACCAAGTTGGCCTTTTACCTTTTAGCACAAAGGAATCAACATTGAATACCCTCGAAGAGTTAAAAGCCGGTTCTCTACAAGGTAGTACACGGCTTCAGCTTGTTGCAGAACTAACTGAATTCCCAAAAGAAATTTATACCCTAGCCGATACGTTAGAAACCCTTGATTTATCTAATAACCAGCTAAGTGATTTACCTGACGATTTTTACAAATTAAAAAATCTAAAACGACTGTTTTTATCATTTAATCAGTTTAAACACATACCTGACGTGCTAAGACAATGCCCAAACTTAATCATGGTGGCATTTAAAAGTAATCAAATTACTGAATTTAAAGCACACTGTTTGCCAACGAAAATTGAATGGCTGATCTTAACTGATAATCAAATCCCCGCTTTGCCGGATACATTTGGTGAGTACAGTCAGCTTAAAAAGCTGGCACTGGCCGGCAATCAGTTAACACATTTGCCAGGGTCAATGGCTAATTGTAAAGAGCTTGAGCTAATACGTTTAAGCGCCAATAAGCTTACAAAAGTTGAAGATTGGCTTTTAGCCTTACCGAAACTTGCTTGGCTTGCCTTCTCTGGTAACGATTTAAATCGTTCAACCAGCTTACATTGTGAGCTGTTTAGCCAAATAGCACTGGATGAAATCGATGTTAAAAAGCAGATTGGCCAAGGCGCATCTGGGGTTATTCACTTCGCAAACTGGCATCAACGACCTGTTGCCCTTAAGTTATTTAAAGGCGAGATCACCAGTGATGGCTACCCACTCGATGAGCTTAATTGCTGTTTACAAGCAAGTGAGCACCCAAACCTAATTAAAGCGTTGGGCTATGTTGATGAAGAGTCACAACTGGGTTTAGTAATGGAGCTGATCAATAAAGAGTTTACGAACCTTGGTTTACCACCATCACTTGCAAGTTGTACCCGTGACACATTCGAAGACAACTGCCAGTACACGCCTGAAATGGTGTTAAAAATCGTTCAACAAATGACAAGTACCCTCGCCCATTTGCATAAAAAGCAAGTTAGCCATGGTGACATTTATGCCCATAACAGCATGATCAATTCACAAGGCGATTTATTGTTTGGTGACTTTGGTGCCGCAACCGATTTATCGATGCTAATGCCAACTCAACAACAGCTATTAGAAGGCATTGAAGTACGTGCCCTCGGTTATTTTATCGATGATTTACTGACTGTTGTGACTGAACAAAACAACATTACAAAGATGCTTGCCGACATAGCCCAAGAGTGCTTGGTACTCAACTCAGAAAAACGACCTCGCTTTTCTGAGCTGCTTGCGCGATTATGATTTAATACTAATTTGCCTATAAACAAAGCCTCACTGAGGCTTTATTTTTGCCTGTTAAACGGAAACAGCTGCTGCTTTAACATTCCTTCGGGCATGTAATCGCCAACCACACCATATTTATCGGGCCACTCTGCTTGACCTTTTACAGCGGTGCCAAATAGATAATCTAAAAAAGAAAAATGCGCTGCATAGTTACGGTCAATGGCCGCTTTATCAGATGAATGGTGCCAATGATGAAACTGAGGAGTAACCAGAAAATACTTTAACCAACCAAAATTTACGCGAACATTGGCATGGTTAAACACAGCCTGAAAGCCAACAATAATCACATAAAGGCTAATGACTTCAGATGGAAAGCCCAGTACAAAAATAGGCGTAAGTACTAAGCTACGCGTCACTAATATTTCTAAAATATGCTGACGTGAGCCTGCGAGCCAATCCATTTCTTTTGCACTATGATGCACGGCATGAAAACGCCAAAGCAGAGGTACTTCGTGATAAGCCCTATGCACAAAGTATTGCATTAAATCGGCCACTAAAATAATTAAAAAGAGCTGGAGTAAAAATGGCATTTGTATAATAAAGCCTTGCACAGTATCAGATACAGCCCAGCCAAATGCGTGATGCACAAACTGATTGGTTGCAAGAAGCACAAAACCGATAATTAAATGATTTACAAAGAAATGATTTAAATCGCCTTGCCACTCAGAGCGGAGAATTTTTTGCTCTTTGCGGTGCGGTAGCAGCTTCTCAATTAAAATAAAAATCAGTGTGGAGCCAAGTAAATCAAGAATGAACCAATCAAGCCCTAGGTATGGCGTATTATCTCTAAAATCGCCCACTTGAACATTCGGGCCACCAAATGCAATAGCAAGAAGTATCAGCACCCAAGCTGTTGCACCGAGTCGTTTGTTAGTGTTACGAACAAAGTTCAACAAGCCTAAACTGCCTGAAATAATTAGTGCCACGAACATTAGCTGACGCAAAAACTCAACGCTGTAGTTTTGTCGAAGCTCTGGCGTCGTTAAGTACTCAGGAAAGTGAAAAGCTAATACTCCTAAACAGGATAAAATCGCTAAGAAGCAGGCAATATAGCCACTGATATTTCCTTCACCCACTTGAAACTGCTCAGCCCGAAATAACCGATGATAAAGACGAGTCATGATATAAAAATCCATTTATCAATTTTTTGCAGCATAACACAGAAGAATTTAGGAACAAATATACGCTAAGCCATCACTATCATGTGTACACAACAAATTGATACTAAGCTAATAAAACCTAAAACTAGGCTGCGTTCAGGTAGGAAATGAATAATCAACGCAGGCATTTCAATAATGTGTGAAGTCATTGGCCTATAGCATAAACTATGTTTTTCAAAGTTCATGAAAGCGTTTTTTAGCCTTTCAAGGTAGAGCATTAATCCAGCTAAATGAATAAGCACAAATGTCGATGGACCTAAAAACTCTAGTAGTGCCATAAGCTCATACCCCATCATTAACTCAGGTCCTGCAATGAGAATTACTAAAACCAGCGCGATTGTTTTATACAGCTTATTAGCGAATAACTGTCTAATTTTATTAAACATCCATATCCTTATGAAACGATTTAGGCTTATAAAAGAATAAGCCTTTTAAATATTATTGGAATGCTTTATCAAACTTATCTTGATCAAGGTATTTATCAAATGCACCTAAAGCATTACCAACACTTGGCTCAGCCATTAACTCTTGCATTGCAACTTCACCCACAATACCGAATGCGTTTTCCATTGCTCCCTGACCGCCGACTTCAATCGCCGCCCTTGCTTGCTTTGGACAGTCTTCGGTTAATAAACGCGTAACTAACGCACCAACATAGCGATTAGTTTCATCCATATCTTGTTCTGTCACGTTCGAGAAAGGCTTAATTATACTGTGCGTCGACATACCTAGATAAATCCACTTAGCGAGGTTCTTTCGTTCTTTGCCATTTAGTGAATCAGTTAAACACACTGCAAGTTGCTGTGCTTCTTGCGATGCGGATACATAACTAGGCAGTATCGACGATAAAAAGAGTGACGTAGTTAATAAGATTTTTTTCATTATCTTTCCTTGAAAACAATTACGCACAATAAAGTAATGTGAATCCAAATTAATTTCCAGTAAAAACCAAAAAAGCCACGATAAACGTGGCTTTGTTGGATAAAGCTTAAACTTTTACTGTTCTATTATAAGAACTGACCTAGCGCTTTAACTTGGTCTAACATGCGGTTTGAGAAACCCCACTCGTTATCGTACCAAGCCATCACTTTAACAAGCTTACCATCTACTTTAGTTTGGGTAGAGTCGAAGATTGAAGACGCTGGGTTGTGGTTAAAGTCGATAGAAACAAGCGGTAGTTCGTTGTATTCAAGAATACCTTGCATTGCACCTTCTGATGCTGCTTTAACTACTTCGTTGATTTCTGCTGCAGTTGTTTCACGCTTAGCAACGAACGTTAAGTCTACTAAAGAAACGTTGATTGTTGGTACACGTACTGCCATGCCGTCTAGTTTACCCGCAAGTTCAGGAAGTACTAAGCCAACTGCTTTAGCAGCACCTGTTTTAGTTGGGATCATTGACTGAGTTGCGCTACGTGCACGATATAAATCTGGGTGATAAACGTCAGATAAGTTTTGATCGTTTGTGTATGCATGAATTGTCGTCATGCTACCTTGCTCGATACCTACTGTGTCGTTGATTGCTTTTGCAATCGGCGCTAAACAGTTTGTTGTACACGATGCATTTGAGATAATGTTGCTGTCAGCGTTTAATACTTCACTATTAACACCATGAACAACAGTTGCATCCATATCAGTACCAGGAGCAGAAACGATTACTTTTTTAGCACCTGCTTCAATGTGTTTAGCCGCTGCCTCACGTGAAGTGAATAAACCAGTACATTCTAGAACGATATCTACGTTTAGAGCTTTCCAAGGAAGGTTTGCAGGATCACGCTCTTGCGTAAGGGTAATTTCGTCATTACCAATTAGCATGGTGTTTTCAGCAAGTGTTACTTTTTGAGAAAATTGACCGTGAACTGAGTCAAATTGAGTTAAATGCGCGTTAACATTTGCTGGTGCTAAATCGTTAATTGCAACGATTTTGATTTCGTTGTTTTGAGCTGACTCATAAAGGGCACGTAATACGTTACGACCGATACGTCCATAGCCATTAATTGCAACATTAATCATTCTAATATCTCCCGTTAATTATTTTACTTCACTTGCTTGGCGAGCAAGCGCTTCAATGGCTTGCCAGTCTTTGTTTTCAATAAGTTGTTTGTCTAACATCCACGTACCACCCACACAGATAACGTTTTTAAGTGCGAGGTAGTTAGGTGCTGTTTCTAGGCTAATGCCGCCTGTTGGACAAAATGTTACTTGTGGTAAAGGGCCACCAATTGATTTCAGCATTGCAGTGCCACCCGCTGCTTCTGCAGGGAAGAACTTTAGAAACTTAAAGCCTTGGCTTGCTAATTTCATTACTTCACTTGGTGTCGCAGCACCTGGTAAAAATGGAATATCAGACTCTTTAGCCAGTGCTAATAATTCGTCGTTTACGCCAGGGCTAACCATAAAGTCAGCACCGGCTTCAACTGATGCATTAAATGTCGCTTTATCAACCACAGTACCTGTGCCAACGTATGCTTCTGGTACGGCTTCTTTCATTAGCTTCACTGCTTCTGCCGCAATTGGCGTACGCAAAGTAATTTCTAATGCTTTTAAGCCACCGTTATAAAGCGCACGTGCAAGGGGTGCTGCATCTTCAAGTTTTTCGATAACAACAACCGGTACCACAGGTGCCGATGATAAAATTTTCTCAATGCTCATTGTTTGTTCCTCATAGCCCAGTAACGGCGTATTATTATTCTAAACCAAAGGCGCTAGCGCCTAGGTCTGCACTACTTACTATATTTCTGAAACCTGCAAATAACTCTCGACCTGTGCCGTATGTTTGGCTTGGTTGGCTAAGTTGTAATTCACGTTTTGCTAATTCTTCATCGCTTACATGTACTTTCAATACACCTGCTGGTGCGTCAAGCGTCACTAAATCACCTTCGTGAATTTTAGCGATTACACCACCTTCAACAGCTTCTGGTGCTAAGTGGATTGCAGCAGGAACTTTACCAGATGCACCCGACATACGACCGTCTGTGACAATCGCCACTTTGTAGCCTTGGTCTTGCAGTGTTGCCATTACTGGCGTCAACTTATGAAGTTCAGGCATGCCTTTCGCTTTCGGACCTTGCTCTTTAATTACAGCAATAAAGTCTGTGTTTAATTCACCGCGGCTATACGCTTCTTGTAATTCACCTTGTGAGCTAAATACTTTAGCTGGTGCAGAAACAACTTGGTGTGACTCTGCCACTGCTGATACTTTAATAACTGCTTTACCAAGGTTACCAGTAAGAAGCTGTAAACCACCCTGCTTACTAAACGGGTTATCAATTGGGCGCAATACTTCTTCGTCGTGTGACTTTTCAGGACACGACACCCATTTAACTTTGCTTGGGCCTGTGCTGTTAGTCATAATCACTGATGAATCTTTATCTAACATTGGCTCCGTGGTGTAAGCTTCTAGGCCATCACCGACAATCGTTTTCACATCGTTATGTAAGTAACCTTTGCTAAGTAGTTGCTTCATTAAGAAGCCCATACCGCCAGCTGCTTGGAAGTGGTTCACATCAGCTGAGCCGTTCGGGTAGATACGCGTAAGAAGTGGCACAACTTCAGATAAGTCAGCCATGTCTTTCCACGTTAGGATCACACCTGCAGCTTTCGCAATAGCCACTAAGTGGATTGCGTGGTTTGTTGAGCCGCCTGTTGATAACAAGCCAACTAAACCATTAATAATTGTTTTTTCACTTACTACATCTGCAAGGCAGTTAGCATCTTTTGTTTCGATTAACTGCTTTAACATAGTTTCTACAGCATGACCTGTTAAACCATCACGTAGTTCTGTGTAAGGGTTAATGAAAGAGCTACCTGGTAAATGTAGACCCATGATTTCCATTAACATTTGATTCGAGTTTGCCGTACCGTAGAAAGTACATGTACCGGCACTGTGATAAGATGCGCTTTCAGCTTCAAGAAGCTCTTCACGACTTACTAAGCCTTGTGCAAATTTTTGACGAACACGAGCTTTTTCTTTATTCGGGATACCCGATTGCATTGGACCTGCTGGTAAAAAATACGTTGGTAAATGACCAAATGATAAAGCACCAATTAAAAGTCCTGGGACGATTTTGTCACAAACACCTAAACAGAAAACACCGTCGAATACATCATGCGATAAAGAAACCGCAGTAGACATTGCAATCACGTCACGTGAGAACAATGATAACTCCATACCGTCACGGCCTTGTGTTACGCCATCACACATTGCTGGTACGCCGCCAGCAACTTGTGCTGTTGCATCGTACTTAGTCGCAAGGTTTTTGATGATTTCTGGGTAATCTTTGTAAGGGACATGCGCAGAAAGCATGTCGTTATAAGCGTTGATGATAGCTAGATTTGGTTGCTCGTCTGCTTTTAAACGATCTTTGTCATCGCTGCTACAAGCAGCCATAACATGTGCAATATTACCACAGCCTAAACCTGCACGAACTCTTGTTTGTTTTTTTGCGTGCGAGATTCGCTCTAAATAAGCTTGGCGGGTCTCTTTACTGCGTTCGATAACGCGTTCGGTGACTTCTTGAATACGAGGATGCAACATATAAATTCGACTCATCTCTATAGTTAGAGGATAAAGGCTCAGTAACAATTACAGACTCCACGAAAATAATTGTACTGAGCATCTTTGATTTACCCGTTCAAAGGTACGCTGACAGGCTGTCTCTCACAACCAACCTGACACCGGTGTCACTGTATTAACTCATGACTGTGACACCGGTGTCAACCTTATCTGTTAAATTTAGTTTAATTTTTTTAAATGACCAAATAATGAACAACTTTATTTTAGTAGAATCTGAGCAGAATTCATATGAAGTACTACTATCAAAGGCGTACCCTCTAGCCTAAGTTTGTAGTTAGTTCTATTTTAAAACAATGAGTTAAAGTGTTGTTATCCATTTTACCCATCTGAAATAAAAAAGCCCGAGAACGCGTCACTCATTCTCGGGCTACTGTGAAAAAACAAGATGAAATTTATTTAATTGCAGCTGTCGACTCACGAGTAATGAGTTTTGCTTCAAGGGTTACTTGATAAGGCGACTCTTGTGGGTCACTAATATGAGTAATCAATTGCCTGACTGCTTGCTGAGTCATTTCTTCAACTGGTTGAGCAATGGTAGTTAACCCTGGCCAGATATGACGAGCAATTGGAGCGTTATCAAATCCAGCGATAGAAATATCATCTGGCACTCTTAACTGCATTTGCGTAGCAAGTTTTAACACCGCTGCTGCCATGTAATCATTTGAAGCAAATACCGCCGTTGGCCGAGGATTTAAATCTAGAATAGTACGGGCACTGTCAACACCTGAGTGATAACTGAAGTTACCTTCTTCAACTAAGCGCTCATCAAACTCAATGCCGTTTGAAGCAAGTGCTCTTCGGTAACCTTTAAAACGTTGCTCTGTAGCACTGTGATCAGGGTGACCTTTAATGAAAGCGATTTCTTTATGACCAAGCTTAATAAGATGCTCAGTTATTTCAAAAGCTCCCTGCTCATCATTACTTCTTACAGAAATAGAGTCGTCTTCAAGTACCGCTGATGCGACGCGAGCATACGGGATCTTTTTCGATTTTAAAAAGCTTACAAGTTCAGGAAAATCTGAAAATGGGGGGGTCAGTACAATACCGTCTAAACGCGAGGTTTGAATCAACTGCTCAATATTACTAATTAATTCGTCGCCACGTAACTCACAAGGATGGATCAATAAGTTGTAATTAAGCTCATGACAGGCAGCTAAGGCACCAGTTTGGACACGGGTAATATAGCTTTTACTAGGATTATCGTATAAGCAACCAATAATAAAACTACGGTTTTGTGCCAAACCTCGTGCAATTGGGTTTGGCGTGTAATCAAGCTCTTTAAATACTTTAAGTACTTTTTCGCGCGTTGCATCACTCACGTTTGGCTCGTTGTTGAGAACGCGAGATACTGTTTTTTTCGATACACCGGCATAGCTGGCGACACTGTTGATGGTTACTTTCTTCATCCGCTCTACATCCAACTGCTAATTACGCGTTACTTTTAACATGTATACACGCAGCAGCACCAATGAATGGAATGTTGTCTTGTGTTACAAGCGTAACAGGGATCTGTGAAGTATATTGCGACATTATGCCTTTGTCTGCAAAACGTTCAACAAATCGACTAGATAATAGACGTTGTTGCATGCGAGGTAAAATACCACCACCAATAAATACGCCACCTAATGCGCCAAATGTTAGGGCTAAATCCCCTGCTACGCTACCAATCCAATCACAAAATTGATTTAGCGTTGCATCACACACTTCACATTGACCTGTAGTTGCCAACTCACTGATTTGTGCTGCATCTAAATTCTTAGCTTCAACGCCTTTTACTGCAGCCATAGCACGATATAAATGCGCTATACCAGGGCCTGAGAACACAGTCTCTACAGACACATGATTTAATTGCTTTTTAAGTTCAGTCATTAGAAACCGGTCTAATTCAGTTACTGCTGCAAGAGTAATATGGCCTGCTTCGCAGCTAAGAACAGCGCTGCCTTGAGATGTTCGAACTAAACACGCAGCACCAAAACCTGTACCAGGTCCCATTACGGCAATATTAGCATTTTCATCAGCTTGGCCTGCTTTAACGGCCATATTTTGTGAATCATCTAAATAAGGAGCCGCATAAGCAAATGCAGCAAAATCGTTGATTACTTCAAGTTGCTCAAATGCGAATTCAACTTTTAAGTCTGCAACATTAAAGTGCCAGCCAAGGTTTGTTAAATGTACTTGACCTGCTTTAATCGGACCCGCTACCGCTAAACATGCACGGTTTGGCTTTGGAAATGAAATTTGGCTGAAATACTGAGTAATTGCACTTTCTAAAGAGCCAAAGTCAGCACTTGGGAATGTTAAATTATGCTCGATAACAAACTGGTTAGTTTGTGCATTAAAGTCAGTGATTAAAGCGAAACGAGCGTTAGTGCCGCCAATATCGGCAACAAGAATAGGAGCGAATTCTGTCGTTGTCTGTGTGTTCATGTTGTTTTCTCTATTTGTCTAAGCTAGTTGCCGCTTATTTTTCTAGTTTTCAATGGCAAAGCCATTGTGTCTGCTAAACTTTGGGTCATTGCCTCAAGGAAGCTATCTTTTGTATTAAAAAAATGCTGCCCAATTGAATGGGCAGCCAAATACGTTTTGACAACAAAATGATAAAACAGTGACATTATGACACCGGTGTCAGATTGGGATCAATAAAAATTTTCATTATTTGTGCATGCATACGTATTTATTAAGAAAACCTGCGTATTAAGTATCGAAAAAGCATATATATACGCATAAAAAATGCCTAGCTGTGTACAGAACAGTCACACACACGCCGCTTGTCACAAATAGCTTGAAAAAAATATTAAATAGCCGAAAATGGAAATACTTCTTCTGTTATTTGGTAACCATATGAAAGGTAAGGCGACATCATTTGACATTGCACATTATGCGGGTGTGTCACAGTCAACCGTGTCTCGCGCGCTGCGAAATAGCCCTTTGGTCAACGAAGAAACGCGTCGACGTGTTCACGAGGTAGCAAAGCAGCTCAACTATAAAGTTGATAAAAATGCCAGTAACTTAAGAACACAACAAAGTAGCACCCTGGCACTTTTATTATTTGAAGATCCAACCTCGGATGAATCACAAATAAATCCTTTCTTCTTAGCAATGCTAGGCAGTATTACAAGAGCCTGTGCAAAAGAAGGCTACGATTTACTCGTATCGTTTCAGTCTAGCAGCTCTGATTGGCAAGCTGATTACGAAGACAGCCACCGTGCAGATGGCCTAATTTTGCTTGGTTATGGTGATTACCTCGATTATCAACCTAAGTTTAAAACCTTAATTGACCAAAACACTAAGTTTGTATGTTGGGGTGCAAGCGTAGATAACCGCCCAGATTTAACTGTCAGCTGTGATAACTACGGCGGTGGTAAATTAGCTGCTGAGCATTTACTCGCAACCGGAAGAACTGATTGTGCATTTATTGGTGATGCCTCTGATCATAGCCCTGAGTTTTTTGCTCGCTACCAAGGTTTTAAAGATGCATTCTTAGCCAAAGGCGTGGCTTTAAACGAGCGTAAGATGGCTAATGCTATTTCAACAGAAGAATCTGGCTATCACGCGACTCGTTCCCTCATAGCAAATAACATTCGTTTTAACTCATTATTTGCGGCCAGCGACTTGATTGCTATTGGTGCTATTCGCGCGTTAAAAGAAGCAAAAATCAAGGTCCCCGATGATGTACATGTTGTTGGTTTTGATAACATTGCGGTTGCCAGCTTTGTAAACCCACCACTTACCACTGTTCAACAAGACACTACCCTCGCCGGACAAATGTTGGTAGATAACCTGCTCAAACTCATTCGGGGTGAAGATGTAGAGAATACCCTTTTACCACCACGGTTAATTATTCGTGGTTCGAGTGTTTAATTTTTAGCGATAACAGCTTTGTTATCGCCTACTCCCTTCCCAACCAGAAACTTATTGCATTAAAATTAGTTTTTTTTCGATTTACCCAAGACTATTACTTCGAAAAAGCAGATAATTACACCTATTATGATGAAAACGCTTATCTGGCACACAAAGCTTAGATAGCAACGCGCACAAAGGTGGAATTTTTTAATGGAAATTAAAGTTAATTTTCTCGACAACCTCAGGCTTGAAGCTAAGTTTGATGATTTCTCTGTCATTGCAGACCAACCTATACGCTATAAGGGTGATGGCACTGCACCAAGTCCATTCGATTACTTCTTAGCTTCATCTGCATTGTGTGCGGCTTACTTTATTAAAGTGTATTGTAATTCACGCGATATCCCGACAGATGGTATTCGTGTTGCACAAAACAATATCGTTGACCCAGAAGACCGCTATAACCAAATTTTCCAAATTCAGGTTGAATTACCAGAAAGCCTTTCTGAGAAAGACCGCACGGGTATTTTACGCTCTGTTGAACGCTGTACAGTAAAACGTGTTATTCAAACCGGCCCTGAATTTAAAATCGATACTGTTGAAAGCATTGAAGCTGATGCGCAAGCAATGCTGATGGCAAAACCAGGTGATGACAGCAACACGTTTATTTTAGGTAAAGATTTACCGCTTGAAGAAACCATCGCAAATATGACGACCATCCTTGAAGAGTTAGGGATGAAAATCGAAATCTCTTCTTGGCGTAATATTGTGCCAAATGTGTGGTCTTTACATATCCGTGACGCTGCGTCGCCAATGTGTTTTACCAATGGTAAAGGTGCAACTAAAGAAAGCGCGCTATGTTCTGCTTTAGGTGAGTTTATTGAGCGCTTAAACTGTAACTTCTTCTATAACGACCAGTTCTTAGGCGAAGACATTGCCAATAGCGAGTTTGTTCATTACCCAAATGAAAAGTGGTTTGCACTAACTGACGATGACTCGCTACCAGAGGGTATTTTAGATAATTACACCCGTGAAATTTATAATCCAGATGGTGAACTTTGTGGCTCACACCTAATCGATACCAACTCTGGTAATAAAGATCGTGGTATTTGCTCTATTCCTTATGTTCGCCATTCAGACGGTGAAACTGTTTACTTTCCTTCAAACCTGATCGAAAACTTATTCTTAAGTAATGGTATGAGCGCAGGTAACAATTTTGCCGAGGCAAAAGTACAATGTTTATCTGAAATTTTCGAGCGTGCCGTTAAGCGTCAAATCATTGAACAAGAAATTGTTTTACCAGACGTACCACAGGAAGTATTAAATAAATATCCAGGTATTGTTGCGGGTATTAATGGTCTTGAAGAACAAGGTTTCCCTGTTGTAGTAAAAGATGCCTCGCTAGGTGGTCAGTTCCCAGTGATGTGCGTAACACTCATGAACCCTAAAACAGGAGGGGTATTTGCCTCTTTTGGTGCGCACCCAAGCTTTGAAGTTGCGTTAGAGCGCAGTTTAACTGAGTTATTACAAGGCAGAAGCTTTGAAGGCTTAAACGATGTACCTAAGCCAACGTTCAATAGCATGGCGGTTTCTGAGCCTGAAAACTTTGTAGAGCACTTTATTGACTCAACGGGCGTGATCTCATGGCGTTTCTTCAGCGCTAAACACGATTATGATTTTGTTGAATGGGATTTCTCTGGCAGCAATGAGGAAGAAACAGCGAGCTTATTCGGAATTTTAGAAAGCTTAGGTAAAGAAGCTTACATTGCTGAGTTCTCTGACCTTGGTACTGCTTGCCGCATTTTGGTGCCCGATTACTCAGAAGTTTATCCTGTAGAAGACTTAATCTGGGACAATACCAATAAAGCACTGAACTTCCGCGAAGATATCTTAAACCTACACCGTTTATCAGAAGATCAACTTGCCGATTTAGTTGAACGCCTAGAACAAAGTGAACTAGATAACTACATTGATATCATCACCTTAATCGGCATTGAGTTTGATGAAAACACAGTGTGGGGTCAGTTAACGATTCTTGAGCTTAAACTACTTATTTACTTAGCACTTGGTGATTTAGAAGCAGCAATGGAGCTTGTTGAAGCTTTCTTACAATATAACGACAATACCATTGTTGAACGTGGCCTATTCTACCAGGCAATGCACGCAACGTTAGAAGTAGCACTAAGCGATGACCTTGAGATTGAAGATTACATTCACAGCTTCACTCGTATGTTTGGTCAAGAAACCATGGATGCTGTAGTTGGCTCAATTAATGGCGATGTGATGTTTTATGGCTTGACAGAAACCAGCATGAAGCTTGAAGGTTTAGATAGACACCTTCGTTTAATCGAAAGTTACAAAAAGCTACACGCTGCTCGCGCGAAAAAAGCGGGCTTATAGACAAGTATCTAGAGCTGTAAGTAACCAACTTACAGCTTCAACTTTATGTTTAATAAAAGAATTAGTTTATTTCTCAATAAAACGCTAACATTTTTTGTATTCACTCCACCACATAGCTCCACCTTGTCCCGTTGTTTTTAAACTGGTAAATTTAGCCGAAATTTCACTCTACCAGTAAGTTAAATGGATTTAAAAAGCTCTATTACTGCCGTTCTTATCCTACTTGCAATGCTTTGTTGTTATTCTTGCTTTGCAAAAATAACAATTGGTGTATCAAGTGAAAATGGCGAGTCGTTAAAGTACTCACGTAAACAATTTCAGGGTGAATTAAAATCAGCCTATAGCTGTGTGATCAATCAACTTGATAGCAACTACGACGTAATCACTGTACCGCAAGCACGACTTATCAAAATGCTGAAAAACAATGAAGTAGATATTGCTATGCCACTTTTATTGTTGCCAACGAGGGATCAATTTGCGACCCGCTCAGCGACAATTTATCAGGTTGGATATGAGCTGATTAGCCACAGTACTGACCCAGATTTGAGTATCGAGAATTTACGCAGGCAGGCTAACTTGCATGGTATCGTGTATAAACGCGGCACCGGGGCACGTACCTTAATGCTTAAATATTTAGGAATTAATGAAAATGAATTTCTAAGTCATGAACACCAAGTCAGTACATGGCAACAAGCCGTTGATTTTGTAGGTAAGAACAGAGCTGCTATTACAGCCCTTCCTTCAGTGATAGCAAAAGATATCGAGCCTCACCACTTTGATGGCGTTACACGTATTAAAATGCCAGACCACCAATTAGGGCTATATATATCATCACATTTTGCCAAAAGCGCTGAAGCATCGATAATCAATGATGCATCAAAAACCTGTAAAGAGTTTAGATAATAATGAGTTATTTACTTTGATTTGTATTAAATTCAGACAAACGATTTTCAACTTGCAAACGCTCTTGCTCGGTTAGTTCACCATAAAACTTAGGGTACGGCCAGCCATAGCCCCAACGAAAACTGGTAGGTAAAAAAGGTGTACCACCTACTCTGACACCAGCAAGCATCAATACCGCAACTTCTTGCTCACCTACTTTTGCAACACACTCTTTTAAATCTATATCAGCTTGCTCACGTTGTTTAAAGGTTCCACCTTGCCAATAAGCGAGATCATGGGCAGTGCAGCAAGCTAACCATAAGTTTTTATGTTCTATTGTTCCATCAGGAAAAGAGCTGCAACCATCTGTAGTGAAGGGTTTTAGTTCAGCACTACTCGTATTAGAAACATGAAAAAGTAAGAACAAACCTAGCATAACATTAAGATAATTAGCCAAAGTTCTGACCTCAAGAAACTAGATTGCAATAGTAAAAATTTTCAATATTCAACTTGGTACGCAAACCCTTCACAACTAAGCGCTTTTTGGCAATCGGTATCTGCATGAGCACTGATATAACACTGCCCATAGACAATCGCGTTGCCCCCCCTTTGCTGTACTTTACTTTTAAGGGTTTCTTGGAGTTTACCTCTAGAACCATCAATATCATCAAACGGACCAGCTTGTGGTAAATGCATATCACTTTCTAATTGGCAATAATAGCTCGAAACTTGGCCAAGAAATGTTGCTCTGTGACTCACTAATTGGCGATCGGTAAATACTTCAACATTGTGGCCTCGTACTGATGTTTCAACATCACCAAGCACATACTCACCCACGTTTGTATTTATTGCACATGAACACAATAAGCCAACACTCAACAAAGTAGATAAAAACCTGAACATATTTGCACCTTCCCTGAATTTATTGATCAGCTACAAATTACGCCAAATATAAATGGCTCTTGTTTACTGAGCTAAAGATAAGCCATCTTAACGTACCCATGTAAGGAAAACATACTTAAATTGTAAAAAAGTGCAATACAAAAAAAACCGCCGAGATTAATCGGCGGTATTTTTTAAATTCCATTACTTCAATGCATCTTCAACAACTGGGTAATGATCCCATACTTGTTTATCGCTCACTGAACGAAGTAACTTGATGTATTCAGCATGAGTCCAAGCAAGCGGTGTTGCCGAGTTTGTGCCCTCAC
Source organism: Pseudoalteromonas apostichopi (assembly GCF_030297135.1). Lineage (NCBI taxonomy): Bacteria > Pseudomonadati > Pseudomonadota > Gammaproteobacteria > Alteromonadales > Pseudoalteromonadaceae > Pseudoalteromonas > Pseudoalteromonas apostichopi. The sequence goes on from NZ_AP028065.1 coordinate 146,200, forward strand.
CTAGCTGATAACCAGCTTTATTGTTACCTACGCCATCCCAAACTTGTTCAGGTAACATCATGCCTTCATTGGCAAAAGCTTCCATTCCTTTTACGTAGGTGTCTTTAATCGCTTGTTGCTTCATTGCATCTGGGCTATTGGTTGCGTTTGCCGCAGCGATTTCATAGTGACCACGCTCACCTGTGAAAAACGGCCATACACGCCCACGTTGACCAGGGGTGTTGTTACCACCTTCAGCGTAGTTGTTACCTGTCATTTGGTCTTCACCGTAACCATCGTTACCATAGCGGCGGTAGCCTGGGAATGAGCCCGAACCATCAGCAAAGTTAAAGGTATAGCGTACTTGAAGGTTATCAACTAAAGTTTCGTCATCATACTCTGGTAATGTTTTTACAATGCTCGGAGCAAGTGCATCACGTACACCATAGCGTACAAGCTCTAAGAAACCACCATCAAGGATTTGCTTTTTGTCAAAGCCTTCACGACCGTTATTGGCGTTAAGTGTAGTTGATGAGTTTGGATCTTTGTCTTGACCGATACGAATGAAATATTCACCATCGCTGTTTTCAGACTTAAGGTTACCTTGGGTCGTAAACATCGTGCTTTCAATTTCACTGTTGTAGGTTTTAGCCGTTGCTAGGTAACGCTCTGCATTTTTAGTGTCACCTGCTTTTTTAGCAATATCAGCAGCTGTCACTAGACCTGCAACAACCGCAGCTGTTGTTGATGGAGAAAAACCATTTTGTTCTTCCCAGCGCTCTTGTTGCGTTGCTGGAGGTGTAATTTGCGTGTCGTTCCAAAGAATTTTGGCAAGGCCACCATCAACCAAGAAATCAGCAGCTGGTTTTAACATTTTGCCATACCAATCTGTCAGCTCTTGATCGCTAAGTACGCCTGCTTGATGAAGTTTCCAAGCTAACATAATTGGCATTGCTGTTTGGTCAAGCTGTACACCTACCCACTCAAGTTCACCATCAACATGTGTCTTTTGTAAGAACCAGCCAGTGTCACCACCATTGCCTGGTGTGTTATCTGTTACTTGTACTTTTTCTAGATACTCAAACGCCGTTTTAGCAGTACGTGCATCACCCATGGCCATAAATGCCATTGCAACTTGATAGAAATCACGAACCCAAACCGCTTTATAACCGGTAGAACCTGTTTTAGCCGAAACCGTTTCACCCCAAGGGTTAGAAAGTGACGCAATTAAAGCACCTGCATGAGTTTTATCTTCTTGCGCTTTTAACACCATAGCACTGGTATAGAGCAGCTTACCATTATCAGTAGTGCTGTTAGTTAATGTGCTCAAAGGTTCAAGGCTTGTTAAGTAGTCTTGCCAACCAATGGCAGCACCTTCACCGTTATATGCAGCAAGCACTTTTTGATAGCCTTGGTTTAAACTTGCTTGACCTTCTTTTAGGCTTGCAGCTTCAGATTTACCAAAGCTTAAAGCTAAATCAAAGGTGGTGTTTTTTGATACTTCGCCCAGCTCTGCAAGTAAGCTTACATTACCCGACTTATCACCGGTATTTTGGTAAGTAGTTGGTAATGATTGCGATGCTCTCAACTCTTTTAAGCCATCACTTACACCCGTAAAGCCAACGCTTGCTTGTTTGAATGGTTGAGCGGCTTGTAAAGATAAAAAGTTATCATCTTGCCAAGCAACTAGACCCTTGTCAGTCACTTTTGCAAAATCATCTAAGCCATTGTTATCGATATAAGGGTTCACATTAACGTAGGCTTTCACATCTTCAAGGTCTGTATTAAATACACTACGAACAAACAGTGTTTGCCCGTTAGGATCTGTAAAGATATGTTTTTCTAGGGTGAAACGACCTTGCTTGTCTTTACTTACTACTTTGTACGCAAGCGATAATGGGCGACCTGCGTCATCTTTATATAAATAATCAATGCTTACATCCAGATCATCGTTCTCTGTTACGGTAAAATCTTTACCAACGACAACAAATTGCATATCTTTGATTTGTGCTTGGTGAATTAAACCAAACATGGTTTCTGTGATCATGCCTTTAGCAATTGAAAACCAAACTTTTGATACTTTGCCGGTAGCAGCTGCGTCGCTATAGTGACCGTCTTGGTATTGCTCATAAGAGGTACCAATACCTGTTTTACCAGAGTATGCCCAAAAAGGCTCAACACCCGGTGCACCCGGTGCAGAAACTTGGTCTACCGCTAGATTTGCTGATTGTTCTGAACTACAAGCTGTTAAACCTAATGCTAAAAAGCTTGCTGTAATTAGATTAAATTTTTTCATTGTGTGTCCTTATTATTGTTGCTTAACGCGCAGTACGGCGACCGCTGCTAGTACGAATGACACTGCACCTAGCACTAACGCATAAATCGGTTGATTATCAAAAAGGTGGCGTAAAATTAGGCCTAATACGCTTGCCGCTAAAAGCTGCGGGATAACAATAAAGAAGTTAAAGATACCCATGTACACACCCATTTTCTTACTTGGTACTGAGGTACTTAACATTGCGTATGGTAAAGAGAGAATTGACGCCCAAGCAAAACCGACCCCAATCATTGGCCAGATCAGTAAACTTGGATCTTTAATAACAATAAAGCTGACCAGCCCTAATGCACCTAACACTAGGTTGATAGCATGGGCCATTTTTAGTCCCACTTTTTTAACGACAATCGGAATACACAGTGCTGCAATGGCAGCAAAGCCATTGTAAGCGGCAAATAACACACCAACCCAATCCGCACCATTGTTGTATGCAAGTGAGCTTGTATCACTGCTGCCATAGTGGAAACTTGTTACCGCCGAGGTGGTATAAATCCACATTGCAAACAATGAGAACCAGCTAAAAAATTGTACCCAAGCCAATTGTTTCATTGTTTCTGGCATAGTGAATACATCATTCACAACTTGATAAAAGCCACCACTGGTTGCATTTTTAGCTTTTAGAGCACCGGCTATAAATTGAATAACACCAAAACTAATCAAACCACCAGCAAGCAAATAAAGCTCTTTTTCAAGAGATAGACCTGTAACAATTCCAAGAACGACAAGGCCAAGAACCGTAAAAATTGCTGCCCCTTTGTTAAAATTCACATCGCTTTGAACATCGCTCGAGTCATTGCTTTGCTCTTGCTCATGAAAACTTTCTAGCTCTTCTGGGGAATATTCTTTAGTGGTAAACACAGTCCAAAACACTGCAATAATTAAAACTACTGCACCAAAATAAAACGAAAATTTTACAGAATCTGGGATTTGTCCAGCTGGTGCTGTATTGGCAATATCGAACCAGTTAGTCATCATCCAAGGTAATGCCGACGCGACAACCGCACCGATACCAATGAAGAAGCTTTGCATTGCATAACCAGTTGCACGTTGCTTTTTAGGCAGGTTATCACTAACAAGTGCACGGAATGGCTCCATGGTCACGTTAATTGACGCATCCATGATCCATAGCATACCCGCTGCAATCCAAAGGCTTGGTGAGTTAGGCATAATGAATAACGATAACGTTGTTAGAATAGCCCCATAAAAAAAGAACGGACGACGGCGACCTAACTTATTCCAAGTTTTATCGCTCCAATAACCGATGATCGGTTGTACAATAAGACCTGTAAGCGGCGCTGCAACCCAAAGGATTGGAATGTCATCAACATTGGCACCTAAGGTTTGAAATATACGGCTCACATTACCGTTTTGTAATGCAAAGCCAAATTGGATCCCTAAGAATCCAAAACACATATTCCATATTTGCCAAAAGCTTAGCGTTGGTTTGTTATTATTCATAATCAGCCTTTAGAGTAAATACTGCACTGCTTAAACCATTCATTTGTAATTGAATTGGCCCATTCGTTGTTGCCTCAGAAATCACAATGTCGGCATGATTTTCTAGGTTATCAGTTAACGTTAAATCACTGTGGTTAAGCTTAGGTAACAACGCTTGGTTAAGGTTAAGCTCAACATTTTGTGGGTTCTCTGAAAAATTACTTACTACAAGCACCAGTTGTTGGCCAAGCTTACGCGTAAAGGCAATGACTTGCTCTGAACCCGTCAATTCAACCGCTTGCATGTCACCACCAACAATGGCAGGAAGCGTGTTTAACGACATTAACTTAGTGTAGTAAGCGCGTAGATCTGCTTGCTGCTTTGAAAGCGCACCACCATCGAATTTACCATTATTCATCCACGCTTGATGCGCAGGTACACCCATGTAATCGAAGATACTTGTGCGGGTTGGGTCGCCAAAGCCACCATCTTCAGAGCCATCTTCACCGACAGCTTGACCAAAATAAAGTAATGTTGGCGAACGCGACATTAATGTAGAAACCACCATAGCCGGCTTACCTTTTTCACTGCTGCCCGCGAAATCTGGGCTAGCAATACGTTGCTCATCATGGTTTTCTAAAAAGTGCAGCATGTGCTCTTCAATATCAGCCACTTGGCTTTGGATATCGAAAATAGTATCCGCTGATTGCTTGCCTTGCATCACAGCTTTAACTGTGTCGTAAAAACCGACTTTGTCGTAAAGGTAATCCATCTTACCTTGCTGGATATATGGGCGGTAAAGCGTTGGGTTATAAACCTCAGCCAAAATAAAGGCATCGCTTTTTTGCATCTTGATTGATGAATTTAAAAAGCTCCAGAACTCAACAGGCACCATCTCTGCCATATCATAACGAAAACCATCGACACCTTTATCTAACCAATAAAGCGCGATATCGCGGAATTTATACCAGCTATTTGGTAGCTCTTTATCTTGCCAAAATGCGTAGTGCGCACGGTAATCTTTATCAGCGTAATCAGCAGGTAGCGTCGGGAAATCGTAGCTGCCATCTGGTTTCACGCCGTAATTAATTTTAACTGTTTCGTACCAATCATTGATGTCAGGTTTAGCGGCACGTGCCCCATTACCCGTCCATTTTGCCGGTGTTTCAGCAAACTGATTATCTGCTAGAGGATGGGGGTTACCACCTAACACTTGGTAGCTATCGCTGGTAGGAACTTGAAATGACTGCCCTGTTACATAGTAAAAGTTATTATCGCGAGCATAAGTTTTCGTCGTGTCATCTTCAGCACCAAAATCTTTAACACCTTCAGGCTTTGCGACCGACTCATAGTTACGCGCTACGTGGTTTGGCACAATATCAATAACAACTTTCATACCGTGCTCATGAGTGCGATTGATTAGCTCTTCGAACTCTTCTAAGCGGCGCTCAGGGTTAATTGCTAAATCAGGATTAACATCGTAATAGTCTTTCACTGCATAAGGTGAGCCTGCACGGCCTTTTACAACATCGGGGTCATCTTGTGACAAACCGTATTCGGTATAGTCAGTTACTAAAGCATGACGCGGTACACCTGTGTACCAAACATGTGTTGTACCTAGCTCTTTAATGCCTTGTAATGCAGCATCATTAAAATCAGCGAATTTACCTACCCCATTTTCTTCTAATGTACCCCACGGTTTATTGGTGGTATTTGTATTACCAAATAATCGAGTGAATACTTGATAAACCACAGGCTTAGAGATAGCTGCTTGGCTCGATTCTGATTGCTGCTTTTGCGTGTTCTGCTGTACTGGCGCATCGTTACCACAGGCAGTTAAACCTAAAACCGAAGCCACTACTAACGCAGTTAGTTTGTATGTTGTCATCATTACTTCATTTTTCTGTAAATATCAGTTAATACTAATGTTAAGGGCTGCATACGGACAGTAAATGCATACGTATTCAGCCTATTAGTTGCAATTATTCAAGCTCGATTAAGCGTGCTTGCATAGCTTTTAAGCGGATTGGCGCTGCAAGTTCAACGCGTTTTTTGCTGATTAAATCTCGTCCTTTATTATTGCCTTTCAGCACTTCTTGCATGTAGCTTAAATCCCAATCAATAGCTTGTTGGTTTTTGTTAAGAACGACCAATACAGTTTGGCCATTATGCTCTCTCACATAGCTGTAAACGCCTTGCTTTGGTGAAAAATGCATTAAACGACCTTCACTTAGCGCTGGTTTTTCTTGGCGCAGCTTAAGCAGTTTTTTAATAGTACTTAACATCTCTTGCTGATCAGTTGAAAGGCCTTTGCCTGTGAATGCATTTGTTTTTTGACCCGTAAACCCACCAGGGAAGTCAATGCGAATATCACCGTGGTCATTACTTGGCGTGTTATCAAGCAAAAGCTCTGTACCGTAATAGATTTGTGGAATACCGCGAGTTGTTAACAGCAGCGTCATGGCTAATTTAGTTTTTGCAAGGTCTTGACCAAGCTCAGTGTAAACACGGCTCATGTCATGGTTATCAGCAAACACTAAAATGTTATCTGTATCAGCATATAAAAAGTCATTCGCCAGCGATTGATACACTTTTATCCAACCTGTATTCCAGCTTTCTTCTTCGTTAAGTGCTTGGATCAACGCCTCTTGTAATGAAAAGTCCATCACACTTGGTAAATCAGAGGTATATCCATCTTGATTGACTTTGCCGCGCTGCCAATAAGATGCAATTGCCGGGTTGGTTGTCCACTCTTCGCCAACAATATTAAAGTTTGGATACTCGGTCATAATCGCTTTAGTCCAATCGGCTAAAAACGCTTTATCTGAGTATGAATAGGTATCAACACGAATGCCGCTTAAGTTGGCGTATTCAATCCACCAAATGGCATTTTGAATCAAATAAGTTGAGAGTAACGGCTGGCGCTGATTTAAATCAGGCATCGACTCAACAAACCACCCATCATTAAATTGACGTTTATCGTATTGGCTGGCATGAGGGTCTTGAATTGTTTGTCTGGCGTGGCTTGTGGCATTTTTACCGTTTTCAAACTTGCCATCAAAGTTAACCCAATCTGCTGTTGGCATGTCAGCCATCCACTGATGCGATGAACCAAAGTGGTTAAGTACCATGTCCATCACTAAGCCGATGCCATGCTCTTTCGCTTCTGCGGATAAGGTTTTGTAAAGTGCATTACTGCCCATACGCGGATCAACCTTGTAGAAGTCAGTAATGGCATAACCATGATAAGAATAACTTGGCATGTCATTTTCAAGCACAGGTGTTAACCAAAGTTGCGTTACACCTAAGTCCTCAAGATAATCTAAGCTATTAATAACACCTTGAATATCACCCCCATGACGACCTCCTTTGAAGCTCGGATTTGCAGCCTCCTGCATACCTGCAACGCTGTCGTTACTTGGGTCACCATTTACAAAGCGATCAGGATTGATTAAATACAGCGTATCTTTGTTTGTAAAGCCATCGCGGTTGGCACTTTGCTTATCTCGAGCATTTAATGGGTAAGTAAAGGTTGTGCCATCTTCAGCTTTAAAAATCAGTTTTCCCGGCTTTGTATTATCGCTGATGTTTAAATCTAAAAAAGCGTAGTTAGGGTTATTTGTTGTTGTCACCCCTTTAAACTCAACGCCCTTGTAAGGCATCATTTGCCACGCTTTGTTAGCAATATTGTTATCGTAAAGCATTACTTGCAAAGAATCGTTTTGCATTCCAACCCACCAATTTTCTGGTGAAGCGGTAAGTGCAAAACTCGCTGTCGAGTTAAAAAGTGTAAATGCGGTCGTTAACGCTAAAAATGTCTGTGTTTTTTTCATAATTAATTTTGTACTTTTTCTAAAAATTGACTGTGACTCGGTAGCTGCTCTACGGTGTTATTAATCAACGTTTTTAAATTACTAAATAACTCATTTAACTGCTCATCAGATAAGGCATCAGTTAATGGATGATGATCGTCTGCAATAAGACCTTGCCCTATCATGACTTGCTGCCAAGCAACTTCAGCAAATAGCTCTTCGTCTTCTCTTACGAGCTTGCCGCTGGATTTAAATAGCTCAATTTTATTTTTGAGGCTGCTTGGAATATCCATGCCTTTACAAAAACGCCAAAATGCAGTGTCATCACGTTCAGTTAGCTTGTAATGAAGGATAATAAAGTCACGAATTCGCTCAAATTCTGTTTTACTTTGTTTATTAAATTCATCAACTAAGCTTTGCTTAATACCTTGATGAGGAAAAAACTTAATTAAACGAATGGCTGCACTTTGAATTAAATGAATACTGGTCGATTCTAAAGGCTCTAAAAAACCACTCGATAAGCCAACCGATACCACATTTTTATGCCACTGCTTTAAACGACGCCCTGTTTTAAATTTAATAATACGTGGCTCTGTCAATGGCTTAGCTGGTAAGTTGTCCAGAAGCTGTTGTTTAGCTGATTCATCAGATAAGAAACGAGACGAATATACAAGGCCGTTTCCTACACGATGCTGTAATGGAATTTGCCATTGCCAACCAGAGTCTTTTGCAATTGACCGTGTATAAGGAATTGCATCCGTAGCGGATTCACTTTGCACTGCAACAGCACTATCACAAGGTAGCCAGTGTGACCAATCTTCAAAACCTGTATTGAGTGTTTGTTCTATCAATAAGGCACGCAGGCCTGTGCAATCAATAAATAAGTCGCCATCTATTTGCTTGCCATTTTGCATCAGCAAAGAAGAAATATATCCGCTTTGATGGCATTGATTAATCGATTCAATTTTGCCTTCGATACGTTTTACGCCCCGTGATTGCGCTAATTCTTTTAAGAACTCGCCATATCGTGTGGCATCAAAGTGATAAGCATAATGTAAGCCTGCTAATTGGGTATTAGGAATATGACTAAGGTGGGAAAATTTATGTGCTTTTGCAGCTTGGTAATTAAGTGAGAAATCCCAAAAATCAGGCGCGTTTTGTGTTTGATTTGCTTTTAGCCAAAAATGATAAAACTCACAAAACGGAAAGTCTTTACCTATCTCACCAAAGGCATGCATATAGCTATGGCCTTGGCTGCGCCAATTTTCAAACTCGATACCTAGTTTAATCGTTGCGCCAGTGGCCTTTATAAATTCTTTTTCAGAAATGCCAAGCGCACCATTTAGATGCAAGATAGGTGGAATGCTCGCTTCGCCTACACCGACAGTGCCGATCTCTGCTGATTCAATAAGCGTGATATCAAGCACTTTCCCAAGCACTTTATTAAGTAACGCAGCGGTTATCCAACCAGCGGTACCACCACCGGCAATCACTACCTTTGTAATTTTTTTTGATTCCATAGTACACCTAACGCCAAATTCAATTCATTGAGTGTAGCTCACTGATATAAAAAAGCCCTTGTAAAACAAATCACAAGGGCAATTTTCTATCGCTGTTTTAGCTAATTACAGCTTATAGCTGAAGCCTAACAGGAATGTACGACCGTAGTCTTGGTAATCACGTACTTGAAGTGAGTTATCACCTTGTAGTGATGTAAACGGCTCTTCAGTGATGTTTTGCACTTGGAAGGTGACAGATAAACCGTCAAGGCTCTCTACACCACCTTCGCTGAAGTCGTAACCAATTTGAGCATCCCAAATTGTTTCGCCTTTAATATCAACTTGTGTAGTAGCAAAACCTAAACCGTATACGTCACCTTTAAAGTCGCTACGCTTACGCATGCTGGTACGCGCTTGGAAACCATTACGCTCAAAGTAAACTGTTAAGCTATCGATTTGATCAGATAGGCCAGGTAGCTCATAGTCGTTACCATTTTGGTCAGTTAAGTCTTGCTCAACACCTGTATGGCTTGCGATTAGGCCAAAACCGTCTAAAGATTCGCTGAACATTGTGAACGGTAGTGTTAATGAAAGCTCATAACCCCAAAGGTCACCAGAACCACCATTTACTTTACCAGAACCAGTACCAGTTGAAGTCGCAGGGATTTCACCAGTAGACGGGTCAGCTACACCACTCATATCAATTTCATAAGTACCATCGAAAATCCACTGAGTGATATCTTTGTAGAATACAGCTGCAGCGAAATAACCTTCTTCATGGAAGTAATTTTCGTAGCTTAAATCAAAACCAGTTGCTTCTTTAGGCTCAAGCTCTGGGTTACCACCAGATACACTCCAGTAGTTACCGTTTTCATCTGGTTGTTGATTATAAGATGCATTAACTGATGAGTTCATTTCGTCTAAGCGAGCACGAGAAATCGTTTTCGCTGCGCCGAAGCGTACAGTTTGCTCTTCATCAATTGCAAACGATAAATTGATGCTTGGTAAGAAGTGGCTGTAGTCATGGCTTACATCGGTCTCTGATACAACAACTAAACCATCAACAGTGTTTGCAGCAAAACCCTGTGAAGACTGTTCAGTTTTCACATAACGAACACCAATATTACCTGTTACAGGGATTGAACCCAGCTCAGCATTGATATCAGCTTGAGCAAAGAATGCTGTTACTTCTTCTTGTACAGTCCAAGATTGTGTTTTGTGCTTTGAATCAGTAAGGCTTTCTTGAAGAAGGTTATAATAACCATCATTTACTAAACCATTGGTATCATAAGCAACCATGTTACCCATGCCGATGAAATCAAGACTCGCTGTACCTAAGCGGTATTGCTCCGGGATTGATACCATGCCAGGGTTTGATAAAGAGAAGTCTTTTAATGTCATGAAGTAACCTTCCGACAACTTACTCTTTTCACGGTCACGGTATGACATACCAAATGACACTCGGCTGATGTAAGCATTATCAAGTACTTTGCTTGCAGCAAGTTTTAATGTGCTTAGTTCATCATTAATTTCTGGCGCATTAATAAAGCCATCTTGCGCTGTATTTTGATACTCAGTACCTGTTAAACCATACTTGTCATTAAGTGCAGCACTTGCACCCCAAGATAATGGGCCACCAAGTTGAATTAAGTCGTAGTCACTGTAATCAAGGTTGTGGCTGAATTGTGCGCCAGTGTTACCACCGTCAAACTCATAGCCGATTGTATCAGCAACACCATTCGCGTCACCTCGACCTGTACCTGAGTAGCTTTCGATACTCCAAATTTGACGTTCAACCTCAGAACGGCTTACGTCAAATTCTACTGACCAATCATCGCTAATGTCATATTTTGCATTAAAACCAAACTGAGTAAGCTCAGCATTACGCTCTTCGTAGTCATTACGAACAACAACACGTTGGCCTTCTGTTATTGCACTAGTAATGAAACCAGTGTCAGCGTCAACAACTGCTGAACTTGGGTCGATTGAACCTTGGCCCCATGCGAATGGAACTTCTATACCACGTAGGATTTTTTCATCTGAGAAATCTACATATAAGGCATCAAATGTCATGTTTAAGCGATCAGTCGGCGCAGCTTCAATTACAAGCATTGCTGTATCACGCTCAAGAGTCGATGAACGTACAAATGGCTTAGCACCACCTAAAATTGAGTATGTATTGCCATCTTCACCCGTAAACTCAGGATAACCCCACGAGTTCCAACGTTTTTCTTGGTTTGGTGAGCTCATCGTGTTGTATGCAAATGCAACACCGATTGTGTCATCAGCAAATTGGTCAATGTATGAGAACGTACCGCGGAAACCTTGGTCGTCACCGTCTGGATTTAATTTATCAAAACCTGTTTGCTCATATTGACCGTTGAACATGATAACTTGTTCACCTTTACTTAAAGGTTTCACAGTTTGCATGTCGATTACACCAGCAATACCTTCAGCTTCAATACCTGCACTTGGTGTTTTGTATACCGTTACGCCACTCATAATTTCTGATGGATAAAGGTCAAATTCTACACCACGGTTGTCACCGATTGATACTTGCTCACGACCGTTGAATGTCGTTGCACTTTCGTTTTCACTGAAACCACGAACACTTACACGGCTAGCTCGACCGTCTAGGCGTTGTGCTGTTAAACCAGGAAGGCGTGCGATTGATTCTGCAATTGATGAATCAGGTAATTTACCGATATCTTCTGCAGAGATTGACTCAACAACTTCAGGAGTGAAGCGTTTAGTATTAATAGATTCTACAACACTGCCACGAAAACCTTTAACTTCGATAACTTCAACGTTATCGTTTTTCGCTTTTTGGTCTTCTTCTGCAGCATACGCTACAAAGCTATTTAAACCTGCGGCTGTTAAAGCCAGAGTTAATATACTTGGTTTGAACATAGACATGATGTTTTCCCATTACCCAAATTGTAATGCCAACGTGTTGCAGTTATTCATTAACATAATAGCTGAAATTCGCTGACTGATTTTGTTGTCGAATTGAATATTAACGCTCTGATTATTTTCTTAACAAATTTATGCATACGTATTCAGCGTAGCTCACCCTCACAAAAATTAACAACATTTTTACAAAACCAACCTTCAAGCCACTGAATTTAAAGTGTTTAATGATTTTTACGTCTTAGTTAATAGTAATGAAACATTTTTGCTATATTTAAGAACCTAATTTGGTTACAGAAATGGATACTAAGCCATTTATCTCGCTTAAATAGCGACATGACGCAATTATATTAGGAACAGACCTGCACCAATGATAATTGGTCTTACCAATTGTGATGGTGCACCATTCTGGTGTAATCCAGCTATTTTATGCACCAAGCTGGAGTTTTCATTTGTTGATAAGAGAAGGAATATCTAATTGGTAAGTTTTATTAATTGATATTCGAGTTGTTTACTTTTAAATCAAGTTAATGAATTTTACTGAGCACATAGATGAATTTGGCGTGCATACGTATGCAGAGTTTTTACAGTATCTCACCCTTCACGTATGCTTTTGACATTCCGGCAACATATTGCATTAACGGTTGCCTAACAGTTTACATACACTGAGTGTCACGATGGAGAAAAACATGGCTCAAAAGCAGTGGTATAAAGGTGCGGTTATTTATCAAGTTTACCCGCGCAGTTTCCAAGACACCAATGGCGATGGCATTGGTGATATCAAAGGTATCATTGATCGCATTGATTACATTAAAAGCCTAGGTGTTGATGCTATTTGGGTTTCACCTTTCTTTAAATCGCCAATGAAAGACTTTGGTTATGACATCAGTGACTACCGTGATATCGACCCATTGTTTGGTAACCTTGATGATTTTGATGAACTCATTGCACAAGCGCACCAACGTGATATTAAAATCATTATAGATCAGGTATTGAGCCATACCTCAGATCAACATCAATGGTTCCTAGATAGCCGTGAAGATAAAACTAACGACAAAGCTGATTGGTATGTATGGGCTGATGCAAAGCCGGACGGTACACAACCAAATAACTGGTTATCTATTTTTGGTGGCCCTGCATGGCAGTGGGAACCGCGTCGTGGTCAATATTACTTACATAACTTCTTTGCTGAGCAGCCAGATTTAAACTTCCATAATCCTGAAGTACGTAAAGCGGTATTAGACAATGTTGAGTTTTGGCTTAAGAAAGGTGTTGATGGTTTCCGCTTAGATGCCATTAACTTTTGCTATCACGATGCTCAATTACGGGATAACCCTGCTAAGCCACCAGAGAAGCGTCAAGGCCGTGGCTTTAGCGAAGACAACCCATATGCGTTCCAGTATCACTACTACAATAATACGCAACCTGAGAACCTGAGTTTTATGCAAGACATTCGTGCCCTATTAAACAAATACCCTGGCACAGTTGCATTAGGCGAAATCTCATCTGAAGATTCACTTGCAACCATGGCTGAGTACACATCAGGTGGTGACAAACTCCATATGGGTTATAGCTTTGAGCTGCTTACCAATGACTATAGCGCTGAGTATATTCGTACAACTGTAAGCACCCTAGAGCAGCGCATGACTGAAGGCTGGCCGTGCTGGGCTTTTAGCAATCACGACGTAGAACGCGTTGCTAGTCGCTGGAGTAAAGGCGATACGATTGAGCCACAACAATGTAAGATGCTAACAGCCCTACTAGCCTCTTTACGTGGCAGCGTATGTATGTACCAAGGTGAAGAGCTTGGCCTAGGTGAAGCTGAAGTCGCTTTTGAAGACCTACAAGACCCATATGGCATCACATTCTGGCCAAACTTTAAAGGCCGTGACGGTTGTCGTACACCGATGCCTTGGGATGCAACGGATGCAGAGCAAGCTGGCTTCTCATCAGTAAAACCTTGGTTACCTGTGGGCGATGCGCACAAATCAGTTGCGGTAAATACGCAAGATCAAGATAAAGATTCGATTTTGAATGCCTACCGTGAATTTATGGCATGGCGTAAAGATAAAAACGTTCTCTTAGAAGGCGATATTGAATTTATAGATACGCAAGAGCCTGTGCTTGCTTTTTATCGAACGCTTAACGACACTAAAATGCTTTGTGCATTTAACTTGGCTGCGCAAAGTAGTGAACTGACAATCTCTGACTCTGTGTCTTCACAGCATACTGAGATCTCTCATCACACAGCTGAATTAAACAATAATACAGTCACTCTGCCCGGGTTCGGTTGCTTTTACGCAACCCTGAATTAAGAATCAGTTGTTAAAAACCAAGCCCTGCTATTGCAGGGCTTTTTTATGGAAGATTGCTATCAATGGTTCATGGTTTTACTATTTATGTAATCCGTTAGCGCAAATAACACCCCCGACACCACAAAAGTAACATGAATTAACACCTTCCAGAGTAACTCATCTGTGGAATGATTGTTTGAGCTGATAAACACTTTTAAAAGCTCGACAGCCGATATAGCAACAATTGCACTGATCAATTTCATCTTAAGACCCGAGAAACCAACCTTACCCATCCAAACAGGTCGATCTTCGTGATTTTCTATATTTAACTTTGAAACAAAGTTTTCGTAACCACTGAAAATGATAATAAGCAAAAGCCCTGCTAGTAGCGCAGTGTCAACTAAAGTCAAAATGCCCACCAAAAGCTCTTGGTTTGACGCAGTGAAAGTATTTAAGGCCATACTGTATAAGTATTTAAAGAACTTTAGCAGCAGTAATACCACAGCGACTAATAAGCCAATAAAGAATGGCGCTAATAACCAACGCGAGCGAAAAATAAAACTCTCAACAACGTGTTCTAGCTTGCTTGGTACTTTCTTTATTTTTGAATGAGTCACTTGTTCAGACATAACTTAATTCACTTTTCTTTTTAAAATTAGCGCGATAATACGTGTATTAGCCTCACCATTGCTAGCCTTAGAGGTAAAAAGAGTGGTTATTTTTTGCTTATCTTTACGATAAAAAAATTTCGTTATCTTTTTTTGAAATTTAGTTTATAAATTCACTCAAGCAAAGTGAGATACACATTGCGCACCATTACTGTGCAATTGAGCCGGTAATAATTACTTTTGTTGATTAGGAATAATTAAATGAAAAAAGCATTGCTAGCACTAATTTTGGCACCTGTTTTAAGCGTGTCAGCAACGAATGCAATCGCTAATGAAGCACCAGAAGCATCAGCTGAAATGATCAAAGAATACACCGAAATGTGTTTAAACTGGGCAAAAGATGATGACATCAGCAACGAAGAATTAAAGCCATACGTATTAAAGTGTGTGAACGATGAGCTTGAAGCTGAAGGCTATAAAAAAGTAAAAGACGTACAAATCTAATTTTACGCCAGCTTAGAATATGGAAAACCGGAATGACACAAAGATGTGCGCTCCGGTTTTTTGTTATTAATGGCTGTAATAATCAGCGAATGCACTTAATAAAAATAATAACGAACCTATCATGAATAACACCACCCCCAATGTGGCATATTCTATAAATGCAGGTAAAAATAAGGTACTACCAAAGAAAAAGGCGCATGCTGATAATATATTTACCAACGCATTAACCCTAGGTGCGAGTGTAAACTTCATGATTATTCTCTACTCCGTTAACTCAGGGATAAAGTGAAACGCTTTAACGATACGGTTCCAACTATTAATCTCTAACACAATTGCCGTCAGTGCCACGACATCTTTTTCAGTAAATATTAAAGACACTTGGTTGTACACATTGTCTTCAACATGCTTATCAATGATATTTGTTAATGCTTCTGCCCAGGCTAATGCTGAAACTTCTTCCTCTGAGAACACTGGAACTTCACGCCAAGCAGCCAATACATCTAATCGTTGCTGATGCTCTCCATGGCGTCTTAACTCTGCTGAGTGCATATGCTGACAAAATCCACAGCCATTTATTTGCGACACTCTGAGTCTTACTAGATCTACAATCCTACTAGTTATTTTTGAATCTTCTGGTAGTGTGCTCAGTCCAGTTAAATGTTCAACAAGTCCTGGGTTAAGTGAATATACCTGCTGTTGGGATAAACGAGTTTGCATTATAAATCTCCTATCTTAATAATGGAGACAGGATAGCAACTGATTAAAAGCAGAGATTGGTAAAAAACGACATTAGCAAATGTCATAAAAGAACAAAAAAAAGGATTGCAACAGCAATCCCTTTTTATGATCTAAATAGATGTAAACTTACTTTTTAGTCGCCGCTTTTTTCTTAGGCGCTTTCTTTTTACTCTCTTCTACCCATTTTCCATTTTGGTAGTGAGCAGTCCAGCCTGTGGCTTTGCCATCTACTTCACTCATTACATACTGCTCTTTATTTTTACGGCTGTAACGTACAATTGAAGGATTGCCATCAGGGTCTTGTGCCGGCGCATCGGCAAGATAGTAAAACTTTTCAGAAATTCGGTCTCTGAAGCGTTTTAACTCTTCAACTTTAGGCGCACGCGTTTCACGTGATTTAGGGAAGGTATTTGCAGCTAAGAAAATACCCGATGCACCATCACGCAGTACAAAATAAGCTTCTGATTTTTCACACTCTAGCTCTGGTAAATGAACCGGATCTTCCTTCGGCGGTGCAGCTTCACCATTTTTAAGTAATTTACGAGTATTTTTACACTCTTCATTACTACAGCCAAAGTACTTACCAAAACGACCTGATTTTAACTGCATATCTGAACCACATTTATCACATTCGATAATGGGGCCGTCGTAACCTTTAATTTTAAAGGTACCTTGCTCAACGACATATCCTTTACACGCAGGGTTGTTACCACATACATGTAATTTGCGTGTTTCATCGATTAAGTATGAATCCATTGCCGTTTCACAGATTGGACAACGCTTCATTTGCATCAGTGATTCTGTTTCGACGTCTTCAACATCTGCAGCAATTGCTTCATCGCCTGGTACCAAGTTCATAGTTGTTGTGCAACGCTCTTTTGGTGGCAGGTTGTAACCCGTACAGCCTAAGAACACACCGGTTGATGCAGTTCGGATACCCATCTTGCGACCACAGGTTGGACAATCGATGTCGGTTTCAACCATTTGATTTTGGCGCATACCGCCGTGCTCTTCATCACCTGAGGCAACTTCAAGCTGGGTTGAAAAATCCGCATAAAACTTATCTAGTACTTGTGTCCAGACACGTTCACCTTCTGCGATATCATCCAGACGACCTTCCATCTTAGCGGTAAAATCAAAGTTCATTAGATCTTCGAAGTTTTCAACTAACCGGTCCGTAACAATCTCACCCATTTTTTCAGCGAAGAAACGACGGTTCTCAACACGCACATAACCACGGTCTTGAATTGTTGAGATGATAGATGCATACGTAGAAGGACGACCGATACCACGCTTTTCTAATTCTTTAACTAAGCTTGCTTCACTAAAGCGCGCTGGTGGCTTTGTAAAATGTTGTTTAGGGTCTAACTCTACTAGCGTGAGTACATCACCTTCTTTAACTGCAGGCAGTGACTGATCTTCTTCGTTTTTCTTACGAACAGCTGGCTGAACTTTTGTCCAACCGTCAAAGCGAAGCACACGGCCTTTTGCTTTTAATTGATAATCACCCGCGCCAACCGTTAAAGTTGTTAAATCGTATTCTGCAGGGACCATTTGGCAAGCAACAAACTGACGCCAAATTAGTTCATATAACTTTTTAGCATCGGCCTCAACACCATCTAAATGACCAGATAACACAGTGACACTCGAAGGACGAATCGCTTCGTGCGCCTCTTGTGCATTGCCTTTAGAACTATAGCTGATAGGTGCTTTAGGTAAATACTTTTCACCAAATTGCTCAGTCACGTAATCACGACACATTTCAACGGCATCTTTCGATAAGTTAGTTGAGTCGGTACGCATGTAAGTAATGTGGCCAGCTTCATACAAGCGTTGAGCCAACATCATCGTCTTCTTAACACCATAACCTAGGCGCGTACTTGCTGCCTGTTGCATGGTTGAAGTAATAAATGGTGCACTCGGTTTACTCTTGCTTGGCTTTTCTTCAACACTAATGACCTTGTAGTCAGCTTTTTCAAGTTGACTAACGGCAGACATCGCCTGCTCTTCATTAACTGGCTTAAAAGGCTTGTCAGCGTGTTTGGTAACTTCTAACCTTAAAGCTGCTTCAGTATTTTTTACATCAGCGTGGACATCCCAAAACTCTTCAGGAATGAATGCTTTAATCTCACGTTCGCGCTCAACGAGTAGACGCACCGCGACAGATTGAACACGACCAGCTGATAAGCCACGAGCAACTTTTGCCCATAATAGCGGCGACACCATAAAACCTACAACACGGTCAAGGAAACGACGTGCTTGCTGCGCATACACCATATCAGTGTTTAGTTCGCCCGGTGTTTCGAATGCCTGTTGAATAGCATTTTTCGTAATTTCGTTAAAAACAACTCGCTTATATTTTTCAGGCTCGCCACCAATAATCTGTTCGAGGTGCCATGCAATGGCTTCCCCTTCTCTATCCAAATCGGTTGCGAGATAGATTTTATCTGCATTTTCAGCAAGTTTTTTTAATTCTTGAACAACTTTCTCTTTGCCGGGTAAGACTTCGTAATGTGGCTCCCAGCCTTTTTCAGGATCAATACCCATGCGGGCAACAAGATTTTTATAATCGCGTTGCTTTTTGTAGGCAGCTTTTTCTTCTGGTGACATTTTTCGAACTTCAGCAGGCGTTTTCGTCGCTGCAGTTTTCGTTTTGCCTGAACCTGAAGTTGGTAGATCACGCACATGCCCAACACTGGACTTTACGATGAAATCGTTACCTAAGTATTTATTAATTGTTTTTGCCTTTGCTGGAGACTCTACAATTACAAGTGATTTGCCCATAGCTGCCTATTTCTGACCGAATATTTTAAAAGTTTTTTGCCCTTATAAATGTATATCCATCACATTAAACAAATAAGTATGATTTTTAACATTGGAGCACGAATATTTATAGGTATATCTACAAACACCAATTGTTACAAGCTTTTAATCGAAACTTTTCTTCATTGACTGAATAATTAAACAATTTTTGTTGCTAATTTAGTCAATGTGGCGTTTTGCGGTAATTTCAAGGGGAATATATAGAACAGCAACAAAAATGCCAACCTTCTGGTTGGCATTTTTTTAAATTTAAACAAATAACTACTTATTAGCCATCATCAGTAATTGCAATTCGAGCAGTTGAAATGTTGCCTTTTCCAGTTGTAAATTCAACAGTTAAAAAGCCTTCAGTTTTATCATTTCCTTCTGACTCTCGACTTATTGATAAAACTTCTCCAAACGCTGCTGTCGCAGCTGAATTTCGAAGCTCAAAGCCATCAGTGCCGCTGTATTCTCCATTATCTGCAGTTACTGAAACACTAGTCCCTGCAGGCATTGGATTATTAAAAATATCAGAGTAATAAACTGCAAAAGTTAATGCGGCTAATTGATTACCTGAATCTGCAGTAGTTATGTTAATCGAACCAACATCACAGTAATCTGTATTATCTGTTGGCTCTAAACTTAGAATAATTGCCCCAGATTGTGTATCAGCTTGGCGGTAAATGTTATTACATTCTTCGATATCTTGCGCTAGTTGCATTGCATTATCTGTGAAAACTGTAGGATCATCTTCAGTCGTTTCAGCAAGAGCAGCTGCAAATCGACTACGCAGCTCATTTTTTGTAACTACAAATCGACTGTACGCAGTACTACCAGACATAATAATTTCAAACGAATCTCGAATATCAACTAATTCTTTAGTACATAGGCTTTCAAAAGTATCACCATCTGTTGGCGTTGTTGCCTCTGACTTACATACTAAACCATTATATTTTCCATCCGCTAGTGTATGCATGCCATTAAGGTCAATATCCCAGCTTTCTTCGAAGTGTCCGGCATTCGTATTTTCTGGACTACACGGATCATCAGTAGCACCTTCTTGACAATTTTCAGCAGCCTTTGTCACTGATGCAGTAACTGGGTCGTAAATTGCTGCTAAACCATCATAAAAACCATTTTCATTATGATCGATAAATGCTTCTGTCAGGTCATAGCCACTGTAATACTCGTTGGTGTCAAAACGGCCGTTACCATTAATGTCGATGAATGACTCTTGACCTTTTGCAGTTACAAGTACTGTGGCACGGCCTCCTAGCGGTACGCCATTTTCATTGAATGCAGCGTTTAAAATACCTGCCATACAAGGGGCTGCGGCTCCAAAGTAAAGATCACAGTTAATTGCATCAGTTTTTGGATTAATGCTGTTGATTCTGTTACCCCACTTAGCTTCTGTAAATGGTTTTGGATTTTGTGAACGCCACTGGGCAACACATTGTCCATCAACTGTATTACACTCAAGCTGAGGGTTAAACTCTGTGCCATCAATTGTTCCTATAGCACCGCCTTCTGTTGTTAAATATACAGATGTGCCATCAGGTACAGGATTATTAAAATGATCTGCAAGATAAACGTTAATTTCCTCAAGATCACCGTTATAATTTAATGCTTCGACATTAAAGTTTGTTGGGGCAGCCGTAAAACTATTACCATCAGGTAAACCTGAACTAATTGAAACAAGATCAGATACGGTTGTTACTTGCTCATCTAATGAAACTAAAGAAAGCTGACCTGTTGGACATGAAACATTGTTATCTCGCTCAGATTCATCAAGAAGGCATTCGTCATAAAGCTCTTTCCAACAAGTTACATTATCGTTTTGGTTTTCAGGAATCAGTTCATCTGGTATGTAGCATGCTTGTACGCGAACAGCTTGAGGTACAAAGCCTGAATTAACTTGAATTCTTGCTAAGCCCTCTGAATCTGTAGAGACACTTGCATGCGAATAACCTGTCGCATCAGTTACTTCAGAAAGTGAAATGCCACCATTAGTCGAGCTCAAACGAAAATCTAATCGCTTTTGTTTTGCCGTATTACCAATTTCGTCAGTTAACTTAAATGTAAGTTGACTAATTTCTTTGCGAGATACACCACCAGTCCCTTTTAGTGCAATTACATTCTCGGTAGCTTCAACAAACTCAATCGAACTTACAGCTGCGGCCGATACTGGCACATTCACTGAAACAACTTTTGGTGTTCCCCCGGTAAGGACTGTTGCTGTGACCGTATCACCTTGTGTTGTGTTACAGCCGTTACTTCTATATGTTGCAGTTGCAATACCGCTAATACTCGTTGCGGTGTCATCCATAACAGCGAGGTCAGATTCAACGCAACCAGATGTAAACTCAACATCTAATGGCGTTACAAACAGCTCACCGTCAGCATCATAAATACTAACTGTAATAACCGTTGTTGCACCCGCTGCAAGTGGCACAAATTCGTCATCAATTACATTACCGGCGTCATCTAACTTGTTATATAAGCCATTTGAAATTTCTACACTTAACTCAGCAGTTGCAATTTCGAATGCTTTCGATGCAGTCACCGATTTAGCAGTTACAGATACTTCACCTGCACCACTATTTGCGCCAGGTTGTAGTTTTAAAATTGCAAAACCAAAGTTGTCAGTAAGCGCTTTTCCTGATTCTGGTAATAAAGCGCCAAGATCAGTCGAAAGCTCAGCGATAATACCGTCGATACCATCACCCGAACTTGTATCAGTTACTTTTACCATAACGTCGATGAGTTCGTCAGATGAAAACTGATTTACGACACTACATCCTGAAGCTAGGTAAGTTGTTTCAAGTGATGTTGTATTACGATTAGCCTCCCAGTTAGTTGCGCACCCTTGTAACAGCTTGATATCAAGTTCCGCTTCGGCACTTTCAACAGGGGCATCATCACCATTTGAAATAAAGCCTGCAATTTTAGTGATTGTGTTACCGCTTTCATCCGTGTATGTAGCAACAACTTGACCAGCCCCTTTAGAATCACCACTGCTTAACGTTACTGAAGCTTCACCATTTGCATCAGTTAATGCAGTGCCTAATACAGGAGTGATTTTGCCTGTATAATTTGTTGTAAAAGAAATTAGCTGCCCCTGTAAAGGCTGTTCTTCTTCTAATAAGGTTGCAGTAACTGTCCCTTTATTATCTTTGCTAACAGGGTTTTCAACTGTAAATGGCGAGCCTGTGCTGTCTAAAATTGACACATCAAGAGTAATACTGCCACTAACACTTGAGTCATCTGTTTCAGAGCCATCTGATGTAAAGCCAAAGGTATCACTGAATGTTTCATCACCAACAACATAAGTAGCAGTAATAATCCCTGCACCCGCAGTATCACCCGCAGTTAGTGTAATTGACGCGACACCACCAGCATTAGTCAGAGCAGTTCCAGAAACAGGGTCAAGCAAGCCAATGTCACCATCTAAACTAAAGCTTATAACTTCACTTGAAACCGCATCACCATTACTGGTCAGAGAAGCTAATATAGTTAATGGTGTATCAGATGTTACTGAGCTCGATTCTTGATCTGTGTCCTTTACGAAACCTTGAACAGCAACGACAAAACTTGGGTTATCGGTTGTACCATCCCCACCACCAAGTGAACCACTATCATTCTCTAATGACCCACCGCCGCCACAGGCAACTAACAATGAGCTGAAAACTATAATACTTAGCCATCGCAATAAAGGCATTGACCTCTCCCTAGTTAGCTATTTTAAAATTATTTATATATTTACCTAATATTAACCTAAAAATTAAACGAAGATCATAATTTTTTTCCTTTAAAGGCAACGAAATTCTTTAACTATTTATCGAATTTTTCTGTATAAAAATCTTCATGCTGGTAGTCTATGGCAAAATTTATAAAAAAATAGACTGGGTGTATGTCAAAAGTACGATCTTTAAGCCTTACATCTCGTATCATGGTAGGTATGGTACTGGGTGTAATCGTTGGTTTTATCTTTCAAGCCATTTTAGCGGGTGAAGACGATTTCCTTATTCCACTAGGGTTATTCTCTTTACCAATTAAAGCATTTTTCGTTGATGGAATTTTCCATGTTGGTGGTCAAATATTTATCGCAAGCTTGAAAATGCTTGTGGTACCACTGGTTTTTGTATCATTAGTCTGTGGTACTTGCAGCTTAAGCGACCCCAAGAAATTAGGACGTTTAGGTGGTAAATCAATTTTGCTTTATTTAGCGACTACTGCAATCGCTATTACCGTTGCTATTACCTTAGCGTTATTGGTAAATCCAGGAGAAGGTATCAATCTACCTTCAGATGCTAATTACAGTGCAAAAGAAGCGCCAACTCTCGCACAAGTTATCATTAGTATGTTCCCGACAAACCCTATTGATGCAATGGCAAGCGGTAATATGCTACAGGTTATTGTTTTTGCATTATTATTTGGCGTAGCGATGGCGCTTAGTGGTAAAGCGGGTCAACGAGTAGCAAATGTATTTGAAGACTTAAATACCGTTATTCTAAAACTAGTTACTTTGCTTATGAATATTGCACCCTATGGTGTTTTCTTTTTAATGGCAAAACTATTTACTACTATAGATTTAAAACTAATAAAGAGCCTTGCATTGTACTTTGGTGTAGTTGTTTTTGCCCTACTCTTCCACGGTATTGTTAACTACAGTGTGTTGTTAAAAATGTTTACAGGTCTTAACCCTATTACGTTTTTAAAGAAAATGAAAAATGCCTGCCTATTTGCATTTAGCACATCAAGCTCAAGTGCAACCATGCCTATTACCTTAGAAACTGCTAGCAAAAAATTAGGCGCACATAATTCAGTTGCCTCATTTACCGTGCCTTTAGGTGCAACCATTAACATGGACGGCACAGCAATTATGCAAGGTGTTGCTACCGTATTCATTGCACAAGTATTTTCTGTTGATTTAACAATTTCAGATTACTTAATGGTTATTTTAACCGCAACACTTGCATCTGTAGGTACTGCTGGTGTGCCTGGTGTTGGTCTTATTATGTTAGCGATGGTGTTAAACCAAGTAGGCTTACCTGTAGAAGGTATTGCTATCATTATTGGTGTAGACCGTTTACTTGATATGACACGTACTGCTGTCAACGTTACTGGTGACTGTATGGTGACTTGTGTAGTTGCGAAATCTGAAGGGGAATTTGATGAAGATGTATTTAACGACCCAAATGCCGCTAAAGATTTAGAAGACTACCATAAATCGATTAAGTAATTATTTACTGGCTATTTATAAGTAAAAAACCCGCTTGAACAGCGGGTTTTTTATTTTAATTTTATATTTAGCACAACCTAAGGGTTTAAGCCTTTTAAGCGAGACATTAAACTCACACCCGCTTTACTTACACCCGAACTTAAACCTATAGCTAATTTGTCACTTAAATTTTTCTTAATACGGTATTTCACTTTAAAGATTTGGCGCTCTTTAGCTTGGCTCAATAAAATGTCATCACTGGTATCAATCTTGTCAACTAAGCCTTTATCAAACGCTTGAGTTGCAAACCAGTGCTCACCTGTAGCAACAGTATCAATATCAAGAGATGGACGCTGCTTACTAACAAAGGATTTAAATAAATCGTGAGTTTGTTCAATTTCTTCTTTGAATTTTTCACGACCTTTATCGGTATTTTCACCAAAGATAGTTAAAGTACGTTTGTACTCACCCGCTGTGATTTGCTCAAAATCCACATCATTCTTTTTCAAGATTTTATTAAAGTTAGGAATTTGCGCAATAACACCGATTGAGCCTACAATTGCAAATGGTGCTGCGACAATCTCATTGGCAACACACGCCATCATATACCCTCCACTGGCTGCTACTTTATCTATGGCAACAGTTAAATGAATTTCGGCATTACGTAAGCGCTGTAACTGTGATGCTGCAAGACCATAACCGTGAACCACACCACCACCACTTTCTAGACGAATAAGCACGCGATCTTTTTCTTTATCAGCAATAGTTAAAATAGCCGTAATTTC
Source organism: Pseudoalteromonas apostichopi (assembly GCF_030297135.1). Lineage (NCBI taxonomy): Bacteria > Pseudomonadati > Pseudomonadota > Gammaproteobacteria > Alteromonadales > Pseudoalteromonadaceae > Pseudoalteromonas > Pseudoalteromonas apostichopi. Next base: position 171,127 of record NZ_AP028065.1, read on the forward strand.
TTCTCTTAGGCTTTCTACTTCATGAGCATCAACACTGCCGTTAAAATCTATGACATATAAGCGCGCTTTTGGCTCGTCGCTTTGCTGTTTTTTTGCCTCGAGTTTTTGCTGCTTGTGGTGTGCTTTAAGCTCTTTCTTTGAAAGGGTGTTTTCAATAAAACTTTGCTTTAAATCGTCAAGTTGTTCACTTAAGTCATCAATTGTTATCTCACCTTTTTTAGCTTTGGGTTTCACTGCAGCGCCCATAATAATGGCAACAATCACTGCAATTGCGATGACAAATGTGAGGGTCTTGGCAAAAAATAACCCATATTCGTATAAAAATTCCAATCAAACTCTCCATTTATTAATGATTCGCCACAATTTACCACGCTTTAAAGCAAAAAAAAGCCACATGAAGTGGCTTTTTACTTAATTGGTTATTACTTAATTAACAAGGTTTCGTTTATTCAGTGACAACATCTGAGTTTGTAACCTGAAGATACTGACCACGGCTTGCTAAGAAAGTCGCGATTTGCAATTGCATTTCAGCCGTTGCTGCAGCACTTTCTTCGGCCGTTGCGCCTGAGTCAGGTGTAGCAACAGGTGTTAAGACTGAGCTGTGGTGACCTTTGGTAAATTTAACAACATAGCTCATTGCGTCCGCTGTTGGGCCTTGTGTTTGTGCAACTGTTGTTAAACCCATTAGATTAGCAAGAGGTAAACTACCTGCAATTGGATTACTCGCTACCATTGGTGGAATAACCATATCAGCATTATTGTTCGCACCATCACCGACAACTACACTCATGTAAACTGGTGTGCCAAGAGCTGCAACTGATGCTGCATAGTTAGAAGGGTCGCCACTATCAAGCGCTGTTTGAGCTGCAAATGCAAACTGAGTTACCACACTTTGAATGTTAGCTAATTTTTCGGTTTCACCAGCTACTGTTAACGAACCTATGTACTCTTTATAAGCACATGTAACATAAGCTGTTTGATTTGAAGCAAGTGAACCACAGTTAGATAATGCTTCATTTTGAGTATAAGCGCCAAACTCTGCTGACTCTGCAGTACCAGCCGCAAGTAATACAGAACCTTGTACAAAAGGACCAAATGTATTTGATTCAATCAAGAAGTTTGCAATACCACCGCCACCACTGGCAAGAGCTACACTTTTAACGTTGAACATTGGGTCAACTTGAGCTGCTAAAGGTGCATTAGTCACAGCAACAAAAGCTGGTGCAACAACAGAGCCTAATGAATGTCCTAAGAATGATACATCTTGCGCATTTAAATCAGCAGCACCAGTAAAGTTCAAGCCTAAACGCAAACCAAGCAAATCAGCTACAGACTGACGTAAACTATCACGAGCTACCAATAAAGACTGTAAATTCATGTAACTTAGTACAGAACCTGTAGAGGCATTAAAGTCGTCAGTACCGTCACCGTCTACATCTACGCCACGCTCACCATGCATTGGGTGATCGATTGCAGCCGTTGCAAAACCTTGCATTGTTAATTGCGCTGTAATTGCTAGCATATCTTCTTTTTTAGAAGTAATGCCGTGCTGAAGAATAACAACAGGCCAGCCTGTCTCAGGCATGCTCAATGCGTCTAAGCCAAGCTGAGCTCGCACTGCATTAATAACAGGTAAAATTGGTTTAGTAATTTGTACTGGCACATTAGCAATGCTTTGTGTTTTTGGAATTGTGTTGTACTTAGTTAAGTGTTTTGTTTGATCTAAGCCTAAATCACGTAACTTGCCTCCACTTAACGCCATACAAAGGCCATCAGTTTCGCTAATAGGATCGGTTGGGAATGAATCACCCGCTGCAGCTGCATAGCCTAAAACAGCAACACCACTGTCACAAAGCCCTTGCCAATAAGTCGCAGATAAATCATCAACCGTTTTACCTGTAGGAGTTGCTAAATACATAGGTAACATCACGCTACCTTTCTGATATTGCACCCCACCAAAAACGGGTGAAACACCTGTAATACCTTGCGATGCAAATACTTGCTCGACTGTAATAACCGGTTGCTCAGGAATTTGAACCATAGGTGTCGGCAAGGCTGGTTGTGAAAGACTCGCTGCTAGGAGTTGCTTAACTGTACCAAGGACTTGACCTGCTGACTGCATTGTCATCGCTGCTGAATAGATAATTTCATCTTTTGTGATTGCACCACCTGATGTCACTGCATCTTCATAGCTATTGATAACCGCTTGAAGTGACTTCTGTGAATCAGTGATAAGTGCTGTCTCTTCGCTCACTAACGCGTAAGTTGAAGAAGGCTCAATTGAACGTCCTACAGAGTCCATTAATGACGTTGTTAAAACGTTAATATAGGTACTACCAGCTTTGAACGGTTTAAGTGGGACCACAGCCACAGCATCGCCAGAACCTTGAGTAATAAAATCAACACCAAAGGTTAATTCAGACACCAATTTACAGGCAATACCCGCGGGCACTTGCGAACAAGTTTCATCTGTTTGGCTTGCGCCCATAATTACTTCAAATATACGTACTGCACCAGGAGAAGCAGCAGATGCCGTATCAAGTGAGATACCCGCAGGAAAAGTTAAATCGATTTTAAACGGAGTTTGTGTTGACCAACCATCAAGTGCGCCAAGTGCAAGTTGTGGATCAGCATACGCTGCACGTTCAACACTAACATTGTTGTCATCTAATTCACCTGGCATGTTTAAAGTGCCATCAAGAGTACCACTCATTAATAAATCATTTGGTACTGAGATCACACTATTTGCTGGGTCAAATTTTACTGTCGCGGTTGGGAGAACAGGTGGATTATCATTTTTTACATCTTCTAATGTTTCCCCTCCACCACAGCCAGTAATGGCTGACGCAATGGCTAGTGAAAGTAGCAGTTTTTTCATAATTTCGCTCCGCGCAAATCTTATTGTTATTGTGTGTTCAAGGTAAAAAGTAGTTATTCTACTACCATTATTCTAAGTTAATTTAATGTAATTGGAATATTAATAAGACATTAGACCAGTTAAAGTTAACGTAAAGTTTCGATTTTCGCCACCTTAATTTGCAATAAATTCGATAACTTGGCTTTTTGCTATGGTAAAATGGCGAAAAATCTAATCAATGGTACGTTTATGCATACTTACAAAGCCGCAGAGAATGCGCTAAAAGACAAAGTAATTTTAATAACAGGTGCCGGTGATGGCATTGGCCGTGTTGCCGCATTAACTTATGCTAAGCATGGTGCCACTGTTATTTTACTCGGGAAAACAACAAATAAACTAGAATGTGTATATGATGAGATCGTAAATGCAGGATATCCACAACCTGCTATCGTACCGATGGATTTAAAAGGTGCGACTAAACAAAACTACCGAGACTTAGCGGCAACCATTGAAATGCAGTTCGGTAAGTTAGATGGCTTATTAAATAACGCAGGTATTTTAGGATCATTAGGTCCGCTTGAGCACTTCTGCGTTTCAACCTTCGAAAATATTATGAAGGTTAACGTAACTGCGCAAGCTATGATCACTAAATTTATGTTCCCACTGCTTCGCAAATCACCAAGTGCATCTGTTATTTTTACTTCGTCAGGTGTAGGCCGCCAAGGCCGTGAACATTGGGGTGCTTATGCTATATCAAAATTTGCTGTTGAAGGTATGATGCAAACTTGGGCTTGTGAAGTAGGTAAAACCAATATTCGTGTTAACTGTATTAATCCAGGTGCTACCCGTACATCAATGCGTGCTTCTGCTTACCCTGGTGAAGATAGAGATAAATTAGCAACACCTGAAGATTTAATGCCAACTTACCTATACTTGATGAGCGATGACTCAAAAGAGGTTAACGGTAAATCTTTAGATGCCCAACAAAAGTAAGCTAATAACTAAATATAAAAAAAGCAGCATTTCGCTGCTTTTTTTATATTTAGGCAAGACAGAACTCATATAGTGTGATCGTTCCACAAAAATAGGCGATAACGCAGTATCAATGTCAAACGCGCTCTGCCGTCCGGGGTCTTCCTAAAGGCGATTAAATCGCCCCTAGAGAGAACAAATTTTAATCTACAAAGGTCAACACGCCCTAAATAAAACGCTTGATAATAAAATCAACTTTTACACGTTTTGCCTGACCTAATAGTTTTTTAACCGGTGCTGGGTAATCATCCATCGTTTCTAAATCTTGCGGACCTGTTAAGCGGCGGCAATGTTTCAAAATAGCTTGTTTTTCATTCTCTATTTGCTTAAGGATATGCTGTTTAGGGTCGTCGATTAAAATACCATTTTCAATATCTAAGCCCCATGCACGTGGGTTTAAATTATGCCCACTAAGCAAGTGTAAACGTTTATCAGAACAAATTCCTTTTAAGTGGAAAGAGTTACTTTCATGCTTCCAAAGATAGACATTCAAATTGCCGTTACTGATATGTCGTTTCTGAGACTTTAAAAACTTATATAAAATCGTTTCGTATAAATATGGTAATGCACCAATTTTACTAAACGGCTCACTTGGTGGCAGATAAAAATCATTCGCGGTTTTATCACCTACGACAATAGTCACTTGCTTGCCTTGTTTTAATAAACGTCGTAATGACCGCATTAAAGGTGCAGGAAAGTTAAAGTAAGGGGTATAGAGAACAAGCTCTTGTTCTGTGGTATCAAATAACGATTTGATTAAACGATTCAGCTTATTGCTACGGCGCCCTAAACCTAAGAACAATCGGACACCAAGCTCACCAGCACTTGCTTCTGCGGCGCTTGCGTAACTTGCCGATTTAAGGTCGCGCATCAATTGCTTCTGCGCGACTTTAATATCGTTAAATTTTACGAGTGGGCGCATATCAATGCGTGGTACCGCAACAGAACTTAAAAGATGAGTTTCAATAAATTCAATGACCGAATTGCATAATCCAGCTTGATGAACTAAAAAATAGCGATCTAAACGATAACGCTCATCTTGCTGAAGGTACACATTATTTAAGCTTGCACCGCTGTATAATAATGTATCGTCAATTACAAAGCCTTTTAAATGCAGAACCCCGAAAAGCTCTTTTGCCTTTACAGGTACACCATATACTTCCACATTTGACTGATACTGCTCTTGAAAATCACAATACATGCTGGCATTGCCATCAGATTTAGCTGCTCCAATCAAACCACGTTGGGCACGATGGAAATCAACCAACACTTTTACTTCTAAATCAGGATTAGTAAGTGATGCCTGATGTAACGCAGTTAATATTTCGCGCCCCGCTTCATCGTCTTGAAGATACAATGCGGTAATATAAATCCTGTTTTTTGCTGAACCAATTAAACGTAATAGTTCAGTGCGATACTCTTTTGCATTGGTTAAGACTTGTACGTCTTGTGTAGTCAGCCCAAAAGCGGGCTTTTCCTGCCAAAATACCATAATTGCCTGTTCGTTTAGTTAGCTCATAGCACGAGCTAATATCAAAATTAGCTAAAACATATCAAAAAATTATTGCTTGGTCATGAATTACCGTACTTTGAATGCATAACAATTGGCAATTAGACCATTTTGTGAGCAAAAAGAGCTATTTAAATTATAATAAGTAAGGATTATTTGACAGCTTAGCGATTTGACTAAAAAAATAATCAGGGCTTTTGTTTACATCCGCCTTGTTTTTCTTAGAATCGGGCGCATAGACATCGTATTGAAACGTTTTTAGGAAAAAACATGAGTGACGCAAAACACTGTAAACTATTAATCTTAGGTTCTGGCCCTGCGGGCTACACAGCAGCGGTATACGCAGCACGAGCTAACCTAAACCCTGTCCTTATCACTGGTATTCAACAAGGTGGTCAGTTGACTACGACGACTGAAGTTGAAAACTGGCCAGGCGATGCACACGGCTTAACGGGTCCTGCATTAATGGATCGTATGAAAGAGCATGCTGAACGTTTCGAAACTGAGATTGTCTTTGATCATATCAACAAAGTTGATGTATCAAAACGCCCTTTCACTTTAACTGGTGACTCTGGCACATATACTTGTGATGCATTAATTATCGCGACAGGCGCATCTGCTAAATACTTAGGTTTAGAATCAGAAACTAACTTCCAAGGTCGTGGTGTTTCTGCTTGTGCAACCTGTGATGGTTTCTTCTACCGCGGTCAAAAAGTAGCGGTTGTAGGTGGTGGTAACACAGCTGTTGAAGAAGCGCTTTATTTATCAAACATTGCTGATGAGGTTCACGTTATTCACCGTCGTGATAGCTTCCGCAGTGAAAAGATCTTAGCTGATCGTTTAAAAGAAAAAGCAGAAAACGGTAACGTTGTTTTACATTACAACCGCACTTTAGATGAAGTGCTTGGTGATGAAATGGGCGTAACTGGCATTCGTATTAAAGCAACTGATTCTGAAGAAACAGAAAATCTAGATCTTGCGGGTGTATTCATTGCAATTGGCCATAAGCCAAATACCGACATGTTTGAAGGTCAGCTAGAAATGAAAGACGGCTATTTAGTAGTTCAGTCGGGCTTAAACGGCAACGCAACGCAAACAAGCGTACCAGGAGTATTTGCTGCAGGTGACGTGTCAGATCACATTTACCGTCAAGCAATCACATCAGCAGGTACTGGCTGTATGGCTGCGCTTGATGCTGAACGTTTCTTAGATAACCTATAAATTAGTTGATCTAAAACACTAATTACTGGGGCTGTTGCAAAAACAGCCCCTTTTTTATAACTAAAATTTTGTTAAAATTAGAACAAATAACAACGATAACGCTGATATGATCAAGCAACTTTACCAACTCTCGCCCGAGACAGTTGATTTTCCAGATCCAGAATTAGCCCTTGATGAGCCTGATGGCCTGTTGGCGATTGGGGGTGACCTATCAGTTGAGCGTATCCAAAGAGCCTACAATACAGGTGTTTTCCCTTGGTTTAGTGATTATGAACCCATTATGTGGTGGTCGCCTAGTATGCGCGGTATTCTTGAGCTCGATGAATTTCATGTTAGCCGCAGTTTAAAAAAGTATTTAAAGCGTTTTCCTGTGCGTGTCACTGTTAATCACGCATTTGCGCACGTTATCAATGCTTGTCGTGAACAGCGTATCGATGCAGAAGGAACTTGGATCACTGAGCAAATGATGCATGCCTATATCGAAGCACACCATCAAGGTATCGCTCATAGCCTTGAAATTTGGCATGAAGATAAATTAGTTGCTGGCCTGTATGGCATCATGCAAAAAGGTATATTTTGTGGTGAATCAATGTTTCATGAAGTCAGTAATGGTTCGAAACTGGCAATGTGGGCATTAGTTAATTGGCTTAAGAAACACCAAGCTCATTTTATTGATTGCCAATTAGAAAACCCTTATTTAATCACTTTAGGTGCAAAAGTTATCCCACGCAGGGAATTTTTAACTAGACTTAAATTAGCGCACAGTTTTGTGCCTAAAAGACATATGTGGCAACCACAAGAGTTGATTAATATTTATGACTGAGCACTTACCCGCTAGGCTTGGTTTAAGCCAGCAATTTGATTGCAGCTATTTACCAGACCGTCAGGAGCAACTACTTGTTATTCTTGACCCAAGTTGTTATTGCCCTGATAAATTTGAGCAATTATTAGCATTGGGATTTAGGCGCAGTGGTGACCAAATATACCGTCCTCATTGCCCTGTTTGTAAGGCTTGCAACTCAGTACGCGTATTAGCCCAGCAATTTACTCCATCTAAATCACAAAAACGTAAACTAAACAAAGCAAAAAAAATATTTACTGTAAGCTACAGTGATTATGAACGGGCTGAGTACTACCCGTTATATTGCAAGTATATCACGCAAAGACACCAAGATGGTTCTATGTTTCCACCTGATCAAAATCAGTACGAAAGCTTTTTGTTTTGCCAATGGCTACCTGTAATTTTTATAGAGTTACGGGATGATGATAAGTTAGTTGCCGTTGCTGTAACCGACTGTATGAGCAACTCAGTCTCTGCGATTTATACATTTTTTGATCCTGATTATGAGCAGTACAGTATTGGTAGCATCATGATCATGGAGCAAATTAAATTTGCAAAACAGCAAGCAAAACAATTCGTCTATTTGGGTTACCAAATCGACGAATGCAATAAAATGAAATATAAAACCCAATTTTTGCCTGCACAAAAGCACATTGGCGATCAGTGGTTGGCGATTTAATTTACAAAAATGAGCCCTGTAGCTTTACTTATTGCAGTATTTTCGGCAAAATCTGCAGCGTTTAACTATTAAAGAGGTGTTACGCTAAACATGGCGAAAGAAGACGTAATCGAAATGCAAGGTACGGTCCTTGATACTTTACCAAATACAATGTTCCGAGTTGAGCTAGAAAATGGTCACGTTGTTGTGGCTCATATCTCTGGTAAAATGCGAAAAAACTACATCCGCATCTTAACTGGCGACAAAGTAACCGTAGAAATGACTCCTTACGATTTATCGAAAGGTCGCATCGTATTCCGTGCTCGCTAAGTTAGTGCGTTAACGAGAGATTTAGCTTTTTGCTGCTTTGAATGAGCAGGTGTGTTTATTACAAAGAGCTAAAAGCGTTTGTTAAATGGTGTTAAAACTAACTTAGTTTTAATTCCATTTAATAAACAAAAAGCCCAGCATTAGCTGGGCTTTTTGTTTGTACTTAACTTATTAGGCTAAGCAGTTTCTAGGTTGGTCTCAAAATCAAAATGAATTTTTTTATCTTTGACCGATACCTTAACCGAACCACCATCAGCTAACTCACCAAACAAAATTGCATTTGCTAGAGGCTTTTTAAGCTCATCTTGAATAACACGGGCCATTGGACGCGCGCCCATAGCTTTATCATAGCCTTTGTCAGCCAACCACTCTCTTGCTTTTGAAGTTAGCTCAAGATTAACTGATTTCTTATCAAGTTGTGCTTGCAATTCGACAATAAACTTATCAACCACTTGCAAAATAACTTCTTTTTCAAGGTGATTAAACCAAATAATGTTATCTAAACGGTTTCTAAATTCAGGTGAAAACACTTTATTGATTTCAGTCATTGCATCGTGAGAGTGATCTTGCTCAGTGAAACCAATCGACTTACGAACTGTTTCCTGAACACCTGCATTGGTTGTCATCACTACAACCACATTTCTGAAATCGGCTTTACGGCCATTATTGTCTGTCAGTGTTCCATGATCCATTACTTGCAACAGAATATTATAAATATCTGAGTGCGCTTTTTCTATCTCATCCAATAGTACAACTGCATGTGGGTTTTTGATCACAGCTTCAGTAAGTAAACCACCTTGTTCAAAACCAACATAACCTGGAGGTGCACCGATTAGTCGACTTACCGCGTGCCTTTCAACATATTCAGACATATCAAAGCGAATAAACTCAACACCCATACACTTAGCAAGCTGTTTAGTAACTTCTGTTTTACCAACCCCTGTTGGGCCAGCGAACAAGAATGAACCAACCGGTTTATCTTCGTTCGCAAGACCAGAACGCGATAAACGTATTGCCGAAGTGAGCGCATCGATTGACTGATCTTGACCAAACACCAGCATCTTCAGGTTGCGGTCAAGGTTTTTCAGTGTTTCTTTATCACTTGAAGAAACGCTTTGTTGTGGAATACGAGCCATTTTTGACACAATTAGTTCAATATCAGCCACACCAATGGTTTTCTTACGCTTCGATACAGGCTGTAGACGCTGATTAGCTCCTGCTTCATCGATGACATCAATTGCCTTATCAGGTAGATGACGTTCATTAATGTATTTAGCACTCAGTTCTGCTGCGGCTTTTAAAGCTTTTTGTGTATAACGAATACCGTGATGTTCTTCATAACGCTCTTTTAAGCCGTTAAGAATTTTAGTGGTATCAGCAACACTTGGTTCAAGCACATCAATTTTTTGGAATCGACGAACTAAAGCACGGTCTTTTTCAAAGATGTTCTTAAACTCGTTGTAAGTTGTCGACCCCATGCAGCGTAGCTTACCACTTGAAAGTAGTGGCTTGATTAAGTTTGATGCATCCATTACGCCACCCGATGCCGCACCGGCACCAATAATGGTATGAATTTCATCAATGAATAAAATTGAACCTGGTTTAGCTTGTAACTCTTTTAATAGTGATTTAAAGCGTTTTTCAAAATCACCACGATATTTGGTCCCCGCTAATAATGCACCCATGTCCAGTGAGTAAACTACTGCATCAGCAATCACTTCAGGTACTTCCTTGTTCACAATACGATAAGCAAGGCCTTCAGCAATCGCTGTTTTACCCACCCCAGCTTCACCAACCAATAGTGGATTATTTTTCTTACGGCGACATAAAACTTGCACCGTACGTTCAACTTCGTTGTCACGACCCACTAAAGGATCAATATTGCCATCAATAGCTTGCTGATTCAGGTTAGTGGTAAAGTTTTCAAGCTTAGTCGGTTCTTCACCTTGTACTTCTTGTACTTCATCATGAATATCATCATGGTCTTCACCACCGATATCATCATCTGCTTTAGAAATACCATGTGAAATAAAGTTAACAATATCTAAACGATTAATGTCTGATTTTTTGAGTAAATAAACTGCTTGGCTTTCCTGCTCGGAAAAAATTGCAACCAGCACGTTAACACCAGTTACTTCGTTTTTCCCTGATGATTGCACGTGAAATACAGCGCGTTGTAATACACGCTGAAAACCTAACGTCGGTTGTGTTTCTCTGTCTTCTTCAAGATCAGGAATCACCGGTGTTGTTTCATCAATAAAATCTGATAACTCAACTTTTAATGCGCTCATATCAACGCCACAGGCGTTTAACGCTTCTCCAGCAGAAGGGTTATCGAGCAGTGCAAGTAAAAGATGCTCGACGGTCATAAATTCATGACGACGTGTTCTCGCTTCGCGAAACGCCGCATTCAAGGTTAGTTCTAAGTCTTTGTTTAGCATTGGCAACCCCTTACTGAGATAATATTTATATACCGTTGTGACGGGCTAATTGATCACCCACCTTGGTATTTATTCCTGCTCACAACTACAAAGCAGTGGATGCTCGTTGTCTCGTGCGTAACGATTGACTTGTTCAACTTTGGTATGAGCTACATCAGCGCTGTACACACCGCATATTGCTTTACCATTATGATGAACTTGAAGCATCACATCTGTTGCTCTATCGCTATCCATATTAAAAAACGTCATTAGTACTTCTATCACAAAGTCCATAGGCGTGTAATCGTCATTATTTAAAATGACTTTATATTTTCGCGGTGGTTGCAATTTTTGCTTTTCACTATCGCGAACTGTTTCAATAACACCAGAATCTTTCATGCCACTCATAATTAAATATAGTCTTGTCTTTAGAACTCAAGCAAACTTGAATAAAAAAATAAATAAATTGTTAAAAAATAGTCTAAAACACTTGACTGACTGGCTAAATAAACTACAGTCAAATATAGATTGATTAATCATTAGTCAGTCTAGCAAATTACACGGTTTAGAATAACTAAATTAGTCAACTTATAGAAGGATGTAGAAGTATGGCTTGTGGAAAAGTCAAATGGTTCAATAATGCCAAAGGTTTTGGCTTCATCGTAGAAGACGGCAGCGAGACTGATATATTCGCTCATTACTCAACGATTGTAATGGACGGTTATAAAACACTTAAAGCTGGTCAAGATGTAACATTCGAATTGCAACAAGGTCCAAAAGGGTTACACGCAACGAATATTGCGCCTAACGATGAAATCTCCTAGGTAAAACCTATTCGAGTATCAAGCGAGAGACCTTGTTAAGTTCCTCGCTTACTCTTCTGCTTTAAATATATCCTTACACTTCTCTTGAAATTACATTTCTTAACCCCAATTCTTTAATTGTTATTAGCCCTTTAGAGCCAAGCTTGTTACACTCTTGTTGCTTAAATTTAGCTTTTTCGTCATTTTGACGTAAGGCTTTTGGCTAATTTCATAATTTGCTTATTTAAGCTATAAGAATTTTACAGTCTGTCAGCTGTGGTTATTTTAATACTTTGTATTGAGTTGCAACAGCTAACAGACTGCTTGCTGTTGTTTTATCAAGGCAGTTAATTTTAAGCTTGGTATTTCAAAGCTATCTATTGCATTGTTGAATATGGCTAATTAAGGGTTACTGTTAGCAGTCATTACCAAACATTACGCCAACTATCTAGGAATGATGATGACATCAAAAATTATCTATACTAAAACAGATGAAGCGCCAGCTCTTGCGACGTATTCATTGTTACCAATCATCCAAGCGTACACTAACGCTGCTGGTGTTGAAGTTGAAACTCGCGATATTTCATTAGCGGGTCGTGTAATTGCAAACTTCCCTGAGTACTTAACTGAAGATCAACGTATTGATGATGCACTTGCTGAATTAGGTGAAATGGCAAAAACACCTGAAGCTAACATTATCAAACTACCTAATATCAGTGCTTCTATCCCTCAGCTACGTGCAGTAATCAAAGAGTTACAAGAAAAAGGTTACGCGTTACCAGACTACCCATCAGAGCCAAAAACTGATGAAGAAAAGAAAGTTAAAGCAACTTACGACAAAATCAAAGGCTCTGCTGTAAACCCTGTACTTCGTGAAGGTAACTCTGACCGTCGTGCACCTAGTTCAGTTAAAGAGTATGCTCGTAACAACCCACATTCAATGGGTGCATGGAGCAAAGATTCTCAATCTTACGTTGCAAGCATGGAAGAAGGTGACTTCTTCGGTTCTGAGCAATCTGTCACTGTTGCAGAAGCTACTGACGTACGTATCGAGCATGTTGCAAAAAATGGTGACATTACAGTTCTTAAAGCAAGTACACCATTACTAGCGGGTGAAGTAATTGATGCTTCATGCATGAGCGCAGCTAAGCTTCAAGCTTTCCTTGCTAAAGAAATTCAAACAGCAAAAGACAAAGGCGTGTTGTTCTCATTACACATGAAAGCAACTATGATGAAAGTGTCTGACCCAATCATCTTCGGTCACGCTGTAAAAGTTTTCTTCAAAGACGTATTCACAAAACACGCTGATCTTTTCAAAGAGCTAGATGTTGACGTAAACAACGGCTTTGGCGATGTATTCTCAAAAATCGAAAGCCTAGATGCAGCTAAAAAAGCTGAAATTGAAGCAGATATCCAAGCGGTTTATGAAAACAACCCTGCTATCGCTATGGTTGATTCTGATCGTGGTATTACTAACCTTCACGTGCCAAGTGATGTGATCATCGATGCATCAATGCCTGCTGCAATTCGTTCTAGCGGTCAAATGTGGAATAGCGAAGGTAAATTACAAGACACAAGCTTTGTAATTCCAGATCGTTGTTACGCTGGTGTTTACCAAGCAACTATCGATTTCTGTAAGGAAAACGGTGCATTCGATCCAACAACAATGGGTAGCGTACCTAACGTTGGTCTTATGGCACAAAAAGCTGAAGAATACGGTTCACATGACAAAACGTTTGAAGTAGCTGCTGCAGGTACTATCCGTGTTGTTGATACTGCTGGAACAACGTTACTAGAGCATGCTGTTGAGCAAGGCGATATCTGGCGTATGTGTCAGGTAAAAGACGCACCAATCCAAGATTGGGTTAAGCTTGCTGTTAACCGCGCTCGCGCAACTAGCACACCGGCAGTTTTCTGGTTAGACGAAAATCGTGCACACGATGCTGAGTTAATCAAAAAAGTAAACACGTATCTACCACAACATGATACTGATGGTCTTGAAATCCATATCTTAGCGCCGGTTGAAGCGACTAAATTCTCTTTAGAGCGTATCAAAGAAGGTAAAGACACTATTTCAGTAACTGGTAACGTTTTACGCGACTACCTAACTGACTTATTCCCAATTCTTGAACTTGGTACAAGTGCTAAAATGCTTTCAATCGTACCACTTATGAATGGTGGCGGTTTATTCGAAACTGGTGCAGGTGGTTCAGCGCCTAAGCACGTTCAACAATTCGAAAAAGAAAATCACTTACGTTGGGATTCTTTAGGTGAGTTCTTAGCCCTTGCTGCTTCTTTAGAGCATTTAGCGGTTAATACAGATAACAAGAAAGCACAAGTGCTTGCTGACACACTTGATAAAGCAACAGGCACATTCTTAGCTGAAAACAAATCACCTTCACGTAAAGTGAAAGAGATTGATAACCGTGGTTCGCACTTCTTCCTTTCATTATTCTGGGCACAAGAACTTGCTGCACAAAATGATGATGCGGAATTAAAAGCACAGTTCACACAAATTGCTGCTGATCTTGAGTCTCAAAAAGACCAAATCGTTAATGAATTAAACGATGCACAAGGTCCAGCTATGAGTGTAGGTGGTTATTACCAACCTAATGATGAGCTAGCATTTAAAGCAATGCGTCCAAGTTCAACATTCAATGACATTCTAGCTAAGCTTGTTTAATTATTTAAATCTTATTTATCTAGTTAACTAGCTACAAGAGAGTTATCTCAAAGCGCTTATTCGCGAAAGAGATAACTCTTTTTTTGCTCTCGTGACTAACGAACCTGTTAGGTTTTCACTAATTTGATTGCTTTTCAGAGCGGTCATTCTCATTAAAACACCACTTGAATAAAACTGTTTTCACACATTGGTAGTCTATTGGTTTAGCAATAAAATCACTCATTCCCGCTGCAAAACATCGCTGCTTATCCGCCTCAAGCACATTGGCTGTTAATGCAATAATGGGCGTATCTTCATAAGCGGGGATTTTTCTAATCAATACGGTAGCTTGAGGGCCATCAAGTACAGGCATCTGCATATCCATAAAAATAATATCAAAGTTGTTTTGCTGACTATTTTCCTTACATAGCGCTACGGCCTGCTCACCATCCCCTGCTATTTTTATAGTTCTTATCCCGAACTCATTCAACATGGCTTCGATAACGACCTGGTTAATATCATTGTCTTCGACTACAAGTACATTAAGTGATGAAAAGTCTGCCTGTTCCTCTTCGGCTTCTTGTATATTTGCGGCTTCAAACTCAGACTGCTCAAAAACCTGTGTTGTTTTTAACTCAAAATAAAAGTGAGAGCCCTGCCCTAAATCACTTTCTACATGCAAAGGAGCATCCATCAAATTTAGTAATTTACTTGATATAGCCAATCCAAGCCCTGTGCCACCGAAGCGCCGTGTAATTGACGTATCAGCTTGCGAAAACGCTTCAAAAAGCTTGCTGAGATTTTCTTTCGCGATGCCAATTCCCGTATCAACCACAGAGAATTTGATCTTTAGATCGTCGCTCTGACCTCGATTAATTCTTATATCAAGCGAAACACTTCCTTTTTCGGTAAATTTAATCGCATTCCCTAATAGATTTATTAGCACTTGTTTTAAACGGGTTTCATCGGCAAAGAAAATACAATCTTGCTGTGCTTCGGCAATAGAGATATTGAAGTTGATATGTTTATTTTGAGCTTGCTCTTTAAATAAGTGCATAAGCTCATCTAACATAGAGTTTAAATGCACTGGTATCGATTCTAGCTCAATCTTAGAAGCTTCAATCTTACTAATATCTAAAATATCATTGATGATCACTAATAAACCAGACCCTGAGGATTGAATGATATTTAGCATCTTCACTTGCTCAGGTGTTAACGTGGTGCGCCTCAATTGACGTGCCATCCCGAGAATACCATTCATAGGAGTGCGAATTTCATGACTCATATTCGCAAGGAATTCTGATTTTACTTTCGTTGTATGCTCTGCTGTTGTTTTTGCCTCTGTAAGGTCTTGGCTCAATATACGGAATCTATCAGCGGCAGTTGCAAGCACACCAATTTCGTCTTTACGATTTAAATCATAAATAGGAGCAGATAAGTCACCTCCTAAAAAGTGTTGAAAGCTAATCGTTAAACGCTTTATTGAGTGAGTTATTTGTAAGTGGAAAAATGCAGCTAGCCCGATGATATAAATCAGTATACCTATAGAAAGAAAACGAAGTGTTTGATCTGCCTTTATTACTATATCTTGCGCCTCTCTTTTTATTTTTTGTAATCGAGTCAAGGATTGCTCGCGCAACTTATCTGCGAGCGTACTGAATTCAATTGCATCTCCAGCCATAACAACATTTACTAAACTCAAGTAATTTCTATTAGCTTGTACTCCCTTGGAAAATACTTCTTGATACGCTGTAGCCAGTTCACTACTTTTAATATATTTAGTATTTGATAGTCTATTATTTGATAAGATAGTAAGCGCTTTATTAACCGCCGCTCTTTTTGAGTAATCTTTTTTCGCAAGAAACAATGAGGCATCTCGATGTAACTCATGCCAAACGTTCAGCTGCTCTGAGATAGCTAACTTTTCTTCGCTTGAAGCAGTGTTTAATTTAAGGGTGTTTAGATAATTAATGGCTTGGAAATAAATATTCGGAAGTTTGTCGTCGGTAAGCTCTTTTTTTATCTCATAACGTTTAGCAAGCACACTCAAATTATCGCCATACCTGGTTATAAGCTGTGTCATCGAGTCTAGGTAAACTTGGTTTTCAAGTTCGTCACTTTTTAAATCGACACTCTCTAAGCGTACTTTTATACTTTTAAAGTTTTCTATTATTTTACTGAATACTGTTTTGCTTCCTGAAACCCCATAAACCGAGATATCTCGCTGCATTTCAACAATATCCTTGTTGATTCGCAAAATCCCAACTGCATAGTTACTAATACGGCTTATATCGTTAATAGAAGCTTCAATGCTTTGTAGCCGTTTACTCAGAACAATGTAACTCGCTCCCATTGCAAGTAAAACTAGCGTCAACGCTAATAACACCTTGGCCGCTAATGACCGAGAAATAAATGTCAGCAAAGTATTTCCTTATGAATTTAGTAATTCATACCATTTATCTAAACTGTAATCATAATTAGGCATAACCGTATTCCATACTGCTATGTTCGAAAAGCGCTTAATGTAGCTACCTCCATCACGTACCTGACCAGCTTGAACCGAAATTTTTCCGTCTGTTCCTCGTAAATCAGTGGATGCTTCTTGCCCTTCGTACCAATATTGCCATTCAGGCTTTGACATCAGTGGCTTGCTGCGCTCAGGGTTAGAAATGTAATACCCTTGCCTTGCGATAAACGCTCCCGGATAGCCCGACAGCCACCAATTCATGTACTCATAGGCAGCATCTTTAACATACCCTTGGGTATTGGCAGATAAACACATTACCCCATGCCATGCACGATAGCCTTCTTTGGGGGAAGCATAAACAACTGGAATACCTTGGCCTTTACATGCACTAACACCTGGCGAAAACATGCTTTGAATAGTGACTCGTTTCATTTTCATGAAGTCGACAGATTGCGGCACCGAAGTCCAAAATCCAGCAAAGTGACCTTCTCGTTTCTTATGTTGCAAGATAGCGAACAACTGATCAATCTCACTAATGCTCATATTTCCCATATCTTTAAACGTCATCAGGCCTTGCGCTTGGGCAGCCAATGCCGCATCAAAAATACCGATAGTTGGTGCATTTACTAGCGCTACTTTGCCTTTATTCTTTTCGTCGAGTAACCAAGACCATGACTCTGTTTCGTATGGGGTACCCTTTTCTATGAACTGTGTGTTGTAACCAAAGGAATCAACGTTATGCACATAAGGCATGAAACTAATTGCATTAGTTGGTGTAGTTGAAAGCGTGCCATCTGCTTGTACATAAAGCAGTTTATTAGGTGAATCACCAGCACCTAATTTAGCGTCAGGAGCAATTTTTCCTGTTTTAGAAAGAGGGTTAATTTCATGCCAATACCTTAACCGCTCAGTTTCTATAGGTTGAATAGCGCCAGCTTGCCATAAAATGTTAATTGAATCTGACCATTGCTCGTATAAATCAAAGCTACTTGGATCTGCAGCCGCTTTTTGCAACACAGCTGCACTGCCCATTGGCGTAAACTCAATATTAATACCCAGCTCAAGCATGGCTTTTTGCCTAAGTTCTTCTTGTAACGTAACATGGGTGCCCATCACTCTAATAGTAGGAGTGCTTTTAGCGAATACATAGGGGACTTTGAAAGCAAGTGTTGATGCAACAGCACCAGCCCCTAACGTTTTAAGAAAATCTCGGCGGTTATCAGAGTGGTCCATTTAGCATTCCCAATATGTTAAGCCCGTTAAAAGTATAGGTTAAATTTGGAAATTACCTAAAGTAAGTATAAATTTACAATATAGAAAATACCCAATGCAGTTGAATCATAAGCCAACCACAGTTAGCTAGATTAAAAAATGTTCTTTTGCACTCGCAATTGCTTGTTCAATGGCCGTATTTTTAACTGGCTTAGAAACAAATAAATCCATTCCTGCTTCTTTACAGGCAGCTTTATCATCCGCAGAGGTATTTGCAGTCAAAGCAATGATAAAAGTTTTATCTGTCGGGCATATTTTTTCATTTCTCAAAACCCGTGTTGCTTCAATACCGTCCATTTCAGGCATAACACAATCCATAAAAATCAAGTTGTAGTTATTTTGTTTGCACTTATTTACCGCATCAATTCCATCGCAAGCATAATCAGCAGTCAAGCCCAACTTCTCTAAATGAGCTTTCAACACGAAGCGATTAATTTGGTTGTCATCAACAACTAATATCGATAAAGGCAAGGTTGAAAAGTCGATATCACTGGCATGTAGCGTATCATGTGATTGTGGCTGCCCAAGCTTTAGAGGTAATTGAATATCAAAGCAACTGCCTTTTTGGTATTCACTACTGACCTTTATCGTGCCACCCATGTAGTCAATGAGCTCTTTTACAATAGCAAGACCTAGGCCTGTTCCGCCTTTATTACGATCTTTATCTTGCTCTTGGGTAAAAGGCGAAAACAGTGATTTCATAAAGGTTTCAGTCATACCAATGCCTGTATCGCTGACTCGCATATTTAAGATCACATCGCCATTTTGCGGTTTAGCCGATACGTTTAGTTTAATAGTACCTTGCTCAGTAAACTTTAATGCATTGCTAAGTAAGTTAGACAAAATTTGAGTGATACGAGTATTATCGCAATAAGTCCAACATTCATCACTAATATCAATATCGACCTCAAAATTAAGATTCTTTTCTTGATATAAAGGTAAATATAACGACGCTAAATCAACAAAAATTGTTTTTAATAAAAAGTGACTAGGCTCTAATTTGAGTTCACCATGATTTATCTTAGAAAAGTCGAGTACTTCGTTAATGATGTTTAACAAAATATCAGCACTTCGCAGTGCAACTTTGAGTTTTTCTTCACGTTTTTGCTCTGACTTTTCATATAGAAGTGTCGTAAGCATGCCTACAATACCATTGAGCGGCGTGCGCAATTCATGACTAATTTTGGCCAGCAAGATGCTGCGCTCTTCAAGTGTTCGCAGTGCATCAGCTTTTTGCTTTTTGAGCTCTTCTCGCAGCAATACTTCTTTAGTAATATCCTGAAACGTCCCGATTAATCGAACGCACTGGTTGTTCTCAAATTCTGCTTCACCATAGGTTGACACCCAAACAATATTACCTTTAGCCGTAACCAATTCAATTTCAAGATTCCAATCCTTTCCTAGCTCAACCGCTTCTTTAACAACTTGTTGTATTGCATTACGACTTTCGCCTTCTTTATAAAACTTAATAGCAGTTTCGAGGTTAGGTGCATAATCAGCAGGAACCTCATGGATGGCTTTAGTTTGTTTACTCCAGTACAGCTTATTTTCTAGCAGGTCGAACTCCCAAGAACCAATACGAGCAACTTCTTCAACTTGCGCTAACATATAGTTCTTTTTTAATAACCGTTCAGACGATGCATTACGTGCCAGTTCATTGCCTAGCCACTGAGCAAATAGCTCAACATAATCATGTGATTCTTCATTGAACGGTTTTGATACATTAGGTGCTGAGAAATTAACGGTACCAAATACTTTTTTGCCAACAAAAATAGGGGCGCCAATGTATGATTCGAGTTGAAAATTGACATAACAAGGGTGCTCTGCAATAGGGCTTTTTGAAGCGTGATGAAATGAGAGCGCCTTATTGGCTTCAAGGGTATGAGCACAATAAGTTCCCGAGACATCAAATTGCGTACCAACAGCAATCGCATTATCAGGAGTAACAGCATGAATGACCGTATAAACCTGACCATCTACCCGACTCACAATAGCAAACTCAAGATTAAAAACGTCTAAACCAAACTTTAACAGCTTGGTTACTTTGTTTGAAAAATCAATTTCTTGGTTGGATACTATATCGTGAAATTGGCGCAGAAAGTTCACAGTCACTCCTTGTTACTTAAAACTACATATTGTCAAAACAGCATATCAATAATTTATTGAGTGTTCACTTAAAAAGAGGTAAACAGCCTAAACTTGCCAAATACGTTATAAAATATCATTAAAATGACTTTTTTTATTGATAAACTGGTAAAACTCTATGCTTAGTCAATACTTTATTATTAAAGTTAGTAATTGTAGGCACTTACCATTTCAATGTCACTTAGAGCCAAATTCACCCTTTTACTGTCCACTGTTTTATTAGTGATAGTAGCTAATACCTTTATCATCTATTTATTAGATAAAGAGGGTCAGGCTAAGCTTGAAACAGTGATCCGCACTCATGATGTACTTGATGAGTCAGAAAAGCTTTACAAGCAACTCATAAACGCTGAAACAGGTCAACGAGGCTATTTATTAACACAAGACATCAGTTATTTAACGCCCTATTACTCTGCTCTTGATCAAGTAAAAGAACATTTTCTAAACATCAATAAGCTAACCATAAACAACCCAGAGCAAAAGAATACACTTGCATTAATTGATGAACTAATAAGTAAAAAGCTAGCTGAGTTGGCATTAACCGTTGAACTTGTTTTGCAGGGCACACCCTCTGCGCTTGAGAGAGCAAAAGTCGTTGTGTTAACTAATAAAGGTAAGCAGTTTATGGATCAAATCCGCACGCAGATTGAACTATTTCAAGATACGGCACGAGCAAAACTAGAACAACAAGATGCTGAATACCAAGAATCCAAAATTTTTATTACGCGTTTCGTCACTATGCAAATTCCACTAGCCATTATCTTATTATTGTTTTGCGCCTTTTATATAAATTCTAAGCTTTTAAAACCCCTCAAACTATTAATACACATTACCAAACAGGTTGAAAAAGGCGAAAAGCCGAAAGCTTTAACAATTGATATCCACGATGATATAGGCTACTTGATAAAACGCTTTGTACGCATGAGTGACATTGTTTATGAACGAACGAGAAAATTAAACTTTCAGGCAAGTCACGATCACCTAACAGGAGTTTTAAACCGTACAGAATTAAAACCAGCATTAAAGCATGCTATCCATCTTTGCTCCGAAAAAAATAAGCTTGCGGTTATATTCATTGATATAAATAAGTTTAAACAACTTAATGATGAATATGGTCATCTAATCGGTGATCAAATACTAATAGAAACCGCAAAACGCATTACTTCATCTGTTAGAGCCGATGATGATGTATATCGCTATGGAGGAGATGAATTTGTTATTGTTACGCATAATATAGCCAAAAGCAGATTTATTGATGCAATGATTGATCATCTATTGGAGTGCTTCAATCATCCTTTTATGCTGGAACAACACACAATAAATATTTCAATTAGTATTGGAGTAGCCTTAGCCCCAGATCACAGTACAGAGTATAAGCAACTACTCGAACTCGCTGACCTGGCGATGTACAAATCTAAAAGACACCCTAAAAAGAGTTATCACATTTATCAAGAAGGTGAAAAAAAAGAGTAATCTAAATTACTGCTTTATCCGTATAAATTTGCAAAAACACTCATCAGAATGTATAAAAAATACACAGCACTTTCATTAAGGTAGCACAATGCATATTTTTTTAACCGGTGGAACAGGCCTTATTGGTAGACATTTGTGCCCTTTCTTATTAAACCATCATAAAGTCACTGTACTTACTCGCAACCCAATTCAAGCAGCCGTAATCCTGACTCATCAAGTGCATACTGTGAAGTCACTAGATGAAGTTAATTTTGAAGAAATTGATGCCATCATCAACTTAGCTGGTGAACCTATCGTTAATAAACGTTGGAGCGAGTCTCAAAAGCAAACTTTACTTAATAGTCGAATTAATCTTACTTTACAGATCTCTAAAGCAATTAGCCGATGTGAATCTCCACCCCATACATTTATTTCAGGCAGTGCTATTGGTTTTTATGGACGACAAGATAATCAGCCGATTGATGAGAGCTTCAATGATATTTACCCTGAATTTAGTCACGTTCTTTGTCGAGACTGGGAGCATGCAGCTACGAAAGCACATTCTGATAAAACCCGGGTGTGCTTACTTCGTACTGGTATCGTGTTAGCTAAGCAAGGTGGTGCACTTGGTAAAATGCTTCCTGCCTTTAAGTTTGGCTTAGGTGGGCCATTAGGCCATGGAAAGCAAGGAATGTCATGGATTCATATTGATGACATGATCCAACTAATCCTTTTTGTTCTCTCACATCAAAATATCCATGGGCCAATAAACGCGACTGCACCTAACCCTGTTGATAATAATGAATTTAGCCAGACATTAGCTAATGTCATTTCGCGTCCGGCTATGTTGCGTATGCCTAGTTGGGTGTTAAAAATGATGATGGGTGAAATGTCTGACCTACTGCTTTACGGTCAATTTGTGCTCCCTAATAAGCTACTAAGCCATAATTATCGATTCCACTACCCGACATTAAAGCCAGCATTAGAAAGTCTAAAAATATAATTACTATGTCTAGGTTGATTAGGAGTAACTAATACATAATAATTAACCTGATATTAGTCGAGTGATTATTCAGGGAAAATCATGATGCAATTACCCACCATAATCAGCATTTCAATTTTATTGAATGTGATTATTGGGGCTTTCTTACTGTCTTTATACTTTCTAAGGCAACAATCAAGCTATTTATATTGGGGAAGCTCGTGTCTAATTTTTGTATGCGCACAAATTACAGCCTCTCTACGAGCTATTATTGACTTTCCTTTAATTACGCACTATCTGGCCGATTTACTAATTATTGCAGCACCATTATCAGCAATATTAGGAATTCATGCTTATTGCCAGTCTGACAAAAAATACCAAAGTGCATGTGCATTCGTGCTAGTTTCATCTTCTGCCATATTACTTCCTCTTTATAATCTGCCAATAAGTCAGTTGCTCACAACGGCCATCATTGCCGTATGCTTTGGTTATGCTGCTTTCGCGCTTAAAGGGCTACATGTGAAGCGCATTATGCATTTAGCATTACTCAAGGTATGCTTTGTAATTCATTCTTTAATCATGGCTATACAGTTTTTGCTGCTACTTTCTGATTATCTAGGTTTGTTAAACATAGACTTAAACCAAATAATAGCTGTTATTCTGATAAGTCATATCATTATCACTACCCTAACAGCCATGATTTGGCCACTAATAATGTTTCTAGAATCTGAGCAAACATTGAGTGACCTTGCTAATCGCGATCCATTAACTGATTTATTAAACCGCCGGTCATTTATAACTATTAGTAACAATTATTTAGAAAAAGCAAATAGCAGCCTTACAGAACTCTGTGCTTTGATGATTGATATCGACTTCTTTAAAAGAGTAAATGACCTACATGGTCACGAAACAGGTGATGAAGCACTCAAATGGGTTGCGAACAAGATTAAAAGCCAGCTTCGTGAACACGACTTAGTTGCTAGAATAGGTGGTGAAGAGTTTGCAGTAATACTACCCAATACCAGTCAAGTTAAGGGTGAAATTCTATCTGAAAGAATTCGCTTAGCCATCCACAACGATAGCTTTCACCATAACAACCAAGAAATTAATCTGTCTATTAGCATTGGTATAATCACCCACAAGTCGGGTACTAATAATGTAAATGAACTACTTGCAAAGGCCGATAAAGGTTTATACAAAGCTAAATTAAATGGCCGAAACCAAGTTGTGACAATGGCATTTTAATGGTGCCTTTTTTCTAGCTGAACATTAATGCTCGCATTTAGCTGACTCAGCTCATTATTTACCCACTCTTTGTCTAAGCATTGCTCTAAATTTAACTCGGCAAATTTTAAAAAATTTCGCGCAGCATGCGACAAATGGCGATCGGTTCGCACCACAAAATACCAATGACTCGCTAAGTTCACATCTTGCACATTTAGCATACAAAAGCTGCTATCGTGTGGTGGTAAGACATGACGAGACACGACTCCCAGACCCATGCCAGAGCCGACAGCAACACGAATAGCTTCATTACTTGCCATTTGCACTGTATTACTTAATACAACCCCCCGACTTTGTAGCTCGCTTTCAAACAGCATTCGCGTGGCAGAGCCCTGCTCTCGAAGTAAAAATCGTTCTGAGATTAAATCGTGCAATGTAACGTTGTTTTTACTTACAAGCGGGTGATTAGTTGGCGCAATAAATACCAATGGATTTTGTAAAAACCGGCCAGCCTTGGCGTGCTCTAATGAGGGGGGATGACTAAATACATAGATATCATCTTCGCCTCTTTCAAATCGAGCAAGCACCTCAGCACGATTACCAATTTCAAGCGGCAGCTCAACATGAGGGTGTAAGTTACTATAAGGACCTAATAATTTCGGCAAAATATATTGTGCAGTATTCACAATTGCAATTTTACAGCGACCGCGCTCACCACCTCTGAGCTCAGCTAAGTAATCTTGATAATCATCAAAATGACCAAACACCTGCTGACAAGTTTGAAATAACGCGAAGCCAGCTTCAGTAACATGAAGACGCTGCTGGTTAACCATCACTAAAGGTTCATTAACGGTTTCTTGTAGGCGCTTAATTTGTTGCGATACAGTCGGTTGAGTTAAATGTAATTGCCTTGCTGTCTCACTAATTGAGCGTGTTTTTACTACGCACATAAACACTTCAAGTAAACGAAAAGAAATATGTCTCAAGTCCATTAACAAACACCTATAGATAATTATCTATAGAATATTATCATTTATTTAATTATTTACTATGTGAATTTTTAATTAGAATAGCGTCGCTTTTAACCTAGAGGAGAACAAAGTGCCTGATATTGTTGTAATGTTTTTTGTTTTAGGACTCACAGCTGGATTACTTCGCTCTGACCTAAAGATCCCGCAAGCGACCTATGAAACCCTTAGCCTATTGTTAATGCTCACCATTGGTTTAAAAGGTGGTATGGTGCTGCATGGCAATTTGCATTGGCAACTTTTACCTGAAATGGGTGCCGTTTTACTACTTGGCGGTTTGATCCCACTAATGCTTTACCCTGTTTTAAACAAACTGCTTAATTTATCTGTTGCTAATAGTGCAAGTATCGCTGCACATTATGGTTCAGTAAGTGCAGGTACATTTGCGGTCGCTTTAGCTTATGCCGAATCTAACTCGTTAAATGTTGGTGCGGAAGTCACTCTTTATTTAGTAATGCTTGAATTACCAGCGATCATCGTTGGCTTATTACTATACCGTCGCCTTGGGAATGGCTCTGGGCAAAACCTCTCGCTCAAAGCGCTTTGGCATGAAACACTGACGAACAAAAGCGTGATACTCCTTGTTGGTGGTGTAATTATCGGCATGATGTACGGTACACAGCAAGGTAGCCAAGTAACAAGCCTTTTAACAAACAGTTTTAAAGTTGTTCTGGCATTATTCCTACTGGAAATGGGTTTAATGGCTGCGCAAACACTGCGCCCTATTCCATGGCATCACTGGCGTTTAGCATTATTCGCACTTATAACACCTAACCTATTAGGAGCCATTGGCGTCTGTGTTGGTACAGCTCTACAACTGGAATTAGGCTCTGTAGTGATATTGGCAAGCCTTGTTGCAAGCGCTTCTTATATTGCAGCTCCTGCGGCTATTAAAGCAGCTATTCCAGATGCAGACATAGGTTTAGCCATGTTATGTTCCTTAGGGATCACCTTTCCTTTCAATGTATTACTTGGAATTGGTATGTATCATCAAATAGCATTATTCATGAGTTAAAAATTTAACTCACTATCACTTTATGCATGAGATTTTTTTAAAAGTCGTTTAATATAAATAAAAAAGCAGTGCAAGGACATGCTATGTTCAATCAAACGCTCAGCGCCGAGCAACAGCATGTAAGTGATATTTTTATGCGCTTATGTAAGCTTTGTGAGGTGCAAAACAATGCTGAGTTAGAGCAACATTTATCGTTAACGCCTGGTTTTTGTGTGCAAAGTATCGAACTTGCTTCAGTGCCTTATCAATTGATTGATAAAGTAGCTAAAGCTACGCAAGTTAGCTTTGATTCATTACTTAATGGTTACGAACATAAAACGCTCGCGCTCGATGGACCACTATTAGAAGCAGTTAGTAGCGGTATTATCAAGAGCATAAAAAAGCTATCTATAGCGGGGTTAATTAAGGGTGATAATCAAACTCAAGAAGCACTTAGTCAACTTGCAGAAATTCAGCTTGAACAAATAGAAAAAGAGCTAAAAATACAAAGCCAGGTTAAATAACCTGGCTTTTTAATTAATTCTTACCTTTGTACATTTTGTCGTAAATGTCGGAAATGTTGTTTTTCTCATCATAGTATCGCTGTAACTCTCCAAGCGATAACTCCTTTAGGCTTTCACTATCAAAACCCATTGGCTCTACCAATTTAAAATGAGCTGCTGTTGGTGAATTTTCAATTAAAGCTGCAACCTCATTTTTTAATTCTTCAGCTTTATTAAATAGTTTAATTGCTTTGCTGATATCTGTTTCGTGCTCGGCTTGCAACGTGCACCAAACCACCTCAACAGACTTTGACCTGATTTGATCTTCAAAGATATTCTTGCGCGCAATCAACCATGTACTTGCAATTAGCAAGATGGCTAAAACAGCAATGGCTATATAAATTAGTTCAAGCATTACGATCCCTCGGTAAACTAAATGTTACTATACACCCAAACTTGGTCCGTAATACATCAGGAAAAAGCATTATAAATTTTAGTATGGGACTGAAAACCATCAATTAATTCATGTTAACTTTTTGTTCAAAGCGGCCAACTTGGACTAAGCAAAAGTTTTAACCTAGTTTTTAGAAGACCAGGAAACAACATCACCACTGCAAGAGCAATACTTATGTAAAGCACAATAAAGCTATACATGTAGTGTATGTAAGCGTGCTCAGCTTGAATATCTAAGACTACAAATTTAAACCAAAGTACAAAGTGAGCTATAGCAATAACTATGGTGAGTTTGAATACACAAAAGAAGAGTAAGCCAAATTTATAGCTAAACTTTTTATGTAGTAAATATAAAAACCATAGGCTTAATAAATTAAAGAGAGAGAGAGCGAGGTACACATTTTGTGCATTTTCAACTGCATGACTATTATGGATGTAAAGTAATACTTTCTCCATCAAAAGGGAAGTTAGCAAATACTTAGTAACAACGACTCCAATTGACAAAAAGTCGCTAAAAAGCTCTCTATTTTTGATAGCTCTAAAAACAGAAAGTACCAAAGCACATAAATATAGTAATGAAATAACAACTTGAAGTGAAAAGGCATCCCTAGTTTCACTTGCAAACATAAATTCATTATACAATTCAATGATGTAATTTATCATATCCTACCCTTTAACCAAGAGTAGGATATATTGATATTCTAAAAAAAACCAGCTATTCAGCTAGTTTGAAAAATTAGTTTTCTTTTTTCTTTGGGTCTTTAATTATGATGATTCCACCAGATCCATTTAATTCTTCATTCTTTTTTGGATCTTTAATGATGATAATACCACCTGAACCTTGAAGTTTTGTTGTATCAAAGCTTGAAGCTGGTGCTGCGTCGAATGCTAAAGTAGATAGTAATAAAGCTGATAAAGTCATTTTTTTGTTCCTTCATTGTTAAAGATAGTTTTCGTTAGCAAATACCGAGCCACTAAAATACAAATAAGGTAAAAACTAACGACTAGGCTCTATATAAGCATAAAATTGGGCTTTTAGGCCATTTTTTATACTAACCATGTATTTAAAACATACACTGAACAGCCTCGGCACCTTTAGCCCTATAATCTAACAAGCCTCTATGCCATAATTCTGTTAATTCAAAAAATAAGTCAAAGCGGCCCGACGCTTAGCAAGGTTTAATGCATGGCATATCCAGAACAACAGCAACCAACAATTTATTGGCACGACTACGAAACATTTGGCGCAAGCCCACAAAAGGACCGTCCGAGTCAATTTGCTGGTATTCGTACCGATCTCGATTTAAATATTATTGGTGAGCCGTTAATTGAGTATTGTAAGCCAGCGGCTGATTACTTGCCCCATCCTGAAGCGTGTTTAATAACGGGCATCACACCGCAAGTTGCGATGCAAAAAGGCTTGATTGAAGCTGAGTTTATGGCAAAGATCCATGCTGAGTTTAGTCAACCGAACACCTGTGTAGCGGGTTATAACAGCATTCGCTTTGATGATGAAGTCACGCGTTACAGCTTATACCGTAACTTTTATGACCCTTACGAGCGCGAATACAAAAACAATAATAGCCGCTGGGATATCATTGATCTGGTACGAGCATGTTACGCGTTACGCCCAGAAGGCATTGAATGGCCGCTTAAAGAAGATGGATCACCTAGCTTTAAACTTGAACACCTTACTGTTGCCAATGGTATTGAACACGCTGCGGCTCACGATGCATTAAGCGATGTAACGGCAACCATAGCGTTGGCAAAATTAATAAAAGAAAAGCAGCCAAAGCTATATCAGTTTTTCTTTAGCTTACGCTCTAAAAAAGCACTGGCTGATTTAGTTGATGTATTTAACATGACACCATTGGTGCACACCTCATCACGAATTCCGGCAAGTCAGGGCTGCACAAGCTGGATTGCCCCAATGAGCTTTCACCCTGTCAATAAAAACGCCATTATTTGCTTTAATTTGACTGAAGATCCGCAAGTCTTATTAGATTTATCTGTTGAAGAGCTGCGCACGCGTCTTTATACAAAACACACTGACCTTGGTGAAGGTGAAGCACCTGTAGGCTTAAAGCTCGTGCATTTAAATAAATGCCCTATTCTTGCACCAGCAAAAACCTTATTACCAGAAAATGCAGCTCGATTAGGTATTGACCGCGAAAAATGCTTACAAAATCTCGCTATTTTAAAAGCCAACACTGAGCTTCGCGACAAAGTAACCGAAGTGTTTAACGAACAACGTGATTATGGCGAAACCACTAACCCTGACTATCAACTTTATGATGGTTTCACCAGTCATGCTGATAAAGCTAAATTTGCCATTATTCGAGATGCAAGCCCTGAGCAATTAGCCTCGATGCAACTAGACTTTGATGATAAAAAGTTTGCCACCTTACTATTTAGATACCGAGCTCGAAACTGGCCTCAAACACTCAGCCAAGATGAACTGGCTAAGTGGCGCCAATATTGTCAAAACAAGCTAATGCATGGCGAAGATAGCCCTTCGATAAGTGGGCAAGATTTCATGATCACACTTGAGAATCTGGCTCATGAAAATGATGATAACGAGAAAAATCTGCATATTTTAAAAGCCTTGTACAATTACGCACAAAGCATGTAATTGAAAACGCGACAATCATTGTCGCGTTTTTATAGGTATTACTTCTTATGTAAGGCTTCGATGCGCGCTAATAAACTTGAGGTGTCATAGCGTCCACCACCTAAAGCTTGTACATCAGCGTAATATTGATCAACTGTTGCCGTCATCGGCAAAGTTGCGCCGTTTGCCTTTGCCTCATCTAGAGCAATGCCTAAATCTTTACGCATCCAATCAACAGCAAAACCAAATTCGTATTCGCCAGCCCACATGGTTTTGTAGCGGTTTTCCATCTGCCATGAGCCTGCTGCACCTTTAGAGATGGTTTCAATGACCTTTTCACCATCAAGGCCGGCTTGTTTTGCAAAGTGTAATCCCTCGGCTAAGCCCTGCACCACACCGGCAATACAAATCTGATTAACCATTTTACAAAGTTGGCCAGAGCCTACTTCGCCTAATAATTGGCTAAAGCGACTAAAAGCAGCCATCACAGGCTGAACAACATTAAAATCAGCTTCATCGCCACCAACCATCACGGTTAACACGCCATTTTCTGCACCTGCTTGACCACCAGAGACTGGCGCATCTAAAAATGCAATACCCTGCTGTTTAGCTTGAGCTCCTACTTCACGTGCAACTTCAGCCGACGTTGTAGTGTGGTCTACTAAATAGCTCCCCTCATGCATACTTACAAGAACACCATTTTCACCATAAACAACTGAACGTAAATCGTCATCATTGCCTACACACATAAAAACGATATCAGCACCTTTAGCTGCTTCACTTGGCGTTTCACAATAACTACCTTGATATTCTGAAACCCACTTTTGCGCTTTAGCTGTTGTGCGGTTGTAAACTGTCACGTTGTGACCTGCGTTAGCAAGGTGACCCGCCATTGGGTAACCCATTACACCTAATCCGATGAAGGCGACTTTCATTGACATAAAACTGACCTATTTGAGTGATAAATTAGTAACAATTTCATTATCTCAACCGATTAACTAAAAAGCGAATGAAAAAAAGTTCATTTAAACCAGTCAAAAACACACAGGTAACACATGGATAGTATATATCGTTTCAACGCCCAGCTTGCATCTGGTGAAAATTTTAGCCTTGAATCGCTACAAGGAAAAACAGCGCTTATCGTCAATATTGCCAGTAAATGTAATTTTTCAGTGCAAATGGCAAGCCTTGAAAAGCTCTATCAAGACTATAAACAGCAAGGATTTACTGTGCTTGGGTTTGCATGTAATCAATTTGGCCACAATGAGCCCCTTGATGGCAATGAGCTACAAGCTTTTTATCAGCAGCACTTTGATGTCAGTTTTCCTATTTTTAACAAAGTATTAGTTAACGGCCCTGATGCCCACCCTTTATTTAATCATTTAAAGTGTCATACCCGTGGAATTGCACAAAACCGCGCAATTAAATGGAATTTCACCAAATTTCTTATAAACTCAGAGGGTCAACTCGTTGCGCGATATGCCCCGCGTACCAAACCCGAAACCCTCAAAATGGTGATAGAGAGTAATTTAAATGATGAAACTGGCCTTATTCAGTGCGCAAAAATATGAGCAACCGTTTTTTGAAAGGAATCTAACTGAATTCGCTGACTCTGTTTCGCTCAGTTATTTTGAGCAGTCTTTAAACATCAATACAACTCCTCTTTGTAAAGGCTTCGATGCGGTGTGCGTGTTTGTAAACGATACTGTCGACAAGCACGTCATTGTAGATATGGCAGCTGTAGGCGTAAAAGCAATCTTATTACGCTGTGCAGGTTTTAATAATGTAGACCTTGATGCAGCCAAAGAGCATAACATCAAGGTATGCCGCGTCCCGGCTTATAGCCCCGAAGCTGTCGCAGAGCATTGTATTGCTCTAATGCTAACGCTCAACCGTAAAACCCACAAAGCCTTTAACCGTGTACGTGAAGGTAACTTTGATTTAAACGGCTTACTTGGCTTTAATCTGTTTAAAAAAACCATTGGGATTATAGGCTGTGGCAAAATCGGTTTAGCTTTAGTGAATATTTTAAATGGCTTTGGGGCTAAAGTACTCGTTTGTGACCCAATGGCAAGTGAAGGCCCTTATACTTTATGTGATTTAGATACATTGCTCACACAAAGTGATGTCATCTCTTTACATTGCCCACTCAACGAGCACACCCATCATTTAATTGATAGCAGTGCATTTAAAAAAATGAAAGACGGTGTTATGTTAATTAACACCTCTCGTGGTGCACTTCTCGATAGCCAAGCATGTATTCAAGCGCTTAAGTCTAAAAAGCTCGGACACTTAGGACTTGATGTGTATGAGCAAGAGTCAGAGTTATTCTTTAAAGATCATCGCGAAGAAATCATGCAAGACGATATTTTTTCACGCCTTATTAGTTTTCCTAATGTGTTAGTGACAGGCCACCAAGGCTTCTTCACCCAAGAAGCGCTTAGCGAAATAGCCTGCACCACACTACAAAGTGCTAATGAGATAAGCCAAGGCTTACCATTAACTAACGAAGTTAGTTAATGAGTGCGTACCTTAGACTAAAAAAGGCGTGAGGTTTAAACCCCACGCCTTTTTACTTTTGTCTTTTACCTCGAAACTAGAAACTTGTAACTCGCAGCTCAAGACTCTATTTCAACAACGCCACGTTCACAAATACTGCTGTCATTAATAACGGGCACACAAAGCGAATATACTGAGCAAACCAATAATGAGGGCCGCTCGAGACTTGATGCAATTTATTACCACGTTGCCATAACCAGCCTACAGTAATGAAATAGAACAGTCCCATTAAAGGTAGTTGGTACTGCGTAAGCACCATAATCACCAAACCAAATAACCAGTCAAAATTTAAGATAATAACTGATGAAGCGATAAAGACGATTAAAGTTACAAATAAAGTCGCTTTTTTACGCTCTATACTGTGGTTCTCAACTAAAAATGCCACTGGAATTTCAGTTGATGAAATTGTTGATGTAACAGAAGCTATTGACATTAACACGAAGAACAATAAACCAACGAGTAAGCCCATTTGCCCCATAGTACTAAACAGCTCAGGTAAAATTGCAAAAATTAACTGCCCTTCACCTACTAATTTACCGTTGCTAAACACTTCTACACCGTTATGCTGAGCAACAAAAATAGCTGGTATAATCAATAAACCCGCTAAAAAGGCAACCCCCGTATCTAGCAACGCCACTGTTCCGGTTAGTTTAGGAAGGTTCGCATCAGGCTTTAAATATGAGCCATAAACCATCATACAGCCTACACCTAACGACAATGAAAAGAACGCTTGCCCCATTGCCGCAATAATTAAGTTTGCATCAAGAATTTGACTAAAATCTGGCACTAAGTAGGCTGCAAAGCCATCCATCGCACCATCTAGGGTCGCGATATAAGCAATTAACGCCACTAATAACACTAGCAATAATGGCATTAAGCGGCGTGACCAAGTCTCGATTCCTGATTTAACCCCTTTTAAGATAATACTCGCAGTTAGAATAAGCATCAGCGGCGTAAACACAAAGTTGCGTGCCATTGAATCACTATGCAAAAAGTTACTTAACTCAGTAAAACCCAAGAAGCTAGCGATTGGCTCAAGTGCATACGCTAACATCCAACCTGCGACTATCGAATAAAAGCTCAGCATCACAATCGCACCAAACAGACCTATGTAGCCTGCTGCAGCGCCCACTTTAGGAGCCGTATCTTGCCATGCATTGGATAATGCTTTTACCGGATTAGCTTGCGCTTGGTGGCCTAAATACAGCTCAGTATAAAGGGCTGGAAGCGCTAATAAGAAGATAACAATGAAGTAAACAAGTAAAAATGCACCGCCGCCATGGTTTGCCGCTTGTGTTGGAAAGCCCCAAATATTACCTAAACCTACCGCCGCACCTGAAGCGGCTAATACGAAACCTAGTCGGCTGTGAAAGCCGTCACGAACTTGTGCCATACATCTATAAATCTGTTATTATTTTTCCTCATTAAACCATAATTACAGCCAACTGCGTAAACTATTTGAGTTGTTCGTGCTCTTACAAGTTCATTTGCTGTAAAAACAAACAAAACTAAATACGAACCCCCGTATAAGCGTTAAATCATGAGCAGCCACTATTTTTCAAACACCTTAGTTATTAATCTGCAGCCGAACAACACGGCACAGCAAATTATGCTTATGGAAGCATCAAACATCGATATTTCAAGCTTAGCTATTGAAAAATTGCTCAGTGAGTTTGAATTATGTGTACTTGAAAAACGCAAAGTGCCCGCAGCTAAACAAGAGTATTTAGCGACTCGCTTAATGTTAAAGTATTTATACAAACATACTTACCCTCATGATGATTTAGCGCTCAATGAAATATCAAGCCAATTTGATGACAAAGACAGTAAGCTGAAACTACATACACCCGTTAGAGAGTCTGTTTGGGCTTGCTTATCTCATTCAAATGGTTTGATAGGTGCTGCCCTCAACCCAGCTCAGCAGCTGCTTGGTTTTGATATTGAACAAAGCAACAAACCTCGCCCTTTTATCAAGCTTGCAAAGCATTTTTATCATCAAGATGAAGTTGACTTAATCAGCAGTTTTGATGCACCCGATGAACAGGCACAGTGTTTTTTTAGAATTTGGACATTAAAAGAAGCCCTTGCTAAGGCAAGTGCTCAGCCGATTGCGAAACTGCTCGCTCCCAATGTATTTGAAGAAATACGTAAACATAATTTCTGCGCTAGCAGTAATTGTATTGAAGGCTTTGACATAAGTGTTGTGGCACAAAAAAGCACTGACTGGCAGTGCTCTTTTATTAGCTTTAGCGACTTACGCCGCGACTTGGCTTTCTAATAATCGGCTGTGAATTGCCTGCACAACGTCATCTGACTCGCTTTGCTCCACCAAAAAGCACAGGTTATGTTTACTTGCACCGTGGCAAATTAAACGAATATTAAAGTCGCTTAATACCTGCATTAAATTCATTTCTTGCTGACGTAATTGAATTTCAGAACCAATTAAAGCCACCAGCGTTAAGTTATTCTCGACCGACACATGACAAAACTCAGAAAGCTTATCTAAACAAGCTTGATCCAGCTCTGGACGTGATGCATTTGGCGCGTTATCCAAAGTAATTGCAACACTAATTTCTGAGGTTGTAACCAAATCAACTGAAATATTAAACTCACTTAAAATGGTGAAAACACGCGCTAAGAAACCACTAGCAAGGAGCATTTCTGGGCTTTTGACTGTTAATAGAATTTGGTTTTTACGCTGTGTTACTGCACGAATACCTGGTTGCTGAGATTTTTCTTTTTCAATCCATGTACCACCTAATTGTGGCTCACGGCTTGAACCAACAAACACACTAATATGACTACGGCTCGCAGGTAAAATGGTTGCAGGATGCAGTACTTTTGCACCAAACGTTGCCATCTCTGCCGCTTCATCAAAACTCAAGCGTGCAATTGGGCTTGCTTTAGCGCATAAACGCGGATCAGTACTGAAAATACCCACAACATCAGTCCAAATATGCACGCTTTTTGCGTTAATTGCTTCTGCAAGTAATGCCGCGCTGTAATCTGAACCTCCACGCCCTAAAGTGGTTGTTTGATTATGTTCATTGCTACCAATAAAACCCTGAGTTACTACAACGTGGTCATCAAGTAGCGGCACTAAATGCTCTTTAGCAGCCGCAGCGGTTGCTGCAACATTCGGTGTTGCTTTAGCAAATTGGCTATCTGTTTTTAGCACCTTGCGTACATCAAAACGCACCGCATCAAGACCTTGCCCACGCAATACTTGTGTAAATAAATACGATGATAAACGCTCACCAAAGCTAAGTAGCTCATCTTGCTCCGCTACTGACTTAACCCCTTCTGATGCCAGTTTTTGAAAGGCTTTGAGGGTTTCATTAAAGCCATGAGCTAAGTCAGCATCAAGCGATAGCTCAGCTAAAATAGCTTCTTGAATGGCTACCACACCTGTGATGTGCTCGTCACGCTCAGCCGCGCTCAAATCAGCTTTACACAATGCAACTAAATGATTTGTCACGCCAGCACTGGCACTCACAGCAACAATACGAACTTGATTATCAGCACAAATGATTTCTGCGCAGCGGCTCATAGCATCAAAGTTAGCTACACTGGTGCCACCAAATTTTGCAACAACGTAATCTGATTTTGTGTTGGCGGCTAATTGGGTATTCATGTCGTCTCCTTTTGTGGAAAACTATCCACAGTAATTCAAGAAGAACTCGGCAAGGGGGTGCTTTGAAAATAAAGAGTAGTCCATGCCAGAAGCTCTCCACCTAGTTTGGTGACAGTTTTGAGGATTCAGCCCCATAAACCGAAAAGTAACCGTGACGTCCGGCTAATTTTCTCGGCGAGTACTTCCCTCATTAATGGTCATCGGCGTTCGTCACCTCACATTAACTACCTAAGTATCGCACCTCTTCTGAATGTTAAGTTAACACCTGGTTAAAATAACAAAGCCTGCTAAAAAAGCAGGCTTTGAAAGTTAACGTTTAGACGTCTAGCTGTCAAGTTGTTTTATGAAATTAAACTGCCTGCTAAGTGCGACCCGTAATAGCCAACGGTATAAGCAATTAATAAATAAACCGACATTTTAAGATAGCTCATAAAGGTCAGTGCTTTTACTTTACTCATGGCGATAATACCTGCCGCAGAGCCGATAATAAGCATTGAACCACCTACCCCTGTTGCGTATGTAAACGACAACCACTGCTGTGGACTCATCACAATATCTGCTTTTAAAAGTGCTGCAGTTAAAGGTACGTTATCTACCGCTGCTGATAATAGCCCCATCATGTAGTTTGCATACTCAGGCGCCATCAACTCATATAGGTGAGTAAACTTAGCAAGCATACCTACTTCTTTTAATGCACCAACCAGCAATAACACACCTACGAAGAACAATAAGGTGTCGTACTCAATCTCACGAATATAATCGATAATTTTTTTGTTGACGTCTTTTTTGCGCATTAAGAATTGCGCAACCAAAAACATTAGTGATAAACCAAATAAAAAGGTTAAAAGCGGTGGCACATTATAAAGCACGCTCAAAGTTAACGTGGCAATAATCGTCGAGAAGAAGATAACCGCAATAGTAATATCTGTTTTTTCAATACGACGAGCTGTTTGCTTTTCAAATACTACATTACCCGACATACCTACCGATAACATTGCCGCAAGCAGTGCAACACTTGTCAGTGCAGGCGCAATTAATAATAGTAAATTAGCAATGGTGACCTTTTCGTCTAAGAAAATCATAAGGGTTGTAACATCACCCGTGATCAACGACACCCCACCCGAGTTAACACTAAATACAATCAAGGTTGCATATTTTATTAATTTTTTAGGATCTAATTTTAGTGACATCACCACCGCAAGTGAGATTAAAGTCGCAGTTATATTGTCTGATATCGATGAAAATAAGAACGAAAAGCCACCAATCAGAAACATCAACTTTCGTTCACTGATTTGATTTGGCATAATTTTATGAACAATATTCTGGATAAAGCCTTTAGAGTTTAAATACGCAACAAAGGTCATAGCTGCCATTAAAAACAGCCATAAAGTCGCGATCTCTAATATATTGTGATCCAGTTGATGTTGTATGGTTTCTGGGCTTTGCCCATGAATTGGAGAGATAAATAAGATAATCCAGCATAAAGTGCCAAAAAAAAGCGTCGTTTTGGCCTTGTTTACATGGATAATATCCTCTATAACGATAAGCAAAAATGCCACCGCTATCAGGGTTAGGATAAGTGGGGTTACCATGGTGTTTGAACAACCTTTATAATAATGTAAAAATTGTAAGTCGAGTGTTTCGGCGCGGATTCTAGCAGCATAGAAAGCATAAAACTATTATCAATTACATAATTTACTACTAATCGCTAACACCTAAGTCTGAATTTACTGGAGCCTTATGATCCCAGCTAAAAAGTTATTAAATACCCTTACTGAACATTGGGGGGTGTTAGAACTGCTATTTAAACGTTTTAAGATGGCTGATTTCAGTTTGAAAGACGTACAAAATGCGATAAAACAAAAACAACCTTCATGGTCAAATGAACGCATTTATAAGGAAACAAATCGTTTATTAAATCAAGATATTATCATTCCATTAGCGAAATCATCGCAATTAGAAATCAATCGAGCGATTGCTGATTTTGCGACTTTCTTGCTACAAGAAGAACACCTAGGTCTTGCCCAAGAAATTAGTGTACTAGTTGATGATTTAGCTCGCCTTGGTAGTCGCTTGGCTAAAGCAGGTGAAATTGAAGATTACGACGAGCTACGCCGATTTAGCCGTATTATGGATGATCGGGTACGTAAAATAATGAAATTGTTTGCCCACAATGAAAACGCAATTTTAAATATTGTTGAGCAAGCTAAAGCAAACAACGCCGTGCAATCTTTGCAAAAGCGCTATCAAGCAGTGATCGAAGCGTTTGATGAATACATTGAACCTATGCTTGAAATGGTTGATATACGTGGGGACTTCCACGCTTGCTTTAACACCATCGAAACGCAAATAAGCGCACAAATCGAACAAATTGACCGCCTAGGTAAGTCATATCAAGACAAACGCATGCTTGAGCAATTGCGAACCCGTATTTTAGAAATGCATTTAGTGGGTCGTGAAAGCTTACGTAAAAGCGCCGATATGCTAATGCCGCTACGTGAAGAATTACGCCGTAACAACCTAATTACTCGCCAAGCAGCCAAAGTACTTGGTTTAGTGCGTAAAAATGGCGTCGATAACATGCTAAGTGCGGTACAACCTAACTTTGTCTCGGATGCACAACGCTTTTCACTTGGTCAACAACGTCATATCGTGGCCTATATGGCAGGCCTAGTCGACTTTGAGCACGATGAATATCAGCTACCAGAGCATGATGATGTGCCCGCCTATCAAAGCCCGCATATCCCTGATTACAACGACGTTAAAACACAATTTAGAAAACGCTTTAAAAAAGCCAGCAAAAAAACTCAGCCGCTACTTAGTTTCTTAGATGAAAGCTACCCAGATCTCGAAGCTGACGAAATGCTGTTCTTGTATCAAAAATTAATTAGCGATGGCGACCTTGAAATTAGCCAAAGCCAAGAGAAAGTAAAAATAAAAATTGCCCAGCAACACTTCTCTCTTTACCCATTTAACTCATCGATTGCTGACGATAAAAAAGCAACAGAGCAATAACCATGACAGATATTAATTTAGATGATTTAACGCATCTGCAAGCTATTAATAAAAAGCTCACGTCAGGCTACCACATTAGTGAACAAGACACGCTGATGTGGCAAGAGCTTGACCAACACATTGATGCCTACCGTGCCCTTTTTAATGCACTCGGCCATGACCTACAGCATGATAGCCGTGGCTATTACTATTTTGGTAGTGACGAGAGCACCCCAAACATGGGTAAAATTTCACGTGCCATCGCGCTGACTATCTACATCTTGATTGAGCACTATGCCAATACTGGTAAAGATCCTATGCGTGCCTTATTTGACGAGGTAAACGACCTTGAACTGATGCAAACCTTAGTGCAAATCAACAAGCACTTGTTTGATCAATTAGAAATATTCTCTGGCTCAGATTTACGTAAAGATGTGTACCTACGTATGGTGCGTTTAGGCCTTGCTCGCGAAGTAGAAAATGGCTTTATGCTGCAAGCGCCAATTTATCGTTATATCGATGCATTAATGGAAGTAAACGAAGAAACCTATCTAGGAGATGACGAATAATGCAAAGCCAAAGCCTTTACGGACTCAGCAAACTTGCGCTTTTAAATACCGCAGGCTATGCAAAATGCGTGATCCCACTGGATAAAAGTAGCTCAATTTGTGCACCGAATAATACCGGTAAAAGCTCGGTTATTAATGCCCTGCAATTTCCGTTAATTAATGATTTACGCTTAACAGAATGGGATGGCCACGATTTAGACGAAACTCGTAAGTTCTACTTTTCGTCAGATCAATCCTATATTTTACTTGAAGCTGACCTACCTAATGGCCCTGTGGTTATTGGTGTTGCTGGCCTTGGTAAAATTGCTGGTTATGCGCATCAGTTTTTTTGCTATCAAGGTAAGTTAAACCTAGAACACTACACCCAAGGCAAGACAATTGTTAAATTCACCAAGCTTTTTAATCACTTAAAAGAGCAAGGTTTCAACCCAATTGAATTAAAAGCGCAAGAGCTGAACGCCCTACTTACTGGCGGCGCAACCCCATTTGATGGCGATATCAATTTAAAGATGATCCCACTCAATAACGTGCAAGACTCTGCAATTTACAAAGAAATTTTCCGCCGTATTCTTAACTTGCACAAGTTAGGAGCCAGTGATGTTAAGCGCTTTATGTTACGTGTATTTGAGCGTCATATGTCAAATTCACGGGTCGATTTTTATGAAGTATGGCGACGTTCATTCGATAAGGTAAATCGCGCTAAACGTGAATTAAAAGCCCTTGAGTCAATGCAAGAGCCTATCGCAGCCCTTGAATCTATGCTTGAGAATCAAACGGTTTTAAAAGGCAAACTTGCCGCCTATGCGCCAAAAATTGACCAAGCACTGATTGACTTTGAAACCTATCAACAAGAGCAACTCACTGAGCTAAATATTGCCCTTGAAGATATCGAGCACGAAAAACATGAGTTCGACCAAAAGCAGCAGCTGTATATTCAGCAATCACGTGACATTGAGCGTAAGCAAACTCAAATTGAGCAGTGGTTTTTAGACTATCGAGCACTTAAATCTGAGTTTGAACTAGTTAACAAAGCCACCTTAAAAGTAAGCCTTACGCAGCTTAAACAAGATTATGAGTCGCTTTCGCATTCATTAAGCAGTGCCCAAGGTCAAAGCTTACACACGCTTGATTACCGTATTAGCGAAACACAAAAGCAAATTAAGAGCTTAAAACTACAGCTAAAGAACCTCGAGTTCAATTTATTCACCCGTATGCGTGAAGATTTATCTTTAAAAGAAGTTGAAGAAATTTCGCGTATTTTAAACCCAGATATCTTATCGTTTGCCACCACCAGCAATGGTGATGTTGATATCACAGACGAAGATGCCTTCGGTGAGTTTTTAGAGCAGTTATCGGCAAACGTAAAAGGCGGTGTACTGACTCTTCCTGGTGCGACGATTAAACTAAAAAAGCTAAGCCCTGTGCAAATGCAAACGGGCGAAAACAAAGAGCAATTAACTGCGCAACTCGCTGCACTTGAAAACTCCCTGAAAGAGTTTAAACAACAGCGCGAAGTAGCTGCTAATGTCGCTGAAAAGCAAAAAGAAAAAGATGCCTTGTATGATGAGCTAATGGCCTCTGAAGAAGCATTAAAACGCTTTGAACAATTTGAAGTGATGCAGCAATCTGTCGATGCTCAAACTCTGCTAAAAGAGCAATTAAATGCAGAACGCGAACAAGTTGACGACTACCTGCAAGACATTCAAAAGAACAGTGGCTCAATTAGCGATCGTCGCTCAATTATCAAGTCGAAAAAAGATTTGCTTGCGCGCCAAGCTGACCGCTTACGCCAAGTTAAATCTGAACGTATCGATCACACACTTGATTTTTACTCAGGCAAAGTCACACCATACATGATTGAAATCAGTATTGATTTTGATAACTTAAGTGACCTCATTCATCACTTTAACAAAGACTGCCAAGAACTACGTAACTTTGATATCAACGTACGTAACACCTACATGCATATTTATAATGCGGGTATTACTAAATTTGATAACGAAAACGATGAGTTTACTAAATACGAAAAGCTTATCAGCGCGTTTCATAACATTGATAACGAGCGCGATGCTGTTGAGCGTCAAGGCCGAGTTGCATTAACCGAAGTGGCAGCTACCATTAAAGGCTTGCGTGAAGACTTAGACCGCTTGCGCCGTGAAATGAATAGCTTTAATAAAGGCATTAGTCAACATCGGATCTCTAACCTTCAAGCATTCAAAATTAATGTTACCCCGCGCAAGATGCTGGTTGATAGCATTGATACCATCATTAGTACCTCAAATCAGTTTGAGCAAGGCGATACCCTCGACTTATTAAGTCAAGAGCCTTATAGCGAGTCTGCGGTAAACGAAGCAAAAGATCATTTAATTAAGCTTGCTTCTGAAAAAGCAGGTTTAACACTGACAGACTTGTTCGATATTCGCTTTGAAGTGGTAAATCGTGCTGGTGACACTGAGCACTTCGAGAAAATCGACTCAGCCGGCTCTAACGGTACCCGGATTACCATTAAGCTACTTTGTGGCATGCTGTTTATTCGTTACTTATTAAGCGATCAAGAGCAAAACCTGTATCGTATTCCGATTTATATCGATGAAGCTGCCGATATCGACCCGCAAAACCAAAAAGCAATTATCGAAACAGCACTTAGCTTTGGCTTCGTGCCGATTTTTGCCTCAGTTAAACCACAAGTTAGCTGTGATTACATTGTCCCTATTCGTACTGTCAAAGATGGGGTGCAAAACTGGGTCGATGAAAAAGACTGGATAGAAGTTGAACACAGTGCTTAATTACAAACTATTACAGTACTTATTTGTAAATGTGCCATAGTATTTAAATAATCATTCAGATGAGTATTATTTGTGTTATGTTATCAATCAAGTAGTGGAAATTTTGCCAAGGAGCAAACAATATGAAGAACTTATTAATCGCGACGGCTGTATTATTTTTAGCGGCTTGTGCTAAAACGCCTGATTGGGATTACGACAAATCTGCAGATTTTAGTAATTATAAAACCTTCTCTTGGGTACCTAATGCCAGCTTGACTAAAAACGTAGCGAACTACCAAATTAGTCCTTTAATGGAAAAACGTGTGCGTGAAGCAGTTAATGCCGAACTTGAAAAAAGCGGTATGAAGCTTGTTGATGTAGCGCAAGCAGATGTACTTATTAACTATCATGCATCAGTTGATACTAAAATTGATGTAGATACCTTCAACGTAGGTTACGGTGCACGCTGGAATTACTGGGGTATGGGTTATAACACGCAAACAACAACTCGCGAATACGAAGTCGGTACGTTAATTTTAGACGTAGTAGACCGTGCTTCTAACCAATTAGTTTGGCGTGGTGCTAAAGAAGGTCGTTTGCAAAAGAACCAATCACCTGAAAAGCGCACTGAAGTTATCAAAGAAACTGTTGCTAACATTCTCAGTAACTTTCCACCGCAATCAATTAATCAAAACTAAATGCCGTTTTAGTAAAAAGACCGCGCACTTGGCGCGGTTTTTTATTGCCTGCTGAAATCTGGTTGGAGTGGTATAACTCAGTGATTCAGATACAATACCCGCAATTTTCAGTGCGCCTAACTAGCCCACTACCCCAGATTAAACAAAATCAAGAGAGTTTTAGATGGTACGCGCAGTACAGCTTACACTTCCCGCTTTATTCGTCACTTGCTCAGTGCTAGCAGAAGACACCAACAATATTGAACAAATCACCGTTGAAGTTTCAGCAACCGCAAATAAAGAACCGGTTGGTACTTTTGATGCGCCGGTATCAAACTTAGAATATGACCCTCGTGTCGATTTGCAATCACGCAATATGGCTAAAGCACAAGCTGATGTCACTATTCGTGGTGGTATCTTCGAAAATACTGGCTTTCGTGTCGGTAGCAGTACATTATTTGACCCTCAATCTGGTCACTACTTTGCTGAAATTCCTATTGCCCCACAGATGCTAACAGGCCCTTCAGTACTTACAGGGGCTGATAATGCCCTTTATGGTATGAATAGCTCGGTTGGCACGGTTTCATTTGGCTGGCGCCCTATCACAAGCACTGGCAGCGTTTCACTTGGCACAGGTACGAATGGCTTTAATTTACAAAGCATTCATGCTGCCCATAGCCAAAAGCTGGATAGCAAACCTGATTGGCGATTAGGTTTTGAGGGTGAATACTCGCACTCAAAAAGCGATGGCTCAATTGATAATGGCGACCACGACTTTGAACGTGCCTCAGCACGCGTTCAACTTGCAAGCGATACCTCGCAAACTGATTTAATGTTCGGACGCCAAGAAAAATTTTTTGGTTGGCCAAATCTTTACACGCCATTTAACTTTAACGAAACCGAAGATCTTGAAACCAAGCTTTTCATGCTCAATCACAAGCAAATGTATGGTGATAGCAGTACCTTTGAAGTGACTGGTTATTATCGTAAACATAACGACCATTATGTATTGTCTCGTGAAAACCCAGCTATTTTTGAAGCGTTTCACGAAACCACCGTTAAGTCATTGGCACTCTCTGGACGTCACCGTTTAAATGACCACTATGCAATTAATTATGCTGGGCAATTTATTGCTGATGAGATTGAATCAACATCTCTTGAAAACAACTTTACGTCACGCAATTACACTAAGCTAAGTATCTTGCCTGAATACAAGACGGCCCTTACAGCTAACAAAGAGCTTATGGTTCGTGTTGGTGCTGCTTTTGATGATACTAACCGTGATAGTTCAGATACCTCCTTTATTGCAGATGCAAGCCTTAAAGTAGCTAATCAAAATGGCAGTGAACATACTTGGTACGCATCATACGCCGAAGCAACACAAGTTCCCGGTTACACCGCAATCGGCGGCAGTGAAACGGGCGGGTTATTCAGAAGTAATTACAGCCTTGAGCGCGAAACCACCGATAACCTTGAATTAGGTTTACTAATTGAACAATCTTCGTGGCGTTTAGATTCAGCTATTTTCTACCGCAAAGATAAAAACCTTACGGATTGGACATATCGCTTTGATTCAACTTCAGCACGTTTTGCAAACCCGGTTGATATAGACACCTTAGGCGTTGAGTTTTTAGCGAATAAATCGTTTGAAAGCGCTGAGTTGATTGCCAGCTACACCTATTTAGAAAAGTCAGAAGACTATGGCACGGCAGATATTGATGCGAGCTTTTATGCGCTTAACTACCCTGATCACCGTGTAACACTGGGTGCAGTATGGCAACCAATGGATGTGCTTGAGTTGCGTATCGATAACGAATGGCGTAAACAACATAGTAACCGCCTACGTAGCTCTGATGATGAAGCCTTCTTCACGCAGTTAACAGTAAAGTTCACGCCAGCCCAGCTTGATAATGTGTTTGTTACCTTTGCAGCTGACAATATTTGGGATGAATCATTCGAAGAAGTCCCGGGTACCCCAGGCCGCG
Organism: Pseudoalteromonas apostichopi; assembly: GCF_030297135.1. NCBI lineage: Bacteria > Pseudomonadati > Pseudomonadota > Gammaproteobacteria > Alteromonadales > Pseudoalteromonadaceae > Pseudoalteromonas > Pseudoalteromonas apostichopi. The sequence goes on from NZ_AP028065.1 coordinate 215,775, forward strand.
GCGAACAATATACTTTAAGCGCTACCTATACGTGGTAAGTAAAAACAACAATGCCAGTCAATTGACTGGCATTGTTGTGACACGTTTTCTTCTAAGATCTTTAGAACACCACAGTCAAATTTATTTAAAATGCCATAGCGAAAACTGTGACTTTAAAAAATAACCTAATTTATCCCAGTAACTGTTAAAAAATGTTAAGGGTTTAATTTTTTTAAGTCACCTGCTCAAGTTCGGTAATTAAATACAATGCTTGTTCATTTGTCGTGCCACACACATCAATAGTGGCAGAAAAATCACTACACACCTTGGGCCTTGATTCATCACCAAATAATTTACACAGGTTATTATTATCCAGTTGAATACAGCGCTCTCCCGCCGCTTTCCCGTTGGGCATTCCTGGGATCGGTGAGCTAATACTGGGTGCAATACAACAGGCGCCACAGCCTAATCTACATGCCATTTTATCTGTCATTGAGTACCTCTTATAGAACCTTTGTAGCGCCTTTGTAATATGTGTAATGGTTTGTTACATCTTCGAACGCCTTGTAAACACTTTATTGCGTATGCTTAGCCTATCAAATTTATTTTTAATTACCGTCAACCGTGAGGGACTATCCCGTGGCTAGTAAAAAACAAATCATTCTCCCTATCGCCGTATTAGTCGGCGGACTTGGAATGGCATTCGCATTTGCCTCTATGAAGCAAGCGCCGGTCGAAAAACCAGAACAAGATTTGCGACCGCTTGTATCAATTAAACCGTTAAGCTTTGACGCCATTACCCTTGATGTAAAATCATACGGTATCGTTAAACCTAAAAACCAAACTGAACTTGTTGCGCAAGTGAGTGGTCAGGTTGTCTCGCTGTCAGATCAATTTGTACAAGGCGGATTTGTTAAGCAAGGCGATATTCTAGCACGTATTGACCCAAATGATTACGAAGCTGCACTCATTGAAGCAGAAGCAGGTCTAGCGCAAGCAAGCTCTGCTCTTGAAATTGAACGCGCGCAAGTATCTGTTGCACAAGCTGAGTGGGACCGCATCAAAGGTGACTCAAACCAAGTTATTCCATCTGAGCTGTATTTACGTAAACCGCAACTCGCTGAAAAGCTTGCAAACTACCGTGCTGCTCAAGCCAGTGTAAAACGCGCAAAACGTAATCTTGAGCGCACATACATTAAAGCGCCATACGATGCCATTATCGACGAGCGCCTGATTAGTTTAGGTAGTGTGGTAAACCCGGGTAATAGCTTTGGTAGCCTAAGCTCAACATCACTGGCTGAAATTCGTTTACCTGTTGCTGATAAAGATCTGCAATACCTAAATAACCAAGGAATTGGTGCAAGCGTATCAATTAATGCTGAATTTGCAGGTAAACAAACAACGTGGCAAGCGACTATTGTACGCAGCGAAGGGGTCGTTGACCAACGCAGCCGCATGAATTACCTAGTAGCACAAGTAGCAACGCCTTATGAGCAAAAACAACCACTGCGTTTTGGCTCATACATTAATGCCACTATCGAAGGTCGAGCGCTGGACAATGCGATTGTTGTTCCGCACCATTTAGTTAAAGACAACAAGGTAGCTGTTTTACAAGATGGCGAAACACTTACTTTTAAAACACTTAACATTGTGCGCGAACAAAATGGCATGGTGATCGCCGATAATGGCCTTGCTAACGGTGAGCAACTTATTACCTCAGCACTTGAATACCCAACTGAAGGCATGGCAGTCAAGCTAGATGACGCAAAACTAAGTGTGCCAACAACACAATTAGCGTTAAAAGAGGAATAAGCCATGACCACGCACAGAGAAAAAGGGCTTATTGCCTGGTTTGCACGCAACCCAGTTGCTGCAAACTTACTTATGATCTTTATTTTAGTGGGCGGCTTATTGACTGCAATGTCAGTGCGTAAGCAAATGTTCCCACAGTTTGAAAGTAACTGGATCAGTATTCAAGCTGTCTACCCAGGGGCTGCACCACAAGAGGTAGAAGAAGGCATAACCATAAAGGTCGAAGAGTCTTTAGAGGGCCTCGAAGGCATTAAACGTTTAATTACTTATTCGAACCGTGGTTTTTCACAAGCTTGGATAGAAATCGAAGAAAAGTACGACCCGCAAGAAGTACTCGATGAAATCAAGATGCAGGTTGATTCAATCAATACCTTCCCTGCTGAGATGGAACGCCCAATTGTTCGCCGTGAAAAGTTTGAGCAAGAAGTTATGATACTCGCGCTGTATGGCGATATGAGTAACTACCAGCTCAAAGAACTTGGTAACGACATAAAAGATGAACTACAAGCTTTACCACAAATTAACTTGGTAAACTTTTACAGTGGCTTAAACTACGAAATTGGCATTGAAATCAGCCCAGATAAACTACGTGAGTATGGTTTAACTTTCCGTGATATTGCCACAGCCGTTCGTAGCTTCTCTGCCAATATGTCAGCAGGTCAAATTCGCTCTGAAAATGGCTACATTTCAATGCGTGTGGAAAACCAAGCGTATCGTGGTAAAGAGTTCGAAAAGCTGCCTTTATTACACTTACCTGATGGCGCCCAAGTTTTCTTAGGTGATGTGGCAACAATTAACGATGGCTTTGAAGAAGGCCTGCAATATTCTAAGTACAATGGTAAAAATTCACTGACTTTTGAAGTAAATGCTTCGAAAGATCAAGATATTACTAAGGTTGCTGCAGTATTAAAAAAATACCTAGCAGATAAAGCGCCACAGTTACCAGCAGGTGTAAAGCTATCGCCAATTGTTGATTTAACTTATTACCTTGAAGGTCGTCTAAACATGATGATCGACAACATGATTTGGGGTGGTATTTTAGTTATGGTGGTACTTGCCCTATTCTTGCCACTGCGCTTAGCGTTTTGGGTCATGATGGGTTTACCTGTATCATTCCTAGGTGCATTTTTAATGATGCCACTTGGCTTTATAGACATCACTGTTAACTTAGCTTCTTTATTCGCATTTATACTGGTGCTAGGGATAGTCGTTGATGATGCTATCGTCGTAGGTGAATCAGCCAGTGCTGAAATTGAAAAGCACGGTCATAGCCTAGATAATGTAGTGCGTGGTGTAAAACGCGTTGCAATTCCTGCAACCTTTGGTGTATTGACTACTATCGCCGCATTCTTACCGCAAACACTGGCATCAGGGCCTGGTTCTGCCTTTTCTAAAGCCATTGGTGGCGTAATTATCCTATGCTTAATTTTCTCATTGATTGAATCAAAACTGATTCTACCGGCTCACTTAGCGGCCATGAAAAATAAACCTGCGAACCCTAAAAATCCATTACACCGCTTGCGTTTAGGTATGGATAATGGCCTGAAGAACTTTGTCGATAATTACTACACACCATTTATAGGTCGCTGTATTCATTACCGTTATACCGTGATTGTTGGCTTTATCTGTGTACTTATTGTCAGTGGCGGTATGTTCGCTGGTGGTTTAGTGAAATTTGTTGCGAATCCTAAAATTCCACATGATTTCCCACGTATCTCAGTTGAAATGAACTTATCTTCTTCTGAACAAGCGACCCTTGAAACAGCACAAACAATTGAAAAACTGATTTTAGATGTCGATAAGCAACTTGAAGAGCAATATGGTCAAGCGATGATCCGTGACTTATCTGTTAGCTTACGCGGTCGTACAAGTGCACGCATTATGGCGATTTTAGTCGAACCAGACTTACGCCCTATTGATACTTTCCAATTAAGTGCAATGTGGCGCGAACAAATGCCACCACTGCCAGGTGTGAAAACGCTTAATATTGAAGACAGTATCATGAACGGTGGTCGTGATGACGGTGATGTGAGCTTCCGCTTAGAAGGTAAAGATATCAATAAACTAAAAGAAGTTGCAGCTAAGTTAAAAGAAAAGCTAAATAGCATGCAAGGTGTAGGTGATGTAAATGACTCACTACAATCTGCAACTGACGAAGTTCAACTTGAACTTAAACCACTTGCTTACAGCTTAGGCTTAACCTTATCGGATGTGGCATCACAAGTTAGCTTTAGCTACTACGGTTTAGAAGCACAACGTATTTTACGTGACGGTGAAGAGATTAAAGTAATGATCCGCTACCCTCGTGAATCGCGAAATGCGGTAAGTGACATCACTGATGCGCGTATCATTACGCCAACAGGCGTTGAAGTGCCTCTTGCAGAAGTAGCGAAGGTCAACATCGTTGATGGTGTGAACCGTATTCGTCGTGAAAACGCAAAACGCACTGTCAACGTTTGGGCTGCGGTTAACACTGATCAAGCAGAACCATTTGCCATTGCAAAAGAAATTCGTGACGAGTACTTACCTAGCCTATTGAAAAGCTACCCAGGTGTAGAAAGTAATGTGGCTGGTCGTATTCAAGAAGAAATGGATAGTGTGGCAGAACAAGTACGTGATTTTGCTTTGTCTATGATGATTATATTTGCGTTACTTGCTATTCCACTGCGCTCATACTCGCAGCCATTCATTATTATGTCGGTTATTCCATTTGGTGTAATTGGCGCGATGTTCGGTCACATGATCTTAGGTATGACAATGAGTAGCTTATCAGTATTCGGTATCATCGCTGTTGCTGGTGTAGTAGTAAACGATTCGCTAGTAATGGTCGACTTTGTCAATAAGGCCCGCGCTGAAGGTGTTGCAATCAAAGAGGCTGTGATGCAAGCCGGTGCTCGTCGTTTTAGAGCAATATTACTAACCTCAATTACGACCTTTATTGGTGTATTACCAATCATTATGGAAACAAGCTTACAAGCAAAAATAGTTATCCCAATGGCTGTATCTCTAGCATTCGGGGTGTTATTTGCGACTGTCATTACACTTATTTTAATCCCTTGTCAGTATGTAGCGTTAGAAGACTTTAAACGTTTAATTGGCAAGTTTAGAGGTAAAAAAGTAGAGCCAGAAGCAAAATTACAAACAACCAGTAATTAAACCCCTCTCAAAATCCCAACCGAACGCTTGGCAAACTCATTTGCCAAGCGTTTTTATTTAAAAAATATGTTCCTATAAATTGTATTGCTTTGCTAAGCTTAAATGAGCAAAAAAGAAACAATTCAAGCAAATTACAAACTTGTTATAGGGACATAGCTATGAAGAGTCTGCGCTACACCGTTTTGGTCAGTTGTTTATCCATTTGCATGCCTGTATTGGCTGAAAACCAATACTTACAACAACAGTTAGAACCTATCCTGATTGGTGAATCTCACAGTATTGAAAGAGAACACATCCATTCTCCTGACATGACCGTTGCCACCTATAAAGCAAATGGTTTTGAACGTGTTTGGAATAACACCAAATATGCAAAACAAGCTCTCAAGTTAATTGCTCAATCAGAGCTTGAAGGCCTCTCACCCAATGACTATCACTTTGATACATTAATGGCGCTGGCCAACGAAATAGATAAACGCGGAGCAGAGGCTGTCGAAGCTCAGTTTGATGTACTTATGACAGATGCTGTCATGACGTATGCAAAACACTTAATACGCGGAAAAATAAACCCAAAACAACTTACTGCAACATGGAATTATGGACAGTTTGACGTTAGTCCTGATGCTGCAGCTGCCTCTTTACTTAAACACGTTAAGTCTAAAAGCCTTGATAAAGGCCTTGAAAACCTTAAGCCCGTATTACCTCATTATAAACGCTTAAAAGATGCTTTAGTGTTTTACCGAGAACTTGATGCAACTGGCGAGTTACCTGCCATCACATTGCAAAACAATATATTAAAACCGGGTCAATCAGACGCAGCAGTACCGCTATTAAGACAAAAGTTAAAGCGCTTAAATTATTTTCAAGGCAGTGGTAGTGATGATACTGATTATGACAACGAGCTAGTTGCAGCAGTTAAGAATTTTCAGAATGCTCATCAAGTTACTGACGACGGTGTGATTGGTAACGCAACGTTAAAATTACTCAACAAAGATTACAGTGAATACATTGATGATATTTTAGTAAACCTAGAGCGTATTCGTTGGGTTGATAATACTCTCACAGAGCGCTTCTTAGTGGTAAATATCGCTGGTTTTAAACTATTTTTATTTGAAGACAACAAATTAAAATGGCAAACCAATGTGGTCGTTGGCAGAAACTACACCAAAACCCCAATATTTAAAGGGCAAATGAGCTATATCGTGATGAATCCAACATGGACAGTACCGCGGAGTATTGCAGGTGGCATTATCAAAAAAATGAAAGAAAACCCAAACTACTTAAACGAGAAAGATTTTGTTGTGGTTGATAGCCGCCGTAACCCAGTGGATAGCAAGAGTATTGATTGGGCAAATGCTAGTCGTAAGAACTTTCCGTACTGGTTTGTACAACAACCTTCAGAGAATAATTCATTGGGACAAATTAAATTTATGTTTCCTAATAAATACTCAATTTATTTGCACGACACCCCTGCAAAAACATTATTCCAGCAAGACCAACGTGCATTTAGCCACGGCTGTGTAAGAGTTGATGACCCATTCACCTTAGCTGAGAAAATATTAGAAACGTCAGATAATTGGAGTCGTAGCGACATCGATGACGCCATTGCTGCAAAAGAGACTACAAGAATCAGCTTATCAAAACCGCTAGATGTACTTTTAATGTACTGGACAGTCGCAGGTGACGACAAGAGCTTACAATTTTATACCGATGTCTATAATCGCGATGGCGCGTTATTAAAAGCACTCACCACGCCATTAGCAAACAATACAATTTAGAGGTAACTATGTATTTCAGCCGTATTATTTTAAGTGTGTTCTTCGCGTTAACTACATGCTCTGTTGCTGCCATTGAATTAAGCAACTCGCTGCACAGCATTGTTCTTGATGCAAAACAGGTTCTAACACTTGATAACACGGCTGATTTTGCTCCAACTGCAGTATCAGACGTTGAGACTGAGCGATTAGGGCCAAATAGCATTGCAATTTACGCCCCAGAAAATGCAGGGTTTTATAACCTAGTATTGAGTAACAATGAAACCAGTAAACACCTACTTGTGATTGTTAAAAAACCATTCAATGCAAACAATAAACAGTTAAATAATTACCAAATAGGCCTCTACCCTACGCCCTATAAAGGCTACACACAATACAGTGCACCAAACGGGTTTATAGAAATTTTTGAGAAAGACTTATCACGCCAGCTGACTCCTCATGTGCAAGTTAAAAATATAATTTGTAAGCAAGTGAGTGGCTTTCCAAAATATCTTTATGTCAACAACGGTGGCTTGATGATGCTCGAAGAACTACTCAAGTTTGTACAAAGTGAAGGGATTAAAGTCAGCAAGTTTGCCTTTATCAGCGGCTATAGAACACCCCACTACAATCGCTCAATTGGTAATGGCAAACATAGTCGACACCAATATGGTGATGCTTTCGATTTATACATAGACGAAGATAGTGATGGCCGAATGGACGATTTAAATGGCGACGGCAAACTGACAGTTGCTGATGTAGATGTACTTTATAAAGTGTTCGAAAAATTTCAAAAACAAAGCCGTTATAATGGTGGTATAGGGCGCTATAGACCCGCCTCCCATCACGGTGGTTTTGTACATATAGATAACCGAGGATTTACCGCGAGGTGGTAATTGGTGATTTTCAGGTAACTCTCGAACAAATATAATCCGATTGCATTATCGGCTCATGATTGCTAAGTTATTGTCAATAATGGAAATACTACTATAATTATAAAGGGAATTATGCGTTATATCCTCTGCTCTTTTTATATTTTACTTCTCAGTGGTTGCCAGAGTTTTATTGCTTATCAAATCACACAACCTGCACAAGAAGTACCATTTGACGGTATGGAAAACATGGTCATGTTTTCGGGAGCTGCACAGCATACATGTACCAAAGACAAGCAATGCTTACATTTTCGATTATTTTCCCAAAGCGATTTGAATAGTTACTTTTCAAAAGAGAGTTCGCTCGGTTTAAGTTTAATCGTTAAAAGTGGTAATAAAACAGAAGAGTTTAGTTCTCAGCTAGATTTGAATAACCAAGCAACTCCAAACTCATCATCTGTAATTGTGCTATTTCCAGGTTATGGTTTAAATAGTATGGGGTATAGCTTTCAAGCTCGTTGGCTCAGCCACTTTACTGGCAAAGATGTCATAATCATGCCAGCGAGCAATCAGTATAATGAGTTCAAATTTGGTCTAAACAATCTTGATGTATTAAAACATTACCTAGATAACAGCCAATACCAACAAATTGATATTTTGAGTTATTCAATGGGCTGTATTGCTGCTATGCAACTTGGAAAACAAATGCCTAATGTAAAGCAACAGATAATGGTTGCACCAATGGTGCATTTTGACACCGCATTAATGTCCGTTACTAAAAGTTATTACCCAACTTTAAGCTACTTTGTCAAAGATGATGATTTTAAAACCGCAGCAAAAAATGTAATTTATGATAGTGGTATTGATGAAACACAACTTGATTTAATCGCCCTACTCAATGACAGACAACCATCAGTTAGTACAACTCTCTATGTCAGTAACGGTGATCTAATAAGCCCCGCTGATTATTGGCAAGCACTTCAAAATGAGAGTGTCTCTGTTGTGCATTACAGTGATTTAGACCACACAAGAATGGTAAGCCTTATCAATCAAGCCATGCGCAATGAGGTTTTACATAGATTAATGTAACCAACAAATAACAAGGATAGCAATGAACATACACTTTAAGAAATTAAGGTTGCTTGTAGTTTTTTATTTACTCGCAATTTCAAGCCTTGCCCATAGCCAAAATATGCAAACAGAGATGGCCGACTTTATTCAAGGCTTTCATGAATACAAGCAGTTTAACGGCAATGTATTAGTTGCAAAGGATGGAAAAGTACTGTTTGAAAAAAGCTTTGGCTATGCCAACTTTGAGTGGGATATAAAGCATAGTGATAAAAGTAAGTTTAGAATTGGCTCAATAACCAAACAGTTTACCGCCATGTTAATCCTGCAATTGGCACAAAATAATAAGCTTAAACTCGATGATCATCTTGCAACATACCTTCCTGAATACAGACAAGATATTGCCAATAAAATTACTCTTCGCCAAATACTTAATCATACCTCTGGTCTTGGTAATTATACCCAAGCAAAATCGTTTCGTGATGAGTACAGCCGAAACCCCTACAGTGTTGATGAATTTATTCGCTTGCTATGTAGTGATGATCTAGTGTTCGAACCTGGCACTGAATTTCGTTATAGCAATTCTGGCTATTTTATTTTGGGTGCGGTAATTGAAAAGGTAACTGGCCAAAAATATAAAGAGGTATTACAGCAGAATATTTTAGACCCACTTAAAATGGAGGATACAGGCTATGATTCCCACAATAAAATCATTAAATTTCGCGCCTCTGGATACGACAACGGGCTAGCTGGTTATAGCAACACCGATTATTTAGATATGTCTATCCCGTATGCAGCTGGGTCAATGTATTCAACAGCGCGGGATTTACTAAAATGGGATCAAGCCCTTTACTCAGATAAGTTATTAAACGACGCATATAAAAAGCAGATGTATCAAGTTTCTGGGCAAAGAAATTATGCGCTTGGTTGGGAAGTAACAAAGCTCGATAAAAACATTTACGGAAAACCCCTTACACGTATTCAACATGGCGGTGGTATCAATGGTTTCAATGCGTTTATAAGTAGAATTATCGAAGACAAATTACTCATTGTCATTCTAAATAACACGGGTGGTGCACCTCTCACCCCCATGACTAACGGTCTCTTGGCAATCTACTATGACAAACCTTATGAAAAAGCGACAGAACATGTAGATAGCAAGCTTTATAAAGCATTTAAAAGTGAAGGTATTAAGGGGCTCAAGAAAACCTATAAGCAAATGGTGAATGATGGGAATACGCCAAGAGAAAGGTCGTTAAACTACTTGGGTTATGAATTAATGCAGATGAAAGAACTAGATGCCGCAATTACTGTATTTGAACTCAACAATCAATCTTATCCAGAATCAGCAAACACTTATGACAGTTTAGGTGAAGCATATTTAGCAGTCGGCGATAAACAAAAAGCATTGGCAAGTTACAAAAATGCTCTTAACTTGAATCCTGACAGTGAAAGCGCTAAACAAGCAATTGAGAAATTACAATAAATAAGCCTTGTAACTCAATACCTAAAATAACTAGTTATCGAGTACCCGCTTATCTAAAATGTCTTTTTCAATCAGTTGAGTGAGAATCGCCTTGGTTTTTGCTCGACATATATCACGAACTAAACGAACCGCAGGTGTTATGGATTGTCGACTTGGACAGATTAACCAAAGCTCGGCACATAAGTGAGGGTAATTTTGCATAACCGGCACGACCCGACCTTTAAGTAAATCATCACTGATATCAATGCATGATTTAACAGCTAGACCTTTACCAGCCACACACCAACGTCTTACCAAATCTCCATCATTAGACGCTCGGCGACCTTGCATTTTCACTTTAAAACGCTCTGTTCCATCGGTAAATTCCCAGACATTGTTGATGATATTTTGAAGTTGATAAAATAAACCTTGATGCTGGTTTAATTCATCAGGATGTGTCGGCGCTCCATATTCGGCAAGGTACTCTGGGGTTGCACATAACAACCGAGGAACATTACAAATTTTAAAGCCATATAAGTTTGAGTCTGATGGCGAGCCATATCTGAGCGCAAAATCAACAGAGTCTCGGTAAAAGTCGACATTACTATCGCTAATATGAGGACGCATACTCAGCTTTGGATATTCATCAAGTAACTCATCTAACCAAGGAATAATAATGTTGCGGCCTAAATCTGAAGATAATGCAACTCTTAGCTCACCTTCTATTTCATCATGCTCGCCTTTTAAGGCAAGTGTCGCTTGCTCTAGCATGAGCACCGCTTGCTGACACTGAGGCAAAAAACGCTCCCCTGACGCCGATAAACGTAAATGGCGAGTAGTACGAACAAACAATTCAGTACCAAGAGCTGCTTCAACGCGCTTAATTGCTGCACTAGCGGTTGCAGCACGCATGTCTAATTTTGCCGCAGCGGTTGTAATACTGCGAAACTCTGCAACCTTGAGGATTAATTTGAGATCTTCAACCAGCATATTAACTAAAAATTTTTGATAATGTTTATTCGATTATGCGCTTTATCGTAAAGTATGCAAAGCGTAAACTGCACCTAATTGTTATACATGCGGGAGCAAATCATGACACACCCTATTATTTCTGACTTACAACGCCGATACACAAGTAAGCGCTACGACGCATCAAGGCAAATTAGCCAAGCAGACTTAGCTGTAATTTTAGAAGCTTTACGCTTATCGCCATCGTCTATTAATTCTCAACCATGGAAGTTTATAGTCATCGAATCAGAGCAAGCAAAACAACGTTTCCACGATAGTTTTGCAAATAAGTTTCAGTTTAATCAGGTACATGCAAAAACTGCATCACATACTATTTTATTTGCTTATAACCCAAGTTATAAACGTGATGACTATGAAAAAGTCATCGATGCAGATATTGCTAATGGTCGCACGAAAGCTGAAAACAAAGAGCAGGCGTTTGGTGCGTTCGCATTTGTTGATTTAAATACTGATGACCATGGCGATAACGCTGCTTGGACTAAATCTCAAACCTACATTGCATTAGGTAATACTATGCATACTGTGGCTCGTTTAGGTTTAGATTCAACACCGATGGAAGGCGTCGATAAAGACCTACTCGGTGAGCTATTTGCTGATGAGTTAGATGGTTATGTATGTGAAGTGGCACTCGCTATTGGTTATCACGAACCAGAGCAAGATTATAATGCTACATTACCAAAATCTCGTTTAGATAAAGACGCGGTAATTACTGTAGTATAAAACCTATAAATTATGCAGGCTTTGCCTGCATAATTGTTATTTTAAGTCTGTCTTTACAATGATATTACTCGCCATACCTTCACATAAGTCTGCAGTTATTGTGGCAACTGCTCCATTTATTAATGCTAAATTAGGGGCAACGTGACCAATGTCCGCATCAACAATAACTGGGAACAAATTACCTTTAAATGCGAGTTCGATTGCTTGGTATTCATCAAAATAGCAGTCGTTATTAATTGCTGGACTGCGACCAAATACCACCGCATTTACATCGGTGAATACATCATTCAACTTTAACGATAACAAACAACGTGCTAATGCCATCGGGCTGAGCTCTGCATTTTCTAAATATAAAATTAAGCCCTCTGGTGCATACTGCTTTTTAAATTCATGCAATGCATAGTAATTTGAGGGTAGCAACAAGCCAAGAGTATCTAAGCAACCGCCGATTAAACGCCCTGAAACTTCAATCTGGCGTTTATCTTTATAGTTAATACAGCGCCATTGACTCGGGGCTGTATAGTCAAATTGAGCTTGCGGATCGGCTTTATAATCAATTGGTTTTTGCTGATAATAAGGAGACGCGACTTGGTGCAGTTGCTGTTTTTCTTCAAGTGACATTGCACTGAATATATTTGCTAAATAAACATCTGAATCGTCAGGGTGAATTTGCATTAAATTTGCAGCGTGCAAGGTTGCCCAGCCACAACGAGTTGTTAATGCACATGCAAAAGTGCTGATATCTGAAAAGCCAACCAACCATTTAGGCCTTGCTTTACTTATCGCATTAAAGTCGAGAAGCGGTAAAATCTCCATGGTGAGATCGCCACCCCAAGGTGGCATGATGGCTGCTATTGAATCATCAGTTAAATACTCCATTAGCTCATCAGCACGTTGCTTTGCACTATTGTGTGACTGACGCAAGCAGGCACCCTCAATGACAGTAAAACCTTTGGCTGTTAAGCCATTAAGTACTAAGTCTAAACGCGTATGAAACGCTGTATCTACACCTGATGAAAAAGCACATATGGCTATTTTATCGCCTTGAACAAGCGGTTTAGGATACTGAATTTTCGCCATTATTACTCCTTCATTACGACTGTCTTGTAGTCAACGTACCGAATAAATCCACGCATGTAAACAGGTATAAAAAAACCGCAGTATATAACTGCGGTTTTTATCAATGCTTGGTTAAGCTACTAAATATACTCAACTTCAATGATTTCGTACTCTACTTCACCGTTTGGCGTTTTAATGATAACGGCATCATCTACCTCTTTACCAATTAAACCACGCGCGATTGGTGAGTTAACAGAAATCAGGTTGTTTTTGATATCTGCTTCGTCATCGCCTACGATTTGGTATTTTACTTCAGCATCGGTTTCAACATTAACGATAGTGACCGTTGTGCCAAAAATAACTTTACCTGTGTTAGGCATTTTAGTTACATCAATGATTTGCACATTTGAAAGCTTCGCTTCAATTTCTTGAATACGGCCTTCGCAGAAACCTTGTTGCTCACGAGCAGCATGGTATTCAGCGTTTTCTTTCAAATCACCGTGCTCACGTGCTTCAGCAATATCAGCAACGATTTTTGGACGGGTAACTGTTTTTAATTCGTTAAGTTCTTCGCGCAGTAATGCTGCACCACGAACTGTCATCGGAATTGATTGCATATTATTCTCACTTAATCCCAAGGGCGATTGCCTCGCCCTTGGCACATTTCCTTAGTTCATTCGCTGGTGTAGTTCCTGAACTGACGTCACCTTGCTACGGTCGTCTGCTTGGTTTGCAGTACAGTTAGCAAATGCCGCGTTCAGAGTCGTTGTGTAGTTAGTCTTATGCTGTAACGCACCACGACGTAACACCTTCGAATCTTCAATCGCTTGGCGGCCTTCAGTAGTGTTTACAATGTAGCTGTATTCACCATTTTTAATTCTATCAAGAATATGAGGACGACCTTCGTATACCTTGTTCACGCGACGAACTGCAATGCCTGCTTCTTCAAGTGCTTTTGCAGTGCCACCTGTCGCATCTAGCTCGAAACCAAGTTCAGTCATGGTTTTAGCTAGTTCAACAATACGTGGTTTGTCACTGTTGCGTACCGATAGTAACGCGCGACCACCGCGTGGTAAAGTGTTGCTTGCACCTAATTGTGCTTTAGCGAATGCTTCGGCGAAAGTTTCACCAACACCCATTACCTCACCCGTTGAGCGCATTTCAGGGCCACGGATTGGGTCAACACCTTGGAACTTAGCAAATGGCAGTACCACTTCTTTTACGCTGTAGTAAGGTGGGATTACTTCTTTTGTAATACCTTGACTTGCCAGCGACTGACCTGCCATACAACGTGCCGCTACTTTAGCAAGTGCAACACCTGTCGCTTTTGAAACAAACGGTACTGTACGCGCAGCACGTGGGTTTACTTCGATTAAGTAAACTTTACCGTCTTTCACAGCAAACTGAGTATTCATTAGACCTACTACGCCAAGCTCTAGAGCCATATCAGTCACTTGCTTACGCATCACGTCTTGCACTTCGGCTGTTAATGAGTGAGCTGGTAATGAACACGCTGAGTCACCTGAGTGAACACCTGCTTGCTCAATGTGCTCCATGATACCACCGATGATTACTTGCTCACCGTCACAGATAGCATCAACGTCAACTTCAATTGCGTTATCTAAGAAGTGGTCAAGTAGTACTGGCGCTTCATTTGACGCCGATACAGCTTCAGTCATGTAACGACGTAAATCGTCTTCATCATAAACCACTTCCATTGCGCGACCACCTAGTACGTATGAAGGACGTACAACAAGTGGAAAGCCAATTTCAGCAGACTTAACAATCGCTTCTTCTAAAGAAGTAACCGTTGCATTCTCTGGCTGAAGAAGGTTTAGACGCTCAACAAGCTGTTGGAAACGCTCACGGTCTTCTGCACGGTCGATTGCATCTGGTGAAGTACCAATAACTGGCACGCCATTCGCTTCAAGTTCACGAGCAAGTTTCAGTGGTGTTTGACCACCGTACTGAACGATAACACCTTTTGGCTTTTCAACACGTACGATTTCTAATACATCTTCTAGCGTGATTGGCTCGAAGAATAGACGATCAGATGTATCGTAGTCAGTTGAAACAGTTTCAGGGTTACAGTTAACCATAATTGTTTCGTAGCCATCTTCACGTAAAGCTAATGCAGCGTGAACACAACAGTAATCGAATTCGATACCTTGACCGATACGGTTAGGGCCACCACCGATTACCATGATTTTATCTTTGTCAGATGGATTCGCTTCACACTCTTCATCATAAGATGAGTACATATAAGCTGTGTCAGAGCTGAACTCTGCAGCACAGGTATCAACGCGCTTGTATACAGGCACGATATCTAACTGGTGACGCTTCTTGCGAATTTCTGCTTCAGAAACACCTGCAATTTCAGCGATACGCGCATCAGCAAAGCCTTTACGCTTAAGCTTACGTAAGAACTCAGCATTTAAACCAGCCATACCTACTTCGCTGATTGTTGCTTCGTCTTTTAAGATGTCTTCGATTTGCACTAGGTACCAAGGGTCAATCTTAGTTAGTTCGAAAACTTCTTCAACGCTCATACCGTGACGCATTGCATCTGCTACGTACCAAATACGCTCAGCACCTGGCTCGCGTAATTCACGGATGATTTTTTCTTTCGCTTTCGGATCATCCAGGGCTACAACTGGGTTGAAGCCTGTTGCGCCTACTTCTAGGCCACGTAATGCTTTATGCAGTGACTCTTGTTGATTACGACCAATCGCCATAACTTCACCCACAGATTTCATCTGTGTTGTTAAACGGTCGTTTGAACCTGCGAATTTTTCGAAGTTAAAACGTGGGATCTTAGTAACAACGTAGTCGATCGACGGCTCGAAAGACGCTGGTGTTTTACCGCCAGTGATGTCATTTTGTAGCTCATCAAGCGTGTAACCAACAGCTAGTTTCGCTGCGATTTTCGCAATTGGGAAACCTGTTGCTTTTGATGCTAGTGCAGACGAACGCGATACACGTGGATTCATCTCGATGATAACCATACGGCCATCAACTGGATTCACACCAAACTGTACGTTTGAACCACCTGTTTCAACACCGATTTCACGAAGTACCGCCATCGATGCATTACGCATGATTTGGTATTCTTTATCAGTCAGTGTTTGCGCTGGAGCAACCGTGATTGAGTCACCAGTGTGAACACCCATAGGGTCAAAGTTTTCGATAGAACATACGATGATACAGTTGTCGTTTTTGTCACGAACAACTTCCATTTCGTACTCTTTCCAACCGATTAATGATTCATCGATTAAAAGTTCATTTGTTGGTGATAAATCTAAACCACGCTCACAAATTTCATCAAATTCTTCTTGGTTGTATGCAACACCACCACCAGTACCACCCATCGTGAATGATGGACGAATGATACATGGGAAACCGATGCGACTAAGAACATCGTGTGCTTCTTCCATTGAGTGAGCGATTTCTGCACGCGGACACTCAAGGCCAATGTTCTTCATTGCTACGTCAAAACGCTCACGGTTTTCAGCTTTATCGATTGCATCAGCAGTTGCACCGATTAGCTCAACACCGTGTTTTGCCAGTACGCCGTGCTTATCTAAGTCAAGCGCACAGTTTAATGCTGTTTGACCACCCATAGTAGGTAGTACTGCATCTGGCTTTTCTTTTTCAATGATTTTCTCTACCACTTCCCAGTGAATTGGTTCGATGTACGTCGCATCCGCCATTTCAGGGTCAGTCATGATAGTTGCAGGGTTCGAGTTTACAAGAATTACTCGAAAGCCTTCTTCTCGTAGTGCTTTACACGCTTGTGCACCAGAGTAGTCAAATTCACAAGCTTGACCGATTACGATCGGGCCTGCGCCTAAGATAAGAATGCTTTTTATGTCGGTACGTTTTGGCATTGTTACTCCGGTTAAATTAGTTAGAACGTGCTTGCATCAAGTCGATGAAGTGGTCAAATAATGGCGCCGCATCATGTGGACCTGGGCTTGCTTCTGGGTGACCTTGGAAGCTAAATGCAGGCTTATCTGTGCGGTGAATACCTTGTAGGGTGCCATCGAATAATGAAACGTGAGTTGCACGTAAATTCGCTGGTAATGTTGCTTCGTCAGCTGCGAAACCGTGGTTTTGCGCTGTGATCATTACAACATTGCGGTCAAGGTCTTTAACTGGGTGGTTACCACCGTGGTGACCAAACTTCATTTTCACCGTTTGTGCACCTGAAGCAAGTGCAAGTAATTGGTGACCTAAACAGATACCAAAAATTGGCGTGTCTGTTTCTAGGAAAGTTTTAATGGCTTCAATCGCGTAAGTACACGGCTCTGGATCACCAGGGCCATTTGATAAGAAGATACCGTCTGGGTTTAATGCCAGTACATCTTCTGCAGATGTTTGTGCAGGAACGACAGTTAATTTACAACCGCGGTCAACTAACATACGTAAGATATTACGTTTAACACCGAAGTCATAAGCAACAACGTGGAACTTCTCGTCTGCTGCTTCTAGCGTTTTAAAGCCTGAACCTAAAGTCCAGCTTGATTCGCGCCACTCAAAATTTTCCTTGGTTGAGACAACTTTTGCTAAATCCATGCCTTTTAAGCCTGGGAAGGCTTGCGCAGCTTCAAGCGCTTTATTCTCATCTAACTCGTCGCCTGCAATGATACAACCATTTTGAGCGCCTTTATCACGTAAGATACGTGTTAATTTACGAGTGTCGATGTCTGCAATACCTAAGATATTGCGTTCTTTTAAGTAATCACTTAACGATTGCTCGTTACGGAAATTACTTGCTAGCAGTGGCAAATCACGGATCACTAGGCCTTTAGCCCAGATTTGACCCGCTTCTTCGTCTTCGCTGTTAGTACCCGTATTACCGATATGTGGGTACGTCAAAGTTACGATTTGTTCCGCGTATGAAGGGTCAGTCAAAATTTCTTGATAACCAGTCATAGACGTATTGAATACTACTTCACCGACTGACATGCCGTCAGCGCCGATTGCAGTACCGCGAAACACTGTGCCGTCTTCTAGGACTAACAGAGCGGATTTAGTCAAGTTAACCTCCTAACAGTAAAAAACGGGAGTAAAGTCATTTGCTCTACTGCCCGTTTAAAGCGATTGGAAACACGCATTTATGAATTTTTGGCAAATTGGCACTATTCTACAGTAAATTAGCTTTCAGATCTAATCTTAATTAATAAAATAGTAAAAATAAGCGTTATTAACTAAAAATTCACTGAAACTGCCAAAAAAGAAACTAAACTACTTCAAGTCAAGCACATCTTGCATGTCATAAAGTCCAGCTGGTTTGTTTTTCAACCAGCCCGCAGCTCTTACAGCACCTAACGCGAAGGTCATTCTTGAACTTGCTTTATGAGTTAATTCTAGCCTTTCGCCAGAAGTTGCGAAATATGCGGTGTGTTCACCTACTATATCTCCGCCTCTCATGACCGAATAACCGATTTCATTTTGCGATTTTGCGTGTTCGTCATTGCTTCTATCAAAACGCGCGACTTCATCATGCTGCCAGCCTTTTGCCTCGGCAATAGCTTCACCAATTGCCAATGCAGTCCCTGATGGCGCATCAATTTTATGACGATGATGGGCTTCAAATATTTCAATGTCCATGTCATCACCAAACTTCACAGCCGCAGTCTGCACTAAGTTAAGCAGTAAATTCACACCTACGCTATAGTTGCGAGCAAAAACAATCGGAATGTGTTTCGCTGCTTCATTGAGGGCATCAATATCATCTTGGTTGAGGCCCGTGGTACCAATTACCATTGCGATATTTTTTTCGACCGCTGTTTGCAAGTGGTTGCGCATTCCTGCCGGTAAGGTGAAATCAATTAATACATCAGCATCTTTTACTTCTGTTTCTTTACTAAATGATACATCCGCTGATGCAGCACTGTTTAATTGATTAACCGCTATATCTAAAAGTGGCGAGTTATCACGCACGTACGCGCCCGTTAATGTTGCGTCATTTTTTTTTGAGACTGCTTCTAAAAGTGCAAGTCCCATGCGGCCGTTTGCGCCAAATACACCTATGCGGTTCATATAGTTACCTTATCTATTCTTCTTAGCTGGCTGGATTTTATCGAAAACTCATGTAATAGTCAGGTTAGCTTATAAAAAATACAGAGCTAATTTTAGATTTATTAATAGAACAACAATAATAACAGATAGTCTTTGCATTTAGCCATCTATACATTTAAACTTCTTCCTTTGCGCCGATTTGGTCTTTGGCTTGCGGGCGCTGTTGCAACAGCATTGTCTTTTGAGAATGCAGGCAACTAAATACAGCTAAAAGAAGTATTTGGCTGTGTTATTGGTTATCTAACGAGGAATATGATGCAGCCATCATTTAATAAAACAAAAGCAAAACTTTCTTTGCTGCCGCTTTTGGTGTTTGTCGGCTTATTTTTAGGCGCTGGCTTATACTTACAGTCTCAAGGTGTCGATTACGCCTTCTATCAATTGCCTGCCCCTGTGGCAATTTTACCTGCCATCATGCTGGCTTTTATCTTAAATAGAAATACCATCAACCATAGTGTTGAAACCTTTATTAAAGGTGCGGGCCATAGCAACATTATCACTATGTGTTTGATTTATCTGCTTGCCGGTGCGTTTTCTGCCGTTGCAGGTGCAACGGGTGGTGTCGATGCCGTTGTTAATGCGGGTTTATCACTTATTCCGCCAGCTTTATTACTACCTGGATTATTTTTAATCGCTGCGGTTGTGTCGACTGCAATGGGTACTTCAATGGGGACTATCGGTGCTATTGGCCCGATTGCTTATGCAGTCGCCCAAAAAACAGGCATTGATCCATCATTGATGGCAGGCACGATTGTATCAGGTGCAATGTTTGGTGATAACTTATCAATCATCTCTGACACAACTATTGCTGCAACCCGTACGCAAGGCTGTGAAATGAAAGATAAATTCCGTGAGAACTTAAAAATTGCCTTACCCGCTGCAGCATTAACTATCGGTTTGTTATTCTTCTTAACGCCTGCAGCTGAAGCTGTAGAAACACAAGATTTCGATATTTTATTAGTGTTACCTTATGCCTTTATCTTAGTACTCGCAGTAATGGGCTTTAACGTCTTTGTGGTGCTGTTTAGCGGTATTATCTTCGCTGCACTAATGGGCTTTACTGGCAGCTATGAAGGTGCCAGTTTTGTTAAGGATGTCTATAAAGGTTTTACTGATATGCAGGAAATTTTCTTGCTATCGATGTTTATTGGTGGCCTTTCAGAGTTTATCCGTATTAATGGTGGACTTGATTATATTGCTAACAAAATTCAAGCAATTACGAAAATCATTGCAAAATGGCACCGTAAGGTCGCGGATCAATTAGGTATTGCGGCACTGGTGATGACCAGTAACTTATGTATTGCTAATAATACGGTATCAATCATTGTTGCTGGCCCAATTGCTAAAAAATTAGCGGATGATGGCGAAATTACTGGTAAGCGTTCAGCAAGCTTACTTGATATTTTTGCTTGTGTAACACAAGGCTCACTACCGTATGGCGCACAAGCGTTACTTCTCGGTGCGACTTTCAAAATTAGCCCTTGGCAGGTGTCTACTTCATCTTACTATTGCTTTATTCTTGCCTTTACAGCTGTGGCTGTAATTTGCTTACGTCGGAATAAAGCATAAGTTAAATAATTTTTGCCAAGATACGCCCAATTTAGGGCGTATCTGCTATAATCCTCCCTTTGTATCCCCTTTACACCATCAATATTGAGATATGAACTTGAAAAAGATCCTTTCTGTTGCTGCGCTATGTGCAGTAAGTACTTCAGGCTATGCCGCTAATTGGAGCTCTACGCAATTACACGTTAATAACGGTGAACACAAAAATCCGTTTTCATTAACTAAGTCAAATACCACGGTTGTTTCATTGCAACACGCTTCTGGTTACGACTATGGCGATAACTTCTTTTTTATTGATTACAGCAATGACGACCGTCAGGATGGCTATCAAGATAAAGACTTTTACGGCGAGTGGTACTCAACATTCAGCTTATCAAAAATCTCTGACAGTGACTTCTCATACGGCGCAATTGCTGATGTAGGTTTAACTGCAGGTTTTAATGCTGCAGGCGATTCTAAAGTTCTTAAGTATTTACCAGGTGTAAAACTTAGCTGGCAGGCACCTGGCTTTAGCTTTTTATCTACTTTATTTACCGCTTATATCGATGACAGTGAAGGCGTAGCACGCGGTGGTGCCCCCACTGAAACAAATAGCTGGATGATTGATGTTGCATGGGGCTACCCATTCACTATCGGCTCACAAAAGTTCAACGTAACGGGCCATGTTGAATACATTGCTGAGCGTGAAAACGAATTTGGCGAAGATGTTAAAGCGTGGATTTTAGCGCAGCCAATCATCACGTGGGATTTAGGTCACGCAATGAGCATGAAAGAAAATACGCTACTGCTAGGCCTTGAGTGGCAATACTGGCACAACAAACTAGGTACAGACACAACTGAATCAGTACCACAACTTCACGTTGAATGGACGTTCTAATAAGCTGAAAGCTGAATAATTAAAGCCTGTAGTCAGCTAGACTACAGGCTTTTTTAATTTCTAGATAATATTTATTACAGTTTACACTGTGGGTTTTTGCCTTTTGCTTTAGCAGCTTTTTGGGCTTTTAATGCATCCGACATATGCTTTTGTAGTTCTTTAATTCGGTTACCCGGTGCTGGGTGAGTCGACATAAACTCTGGGGTGCCGCTACTGCCTGCTGCACTCATATTTTGCCAAAGCGATACTGATTGCTCTGGGTTAAACCCTGCTTTTGCCATTAAATCTAGGCCGACAATATCTGCTTCTGATTCATGTGAGCGGCTAAACGGCAGCACTACACCAAATTGGGCACCTAACCCCAAAGCTTGCATAATTTCGCCGCGATATTGCACATTACCCATATCAAGTGCTGCACCACCAACTTGCAGGCCTGTTTGTAACAGTGCATTTTGTGATACACGTTCATTAGAGTGCTCAGCAATAACGTGTGCTACTTCGTGACCTAGTACTGTTGCAAGTTGGTCTTGGTTTACAGCAACTTTTAATAAACCTGTATGAACGCCAATATAACCACCTGGTAATGCAAATGCATTCGCTGAATCTTCTTCAAACACAACGACTTCCCAAGACTGCTTTGCATACTCGTTAGGTAAAACTGCAATAACATCATCAGCAATACACTTCACATAAGCATTGACACTTGGATCAGTATTAACAGGTTGCGTTTTTTTCATTTCAGCAAAACTTGCTTGACCCATTTGACTCATCTGTTGGTCTGAATATAGCGCGATTTGCGTGCGCCCTGTTGGAGAGGTTTTACAGCCAGCTAAAACAGCGGTGGCTAACACTGCCATGATTAACTTTTTCATACTAGTCCTTCAAATACTTAGTGTAATTTTGATCAATATAGCAAAGCATTGCTTAATTTTATATGAAAATGAACAATCACCCACTCAGTTGTTATTATTTAGTTAATTCTTTTACTTAGCAGGCAAACTAAGTTCACCACAGTGATTCACACTGCTACAATAGTGACCTAATGTTTGATGAATGAGTAAACAATGCCTTCCCCTGAGACTTTAAATAAACGCATTTTATTGCCTTTACTGGCAAGTATTGTCGCGATTACGCCTTTGGCAATTGATTTATATTTACCGGCAATGTTGGTAATTGCTAACGACCTACAAACAACCATGCCAAATGTGCAAATATCACTCAGTATTTATTTAGCGGGTTATGCCCTTGGTATGCTTTTTTTTGGCCCGATAGCCGATGAACTTGGCAGGCGATTACTCGCTAAGGTTGGCTTAGCACTATTTGGTATAAGCTCATTAGCACTGGCGTTTTGTTCTAATATCGAATTATTTTTATCTCTCAGGGCGGTACAAGCATTCACTGGCGCCGCTGCAACGGTCGTTGTGCCGGGTATTATTCGCCACATTTATCGAGAAAACACCGCCAAGGGTATGTCTTACGTATCAATGATCATGATGGTTGCCCCGCTCATTGCTCCTACTCTTGGCTCATTGATCATGGGTATTTCAACCTGGCAGGTCATTTTTATTACCTTAGCTGTCTATAGCTTTGCAATTTTAGCTTTAGTGCAAATTCATTTAATCGATATTCCAATCTTTAAGAGTCAGCAACGTGGCTTGGCACTGTTCTTTAATAGTTATAAAACGGTATTTTCCCGTCGTAGCGCCCTTGCCGATATTGCCAGCTCAATGTTTGCCTCATTTGCATTCTTTTGCTTTTTAACATCGGTACCTTATGTATATCTCGATTTTTTTAAAGTAGATGAGCAATTGTTCGGGGTGTTATTCGCCTTTAACGTGTTGGCTTTAATGTTCGGTAACTTTATGAATACACGTTTAGTGCCGCGCTTGGGTTCTCGTAAGCTTTTATTTATTGGCCTTGCCATTGGCTTCGTTTCTGGTGGGGCATTACTGTTATTCAGTGTGATGCATTTATCATTGTATTTTATCGTTGCAAGCATCGCACCACTGATGATGAGCTTAGGTATTGTAGCGAGTAATGCAGACTCATTGATACTAATGCAGTTTGAGGAAAAGTCAGGTACTGCAACAGCCGTTATTGGTACATTAAGATTCGGCAGTGGCGCTTTAGTTGGTCCTATCCTTGCCTTTGTTCACCCTCAAAGTGCCATTCCATTTTCTGCGATGATGTTCAGCGCACTGATACTTATCTTACTAGTGCAGCTTTGGCATCGAAAACGATACCAATCGACTTAAATATTTAACCATCCTAGCGAGCTAAATGGTCGGTAACTTAACACGATTGCTATCAAAAAAAATGCCTGTAATTAACAGGCATTTTTTATATCTCTTTAAAGCTTATTCAGCTTCTTTCGATACCATAACCATTGCTGGACGTAATAAACGGCCATTTAATGTATAACCTTTCTGCATTACTGCAAGAACAGTATTAGGTGCTACATCATTGCTTGGCTGAATTGACATTGCTTGATGGAATTCAGGATTAAATTGCTCACCCTGAGGGTTAACAATTTCAACACCGAATTTTGATACTGCATCATTAAAGCTTTTAACTGTCATCTCGATACCTTCAAGGACAGGCTTAAGCTGGTCATTTTCTTTATCAGAAAACTCAATAGCACGCTCTAGGTTATCGATAACTGGTAGTAATTCGTTAGCAAACTTTTCAAGTGCAAACTTATGCGCTTTTTCTACATCTTGAGCGGCACGACGACGCATGTTCTCAACATCTGCTGCAGCACGAACAACACTGTCTTTTTGGTCGTTAATCGTTTGTTTAGCTGCCTCTAGTTCGCTGTGTAGTAATGCAATTTCAGCTTCAGGGCTCATTTCTTCGCCATCAACTTGCTCAGCTGCTTTTTCTGCAGCTTCTACTTCAGCTTGCATTTGCTCAAATTCTTCGTTTAGTTCAACTTCTTGCTCTGGTGATTTTGTCTGCTCAGACATAGCTTACATGCTCCAATTCTTTACAACTGCGGTAATTATGGGGATTGAATTAAAAGATTCAAGAGGCTGATGAGCCGATTAACTTAAATTCTTGGATGATTGCTTCTATTTGCGCTGATTTTGGACAAATTACACAAAATCGACTCTGGTATTCATGGTTATTAAAATATGGAACGCTGATCACCATCAGCTCATTACAATCTGTAAATGGTAATTGTTCTGTATTTAAAACCGATAAACCATTTTTAAATGCGAGTTTATCTTCAACAAAATTTAAAAATGATACACCTATATTTAAACTGGTCTGGCAATCAACTTGGCGGTAAAGGTAGTTTTCACCCACTACAATGCTATTGTCTGAACCAAGCTTTTGACTTAATTGCCGAGTCCATTGTGTCAGTGAGTCGTGGCAATTATGTGGTGCAGTACCTGCCATTGCCTGCATACGATATAAACCTTCCATTAAGGTTTGCTGGCTAAATACAGTATTGAGCCAAGTGGCAAACTGATAGCGAACGGCATCAGATGAGTCTTCAGGTTTGGTAATACAAATATTATGGCTCTGCCCTGCTCTATCAATTAATAAAATAAGCCAATTACTACCATCAAAATCTAGCACCTCTACTCGGAAAACCAGCTGTGAGCTGACTTGAGGTAATCCCACACAGCAACACACTTTATAGCGTTGACTTAAACCATGGGCAAGCTCAACTAATTGTGCTTGTTCAGGCTGCCAATATGTTGCGATTTCAGGCAGAGCAAAAAACTCTGTGAGCCAATAATCAAACCCAGCATTGGTAGGCACACGGCCTGCTGAAGTATGGGGCGAATATAATAAGCCCACTTTTTCAAGCCGTGCCATTGCATTACGCACTGTAGCTGAACATACTGCCATACCTTTTTGTTTGGCAATACGAGTTGAGGCAACAGGCTGACCTTCTCCATTACAGTAAAGGCTCATTACAGCTGAAAAAATTTGTTGGTCACGCGGATTTAATTTCATAATTTATTCATTTAGCTTCTTGCCAGTGGATATTTGGGCGCATCAAGTTTATTTCAAGTTATTTTCAAAGCATTAATTTTTAATGTAATCTAGCGATATGAAAGTTTAAGTGCAAATAACATGGATTCACCGTTTAAAACCATAGGTCTAATTGGCAAACCTAATCACAGTGCCGCGGCTGCCACACTTGGTCGCTTGCACACATTCTTGCGTGCGTTAGGATTTGAAGTACTAGTAGAACAACGCACTGGCCGCCAGCTTGAAGACGTACCTGCTGAAAACCTAGTTAAATTGGTAGATTTAGGTGAACGTGCAGACTTAGCCATAGTAGTGGGCGGCGATGGCAATATGCTTGGTGCAGCAAGAGTTTTAGCACGTTTTGATGTAGCCGTAATAGGTGTAAACCGTGGCAATTTAGGCTTTTTAACCGATTTAAACCCTGAAGGTTTCGAAGCCAGCCTTGAACAAGTGCTAAGTGGCCAATTCCTCGAAGAAAAGCGCTTTTTGCTTGAAGTTGAAGTATATCGTCATGCTGAACTAAAAAGTGCGAATTTGGCGGTTAATGAAGCTGTATTACACGCCGATAAAGTCGCTCATATGATTGAGTTTGAGGCCTTTATAAACAACGATTTTGTGTTCTCACAGCGCTCTGATGGATTAATTGTATCAACGCCAACGGGTTCAACAGCTTATTCACTTTCTGGTGGCGGTCCTATTTTAACTCCAGAGCTGAACGCAATTTCACTCGTTCCGATGTTCCCGCACACTCTATCAAGCCGTCCCCTTGTGGTTGATGCGGATAATGAAGTGCGCTTAAAACTTAGTCTTGAAAATACCGATAGCTTACAAGTCAGCTGCGACAGTCATGTAGTTTTAGCTGTGTTACCTGGTGATGAAGTGGTGATAAAAAAAGCAGATAAAAGACTGCGTTTAATACATCCAAAAGAGTACTCTTACTACAACGTACTGAGAAAAAAGTTAAACTGGGGAAGCCGCTTATTTTAAGCGGCTTTTTTATCTTAAATGATTGCCAAGGCGCAGTGATTAGCGCAAAATAATCAAACTTAATGCTGTATTTTTTTAAGGATTATAAGGCAAAATGAGCTATATCGTTTTTCTTGCTCTATTATTACTGATCACCTTACTAGGTTGCTACTGGATGGTTGAGAGCAACCGTCGTAAAGCTATTGAAGCTGAAAAAAAACACTTTAATCAGCGAGTAAAAAAAATCAACAATGACTTTAAGGATAAATTAATTGATTTTAGCGAAAGTAAGATAATTCGTCCGAAGAATATTCAACGCTTAAGTATGATCACCAGCAATTATTTTGTTGTTCAAGCTCATAATGAAGAAAACCTAACCTACCTTGAGTACATTAGCGATTTACTGCTCAACACTATCATTATGGAAGCCAGCAAAGCACAAAGCCCTGAGCAGATTGATCAGCTTGCAGACAGACTACAATATTTTATGGCTGAATTACCTTACAATGGCATTGAATATAATAAATCATTTTACCAAGAAGCCCTACCATCACTGATTGAAGTAATTAAATATCAGCCTCCAGTGGATTTACAAGACGATCAGCTGCCAGCCCAGAGCACACAAGCGCCAGATGATTCCACAGCACAAAATCAACTGTCAGAATTAAGCAAAGCTTAAAAATTTAATTTGCAAAACCCGAAAACACTGTATAAATTAACAGTTAATTAGCTGGATGGATAAACAGTATGTTAATCGGGTTAGAAATTAAAAACTTTGCCATTGTAAGTAATTTAAGTACTGAGTGGCACAATGGTATGACAGCCATTACAGGTGAAACAGGTGCGGGGAAATCAATTGCAATTGATGCCCTCTCTTTATGTTTAGGCGAACGCGCTGATGCTGGTGCTGTTCGCCCAGGTACTGATCGTGCAGAAATTTGTGCACAATTTGATATTAGCCAACTCCCTCTTGCCCAACACTTTTTAGAGCAACATTTACTTTCAAACAGTGAAGGCGAATGTTTACTACGCCGTGTTATTTGCAAAAATGGCCGCAGCAAGAGCTATATTAATGGCAGCTCAGTTACAGCTGCACAGTTAAAAGAGTTAGGTCAGTATTTAATTTCTATTCACGGACAACATGCCCATCAGCATTTATTAAAAGCTGAACATCAATTACATCTGCTTGATGCCTATGCTGGCCACAATCAATTATTAGCTGATGTTAAAGAACGCTATAAATCCTACCAAGCATTACTCAAAGAGTTTAACCAGCTTGAGCAACAACAACAGCAACAAGCCGCTCAAAAACAATTACTTGAATATCAAGTAGCTGAACTAGA
Organism: Pseudoalteromonas apostichopi; assembly: GCF_030297135.1. Taxonomy (NCBI): domain Bacteria; kingdom Pseudomonadati; phylum Pseudomonadota; class Gammaproteobacteria; order Alteromonadales; family Pseudoalteromonadaceae; genus Pseudoalteromonas; species Pseudoalteromonas apostichopi. The sequence goes on from NZ_AP028065.1 coordinate 243,509, forward strand.
TGAATTTGCCCTGCAACCTGGCGAGTTTGAAGAGATTGAAGCTGAGCATCACAAGTTAAGCCATAGTCAAACCATCTTAGAGTCATGCCAACGTGAGCTACAACACTTATACGAAAGTGATGAACAAAGTGCTTGTTCGTTATTGCAACACAGCGCACAGCAATTTGCTGAGCTTGCGAACTACGATGAAAGCTTATCAAGTATTGCATCACTACTAAGTGAAGCTGCAGTGCAAGTTGAAGAAGCAAGTCGTGAAATTCGCAGCTATGTTGATGTTACTGACTTAGATCCTGCCCGTTTAGATGAAGTAGAAACCCGCTTAGCAGGTGCTATGGACCTTGCCCGTAAACATCACATAAAACCTGAAGAGCTTGTTAAATTTCATCAGTCGATTGCAGAAGAATTAGCATCAATCAGCTATAACAGTGACCGCCTTGTTGCTCTTGAAAGCGAAATTAGCTCTGCCCTTAAGCAATACAAACAAGCAGCTCAACTATTGAGTGAAAGCCGTCATAGTTACGCTGAGACACTTAATCAGCTAATCAGCGATAGCATGGCGAATTTATCTATGGAAAACGGCAAATTTGCGATTGATATTCAACAAACTACCGATAAAGCACCAAGTGCAATGGGCTTTGATACGGTTTCGTTTTTGGTGTCGACGAACCCAGGTCAACCAATGCAAGCCCTCTCTAAGGTAGCCTCTGGGGGTGAGTTATCACGTATTAGTTTAGCTATTCAGGTTATTATTGCTCAACGTGTTACTACGCCTACACTGATTTTCGATGAAGTAGATGTGGGGATTTCAGGCCCAACCGCCTCTGCTGTCGGCAAGCTTTTACGCCAACTAGGTAAATCAACTCAAGTTATTTGTGTGACTCACCTTCCGCAAGTTGCTAGCTCTGGGCATCAACAATTTTTTGTAGCAAAAGAAATTGCAAATGGCGAAACCTTTACGCAAATGAATAAACTTTCAAAAGATGGTCGTATTGATGAAATTGCACGACTACTCGCAGGCGATAACATTAGTAAAATGGCAAGAGCTAATGCCAAAGAGCTTATTAGCGCACATGCATAAATTGGTAGTTAAGTCTGTTTAGAGTTTAGAGTTTATAAATGAATATTAAAAATATATTTACTGTTGTGATACTTGGATTGATTACGCTAAGTTCAAGCCATACTCAGGGTGCTACTACAAATTCAGCTTATCAAAGTACGCAATTATTCATTATTTTATTTGAATGTATATTAGTTGCACTCCCTACAACCGCTTTTGTGTTGGTTGTTTGGAGTCGCTGGAAACATTTGCGTTTTAAACAGTTGCTACAAGCCGTGTTAAATTCATCTTTGATTTTAATGCTACTTAGCATGGTAACAGTTACTCAGTTAACACAAGGCTTATCGTCATGGTTAATTTTTTTAGCAATCAGTCATACATTACTTGTTGGTATTAATTATTTATTTCTTAGACAGCATTCTAATAAAGTAAAAAATACCCTTACAGGCTGCTGGTAATAGAATCAACGTTAGTTTTATAAAAAATCGCGAAGCTTTTAACACTTCGCGATTTTTACATAACTTGGCAATAATTAATCTATCTCACTGGCATAGTTAAACAAGTTCATTAATAGACGATCCGCCATACTTGTCACTTTTGGGCCTTGTGTAATATTTTCTAATTTATATTGAATTGTTAGCATTCCACTATCAGCCAAGATAATATCGCCTGTAGCAGGGTCTTTTACGATAGTTGGCAAGCCTTGTTGGTTTACAGCTAAGACTTGGGCCCCCGCAGGCATCTCTGAAAAATAACCTCTTGCTGTACCTGATTGATAAAACTCAATTACCTCTCCAAATGGTCCTGCGAACATTCTTTGCTGTGCTTTGGTACTCTCTCCTGCTGGATTAGGCATACTTGGTCCATCAATGTAACCTTCTGCTGTTACTTTATAACCCCATCTTGTGTATATTTTTTCCTCTGGGTAATCAGCATCACCAGCAATAATAGCAACATTACCTTTCTTTAATGACCAATTATAGGCTTCATCGAGCTCTGCATCTGTAAAATTACTTAACCTGAAACTACCAATAAAAAAGATATCGGTGTTGTAATTATTTAACGCTTCCTCTGTAATTGAATTTGCCGCTGCAAAATCATGATTTATTGATAGAGGTTTACGAACAACACCATTTTCACCGAAATTGTCTGTACTAGTTAACTTTTCTAAGGCCCAAAGCATTAGCAAGCCGTTAAGCGTATACCCTTGCCAAGTGGCTTGTCTGTTTTGGTCAATGCTAGTGATGACTATCGATTCTGGCTCAGTGCTACATGTATACTTTTTATTATAGCAAGCAACTGGTTTTATCGTATCCATAGCTAAATCATTGACACGCACTGGGAATGAACCTACTTCACAAGTATTACCAGTTTCGATAGATGCCTTATAAAGTTTGGTAAGATTGAAGTGTCCTTGATCATTAATTACTTCACGAGAAATCAATAATTCACCGTTTTGATCTACCGCAGCGCCTGTTACAGTTACTAACCCATGATTTGATATTCGAGTTAATTGTAATGTTGATAAATCAAGTGAGAAGATACTTTTAGAAGAGATCAAATAAATCTTTGAATCTTTTATAACTATGTCGCCCCGAAGGATATCAGAGCTGCTACCATAACCCGTCATTTCACCTACGTACTGAGTCTCTCCTGAATCAGGGTAGATAATGTAAAACTTGCTACCCTTTGAGCCATACATAACATCTCGCTCAGGATCATAAGCAAGTCTTGTCATTGGGCTGCTACGACCAACTTCTACGTGCTCACCAGTTGCCATATCCACATATGCAAGTTTGGTATATTTAAATTTATTGCCTTTAATCGGTAACCCTTTTAGTTCTTCATCGGTCAAATTTAAAGAGCCAGGATCTAGCTGATATGTTAGTGGTCTAGGGGCAGATACATAATATAAACGGTTACGAGTACTATCAAACGCCATAGCTGCTGAGGAAAACTTAGCTTTCGAATGAATCGCAGCACTTTGATCTTGTTCATTCAAGGAAAAGACAATCCCTAAATCACCTCGCCCAGAATTAATTCCATATAGCTCACCGGTACACGTATTTGCATAGGCACCCGACGAAAGTGCAGTGCAAAGTGTCATTATCGATAACATAGAGATTTTCATTTTATATTCACCTAAAAAGATAAAATCAAACTTATTTACTAACAATTAAAAATAAAAAGTTAGCAAATATTAATTTATATATATAGCACAAGGTAAATACTTACTTTTAAATCAAAACAAAACAATAGGAAAATTTTGATTTTAACAACAATCCATAATAATCAATAATTAAAAATGATAAAACAAAAATAAAGTAACAAAAAAGAACCATTCGAAAGCAAGACTTTAAAATCAAGGCTGCGCTGTAAATAAATCATAAAAATAAGCGCACACATCAATTTAAATTTAAACCAGATTAAAAAGAAAACTAAACACTACTATTATTTATTAGAATGAATTTATGATGGGAGACGATTTATATAAATTACCATCGTGAAGTAAATGACTTCACGATAGTTTAAATAAGGATAATTAATCTATATCACTTGCATAGTTAATTAAGTTTAAGAATAGCCGTTCGGCCATGCTAGTTACACCTGTACCTGGAGTGTAGTTCTCAACTTTATCTTGAGTGTTAACAATACCATTATCAGATAATAGAATATCGCCAGTTTCTGGGTCCATAACAATTGTAGGCAGACCATCTTGATTAACTGCTAATACTTGAGTACCTGCTGGCATTTCAGAGAAATAGCCTTTCGCACCACCCGCTTGATAAAAACTCGTTACACCACCAAATGGGCCAGCAAAAATAGCCTGCTGAGCATGAGTACCCACACCATCAGGGTTTTGCGTATTTGGGCCGTCGACATAACCATCACGCGTGACAGTATAGCCCCACTTTGCATACACTTTTTCATTCGGCAAGTCAGAGTCAGCTGCAATAATAGTTACGTTACCTGGTTTCTTTGACCAATTGTAAAGCTCTGAAACTTCAGCGTCTGTGAAATCTGTATCATGAAAACTCCCCACAAAAAAGATATCTGTGCCATAAGAATCGATTGCAGCTTCTGTAATGGAGTTTGCAGCGGCAAAGTCATGATTAATTGTAAGTGTTTTATTTACAATTCCACCTTCACCAAAATTTGCTGCACTCTTAAGTTTTGCGACAGGTTTATCAAATAAATAAGCATTCAATGTGTAATTTTGCCAAGTCGCTTTTCGTTGCTTATCAATACTCGTGATAACAACTGACTCTGCACCGGTACTACAGGTTGGTTTGGTATAACAAGCAACTGGTTTAAGTGTGTTTAACGCTAAATCATTAATACGCATAGGATACGTACCCATTGCACATGTTTTACCCGTTTCAATTGATGCTTTATACAGCTTAGTTATATTGTAATTACCTTGATCGTTAATAACTTCTCGAGCAATAATCAGCTCACCATTTTGATCAAGCGCAGCACCGGTCACTGTCGTTAAGCCATGTTCAGATTTTTTCGTTAACTCAAGTGTAGAAAGGTTCAAAGAGAAAATGCTTGTTGCAGAAACTAAATAAACTTCTCCGTTTTTAACAATCATATCACCACGAAGAATATCTGAACTATTCCCATAGCCAGTCATATTACCTACAAACTGAGTTTCACCAGAATCTGGGGAAATAATATAAAACTTACTGCCTTTAGAGCCGTAGATAACATCACGATTTGGATCATAAGCTAATCGAGTCATCGAATTAGAGCGACTAAACACTGTGTGCTCATTTGTATCCATATCAACGTAAGCGAGACGAGTATACTTATACTTTTCACTTTTAATTGGCAGGTCAGCTAGTTCATGACTTGCTAAATTAAATTCACTTACATCAAGCTTATACGAAAGCGGTCGTGGAGCTGAAACGTAATAAAGTCGGTTTCTTGTACTATCAAATGCTATAGCTGCTGACGAGAAAGCAGCTTTTGAATGAATCGCTGCACTTTGCGTATGTTCATCAATAGAAAAAACGAAACCTAAATGGCCTCGACCAGAGTTAATACCATACAGCTCGCCTGTGCAGCTATTTGCCGAAGCATCTGCAGCCACGGCTCCGCATACCATCAATATTGACAGGATAGATTTTTTCATTGTATTTCACCTGAAGAATTAACTAAAACTTTATCATTAACAGAAATAGCAAATAAATTATTTACTATTAATTTAATGGAGCATAAATTATCCAAATCTAGATTTTAGGATTCCGTAGGTTGAATACAATCAGAAATTTTTGATACTGAGACAAAAAGATGAAAAACCATAACATCTCAGGTGTAACTGAATTAAGGATAAAACTTTATCATTAATTGAAGTTTAGTTGTGATAAACGCTAACTAATAACTCCATAATTTGCACACATTTGCTGGTTAGTATAAGCACACTTTAAGCTTATTCTAACTGCAAATGAAATACTCTTTACTTATCGCTACATGTTTACTGTCTTTTTCCTGTGTAGCAACCTCACTACCAAGCTCTCTATTAAATCAAGTCACTGACCTTGAGAACCAAGGCAAGCTCATTGAAGCACTCACTATTCTAGAGCAATACAAAGATAAAAATAGCGCTACATCGAGCCCTGTAATTGTGATGGCACAAGCGCCTCTGTTACGTAAACAAGGTCATTACAACAAAGCGATTGAACTATTATCGCCATTACAAAAGCTTGCTAGTTTAAGCAAAAAGGACCAATACCACATCCAAAAAGAGTTGGGGATCAACTATCGTCGTCAATTAAAAACAATAGAAGCAAAAAAACACTATATGGCAGCCTTAGCGCTTGCAAACGAGCTTGAAGACAAAAACCTACAAGCACAAAGCCATAGCAATTTGGGTTCACTATACGACACACTAAATGATCTTGAACAATCAATGCATCATCAGGTAAAAGCACAAGCGTTATTAGAAAACAGCGATAATTATGAACTTGTTGCCACTAACTTTTATAACTTAGCAAACCTTGCTCACAGGCTTGATGACCTCACGCAATCTGAGTACTTCTATAAAAAAGCACTCGAGTTTGATATTAAAACCAAAAACCAAATGAATATTGCTGATACCAGTTTACAACTTGCCAAGCTGGTGTATAAACGAGGCGATTTAGAGCAGGCTCTTCCCTTATTAAATAACGCCTTTACCCGTTTAGCCGACGTCAAAGCCTATGAAAATATGGCGACGGCGAAGCATACGTTAATGCAATTGTATTTGAAAATAGGCAACCAGCATATGGCTCTCAGTAGTGCTGAGTCTGGGCTCAATGCAGCGCTTAAATCTGGCTCGGCGTTAAGTAAGATCTACTCTTACTTTAATTTAATTGAATTGCATTTAGTCCTTAAAAACCCTGAGCTAATTGGTCTTTATTTAAGTCGAACAAAAGAGTTGTTACTAGGTATCAATAACCGATTATTGAATCAAAAGCAGCACGGCTATACCGCAATCTATGCTGAATTGATAGGTGATTACAAGCTAGCAGCTGAGCAGCTAAAGCTTGAAAATGAACTGGCCGAGTCTTTGTTTGAAGAACATCTAAATCAAGCTGTCGAAAAGAATAAAAAGCAATTAACAGCAATCGAGCAACAGCAACGAATTGATGATGAAATACAAAAAAACAAACTCGCAACTGCACAAATGAATAACCAGCGACTAGAAAAACAGATTTGGTTGTTGTCTGCTGGTATTGTTTTGTTGTTTAGTATCCTTGCGTTAGTACTCTATTACTTCAAGCATCGAAAAGCGTTATTTAAAGCCAAGCTTTATCAATATAACTTAATTGAAAAAGACAAAATGCTCGCTGATATCTCTCATGAATTACGCACCCCATTGAGCGTATTGAAACTGCATATAGAAGCACTCGAGCTCGACATACAAGAAAACCGCGATCTCGCCTACAGCAAAATTAATGGCAAGATAGCACAACTTAATAACTTAATTTCAGATGTATATCAGTTATCGCAAGCTGAAAATAAAACCCTTACATTGAACCTTCAACAATATAATGCCGCACAAATTTTTGCTGAATACGAGCAAGACATGCGCCGTTATGTTTGCAGCCATCAGCTAACTTTTTTGGCTGACATTGTTATTGCTAATGATGTTGAGATCACGGTAGATAAACAAAAACTCGACCAAATCCTCAACAATATTTTTACTAATGCGTGTCTATATACAGACAGCCCAGGCCATGTTCGCCTAAAGGTGAGAGCGAATAAACAAGAGCTGTTTATACAAGTCGATGATACTTCTCCGGGTGTAGGTAAAGCTCATATAGGCAAGCTCTTTGACCGTTTATATCGTGTTGAAGAGTCTCGTAGCCGCGCATCAGGAGGCTCAGGTTTAGGGTTATCAATTTGTCAGAGTTTTGTCGAATTGATGTCAGGTACTATTAACGCATTACCGGGTAAGTCAGGTGGCTTATGTATTAGAATCTTACTGCCTTTAGGTAATAAATAAGCCTCTCCATTTTTCCACCACATTTTATTGCTTAAATAGCACTATAAACTACTGTGGAATGGAACCATGTCAGAGTCATTAAAGCACGCCCAATGGGCAAAATCTATTGAGCGTAAACATCGCCAAAGCAATGTTAAAAAAACCAAAAAGTCCCCACTGCCAATTTATGCGGCCCTTGCCAGCATGCTGTTAAGTGCAGCACTCTATTATGCAAGCTACGAAAAGCCAATAGAGTACCCTCCACTGTCTGAAGCTGCAAAACAACGTATTTCTCAGTTTTTTGCAAAGCAATTTTTACTAGGCCAGTGGCGATTAGATCAAATTAAGTACTCAACTGATGCGATTCAGGTCTATGTACGAACGCCCTATTCGATAGCCCTTGAAGGTGAAGCGCTTAGCCAATATTTACATTATGCGCTGTGCCCTGTTCCTAGCAAACAAATTTGGCAAGATATTCAAGCAAGGGAATTATCAGTGTATGTGTTTACCCATTCGATTCGAAAAGGTGAACGTACAGTGTGTAATTAATAGTAAAGGCGATGAACGCCAAATCAATTGATTTGACGTTCATCATAGCGATAGCCTGCACCATAAACGGAAGCGACTATCTTAGGAGAGAACTGTAAATTCTTCAGTTTTTTACGAATATTTTTGATGTGACTGTCGATTACGCGGTCGGTAATATCAAAGTTATTGGGCTGAATGTGATCAAGTATCTGCTGCCTTGAAAAAACACGGTTAGGGGCTTTGTACAAAAGCTTGAATACGTCAAATTCTACTTTAGTTAAACCCAAAGACACGCCCTTTATTTCAACTTCAAGCGCATCTTCGTTTAAGCAAATAGTAGCAGGCGTTTCAACAGTTTCCTTGCTAATAGATACTGGCGCGCAGCGTCTTAAAATAGCTTTAACACGCATCACCAGCTCTGCACCGCTAAAAGGTTTACATACATAGTCATCTGCGCCATGTTCTAACCCTTTTAACCTATCAGCTTCTTCGACTTTAGCGGTTACCATAATAATAGGCACCATTGAAAAAGCGCGGATCTGCTTCATGCATTCCACGCCATCTAAATTAGGTAACATTACATCTAGAATTATTGCATCTGGATTATTTTCTTTAACCCACGACACCACAGCACTGCCATCAGTGATGTGGTGAGTAGTAAAACCAGATGCATTAAAGAACAACAGTACTTGTTCTGCAATATCTAAGTCGTCTTCAACGACTAATATCTGCGGCATTTTTATTTCCGTTTTATATTTTTTTTATTGTTTTCAGTTGTTGCTTCACCATCGCTTTAAGGGCGTCTGATAAGGTTTCATCTAGTAAAACCATAGTCAGAATATCGTGCAGGTCTTCACTATTCATGACCTCATTGAGTAAATCATTTTCAGATTTTGAATTCGGCTGAAAAAAGCTTAACTGCTCGTTATTAGTGTGTTCGCAAAACATTTTCTTTTTATCCATGTTGTTAGCATCAAATATTCAGATGGGCTTCTGCCTCTGATAGACATTTAAACGCAACAATGTGGAGTAAATATGGAGTTAATACGAAATAATGAACTTTTATATTCTACTGTAGAATTCATTCGAAGATTGTAGGTAATAAGCGCTATTTTTTCATTATCTTTCTGGATCTTGCTTAAATTATCATAACAAGAAATAAGTATATTTTATGGCAGGTAATAAAAAAGCAAGCTAGGTAGCTTGCTTTTATAAATATTAAATGAACCCCTTAGGATTAAACTTCCAAATAATCCATAATCCCTTCTGCGGCGTTTCGGCCTTCGAAAATAGCGGTTACCACTAAGTCTGAGCCGCGAACAATATCGCCACCAGCAAAGATTTTAGGGTTCGTTGTTTGATGGGTAAATTCACCTTTTTCTGGTGCGTTGATGCCACCCCAATGATTGATTTCAACACCGTACGGCTCTAACCAATCCATTTTATGAGGTTTAAAACCAAAAGCCATAAGCACTTTGGTAGCTTCAATAACATGTTCAGAGCCGGCAACTTCTTCAGCACGACGACGACCATTTTCGTCCGGCTCACCAAGCTGGGTTTTCACCATCTTAACGCCAGCAACTTTACCTTGCTCGTCAACAACAATGCCTTTCGGCTGTACATTGAAGGTAAATTCTACCCCCTCTTCACGGGCATTTTTAACTTCACGCTTTGAGCCTGGCATATTTTCTTCGTCACGACGATAAGCACAAGTTACTTTTGCAGCACCTTGTCGAATAGAGGTTCTCACACAGTCCATTGCTGTATCACCACCGCCTAACACGACAACTTTTTCGTTCGCCATATCGAGATAAGCTTGTTTGTCTTCTGCATAGCCCATAACACGGTTTGTGTTACCAATTAAGAACGGCAGTGCATCAAACACACCATCAGCATCTTCATTCTCAAGCCCTGCACGCATACTTTGATACGTACCGACACCTAAGAAAACGGCATCATATTCAGCCAAGATTTCATCAAGAGTAATATCAATGCCAACTTCAGTGTTTAGCTGAAACTCGACACCCATTTCAGTGAAAATTTCACGACGCTTTTGCATTACTTCTTTTTCAAGTTTGAATGAAGGAATACCAAATGTAAGAAGGCCGCCAATTTCAGGGTGACGGTCAAATACCACAGGTTTTACACCGTTACGTACTAAAATATCCGCACAACCTAAGCCTGCCGGACCAGCACCAATGATAGCCACTTTTTTGTCAGACCAAACCACATACGACATATCTGGTTTCCAGCCCATCTTAAAAGCAGTATCTGTGATGTACTTTTCGATATTACCGATAGTGACAGCACCAAACTCTTCGTCAAGTGTACAAGAGCCTTCACACAAGCGGTCTTGTGGGCACACTCGACCACACACCTCTGGTAAGCTGTTTGTACGATGAGACAACTCTGCCGCTTCTAAAATACGGCCAGTACGAATTAATTTTAACCACTGTGGAATATAGTTATGTACTGGGCATTTCCATTCACAGTACGGGTTACCACAATCTAAACAGCGATCCGCCTGTGAGTTAACTTGCGTCTCAGAAAACGGCTCGTAAATTTCTACGAAAGATTGTTTACGCGCTGAGATTGGCTTTTTACGCGGATCAACACGTTGTACATCGATAAATTGGTATACATTTTCGCTCATACTACCCCCTTACTGAGCCTGAACACGAAGCTCTGCGCTACTGCGCGCTCGGTGCCCAAGTAAACTTTTTACATCACTAGATTTTGGCTTAACTAATTTAAACATCGGAATGTATAAATCGAAGTTAGCTAAAATCTGCTCAGCGCGGTTTGAGCCTGTAAGTTCTAAATGCTCAGCAATTAGACCGCGTAAATGTTCTTGGTGTGATGCCAACCCTTCAAGCGTGACAATCTCAACAAGTTCAGGGTTAATGCGTTTTTCAAAGTCATTACCTTCGTCAAGAATATAAGCAAAACCGCCTGTCATACCTGCACCAAAGTTGATACCCACTTTACCAAGTACGCAAACAACACCACCTGTCATGTATTCACAACCATTGTCACCCACGCCCTCTACAACCGCTTGGACGCCTGAGTTACGAACTGCAAAACGCTCACCGGCACAGCCTGCGGCAAATAATTTACCGCCCGTTGCACCATATAAACAGGTATTACCGGCAATGGTCGCTTTGTGGCTTTCGAAAGAAGAACCCAGCGGTGGGCGAATTACTAGCTTACCGCCAGCCATTCCTTTACCAACATAGTCATTCGCATCACCAACAAGCGTCATTTCAAGACCACCTGCATTCCACACACCAAATGATTGACCTGCTGTACCATGGAGCTCAATAGAAACAGGATCAGCAGCCATACCTTGGTTACCATGTTTTGACGCAATATAACCCGATAGCATAGCCCCTACTGAGCGGTCTGTATTGCAAATACGGTTAACCAGCGAGATACCTGATTTTTCATCAATTGCTTGCTTCGCTTTTTCAAGTAAGGTTTCGTTTAGCTGACCTAAGTAGTGTGAGCTATTAGGCACACTACAATACAAGGTTTCACCCGTTGGGTTGTTTGGTACGGCAATAACTGAAGACAAATCAACTTTCTTTTGTTTCTCTGTCTTGCCTTCAATTGCTTCAAGTAAGTCCAAACGACCTATTAAATCTGTTAAGCGAGTTACACCAAGGCTTGCCATAATTTGGCGCGCTTCTTCGGCAATAAACTTAAAGTAGTTCATCGCCATTTCTGGCAGACCATGATAATGCTTTTGACGCAGCGTATCGTCTTGCGTTGCAACACCGGTCGCACAGTTATTTAGGTGACAAATACGTAGGTATTTACAACCAAGAGCTACCATAGGCCCAGTACCAAAACCAAAGCTTTCAGCACCTAAAATAGCCGCCTTAATGATATCTAGACCCGTTTTAAGGCCACCATCTGTTTGTAGACGAATACGGTGACGTAAACCATTTTCTACTAACGCCTGTTGAGTTTCAGCAAGACCAAGCTCCCAAGGACTACCTGCATACTTAACAGAAGTGAGCGGGCTTGCACCTGTACCACCGTCATAACCAGCAATGGTAATCAAATCGGCATAGGCTTTAGCTACACCTGTTGCGATAGTACCTACACCTGGTTCAGAAACTAGTTTCACCGAAATAAGTGCATCTGGATTTACTTGTTTTAAATCGAAAATAAGCTGAGCTAAATCTTCAATCGAGTAAATATCGTGATGTGGCGGAGGCGAAATCAAAGTCACACCCGGCACTGAATAACGTAATTTTGCAATATACGGCGTTACTTTTTCACCCGGTAATTGACCACCCTCACCTGGTTTTGCACCTTGCGCAACTTTAATCTGAATTACATCAGCGCTACGTAAGTAATGTGGTGTTACACCAAAACGACCTGAGGCAACCTGCTTAATACGCGAGTTTTTCTCTGTGCCGTAGCGAAGCTTGTCTTCACCACCTTCACCCGAGTTTGAGCAACCACCTAAACGGTTCATTGCAATTGCGAGTGCTTCATGCGCTTCTGGCGATAACGCACCAATACTCATTGCTGCAGAGTCAAAACGTTTGAACAGCTCAGTTGCAGGTTCAACATCATCAACACTCACACCTGTATCAGGGATCTTGACTGCCAACATGTCACGTAAATTGGTGATCGGGCGGTTATTTACTAAATCAGCATACGCTAAGTAATCTTTGTAATCCCCAGAGCGTACTGCTTTTTGCAGTGTTTGAATAACATCTGGGTTATAAGCATGGTACTCACCACCATGAACATATTTTAATAATCCGCCATGGCTCAATAATTTACGCTTACTAAAGGCCAGCTTATGAAGCTTACGTTGGTCATCATCAAAATCTGTAAAACAAGCCCCTTTAATACGACTAGCTACACCGTTAAAACAGGTTTCTACAACCGCATCTGATAAACCAACTGCCTCAAATAACATTGAACAGCGGTACGAAGCGACAGTACTGATGCCCATTTTCGACATGATTTTATACAGACCTTTGTTAATCGCATTACGATACGCAAGCGTTACTTCGCAATAGCTCTTATTCAGGGTCTTGTTATCGCTCATTGCAACTAATGATTCATAAGCAAGGTACGGATAAATTGCCGTTGCACCAAAACCAAGTAATACCGCAAATTGATGCGCATCACGGACACTGCCCGATTCGATGATGATATTAGATTCACAACGTAAGTTATTATCTACTAAACGCTTTTGAATTGAACCAACCGCCATCGCCGCAGGAATAGGTAAATGCGTTTCGCTAAAGTTACGATCACTTAAAATAAGCATGACACAGCCTGACGCCGCTTTTTCTTGTGCTTCATCACAGATACGTGTGATTGCTTTTTCTAAGCCTTCTTCTGCGGTGTAAGTGATATCAATTTTACAGTAGCTGTAGTGCTCATCGTCAGCATTGATCAGCTGTTGCATATCAGCGTACATCAAAATTGGCGTATCAAACTGTAAACGCTTAGCATGGCCGGTGGTTTCGTTAAATACGTTTTGCTCACTACCAATACAGGTTGCTAGTGACATAACGTGATTTTCACGAAGTGGGTCAATCGGTGGATTCGTTACTTGCGCAAACTTTTGTCGGAAGTAATCAAACAGTGAGCGATGGCCTTCTGACAGTACCGCAAATGGCGTGTCATCACCCATAGAACCCGTTGCTTCTTGACCATTTTCACCCATAACACGAATCACGCTATCAAGTTCTTCGTTGGTATAGCCAAACATTTTTTGATACTTAAGCAGTGTTTCGTCATCAAAAGAACGGTTACCCGCATCTTTTTCAGATAACTGTTCAAATGGCGTTAAACGCTTAACGTTTGCCTCTAGCCAGGCTTTATATGGGTGGCGAGATTTAAGGTCTTGGTCAATCTCATCTGAATGCCATATTTTCCCTTGATGAGTATCAATAACTAACAGCTCACCTGGTCCGACACGGCCTTTTTCAACGACTTCGTCTGGTGCGTAATCCCAAATGCCCACTTCAGAGGCAAGCGTGATAAATCCATCTTGGGTAATTACATAACGCGCCGGACGCAAGCCATTACGGTCAAGGTTACAAGCCGCGAAACGGCCGTCAGACATTACAATACCAGCTGGGCCATCCCATGGTTCCATATGCATTGAGTTGAAGTCATAGAACGCACGTAGGTCATCATCCATGGCACGGTTTTTCTGCCATGCTGGTGGCACAAGCATACGCATTGCACGGAATAAATCCATGCCTCCCGCTAAGAACAACTCAAGCATATTATCTAAGCTTGAAGAATCTGATCCGCTTTCGTTAACGAATGGTGCGGCTGATTGCAGATCTGGAATAAGTGGTGAGGCAAACTTATAAGCACGGGCACGTGCCCATTGGCGGTTACCTTGAATCGTATTAATTTCACCATTATGCGCTAAATAGCGGAAAGGTTGAGCTAAAGGCCAACGAGGCTGTGTATTAGTAGAAAAACGTTGGTGGAATACACAAATCGCACTGGTCATGCGAATGTCAGCTAAGTCTAAATAAAAGTTAGGTAAGTCTACAGGCATCATCAAGCCTTTATAGACAGTGACCAAACCAGATAAACTGGCAATATAAAAGTGTTCATCGTTTTCGAGGCGCTTTTCAGCACGACGACGCGCTACATACAAGCGACGTTCTAAATCTTTTGGACGCCAGCCTTCTGGTGCGCTAACAAAAATTTGTTCAAAGCCTGGTAGTTGTTTTTTTGCAATTGGCCCTAAACATGACGCATCGGTAGGTACTACGCGCCAGCCTTGAATACTCAAGGTTTCTTTTTCGAGTTCTTCACTCAACACATCTTTAGCTGTTTGCGCAAGTACAGGATCGGCATTTAAAAATACCATGCCAACGGCGTAGTTCTTACCTAAGTGCCAATCATGTTCGCTGGCAATAGCACGAAAGAAACTATCAGGTTTTTGCATTAATAAACCACAGCCATCACCAGTTTTACCATCTGCAGAAATACCACCACGGTGTTCCATGCGATCTAAGCCAGTGATTGCTGTTCGAATCAAGCGGTGACTCGCCTGACCATTGACCTGGGCTATTAAGCCAAAGCCACAATTATCTTTTTCTAATTTTGAGTCGTATAACATAGACCCCTCCCCTTGCTACAACGACTAGCGGTTCAGTCTTTTGTGACAGTGCTAGCAGACGAACAAAACTATCGCCAAATACCTCATGAGTCAATAGAGTTTTGAATACATATTCATATTCATGAATATTTCTCACTTAAAGGCACTTTCTAAATTCTATGCTATTTTTTTACATTTAGGCGTATTTCACCCGTTATTTTTTTATGACACTGGTGTCAAATTTAACAACTTGTAAAAAAACAATCTAAAACCAGCCTCTTTACGTTAACGTAAACTGCGCTTAATTATGAATAATTATTCACGATCTGAATATCAATGCAGTTTTTATGAGGTAACACCTAACGCTGCTGCATCATTATTTACTCTTGGCTTTAGCATAGTAACAAACTAGGTCTCTGAGCAGCCGACCTTAGTCGCAATGACTGACTTTCTTTACCCTCGCGTCAATAATCAGCAATTTAAAAGTGTCCGCAGCGGACACTTTTTCTGTCCGCGGACAGACATCTACTCATCAAAACAAATAAAAAAACAATATTATCAGCAACTTAATAATTGGCACGCTAATGGTATAGATAAGTCATCAGCGAAATTAAGGATTTCAAAATGTTCACTATCAGTTTGTTTATGGCTTCTCCGCTTACCATGATTGCCGTTGGCTTCATGATTGTATGTTTTGAGAATCGTAAGGAGTTATGATGATAAAGGATACCAGTGCCCAAGATATTACTGTGGCTAAAAAAAACACCATTAAGAAACCACTTATATTAGCAGTAGGTGTAATACTTGTTGGTGCGCTTGGCTTTCAAGCATTGTTTGCCAGTAGCGATGGCAGCATTTCGGTTGATGCAGCAAGCCTACAAATTAGTGAAGTAAGCCAAAAGACGCTTACTAGAGATGTGGCAGCGAGCGGTAAAATCGTTGCAGCTAATGCACCAAAAGTTTATAGCCCTGAACGAGGTTTTGTTGATTTAAAAGTAAAAGCCGGTGACAGCGTTGAAGTAAACGAAGTAATCGCCACCGTAACCAGCCCTGAGCTTACTAACGAATTAAAACAGCAACAATCAGTATTAGCACGATTAGAAGGTGAACTACAACGCAAGCAACTTGAAGCACGTCGACAAAAACTAAGCCTTACTAAAGCCCTTGATTTAGCACAGGTTGAACTAAATGCCGCAGACAGAGAAAACCGCCGAGCTAAACTCTCTATCGAAAAACATTTAATCAGCCAGATAGATTTAGAAAAAGCCGTTGATGACTTGGCCCGCGCCAAACTTTCCTTTAAACATGCAGAGCAAGAAGTCAGCTTAGCTAAAGATACCCTCGCATTTGAACTAAAAGCTGCAGAGCGCGATCTGACACGTCAGCAACTCATCGTTGATGACTTATTTAGGCAGGTGAATGAACTCACAATTACTGCCAGTGTAAGCGGTATTGTTGGTAACTTATTAGTGCAGCAAAAAGAAGCCGTTACACAAAGCCAACCATTAATGACTTTGGTGGATTTAAGTAACTTTGAAGCTGAACTACAAGTACCAGAAAGCTATGCCAATGAGCTAGGTCTTGGTATGCAAGTTGAACTGACTTTAGGTGCCCGTCATGTAACAGGAACCTTATCGGCTATTTCACCGGAGGTTAATAATCGCGAGGTAACTACCCGCGTACGCTTTGACAGTGAGGTTTCTGGTATTCGCCAAAACCAACGCTTAACCGCACGTATTTTATTAGAGAATCGCGATGATGTATTGCAAGTAAAACGCGGTGCATTCTTACAGCAAGGTGGCACCCAGGCTTATAAAGTTGAAGGTGACATGGCTTATTTAATCGATATAAAAACCGGTGCTAGCAGTATCAATGCTGTCGAGATAATAGAAGGCGTAGAGCCTGGCGATAAGCTAATCATCTCGAATTACGACCGCTTTAAAAAAGCATCCACACTGGTTTTACGTTAACAAATAAAAGGAAAAATCAACATGCTTACAATGAACGACATCAGCAAAGTGTATCAAACTGACATGGTACAAACTCATGCCCTTCGCGACTTCAACCTACAAGTAGATGAAGGTGAATTTATTGCAGTAACTGGCCCAAGTGGCTCGGGTAAAACCACTTTTTTAAACATCGCAGGTATGTTGGAGCCATTTAGCGAAGGCCAGTACATGTTAGATGGTATTGATGTGGGGAAACTAAATGACAACCAACGCGCTGATCTACGAAATCAAAAAATTGGTTTTATATTCCAGGGTTTTAACCTCATCCCTGACTTGAACTTATATGAAAATATTGAAGTGCCATTGCGTTATCGTGGCATTAAAGCCGCTGAGCGTAAACGCCGTATTGAGCAATGCCTTGAGCAAGTTGGTTTAGCCTCACGAGCAAAACACTTACCGCAACAACTTTCTGGTGGTCAACAACAACGTGTGGCCATTGCCAGAGCACTAGCCGGTGAGCCTCGCTTTTTACTTGCCGATGAGCCGACGGGTAATTTAGATAGCTTAATGGCACGCCAAGTAATGGAACTACTTGAGCAAATCAATCGTGACGGCGCAACCATCATCATGGTAACCCATGATCCAGAACTTGCGCGCAGAGCCCCACGCAATATCCAAGTTGTTGACGGCCAGCTAGCTGACTTCACCTTATATCAAGGTACCCAAAATCTCAAAGCGGCTGGAGTATAACCATGTTCCTTCATTATTTAGATTTAAGCTGGCGCAGCTTTAAGCGCACGCCACTTGTAAGCTTTTTAATGGTATTGGCCATTGCTATTGGTATTGGCGTAACCATGACAAGTTTATCTGTGTATCACATGATGTCGGCAGACCCTATTCCTGAAAAAAGTAGCAGCCTTTATTCTGTGCAGTTACAAACCATGGATGAAGGCCGTACTTGGTGGACAGTCGATAACATGCCACTGCAATTAACTTATCAAGATGCAGTCAACCTTAATAAAGCAAAAGCCGGTGGTAAACGCGTCACTATGGTAAGAACGGGTTTTTCGGTTTATTTAGACTCAGACAAAGTAAAACCATTTATTGGTCAAGCGCGCCTAACCACTCCTGACTTTTTCGATATGTTTAACTTATCGTTTATTTATGGTGGAGTGTGGACTGAGCAACAAGAAGCAGATGCAGCCCCTGTAGTGGTGATTAATAAAGATTTAAACGACAAGCTTTTCGCAGGTCAGAACCCCGTAGGTAAAATGGTTTATCTAGATGATGCCAGTTATGAAGTTATTGGCGTGATTGATGATTGGGATATCACCACAAAATACTATGACCTTAATAACGGCGCATTTAATAAAACCGAACAACTGTTTTTACCATTTAGCCTAATGAAAGCCCGCGAGCTTGAAAATTGGGGTAATACCAATGGTTGGAAACATGAAAAAACCAACACCTTTAACGACAAACTAAATTCAGAAATGGTGTGGTTGCAGTTTTGGGTTGAACTAAAAACACCTGCAGAAAAACAAGCTTACCAAGACTTTTTGATGGCCTATATGCAAGAGCAACAAAAGCTCGGTCGTTTTAATCGTGAAAAACTAACGGCCACCTTGCGCGATGTAAATGAGTGGATGCAATACAACAATGTTGTCAGTGAAGACAACGAAATTTTAGTCGGCCTAAGTTTTATGTTTTTAGCCGTGTGCCTTGCTAATATTTTAGGCTTATTACTGGCGAAGTTTTTACGTCGAGCTCCTGAAGTGGGTGTACGCCGCGCATTAGGCGCCAGTAAACGCCTAATCTTCTTTCAACATATCGTTGAGGTGGCAATGTTAGGCTTCTTGGGTGGCATCTTCGGTATTATTTTGGCGCAAATAGGTTTATTAGGCGTACGCCATAGCTATAGCTACTACAAAAGCTTAGCCACGATGGATTTAAGCATGCTATTAAGCGCGCCAGTGATTGCAATTACCACCTGTATTATTGCTGGCCTTTACCCTGCATGGCTAGTGTGTAAAACCAACCCTGCTATTTATCTTAAGAGCCAATAAGGAAGACACCTATGTTAGAAATTAAACCTATCTTTCACGCCTTATGCCGCTCAAAAGTTGGCGCTATTTTATTACTGATACAAATTGCCATCACCACTGCGATTGTCAGTAATGCCGCGTTTATTATTCAAGACAGGGTCAGCTACTTAAGCCAAGAAACAGGCTACCCTGAAGAAGATATTTTCGTTTTTAATGTCATGATGTTTGGCAAAGACGTGTCTCCATCTCAGCAGTACGAGCTAGATGAAACTATGCTCCGTCAAATCCCAGGTGTAGTTGATGCGGCTTACTCTAGTAATACACCGCTTTCAGGCAGTGGATCTTCGTCAGATTTTAGTTTAAAGCCTGCACCTGAAGAGAGTAAATCCGTCCGTACGTCTTACATGTTTATCGATGAGCATGGCATTAATACCTACGGTGTTAAGCTCATTGCTGGGCGTAACTACACCGAAGATGAAGTCATCGTGACCGATAACTATGATGAACTTTCAAAAGTAACTGTTGTAACTAAAGCCCTAGTTGATGAGCTATTCCCTGACGGAAATGGTTTAGGTCAAACAGTTTATTTTGGTGACATTCCAATGAAAATTATTGGTGTTATTGATCTTATGAAAGGTCCATGGCTAAAAGACAGCCGCCCAGATAACGTAGCACTGCTACCTTTTATCAAGCCAGGTACAAATGCACGTTTTGTGGTCAGAACTGAGCCAGGTCAACGTCAATCAGTTATGAATCGCGTTGAAGAGGCCATGCTTAAAAACTACAACAAACGTGTTATTTCTCGTATCCGTGGTTTAGATGATGATAAAGAACAGTACATGGCTGAAGACACATTAATGATGAGAATGCTGGTTGTACTCATTGCAATCTTAGTGTTAGTAACTGCACTGGGTATCTTCGGACTTACCTTATTTAATATCAGTAAACGTACAAAACAGATTGGTACTCGCCGCGCTTTAGGTGCAAGAAAATCAGCCATTATTAACTACTTCTTAGTTGAAAACGCCATGATATGTGTAGTTGGTTTAGTGATTGGTGTTATTGCTGCCATATATTTAGGCCAGGTGCTGATGCAGCATTTCTCAATTGCTCAACTTGATATTAGCTACGTGCTAGTAACAGCATTAGCAGTATTTATTATGAGTCTGTTGGCAGTACTTGCTCCAGCAAAACGGGCGGCGAACATCTCTCCAAGCATTGCAACTCGAACAATTTAGTTCTCCCAACCTATGCTACACTGGATTTACAGTGTAGCATTTATCTTGCACCCTTATTAGGAAAATAACTAAAACAATTATATGGAAAAAATACTTATCGTCGATGATAACCCAGCCATCTTGGATGCGTTGTCATTATTACTTGAAATTCACGATTTTGAGGTCGTTACAGCAAGCAATCCTCTTGAGGCAATTCAAGCTGTGCAATATCAACGTATTGCGCTTGTTATTCAAGACATGAACTTTACCGCCGACACAACCTCAGGCGAAGAAGGCAAAGAGCTCTTTTATGCCTTACGAGACATTAACCCTCATTTACCAATTATCTTGATTACCGCATGGACTGAGCTGTCAACAGCCGTTGAACTCGTAAAAGCGGGTGCAGCTGATTATCTACCGAAACCATGGGACGATAACAAGTTACTTACCTGTGTAAATAACCTGATAGAGCTGGGTAAAGTAAAACAACAAAACGAAACCTTTACCCGCCACCAGCAAGAACGTGATGCATCTGTGCATAACGCTAATTTAGTGGGTCTTATATATAAAAGTACCGCTATGGAGCACATTGTTAATCTTGCAATTCAAGTTGCTAAATCGGATATTTCGGTGCTTATCACAGGTCCTAACGGCAGTGGCAAAGAGCGAATTGCACAAATAATTCAGGCTAATTCATTATTAGCAGACAAACCCTTTATCACTGTTAATGCTGGCGCCCTGCCAAGCGAACTGATCGAAGCTGAGCTATTTGGTGCAGAAGCCGGTGCGTATACAGGAATTACTAAACAGCGTATTGGTCGTTTTGAAGCCGCCGATGGTGGCACCCTATTTTTAGACGAAATTGGTAACTTGCCACTCTCTGGGCAAATGAAACTATTACGCATTTTACAAACCGGCGAATTTGAACGCTTAGGTTCAACACAAACACGCAAAGTGAATGTTAGGGTAATTTCAGCAACCAATGAAGATTTAAGTCATGCAATTAAAACTGGTCAGTTTCGTGAAGATCTTTACTACCGTTTGAATGTCATTGAGTTAAATTTGCCAAGCCTTGCTGATCGCCCAGATGACATTTTAGCTTTGGTCGCACACTTTTTACCTGAGCGAGCATTCTCACTCAGCACAGAAAAAGCCCTACTTGCCCACAGCTGGCCTGGTAATGTTCGCGAACTTGAAAATGCCTGTAAACGTGCTGGGGTTTTAAAGCCCACAGGGATGATTGAGCTTGCCGATTTTGGCTTACAAGTTGAAGTAAATAGCCCCGCACAAACAAGAACAGAGCCAAACAAGCAAGAGATTGAACTTGCCATGCGCGAGTACCAAGGTGTTATTGCGAAAGTGGCTCGTCATTTTGGATTAAGTCGCCAAGCCCTTTATCGTAGACTTGATAAATTTAAGATTGATTATTAATGACAACACAGCGTTTTTCGTTTCGATATAAAATCATAACCTTATGTATTACAGCGTCTGTATTGCCGCTGATATTGGTTTGTTACTTTTCGGGCATAAGCTTGTTTTACAGCATTTTAGCTCTACTTGCATGCGTGTTGATAAGTGCTCTTTTTGCCGCCCAGTTATCTGCCCCGCTCATTGATGGAATGAACTCTCTCGAAACCGGGCTACTTAATTTTAAAGATGGCGAGCTGGCTACATTATTAGCATATGAGGGCAGTGATGAGCTTGGCGATTTATGTCGGCTTTATAACCAAACTGCAAAACAGCTTCGCCAAGAAAAACAATGGATATATCAGCGAGAGCTGATGCTCGATAAAGTTTTACAAAGCTCGCCACAAGCAGTGCTTTTGACTAACGACCAAGGTTTTATCGTTTATAGCAACCACAGTGCACGCAGCTTACTCGATGCTAAATCAGCTCTTGAAGGCGCTAAACTTGAACACTTTTTAGAATCTAGCTGTGAGCAATTAACGCGCGCGATTCACAAAGGGGTCGATGGTTTATTTACCCTTGATAAAGAAGACCAAGAATCGCAAACTTGGCATATGGCGACAGGCCGATTATTACTTAATAATCAGTTTCACCAACTGTTTGTATTTAAACAGCTCACTCGCGAGCTAAGCCGTCAAGAAGTTGAAGTGTGGAAAAAAGTCATTCGCATCATTAGTCATGAGCTGAATAACTCACTCGGCCCAATGTCATCCATGCTTCATAGCGCTCAGTTATTAACTAAAGAAGTCGACGAGCCACGCTTGAAGCGGGTCTTTACTACCATTGAGGACCGCATCAAGCATCTTAATGATTTTGTGCAAGGTTATGGCAAATTTGCCAAGTTACCAACACCGCAACTATCGACGGTTAACTGGCATACTCTTATTGAACAGCTAAAAAGCCAGTGGCAGGTTGATGTATCACTTGATGAGGGTGTAACAACTGAAGCTGATCACACACAACTAGAACAATTACTGATCAACCTATTAAAAAATGCCTATGAATCAGGTTCTAACCCTGAAGATATCAATTTAACTGTGCAACAAGAAGCAAACGGCACTCACATCACAGTGAGCGACAAAGGCAAAGGCATGAGTGAAGCTGTGATGGCTAATGCGCTTATCCCCTTCTATTCAACCAAGACAACTGGTAGTGGCCTAGGTTTAGCACTTTGCAGAGAAATAGTTGAAGCACACCACGGGCAAATTAGCCTACACAACCGCGAGCAAGGTGGCTTAAGCGTGCATGTTTTATTACCCTCATAATGCCTATAAGCAATAATATTGGTATAAAAAAAGCCGCAATCAGCGGCTTTTTACTACACTAAATTCGATTATTCAGCGTCTTTTTCTTTGTACTTTGCAGCTGTTTCAGTAATTAGTGGTTGTAATTCACCACGCTGAAACATTTCGATGATAATGTCACAACCACCGATAAGCTCGCCTTCTACCCATAATTGTGGGAATGTTGGCCAGTTTGCGTATGCAGGTAACTCTGCACGGATGTCTGGGTTAAGTAGAATGTCAACGTAAGCAAACTGCTCACCACATGCCATAAGTGCTTGTGATGCTTGTGAAGAAAAACCACAGTTAGGTAACTTTGGTGATCCCTTCATGTAAAGAAGGATTGGATTTTCAGAAATTTGCTGTTTAATTTTATCGATGGTTTCCATTTACAACCTCAAAAAAGACATTGGCTTACTACATTGGCCTTGAAAAAGTTTCACTGTGGCCTCAGATATATAACTTAAAATCGGCATTCGTAGCCACAATTTTAAATAGTCTTTAGCAATAGCATTGCTGTTTGCTAAAACTTGAGTAAAATACTCAACAATTATAGTAACACTATAATACCACTTGGTATAGGGAAGTACGCTGTTTACCTTGCTATTACCTATAACTGAGTGGACTATCAACCAAGAAGATGGAGATAAAAAATGGCATTTGAACTACCGTCACTACCATACGCAATCGATGCATTAGAGCCACATATTTCAAAAGAGACTCTAGAGTTTCACCACGGTAAACACCACAACACTTACGTTGTGAAATTAAACGGTCTGATCCCAGGCACAGAATTCGAAAACAAATCTCTAGAAGAAATCGTATGTTCTTCAGAAGGTGGCGTATTTAACAATGCTGCACAAATCTGGAACCACACTTTCTACTGGAACAGCCTATCTCCAAACGGTGGTGGCGAGCCTACTGGCGCAATCGCTGACGCGATCAATGCTAAATGGGGTTCTTTCGACGCATTCAAAGAAGCGTTAAACGATAAAGCAGTAAACAACTTTGGTTCAAGCTGGACTTGGTTAGTTAAACTAGCTGACGGCACACTTGATATCGTAAACACGTCAAATGCTGCAACTCCATTAACTGATGAAGGTGTTACACCAATCCTAACTGTGGATCTTTGGGAACACGCTTACTACATCGATTACCGTAACGTTCGTCCAGATTACCTAAAAGGTTTTTGGGCATTAGTTAACTGGGACTTCGCGAACGCTAACTTCGCTTAATCTTCTGTTACTAACAGTAATCCAAAAAAGACGCTTCGGCGTCTTTTTTATTGCCATTGCACGCCCCCTCTAAGTCGCAGCCAAGTCCTCAGCCAAAAAGCGTAATCAAGATGAGCTTTTTTCAATTAAATTCTTAATTTTCTTGCGCAAAAATTCAAAATCGTGACTAAGCTTTAATTAGCCTTTGCTTTTCTCTTAATCTAATTACACGTCATTTTAGCGGGTTTTCGGAGGTCTCTATGAGTATTTTTGAGCATTACCAATCACGATACGAAGCAGCGCAAGAAGAAGAATACAGTATTGAGGAATTTCTCGAAATCTGTAAGAAGGATAAATCAGCTTATGCCAGCGCACCTGAACGTCTATTGATGGCGATCGGTGAGCCGGAAATTATCGACACATCGACCGATGCGCGCTTAAGCAGGCTGTTTTCAAATCGCGTAGTTGCACGCTACCCTGCATTTCACGATTTTTATGGTATGGAAGATGCCATTGAACAAATCGTCTCTTACTTAAAGCATGCTGCGCAGGGCTTAGAAGAATGTAAGCAAGTGCTGTATTTACTTGGCCCAGTAGGTGGTGGTAAATCATCAATTGCTGAAAAGCTTAAATATTTAATGCAACAAGTACCAATTTACTCAATAAAAGGCTCGCCCGTCAACGACCACCCTCTAGCGTTATTTGACCCAAATGAAGACGCTGAGCTTTTAGAAAAAGAATACGGTATTAAGCCACGTTATTTAAAAACAGTGATGTCACCATGGGCTGCAAAACGCTTAAGTGAGTTTAATGGTGATATTAGCCAATTCAGAGTAGTTAAGCGCTACCCATCAATTTTAAATCAAATCGCAATTGCCAAAACAGAACCCGGCGATGAAAACAATCAAGATATTTCAGCTTTGGTAGGTAAAGTAGATATTCGCCAGCTAGAGCACTTTGCGCAAAACGACCCTGATGCATATGCATACTCTGGTGCCCTTTGCTTAGCAAACCAAGGCTTAATGGAGTTTGTGGAAATGTTTAAAGCGCCAATCAAGGTGCTACACCCACTGCTTACAGCCACTCAAGAAGGCAACTACAACGGCACAGAAGGTATTAGTGCCCTACCGTTTAATGGCATGATATTAGCTCACTCAAATGAATCTGAGTGGCAAACATTTAAGAACAACAAAAATAATGAAGCATTTTTAGACCGTGTTTACATCGTCAAAGTACCTTATTGTTTACGTGTGTCTGAAGAAGTTAAAATTTACAATAAACTACTTGAAAACAGTGAGTTACATGATGCACCATGTGCACCCGGCACATTAAAGACATTGGCGCAATTTACCACACTTTCGCGGATTAAAGAGCCAGAAAACTCAAGCATTTATTCAAAAATGCGAGTCTATGATGGCGAAAGCTTAAAAGACACCGACCCGAAAGCTAAGTCGTATCAAGAATACCGCGACTACGCCGGTGTTGATGAAGGCATGACAGGGCTATCTACCCGCTTTGCGTTTAAGATTCTATCGCGGGTATTTAACTTCGATACCACAGAAGTAGCTGCTAACCCCGTGCACTTATTCTATGTGCTGGAGCAGCAAATTGAGCGTGAGCAGTTTACTGCCGATGTTGAGGAGCGTTACTTAAGCCACTTAAAAGGTTACCTCATTCCTCAGTACGTTGAGTTTATCGGTAAAGAGTTACAAACGGCGTATTTAGAATCTTATTCTGAATACGGACAAAACATCTTCGACCGTTACGTCACTTATGCAGATTTCTGGATCCAAGATCAAGAATATCGTGACCCAGATACAGGCCAGCTATTTGACCGTGCAGCACTCAATGCAGAGCTTGAGAAGATTGAAAAACCTGCGGGTATTTCAAATCCTAAAGATTTCCGTAATGAAATTGTCAACTTTGTATTGCGTGCGCGTGCACACAACCAAGGCAAGAACCCGCTTTGGACCAGTTACGAAAAACTTCGCACTGTTATTGAGAAAAAAATGTTCTCAAACACTGAAGACCTACTGCCTGTTATTTCTTTCAATGCGAAAACCTCGGCTGAAGATCAGAAAAAACACGAAGACTTTGTCAATCGTATGGTTGAGAAAGGCTATACCCAAAAACAAGTACGTTTACTTTCTGAATGGTATTTACGCGTTAGAAAATCGCAGTAAAAAACGTTTGTTTTAAGGGGGTTGTTATGGCGCATTTTATTGACCGACGCCTGAATGGAAAAAACAAAAGTACCTTGAATCGTCAACGGTTCATCAGGCGTTATAAGAAACAGATTAAAGAAGCGGTATCTGATGCCATTAATAAGCGTAGCGTAACCGATACTACCAGCGGCGAGAGTATTTCTATTCCGCAACGTGATATCAGTGAACCTATTTTTCATCAAGGACGTGGCGGTGACCGCGAACAAATCCACCCAGGTAATGATCAATTCTCTACGGGCGATAAAATCAAGCGGCCGCAAGGGGGTGGTCAAGGTGGAGGCAGTGGCGAAGGTGAAGCCAGTGACTCGGGTGAAGGACAAGATGACTTTGTATTCTCCATTTCAAAGGATGAATACTTAGACTTACTGTTCGAAGATCTTGAACTGCCTAACCTACAACAAAATCAGCTAGATAAACTCGTACAAATGAAAACCCATCGTGCAGGTTTTTGTAATGATGGCATGCCAAGCAATATTGATATAGTGCGCTCATTACAAGGCTCACTTGCTCGCAGAGTAGCAATGACCGCAGGCAAAAAGCGCCACCTTGCTGAGCTTGAAGGTCAGTTAGCGTTGCTAAAAGCAGAGGAAAAACCAGACAAAGCTGCCATTGCGTTACTCGAACGTCAAATTGAGGAACTACAAAGTCGCATTAACGCAGTGCCATTTATTGATAATTATGACCTACGTTTTCGTAATTATGAAAAACAGCCACATCCTACAAGCAAAGCAGTGATGTTTTGCTTAATGGATGTCTCAGGTTCGATGGACCAAGCTACTAAAGATATGGCAAAACGCTTTTATATTTTGCTTTATCAATTTCTAACCCGCAGCTACAAAAATATAGAAGTCGTCTATATTCGCCATCATACCCAAGCGAAAGAAGTAGATGAGCAAGAGTTTTTCTATTCTCAGGAAACGGGTGGCACAATTGTATCGAGCGCATTAAAGCTAATGAACGAAATTATCGCTGATCGCTACAACCCAGAAGAGTGGAACATTTATGCAGCACAAGCCTCTGATGGCGACAACTGGGCAGACGACTCACCGAACTGTGGCGAAATTTTACGTAATAAACTACTAAAGGCGGTGCGCTATTACGCCTACATCGAAATTACAGCCCGTGCCCATCAAAGCTTGTGGCGAGAGTATCAGTCGATAGCGCAAACCCACGACAATTTTGCAATGCAACATATCCGGGGCGTTGAGGACATTTACCCTATTTTCCGTGAATTATTTAAAAAGAATCGTCAGCAGCAAGGCGCCGCATAGCCTTGCGAGTGAGGTAAAGTATGGCCGATAAACGTATTAGTGACGGTCCTGATTGGACCTTTGATTTATTAGCAGAGTATCAAACTGAGATTGAGCGGGTTGCGAAAATTTATAAACTCGATACCTACCCAAATCAAATTGAGGTGATCACCGCAGAACAAATGATGGATGCCTATTCCAGTGTAGGGATGCCGATTGGCTACAGCCACTGGTCGTATGGTAAAAAATTCATTCAAACAGAACAGAACTATAAACGAGGACAAATGGGCCTCGCTTATGAAATTGTTATTAACTCAGACCCTTGTATTGCTTATTTAATGGAAGAAAATACCCTACCAATGCAAGCTTTGGTAATGGCTCATGCTTGCTATGGCCACAACTCGTTTTTTAAAGGTAATTACTTATTTAAAACCTGGACCGATGCCAGCTCAATTATCGATTACTTGTTATTTGCAAAAAATTACATAGCTAAATGCGAGGAAAAATACGGCATTACCGAGGTCGAAAACTTGATTGATTCATGTCATGCCCTTATGAATTATGGTGTAGACCGTTACAAGCGTCCGCAACGAATTTCACTGTATGAAGAACAAAAGCGCCAACAAGAACGTGAAGATTACCTACAATCACAAGTGAATGAACTTTGGCGTACTATTCCAACCTCACAGCAAGAGTCTAAAAAGCGTGAGCGCCGCT
This sequence comes from Pseudoalteromonas apostichopi, assembly GCF_030297135.1. Taxonomy (NCBI): domain Bacteria; kingdom Pseudomonadati; phylum Pseudomonadota; class Gammaproteobacteria; order Alteromonadales; family Pseudoalteromonadaceae; genus Pseudoalteromonas; species Pseudoalteromonas apostichopi. The sequence goes on from NZ_AP028065.1 coordinate 272,032, forward strand.
TTCCTGATGAGCCACAAGAAAACATTTTGTACTTCATCGAGAAAAATGCCCCGCTGCTTGAGTCATGGCAACGGGAAGTCATCCGTATTGTTCGTAAGATTTCTCAATATTTTTATCCACAAAAACAAACTCAAGTTATGAATGAGGGCTGGGCAACATTTTGGCATTACACCATTTTGAACCACCTTTACGATGAAGGAAAACTCACAGATGCCTTTATGCTCGAGTTTTTACAAAGCCATACAAATGTAGTGTATCAACCACCATACAACAGTAACTATTATTCAGGTATAAACCCTTATGCCCTTGGCTTTAACATGATGGTTGATATCCGCAGAATGTGTGAAAACCCAACTGATGAAGATAAAAAGTGGTTCCCTGAATATGCAGGCAGCGATTGGTTAGAGACGCTGCATTTCGCAATGCAAAACTTTAAAGACGAGAGCTTTATAAGCCAGTTTTTATCGCCGAAAATAATTCGTGATTTTAAATTATTTACCATTATTGACCATGAAAAAGAACCGACTCTTAATGTGGGGGCAATTCATGATGAGCTAGGTTATCAACAAGTTCGTGAAACGCTTTCGGCTCAATATAACTTAAGTAATCTCGAGCCAAATATTCAAGTCTATAACGTTGATATCAGAGGAGATCGTTCATTAACTCTGCGCTATGTCCCCCATAACAATATTCCCTTAGCTAAATCAAAAGATGAAGTGCTAAAACACCTTTACAGGCTATGGGGCTTTAAGGTAAAACTGGAACAAGAAACCTCAACAGGTGAAGTTTCATTACTGGGTGAATGCCCAAGCAGTGATACCCGACACACAACAGAGTAGCCAAAATGAATAAAAAAATACTGGTGATCATCGACTCAATAGCCGATGCTAAAACGTCTATTTTACATGCAAAGCAAAAAGCCAAAGGCGTTAAGCATATTGATCTTGTTGCTTTTAGTTATGAAGATACCAATAACATTTTATTCTCTATTCCACCAGATGAAGCGCTTGCGATACAAGACAAAGAACTCGCTAAAGTCCGTGCAGCGCTTAGCCCTCTGATCAGTGAGCATCTAGATGACGGCAGTTATACATTGCAAAACCTGTGGCATGAAAGCCCAGTACAGTGGCTTGCAAATGAGCTTGATACGTCAAACTATGATATGGTGATTAAAACCCGTCACATTGACGAAGAAACGCAATTTAGCGAACTAGATTGGCAGCTTATCCGTTTCAGCCCACTCCCCCTTTACCTAGCCGCCGATAACAAATGGCGTAACAATACCAATGTACTCGCGGCTCTTGATTTAGGCAGCGAAAAAGCCACTAAATACTGTTTAAACGAGGCAATTATTAAAGCAGGTTTGGCCTATGCTAAAGACTACGACAGCGAATTTTATGCGTGTTATACCGTGCACGTGTCACCATTTTTACGTGATTTAGGCATTGTATTTTCAGATGAACAAGTGACAAATGCTTTTGAAAAACTCCCCGTCGCGCAGCGTACCTTAATTGAAGCGCACGACTTAAAAGAAAAACTAAAAATCAAAGCTGGTGTGGTTGAACAAGTGATTCCAAGCGTTGCAGCAAAATTAAATGCTGATTTAGTGATTATGGGCTCGGTTGGTAATACAGGTATTAAAGGTCATTTAATTGGTAATACTGCTGAAAAGGTCATGAAGCTACTTAAAACAGATATTCTCGTTTTACCGCCACTTGGCATTTAATCGGCAAAATCTTAAGAAAATTAGTATAAAAAAGGGGCTTTTGCCCCTTTTTATAAATCTGTATAAGCAGTAACCATGTTACGGCCATTTTCTTTAGAGTGATACAAGGCTTTATCTGCCGCTTCAACCCACTTTTCGTAGCGATCAAACTTTTCGTCAAAGCAGGCAAAACCAATACTGACCGTCAGTTGAATTTGTTTGCCATCAAAGTATATTGATGAGTTCTCAATCAGTGTTCTTAATCGCTCAGCAAAAATATGCGCACCTTCATGATCAGTATCTAGCAAGGTTACCGCAAACTCTTCACCACCATAGCGGCCAGCTAAATCGGTTTCACGCAAAGTCTTACGCAGAAGGTCAGCAATATGACGCAACGCCTCATCACCTCCGCGATGACCATGCTCATCATTAACCTTTTTAAAATGATCAATATCAAACATCAACAAACTGCTACACCCGCCACTGCGAACAATACGCATATACTCTTTACGTAATTTTTCTTCCCAATAACCACGGTTGGTCAGTTTAGTCAGCGCATCTGTTCGACTCATTTGTTCAAGCTTACTGTTGGCTTCTTCTAGCTCTTTTTTGTTTACAGCTTCATCCGTTACATCATAAATAATGATACAGATATGCGACACTTCACCTGTGGTCGTTGTCAGCGGAATAAAGGTAGCATTTTGATACATATGATCCGCTTTACCGGTAATTGGGCGGTAGTTTTTGAAACGGAAAATATATGGCTGCTGCTCCCAAATAGTAAATGAACGATTATTTAGTATGAACACAGACTCTGATTTACTGCGAAACCACTTTTCATCAATTGATGGAAATAAATCAAACAGATCTTTATCTTTCACCGCGCTTGGTAGCAAGCCTGAATGGTTTTCCATAAAACCATTCCAGATGCATACTTTGTAGTCTCTATCGAGCACTACTAGGCCTACATCAACGGTATTAAACATATCCATTAACCAATGGAGTTCATTCATATTAAAATCGGCTGCAGGCATAGTTTAGTCTTCTAATAAATAAGCTACTTTGTACTTAAGGGTTTTAAGTGAGTCCTCAGTGAACAGCAACATCAAATCACAATTAATATTGTGATTTTCGATGCCATAGCTGATCTCAATCGCCAGTGTTCGTTGCCAGCGAGATTTATTGGCTTTTACTAAATCGGTGACATCACAATGCTGCCCTAGCACCACAGGATGACCTTGGCTAAAACGCATATCTAGCTGTTTAGAAAGCCCTGATAAAATCGCACCGATCAGAATGTTGCTCACATCCATTAACAGCTCAAGCTCGACATTATCGTTTAGCTCACCTTCGTAATTCATCAATGACGCGATTTCTTTAAAACTTGAATCGTTTAAAAGTAGTAATGCTTCGCCAGATACTCCACCGCCGATAAAACCTTGGCATACACCCGATGTAGTTGCATTAGCATCAATAGAGCGCAGAGCCATATCAAGCTCATTTACTTCTAATACATTTACATTAGGGATAGGCAGCTTTACGAATACATTAAGAAGACGCGCTAATAAGTCCCCTGCTTGCCCCATAGCGACGTTAGTGAGCTCTTGATAGATATCACGCACATCAGGGTCAACTTGCTCACCTAGCTTATTAGCAAGGCGCTCACGCATGGCTTTATCTTTAATACCATGGTGTTCGATGATATTAGCGAGCTTTTCCGCAGAGCAAGGTTTTTGAATAAAGTCGATGGCACCTAACTCTAGCACTCGTTGATGCGCATTAGGTTGAATATCACCAGACACAACCACGGTGAGAACATGAAGGTCCTGTTCTTGAATGGCTTGAAGCACTTCATAGCCATCCATTTCAGGCATGTTTAAATCGAGAAATAGAATTTCTGGCTGAATTTTTTTAATCTGCTCAATACAGTGCACACCATTTTCAGCGAACTCAACTTTAATATCCCAATCATCGGGTAAAGAGCGCGCTAATTGTCGACGTGCTAACTTTGAATCATCACAAACTAATACCGATGTTGACATACCTTCTCTCTAAATACGCACTTTTAACTAGATACTAACTAGTGCCAGTAACTTTATTATTATTTTTCTATATAAAAAATCGGTTCACGAACACATGTTAATCAAACTATTGGTTATTTACAATTTTAAATTGTACTAATCCTTTGAGCCACTCTATGAGTATAATACACTGATGTTAAATGCGTTAATTTGAAGGAATCTTATTATGTTACGTCCGCTAATATTTGCACTAGGTGCTGTATGCACGTTTAGTTATGCTGGTGATTTATCAGAAAATAGTTTAGATGCAGGTAAGGTTTCTGCCCAATCTAAGCCGGTCACTTTACTAGGTCAAGGTGTTGAAGTTGGTCAAAAAGCGCCTAATTTTAAAGTAGTAGATGGCAGCTTTACACCTGTCACACTAGATAACTACCAAGGTCAAGCAGTGCTTTTAAGCGTAGTGCCAAGTTTAGATACGGGTGTGTGTAGTATTCAAACCAAACACTTTAATGAAAAAGTAGCTACTGAGTACCCAAGTGTTGCTATGCTTACCTTAAGCGCAGATTTACCGTTTGCACAAAAGCGTTTTTGTAAAGCCGAAAATATCGACAAAGTGGTGACTTTGTCTGACTCAGTGTGGCGTGACTTTGGTAAGAACTACGGTTTGATTATCAAAGATATGGGCTTATTAACCCGTGCGGTGTTTGTGTTAGATAAAGAACATAACATCGTTTATAAGCAGCTAGTTGATAATTTATCAAAAGAGCCTGATTACGACGGTGCCATTGCGGCATTAAAGAAACTGTAAAGCGCAATTTTACTTGCAGTGAGACAGACACAAAAAAACCGCCCAGAGGCGGTTTTTTATTTGTGATTCTAAAAGGTAAATTAACCTAGTAGCTCACCAAGTTGTTGGCTAACAGCTTCAACAGCTTGAGTACCGTCTAATTTGTGGTACTGAGTGTTGCCTGCTTTTGCTTCAGCTTGGTAGTAATCAACTAATGGTTTAGTTTGGTCGTGGTAAATACCTAAACGCTTACGTACTGTTTCTTCAGTGTCGTCATCACGAATGATTAGATCTTCACCTGTGATGTCATCTTTGCCATCAACTTTAGGTGGATTATAAACAACGTGATAAACACGACCAGAACCAGGGTGTACGCGACGGCCGCCCATACGCTCAACGATGATTTCGTCAGCAACGTCAAATTCGATAACGTGATCAACTACCACGCCATTCTCTTTCATTGCATCTGCTTGAGGAATAGTACGAGGGAAACCATCTAGTAAGAAACCTTTTTCGCAATCTGGCTTAGCGATGCGCTCTTTAACTAGACCGATAATAATTTCGTCAGATACTAATTGACCTGCATCCATTACTTTTTTAGCTTCAAGACCAAGTGGTGTACCTTCTTTGATTGCTGCACGCAGCATATCGCCCGTAGAAATTTGTGGAATACCGTATTTGTCCATCAAAAACTGAGCTTGAGTACCTTTACCTGCACCCGGCGCGCCCAAAAGAATAATGCGCATATCATTGTCCTCTGTGTGATACTAATCTTAAAAATGGTCGATCAGTGGAGTTTTGTTTTTAGAGCCTGAATTCTTCCACAACTAAGGCTATACCTCAAGTAACTTATACCAATTGCCTATATTAGCGGCAATAAAAAAGGGAGCCTTGCTCCCTTTTCCAACTCATTATGCTAAAACGCTTATTTGCTTAAATCTAGCATAAGTTTATTCAAACGAGTTACAAAGCCTGCAGGGTCTTTTAAAGTTCCGCGCTCAGCGAGTAAAGCTTGATCTAGAAGTACTTGTGACCACTGGGCAAACTTGTCTTCATCTTGTTCAACATTTAAGTGTTTAACAAGCTGATGCTCTGGGTTAAGCTCAAAAATTGGCTTTTGCTCAGGCACAGTTTGACCAACTGATTCCATTAACTTTTGCATTTGTGAGCTCATATCATGCTCATCAGCAACAACACATGCAGGAGAGTCCGTTAGACGATGCGTAAAGCGTACGTCTTTAACGTTATCACCTAGTGCTGTTTTAATACGCTCAACTAGGCCAGCAACTTCTTTTTCTGACTCTTCTTGCGCTTTTTTCGTTTCTTCGTCATCCATGTTGCCTAAATCTAAGTCACCACGGGTAATTGACTGGAATGACTTTTCGTTGAACTCTGTTAAGTAGCTCATCATCCACTCATCAACACGGTCACTTAGTAACAATACTTCGATGCCCTTCTTACGGAAGATCTCTAAGTGTGGTGAGTTTTTCGCTGCAGCGAATGAATCAGCAACGACATAGTAAATCTTATCTTGCTCTGGCTTCATACGCTCAATGTATTGTTCAAGCGATACATTTTGTGTGCTTTCGTCAGTATGTGTAGAAGCGAAACGCAGTAGCTTAGCAATGGCTTCTTTATTTGCCATATCTTCCGCTGGGCCTTCTTTTAACACCTGACCAAATTCGTTCCAGAAAGATTGATAATCTTCTTCGCGGTTTTTCGCCATGCGCTCGAGCATTTTAAGTACGCGCGATGTACAACCTTTACGGATTGCCTGTGTTACTTTGTTGTCTTGCAAGATTTCACGCGACACGTTAAGTGGTAAGTCGTTTGAATCAAGTAAACCTTTCACAAAACGGAGGTAGCTTGGCATGAACTGCTCTGCGTCATCCATAATGAAAACGCGTTGCACATACAGTTTTAAACCTGATTGACGCTCACGGTTCCATAAATCGAAAGGTGCTTTTTTCGGGATGTATAACAGGCTAGTGTATTCTGTTTTACCTTCAACCTTGTTATGTGCCCAGCTTAGTGGCTCTTCCCAATCATGACCGATATGCTTATAAAACTCTTTGTACTCTTCGTCTGTTACTTCTGACTTATCACGAGTCCATAGTGCTGTCGCGCGGTTAATACCTTCCCACTCGCCTGGCTGTGCTGGAATCTTCTCGCCATCAGGACCTTCAGATTCAGGTACTTCTGCTTTATACATTTCAACAGGAATCGAAATATGATCAGAGTATTTAGTTACGATACTACGTAAACGGAACTCATCAGCAAACTCTGTTTCGTCTTCACGAAGGTGAAGAATAATTTCGGTACCGCGTGATGGTTTATCAATCTCTTGTAATGTGTACTCACCTTCACCTGCAGATTGCCATTCAATACCTTGGCTTTCACCTGCTTTACGAGTACGCACTGTTACTTTATCAGCAACGATAAATGCTGAGTAAAAACCAACACCAAATTGACCAATCAATTGTGAATCTTTGCTTTGGTCGCCTGTTAGGTTTTGGAAAAACTCTGCAGTGCCAGATTTTGCAATGGTACCTAGTGAATTAATCACATCTTCACGGCTCATACCAATACCGTTATCAGTAATGGTGACCGTGTTTGCTTCTTTATCGGCACTGATACGTACTTTTAGTTCCGCATCATTTTCATATAAATCGCCATTAGAAAGCGCAAGGAAACGTAATTTATCTGCCGCATCTGAGGCGTTTGATACAAGCTCACGTAGGAAAATCTCTTTATTAGAGTAAAGAGAATGAATCATCAGGTTTAATAGTTGTTTGACTTCTGTTTGAAAGCCTAATGTTTCTTTTTGTGCTGCAGTCATTGTGTAAATCTCCAATTAACAAAGTGTCTAATCTGCACTATGACTCTTTATATGGGGTAGGCTTTTGGAACTTCAAGGCAAAAAATTAAATTCGCGGGTAAATTAGGGGTTAAACACAAAAAAGCCTGCTTAAAGCAGGCTTTTGATACCATTTTCGGTATTAGTTTTGGTTTACGGCGCGTCGTCCGCTAAATGCGTGCATAAGCGTCATACCATCGAGTAAATCGAGCTCACCACCAACAGGGACACCATGAGCTATCCGAGATGCACTCACCTGATACTTATGACAAAGCTCTGCAATATAGTGGGCTGTGGTTTCACCTTCAACACTTGGATTGGTTGCTAGGATCACCTCATTAATGCCACCTTGTTGCAACTTGCTTTCAAGAATATCAAGGCCAATTTCTTTTGGTCCTATGCCATCAATTGGCGACAAATGACCCATTAAAACAAAGTAAAGGCCTTGGTACTGACCAGTTTGCTCAATAGCAAGTACATCGGTTGGTGATTCAACCACACACAATAAACCACTATCTTGGCGTTTAACACTAGAACAAATATCACACACAGCTTGCTCTGTAAAAGTACGACAAGATTGACAATGCCCTACTTCATCCATTGCTTTAGTTAATGCATGGCCAAGTTGTTTACCACCTTGACGGTCACGCTCAAGCAAATGAAAAGCAATGCGCTGTGCCGACTTAGGGCCTATGCCTGGCTGGCATCGTAGCGCTTCAATTAGCTGTGTTAAACTAGGAGATAGTTGCATACAAAATCACTTAGAATGGCATTTTCATACCTGGTGGTAATTGCATACCGCCAGTTACTTTACTCATGCGCTCTTGCGTTTCTTCAGCAACACGACGTACAGCATCGTTACACGCTGCCGCTAGTAAATCTTCGATCATGTCTTTGTCGTCTTCCATTAGGCTTTCATCTAATTCAACACGACGTACATTGTGGTTACCAAGCATAGTTACTTTAACTAGGCCTGCACCTGCTTCACCTACTACTTCAAGGTTTGCGATTTCTTCTTGGGCTTTTTGCATGCGCTCTTGCATTTGCTGCGCTTGCTTCATCATGTTACCCATTCCACCTTTAAACATAACTGTCTCTCTTTCTAAACTACTTTAATTGGCATGAAGATAAGGGCTATTGTAACGAATTACAATGCCTGAATACTGTTTTCATCGATTATAGCGCTAAATAACTGTTGAAATTGCACTATGTTTTCGTCGCTATTTATTACATCAATAGCCTGTTGATGACGTCCTGCATCGATTTTTTGCTGAATCAAATACGGTGAGTCAATTACGCCATCAGCAAACTCGATACTAAGCTCTACATTATGGCCGTAAATTTCACTTAATGCAGCATTGAGCTTTTGCCTTAGTACTGCGCTGTCTAAATGGCGCTGTGACGAGTCAACCTTAATGTGCAGTTGGTTATTCTGCTTGGTAAAAATTGAATGCAGTGCAAATTGGCGCATCCGTCCGCCGAGCCCCATGCGCTTTATTAAATACGCCCATTCATCTTGTTCGTGTGCAAATTTAATACTGCTGATCGGACTTTCAAAATCATCAGGGACCGGAATACTGGCTTCTTCTACTACTGGCTCTGGCACTTTTTGCGGGTTGATCTGCTCAAGCAGCTCAGGCGCTAAGTTTTCAGTAATTGTTTGATGCTTTTCTCTAAAGTCGACTTTTTTTACTTTATTACTGCTCTCCCCCGTTTGCTGGGGGATGGGCTTTTTTACTTCAGCAGCCATTGCTTGCTGCTGAGGCTGAATATTGGTCGTGGCTGTGCTTTGTTGCGCTGGCGGCTCTGCTTTGGGCTTCGCTTCAGGTTGTTGTTCTGCTTTAGCATTCGTTTGCGTTGCAGCACCACTTAAACGCCCAGCACCTGAGATATTGCGGTCTTGTAAAATACGAGCAATGGCCGACTGCGCCTGACTTTGCTGCTGTTGTAATTGCACTGGTGCAGTTTGCTGTTGCTGAGGTGCTTCATTTGCAGTAAAGCCCTGATCATAGGCGCTATTCATCACATCATCGTATTGCGCAGCAAGTGATGAGTCCATTTGTGCATCATGATCAATCATGTAATCTTGCGAAGAATACTCCTGTGGAGAGTATTCAGCTGCAGGTACTTGCTCTGAGTAGCTTTGCTCTTGCTGTTGTGGCGCTGGTTCAACTTCAGCGGTCATTGCAGTTTCAAGAGATTGCTGAGGCTGTTGTTCAACACCAGACTGTACTACCGCTGTTGCTTCAACTTGCTGGTCAGGCTCTTGGCTATGCACTGTTTCTGCTTTAGCTGCTTGAACAGGTTCAGCTTCAATAGGCTCAGCTTGAATTTGCTGAGGCTCTGAAGGAACAGCAGTTGTCTGTGCAGAGCTTTGTGCTAAAAGTGCTTGCTCTGACGCTGCTTGTTCACGTTGCGCCGTTGATTTTTTCAAAATATCACGCAGTGCACCGGCACCACTTGGCTTAACCTGCTGCTGGGTATTCGTTGGTGTTTGGCTTTGTGCAAATTGCGTAGGTTGGAATGCCAACAAACGCAACATAATCATTTCAAAACCTAGTTTAGCATCGGGTGCCCACTGCAAATCTTTTTTACCATTTAATAGCAATTGGTAGTAAACCTGCATCTGCTGTGCATCAGTGGTTTGCGCTACTTGCTCAATAAAATCACGGTTAGTATCATCAAGTGCCGCTGCACTAGGCACGAGTTGCACAAGCTGAATAAGGTGCGTCAGGGCGATTAAATCGTCGAGCAAGGCTACAAAGTTAGGGTTTCGACTTACGACCGCTTTTACTTCTTGAAGTAGTGCATCGCCATCTTGGCACATTAGCGCCGCTAACATGGTTTGGCTATATTGAGTATCCATCAAGCCAAGCATGGTTTGTACTGCCTGATGATTTATACTGCCGTTGGTTTGCGCAATTGCTTGGTCTGTAAGGCTCAGTGCATCACGCATACTACCATCAGCGGCCTTAGCTAAAATAGACAATGATTTATCATCAAAATTTAGCTGTTCTTGATTAAGAACATGGGCAAGCTGATCATGAATTTCTGATTGCGACAAAGCATTAAGATTAAACTGTAGGCAACGCGATAAAATCGTCACGGGCAGTTTTTGCGGATCAGTTGTCGCTAATAAAAATTTCACATGCTCTGGAGGCTCTTCCAATGTTTTTAGTAATGCATTGAAACTATGCTTTGACAGCATGTGAACTTCATCGATTAGGTATACCTTGTAACGACCACGTGTTGGTGCGTACTGAACGTTATCAAGGATTTCGCGGGTATCTTCTACTTTGGTACGCGATGCCGCATCGATTTCTAATAAATCAATATAACGACCTGCTTCAATGTCAGTACAACTTGAACATTGGCCACATGGCTCTGCAGAGATACCCTTATCGCAGTTGAGGCTTTTTGCGAATATACGTGCGATGGTTGTTTTACCCACCCCACGGGTTCCAGTAAAGAGATAAGCATGATGGAGTCTATTTTGTGTTAATGCATTCACTAATGCTTGTTTAACATGAGACTGCCCCACTAACTCGTGAAAGGTTTGTGGTCGCCATTTCCTTGCTAGAACCTGATAACTCATTAATTATTCGCCTTCGAATTCAACCAACTTTAAGATTTTGATGCCCATATCAGCAACACGTTGCTCACCACCAAGCTCTGGTAAAGAAACAACAAATGCCGCATCAGTTGCGTTACCGCCTAGTTTAGCAACTAATTTTGCAGTTGCTTCGATTGTGCCACCTGTAGCAAGTAAGTCATCTACTAGTAACACTTTATCACCAGGTACAATTGCGTCTGTATGAAGCTCAAGAATATCTTCACCATACTCTAATTGGTAGCTTTGTGAAATCACTTCGCGAGGAAGTTTGCCTGGTTTACGAACTGGAATGAATGGAATACCTAGTGCATAAGAAAGTGGTGCACCGAAGATGAAACCACGAGATTCAGTACCGATGATTTTAGTAAAACCTTGGTCTTTATATGCTGCAATAAAGCTGTCGATAGTTGCTTTAAATGCGTCAGCATTAGCCATTAATGTTGTTACGTCGCGGAACATAATGCCCGGCTTAGGGTAATCAGCGATCGTTGCAATGCTCTGTTTGATGAGCTTTGAAGTTGCTTGAGTCATAATTATACTGCTCAAAAAGTTTATCTAACAAAGCTCGAGAGTATAACATCACCTTAGTGGAAAGTCGGTAGCAAGTTTCGAAATTAATCACTTAACTACAACAAAAAAGGCTGCATGGTGCAGCCTAGTGTCTTAAATTTGCTTGCGCAGATTAAGATAAAGAAGTGATCCAACCAAGAATAGCGTTAAGGCAGCCAATGCCACCGAATACAGCTAAAAACGCAATGAAATAAGTTGCATTGAACGGATCTTTAAAGTCTTTATCATTCGACATAGTTACTACCTTTATTTAAGCACGACAAAATAAGGTGCACATAATAGTCGAACAGCCCTCATCAATAAAGAGCTTTAGCCAATTTTTAAACCTATGTATTAGTAACCACAACACCGCGCTCTGCCATAGCGCTTAAGGTATTGAGGGCCCCTTGATACAACTGCTCTTGGCTAAATTGAGGAGCATGCTCTGCAACTGCTTGGCATACATCATTTAAATCTGCACCAGGCTTAGATTCAATAATATTAAGCAGTAATGCGGTCATCGCATTTGTTGATAAAAACTGTACTTCATCATCACTATCACGATAAACCACGAAGTAACTTGCTTGTGCTGTCGGCTCACTTGGTTGATTATCCACACTGATAGTATGAACTGGGAAGCTATAACTTAAATTGCGAGCAAACGAACTTAAATATAATGGGGAGCTTGTCACTTTATGAGCTGATAATTTCACTTCTTGTGCCACCTTTTGAGCAACCGACACATCAAGCTCAACCCATTCATAATGCGCCAGTTCGAACATAAAAGCAGGATCATCACTTTGCATTTCATAGTCATTTGCAAGAAAAGTCAAAAACTCCCCTGCTATATCTAAAAAATAAGGTGATTTACAGTCATGCATACTAAAGAAATGCCTAATGAGTCTCTGCCAAGCTTGCTCAGTATATAAACTTTTTAGCACTGGATACGCAGAGCTGACAAAACCATCCACATTATTAAAAAATAAATCGCGGTAAATCGCCATGCGACGCTCTTCAACATCGGCTGGCTTCTTATTATTTTCTGGGTCGCGAATATGCGCCATAAACTCTTGTTGTACTTGCGTAAAATGATTAGGCACTGTGTTTCACCGTTGCTTGATTTCGATGAGCAGCAGCCTCTTGCAACGCTCCAATGGTTCTCAGCTCTGTTAATAATTCACTCATAGGAGGAATATTAAAATCACGCTCTAATAAAGTAGGAAATACCCCATGGATTTCATAGGCTTTTTCGAGCAATTGCCAAACGGGATCGATCACTGGCGCACCATGGGTATCAACGAGTAAATCCTCAGCCTCAGTGTAATGACCAGCAACATGCCCATAGGCAATACGATTAGTTGGTAATGCTGCTAAGAATTTCCCTGCATCATAACCATGATTAATCGAATTGACGTAAATATTATTAACATCGAGCAGTAATTTACAATCCGCCTCTTCTAAAACCGCATTAGTAAATTCAAGTTCCGTCATTTGTTGACCGGGCGCGCCATAATAAGAGACATTTTCAATTGCAATTGGCTGCTCAAGAATATCTTGAACTTGCCTAATTCGAGAGGCAACATGCTTAATAGCATCTTCAGTAAACGGAATTGGCATTAAGTCGTACATGTGCCCTTCTCCCGAGCAGTAACTTAAGTGCTCACTAAACAGACGAACATTATGCTCTTTGAAGAAAGTTTTAAGCGATTGCACAAACTCAATATCAAGTGCTGAAGGTGACCCAATCGATAACGACAAACCGTGACATACAAAGGCATGTTGCTCGGTTAGCTGCTTAAATTGCTTACCAAATCGACCCCCAAGCTTTAGCCAGTTTTCTGGTGCAACTTCTAAAAACTCAATGGGTTTAGGAACATCGATAAGCATTTCGTCAAGCATTTCTCGGCGCAAACCTAGCCCAATCTGCCCAAAATCAGCTACTGACTCTTTTAACATACTACCTCCTACTAAAAAGGGCCTTTACGGCCCTTTCAAAAGCTAAGTGAGCGCTTAGTGGTTAGAACCACATTTACCTTCACCACACTTACCTTCTTTAGCTTTCTTTTTGTCTGCGCCACACTTGCCTTCGCCGCACTTACCTTCTTTAGCTGCTTTTTTAGCTGCACCGCATTTACCTTCGCCGCACTTACCTTCTTTAGCTGCTTTTTTGTCTGCGCCACATTTACCTTCGCCGCACTTGCCTTCTTTTGCTGCTTTTTTGTCTGCGCCACATTTACCTTCGCCGCACTTACCTTCTTTAGCTGCTTTTTTAGCTGCACCGCATTTACCTTCGCCGCACTTACCTTCTTTAGCCGCTTTTTTGTCTGCGCCACATTTACCTTCGCCGCACTTACCTTCTTTAGCCGCTTTTTTATCGCCGCCACACTTGCCTTCTCCACACTTACCTTCAGCCGCGTCTAACTGATACCCTGCTTGCATTTGCTGAAATTCAAATGGATTCGCGTTCGCATCAGTTACTGCAAAACTTGACGCACCTACTACAACCGCACCTAATGTTAATGCAATTGAATTTTTCTTAACTGTGTTCATTCGATGACTCTCTTTTTTATAAAGGGTTATTAAACAAGACCTGTGAACTACAAATATCTTTCAATTTTTTCTAATTATTTTCTGAAAGTACGCAGAAAGCAAATTACGATTTATAAAACAATCTAGAACAGCTAGAATACGCGTCCTAATTTTTGATAAGTAAACAGGTATCATGCGACTAGTTTTAGCACCGATGGAAGGTGTTGTAGATTTTAAAATGCGACAACTCCTAACTGATTTAGGTGGATTTGATTTATGCGTTACAGAGTTTGTTCGTGTCGTCGAAGACACGCTACCCGAGCGCGTGTTTCATCGCTATTGTCCTGAGCTAAAAACCGGTGGCTATACCCGTGCAGGTACACCTGTACGTATTCAATTACTGGGTCAAGTTGCCAATGCTTTAGCTGAAAATGCAGTTAAAGCAATACGCCTAGGCTCACATGGAATCGACTTAAACTTTGGTTGCCCTGCTAAAACGGTAAATAAAAGTAAAGGTGGTGCGGTACTTTTAAAAGACCCTGAGCATATGTACGAGATAATCAAAGCCGTACGTGATGCTGTCGACCCACGCCATGAGGTGAGTGCTAAAATCAGACTTGGCTTTGATGATGATAGTAATAGCCAAGAAATTGTTGATGCTGTTGTAAGCGCAGGCGCTTCAAGTCTTGCTATTCATGCCAGAACTAAACGAGATGGTTATAACCCTCCTGCTTACTGGGAAAAAATCCCCCCATTAATCAAAAACAAGAATATTTCAGTAGTTGCTAACGGTGAAATTTGGCAAGTTAAAGATGCTATACTTTGCCAAAAAAGAAGCCATTGCCAAGACTTAATGCTTGGTCGTGGCGCACTAGCAATGCCTGATTTAGCAAAACAAATAAAGTCACATGCACAAAACGAACATTATACTCCTATGTTATGGGAGCATGTGATATACCACATTATTCATTCATCAATGCACCAAGACGAAAGTAAATGTGAAAAGTACTTTGCTTCTCGAACTAAGCAATGGCTCGGTTATTTAAAACGCCAATACCCACAAGCAAGCGTACTTTTTGATGAGATACGTCGCTTAAAAGCCAAAGATGAAGTAGCTGATGTGCTAAGAAAGTATGCCAAAGCGCCGAGTATTGATACAAATCATAATTAGCAAACGGATTTTGTTTGATAATACTAGTATTGCCCACTTGGAAGAAACGCGATGAACAATACTGAAATTCAAACAAAGTTATCTGCGGAACTTGCGCAGGTCAGACAACGTTTACTTGATATGCTGGCTAATTCTGAACAAAGCTATCATCAGCAACTACTATCGCAACTCAAAGATAACCCTCCTTCGGATTGGTTAGAGCTGACAGCAAATAACCTTGGCTCTGAATATCAAATATTGATTGCTCGGATAGAAAAGTTGGAAGCAGCACTTTGCCAAATTGATATCGGGCAGTATGGCTATTGCTGTGATTGCGAAGAAAAAATCGATGACGAACGTTTACTTGCAGATCCTGCAAGCCAACGTTGTCGGCGTTGCGCTCCATAGAGCGCAATGCTGTACTAATTTATAAAAATAAAACTCATTGCAGGATAAAGTATAATATCCTCAATTAACCAATCCGCTTGCAGCTGATCTACGCCTAAACGCTTCATTAAATTGACACGTGCTTGCTGTTCACTCCAAGTGTGATAATGAATACCTAAGTCGGTTTCCATCATAACTTGCCAGAAGTATTGCTCGCCTTGCGTTAGCTTACGTTTACTTTTTAGCGGGTCTATATAATCAAGCTGCCAATCAAGACCACTGTGCTGATGATTTTCCACAAAATAAGTCATCACTAATGGGCTAACATGAGAATCTGATACAGGTAATACAAAATCTGCTCTTTGTAACTGCTTAAGTGAACTTTGGACCTCACTAAGCCAGTTTAAAGGAGACTTAGTCTCACCACTGAAGTAATTAAGTTTACTTTGGTACCAGTCTTTACCGTTCGCTAAACCAACTAAACCAAGCTTTGTACGAGGTTTATATTGAGTTAAGTATTGATTAAGTTTATAAAGCGCTGCTTGGACACTGTCATCGCTGTTATCCAGATGCGATTTAACCATGTTATGCAATAACGTTAACTCAATTTTATTTAATTTAAGGTTGCTTTGTTCAGCAGCAATTAACTGCATTTCAACTAACTCTAACCAATTAGCTAGTGCATTTGCTGAATAGTTATCCTGTGAACGAGCTTGACTAATAACATCACGTTGTACAGGCCAGACAAAATAACGTTCAGGATAACGCTCGGCAATAATTAAATAATTTAATTGCGCCTGTTGTGACTCATCTAAAGGCGTCGCTTTTAGCTTTTGATAAGCTTGGTGACGTGCTTGCAAATAACTTTCAGAGAAAGGCCAGCTAGTAGCTTCAGTTTGCAGTTCTTGATTAGATAATAAATTATTAATTCTTTGCAGCGCTTGCTGCCCTTCCCTAAAAGTCTTGAAACCTGAAGATTGCTCAGAGCAAGCTATCAGCATCACACTTGCGACAAGTAATAATACGATCTGTCTTAGCATTTTAAAATTCCATAAAAAAAGCCCCAGAGGGGCTTTTTAATTTAAAACAACATCAATTAGATTTTTACACCGTTACGAGCGGCTTTATCTTTGATGAAGGCTGACCAGCTCTTCGCGAAACGACGCGTGCGCGGATCATCCATTGCCTTAGTGATAGCGTTGTAAGCTTGCTTGTACTTCTCTTGGTAGTAGTAAGCTTCAGCTAAATCAGAATAGATAGTTCCTTTTTTATCAGAACCTAACTCTAATGCCTTGTTCAAACGAACAACGGCTGCACTATAATTTTGCGATTGTAAAAGTAATGAACCTGCTTTGCGGTAAAGCTCTGCATCGTCATCAAATTTAGCCGCTTCTTCATAGTATTTAGCTGCTTTTTCAATATCTTTAGAACGGTGGTAATTAGATGCCACTGCGCTGATATTTTGCTTGTTACGCTTAACTTTTTCTTCGTTGATTGCCTTTTCAAGCACGACTGCTGCTTTGTAAGGAATATCATTTAACGAATAGAAGTTAGAAAGTACTTTGTATTCAACTTCGTTTTCAAAATAGCCATTTTTGTAGGCAACTTCCATGGTCGCTAGACCTTTTTTGAAGTCTTCGGTTTGTAGGTAGTATTTACCTAAACCAACCCAGGCTTTTTTGTCTTCAGGCCAAACACGAACAATCTCTTCAGCTACTTCTACCATGTTTTTGTACTGTTTAAGTTCAAAATAGGCAGCTAGCTTTAATTGGTAAGAAGCTTTTGCAGGTTCTTTTGCCAATTCAATTGCTTTGTCTGCAGCAGGAAGAACGTCTTTGTAAAGTTTTAACTCGTAGTTTGCTTGCGCAATACGTGTATAAACTTTGTCGTCTTCCTCACCTGTGAAGTCCATCCAAGCTGCATAAGCTTCTTTCGCTTTTGCATATTGCTCAGTACCCGCGTACATATCACCTAGAAGTTTTAGGCCTTGCTCTTGGTCAGCAAAGTTTAAAACGTCAGGCTTAACTGCCGCTGAGATGTGCTTAATAGCCAATTGGTACTGCTCTTTTTGAGCGTACATCTGACCTAAGTAACGATCAACTGTTGCCTTATCGAAATCATCCGAAGGATCGATTTCTTTAAGTAGTGCAATCGCTTCATCAAGCTTATCTTCATTGTACAAGTCAAACGCTTTAATAACTTTCTTACCAACGCGCTCGCCCATAACTTTAGTTTTTGCTTTTTTACGCGCTTCAATCTTCGCGTAATCTGGCGCTGCTAAAGCAGGTGCAGTGAAAGCTACACCTGATAGAGACATAAGAAGCGCAAGTGCAGTTACTTTAGATAAATTTCTCATTACTCGCCTCCTTAGTTGCCTTGGTTAAGTTTAAAGTCTAATTGTACTTGAAGACCAAATTGCTTCTGTGGTTTACCATCGATGATTTTCGGACGGTACTTCCACTTACGTAGCGCACGTTTAGCTTCGCGGTCGAAGATACGTTTTGGATCGGCGTCGATCACTTCAACATCTTCTACACCACCAACTTCATTGATAGTGAATGAAAGTTGTACCCAACCTTCTTTACCATCACGCGCTGCTTGCGTAGGGTATTTTGGTTCAATACGAACGATAGGTGTCGCGTCACCATCACGTCCAAATGCACCTGGACCACTTAGGCCACCAGCTGTGCTACCCACATCGATGCTTGGCATATTAAATGACAAACCACCAGTGTTCGGGTTGCTGTTTTCCGGCTGAGGCGGCTGCGGCTTAGGCGGCTGCTTTGGCGGTGGCGGAGGCGGAGGCGGAACACGCTTCCTCTCCTGCACCTTAGATTCAGGCGGATTCGTCATAATTTCGACTACGATCTGTTCTTTTTGTTCAGTCGCACGATCAGCTCCACCGGAGATGAGGTACGCCATGAAGTAGAACAAGCCGAAAGTAACTGCCCCACCTGCAATCAGTGAAAACAGAAAACGAATCATTACTGATCTCCAGCTATTGAAATTTTAAGGTTATCACCCGTCGCTTTGATCTGGTCCATAACTTTAACCACTACGCCGTGTTTTGCTTCTTTATCAGCTTGCAAAATCACAACTTCAGTAGGTTGTTCTGCTAATAAACTTTCAAGTTTAGCTGATACACGCTCAACGTCTACTTGTTGTTTATCAATCCAGATCGCACCGTCAGCACGGATAGCAACAAAAATGTTTGCATTTTTTTGCTTCGTAGCTGCAGCTGCTTTAGGTTTATTGACTTCGATACCAGCCTCTTTAACGAACGATGTAGTTACGATAAAGAAAATAAGCATGATAAATACGATGTCAAGCATTGGCGTCATGTCAACCGCTGCTTCTTCTTCTTCACGAAAACGTTGTTTACGTGCCATATTTAATTCTCTCTCTAGTGATGAGGCATGCTATCTACAAGTTTAGCTTTCGCCATTCTCGCTCTCGCTTCTAGACGTGAGCTAAAGAATACTCCAGATAGTGCCGCAACCATTCCAGCCATTGTTGGGATTGTTGCCATTGAAATACCTGATGCCATTAAACGTGCGTTACCTGTACCTTGAGTAGCCATGGTTTCGAAAACCGCGATCATACCCGTTACAGTACCTAGTAAGCCTATTAAAGGACAAATAGCTACCAATGTCTTAATCAACAACATACGCTGATCTAATTTTTCAGACGCTTCAGAAATCCATGCTTCACGGATTCTGTGTGCGTACCAAGACGTAGTGTCTTGGCGGGCATCCCACTGAGCTACAATGTTCTTCGTCATACGAGGAAACTCAGCTAGTAGGAACCAATAGCGCTCAATCATTAAAACCCACATAAGAAAGAGTGCTATCGCGACCACGTATAAAACCTGGCCGCCTGTGCCAACAAAATCCCTGATAGATTCCCAGATCTCCATCAGGACTAGCATTAGGCTTTCTCCTTCTCCGCGTGAGCAGCGATGATACCTGCGCTTTGCTCATCAAGGACATGTAGAACCGACTTACTACGACCCGCAACAATTGAGTGAAGTAGAATAAGTGGTAGAGCTGCAATTAGACCTAACGCTGTAGTAACAAGTGCTAGAGAGATATTACCAGCCATGATCTTCGGATCACCTGTACCGAACAATGTGATTGTTTGGAACGTAAGGATCATACCGATTACCGTACCTAGTAGACCTAGTAATGGAGCGATTGCTGCCAAGATCTTGATGATGTTGATACCAGCTTCAATGCGAGGCGTTTCACGTAAGATTGCTTCGTCAAGTTTAAGCTCAAGGTTTTCAACGTCTTGATTCTTGTTGTCAGCATAAACCTTAAGAATACGACCCAGTGGGTTGTTTGTATTCGGAGTAGAAAGGTTTTTAAGCTGGCTCTTAATCTTAGTGCTAGTAAGCGCAAGATCAATGAAACGAACGATGAAGATAAGTAGACCAACAACAAGTAATACTGTGATGATGTAACCTACTTCAGCACCTTGCTCGTAGTATTCCATTAACGATTTCTTCTGCGTGTTGATACGTAAGATCGCGCCACGAGTCGGGTCGATGTATACGCCAGCATAGTTGTCAGAAGAAGTATTTTCTAAATCGCTGATACCAGCTAGGATGTAGCTATCAGGTTGCTTACCTAGTGGTTGGATTGCTTTAGTTTCTGGTGAGTAGATTAAATAACCATCGTCAGTTACTAAGTTGAAGTTACCGATACGCGTTACTTTCTTCACAGAAGATGAACCGTCAAGACCCGCAACTTCAGTTTCGAAAGTTGAAACTTTAGCTGACTCAGTCATTTCAGTTTGAAGAGAAATCCAAAGCTCTTCAAGTTCACGTACAGTTGGAAGTTCTTTCGCAGCAGCTAGTGAGCGAAGTACTTCAGCACGTCCTGGTTTTTCAGCAGAAACAAGTGATGCTTCGATTGAACCGATTGCATCAGCAGCTGCACGACGTACAACACCGAACATCTCACCTAACGTACCTTGAGCGTTTAAAAGAGCTTGCTCTTTCTCAGCTAAAGTATTTTCGTTTTGTGCATATTCTTTAGCTAAACGATCACCACGAGCTTTTTCAGCAGCTAGGTCACTTTTAGCTTTGTTAAGTAACGCTTGCTTATCAGCACGAGCTGAAAGGAACTCTTGTTCACGTTGCTTATTTAATTTGCCTTCAGAGATACGTTCTTGCTTAACTTGCTCAAGAATTTTGTCTAAAGCATCAGTGTTTGCATGTGCATTAAGCGCGGTACCTGCAGAAACAGATAGTACTGCTGCAACAGCAAAACCTTTAAATAGTTTCTTCATTATTGATTACTCCGCGCCAAAGATTGGTAGTTTAACAAGTTCTAATGTCGCTTGTTTACGCGCCATACGAATAACTTCTTTAACAGGTTTTAGGTATTCTTCACCTAATTCTTTCCACTGTTTAGTGTTGTTATCCCACACCCACGCGTGCTTAAGGTCAAAAGACTGAGCAACGTAAGTGATACGACCTAAACGACCGAAGTCAACGTTGATGCTCTTACCGTCGATCTCAAGAGTACCTTGTGAAGCAGTTACAGCTGAGCTGTATGCAGTTTCAACAGTGTAAGCTTCAAGAACTTGGCGGAATTTTTCAGATGTAGTAACTGATGCTGACGCCATGATGTCACGAAGTCTTTCAACACGTGCTAGACGGTTTTCAAGATTGAACGGAACGTCCGCTTTGATGAATTGCTCAAGCGTATCGATCATGCGATACATCAAAGGCACAACGTTTTGTTTCGTGTTATCGATAGTTGCGATTTGACGGTCAAACGACTCGATTGAAGCATTTTGGTCAGCGACCAAACGTGCTACGTGATCGTTATAAACCTTCATTAGCTCAGTTTCGTCAACAACGCTACGGTACTCAGCGATTAGCTCTTGAGTTTGACCATATACATTGTCAATTTTAGTTTGAGACTTAACAGCAGCCTTTTGAATTTGTTGACCTGCATCTTGCACATCTTTCAAAGGATCTGCAATCACATTGCTGCTTGCAAATGCAAAAGCGCCAACCAACGCTGATGCTACAAGACTCTTTCTGATTTTAACAGACATAGTTCCCAACCAATTAAGTAATGTTACTTTTATAATTTAATTACCCCCCGAAGAGGACAACCCTGATATCTTTTAATAGATATCAACCCTCCAATAATGCTAAATGCATCAGAGTCTGTCAACTTGATGTTCGGCTTTCGTCGGAAAAATTTGGTGACTCGTCGTTGAAAGGAAAAGAACCAAAACAACGAATTAACAAAAATATAACAGAGGTGTTCATATGATACTTCTATAGCCCTTTGCTGGCGAACATTGCATTCATATTAGGTTCAACCTTAAACATAAATGTAACATTTTATGAAATCTGAAAATGCTGAAGAAAAATGAAAAAAAAATTCCGTTTATTCATCTAAAAAATCTATTTTGAAGAATTTTTATGCACTCGCCACGTGTAACCGCTCAATAAGCAGCCAAATCAGGCACTAAACACAAGAATGAGAGAGTTGAAATCTCTCACCGCTATGGGTGAGAGAGTTAAAATATTGCGCGGTCTTTTACAAGCTTGGCAAGTGAAATAATTGAATCAACTTCAAGCTTTTCAAATATTTTCGCTTTGTATGTACTTACTGTTTTGTTACTAATAAAGAGCTTTTCACCGATATCTTTGTTCGATAAGCCTTGTAGTAAATAATTCATCACCGCAAGCTCACGTTCAGTTAATAACTCGTCGATGTCTTTTTCCGAAGCGATTAAGTGCTCTTGCGGGAAGAATGTATAACCACGCAAAATCATTTCAACGGCTGAAGAGATATCTTCAAGGCTTTCTGCTTTGTTTACAAACCCCTGCGCACCAAGTTTTGCAGCTGTACGGATAATATGCTTGTCTTGCTTAGCTGATAGAAACAACACTTTACCAGTAAAACCACTACTGACGGCGCGCTTATATAAACTAAAGCCATCGGAGTCTTCTAACTCGATGTCTAAAATCGCTAGCGCTACATTATTACTTTTTAAAAACTGCAACGCTTCTTTTTGACTTGCAACAGCTTGTACTTCGTTTACTAGTGTAGACTTGGCAAGTGCCATTTTAATTGCTGTTGCCACCATTGGGTGGTCGTCTACCAAAAGTATATTGTTTCCTATGCTCATCGATTAGTAAACCTTCATTATATTTCATCAAACAAGTATAAGTTACTCAGCATTATTTCCACATGTGGATAAGTTAAGTTTAGCGGGTTATTTCTAGTTTGGTGAAAAATAACTGTAAACATTTTGCTGCTAACTTTCGAGTTCAATCAAAACTACTAACTAACATAACAGACGCTGTTATGTTTAATAAATTACATCGTTACAGCATATAATACTTTAGTTATGGAGAGTAGCTTTTAGAGCATAGATCGTGAAGTTCTAGCTTATCTTCTGATTAAATTAGTCGTTTTCAATGCCTTTGGAGGAATATAATTTCGGTACAGCTAATTAATGTTTGGTGGATATGAGTGTTGCGATTTTTTGTGAGGTAATGATGAATTTTGGTGAAACAGAAACTGTTCCACCAAAATGAGAGGTTCACATAATAAATTATGCTACTTCTACGTTCTCAGCTTCAGGGCCTTTTTGACCTTGTTTGATGCCGAAAGATACTTGTTGACCTTCGCTAAGAGTGCGGAAGCCTGTACCTGTGATAGCACTGAAGTGTACGAATACATCAGGGCCATTTTCTTGTTCAATAAAACCGAAGCCTTTAGCTTCGTTGAAGAACTTAACTTTACCAGTAACCGTGTTTGACATACCAAATTTTCCTGTAAGTCAATTATTAAAATTCAGCCATAATGGCTCTATCCTCCCTGAGTGAATGCCCAATAAACTTGGGGTAAAGTACAGGAAGAACCAATAACCTAACCGGTAACCGTACAGCCGCACATTATCCGTAAATTCAATACGCAAAAACTCAAAGCAATTTAAGACTAACACATTAAATAGTTTTTAGCTCTATTAATCGAAAATAATTTTAAGGTCAACTGCCGAAACAAAAATATATGACAGTATTATTTATAAACAATTAATAATAAATGAAAAAAAGCCCATCAAAATGATGGGCTTCTAATTTTCAAGAAAAGAGTGCTATTGCTTTAGATTATTTTACTTGCCAGTCCATTTTCGCTTCAGCTTTGATTGGCACCACTTCTGAATCACCTAGTTTATAGCTTGCTGGTACTGTCCAGCTTTCTTTAAATAGTGTAATAGTATCTTGGTTACGAGGCATACCATAGAAGTCTGGACCAAAGTGGCTTGCAAAACCTTCTAGTTTATCTAAAGCCCCCGCTTCTTCAAATGCTTCAGCATATAACTCAATCGCAGCATGTGCTGTGTAAGCACCTGCACATCCGCAAGCTGCTTCTTTTTTATCTTTGTAGTGCGGAGCAGAATCAGTACCTAAGAAGAACTTTTTACTACCACTTGTTGCAGCAGCAATCAACGCTTGTTGATGGATATTACGCTTCAAAATAGGTAAGCAGTAATAATGAGGGCGAATTCCACCCGCTAACATGTGATTACGATTATAAAGTAAGTGATGAGCAGTAATTGTTGCTGCTACATTTTCAGGTGCATTATTAACAAACTCTACCGCATCTTTTGTTGTGATGTGCTCAAGCACAATTTTTAAGTTAGGGAAATCGTTCACTACGTCCGCTAAAATTGTTTCTAGGAACACCTTCTCACGATCAAAAATATCAATAGATGAATCTGTCACTTCACCATGAACAAGCAACAACATACCCACTTCTTGCATTGCTTCAAGTACTGGGTAGATGTTTTTGATTGAAGTAACACCTGAATCTGAGTTTGTAGTCGCACCAGCTGGGTACAACTTAGCTGCAACAATTTTACCCGTTGCTTTCGCTTTTTTGATTTCTTCTGGCGTAGTTTTATCTGTCAGATAAAGCACCATTAACGGTTCAAAGTTACCCTGTGGGCCGGCAGCTTTAATTCGCTCATAGTAAGATAACGCAGTTTCTGTACAAGTTGCCGGTGGAACAAGATTAGGCATGATAATTGCGCGACCCATGTAACGGCTTGCGTCACGAACGGTATCAACGAGTTGCTCACCATCACGTAAATGAATGTGCCAATCATCAGGGCGTGTAATTGTTAGAGTTTGCATCGAATTTAAATCTGACATTGCTTGTTTCCACGGCTAAAGTTAGGGGGATAGCGTAAACTTTGAGCAAATAACCTTGCTAAATTACCCAAGTTCATATTCAGGTGCCTAGTTTACACCAGTTCCAGTTTTTTTTGAAAATAACTTTGTGGATAGTTTGATAGTAGGTTAACGTAATAAATTAATACAACATTTCGGTTACCTTTTATTCTATGCCTAAGAGTTTAGACACTGCTTTTGCACTTGAGGTCAAAACAGACCAACTACATATAATTAATCAATTTTCATCATCTGTAATGCAATTAGACACAGTTGAAGAATTATTAGAATATGTTACGTCTGAAGTGGTTAGCCGCCTAGGCTTTATTGAATGTGTAATTTACCTCGCAGATGATAAAACTCGCACCCTAAAAGAAATGGCTTCTATAGGCACAGCTGGCAGCCATGATACTTACCATATTGACCGTACAGAAATCAGCTTTGATCAAGGCATTACGGGTTATGTCGCAAGTACTGGTAAACCTTTGATGATTGCTGATGTTAGCCAAGATCCACGTTACATCGCAGATTCTCGCCCAGCTCTTTCTGAGCTTTGCGTACCATTAGTTTACAAAGAAAAAATACTGGGTGTGATTGACTGTGAGCATCCGCAAAAAGATTACTACAATGACGCGCATTTAGAGATTTTATCAACTGTCGCGCATTTATTAAGTGCCAAGATCAATCAGGTTCGCACCATAGAAAACTTACAGCAAACCGTCATGCAGTTAAACGATGCGCAAAAGCTAGAACGATCGATGCTGCAAATCGCCAATTTGACGTATCAATCAAGTGAACTAGATAGTTTTTTTGAGTCATTACACGGCATTATTACTTCTTTACTCAGGGCAGATAATTTCTTCATCGGCCTTTATGACAAGCAGCTCGATGTGCTCGATTTAGTTTATATTATTGAAGAAGGCGTGCGCTCAAATGCTCATAAAAAAATATCGAAAGAACAACTAAAAGACACTGCGTCTTATTACTTACTAAATATAGATCAGTCACTTCTTTTTACTAAAGAAGAATTTCAGCAGCACATTGATGCTGGGCATTTTAAAATGGTCGGTCGTCAGGCTGAGTCTTGGCTAGGTGTACCGTTTAAAGTGAATGAGCGTATTAGCGGTGTCATTGCCGTACAAAGCTACAGTAAAAGTTACCATTATGACGAGCATGATCGTGCCTTACTCACTTATGTTAGCCGTCAAATCAGCATGGCAATAGACCGTCAATTATCAAGGCAAGAGCTTGAGCATCGAGCTCTTCACGATGAATTAACAGGACTTGCTAATCGTTCTTTACTGATTGAGCGAATTAAACATGCAATACTTCGCCTTGCAAGAGCAAATAAGCAACATAAGCATGCCCTACTCTATTTAGACTTTGACCGCTTTAAAAGTATCAATGATTCGTTAGGCCATGAAGTTGGTGACCATTTTTTAGTTAAAATTTGTGAATTGATCTTAAGCACTATTCGTAACACCGACACCTTCGCCCGCTTAGGAGGCGATGAGTTTGCCATTTTTATGGAAAACATTACCGATAAACAACAAATAAATGATGCCCTTGAACGGATCCAGCATGTGCTCGCACAGCCCCTTGATATTGATGGACACCTTCTACAAGCATCGACTAGTATAGGTGTTGCTTTTTGTGAAAGTAGTCGCGATCAAGCGTATAAGCTATTGCAGCATGCTGATGCAGCAATGTACGAGGCGAAATCATCTGGCCGTGGTAAAGTTAAGTTTTTCAACAATACAATGCGTAAAAAACTTAAAAATCATGCCGATATAGAAAATGATTTACAGCATGGCATTGAGCATGACGACTTTGAACTTTACTACCAGCCAATTTTTACTATTCAAGACACAAGAGTTGTTGGTTTTGAGGCCCTTGTGCGCTGGCATCACCCAAGCAAAGGCTTTGTCTCGCCAAATGATTTTATTCCGGTAGCAGAAGACACAGGTCAAATTATCAACCTAGATTTACATTTACTTCAGCTTGCTGCAAAGCAAATTGCAAAGTGGACGAGTGAAGGAAAAGCATTTGGCCGAATTACCGTAAATGTGTCATCGCGTCACTTTGCTAGCCTCGATTTTGTGGAACAAATACATGCCTTATATAAGCAATATAAGTTACCTCTTGGCTCACTATGCTTAGAAATAACCGAATCTGGACTTATCGGTAATCTAGAGCTGGCGACAAAAATCATCAAGGGTCTTGAGCCTCTTGAAGTGAAACTGTGTTTAGATGACTTTGGTACAGGCTATTCCGCGCTTGGGTATTTACACCAATTACCGATTCATATAATGAAAATTGATAAAAGTTTCATTGACCATTTAAACAAAGCGCACAACCCCTTAGTCGATGCTATTTTATCGTTAGCGCAATCATTAAAGCTCGATGTAGTCGCAGAAGGAATTGAAACGGAAAAACAATTGGCTATTTTAAAGCAAACTCAATGTAAATTTGGCCAAGGCTTTTTAAAAGCAAAGCCTATGCCCGCTAGTGAAGCAGAAAAAGTGATAGCAAACGGCCTGTAACTAAGTATAAAAAAGCCTTGCGAATGCAAGGCTTGGCTCTATTAAATATTAGGAACGTTTACAGCTCCCCAGGAGCGAAGTTATCCACAGCTATCGCTTTTTTGCGCAGCTCATTGGCTTTGTTCATTCGCTCAGCAACGGTTTCGTTAATCAAGTTTTTCTCTGCCGCTACGACTATTGCATCCTCAAGTTCAAGGTTTTTAGCAATAGTGCCTTCTTTTTGCCATTTACGAAGCTGCTTAAAGTCATCGTGGGTATCAATCATGGCTAGAAAGGCATTTTCCATCACCCCTGTACCGGCATTTTCATCAACATAACAAAGGTGAGTTAATCTGTCTCTGAAAACACCTGGCTTGCTCATGTGCTCACACATAGTTTGTGCTAACTCGTCACTTGGGCGGTGATAATGATTACCTACCGGGAACACAATGCGTTTCAGTAAGAAATTAATAACAGGATTAGAGAAGTTTTTAAAGAAACCATCGAATGCCTGACCTATGCAAAATAACGAATGCTCAACAGCATATTGTACAAATGATAAATCAGCTTGTTGGCGGCCTTCATCTTCGTAGCGTTTCAGTACACATGAAGCTAAATATAAGTGACTAAGCACATCACCTAGGCGCGCCGAAATCATCTCTTTACGTTTTAACTCACCGCCTAAAACCAGCATAGCAACATCAGTACAAAACGCTAAGCCACGACTCATGCGGCTTAATTGTTTGTAATACACAGCTGTTGCACCAGATACCGGCGCTTTTGCGAAGTAACTACGTGTTAACCCGTGTACAAACGCCATACCTGCGTTGCTACCAGCAAACAAAATATGTTGCAGTAGTAATGAGTCAAACTCTTTTAAAGCAACATCATGATCTTCCATTGCAGCCGCTTCCATTTCTTTAAGAACAAAAGGATGGCAACGCGTAGCACCTTGACCAAAAATCATCAAATTACGAGTGAGAATGTTTGCACCTTCTACAGTAATCGACACCGGGATCCCCATATAGCCATGAGCTAAATAGTTATTTGGGCCCACTTGGATCCCTTTACCTGAGTGAATATCCATAGCGTCATTCATAACAGTACGACCCATTTCTGTCATATGATATTTTGCAATTGCAGTAACCACAGACGGACTCAACTTCATATCAATCGCGCCTGCAGTCATTAGTCTTGCAGACTCTAAGGTGTAAGTTAAACCACCTATGCGCGCAAGAGCCTCTTGCACTCCTTCGAATTGTCCAATTGAAACACCAAATTGTTGACGCACAGTTGCATAGGCTGATGTCATTCTTGAAGCCAAGTGGCCTGTTGCTGTACTAAGCGCAGGTAACGAAATACCTCGGCCTGCACTTAAACACTCAACTAACATGCGCCAACCTCTACCTGCGCCTTTTTCGCCACCAATGATCCAATCAAGTGGAATAAACACATCTTTACCGTAAGTTGTGCCATTCATAAATGCCATATTCAACGGGTAATGACGCTCACCTGTCTGTACACCTTCGTGATCAGTAGGAATTAGCGCACATGTAATGCCAAGCTCTGTTTTATCACCTAATAAGCCGTCAGGATCGTACATTTTAAATGCAAGACCCAGCACTGTAGCAATTGGCGCAAGCGTGATGTAGCGTTTTGACCAGTTAAGTTTTAAGCCAATCACTTCTTCACCGTTATGCATGCCCTTACAAACTACACCAGTATCAGGAATACTACCCGCATCAGAACCCGCCTCAGGGCCCGTTAAAGCAAAACAAGGCACATCATCACCTTTCGCTAGGCTTGGTAACCAACGCTCTTGTTGCTCGGTAGTACCATAATGAAGCAGTAATTCGCCTGGGCCTAAGCTATTTGGCACCATGACGGTCACCGCAGCGGTTAAGCTCTTAGTGGCAATTTTCGATACGATGGTTGAATTAGCTATGGCTGAAAACTCACGGCCACCAAATTTTTCAGGAATAATTAACGCAAAGAAACCTTCTTTTTTTAGGTAGTCCCACACTTCTTTTGGTAGGTCTTTATCTTTTTGCACGATTTGATAGTCATCAAGCATAGCTAACAAGGTTTCGACTTGCTCGCTCATAAATGCGCGTTCTTTTTCGCTAAGTTCGGGTTTAGGGAAACGATGCAGCTTTTGCCAATCAGGGTTACCGCTGAATAATTCACCATCCCACCAAACATCACCTGCTTCCATGGCTTCACGCTCTGTTTGCGATAATGGCGGCAAAACTTTTTTAAACATACTAAACGTAGGTCGTGTAACAAGATTGATGCGAATGTCTTTCACAGCAAAAATTACAATCACAGCAACTAGTAACAGAATGATTACGGTCGTCATTGTGCAATCCTTTTATTTTATTTAACTGCTTCAAGTATGACTGATCGTGCCATAAATACAACGTAAGCAGCTCTTACTAAGGTTGTTTTTAGCGATGCTGTTTGTTGTTTACTAAGACACTGCTATTATGCATGTGCAATAAATAACAATAAACTTCTAGGGAACGTTATGAAAAAGACTCCATTTAAGCTCAGTATGAGCGCACTTATGGTAGCGAGTGCTCTTGCACTTACTGGCTGTAATGATGACGCTGCGAGTACTAAAACGACAACGACTGAAGTCCAAACAAGTCAAGTAACCGCACAAGATGCCGCTAAATTTATCGCCGATACTGAAAAAGAATTAAGTGCGCTTTATTTAGAAGCAAGCCGCGCTGAGTGGATTTATGCCAACTTCATCACCTATGATACTGCTGAGCTATCTGCTGAAGTTAATCGCAAAATGACCGAAGCCGTTGTACGCCTTGCTAATGAAGCTGCAAAATTTGATAGTTTAGAACTTGATTACGATGCACGCCGTAAACTTGATAAGCTAAAACTAGCGCTCACTTTACCTGCACCACAAGATGCTGAAAAAACAGCAAAACTCTCGCAGTTAGTTGCTGAGTTAGGTGGTATATATGGTAAAGGTAAATACTGTAAAGAAGATGGTAGCTGTTTAAGCCTTGGCGAAATGACCGCTAAAATGGCAACGAGCCGTGATTACAATGAATTGCTTGATTTATGGCAAGGTTGGCGTCAGGTTTCAAAACCAATGCGCCCACTATATGAACAACAAGTTGCTTTAACCAATGAAGGCGCAAAAGAGCTAGGTTATGCGGATACAGGTGCTATGTGGCGTAGTAAATACGACATGCCAGCCGATGATTTTGCAAAAGAACTCGACCGCATTTGGGGCCAAGTTAAACCGCTTTATGACTCATTACATTGTCATGTTCGTGCCAAGCTAGGTGAAAAGTATGGAGAAGATAAAGTACCTCAAGACCAACCTATCCCAGCACACCTTTTAGGTAATATGTGGGCACAGACTTGGGGTAACATTTACGATGTTGTCGCACCTGAAAATGCCGATCCTGGTTATGACGTAACAGAGCTATTAGCTGAGCACGATTACGACGAACTTAAAATGGTACGTGGTGCTGAGAAGTTCTTTACATCGATGGGCTTTGCGCCACTGCCAGATACTTTCTATGAACGCTCACTGTTTACTAAACCACAAGACCGTGACGTGCAGTGTCATGCTTCAGCATGGGATATTGATAGCAAAGATGACCTGCGTATTAAGATGTGTATTCAACGTACAGGTGAAGAATTCTCTGTTATTCACCACGAGCTAGGCCATAACTTCTATCAACGTGCATACAAAAATCAGCCTGTTTACTATCAAGAGAGTGCGAACGATGGTTTCCACGAAGCGATTGGTGACACCATTGCGCTTTCGGTTACACCGGGTTATTTAAAAGAAATTGGTTTATTAGACGAAGTGCCTGATGAGTCAAAAGATATTGGCCTACTAATGAAAATGGCATTAGACAAAGTAGCATTTATCCCATTTGGTTTATTAGTAGACCAATGGCGCTGGAAAGTTTTCTCAGGTGAAGTAACGCCAGAGAACTACAACAAAGCGTGGTGGGAATTACGTGAAAAATACCAAGGTGTACAAGCGCCTATCGCACGTAGCGAAGCAGACTTCGATCCGGGTGCAAAATATCACGTACCAGGTAACACGCCTTACACGCGTTATTTCTTAGCACACATTTTACAATTCGACTTCCACAGAAGTTTATGTGAAATTGCTGGTAACAAAGAAGCGATACACCGCTGCTCAGTTTACAACTCTGCTGAGGCGGGTGAAAAACTAAATGCGATGTTAGAAATGGGTTCAAGCCGCCCATGGCAAGAAGCTCTTGCGACGATCACTGGTAAAGAAAAAATGGATGCAACAGCAATCTTAGATTACTTTGCACCGTTACAAAAATACCTTGATGAGCAAAATGAAGGCCGCCAGTGCGGTTGGTAATGATAAAAACGAAAAAGCCCGCATAATGCGGGCTTTTTTATGTCATCAAATTAATGATTAAAACTGTAAGCTTACGTTTGCAAAGTATGCATCGTAATCTGAGTCATCCCAGTTGTTTGCATAACCTGCTTTTAAGCCAACGTTTTTGTTAAAGAAGTGCTGTGCACCAAAGCTGTAGTCATCTTCTTTATTAAAGGTTACAAAAGCTGATGTTGCTTTAGAGAAGTAGTAGTTTGAACCTAGTTCCCAAGAGCTACCGCTATCGTCTGTATCTAAGATTGTACCTTCAATTGTTAGGTAGTTACCTTGTTTAAGATCCATGAAGTATTTCGCATTTACTGCACGGTAATCAAACTCGTCGTCAGCTGTGAAAGTAAAACCTAAGTAATCAGTGCTGTTAAGCTGATGATTGTACTTAAGGTCAAACATTACTGTGTTATCACCGTCTTCTACGTCAATAAATGTCGCTTTAAGAAGAAGGTTAGGATTAAAGAAGTAACCTGCAGACACGTTGAATAAATCAGTATCTGAACCGTAATCGTAGTTGCTGTAACCTGCACCGATTACGAAATCTTGTACGAAGTATTCACCACCGATGTTAGTCACATCACCAAAGTCATCATCAGCGTACGAACCAAACACGTTGGTTGTTCTGTTGATGTATTCAAACTGGTCGTATGGACCCATTGTTTTCTTTGGTGCGAAGTAATATGTTGAATCAACACTTACTGTGTCGTTGCCATCGGTGTCCATGTACCCTAAATGGCTGATTGATTGGTAACTATCCGCAGCAGTCGCGGCAGTTGACAGAAGCATACTCGAAATAATAACTGCTAACTTTTTCATAAACAGATTTCCCTATTAACATTGTTTCATTGCTGTTGAAAACTAGCCTGATGGCTAAGTTGGGCACATGCTAACGTGAGAAAACTGAATGAGAACTTAACTAAGCATTTGTTTTTACTTGATTAATTGTAATAAAGTGTCGGCAAATGTAAAGAAAAAGTTGGCCGAAACTTTCGCCTCTGAGCCAACTTTCAAAGAAAAAATAAAGTGTGTCAGTACCTTATAAAGCAAACTGGCTTATAATTCTATAAACCTCATTAATGTTATCTCCTGCTTTAAAGTCTTTACTAATTGGTGTTGGATCTGAACCAACCCAAATTTTCAGTTCAGCATCTAGGTCAAAATGCCCGGCACTTTCTTTACTAAACTTAGTAATTTTTGAGTAAGCAATGCTCAACATTTCAACTTTTGAACCAGTAACACCTTGTTTATCAATGATAATCAATCTTTTATTTGTAAAGATGAACATATCACGAATGACTTTATAGGCTCTTTGTACTGTTTCACCATCAATCAGGGTATTGGCAAGCAGTTCTTCTAAATCGTCGTTATCAACTTCACTTGCGTTACCCATTAATCCACTTAATAGCCCCATAACTAGCTCTCCTTATGAAAGATTTGGTTTTCGAGTGTGTGACCATTCACCAGTTGACGATACTGCCAACCTTGTTGATAACAAAAGTGTAGAAGATTGATATCAAAAGGCTCGGCTGTTTTCTCAAACTCGATCACATATTCTTTTGCTTGGCTCATATAAACATGATGTACGTGGGCAAGGCCAGCAAGCTTTGCTTCTACATCATCATATTGTTGATTCAACTGTAGCGTAATAAAGTGTTTGTTATCTTGAGTGCTTGAACGGGCTTGATGTTCACTTAAAATACCTTTATCAAGGTGTAACACCTGAGAACATAAACGCTCAAGCTCAGTCAAGTCATGGGAGCTTAAAATAAATGTTGCTTCGTTACTTAAAGAACTTACCAGCTCTCTCACCTCACGAGCATGAATTGGGTCAAGGCCCGCAGTTGCTTCATCAAGCATCACTATTTCTGGTGAACCAATCAAGGCTTGTGCAATCGTCACTCGCTTACGCATACCATGAGAAAGGTCATCTGGTCGCTGCTTAGCCACTTCTGACAAACCAACGAGCTCTAAAACACGAGCCGTTTCTTTTTTACGAACCGCACCACTTAGCCCTTGTAATTGACCATAAAAGTTAAGTTGATGCGCAATACTAAAGCGAGGATCAAGCTGTGCATCTTGTGGTAATGCCGTTAGCTTACCAAATAACTCCGCACTCCCTGGGGTATGTCCCATTACCGATAATTTGCCTGAACTAGGTAAAATATAGCCGCATAACAAGCTAAATAAGGTCGTTTTACCCGCACCATTTGGACCAACCAGCGCCACTGGAGCCCCTTTATTTATTTCAAAGCTGACGTTATCTAGCGCTCGTTTAGCCCCATAGTTTTTTGACAAACCTTGTGCTTGAATTAAAACGGTCATAGTGAGCTCCTCGAAAAAATTCGTTCACCAGCAATCAATAACACTGCAGTTTGTAAGAGTGGTAAACCAAGAGCAAGTGTTACGCCGGCACGTTGACCAGCCATTAAATCAAGTTGATAGCCCGGAAATATGTAATTTAAAACCTCAAATGCAGGCCATTGCCATGTTAGTAAGCCAATCACAATATTACCGCCAGCAAAGAACAAAATAGCCAATACAAATGCAAGCCGCGATGAACGAGCAAAGGTATTCAAAAAGCTCATTAGGGCAATAAAAGGCATAACCGCAACAAGCAAATAAAATAACAACATAAAGCTTCGCGATAAGCCAGAAAGCAGCAAACTTGGCTCACGATAACCGAGCATTGCAACCGTTGCCATCAAAGTAACAAACAACAGTGCCGCTAAAATTAATAGCTGTCCTAAAAAGCGGCCAATGATAATTTCTGAGCGAGTGGCTCTAAGTGATAAAAAGCGTAACGTACCTCGTTGTCTGTCGCCCACTGTCTGGTCACTACATAAAAACAAACAAAAGCTTGGGAAACTAAATAAAGCAATCAGCCAATAAACGGCCAGTTCAGATTCAGGCCAATCAAGTAATTTACTGATGCCAATGGCGCCAAATGCCTGCCTAGCAAAGTCGGCAAAATCAGGTGAGCTAATCAAGGTCACAGATTGGGCAATGGGATAGCGTAAAATAAGTAGCCAACAAATGGCAAAAGCGGCAACCGCCAACAAACCACGCTTGGTCAAAAATAGTCGTACCAGCTCAAATTGGGCAATTTGTGCAAGACGTTTAGGATGTAACTGCGTCACTCATAATCCTTAATGAATTTTATTATTAGAATTACACTAAGTTGAAACAGCTTGAATTACCAGAAAAAAAAGACCCGACTAGCAGGTCTTATGTAACAAAGTATAAACTTTAACCTAGAGGTGGCTTTCGTACACAGCCAGTGCTTGATCAAGGTCGGCTAGTAAATCAGCCACATCTTCAAGACCAATGTGTAGCCTTATCACTGGGCCCTGCGACCAACCAGTTTCAGAGCGAAGACCTTTCATGCTCAAGTTTGCCGTGACTAAGCTCTCATAACCGCCCCATGAAAAGCCCATTTTAAAATGGTGCAGGCTATCTAAAAAGGCATCAATCGCTTGTTGATTACCCTGCTTCATTACAAATGAAAATAAGCCGTTACTGCCATCAAAGTCTCGTTTGAAGAACTCATGACCAGGGCACGTTGCAAAGGCTGGATGGCGAATATGATCAACCAAAGGGTGTGTTTCAAGCCATTTAGCCACTTCTATGGCTGCTTGTTCATGTTGTTTTAAACGCACAGCCATAGTACGCAGACCACGTAGCGCTAAATAGGCATCATCTGCAGAGGTACATTGACCAAGTAGGTATGAATTTTCTCGAAGTGTTGGCCAATACTTTTTGTTGGCAACAGCAACACCCATCATCACATCTGAGTGACCAACAATGTATTTTGTAGCCGCTTGAATACTAATATCAACGCCATGCTCGAGCGGTCTAAAATGCAGACCATTACCCCAAGTGTTATCTAGCATGGTCATAACACCGCACTCATTTGCTTTAGCAACCATCGCTGGGACATCTTGCACTTCCATGGTGATTGAGCCAGGTGATTCTAAAAACAATACACGGGTGTTATCTTTAATAAGCTCACTAATCCCTGCGCCGATCCCCGGCGGGTAATAGGTTGTTTCAATCCCTAAGCCAGCAAGTATTTTGTCACAAAAATCACGGGTAGGTTCATAAGCTGTATCCACCATTAAAATATGATCACCCGTTTTCACAAACGATAGCAAGGCATTACTGATTGCAGCCGCACCTGATGGGTAAAGCGCACAACCCTCACCACCTTCAAGCTCTGCAATTGCTTCTTGCAGAGCAAAATGCGTCGTCGTACCGCGACGGCCATAAAATAAAGTTTTATCGCCACGTTTCTTCGCCGCTGCTTTTAAGTCGGCAACTGAGTCAAATACCACAGTTGATGCACGTTGTACGACAGGGTTCACAACCCCTTGTGTATACGCTTTTTTACGCCCTGCAGAGACGATTTGGGTATTTTTATTTGTCTTTGTCATAATTTGTCCAAGCTGTGCTTTACAGGTTGCGCCAGTGCTCAACCAAAAATCGAGAAATAGAATCTTGTCGGGTTAGTTTAAGATGACTACCCTGCTCATGCCATTGGCCGAATTCATTAAGTTCAGCACGGCTAAACCATCTTGCATCGTCTAACTCGTCTTTATCTACCTGAATATCTTCTGAGACCGCTGTGGCCATAAAGCCAAACATAATTGATGATGGAAATGGCCAGGGCTGTGAAGCTATATATTGAATATCTGTAACAGCAACACCCGCTTCTTCCATTACTTCACGGGCAACGGCTTGCTCTAGTGTTTCACCTGGGTCAACAAAACCTGCAAGTGTTGAAAAAACACCCTCAGGCCAGCTTGCTTGACGGCCCAGCAGGCAACGCTCTATTCCGTCTGAAAAAGTTTTCGTAACGATCATAATAACGGCAGGATCGGTTCGCGGAAAAGTTTGATGCTGACAAGTTTGGTTTTCACATAAACGCGAATGCCCAGCTTCAACCATATTATTTTCATGACCACAACGACCACAAAAACGGTGCGTTGCGTGCCAAAAACACAAGCCTCTTGCCAGTGCTGCAATTGAGCCTTGTTTAAGCTCAACTTGTGGGCCCAACTTGCGAATATCAACAAACTCAGCGCCGTTGAGCATTGGCTCAATAAGTGAGTCTGGTTCATGGCTGACATCTAATGCAAAATGAGCCACATCATCGTCGTCTAACCCCAATAAAATGCCTTTTGATAAATCGAGATGATCCACTTGAGATAAGCGTAAATAACACACTTCAGGACTGTCTTTAACAAATAAACTTTGATTGTTATTGACTAATAACCAGCGACTCTGAGAATTCATTTGAGCCTTTAGCCACTTAGGATCTTTGCGGCGATTTGATGCACGATCCAATGGCATTTGAGAGTAATTCAGCATGGCGTTCCTTGAAAATAGTTTACTTAGTAAAACTACCATAAGCGGATGATAAACCCAATTTATTACAGGCATAAAAAAAGCCCAACAGGGCTTTTTTATTCTCTCTCACAATTTTACAAGGTCGCTAGATGCGCTTGTAGTTTTTGGTTCTCAGCTTCAATATGCCGATAGAACTCTAAATCTTCTAATTTACTCGCTGCTGCTTTATCAATGATGATTACGGCATCTTTATGAAGTTGCAGTGCTGAGGCTGGGCATTTAGCCATTAACGGACCTTCAACCATGGCGTGAACGGCATCTGCTTTACTTGCACCGGTTGCTAAAAGTACCACTTTTTTAGCTTCTAAAATGGTGCCAATACCCATAGTGATTGATAAATGTGGTTGATATTCGCCTTCGGCAAAAAATCGTGCATTGTCTTCAATTGTCGCTTTCGTAAGTGTTTTAACACGCGTGCGTGATGTCAAACCTGAAGATGGTTCGTTAAAACCAATATGACCATTACGGCCAATACCAAGTAGCTGTATATCAATACCACCAGCTGCTGCGATTTTTTGTTCGTATTCAGTACAAGCAACAAGCGGGTTTACTGCATCACCCGGCGGTACATGGGTGTTCTGTTTGTCGATATCAACATGGTTAAACAGCTGCTCATTCATAAAGTAGCGGTAACTTTGTGGATGTTCGCCAGTTAAGCCTAAGTATTCGTCTAAGTTAAATGTTGTCGCTTGGCTAAACGAAATATCGCCTGCTTTATTTTTTTCGATCAGTTGTTGATACAAGGCAACGGGTGTTGAACCTGTAGCAAGGCCAAGCACTGATGCTGGTTTTTTTAGTAATTGTTTAGCAAAGATGTTGGCACCATAAGCTGCAACTTGGGCTGCATCATCAAGAATCACTATTTGCATATCGATTAGCTCTAATTATAAGTTGGAAAAAAATGGGACCTAAAACCCAACCCCACGTGCAATCGAGCTGGGTTTTAGATCAAACCACTGCCAGGATACGATGCAGTAGCTATAACCATTATGACAACGCTGTCATTATCACTTCTAGTTTTACCTTTGTAAAGTAAAAGTGAATAAAAAATTACTCTTTTTGTTAGTGTTTAATAATTATCAAACACTAACAAAGATCTTACGGCGATACATCCAATGCAATACCAGCATTTGTACTGCTAATAACGCAATCACCGCCATCAGGGGTTGCCATACCTCTGGCACAGCTCGAACCACACCACCAAAAACGCTTTGGCTTACATAACCCCAATTCACAAGACTTGAGGCTAAGTAAATAATAATTGAGTTTGCACCTATGATCACAAAAGGATACGCGGCGCGCTGGCCCGGCAGAATATCAACCAGTGCATAAAATACGGCTAGCAACATGGCACTCCAACCAACCGTTACAAGCACAAATGAACTGCTCCAAAGCTCTTTATTTACTGGGAACTGTAAGTCCCATAACCAACCTAAACAGACACTTACAATCCCTGCAGCAAACAATAATGCGGTCATTTTCCACTCGCCAATTTGCTGAGCACGGGCGACTAATTGACCTGCAAACACGCCCATTAAAGCATTGACAATCGCTGGGATATTCGACAATACACCTTCTGGGTCTACCACACGGTTTTGATAACTAATACCTGGCAGTAAGTGTGCATCAAACCATGCATTCCAACTCCCTGCTGCTGAAAGGTCACCAGCACTGCCGCCTGGCACAGGCACAAAACAAAGCAGTAACCAATAGCCCACTAAAATAGTCGCTGCGGTTATAATTTGCGTTCGTAAACTGGTGTGCCAAACCAACATAGCACAGAAGAACCATGCAATGGCGATTCGCCCAAGTACACTGGCATAGCGAATTTCATCCAAAGCCATTGGCATTCCAGTGCCCCAGCCGTGGTTATACAAAATACCTAATAAACACAATAGTAAAAGGCGTTTTCCCGCCTTACGGTAATAAACTTTGCGTTCCTCAAAAGGCAAATGGTCAATGCGTTTCGGGGCTAGCCCCATCGCCACACCCGATAAGAAGATAAATAATGGGAAAATCAGATCGTAAAATGTGAAGCCATGCCAGACGCTATGTACTGTATGTGCTTCAAAAACTTTCCAGCCAGTCCAGCCTGTTAAAACGAATAGCGCTGCGAATAGTGACTGTCCGCCTAATATCCAAAACATATCCATGCCACGCAATGCATCCAGCGATGCCAAACGTTTTCTTGTTGGTTGTGTTGTTGTCATTGTTTACCTTTAATACAAAAAGCCCCGCGATACTTCGGCGGGGATTTTTCCAGGGAAGTTCTTACAAAGCCTTACCAGCTATATATGTCGCTTTTACATATTGATTATCATCTAGCACAACAAAATCAGCATCAAACCCGCTCAGCAAGCGACCTTTTTTATGTAAACCTAAATATTGTGCAGGATAAAGTGATGCCATACGTAAGCTCTCAGCAAGGCTAACATCCAATGTATTCACTGTGTTGCGCACCGCACTTGCCATATCAAGTACGCTGCCTGCTAATTCACCGGTAGTTGAATTTAATCGATCGCCAGTACGAATGACTTTACGACCATCAAAGAAATCAAACTCCATATCGTCAGTACCCACAGGTGGCATTGCATCTGTGACTAACATAATTTTTCCGCGCTGCTTGGTGCGAATTGCTAATTTTGCTGATGATGGGTGTACATGATGACCATCAACAATTAAGCCGCACCAGCTGTTATCATCCCAAAGTGCTGCACCAACAACACCCGGTTCTCGTGATGTAAATGCTGACATAGCATTAAATAAGTGGGTGAATCCATCAGCACCAGCAGCAAGTGCTGCATTGGTAGTCGCAAAGTCCGCATTAGTGTGGCCAATAGATACTTTTACGCCACACTCAACTAAGCGAGCGATATCATCAGCACTAACATTCTCAGGTGCCAAGGTAACGATTTTAATGCCTAGATCTTGGCGTGCATAAATTGCAAATTCTTGCTCTGTGATTGGACGAATGAATTGCTCGCTGTGGGTACCTTTTTTAGGAAAGGAAAGATGTGGCCCTTCAAAGTGCACGCCCATAACGCCCGGAACCCCTTCAGCAATTGCTTGTGCGGTTGCATCAGCGGCCTTTGCCATTACTTCTACTTTGTCGGTAATAAGCGTTGGCATAATCGCTGTTGAACCAAACTGACCATGCGCTTTGGCTATTCTATCTAAGCAATCTGGCGTTTGTTCTGCATTAAAAAATGCCCCGCCACCGCCATTAACTTGAACATCAATAAAACCTGGGGTAACTAAACCTGTTAATTCAACAGCATCAGCATGTGCTTCAACACGTTTAAAGACACCATTGTCGACGCTAAAATACACATCTGATAAAAATTCTTCACCGGTAAACAATTTACTCGCATGATAAATCGTCATTACAAACCTACCTCTTGACTTTGTTCTAGTACAGATTGCTGAGCAAAATAAACAGCGCCCATTTCAGGTGGTTGAATAGGTGTCTCAACTCGTTTAGCAATATCTTCTGCAAGCCACTTATTCAGAGGCTCAGCTAAACCGCCAATCATAGATAAACGTGGAGGCTTATTCTCAAGTAAGCGCTGCGCTAATTTGCTCACGTAATCTGCGCCTTCTTTGACTATCGCAACGGCAACTTTGTCATTGTTATTGGCTGCTTCAAATACATAACGGGCTAATTTAGCAAAACTGCTCGAAGGCTGACCAGACATTTGCT
Organism: Pseudoalteromonas apostichopi; assembly: GCF_030297135.1. Taxonomy (NCBI): domain Bacteria; kingdom Pseudomonadati; phylum Pseudomonadota; class Gammaproteobacteria; order Alteromonadales; family Pseudoalteromonadaceae; genus Pseudoalteromonas; species Pseudoalteromonas apostichopi. Next base: position 312,874 of record NZ_AP028065.1, read on the forward strand.
CAACAATTGCCATCGCATTATCAGCAGCAAAATGCTCAGTGATCACTTTAGTTAAATTTGTTGATTCGCCTAGACCATCAAGGTCTAGCAAGGTCGCTTTTATTGCTTCAAGCCCCATCCATGCGCCACTGCCTTTATCTCCTAGGGCAAAACCATGACCACCAAAGTTAGTTGTACGACCATTTACACATGAAAAACCACAAGAGCCCGTGCCAGTGATAATCACCGCACCATCACTGCCTTCATGTGCACCAATGCAAGCAGTATGTAAATCAGTCGTGAGGAACATTTGTTTGAATGGATGTTCCCATTCCATAATCTTGTCATACAAGCTAGGTAGGTTAACACCCGCCAGACCTAAGCCGGCATAAAGCTGATGAACTGTATCAAGTGGTAAACCAGCATCACGAAGCGCTAATTGTGTTGAGACCATAATTGATTCGAGAGTACGTTCCAAACCATGTAATGGATTTGCAGGACCACCTAGGCCAGTTCCTAATACACCTTGTTTAACAGAGTAGATAGTTGCTCGACATTTCGTTCCGCCACCATCAATACCAATAAACAATTGGTCCTCATTCACACTCTTCGCCATCATTTAACGACCCCTAGCCTTCGTTTAGTTTTTATCTAAATCGCATTATTTTTATTATCTGAATGCGAAATTATCTCAACCTTTGTTGATTTAATGTTACACAACAAATGACAGCGTTGTCATTATATTTTTTATAAAATTTCGTATAACTTTTATATTTATTTTTAATTTGTTGAATTAAATAGCTTTATTTAATAGAAAAGAAAATTAGAAACCACATCAACGATGTCTTATAACACCTTTAATTATACTTTTTTGCATAATTTAACGCATTGTGAGTGACTATTCTTTTATTCATCATCAAGTTTAACTAATGCAAGCTTAGCCGAAATAATACTTTAGTTAAACATTTTATTTAAAATGGAATATTTTTTTCTACCTTGATAACAACAGTGAATCGTCAATACAGTGAAATTCAGCTGCGGCTTGCTTTAAAATATCGGCAGTGAGGTGCTCTGCCCCATAGACATCACACGGTAGCTGATACTTATTCGCTAAATGGCCAAGCAATAACGCAAAATCTCCATCACCCGAAAGTAATACCATTTTATCGAGCTGCTTGGCATGCTCTAGCATATCAATGGTAATGCCAACATCCCAATCGCCTTTCGCACTACCATCTCTGCGCTGAATAAAAGGTTTCAGTTTTACCTCAAAGCCAATTGCGCGCAGAATATTTTGAAACTGCGATTGCTTTTCATCTCCACGATAAATTGCATACGCAATGGCGCAATCAATTTCATAGCGTTCGCTCATCTGTGCCCAAAAGGCATTGTAATCAAAGTTTTTCTTGTAGCTTTCTTTACAGGTGTAATAAATATTTTGTACATCTACAAAGATACCGACTCTTGGCTTATCAACTGCTGACATAATTTTTCTGTTTTTAGTGATTTGTGTTCACTGTAGCATATCTAGGTTGATATTTACGAAAAAGTAACCTAAATTGGTTACATAAAACAAAGTAACCAAATTTGGTTACTTAACGCGATGTAACTAAATTAAGTTACTTAACCTAAGGGATCATAATGATTGCGGTGATCAGCGGTGATTTAATTAAATCACAAAAAATTCCACAACAAGAATACGATGCCATGCTGTATCAGCTTGATCAAAGCTTACGCTTTGTTGCCAAGCGCTTTAATGCAAGTTTTAGCATATATCGTGGCGATGCATTGCAAATACAGTTAACAGAGCCAGAGCAGGTCTGTCATGCTGCAATTTTGTTGTATTTGCAAATGAAAGCAGCCAATTACGAACTGCGACAAAGTTTGGCTATTGGCTCACTCGAGAACTCCCGTGCCGATATAAAAACAGCCACAGGCAGCGCCTATACTCTATCTGGCCGGGGGTTAGATAATATGGGCCATCAACGGCTCACTTTACAAATAGACAATCAACCCCTTGAAGAGGGTTTTTTACTCAATATTGAACTAATAGAAGTATTACTTGAAAAAATGAGTCAAAAACAAGCAAATGCATTGTTTTATTATTTAACAGCAGAACACAACAACCATGCCGAACTTGCTAAAGAACTCGCAACAAGCCGAGCCAATGTCACAAAGCTATTAAATTTGGCTCACTACCAATTAATTGAACGTTTTATACAGTACAGCCAAACCACACTCAAAGGAATGACAACATGAGTTTTTCATTACTTATCGTAAGCTTAATTTTAGCGCATTTAATTGCCGACTTTTACTGGCAACCTATGAGCTGGGTACATGACAGAAATACGCGCCACTTTCGTGCCAGTAAACTTTACTTGCACGTGCTCATCCACGGTGCTAGCTCATTTTTGGTACTATTATTTTGGGAGTTTAATTATGGCTGGCAAGCGCTTTCAAACGTCGTTATCGCCACGGCAGTGATTATGGTTACACACTATCTAATCGACCTTGCTAAATCTTACTCAAGTAAAGGTGTGGTTCCTTTTATTGTCGACCAACTTGCACATTTAGTTATCTTGTTCTTACTGGCTATATGGTTAAGCGAAAACGATGAGTTTTTTACACATAGCTGGCAATGGCTGATGCAACCGGCAACATTATGGGTGCTGTGTGGCTATTTATTAATTTTAAATCCAACAGCAGTGTTTATTCGAATGATGTTAGAGCGGATCACATCTGGCTTTAGCACCACGGGCAGTTTACCAGCTGCGGGGCAAAGTATCGGCATGCTTGAGCGGGTATTAATGCTAACATTTATCTTACTGGACCAATTTTCAGGCGTTGGCTTTTTACTTGCGGCAAAATCCGTATTCCGCTTTGGTGATTTAAGTGCCAGTAGAGATAAAAAACTGACTGAATACGTTATGCTCGGTACCTTACTCAGTGTCAGCGTGACTTTATTTATTGGTTTAGCCGTTAATTACCTTAAAGCCGTGTGACTTTGCAGACCCATAAAAAAACGCGCCAACACAGGCGCGCTTTATATTAATTAACCAATAAATTAGCTGTTATTTGAGCCATCATTCTTAGGGCGACGTCTGCGCTGAGAATTCCCCCCTACAGACTGACGCTTAGCCCATGGGCTTTGTGTTTGCTCGTCACTTGCTTTCTTGGCATTAGATTTTTTCCCAGAACCACCACGGCGTGGACCTATGCCACTGCCATTGCTATTTGGTTTTTTACTATCCGACTTAGGCTTAGAAAACGGCTGTTTGGCTTTTTTCGGCTTTTTGGGTTTAATTGGGCGTGCATCAAGCTCTCGTTCAGGCACGGGATTGCTTGGTTCAAAACCTGCTTCAGTCGCGCGTGGGATCAATTCACCAATAAAACGTTCAATACCGTAAAGATCAACTGCATCTTCAGCTGTCACAAACGAAATAGCATGACCCGATGCACCTGCTCGGCCTGTACGGCCGATACGGTGTACGTAATCTTCATAAATATTCGGTAAATCGTAGTTAACAACGTGAGGTAGCTCAACAATATCAAGACCTCGGGCAACGATATCGGTTGCCACTAGTACGCGCACTTCACCTGATTTAAAGCCTTCGAGTGCTTTAACACGAGCGCCTTGCGATTTATTTCCGTGAATGGCAGCACCCACAATATCATCGCGTTCAAGCTGCTTAACTAAACGGTTAGCACCATGTTTGGTACGACAAAATACCAATACTTGTTGCCAATCGTTAGTACGGATCAAGTGGCTAAGTAATGCTGTTTTGCGCGATTTATCTAGCGCATAAACTGATTGAGTAACCGATTTAGCGGTCGTGTTTTTTGCTGCAACTGAAATTTCAACCGGATCGTTAATTAGCCCTTTTGCAAGTTCACGAATTTCATCAGAGAAAGTCGCTGAGAACATCAGGTTTTGACGTTTAGTTGGCAGTTTAGCAATGATACGTTTGATATCATGGATAAAGCCCATATCAAGCATACGATCAGCTTCATCAAGGATCAGTACTTCTAAATCATCAAACTTAAGAGCATTTTGATTGTGTAGGTCTAATAAACGACCTGGTGTTGCCACTAAAATATCGACACCTTTGCGAAGGCGCATCATTTGCGGGTTAATTTTAACACCACCATACACTACAAATGAGCTGACATTTGAATGCTTAGCATATTGCTCAACATTTTCGCTTACTTGCAAAGCAAGCTCACGAGTTGGTGCCAATACTAATGCACGTACTTTATTGCCACCTGCTTTAGGGCCTTTTGACAAGCGCTCAATTAGCGGCAGCGTAAAACCCGCGGTTTTGCCTGTGCCAGTTTGCGCTGCGGCCATAACATCGCGACCTTCAATGATCGCAGGGATAGCTTGTGATTGAATAGGCGTTGGTGCTTCATAGCCCTTTTCTAAAACTGCATTTACTAAAGCTGGTGATAAACCTAACCCATCAAAACTCATACTATCTCTCTTTAAAAAATTCAGCCGATACGGCGAAGTGGGCGCATTATACCTAGGATAGTCAATAATGCATGGAATTATTTACAAACTAGTTCTTAATGGTGGATTTAGCAGAATAATTTTAGGTATAAAAAAAGCGGCTCTGATGCCGCTTTATCTTATTATACCCAAACCACCTTGAGGTGGTTTGGGTATAGCTAATCTTTACTTAACACCAAGTTCGCGTAAACGCTCTTGTAAATAGCTGTCTGCAGTGTAGCGCTCAGAAAGCACAACATCAGGACGCGGGTGTAAGAATAGTGGTAACGAAATACGTGATTTCGTTGACGCTTTACCCGTTGGGTTGATCACGCGGTGAATAGTTGATGGGAAGTAACCACCTGACGCTTCTTGTAGCATGTCACCAATATTGATGATCAGGTTACCAAAATCACATGGTACGTCTAACCAACCACCATCTGTTTTTTGTACTTGTAAACCGGGTTCATTCGCCGCTGGTAATACAGTTAATAAATTGATGTCACCGTGTGCTGCCGCACGGATTGCACCAGGCTCTTCATCACCAGTCATTGGTGGATAGTGAAGAATACGCAGAAGTGTTTGCTCAGAGTCAGCAATCATATCTTTAAGGTCGATAGAGAACTTAGCACGCACCTCTTCAGGTGCTTCTGCCTGAACCCAACTTAATAATGTTGCCGCAAACTCATTGGCTAAGCGATAGTACTCACGGATTTCTTCTTCTAGCTGTGCTGGAACACGGCCTTTTGGATAAACGTGGTAGTACTCTTTAATATCTTTAACGGTAAAGCCTTTTGCAACTTCTGACACTGATGGTGGGAAGTAACCATCTTGTGTTTCTTTTGAAAATAAAAACTCATGCTTTTGCTCAGAATTAAAGAATTCTTGCCAATTTTTGTAAATAGACTCAACTAATGACTGAGGTATTGGGTGGTTTTTTAATACACCGAAACCTGTGTTTCTTAGTGACTCAACAAATTGAGCGGCCGCATCGCTCGCTTTATAATCAACGGTAGGTAAATGTTGCATTGTCTTTTCCAGTGAATAAGGTTCTAGAAGTCTGTGCTAAGCATAGCATTTCTTCATTATAGCGCTTCGCGAGAATAGAGAAACACAAGCAAAAACATAAGGACTTATGTCCGCCCCTGCCTAGCTTAGCTCCTTAAGTTTGATACAGATCAACTAAGCCTTTAAGTAGTATAATGCGTACTATTACATAAACTTTGATATGGTTAATAAGACACGTTTCAACACGAAAGGATCGCTTATGTTCACAAGGCTGCAAATTTTACTTTTCAGTGCGCTCATACTCGTTACCAATCCGGTCATCTCAGCTGTGCAAGCAAACTATAAAGTCGAAAATATTAAAGATAATGTATATCGCTTTACTGCCGGCCATTATCATAGTGCTTTTATGATTGATGATAACCTTGCCTTGGTAACGGATCCTATTAATAGCGATGCCGCAAAATACTTAAAACGCTATATAAAGAAAACCTTTAACGCAGATATCAAATACATGCTATACAGCCATAGCCATGTTGACCATGCGATGGGCGGTAATGAGCTAATCGATACCAACACAACTGTCGTCGCTCATCAGTTTGCAGCTGAGGACCTTAAATTGAATAAAGTGCCTACTGCCCTGCCTGATCTTACTTTTACCGATACACTCAAAGTCGATTTAGGTGATAGCTACGTGCAGCTTAATTACTATGGGCCAAATAATGGCCGTGGTAATGTCAGTATGCGCTTTATGCCTGCCAATGTACTTTATGTTGTTGATTGGATTGTACTTGGCCGCATGCCATATAAAAATCTGATTGGTTACGATATTAACGGCATGCTGCATTCAACCAAAGCCGTGTTAAATGAACCTGCGTTTGCTGCATTTATAGGTGGCCATGCTGATACAGGCAACCGCGATGATGTTGTCTCTTACTTACACTACATTGAAGACTTACACACTGCCGTTCGCAATGGCATGTTAAAAGGTAAAAACCTTGCTACCTTACAAAAAGAAATAAGCTTGCCCCAATACAGCCATTTAAAAATGTACCAGCAATGGCTACCACTGAATATTGAGGGTGTGTATAACAACCTTGTCGAGATGGGCTATTTTAATTTTCGCAGCGATATTGATGCTCAGTTTTAACTGAGCATCAAAAACGTGCCAAAAACGTATTAAGTTCTTTACTCATACGTGCGACAAGCGCTTCTGGGCCACCATCATACATATCGTTATGGCGCGAATCTTTAAGCTTAATTTGCGTCACTGGGTATACAGCGAGTTCTTGCTGCGTAAGCAATACGTTGTCATCTGCTGGGTAATCGCTACCACGTAGTGTCAGTACAGCAATATTTTTGTTCCTTGGGGTCAGCATACGACGATGATCGAGGGTGATCAATTTAGAAACCTTAGCGGGATAAATAGCGGCATATAATGCTGCAATATCACCCCCATTTGAATGACCAAATAAAGTGAGCTGATTAAAGTCATACTCAGCATAACGCTTTGCAAGTTCTACGGCTAAAAACTCAAGGGTTTGTACACCACGGTGCCAGTTTTCCATGCGTGTGGTCATGTATGGTGGCTCAGGGTTTAAACTCGGATCGCCTTTTAACTCATGAGCAACTTCAACCGTTAAATAACCATGCTGATGGAAGGCCTGCTGGGCAAATTGATAGTCTGTATGCGCCATACCATAGCCTGCCCCAATAAACGCCACTGGGCATTTTTTCTTTATCGTGCATTTGCTATCGGCTACTGTAATGGTCACCGGAATATGGCGAGCTCGCTGTGTATCAAACAGTATCTCTGTTTGATTAGCAAAGGCTGTCTGTCCGCTAAGGGTTAACGCGAGCATTAGCGCCGCCTTTTTAATATTTAACATGCTATGACTTCTCTAATTTGAATTCTAAGCTGCGTTTAACCATCGGCCACTCACCATCAATAATTGAAAACACCACGGTGTCGCGTACACATCCATCGGCCATTATTTGGTGATTACGAAGAACCCCATCTTGTTTTGCTCCTAAGCGAGCAATGGCATTGCGCGAAGCCTGATTATGCCAATGGGTACGAAACTCAACAGCAATCACATTAAGCGTTTCAAATGCATAACTCAGCAGCAGTTTTTTACATTCAGTATTAACCCCAGTACGCTGAAAACGCTTGGCATACCAGGTATAGCCAATTTCTAAACGGCGATTTTTACTGTCAATATTACAAAAGCGAGTTGAGCCTATCACCTCATCAGTGTGTTTATCGATGACAGCAAATGGTAATGCGCGACCAAGTGACTGTTGCTCAAACGCCATAGTTAGATAATCGTCCACACGCTCTTCATTGGGCACCGAGGTAAACCACAGGTCCCAAAGCTTTCCATCTGAAGCGGCGCTTACTAAAGCATCACGGTGCTCAAGCGTTAACGGTACTAATTTAACAAATTGACCTTGCAAGGTGATGGGGCTTAAATCCATAACTTTCCTTAACTTTAATCCACCAGCTCGATGTCGAGCCCTGCTAATAAATCCAAAGCGGCATAACGTTCAAATTTGGCCTTACTGATATTGTTAGCTGTTATATCAATAGCAAAGTGACTAGCACCTATAAAATTAGCTTTACTGAGATTGGTTTGTTGAAACAAGCTGTCACGAAAATCAGTATCAGTAAAATCAGCAGAAGATAAATCTGCATGTCTAAAATCAACATCTTTGGCAAAACAGCTACGCATTTTTAAAGCTTTTAAGCTAAGCTCAAAAAAGCTGCTGTGGCTAAGCTCACAGCCAATAAAACTCACTGGAGCACGGCTAGCGAGTAGCGGCCAATCAACATCAGTAAAGCGTACACTGGTTAATTTACACTGTTTAAAGTTCACTTCTTCGAGTGAGGTGTATCTAAGCCCAAGCGCAGCTAAATTACAGTTTTTAAACTCACACTCTATAAACCGGCAGTTTTCAAACTGACTATTGCTAAAGTCACAGTCGATAAATTCACATTGCTCAAATTCGCAATGCGAAAATGTTTGGTCTTCTAGGTTTACTTCAAAGGTGTGTTCAAAATAAAGCGAGTGGCTTACGATCACGCGGTGGTCTCAATATCTTGTTTAAGCGCAAGAACTGCAATAAAAATAAGACCAAACAAGGGAATAAGCGCTAATAATCCACCAATAACGGCCACCACGATTGGTGTTGAGGTTTTACGCTTGCCTAAGTAATAGCTGATAGCGGCAAACACAGGGATTAAAATAACAATTATTTGGCCGATTAAAGTTGCATTGATATTCATTTTCTCTCCTTGAAGAACATACTAAATATTCATTTAAGCACAAAAAAACCCTAAGGCATATACCTTAGGGTTATTATTCATTAAGTCTTATAATTCAGTTTATTATGAATTATTCAGCGTCTTTCGCTACAACATTAATTGCTAGCTCAGTTAATGCATCTGCATTTGCTTTGCTTGGTGCATCTGTTAATAAACATGATGCTTGCGTTGTTTTAGGGAAAGCAATCACGTCACGAATGTTGTCAGTACCACATAACAGCATAACTAAACGGTCAAGACCAAACGCAAGACCCGCATGCGGAGGTGTACCGTACTTAAGTGCATCAAGTAAGAAACCAAACTTGTCTTGTTGCTCTTGTGCATCAATACCTAAGATTCTGAATGCTGTTTCTTGCATATCGGCATTGTGAATACGTACCGAACCACCACCAACTTCGTAGCCATTTAATACCATGTCGTATGCATCTGATAATGCTGCAGCTGGGTTTGCTTCAAGCTCTTGGGCAGAAATACCTTTCGGTGCAGTGAATGGGTGGTGAACCGCATGCAATGTACCTTCGTCGTCTTCTTCGAACATTGGGAAGTCAACAACCCATAAAGGTTTCCAGCTATCAAGATCAGTAATGCCTAAATCAACACCAATCTTAAGACGTAGTGCACCCATTGCTTCGTTTACAACGTTGCGCTTATCAGCACCGAATAAAATGATATCACCAGATTGCGCATTAGTACGCTCAAGTAATTGGTTGATCACCTCTTCGTTTAAGAATTTAGCGATTGGTGATTGCACACCTTCAACGCCCGCAGCACGGTCGTTCACTTTCATCCAAGCTAGACCTTTCGCACCATAGATACCGATGAATTTAGTGTAATCGTCGATTTGTTTACGAGAAAGCTCAGCACCGCCTGGTACAGTTAATACTGCAACACGGCCTTTTTCGTCATTAGCAGGACCTGAGAATACTTTAAACTCAACGTCTTTTACTAAATCAGCAACGTCAACAAGCTGCATTGGGTTACGTAGGTCTGGTTTATCAGAACCATATAAACGCATTGCTTCGCTGTATGGCATCACTGGGAAGTCGCCTAAGTCAACGTCTAATAATGATTGCCACATTTCTGTAATCATTTTCTCTGTCATTGCACGCACTTCATCAGAGCTCATGAATGACGTCTCTAAATCGATTTGTGTGAATTCTGGCTGACGGTCTGCACGTAAGTCTTCGTCACGGAAACATTTAACAATTTGATAGTAACGGTCAAAGCCCGACATCATTAATAATTGCTTAAATAACTGTGGCGACTGAGGTAAAGCGTAGAAGCTACCTTTATGAACACGGCTAGGTACTAAGTAGTCACGCGCACCCTCTGGTGTTGCTTTTGTTAGTACCGGTGTTTCGATATCTAAGAAACCGTTGTCATCCAAGAAACGACGCACAAAGCTGCTCGCTTTTGCACGAAGTTTGATACGGTCGCTCATTTCAAGACGACGTAAATCTAGGTAACGGTATTTTAAGCGGCGCTCTTCAGAGTTTTGCTGATTAAAATCAAGTGGTAATGGCTCTGAACGGTTGATGATAGTTAAGCTTGTGCCTAAAATTTCAACTTCACCTGTTGCCATGTCTTTATTTACTTGGCTTTCAGGGCGTGCGCGAACAACACCTTTTAACTGCACACAAAACTCTTGACGTAGTTTATTCGCAGTATCCATTAATCCTTCTACTTCAGGATCAAAAACAACTTGTACTAAACCTTCTCTGTCACGTAAATCGACGAAGATAAGGCCACCAAGGTCACGGCGTTTGTTGATCCAACCACATAGTTCAACTTCTTGATCTACGTGAGATTTATTTAGCTGTCCGCAATATATAGAGCGCATAGTATTCCTGTCAGTTAAAGACTTATAGCCGCCTGCTCTTAAGAGTTCGCTATTTTGAGAGCAAAAGCCACTATACAAAGTAATCATTTAAGGCAGAGCATTATACCCAAACCATCTCAAAATGCGAGTGCCAGCAGTGCCTGTCGGGGGCTAAATATACACCCCGACTTCTGAGCAAACATTTCTTTTGTTACACTAGGCATAACTTAAATTTATTGGTTGATTTAATGCTGTACTTAGGTTGTCCGCAGTGGTCTAGCACCGCATGGAAAGGAAATTTGCTCTCTAGCCACTGTAAAAGTGCCGACATGCTCAGTGAGTATGCGCAATGCTTTAACTCAGTTGAGGGCAACACCAGTTTTTATGCTGACCCAAGTCATGAGTCATTAGTGCGCTGGCATGATGCGGTACCCGAAGATTTTAAATTTACTTTTAAGTTTCATCGTCGTTTTAGTCACGAATTACAACTGACAAATATAAATAATGAACTTAATGCATGGCTAAACTTATTTGAGCCAATCTTTGCTAAAACGGGGCAAGTCATGTTGCAGCTACCCCGCGCCTTTGGACCAGAAGCACTGCCACTGCTTGCTAATTTTATTGCACAACTCCCCAAGCAACTTAGTTACGGTGTAGAAGTACGTCACCCAGGCTTTTTTAATAAAGATGATGCTGAAATTCGTTTAAATCAGCTATTAATTGAAAACAATATAGACCGCATCAGCATGGATACCCGCGCTTTATTTGCTGTTCCCGCCGATACCGATGCACTCATTGATGCGCAAAAGAAAAAGCCTTATTTACCTGTGCATGCCATTGCAACAGGAAATCAGCCAATGCTGCGCTTTGTGATTGCCAGTCTTGAACATGAATACAAGTCGTATTACCAGCCATGGCTGAAAAAAGTAAAGCAATGGCTTGATGAAGGAAAATCACCCTATTTGTTTTTCCATACCGCAGATAATCGCCAGTCACCACTTTTAGCAAGACAGTTTTGCCAAGATTTAGGTTACAATCACCCCGTGCTTGCGCCGTTTTTAGGTGAACGCGAAGCAAGCCAAAGCAGTTTATTTTAGCGCCCGATTTATTAGAGAAAAGATGAAAGATTACAGCCGTTATTTTCAAGGTTACCCGCCCCATATCATTGAGCAAGTGTTACAGTTATTTAAGGGTGACAGAGCTGCCAAATACCTAAAAAGCAAATACCCAGATGCACATAGCATTACCAGCGATAAAGCTTTATACAATTACGCCACTGAATTGAAAAAGCGTTACCTTAAAAATGCCCTGCCATTTGGCCGTGCCGCGTTCAAAAAACAAGGCGATATGGTCACAAATGCCTTAGGCACCCATACTTTCCGTATGCAAGGTAAAACCCGAAAACACGACCTTGCCATTAATAGCGATCTACTTCGCGCACCTGAACCACTTCTCAAAGCACTCGTCGTACACGAGCTGGCTCATTTTAAAGAAAAAGACCACAACAAAGCCTTCTATCAACTTTGCTGCCACATGGAACCGCAATACCATCAACTAGAACTGGATTTGAGAATATTCAGTGTGTTGGTAGGTGAAGGGAAAAATCCGTACTAAAGCTATCAGCTAAAAACATAAAACCTGAGGAATGAATGTTAAGCTATTGTTGTTCAAAAACACTAATAACTATCCTCCATCTCAATCAGCTAAAAACTGACGGCTGAAAGCTGACAGCTAGACTTCAATTACCTCAAACCTTTTCTGTCCTATCAGCTGACCTGACTCGGTAACCACTTTAACGACCCATTTTCCTGCAGCATTAGCAGGGAAATTCGTTTTATGGCTCCACGCTCGATAGCCCTCTTTACGACCACCAGAAATATCCAAGGCTATGCGGTCAACTTCTTTACGATTATGTACCCATACATGGAAGATTTTTTCATCTAAACCTCGAGGGGCTTTTACCGCACTAAAACTATATAAACCTTTTCCATGCAAGCTCTGCTCATTGAGCTCTGTAATTGGTGCAAGCGGTTTACGGGCTTGTTCATCAAGCTGATGCGACATGCTCATATCGGTTAAACGCAGTGCCGCAGGTGGCACAAAGCTACGTAATTGCCAAAGCCCAGCACTTAAAGCGCAAAGCAATAACACCAACAGTGGGAAACGCCACCATTTCGCATTTGGCATCAAATTGCCAAGACTTGGAATCGTTAAAATAACAGCCGTGATCAGCGCAATTTCAAAACTCTGGCTGGTCGTTAACTTTAATAAAATAGGTAAGGTAACCGACAGCACGACAAATAAAGAAAAGCTATGAAACACACTAAACCAGACACTGTGCCTTGCAAGCTTTTTGTAATAGAGGGGATCAACAACAGAAACGAACGCACAAAGTATAATTAAAGCGGTAAACGCGGCCTGACCATGGTCCCAAGTTGTCACCGCCAAGAAAAATGGTAAGGCAAAAAACAAACTTTCTTGCTGCACAACTTGCAGCGCAAAGCGCATCACGTTGGGCGACACCGCCACACCAAAACGCTCCTCGACTTTATCTCTTAGCCAGTTATCTATTAACAACCACAACCAAGTAACTAATAACAAAATAGAGATAAGCTGCGAAAACGATTCTTTTCGCTCAACAAAGACAAAACTTGCCACACCACTGCAAAAAGCCAACACAGCCATCAACCCCGGCCGCTTCTGCATCATGAAAACAAATTTAGTTATAAAGTTTTTTAAGTAATTCATGCAATCATCAAATCCATTTAAGGCTTAATGAGTAAAGCATAAATTGGATGAATGTAGGCTTTAAAAGGAGCTTTAAGTTCAGCTTTAAGCTGTAAACCAAGACTAGTTACTCAACTGCATCGATTATGAGGGGTCGTAAATAACAATTTCACTCAACCACCAGTTAAGTTCATCGTCAATTTGCCATACCTCACATGAATTCAGCTGTTTTAAAATTACCTGCCTACCAGACTGACAACTAATTGCTTTTAATACAAGATTACCATTTTCCCAAAGTGTTGCTCTTGCTATAAGGTCATTGCCTTTAATTTCAATGTATTGAGCTTTAATTGGCTCACCCAATTGAGCAGAAATAACAATCTTGAATTTTTCAGTTGTCAAAATTTTAGATTTTGAACTTCTCCAATGTTCTAATTCTTGCAGCACGATTTCCCTCAAAAAAGAATGTAAGTAATTGCTAACATGGATATATATTTTGTTCATACCAATATAGCTTAAAAGACCTTTAAGCTAATGAGTCAAAACAAATTTCCGTATAACTCTCATGTGAAATACCTAGGGTAAATTTGCCATACTCAGCTTGATTAGATTCGGTATATTCGAGCCAAAGTTGTTTTGCTTCTAACAAATCGGAAATATTATCAGTCTCTCGGACTCCATTAAGTACAACATATAAAGTCTCTGATTGAGCTTGGAATGTCACAAACACTTGAAACTCATTCCCAGTGCGTTTTAACTTCACTTCATCGACAATAATATCTTGGTATATGTGATTAAATTTCAATTCAACTGCCTATTGAGTTATTTCAGTTATTTAATTTATGTATAACGCACCAAAACATTAACTTAATAAAAGCTGCAAAACCATATTTCAAACTCCGAGTTTAGTGCCCTCAATTGAATTTTACAGTTGCAATAAGCTTAATATAAAGCACTGAGTGTTTAGCATTTTAAACACAAAAAAGCGCGGTCTGACCCGCGCCTCTATATTATCTGATGGCTGAAAGCTGATGGCTGACAGCTCAAGTCGTTGGGTTACAAACCAAGTTCTGCCATAAAATCATCATCTGCATCGTCTGCTTGTGATGATGCTTTTTGCTTTTCAGCTTTTTGTTTAGCTTCGTTCTCAATGATGTCATCTGGGTCAACGGCTTCTGAAATATCAAAGTCATGTAGCTTGATGAATTCAGTTTTATCCATTGCCAGCTCAAGATAGAAGATATTTTGCTTAGCTGTGGTGAATGTCACACGGCGTGCTTGCGGTCTATCCATGGTAGTATCAACAGAGATTTGCACCTGCTTGTTAATTGCCATCATCTTAGGTTGGTTTTGCGTGATAGAAGTATGCAGCTGGTCACGTACTTTTGAAGTAAAGTCACCAACGATTTGGTTCATCAGCTCTCCGAGTACGTTCGCCACATCATCTGATAAATGGCTTTGTGCAATTTCGTCTTCTGGCATACCCATGTTACGCATGTAATCATGGTAAATTTCCATGGCTGCTTGCGCTGTGAAGTTTGTTACCACAAGACCGGTAAAGCCACCATCGAACAATACAAAACAGCCAATATCTGGGCGCATACAGGTGCGGGTGATTTTTTGAACCATAGCAGAATAACTAATACCGTTACCACTTGCTGAAGACAGAACTCCAGTCACTGAATGACACAGAGTTGATAAGATATCTTCTGTACTGATCACTTTGCTTTTTGTCATTAAACTTCTCTTTTTTGTACTTGTTATTGATAATTCTAGCCAAGCTACTGAATTTATCACTGACTATCCAGTTAAAAATGCTAAAATAGCGGTATTATTTTTTAAAGAGACTGTTCACGTGACGCAAAAAGACAGTATTTATGCCACTGAGCAAGCGGTTAAAGACTTTAGCTTTGACCAACATGTAGTAGAAGTTTTCCCTGATATGATCCAGCGTTCGGTGCCGGGTTACGCAACCATTGTTAGCACCATAGGTAAACTGGCTGGCGAGTACGCGCAAAGTAATTCAAACCTATACGACCTAGGCTGTTCACTTGGTGCTGTAACGTTAAGTATGCGCCGTAATATTCGCACCGATAACTGTAATATTATTGCCGTCGATAACTCAGAAGCGATGGTTGAACGCTGTAAATTACATTTACAAGGTTTTCGCTCTGACGTGCCGGTCACTGTCACGCTGGGTGATATAAACGATTTAGCAATCGAGAATGCTTCTGTGGTAGCGATGAACTTTACACTACAGTTTATTCCACCTGAAAAGCGCCAAGCAGTGCTTGAAAAGATTTATGCAAATTTAAAACCTGGCGGCGTTTTGCTGCTTAGCGAAAAAATTAGAGGTGAAAATGAGCAATGCGATAATTTGCTCATTGATTTGCACCATGATTTTAAACGTCACAACGGCTATTCAGAACTGGAGATCAGCCAAAAGCGCACGGCTATCGAAAATGTCATGCGCCCTGATCATTTATCTACCCACTTAAACCGATTAAGTGAAATTGGTTTTAGCCAAACGCAAGTGTGGTATCAATGTTTTAACTTCTGCTCGATGATTGCAATCAAGTAATCATCACAACGATATAAAGAGTATTTCATGTCTCAATGGTTTAACCAATTTTACGCTGCGATTGCACAAAGCCCGCTTAGCCACTGGCTCGAAACTTTGCCTGGCCAATTAAAGCACTGGGAACTAGAAGCTAGCCACGGTGATTTACCAAAATGGCAAAAAGTGCTGAAAAACTTACCTGAGGTAAGCACAAACCATGTGAACCTTCAGGATAAAGTACAAATTGGCACCGGTGATGAGCTATCTGAAGGCCAGCAAAAACAGTTAACGCATTTATTAAAGCGCATGATGCCATGGCGTAAAGGACCATTCAGCTTACACGGTATCGAGATTGATACTGAGTGGCGCAGTGATTGGAAATGGGATCGTTTACTGCCTCATATCGAACCGTTAAAAGGCCGCACTGTGCTTGATATTGGCTGTGGCTCAGGTTATCACTTGTGGCGCATGCGCGGTGAAGGCGCTAATTTTGTAGTGGGCATTGATCCATCCGATTTGTTCTTATGCCAATTCCAAGCGATAAAGCATTATCATCAAGATGACAACGTGCACTTATTGCCGCTAGGTGTAGAAGCCCTGCCAGAGCTAAAAGCATTCGATACAGTATTTTCGATGGGTGTTTTATATCACCGTCGTTCACCTATCGACTTTTTAGCACAATTAAAAGCACAGCTTCGCCCAGGGGGTGAGTTAGTTCTTGAAACTTTGGTTGTTGAAGGTGACGAACACACAGTTTTAGTGCCAACCGACCGTTATGCGAAAATGCGTAATGTATGGTTTATCCCAAGCACCGCCGCATTAAAACTATGGATGGAGCGCGTTGGTTTTAAAGATGTGCAAGTAAAAGACTGCGCAATCACAACGCTTGAAGAACAACGCAAAACCCAGTGGATGGAAAACGAATCATTAGTCGACTTTTTAGACCCAAATGACACCAGCAAAACCATCGAAGGTTACCCAGCCCCTCTTCGCGCTATTTTAACCGCGAAAGCTTAACAAATATCAGTTACAAGGCTGAAGGGTCATTTGCTTGATACTTTAGCCTTGTAACTTGAAAGCAAAAAAAACCGGACAACTGTCCTTGTCAAGTCGGTTAAAGTGATTTTTCAACTAGCCGCGCCATTGCAATTGTTGTAAAATACGCGCGTTTCTAAGCAACCCACATGCAACTTTTTTGAGGAAAACCTGTGAGCGAACAAAAACAGTCTCTTAGCTATAAAGACGCGGGCGTAGATATCGATGCCGGTAATGCACTTGTTGAGCGTATTAAAGGCGTAGTTAAAAAAACCAGACGTCCTGAAGTAATGGGCGGTATCGGTGGTTTTGGCGCACTTTGCGAACTACCAACTGGCTATAAAGAGCCTGTACTGGTTGCTGGCACAGACGGTGTTGGTACAAAACTACGTTTAGCAATCGATCTTAAAAAGCACGACACAGTGGGTATCGACCTTGTTGCTATGTGTGTAAACGACCTTATTGTACAAGGTGCAGAGCCACTATTTTTCCTTGATTACTATGCAACTGGTAAATTAGACGTAGATACTGCGGCTGATGTTGTAACAGGTATTGGTAAAGGCTGTGAGCTTTCTGGCTGTGCATTAATCGGTGGTGAAACTGCTGAAATGCCAGGTATGTACGACGGCGAAGACTATGACATGGCTGGTTTCTGTACTGGTGTGGTAGAAAAATCAAAAATTATCGACGGTACTAAAGTTGCTGCAGGCGACCAATTAATCGCACTTGCATCAAGTGGTCCTCATTCAAACGGTTTCTCATTAATTCGTAAAGTCCTTGAAGTATCTGGCGCAGACACAAGCGCTGAACTTGAAGGCAAAGCACTTGGCGATCACCTTTTAGAGCCAACTCGCATCTACGTTAAACAATTACTTGAGCTATTCAAGCAAGTTGATGTACACGCGTTATCTCACATCACAGGTGGTGGCTTCTGGGAAAACATCCCGCGCGTACTTCCTGAGTCTGCAAAAGCAGTAATCAAAGGCGACAGCTGGGAATGGCCTGTAGTTTTCAACTGGTTACAAGAAAACGGCAACATCACAACACACGAAATGTACCGTACATTCAACTGTGGTGTAGGCATGGTATTAGTTGTTCCAGCTGACAAACTTGAGCAAAGCTTAACAATTCTTAAAGATCTTGGCGAAAATGCATGGCATATCGGTGAGATCCAAGATGCGAAAGCAGGCGAAGAGCAAGTAGAAATTTTAGGTGGTCGTGACTAATGACCCCTTGTCGTCTTGTTGTATTAATTTCTGGTAGCGGTTCTAACCTTCAAGCCATCATTGACGCGTGTGCGCGTGGTGAAATTAAGGCCGAAATCGCCGCTGTAATTAGTAATAAAGCCGACGCCTATGGCCTTGAGCGAGCAAAAAATGCAGGTATACAAACTCGTGTACTTAGCCATAAAGATTTTGACTCGCGCGAGGCCTATGATGCTGAGTTAATGGACATTATTGACAATTTTGAACCAAATCTAGTTGTATTAGCTGGTTTTATGCGTATTCTTACTCCTAGCTTAGTGCAAAAATTTAAGGGAAAAATGTTGAACATTCACCCTTCTTTGTTGCCTAAGTACCAAGGGCTGAATACCCACCAACGAGCGATAGATGCAAAAGATGACGTTCATGGTGTTAGTGTTCACTTTGTCACAGAAGAGCTAGACGGCGGTCCCGTTGTTCTTCAAGCCAAAGTTCCGGTACTCGAAAGCGATACCGCAGAGACACTCGCACAACGTGTTCATCAGCAAGAACATATAATCTATCCATTGGTGGTCAAGTGGTTCAGTGAACAACGACTCAAGATGGAAGCAGATTATGCAGTTTTTGACGAAAAGAAACTTCCTGCACACGGCGCGCACTACCCAGAATAAAAATCTAAGTGCCCTACTTGCTTGTGTGGGCACTTTATTACTTCCTACCAGTGTTTTAGCTGGCGACCTCACTCAATACCAAGCAGAATACGATGTACTTCGTAAAGGCGAAACCCATGGTAAAGCAGTCCGCGAGCTTAAAAGAGCCGCAGACGGTAATTACGTGATCACTTATCACAGTGAAATCGAATGGATGATTTTTTCGGACTCACGAAAAGAAACATCAATGTTTACTTATCATGATCACAAAATCTCTCCAGTAAGTTACACTATGGAGCGCTCGGGAACAGGGCCTGATAAAGAATACAGCTTAAAATTTGATTCAACTCAAAAGCAAGTGCAAAGCAATCAAAGTAAATACCCACTTAAAATTGATTGGTCTGATGATTTTCAAGATTCACTGTCTTATCAAGTACAAGTTCGCGAAGAACTAAAACAAGGCAAAACGCAATTATCGTATCCATTGATTGATAAAAAAGGTAATCTGCGAAATTACGACTTTGAAGTTGTGGGCACAGAAATGATTTCGCTGCCAATTGGTAATGTAGAAGCCATTAAAGTAAAACGTTTATACGATAACGATAAGCGTCAAGCGCTAGCTTGGTTTGCTCCTGAAATGGACTACATGTTAGTTCGTATGTGGAAAGGTGAAAAAGGGGTAGAACAATTTGAAGTGCAACTTAATTCATTCACTGTGACCACGCCAGTCTCGTTAACAAATGAAGAAAGTAAAGAAGCGCCCTAATAGCGCTTCATTCTTTTTTAGATTTTTTCGCCCATTTTAAACAGTGCAAACTCACCCGGTTCCATTTTTTGCCAGCGCTCGTCATTGGTGAGTGGTCTTGTCGCAATGACAGTAACCACATCATTCGGTGTGGTTTCTTTTTGAAAATCGACCACCATATCAGCATCAATTAATGTTGCTTTACCAAACGGTGCTCGACGAGTGATCCAATGTAAGTTATTGGTACAATAAGCTAAAACATAAACACCATCGGTAAGTAGCATGTTAAATACGCCTTTTTCACGCAGTGTGTGAGCAAGCTTAGCAGCATAACGAAATACAGATGCCATATTTGATGGGCGCTTAGGGTATTTTTCGCGAATTTTATCGAGCAACCAACAAAACGCTAGCTCACTGTCGGTATTACCCACTGGCCGATAATAATCTGGCTTTAAATCATGATAATTCGATAATTGCCCGTTGTGAGCATAGGTAATTTCGCGTCCCCACAACTCTCGGGTAAATGGATGAGTGTTTTCAAGACATACACGGCCACGATTACCTTGGCGAATATGACTTATCACCGAAATACTTTTTATTGGATACGCTTTAACGAGTTTAGCAATTTCTGATTGGCAACTTGGCTCTGGATCTTTAAATGTACGACAGCCTTTACCTTCATAAAAGGTGATGCCCCAGCCATCTTTATGTGGGCCAGTATTACCACCCCGCTCTAATAATCCTGAAAAACTGAAACAAATATCCGTTGGTACATTGGCCGACATGCCAAGCAACTCACACATAGAACTCTTAACCTATAAAACTAATCGAAGGAAAGGCATGATGGGCTGATCCCTGCCTGCGCTCATTGTTAAACATAGCGCTAAAGATGGCAACTGCTATGCTGAGATTTTCAGAACTATCTGAGCAATTCACAACTAATAGCTGTTTTAGCGGCGATGATTATCAGTAATTACTCAACAATTTCTAATTTGCTGTAAATCTTTTTGCACTGATAGTCATTTTTAAATGAATAAAACTCACTGAACAGACTGTTTTAATCTCTGTTCTGCTCTTGATAATTCGCTTTTCTAGCGCTACTCTAAAAGAGGTGGTCTGACCTCTATTAAGGAATAATCAATGACTCTCATATTTTTACTTGGTTTACTCGTGCTGCTTAGTATTGCGAGTTACCACAGAGCAAGCTGGAATACCTGCTTAGGTATTACCATTGCGACTTTACTTGTTGGCACATTTGCTGGCGCGTTTGGCGCAATTAGTTGGCTACTATTCTTACTTATCGCTGTGCCACTTTCTGTGACTGGCGTTCGTCAACAATACATCATTAAACCTATTTTTGCTGCTTTCAAAAAAGTAACACCGACTATGTCGGATACTGAAAAATCAGCAATCGATGCCGGTACTACGTGGTGGGAAGCGGATCTGTTTTGTGGTCGTCCTGACTGGAACAAATTACACCAATACCCAGCTCCTAAACTGACTATCGAAGAACAAGCATTTATTGATGGTCCTGTTGAAGAAGTGTGTAGTATGCTAGATGACTGGCACGCAACTCACGAACTAACTGATTTACCGCAAGATGTTTGGCAATATCTAAAAGATAATAAGTTCTTTGCCATGATCATCAAAAAAGAATACGGCGGTTTAGAGTTTTCTGCCTATGCACAATCATGTGTACTGCAAAAACTAACAAGTAAATCAACGTTGCTATCTTCTATCGTAGGTGTACCTAACTCATTAGGTCCGGGCGAATTACTTCAGCACTATGGTACTAAAGAGCAAAAAGATCATTACTTACCACGCTTAGCGAGTGGTCAAGAAATTCCATGTTTTGCGCTAACCTCACCAGAAGCAGGTTCTGACGCAAGTGCAATTCCTGATTACGGTGTTGTTTGTAAAGGTCAATGGAACGGTGAAGAAGTTGTTGGTATCAGCCTAACATGGAACAAGCGTTATATTACTCTTGCTCCTGTTGCAACTGTACTTGGCCTTGCATTTAAATTGCAAGATCCTGACGGTTTACTAGGTGATGACAAAGAACCTGGTATTACCTGTGCGCTGATCCCAACAGATACTCCGGGAGTAGAAATTGGCCGTCGTCACTTCCCGCTAAACGTACCATTCCAAAATGGTCCTACTCGCGGTAAAGATATCTTTGTACCACTTGATTACATCATTGGTGGCCCGAAAATGGCAGGTCAAGGCTGGCGTATGCTTGTTGAATGTTTATCTGTTGGTCGTGCAATCACATTGCCGTCTAACTCTACAGGTGGCATAAAAACAATCGCGCTTGCAACAGGCTCTTACAGCCGTATTCGTCGTCAATTCCGTTTACCAATTGGTCAAATGGAAGGTGTTGAAGAATCAATGGCAAAACTTGCAGGTTACGCATATAGCTCTGATGCTGCAGTTAGTATGTCTACAGGGGCTGTTGACCTTGGTGAAAAACCATCGGTTGTATCTGCAATTATTAAATACCACTTAACTGAGCAAATGCGTGAAGCGACTATTCACGGCATGGATGTTCACGGTGGTAAAGGCATCATGCTTGGTCCAAACAACTATTTAGGTCGTGGCTACCAAGGTGCGCCAATTGCGATTACCGTTGAAGGTGCAAATATCTTAACACGTAACATGATCATCTATGGTCAAGGTGCAATTCGTTGTCATCCATTTGTGTTAACTGAGCTAGGTGCTTGTGCAATTGAAGACCGCGAAGAAGCCCTTGCAGTATTCGATAAAGCGTTAATGGGTCACGTTGGCTTTACTATTTCGAACCTTGTTCGCACTAAGTGGTTAGCATTTACAAATGCACGTTTTACGAGTACGCCGTACAAAGATGAAACCGCTGAGTTTTATCGTGTTGCGTCACGTTTCAGTGCATCGTTAGCATTAATGTCAGATATCAGCATGGCGGTATTTGGTGGTTCATTAAAACGTAAAGAGCGTATCTCTGCACGTTTAGGTGACTTACTAAGCTACTTATACCTTGTATCTGCAACACTTAAACGTTACAACGACGAAGGCCGTAAAAAAGAAGATTTTGCGCTTGTTCAATGGAGCTGCCAAGATCACCTTTACCACTGCCAACGTGCACTAGCTGACTTAATTAACAACATGCCATCTGCCCCACTTCGTGCGATGCTAAAAATCATGTTATTCCCATTCGGTCGTCCAGTTCGTAAGCCTACAGATAAGCTTGAGCACAAACTTGCTCACTTATTACAAGTACCAAGCGAAACTCGTAACCGTTTAGCTAACTACATTTACCTTAAAAACGAGCCGCTTAACCTTGTGGGTCGTCAGGAGCAAACGCTTAAAGACATTCTTGAAGTTGAGCCTTTGTTTGACAAGGTATGCCGTGAAAAAGGCGTGAAACTGCCTTTCTTCCAGCTTGATAAAGTAGCGCAAATGG
This sequence comes from Pseudoalteromonas apostichopi, assembly GCF_030297135.1. Lineage (NCBI taxonomy): Bacteria > Pseudomonadati > Pseudomonadota > Gammaproteobacteria > Alteromonadales > Pseudoalteromonadaceae > Pseudoalteromonas > Pseudoalteromonas apostichopi. The sequence continues at coordinate 335,846 of NZ_AP028065.1, forward strand.
GCCTTGAAGCAGGTATTTTAAGCCAAGCTGAAGCCGACAAATTAGCTGCTGTTGAGAAAGCCCGTCTTGATGTTATTAACGTTGACGACTTTGACCCAGCGGACTTAGTTGCCGGTAAGGTAGCCCGCGGCGAGAGCGATAAAAAAGCAGACGCCGCTTAAGCTAGCAAAACAATTCCAATTGTTATGAAAAACCAAACCAGCGCAAATTGCGCTGGTTTTTTCGTTTAAAAACTCTCTAGCACACTCATGTACCTATTCATTTACATGATTTGTAACAAATATCGAACGGGTAAAACTTGCGTTTAGATTATGAACAGGCAACACTTTATAACGAAAAATTAACAAGGAATAATTACAATGAAACCGAGTTTTCAAATAGCAGCCGTTGCATGTGCACTTAGCCTTGCACTTGCAGGATGTTCACAATCAACCCCATCAACTAGCATCACCGAAAGCGTGCAACAAAGCCAAACTGTTAAACAGTATGATGCTGAAACTTTTTTTGATACAACCTCAATTATGGGCAGCAGCTTTTCACCTAAAGGCGATAAAATACTCGTTAGCAGTGACGAAAGCGGCATTTATAGCCTGTATGAAGTAGATATAAAAACCGCCAAAAAAACCCGCTTAACAGACTTTGAAGACAGTACTTATGCAGTGGCTTATTTCCCTCAAGATGAGCGCGTATTATTTACTAAAGACTCAGGCGGTAACGAGCGTTATCACATCTATGTTCGCGAAACAGATGGCACAGTGAAAGACCTCACCCCTGGTGAAGAAACCCGAGCAGGGTTTGCTGGCTTCACCGAAGACGGTAAACAGTTTTTTATAACCAGCAATCAGCGTGATGCTAAGTTTATGGACCTATATCGTGTTGATGCTAACAGCTATGAAGTAACACCTGTTTATCAAAATACCATGGGCCTTGATGTCGGCGCAATCAGCCCTGATGGCCGTTTTATTGCTTTATCGAAAAACAATTCGAACAAAGACAGCGATGTATTCATACTTGATACTCGTAAAAAAACTCTGAAACCAGAGCTCATTACCCGCCATGACGGCGACGCTAAATACGGCCCTGAAACATTTTCAAGAGACAGTAAATCATTGTACTACTCAACTGATGCTAAGGGTGAGTTTGCAGAAGTATGGCGTTATGATTTAACTACCGGTGAGCACAGCCCTGCCCTCAAAGATGAGTGGGATGTAAGCTTTATTTACTTCTCTAAATCTGGCCGTTACCAAGTAAGCGGTGTTAATGCTGATGCAAGCACTAAGGTGTCGATAATCGATACCACCACAGGTAAAGGTATTGCCATGCCATCACTGCCTGCTGGTAACTTACGCGGTGTAAATTTTTCAGCTGATGAAAAAACCATGGCGTTTTACCTAAATTCAGACACCTCTCCAAGCAACCTATTTGTATGGCAAGTCGGTGAGTCGAAAGCTAAACAATTAACCAATACATTAAGTGATGCAATTGATCAAAGTGACTTGGTTGAAAGCACCATCGTGCGCTTTAAAAGCTTTGATGGTTTAGAAATTCCGGGAGTTTTATACAAGCCTAAGCAAGCCAACAGCAACAACAAAGTACCTGCTTTAGTATGGGTGCATGGCGGCCCTGGTGGACAAAGCCGCACTGGATATAGTGCTATGCAGCAACATCTAGTAAATCATGGTTATGCCATTTTTGCAGTCAATAACCGAGGTAGCTCAGGTTACGGTAAAACCTTCTTCCATTTAGATGACAAAAAGCATGGCACTGACGATTTACAAGATATCGTTTACGGTAAAAAACACCTGCAAAGCCTAGATTGGGTCGATGCTGATAAAATTGGCATCATAGGGGGCAGCTATGGTGGTTTTATGACTGCTGCTGCACTTGCATTCGAACCTGAAGAGTTTAAAGTCGGCATTAATATTTTTGGTGTAACGAATTGGGTTAGAACCTTAAACTCGATTCCACCATGGTGGGAAAGCTTTAAAAAGGCGCTGTATGACGAAATGGGCGACCCCGCGACAGATGGTGAACGTCACCGTGCAATTTCGCCACTATTTCATGCTAAAAACATCACTAAGCCTTTAATGGTGATTCAAGGTGCTAACGACCCTCGCGTTTTACAAGTTGAAAGCGATGAGCTCGTTGCCGCTGTAAAAGCAAATGGTGTGCCTGTCGAATATGTATTATTCGATGATGAAGGCCATGGGTTTACTAAAAAGGAAAACCGTATAAAAGCCTCAAACGCATATCTTGAGTTTTTAAATACCTACTTAGATAAATAGCAGAATTACAAAGATTAAGAGCCGGTTTCTATACCGGCTTTTTTATGCAAAATACCTGTATAGAAGCAAAACTTAGCTATTTAGACAGTACTGTATAAAACACTGTATAGCTTTAGCGGTAAATTTCTCACCTTTTTCAACCTTCAAAACAAAACCATAACCAACTGTTTAATAACAACTAAATTATTTTAAATAAAATAAAACTGAATTATTGGTTAAAAAATAGCAAAAAAGTACTTGCGCAAAAATACTGTATAAACTACTGTATACACATACTGTATAAACAACCAGTGAGTGAAAGTTATGTTACAGCCAATTACCTTAAGAACAGTTAAAAGCTACCAACAAGATAACGACAAAGCGTCTGTTAACTTAATTCAAATTGAAGATGAAATATCAGCAACCTTTGAACTATTAAAGGTATTGCATCATTACAATAGCCAAAATGCATGGACCCTATTAATTGCTCCTGATCATGTTCCTAGTAAAGCGTTATTAGATTCGTGTTCGATTGATACCAGCAAACTGCTTGTAATAAGACAAAAGCATTTAGTTAACCTTGAGTATGTACTTAGCTCAGCATTACATAACGGTAATTTTGCTGCTGTAATCACATGGACAGATATTGTAAGCAATCATCAACTTGATTCGATGAACTTAAACCTTGAGCAGGCATCTGCTAAGTTTTATTGTTTTACAAAAAGCGCCCAATTAAACAATTTAGTACCGCAGCCACAATAGGCTTGTTAAAATAACAATTTATAGTTTTAGGTAAGTTGTTATGACATCACTCACACACTCCCTTTGTCCTTGTGGCAGCGAATTGACTTACGAGCTTTGCTGCCAACCTTTTCATACAGGTGCAAGCCAAGCTGATAACCCAGAGCAACTTATGCGTTCTCGTTTTAGTGCCTACGCGCTAAAAGATGCTAAATATGTATTTAGTACCTATGCACAAAGCCAGCAAGCCGCTAACCCGGTTCGCGAAATCAAAGATTTTGCTAATAGCTGCCGTTTTACCAAACTCAGTGTTTTAGATACTGAACATAATGATCAAGAAGGTTTTGTAGAATTTAAAGCAAATTACTTTTACCAAAACTTGTATTGTGAGTTACACGAAAAATCGCGTTTTATTAAAGAAGATGGCCTATGGCGTTACCTAGATGGTGATATAACGCCAGTTGCAGATATTAAAATTGGCCGTAATGATGAATGCCCTTGTGGTAGCGGCAAAAAATATAAAAAGTGTCACGCTCTTTAGTTATCATTAACCTGGTAAATCCAGTCTAAGGCTTGGGTAATCGTTGTTGGGAATGCTGTTGCATGGCGTGCCTGAGGGATAACAAATAAATTTGTTGTAACCAGCGCGCCGCTTTGTTTATTAATTTTAGCTGCTAATTGCCTTGCGCCCGAAACCATTTGTTCACCTTCACTTTCTTCAAGTTCTCCGATACCAATATACACTTTAGTTGTTTTGCTCGTGGGCACCACAGGTAAAGCTAAAAGGTCATGCTGCTTAAACCACACTGAAGGGCTACCTATGACATAACTAGAAAAAAGCGTAGGCTCAGTAAACAAGGTATAGGCTGCAAATAAACCACCAAGCGAGTTACCGACCAAGGTGTTTTTTTGGCTTGTTCTGTAGTGAGCATCAATATAGGGCAATACGGATTGTTTTAAATAATTGAGGTAGTTTCTTGCTCCCCCAGTCTGTCGCTGCCAATTTTTATCTTCAAATGGGGTGTAGTCATAAATACGGCTATTAAGCCCAGACATGCCTTTTTGGTATCCTATAGCAACGATAATCACCTCTTCAATGGACCCCGAATTCATCATAAAGCGACTAGCACCAGAGGCAATTGGCAAACTATAATTTGCATCTAATAGATACACCACAGGGTAGCGTTTATGACTTTGCTTTTGGTAGCTAGGTGGCAGTTTAATAGTGATTGGGTATTCGTTGTCTGAATGTTTATCTTTAAGCAAAACTGTATCAGTGCGCGGCAACGTAAACGGCTCAGCATCGCTTGAAAAGCTTATTCCGAAAACACTAATCGCTAAAAATAACAATATATAAGGCATAGTTAATCCTTTAGCCACTTCTTAATAGGTAACACCCATTCATCTTTTGGCTTATAAAATGCGCCATGTGAAAGCCCTGTATTGATGCTTATTTCTTCGAACTTGGTTACCTCATTCCTATCAATTAAAAATTGGCAAGAGCCAACCTGATCTGAACGTTCAAAGATAGAGTAAACCTTGCCGTAAGCTTTAACTGATGGGAGCTTTTTAATTAAACCAGCACAACCAGCTAAAATAATTAAGTTGATATTTGTACGTTTAAGTTCATTGGCTGCCATTATCGACAATGCCCCACCCCTTGAAAAACCAACCAAACTGATGTTTGATTCAGCAACACCGGCAGTTATTAATGCTTCAACGTCTGCCGCAAGCTTTTTCGCAAACACAAAAGGTTCAGTGCCTTTTGGTCTATGGTAAGCAATTAAATGATAGCTCTCATCTGCAAGCGCTTCTTTTACGGCAACAAAATCATAAATCCCAAAGGTTTTGTGAACAGGCTTAGGGTTATGCCCTTCTACAATAAAACCATGTGAATAAAAAACATAGTGACCATGTGGGTCAATTTCTGTCGGAAACTGGCTGTTAATAGTGCCAGCAAAAGCAGGCATAACCCAACAAGCACAGAGTAAAAATACAGTACGCAACACAGACATCCCTATGAAAAATAAAACTACCATTGTTTTAGATAATAACATTATAAAAAATAATACCTTAGCGAACAGCTCTACCCTACTACTATTAATTGAAAATAAATATCAAGTTAGTTCTCGCAAGCTATAACACTGTTAAAATAGCAAGTTTCAACTTGAGGTAAATTCATATAATTTCATAACTAAAATACAAACAATTACATGACAACGCTGTCATTTTTTTACAGAAAGGCGTATTGTAAAAAAGCGGTTAAATTAATCGCCAACTTTAGACGTCTAGACGTTGAAAAAAAGAATTCTAAGGCGTAGTATGTTCGTAATCTGAGTCAGACTCACATTTTTCATGAGATTTTTTAAAGATGATTGATATAAAACACTTAAAAACCATAGCGACCCTTAAAGAAACAGGCTCTTTGGTCAATACAGCGCGTGAGTTATTTCTAACTCAATCGGCTTTATCGCATCAAATTAAAGATCTTGAGAATAAGTTAGATTGCCAACTGTTTGAACGTAAGACACAGCCTGTGCGCTTCACACCACAAGGTATGTTACTTCTGGAGCTTGCTAACGAGGTATTACCTCGAGTTGAAGCAACGAAATGTCGCTTAAAGGAAAGCCTGAATCAGCCAATATCAAATTTACGTTTAAGTGTTGAGTGTCATGCCTGCTTTCATTGGTTGCTACCAACCATAAAAGAATTTAATAACTTTTGGCCTGATATTAAAATTGATTACGAGCGCGGCTTTAGTTACGACGCTATCCCAGATTTAATTAATGATGAATTAGATCTAGTGCTGACTTCTGATATTCGTGAACCCGATCAGCTTGAATATGCTCACCTGTTTGATTTTAAATTAAAACTAATCGTTGCACCGGATCATGAATTGGCAAAAAAAGCCTATGTCACGGCCCTTGATTTAAAGAACGAAACAATTATTTCTTACCCTATTCCGCGTGAGCGCCAAGATATCTTTAAACATTTCATTCAAAATGCACGATTTGATGGCACCCTTAAAACTGTTGACCAAGGCTTATTGATTTTCCAATTAGTGAGCGCAGGTATGGGAGTTGCTGCATTACCAGATTGGCTAGTCACCCCTTATGAAAGCCAAGGGCTTATTAAGTCTATTCCGTTAGGTGCATTAGGTCTTACACGCCCTATGTATTTAGCGATGAAAAAAAATATGAAAGATAACCCTGTTTATCGCCACTTTTTAAATACGTGTAAGCAAAATAACGGTCGCTAAAGCAAGGCAAAATAACTAACATAGCATTATCTGTCACAGACAATAGCATTGATATATGTTTGAAATTAAAAAGATCATTGGCTCATTATTAATGCCCCTGCCGTTGTTGGGGCTGCTTACTTTAGTGATGGTATTTTTAGCCATTACACATAAACGCAAAGCACTCTATTTTGGCTTTGTTAGCATTTTAACTTTAATGCTGATAAGCACGCCATTTATTGGCCAGTCATTGATAGCTACAAGCAATAACCCTGCATGGCAATTTAACCAAGCAAAACATCCTAAACTTGATAATATTGTGGTACTTGGCTGCTCAATAATGCCCAACTCGCGCCTTCAAGCAAACCACCAGTTAGGCGATTGTGCGCTTGCTCGCTTACTTGAAGGTGTTAAGCTTGCTCACCACTACCCAAATGCCATCCTCTATGTATCAGGGGGCGGTTTTGCTAATACCACCAATAGTCAACTCATGTTTGAAACAGCAAAAGCGTTAGGTATTTCTGCAACGAGAATTAAACAAAATCCCCTCGCTATGGATACCGCAGAAGAAGCGAAACGACTTGCCAAATATTTAGTCGATAGAAAAACAGCGCTTGTCACCTCAGCAAGCCATATGCCGCGAGCGAAAGACTTATTTAATGCACAAGGTGTTAATGTGATCCCAGCGGCAACCGACTTTCAAGATTTTAGTCAGTATCCAACATATAAGCAGTTTATACCTGATGACGATGTACTTGTTGCAGTGACCAGAGTTGCTCATGAGAAAATTGGCAGTGCATGGGTGAGTGTGCGCCGCTGGATTGATCCAGAGGCGCTATAGACTTAATCAGACTGGATTGTCTACATCGATAAACGTTACATTAAAACCATGCTGCTCAGCTAAAAGTTCGCCTAAGGCTTTAATGCCATAACGCTCAGTAGCATGGTGTCCTGCTGCAAAAAAGTCGATGCCTTGCTCACGTGAACTATGAATAGTCTGCTCAGAGGCTTCACCAGTAAGATAAGCATCAATACCTTGAGCAGCCGCTAAATCAATATACCCTTGTCCACCTCCTGTACACCAAGCGATGGTTTCGATTTTCTGTTCTCTAACCAAGCTAGTTAATGGTGCACGGTTAAGTACTTGAGTAATTTTATCGGAAAACTCTTCACCGCTTAACGGTGTTTTTAAACGTCCCTTTACTGGCACACTATTTGGACCTGATTCAAGCCCGCCTGTGAACTCAATATCGAGTAACTTTGCCAATTGTGCGTTATTACCAATGTCGGGGTGAATATCTAGCGGTAAATGATAGCCATATAAATTAATATCATTTTTTAAAAGTGCCGCTATACGGCGCTTTTTCATGCCCGTGATTGGCTGTGACTCCCCTTTCCAGAAATAACCATGGTGTACCAAAATAGTATCTGCATTTTGTGTAATAGCAGCATCAATCAATGCTTGACTTGCTGTGACACCCGTCACTATTTTTTTTACTTCGCTCGCACCTTCAACTTGTAAGCCATTTGGGCAAAAGTCAGCGATAGAATCAGGTTTAAGAATGTCGTTTAATAATTGAGTAAATTGTTTGCGTTGCATATAAAAATCGTCCTTCAACCCTCTATTTTGTGCAAATTTTGGCGTTTATGAGTGAAAAATGGAAGGAAAATCGCAAAAAATTGAAAAGTAAGCTGAAAATAGGTATAAATATATATTCTTAATCTGTGTTTACAACGTATAGGGTCTCTGATGAGCAAACTAGACAAAACAGAAGTGTTAAATGCCTTCGAAGCAGCATACGAAGCAGCGAATGGTAAGAAACCTGAAATCACAACAAAACCTGGTTGGTATAGCATCGACGGTGGCAAAAATATGCGCCTTGCTGATGTTGCAGCGCTGACTGAAGAGCTCACTTCTGGTAAAACAGCTGAGCCTAAAGCAGAAGAAGCACCAAAAGCACCAGCGAAAAAAACCAAAACTAAAACCGCTGCGCCGGCTAAAACAGCTAAGAAAGCATCGTTCACTGTTGTTACAGCAAACGATGATGGTTACAAAGCTGAAGAGCTTTGGATTGTTAACCTAGCTGAAAAAGACCACGATTGTCGTTTACCGCGTGGTGTTGTGTAATTTAATTACACTTAAAAATTTTAAAAACCGCTACTCGTTAGCGGTTTTTTTATGCCCATTCAACTGAATATTTAATAGCCATTGACTTAAGTAACCAAATAACACAATAAACACAGTTCCAATCAGTACGGGCATCACTAAAAAATCCCAACTTTGTAAAGATTGCATAATCAAAATTGGGTTAGCGCCTGCTGCGGGATGAATTGTATCTGTCAACATCATCAGGCTAATTGCCAACCCTGTGGCTAAAGCAATTTCAACAGGCCCTACTCCAACATAATTTACAAATACAACGCCGATTAAAGCAGTCAAAATGTGCCCGCCGATGACATTCTTCGCTTTCGCTAAAGGACTGTGCGGTACACCAAACACCAGCACCGCAGTTGCACCAAATGGCGCCATCAACCAAACACCATAATTTCCTAATTGCTGCAAATACGCTAAAACAAAAATTGCCATACAAGCAAATATGCCAGCAATAGCAGCTTTACGAAATTTATTTTCCATAACACCTCCAAAAGTAGACCGAGTTGTCTACCTCGCAAATGGTAGACAACTCGGTCTACTTCTGTCAAGCTATCATTAGTCACCCAATGAGGCTTTGTTATGGATAAACGAACACATATTATTTTGACTGCCCTGTCACTTTTTTATCAAAAAGGCATTCATAGTGTGGGAATAAACGAAATTATTAATGTGGCTGGTGTCGCCAAAAAAACCATGTACCACCATTTCGCAAGTAAAGATGAATTATTACTTGCGTGCCTTAGTGAGCGACATAACAGATTCTTAAATTGGTTAACGCATGCCACCAGCAAGCTAACCACTGTTGAAGAATTTAAAGTAGCTTTGATCAGCTGCCATGAAGCTTGGTTTAATTCTGAGGTGACTGAGTTAGGTGATTTCAATGGCTGTTTATTTATTAACACTGCAGCCGAGTTTCCTGATCCTACTAGCCCGATAAATCAAGCCTGTAAAGAACATAAAATGGCCATACAGCAGTTAATTAAACTGCGTCTGTCATCGTGTAATAACATGGAAAGTGCGCAGCTGGACACGCACAGCTACTATTTAATGACGCTCGTTGAAGGCATGATCTGCCAAGCAAAACTAATAGGAACTAAACAGTTTCCTCACTTAAAACAATAAGTAAATCATAAAAAAAGCGGCACAATGGCCGCTTTAAGTTAAACCTTCTCTTTGTTAGATTTTTTCGAAATATAACTTTTCACGTTTTTTCTCACCCACTTCGTTCATTGTTGCAGCATCAAATAAACGACCATTAATCATGGTGTAATCTATTTTATCTGTATCACGAATATTAGTTAGCGGGTTACCGTCAATAACGATTAAATCGGCAAGTTTACCCGGTTCAAGAGAACCTATATTTTTATCAAGGCCAATGTATTTAGCGGGATCTAGCGTTGCCGCACGAATTGCTTCTAGTGGCGTCATACCACCTTGAGCAAACATCCAAATCTCCCAGTGTGCAGCTAAACCTTCACGTTGACCGTGTGCTCCCAGATTGACTAAAACACCTAAGTCCTGTAGCTCTTTGGCAACACGGGCATTGTTAAAGTGATTATAGTGATGATCGGGAGCCTTAACACGACGCATTGAACGAGGTAATAGCTGATTCTTTGGTACAAACTTACTTAAACGCGGGTGATTCCACACATCAGTCTTATCGTACCAATAATTTTCACCCCAAATGCCACCGTATGCTACACCGAGTGTCGGCGTGTAACCAACATCGCTTTGTGACCAAAGCTGGCGAATATCATCGTATATATTGGCTACAGGAATTGAGTGTTCAATACCCGTATGACCATCAACCACCATGGTTAAGTTGTGCTGCAGTAATGATCCACCCTCTGGCACAACCATCATTTCAAGTTCACGGCCTGCTTCAATTACTTGCTGGCGCTGTTCACGACGCGGTTGGTTATATGATTTAACACTAAACGCGCCCACTTTCTTTAAGCGCTCAAGGTGGAACTTAGCATCTTCTAGCGAGTCAATGTGCGATGTATAACCTGGCATATTCGCACCATATAAAATGGTACCCGTAGAGAAGATACGAGGGCCGACAATCATGCCTGCTTTTTGCATTTCACTTGCAGCAAAAATCTCAGTGGTGTCGTTTGATGGATCATGAATCGTTGTCACACCTAACGCTAATCCAGCTAAGTTCTTCCAGTTTTGCTGTGGAATGATCTCATCGCTACCTTGCGAGCCATGTGCATGCGCATCAACAATACCCGGCATAATTGTTTTACCAGTCACATCAATTACTTCTGCGCCTTTAGGAATATCAACACTGTCTTTACTACCTACAGCTTTAATATGCTTACCGTCGGTAACAATAACGCCGTTTTCAATGACCTGCTCACCATTCATAGTAATAATGCGCGCGCCAGTTAACGCAAATACAGATTTAGGCTCCGCCATGGTTTTTGTAAAACCGATATTGTCGCCACTTTTAACTTTAAAATCAGTCTCAGCATTTTGGTTAATATCAAATAAACCCGCTAGGCTTGCATGATATAACTCAGGGCCCAAGCTCCAATAAAGTTTATCGCTTGTACCACTCCAACTGATATTTTCACCCGCACGAACAGAGAGCTGCTCAATTGGGAATTGGCTATCTTTCGGGCCAATATTAATGGTTTTACCACGTTCAACAAATGGCGTGACAAACACTTTAAATCGCTCTGCAAACGCTAAGTATTTACCATCTGGTGATACTCTAAACTCTGTTGCATGCTCTGATTCATAAAGTTTACGAATTTGTTTTGATTCAAGTTCAACAACGCTTAATGTTGGTTTTGGCCAAGGACTCATCACATAAATACGGTCGTTTGCTACACCAAATTGTGGTTGATAGCCTGATTTAGTGATAAGCGTTGCTTTACCGCCTTTAGCACTTACTGAGTAAATACCTGGCTCTAATGACCATGTAGGATTAAGAATACTGCCGCCTGACGCTTTACGGTAAACAACCGTTTTGCCATCTGGGCTAAATGTTGGCTCTACATATTTACCCGGCTCTTTGGTAATAGTATCGCCACGACCACTACGCGCAGATACAACACGTACTGAGCCCTGCTCATTATCATCCCATGTTGTGTAAACAATTTTCTTTCCATCACGAGAGAACTGTGGGAATAATTCAAAGTGATCGTCTTGCTTAGTTAAGCGCTTCACTTTGCCAGACTCTAAATCACGCTTATAAATATGACCTAGCGCTTCAAATATAGCCGTTTCACCATCTGGTGAAATTTGTACATTGCGCAGCATTTTCACATCAAAATTATCGCTATCGATGTTTTGTGTAAAACGCACTGCTTTTTGAATTTGCTTATTGGTTTCAACTTTAAATGGAATAGTCGAAACAGACTTATCATCGACATCTAGCTTATGGATAGTACCACCAGCCCAAAATACCAATTGTTCGTTATCTGGTGTCCAAGCGATTGTTGGATATACGCCATGAATAGCCCATGTCTCTTGCATATCGCGCTCAAGCTCGCCATACAGCTTAGTATGCTCACCGGTGTGAAGGTCATATAAGTACAAGCTTGTTTGAAAATCATCACGCTTGATGTAAGCAAGCTTTTTACCATCTGGCGAAGGTGTAGGACGAATAGCCCCGCCCATGCCATCGATAATTGTTTCAATATCGCCAGTTTCACGGTCATAGCGTTTAATTTTATAAATACCCGCTACAGAGTCTTTAGAGTAATGAAATGTTTTACCCGGCGTTGCATCATGAGAGAAATAAACATAACGCCCATCTGGCGAGAACATTGGCTCACCTAAGTCTTTTTGGTCGTTTTCGCGTGCAGTTAGCTGTACACCTTTACCACCCGCTTTATGGTATAGCCATACTTCACCTGCACCCAAAGAGCGGCTTGCAGTAAAGTGCTTACGAGCCACTAGGTAGTCTCCATCAGGGCTCCAAGCTGGGCTATTTAATAAACGAAATGTTTCATTCGTTACTGCCTTTTGGTTTTCACCATTTAAATCCATAACCCAAATGTTGTCGCCACCACCTTGGTCTGAAGTAAATGCAATGTGCTTACCATCAGGGCTAAAGCGCGGTTGCATTTGCCATGCTATATCACTGGTTAATTGCGTTGCAGTACCACCAGACATTGGCATGGTATAAATATCGCCGAGTAGGTCAAACACGACTGTTTTACCATCAGGGCTAATATCAACATTCATCCACGTGCCTTGCTCAACACTAATTTTAGCGTCTAAGAATTGGCCTTTTGGTGCGTCTACCTGCCATTTGTCATCATTTGATTGCTCAGCTGCAGCCACTTGCCCTGTTAAAGCAAGTGAAATCGATACAGCAAGCGCTGTATGAAGCATTTTCTTCATTGAAATCTCACTTTTTTATTGTTTTGCTTATATGCACACTTTTAGGATTGCACCAAATAGCATAGCAAGATTCCAGTGATTCGTGTTAAACAGACGTAAATAGTCGACTAATGCCACGCAATCGGATCAAACTGATAAAAGCCAACCAGTAAATGGTATATTTCTGGGTCAAACTGTCTGAGTTCAGCAGGCTTTTCTAAAAAGGTTTCAGTAATAACAGCAAAAAACTCTGCCTCATTGGTCGCGCCATAGCTGTGAATAACATGAGGCATGCCATAGGCTAAATGGGTTTTTAATTGATTAAACGCACGGCTAAATACTTTTGCCCACTTTTGGTAATCATCATTACTCGAAAGCAATGGCGTGCCTGTAGTTTTGCCGGTTTCTTGGTCGAGCTGATGGGCAAATTCATGAAACACCAAATTATGACCATCACTTGGCAAGCGATTCCCCTCAAGGACATCATGCCAGCTCAATACCAGCGTTCCGCCCGGCCATGATTCACCTTGTCGCACAGTATTGTGATAACTGACAAGCCCAGCATTATCACGAGAAGTTTGCGGGGCATAATACGCGCTTGGGTATAAAAGGATCTCTTTTACATTACGATACAATGGCCAAGGTTTATTAAGCACTAAAACACAGGCATCTGCCGCTACAATCAGCTTCATTGCATCATTAAGCTCAAGGCCATCACAACCAATAAAGCGTTTTTCATTTAAAAACCAAACGATGTGACGCTCCAGCTTTTCACGATCGGCATCCGTCATCTTTCGGTAGATAGGCATATATTTTAACAGCAGATTTTTTTGCTGAACATTGAGGGAGTTATTGAGGTATTTTTTCTGCCAAAAGTGATTACGGATGTCGTCCCAGCGCCAGTAACACACAACAAAAATTATTAAAAAAAGTATCAAAACCACGTTAAGCATTACTATCGCCTAAAAAACAATCTTGATACTTTAATGTGTGCAAACAAGAAAAGATCAATTGTTTGCACACATTTTTATTTTCAGATTGGCTAATCTAGCGCAGTGCAACCTTGATTATAAATAAAAATTTTATTACGCCCGTTGTTTTTAGCGTTATAAAGAGCTGTATCTGCATGTGATAATAAACGGTCATAATCAGTAACTTCTGCATTATCTGCAACGCCAAAACTAACCGTCACTGAGAGCTCTTGTGCTAATTCTGAAAAATCGTAATCGGCTATTTCTAAACGGATAATTTCACACATTTTTGCAGCTTCTTCAGCATTTTTATATGGGAACAGCAGAGTAAACTCTTCACCGCCCCAACGAGCGGCATAACCTTCATCAGGAAAGTTCAGGCGCAGCAAACGAGCAATTTCACATATCACTTTATCGCCAATTAAGTGCGAGAAGTTGTCATTAATAAGTTTGAAATGATCAATATCCATAATGGCAATACTAAGCGTTTTATTATCACGCTGAAATTGATTAAAGTTTTCAGATAACCAGCTATCGAAAGCTCGTCTGTTCGGTAATTGCGTTAACTGATCATGGTTCGCTAAATGAGCAAAAGCATCCGCTTGGGTTTGTAAATCATGCATTTGCTGTTCAACTTTTTCGGTTAACTCAATTTCAATACGCTTATAATGATATAAGCGGTATTTATAAATGACATAAGCAGTAAAAAGTACGGCAATTAAGATAAATAACTTAAAGCTAGTTTTTTGCCAAAAATAAGGGGCGATTTTAAAACGCAGTACTTGCTCATTATTTTGCCAATCACTATTAGGATACCCTGCACGCACTTTAAAGGTATATTCACCCGGCGGTAAATTGGTGTACTCCGTAATGGCCAGACGCCCCCTGTCTACCCATTGTTGATTATAACCACTTAATTGAGTTTGGTAGTTTAAACGCCCAGGCATGATAAAACTAAGCCCTGCATAGTTAAACGAAACACGAGAAACACCAGCAGGTAAACTCAAAACTTCATTACCAACAGGTAAAGTCATTGGTTTGCCATCGACTTCAAAGCTTTCAATAACCGTCGATAATCGTCGTTTACTAGCTTCTTTTAAGCGCTCTGGTGTTACGATAGCGACACCTTTAGCAGTAGCAACCCATATTTGTCCATCGGAATGAAGAACAGCTGCAGGGTTTGAACCGCCATTTGCTTGCGCGCTCAACATGCCATCGCCTTCATCATAAAGCTGCATCGAAATGCTCATTGGTTGAACTTTTTCAGGGTTATCTAGTATTGCAACTAACTGAGCTTTGTTGACTTGAATAACACCACGGTTACTGGTCAGCCATAATGAGTCACCTTGCTCAATTACTTGGAACAGCTTATCAACTGGTAAACCATGATCTCGACCAAACAAGCTCATTTTATCTGTGCTGAGATTGTAGCGAACTAGGCCTCTATCAGTAGCAAGCCACATAGTATCGTCATCTAAATAAAAGCCGAATGCATACTCAGTACTGAACTGCTTTGGAAACTCTAGAGTTTTAAACTGCTTTGTTGCTGGGTCATAAATTGAAACACCGACCCCCGTACCAACCCATAACCTGCCATGGTCATCTTCGACAAGGGCCATAATGAAATCACCAATTAAACCATCTTCTGTGGTGAATAATTCAGTTTGCCCGGCAGGATCTATTTTGGTTAAACCACCCGCAGTGCCAATCCATAAGTTATCCATTTTATCGAACAACACAGCGCGAACTTCATTACTAATCAAACCATTACTGCGATTTCTTACTGGGTAAATTTGTTTGTTTACCACTTTCATTAAACCTGCAGTATAAGTGCCTAACCACACTGTGCCTTGTTTATCTTCGGTTAAACTTAAAACTGATAGCGGGTCTTTTTCATAGGCTTGGCTAAGAGTTGTGAGCTTGCCATTTTCAATACGGTTTAAACCATTACTACTGCCCACCCACAAACTACCATCAGAATGCGATAACACGGTACGCACATAGTCAGATGCAAGCCCACGACTTTGACTCCAATTTGTAAATGGCGCTTCGCGCAGGCGAAATAAACCAGCATTAGTGCCAACCCAGATACTTTTTTCGCGATCTTGCAGTAAAGATAAAATACGGTTGTTGGGTAAACCATCATCGGCGGCCAAGTTTTCAAGTCCTACACTGCTGAGTCTGAACACCCCTTTATTGATGGTACCAAACCACAAATCGCCTTCACTATCTTCAAGTAAGCTAGAAATAGATTCTTTATTCAGTACAGGGTCAACAGAAATGAATTTGTCTTGCTGCTTTTTCCATACTCCCTTTTCGGTCCCAACAATTAAGGTACCTGAACTAGTGAGTAACAAAGTAAAGACAGAGGCGTCAGGTAGGCCTGATTCTTGACCTACTCTACGAACTTGATTATTAATAATTTGATAGAGTCCATCACTGGTAGCAGCCCAGATCACCCCAGTTTTGTCCTGTAAAAGACGATATGCGCTCAGCTTATCAAGTAACTTTTGCTCAGTGGCATTTTCAGAAGCACGATAAGTAATGCCTTGTCCTTCTAGTGCTAACCAAAGCTCACCTTGTTCAGTGACAAGCGCATGATTTACCATCGCAGAAGAACTGGGTAATGCGCGCCACCCACCTTGTGAGCGAAGAGCAATACCACCTCGCGCACCAACGATATATAAATCTCCATTATCCATGGGAATAAGGCTACGTAAGCCTGAATCTGGTAAACCAGGAATTTCTGTGCGAGTGAAAAGTTTAAACTCACGGCCATTAAAGCGAGAAAGGCCTTCCCAAGTCGCTATCCAAATGTAGCCATCTTTAGTTTGCGTAACGCTATTAATACTATTATGAGGAAGTCCGGCGCGAGTGCTCCAAGTCTCTGTAAAGTAGTCACTCAGAGAGAGGCGTGCAGAGTCTGCAAAAGCGCTGAAACATAAGAAAAGAAAAATACAACTAACTACCCGCACCATAAAACTAAAACCCTGATATTTATTATCGTTCTATTCAGTGATGTAGCTCTGTGAAGCCAAAGTCATCGCTAACTTCAGATAATACTACATTAGTTGCAATTCTTACTCACTTTAATGACATTTAGCAACAATCAATTACAAAAATTCGTAATTTTATCTTGCAGTATTTTCACAAATCGCGCCACATGTAAGCCATCCATCAAAGCATGATGCACATCAATTGAGAGTGGCATCTTGCCAGTTTTCGAGTCATATTGACCAAACACAAACTTAGGTATACCAAGGCCGTGCCCCTCACTCACGGCATGCGAGAAGCCTGTGAAGTTTAACCATGGAAGCACTGAGATATGAATAAGATCAGGCTGCCCTTCTGTTGCAGCAAATGCATCAGAAAAAAATGGCTTTGCTTTACTTGTTTTGCTCGCTGCAATGGCATGTTTTGAGAAATCGTCCATCGACGCTTGTTTTTCAAAATAACTAAAGCGGAATGTTTCATCTTCAGCAAGCTCTACAACACTGCCTCTTACCGATGACAGTTGTACTGGCAAACAATCAATAATACGTTGACGCATCGGCGCATAATCATGGCATGCTTCAAGTGTTAGGTAGACATAGCAGTGAAAAAACGAATAAGACTCTGTTTTACATTTAGTGTAGAGAGCTGCCATATCGAGCGAAACACACACATTAAAATAAGGCAGAGAAAATTCTTTGAAAAAAGCAAAATGCTGTTTACGAGGCCAAGTCGCTAGATCAATAGGCGTGATTTCACAAGATGGAGCTTTCATTAGGTGTCCTCGAAATTTAAAAGCTGAGTGTACCTAGCAAGCTTAACTTCGTCACCTTGATGCGATAAATAACAGATACAAAAAAGGTGCGACTTGCGCACCTTTTTAACTATAAACTTAGTCGATTTACTAAATTATAAGCCGTTTTCGATGATTTCTAATGCTAGCTCATCTGCAATTAAATGCGTCGACTTTTGCTCTTTTTCAGAGCGAGCAAAGATTTCAGTTAGGGTATCAAAGATGCCTTCAACGTGTTTCGTTGATGCTTCTGCACTATAACCTTCTGGCGCTGTTTCGTAGTAAACGTTGATGATACCACCTGCGTTAATTACGTAATCTGGAGCGTATAAGATACCTTTTTCACGAATAATTTCACCGTGACGAGACTCTGCTAATTGGTTATTCGCACAACCTGCAATAATCGTTGCTTTTAAACGAGGGATAGTCGTGTCGTTTACCGTTGCGCCTAGTGCACACGGTGCATAAACATCGACATCTAAGTCGTAGATTTCATCAATACCAACAGCCGTAGCGTTAAAGTCATTAACAACACGCTCAACAGCTTGCTCATTGATATCTGTTACAAATAACGTTGCGCCCGCTTCGTGTAAATGCTTACATAGGCCATACGCCACCGCACCTAAACCTTGAACTGCTACTTTAACACCTGCTAGGTCTTGGTGACCACGTTGATGTTGTAATGCAGCTTTAATACCTAAGAATGTACCATAAGCAGTGAAAGGTGATGGGTTACCACTTTTACCTTCAAGACCTAATACATAGTTAGTTTCTTTATTCATAATAGCAACATCGTCACAGGTGATGTTCACGTCTTCAGCTGAATAGTAGCTACCGCTTAATCGCTCTAATTGACGACCAAATGCACGGAAAAGTTGCTCTGATTTTATTTCTTTTGCATTACCAATAATCACTGACTTACCGCCACCAAATGGTAAGCGTGCCACAGCATTTTTATACGTCATACCTTTTGATAAACGTAGTGCGTCAGTTACAGCATCTTCATCTGTTGAGTAGTCCCACATTCTGCAACCACCAACTGCTGGACCTAACTTGGTATTATGAACCGCGATAATAGCTTTTAGGCCTGATTCTTTATCTGAACAAAACACCACTTGCTCGTGGTTATCAAAGTCGACTTTATTAAATACAGCCACAGTTAAATACTCCGAAATTTTCTTACCCTAAGGGGTGTGAGCGCTGAAAGTGCCGAGACTTTATCACTTCGTTTGCTCCCTTGCCACTATATGAGATGATAAAACTAAGCAAAGTTCTCCTGCCGAAATAACAACTCAAAAAATAACACTTTAAAGAAAAAACACACCATAAAAAGCACACTTTAAGCATTGTTAATTCAAAACAAAATATTAACATTGCATACTTAATTACGTGAACGTAAAGGTAAAGTATAGCGTAAAGAAAATATTACAAAGAAATTGTATCGATAAAGCCAAGAAATATATGCTTTTTAAGGGTATGGTGAAGAAATAACTAAGACTGGTCAGAGCTGAAAAAAACGGCGCTGTTGCGCCGTTTATTTAAAGAGTTACAAGATGGTTATTTTAATTTGCCATCAAGTTCTTCGATCTTTGCTTTCCAAATAGCTGGACCTTGCGTATGCGCATTCGCACCTTCACTATCAACAGCAACGGTTACTGGCATATCTTCTACTTCAAACTCGTAGATTGCTTCCATACCTAAATCTTCGAACGCAACAACACGTGCTTTCTTGATTGCTTTAGAAACAAGGTAAGCTGCACCACCTACCGCCATTAAGTAGATAGACTTATTGTTTTTGATTGATTCTACTGTAGCAGGACCACGCTCAGCTTTACCAATCATACCGATGATGCCTGTGTTTTCTAACATCATATCGGTGAATTTATCCATACGAGTCGCAGTTGTAGGGCCTGCTGGGCCTACTGCTTCATCACCCACAGCATCTACAGGGCCAACGTAGTAGATAAACTTGTTATCAAAATCAACGCCTTCTGGTAAACCTTCACCTGATTGGATCATGTCTTGTAGACGCTTATGAGCTGCATCACGACCCGTTAAGATAGTACCAGACAGAAGTACAGTTTCACCCATCTTCCATTCTTGCGTATCTTCTTTAGTCAGTGTGTTTAAATCAACGCGACGTGTACCTTCGCCAACTTCAAAAGTTACTTCTGGCCAATCTTCTAGTTTCGGTGCTTTAAGATCAGCAGGGCCTGAACCATCTAACGTAAAGTGAACGTGACGAGTTGCTGCACAGTTAGGGATCATAACCACTGGTTTAGAGGCTGCGTGAGTCGGTGCCGTTTTGATTTTTACATCAACCACTGTTGTTAAACCGCCTAGGCCTTGTGCACCAATACCTAATTTATTTGCACGTTCGAAGATATCGATACGCATTTTTTCTTCAGTCGTTTCTGCACCACGCTCAATAAGCTCGTGAATATCAACTGGGTCCATTAGAGATTCTTTCGCAAGAACAGCTGCTTTTTCTGCAGTACCACCAATACCTATACCAAGCATGCCAGGTGGACACCAACCCGCCCCCATCGTTGGTAATGTTTTTTCAACCCATGCAGCCACATCATCAGACGGGTTAAGCATAACCATTTTCGTTTTATTTTCTGAACCACCGCCCTTCGCTGCCACCATTACTTCAACTTCAGCGCCTGGCACTAAGTCTATATGAACAACTGATGGTGTATTGTCTTTGGTGTTTTTACGCGTACCAGCAGGGTCTGCAACAATTGATGCACGTAATGGGTTATCTGGGTTTAAGTATGCGCGACGGGTACCTTCATCAACCATTTGCTGAACAGTCATGTCTGTTTTATCCCACTTAACATCCATACCTACTTTTACGAAACAAGTAATGATACCTGTATCTTGGCACAGTGGACGTTTACCTTCAGCTGACATACGAGAGTTAATTAATATTTGCGCAATGGCATCTTTTGCCGCTTTGCTTTGCTCTTTATTGTAAGCTTTTTCTAAGGCTTGTACGAAATCGAGAGGGTGATAAAAAGAAATGTATTGCAATGCATCTTCAATGCTATCAATGAAGTCTTGCTGACGAATTGTACTCATTACGGGTTCCTTAAGTTTTTATCGCGTAGCGCTGTACGTGATCCTGAGTAAACCGGTGACGAAGATTTACTCTACGGGTTAGTCATGGCATCACTATAAAGGAAATCATAACGCTGCCAATCAAATTTAACTTATGATACCCTCCTCGCCCGTTTCGGGCTAGTTATTCAGGGCAATGTAGATGATAAACGATGAAAATTTATGCATTAAATTAGAATTAAGCGGTGATTGCATCACGCTATTTACTCATTTCGCTCATTTGCCCCACGCCGTGTTACTTGATTCAGCTAATAGCGAGCATGTGAATAGCCGTTTCGATATCATTGCCATTGCGCCATTAAAGCAATTAGAGGTGCGCGACAATCAGTGCTTTGTAGATGGTAAATTACAATCAAGTGATTGCTTTAGTTTGATGAAATCTGGTCTTAGGGAGTTTAATCACACACCAAACTCAAACAACCTACCTTTTACTGGTGGTTGGCTTGGTTATTTTGGTTATGATTTAGGTCGCGTGATTGAAAGCATGCCGACTACTGCCGAAAACGATATTAATATGCCGCAAATGGCAATAGGTCTTTATCCTGATGCCCTTATTTTTGATAAGCAACAACAAAGCTGGTTTTACGTCTGTCAGCCAAATCATAATCGCTTAGCACTCTATCAACAGCAGCTAAACGAAACACCAGAAAGTGCAGAGTTCGCTCTAACAAGTGACTGGCACTCAAATATGACCAAAGCCAGCTACAGCGAAAAGTTTGAACAAATTCAAGCTTATTTAAAAAGCGGTGATTGCTACCAAATCAACCTTGCTCAGCGATTTAAAGCTGAATTTTCGGGTTCAACATGGCAAGCCTATAAACAGTTGCGAGAAGCCAATAAAGCACCATTCTCAAGCTATATAAACCACCCTGATGGCGCTATTTTATCAATCTCGCCTGAGCGTTTTATTTCAGTTAATCAGGGCCAAATAGAAACCAAACCAATTAAAGGAACGCTTCCTCGTTTGGCCGACCATGAACAAGACCAAGCGCAAGCTTCTCGCTTACAACAATCTGAGAAAGACCGTGCGGAAAATGTCATGATTGTCGATCTTTTGCGTAATGATTTAGGAAAAGTTGCCCGTCCAGGTAGTGTCACCGTGCCGTCCTTATTTGCCATAGAGAGCTTTCCGGCAGTACATCACTTAGTAAGTACTGTGCGCGCAGAATTAACGGATGGCAAAGATGCCGTTGACCAAATTCATGCTGCTTTTCCAGGCGGTTCAATTACTGGAGCACCAAAAATTCGTGCAATGGAAATTATAGAAGAGCTTGAACCGCATCGTCGTAATGTTTACTGCGGCTCAATTGGCTATTTGAGTGCCTGTGGCAACATGGATACTAGTATCACAATTCGTACTTTAGTGTGTCATCAAGGTGCTATCTATTGCTGGGCTGGCGGTGGCATTGTGGCTGATTCAAAGGTCGACTTGGAGTACCAAGAAACTTACGATAAAGTAAATAAAATACTGCCTTTGTTAAAGTAAAAGTTGAAGTAACTACCTTGAATAGTCAGCAAATAATAGCTCGTTTTAGTTTAAGTAAAACCACACAGAGCCCTAGCACCATTCGCTTTAATGCCGAAAAGCGCGCCAGTGCCGTGATGCTACCATTGCTTGATGTAAATGACGAAGCACATTTATTACTATGTAAACGACCAAGTTATCTGCTTCACCACCCGGGGGAAATTTGCTTACCAGGTGGTAAGTATGAAAAGCATGATGACTCTTTGATGCACACAGCCCTTCGAGAGCTCAATGAAGAGCTCAATATTGCGACACATCAAGTGACGGTTCACGGTAAATTACACCAATACGCGACCCTAACCGGTTTCACTATTGAGCCATTTGTTTGTGTCCTTAGCGAAGGCACAACATGGCAGGCAGATCCCAACGAAGTTGCTGCTAGCTTTTTACTGCCTTTATCTTATTTGAGTAATCAACAAAATTGGCAGCCCCTGCCCTTTGAACGAAATGGTAAAATCATTATTTTACAAGGCTTAATGACCCCGCATGGTCTGCTTTGGGGGGCAACAGCCAGCATTATTAATAACTTTATCAAACAGCTCGCCCTACCAGTTTAATTATCCTGCTTTTAGGGTTACACAGACACGTTTAAACGTTATCATGTGGCACCGTTCAAAGGCAGGTAGTATGCCGTTAATAGAAAAATGAGTAGCAAATTATGATCAGTGCATTCGATATGTTTAGTATTGGTATTGGCCCATCGTCATCTCACACTGTTGGCCCAATGCGCGCTTCGCGTTTATTTGTAAACGAATTAGAAGAAAAAAACTTACTTGCAAACGTGACCGATATTAAAGTTGAGCTGTTTGGCTCATTAGGGCAGACAGGTATTGGCCACGGCTCTGGTAAAGCCGTAATATTAGGTCTTGCTGGTTATGATCCAGAAACCATTGATGCTGATTTAGTAGACGATATCCTCGCAAAAATCGAAAAAGAACAGGTTATTTATTTAAACCAAAGCCATAAAGCCAATTTCCCAAAGCAAGGGGCGATTGTATTCCACCGCCGTAAAACACTACCAAAACATTCAAATGCAATGGAAATCATTGCCAGCCAAAATGGCGAAAAATTATTTAGTAAGGTGTATTACTCAATCGGTGGTGGTTTTATCGTAAGCGATGATGAGTTCGAGAACGAAAAACAAAAAGCGCTCGAGATACGCGAAGAAAACCCAGCTCCTTACCCGTTTAATACTGCAAAAGAGCTATTAGATCTATGCCGTGAATCAGGTTTTAGTGTATCAACGCTTATGATGCACAACGAAAAAACTCTACGCAGCGAAAAAGACATTAAAGATGAGCTGTTTAATATTTGGCAAGTAATGAAAGCCTGTATCGAGCGAGGTATGCGTACAGAGGGTATCTTACCAGGTGGTTTAAAAGTAAAACGCCGCGCACCAAGCTTACACCTTAAATTAAATATTGAGGTTAATAATGACCCATTGCGCGCAATGGACTGGGTTGATTTGTTTGCTCTTGCAGTAAATGAAGAAAATGCAGCAGGTGGCCGTGTTGTTACCGCACCAACCAATGGTGCTGCGGGTATCTTGCCAGCGGTATTAATGTATTATCACACTTTCATTAAAGAAGTAGACCGTGATATTGCAACACGTTATTTATTAACAGCTGCAGCAATTGGTATTTTATATAAAAAGAATGCTTCAATTTCGGGTGCTGAAGTAGGTTGCCAAGGTGAAGTGGGCGTTGCCTGCTCAATGGCCGCTGGTGCACTAACTGAAATAATGGGTGGTAATGTTGTGCAAGTTGAAAATGCCGCTGAAATCGGTATGGAGCACAACCTGGGTTTAACTTGTGACCCCGTTGGCGGTCTTGTGCAAGTTCCGTGTATTGAACGTAATGCGATGGGTTCAATTAAAGCAATTAACGCATCACGTTTGGCAATGCGCGGTTCTGGCGAGCAAAAGGTTACGCTTGATAAGGTCATTAAAACCATGCTCGACACAGGAAATGATATGAAAACAAAATACAAAGAAACCGCGCGCGGTGGCTTAGCTGTTAATATCATCGAGTGTTAATTTATAGCACCTTTTGAGCACAATAAAAAAGCCGCTTTAACGCGGCTTCTTTATATCTATTTTACTGGTAATTCAATGTTTTCGAAGAGCTTATCAACATCTTCTTGATTACGTAATAAGCTTGCTTTTTCCACTAACTCTTTAGTTAAGTGTGGTGCAAAACGCTCAATAAAATCATACATGTAGCTGCGTAAAAAGCTGCCTTTTCTAAAACCAATTTTGGTAGTGCTCGCTTCAAATAAGTGGCTTGCATCAATACACACTAAATCAGAATCAGTTATTTGATCAATCGCCATAGACGCCACAACACCCACACCGAGCCCTAAACGGACATAGGTTTTGATTACATCAGCGTCGGTTGCAGTAAATACAATATGCGGCTCAAGGCCATGAGCATTGAAGGCTTTATCTAATTCAGAACGACCAGTAAAACCAAACACATAAGTAATAAGTGGGTATTTAGCCACATCGGCAACGGTTAAATTATCAGCCTTTTGCGCGAGCGGATGTGTTTTTGCCACAACAATACTGCGATTCCAGTGATAACAAGGCAACATGACTAAATCAGAATATAAATGCAATGCCTCAGTCGCAATGGCAAAGTCAGCATCGCCGCGTGCTGCAGCATCTGAAATTTGTTGCGGCGTACCTTGATGCATGTGCAGCGAAACAGCTGGGTACTTTTTCATAAAACCTTGAATAACATTCGGCAATGCATAACGAGCCTGAGTATGAGTAGTCGCAATATTAAGCTTACCTTGATCGGGTAAGGTATGCTCATTGGCAACCGCTTTAATACCTTCAACTTTCGACAGTATTTCCCGTGAGATATTAATAATTTCGTTACCTGCACTGGTTACATGGGTAAGGTGTTTACCACTGCGGCCAAAGATCTGTACACCGAGTTCGTCTTCAAGCATACGAACTTGTTTCGAGATCCCCGGTTGCGAGGTAAATAAACTTTCTGCTGTTGCGGATACATTCAGTTTATGATTTTGGACTTCGACTATATATCTGAGTTGTTGTAGTTTCATGGCTGCATTGTAGACGTTGTTATTGTTTATTTATAAAGGCTGTAAAGCGCAATGCCAAGCGATATTTCATCGCGCTATACATTTATATCGATTGTTTCTAAGGCTAACACATTAAATTACAGCTCGGTAGCGGTGTTTACTCGCAAAATATTCAATAAAGGTGCTAGTTTAAGGCTATACTCATTATAAAGTAGTAAGTGTAAGAAGTTTATTCGAGATAACTAACCGCAAAACTGTTCAGATCTAATCTTTTTAATGTAAGATAAAAAAATTAGATAGTTAAAACTGAGATTTAGTAATGATTGTTTCTATCATCATCATGCTCATTGTTGCATTAATTGTGATCGCACTATGGGTCAGTGCAGTGCAACAACATAAAGAAAAACAAGAAGCAGAGCGCCGTAAAGAGCTTACAAAACAGAAAAAAATCATTGAAGAAGCAGAGGATGTACTGCTTAACAGTGCCAATATCCCAATGTCTGAAAATATCCTACGTATTATTCAGCGTCGTATTTATGATGCTTTAGCAGGTATGGTAGAGCTCTCTCCAAGCTCAAAAGAATTGAAAAACAGATTAAAAGAATCAAAAGAACGTTTAGCCTCTCCTATCGAAGCTAATAATAGTGATGCATTAGCCCTACCAGATAACGACAAACAACTGATTGCCCTAATTCAAGGGATAAAGAAATTACGTGCCTTACTTCGCTCAGAGCATGGCAAAGGTAAAATAGATAGCCAAATATTTGTTGCTGAAGATAAACGTCTTGAAAAGTTACAACTGCGAATCAATGTAGAAAGCCAAATTAAGCGTGGTATCTCTGCCCGTTCAGCAAACATGGTGGGTTCTGCCAGACAGTATTTTGAAAAGGCACTTGCGACTCTCAGCGCAGTTAGCTATAGCGATGATTATGTTAATACCAAAAAGCAAGAAGTAGAGAATTATCTAGAAACGATTAGTTCTGAATTAAAAGCATCAAATGCAACGTCACTGAAGAAAAAAGCAGAACAAGAGCAAGACGATTTAGATGTATTATTCGCACCAAAGAAAAAGTGGTAAACCACTTTTTCTTTGCTTTGTGCTAATTAAGATAAAAACGCAAACTTAACAATAAACAGCGCTGTTAATACCCACACACTAATACTGATTTCATCTTTTTTACCACATACCAACTTCACTGCAGTATACGAAATAAAACCAAGTGCAATACCGTGTGCAATCGAGAAAGTGAGCGGTGTCATTAATAATACCACGCTGACAGGGATTGCATCTGTCATATCATCCCAATTTACCAGCTTTAAGTTTTGCATCATTAAAACAGCAACATACAAAATCGCACCCGCAGTTGCATAAGCTGGGATCATACTAGCAAGTGGCGCAAAGAACATCATTAACAAAAAACAAATGCCTACAACCACAGCAGTAAGACCTGTACGGCCGCCCACTGACACACCTGCTACTGATTCAATGTAAGACGTTGTTGTTGATGTACCAAGCATTGAACCTGCAATGGTAGCTGTGCTGTCGGCACTTAATGCACGACCTAAACGAGGCATTTTACCTTGTTCATCAGCAAGACCTGCTTTTTGCGTTACAGCAACTAAAGTGCCTGAAGTATCAAACAAATCAACAAATAAGAACGCAAAAACCACTGTTAGCATTGAGATTTCGAATGCGGCTGCAAAGTCCAATTGCATAAAGGTTGGTGCAATTGAAGGCGGCATTGAAATAATTCCTTGATATTCCACAAGGTCTAAACCAAGCGCAATAGCCGTTACTAGTAAAATACTAATAAGCACGCCGCTTTTCATATCGCGATATAACAGCGCAGCAATAACAAAGAAGCTAAAAATCGCAAGTAGTGGACCTGGGGCTGTGATATCACCTAACTGCACTAAGGTTGCAGGGCTTGCTACGATAATCCCAGCGTTTTTCAATGCAATAAGCGCTAAGAAAGCACCGATACCTGTGGCAATGGCACGCTTTAATACCAGTGGAATAGCATCAATGATCCACTCTCTCACCTTAAATAGGCTTAAGAATAAGAAAATACAGCCAGACATAAAAACTGCACCTAATGCAGCTTGCCAAGTGTAGCCCATGCCCAAAACAACACCATAAGTGAAGAAGGCGTTTAAGCCCATACCCGGAGCCAGTGCTAATGGGTAGTTTGCCCATAAACCCATGATAAAACAGCCAATTGCAGCAGCAATACAGGTTGCTACGAATGCCGCACCTTGATCCATTCCCGCTTCTGCTAGCATGGCAGGGTTAACAAATACAATGTAAACCATGGTAATGAATGTTGTGATGCCAGCAATAGTCTCGCGGCGCACAGAGGTGTTGTTTTCAGTGATTTTGAAAAGTCTTTCGAACATGTTGAACTTTAAGTTGAGATTAATTGGCTAATTTTATCATATTTTATCTCAATAAGAGGACATTTTGCCTTGCAATGTTCTAAACTAATAAGGTCTTTTAATTCAAGAAAATAACTAAACTATGTCTGATAATTCGCCAGTAGGCTTAGATTTAGAGCAACAGCTTGATAATGTACTTGCCTTTATTACCCAACCCGATAAAGGGTCGGCGCCAGATAAAAGTACTCAATCTGTTGAAAACGTACTAAACAAAGCTTTGTATTATTTAAAAAATGAACAGCCTCCCCTTGCAGCCAAATGGATGCGCCTAGCTGCTATGGCAGGTAATCATAGAGCGCAATTCTACATGGGGCTATTTTTTATCAAAGGGCAAGGTGTTCCGCACAGCGTATTTCATGGTGCGGTTTGGCTAAGTTTGGCAAGTAGTCAAGGATATGAGCCTGCAACCGCTGCTCTTGATGACCTTAGAAAGCACATTAGTACTCGCCGATTACATGATGCGCAAAGCTATGCAGCGACCTTATACGAACAAATCCACCAGCAACAGTTTGCTCATTTAATTCCTCGTGACCCTGACGCCAGCTAACACGCGTCAGGTTCTGCAACTCATTAATGCTGTCTTGTCAGTTTACTCTCAAATGTGATGAGACCTGCACCAACCACAAGCAATAAGATACCTAAAAACTCAAGCCACACATGGCCTTTATGCGGCTTGATAATAGGTGTTTTTGAAGTAAGGCTGTATAAGCGTCTGCTGTCTTGCTCGCCAGGCTCTACAAACGAGATGCCCTTATAGTCAGCTGAGATAATAAATTTAAAATCATGCCTGCTAATCATTTCTCGACGTTTTGCATCTATTTTCTCGCGGCTTTGTTCAACGAGTAGCGTTCGCCAATCATGAAAAATGCCATCTGGTTCATTATCTTTCACTACACCGTATGATTTGTACTCATAGAACATTGTATTGAATAGCTTTTCTTGATGCCCTAAATAAAACATGGCACAGCCTAGCGCACTCAACAGTATGGCAACATATATCAATGAGCGCTGTTTAATGAATTGTTTATTACTTTGTCGCTTATACCAAGCTTCAATGTCAGGCACATTAATCAATCTCGCTTTATCTGCCGAGTGTTTTAATGGCTCCATAAAGTCACAAATTGTTAGGTTGAGCGCCGTTAGTATCGAACGAAATGTGTCATTTGAAGGCACTGATTTATCGTTCTCAAGTTTTGAAAGGTAGCTTTGTTCTATCCCAACTTGCTCAGCAAATTCTGGTTGGCTTAGTTTTAGCTCACTGCGATAGTGTTTTAGTTGTGTTCCAAATGTACTCATAATGCATTTCCTTTTTGTTGTGGAGCCGCCATTCTTTGCTATTCATGCAGATATAAGAAGCTGAATAAATAGGAATAATGAAGAATATTAGCAAGATAGGATGAAAGATACGAGATACGAGATACGAGATACGAGATACGAGATACGAGATACGAGATACGAGATACGAGATACGAGATACGAGATACGATGTCAGTATAAGAGAAAAGTACGCTGTAATGTAAAGATTTATCTAATCATTTGTTTGAGGAAAACAAATGGCGGAGTGGACGGGACTCGAACCCGCGACCCCCGGCGTGACAGGCCGGTATTCTAACCAACTGAACTACCACTCCGCAGTGGTATGTGCATGGGGTAATGCACTTAATTTGTTTATGATATCAAATGGCGGAGTGGACGGGACTCGAACCCGCGACCCCCGGCGTGACAGGCCGGTATTCTAACCAACTGAACTACCACTCCGCAGAGATATCATTGTTATTACTTAATTTGTTGGCGGAGTGGACGGGACTCGAACCCGCGACCCCCGGCGTGACAGGCCGGTATTCTAACCAACTGAACTACCACTCCGCGATACAAATTTTGTAATAAAATAGCGTTTAAATAGTGGCGGAGTGGACGGGACTCGAACCCGCGACCCCCGGCGTGACAGGCCGGTATTCTAACCAACTGAACTACCACTCCGCAGTATCTAATGCTATTTATTTTCCTATTGGCGGAGTGGACGGGACTCGAACCCGCGACCCCCGGCGTGACAGGCCGGTATTCTAACCAACTGAACTACCACTCCGCAAAGGAAAATGTTTTACAACCATAAGTTGTGCAAGTAATTGGCGGAGTGGACGGGACTCGAACCCGCGACCCCCGGCGTGACAGGCCGGTATTCTAACCAACTGAACTACCACTCCAGCGCATACTTACAAATTGTCGAAAATTGGCGGAGTGGACGGGACTCGAACCCGCGACCCCCGGCGTGACAGGCCGGTATTCTAACCAACTGAACTACCACTCCACATTTTCGTTGCTGACTGAGTCTCCCCTGACAGCGGCGTGAATAATACGAATCACCCTCTGGTTCGTCAAGGGGTTTTTTGTATTTTTACAGGTTTTTTAGTCATCTGACATCGAAAGGTTTAAAATTTCACCTGATTTGTCATTTTTTGAGCCGTTTTTGCCAACTTCATTTTCATTCGTTGCTTGCTCATCATTTTCGGTTTGATTTTTTTTCTTTAAAAACGGTAACGAGAATTTAAATTTAAGCGGTTTCTTTTGAACAAAAATTCTAATTGCTAGCCAACCCAATAAAAGTACGGTTAAATTTCCAACAACAATTAAGGTCACCATGAGCATGGTGGATGTTTTTTGTTCTTCTTCAAGAATTCGTTGTTGCTCCGCTTGCGCTTCTAAATCAATTTCAGGGCGAACAATTTCTGGTACAGCTTCAATTGGGCGCTCTATTTCAAATTTATAAGTAGGTAAAGTAGCCATAAATTCACGGTCATTTATATTGCTACCAAATACAGAAAGCTCGACACTGTATCGACCCCAATCATAATTTTTAATGGCAAGCTCACGTGTTTGCGATTTATCAGCATCTAAAGAGAACATTTGCTCTTCATTATTGGGGTAATATATTTTTCCTTGAATAAGCACTGTTTCTGGTTTGACGATTTCAGGATTTAAGGTGATCGTTAAAATGTGATCATCTTCATCTTGCTCAGCAAGTGCTATTTCGTAAGCAAAAGGCGGTTCGTGCACGACAATGGGTTTTTGTACCACGGTACGCTTTAATATAGGGGTTTCTATATAAAGCTCGGGTTGCCACTCCCCGGCTGGGAATATCAGCTTAAATTCACCGGTAAACACACCATCAAGAGGACGCTCATCAAAGCCACGCCCATCATCTCTAAAATCGGTAACACTTTGCGTACCTGCGCCAAAGTTTGCGAAATCACTATTATTCGTGCTGACAAAATCAACGTGTAGACTTATTACATCACGAAACTGGCCAACTTCTATAGGCTCACCATCATTTAATACGCGGCCAGTCAGTTTGACTGTTTCTCCACGAAACAGCATAGGCGGGAGTGGATCAACATTAAGCTCAATTTCACCCAGCACCATTATACGGCTATCTGGCAAAATGCTGCCGACTACTTGCCAGGGACCAGGCATTGGGTTGCTGATGGTGATCAAGTCATAGCTTAATTCATCATGCCAGTCGAGGTCATCATTTTTGACTGAGTCAGTAGCATAGTACTTGGTACCATCAGGGCGAACTAAAACAACGGCAGGCGCACCGCGCTTACGAAAGAAGAGTAAAGTAACTTTATCGATTTTATGGTCAATACGAAAACGGTTCTCTAGCAGGGGAATTTCATTTTGCACCCCATCACGTTCTAATGGGGTTATTTTATCTTGCTCGTTGGCAAATCCCGTTAAGGGAATTAAACACACTAATCCTGCTAGTAGTTGTTTTCTCATTTTATTACCCTATTCTGCACGCCATAAGCATTGACCACCTTTAGCGACCAAGTCTAAACGCTCTTCATGAGCGGCGTGCTCTTGTTCTGTTGCTCTTAATACGACAAGCGGTGCTCTATCAGCACTAAGTCGGCGAATACCACCAGCTTGTTGTGTTGAGCTTTCATCTTTATTTTGATTAAGATTCAGCTTTACTTGTCCACCCGTCATAGAAAGGTAAACATCTGCTAGAATTTCGGAATCCAGCAGTGCGCCGTGTAAGGTACGCTTTGAGTTATCAATATCGTAACGACGACAAAGTGCATCAAGGTTATTCTTTTGACCTGGATGCAAGTCACGCGCCATTTTCAAAGTATCAAGTACACTACATACATCGGCAGTATTCGGAAAACCTTGATTTAACAATGCAAATTCATTGTCCATGTGACCGATATCGAACGCAGCGTTGTGGATTACAAGCTCAGCGCCGCGAATATATTCTAAAAATTCATGAGCAATCTGGTGGTATAAAGGCTTATCACGCAAAAATTCATTGGTTATACCGTGAACGTCTATCGCTTCTTCTTCTATTTCACGCTGTGGATTGATATACACATGAAAGTTGTTGCCAGTAAGGCGGCGATTAACAAGTTCAACACAACCGATTTCAATAATGCGGTGGCCTTGCTTTGGGTCAATACCCGTGGTTTCTGTATCTAAAACTATTTGTCTATGTGCCATATCGTCTTAAGCCTGACTCTGGTATCTTTCTATCATCACTTTATTGTACACAATATCAAGGTAAAACAGTGCAGAAAACCGTAGAGATTTACACCGATGGATCATGTTTAGGTAATCCAGGGCCTGGAGGTTATGGCATCGTGATGCGATACAACGGTCACGAGAAGCAATTAAGTCAAGGTTATACCCTAACAACAAATAATCGGATGGAAATGCTCGCAGCTATCGTTGCACTAGAAACCCTCACCCGCTCTTGTCACGTCATTCTCACCACCGATAGCCAATATGTGAAACAAGGGATTGAGTCATGGGTCGAAAATTGGAAAAAACGCGGCTGGAAAACAGCAGCAAAAAAGCCAGTCAAGAATGTCGATTTATGGAAACGACTTGATGCAGCATGCCAACAGCATGACGTAGAATGGCGCTGGGTAAAAGGCCATAGCGGCAATAAATATAATGAAATTGTTGACGATCTTGCTCGCGAAGCTGCTGGCAGCGATGAATTACTTGAAGACACAGGTTACGACGGTAATTAAGGTGCCTTGAAATAAACTTGGCGCAGGCCGTTTTATATTTTTGTTATATGTTATAAGATTTGGCTATAACGAATTATAAAGGACTCATTATGGCTCTGCGCATTCACTCTTTTTATCATCAACAAAGCGCCACTCTCTGTTATTTAGTTAGTTGTGAAAGCACTAAAGATTGCTTGCTGATTGATGCACCCGCTGATTTTGATATGCCAAGTGGTGAGTTAAGTTTTACAACAGCCAATGAGATCATCAGCTACATAAAGACTGAGCAGCTCACATTACAATGGCTACTTGAGACCCATGCACATGCTGACCATATCACCGCAGCAAGTTATATAAAGCAACAATTACAAAACACACATCCCTGTAAGCTTGGTACAGGCGAAGGGATCACACACGTTCAAAAACACTTTAGCCAACTTTATAATCTAGATATGCCATGTAATGGTGAACCGTTTGATGCCTTATTTGCTAATAAAGCACAATTTCAGTTAGGTGATTACACGGTTGATGTGATTGCCACACCGGGCCACACTCCTGATAGTGTGTGTTACCACATTGATGGCAATGTATTTGTAGGTGACACCTTCTTTATGCCAGACAGCGGCACAGCCCGCTGTGACTTCCCTGGCGGTAGTGCAGCCGAGTTATATGATTCACTACAACGTATTTTAGCTTTACCTGACGACACGGTACTTTGGATGTGTCATGACTACCAACCAGATGGCCGCCCTCTCGCGAACAAAACCACAGTGAAAGAGCAGCGTGAGCAAAACATTCATTTAAAAGGCGATAAACAAAGCTTTATTGCAACTCGGGAAGACCGCGATGCAACCTTAGCTGTACCAAAGCTGCTGCACCCTTCTATTCAATTAAATATTCGTGCAGGCCAATACCCAAGCAAAACGGATACTCACCAACACTATTTAGCTATCCCGCTCACAGTGCTGCTTTGATGTTTGTCTAAGCCCAGCTCCTTTTACCGGCGAAAATTGCGGCCTTGCATGCCATTTAGGTTTAATTGGTGTAAGCGGGGCCACACGTTTTCGAGCCACCAGCATATAAACACTCCCCATTGGCTTTAAATATTGTTGACCAAAACTACGCCAAGCAGCAAAGCGTGATAAACGGCTCCCTCTTGCAAGCGATGAATGGATAAATCGCTCATCCGAAATAATCTCAAAACCCAATAGATTCAGCCAATCTTTTACTCGCGACGGTGTAAAAAAGCGCCCTGTCCAAGGAAGCTTTTGGCGACTAAAAGGTAAAAGCTGCGCCAATCCACACAAGCTAAACGGGTTAAAGCCCGTGATCACCAGATAGCCACCGGGAATTAAAGTACGGTGTGCTTCGCGTAAGATGTGGTGCGGATCAGAATGATATTCTAAGCAATGCGATAAAATACATGCATCAACACTGTGCTCATAAAAAGGCAGTTCGTCTACATCCGCAATTACACCGGTAAATAACCCCTGCTCTGCTACACAAACTTGATGCTTAATAGGACTTTCACTGGTTGCCAGCTCACCACTTAAATTACCAAGTTTGAGCATGTGATAGCCAAACATGCGTGGCAGCCATGGCGTTAGCTTACGTTCAATTTCAGCACGTAAATAGTCACCATGAGGGAACTGCTGCCAAGAGTATGGCTTAGGACCTTCTTGAAAACTAAGGGCTGGTTTCATTTTCTGAGCTCGTTATACTGTGTGTTAACTGTCACTTTATAGAGCAATTAAACATGGTGCAAGTTAAAGCAATTAAAGCCTTTTCTGATAATTACATTTGGTGCATCAGCAATGAGGCTGAGCAAACTGCATGGGTTGTAGACCCAGGTCAAGCAGAACCTGTTTTAAACTACCTAAACGAGCAAAACTTAACACTTTGCGGTATTTTGATTACCCATCACCACTATGACCATACCGATGGCGTTGCTGCACTGGTTAAGGCATTTCGTGATATTCCGGTTTATGGGCCAAGACACAGCCCTTTTAAAGGCATTACTCATGGCGTATCAGAAGCGGATAAAGTCACTGTGTATGATTACACTTTTACCGTGCTTGCGACACCCGGTCATACCCTAGACCATGTTTGTTACATTAATGACGAATTAAGTTTTACTGGCGACACCTTATTTAGTGCTGGCTGCGGACGATTATTTGAAGGCAGTGCTGAGCAAATGTGGCACTCACTATGTAAATTAAGAGCCCTGCCAGATGAGTGTAAAATCTATTGCACTCATGAATACACGCAAGCCAACTTAGCCTTTGCAAAAGCCGTTGAACCAAATAATGAATACCTACTCAACTACAGTGATAAAGTAGATATGCTGCGTGCCAACGGCGAAATAAGCCTGCCAACTCAGTTAGGCGTTGAAAAACAAATAAATCCATTTTTGCGTAGCAACGTAGCAACTATCACCGATGAGCTGCCTGATGAGCTAAAAATTAATTTGGATCTGAATGAACCTTGGCAACGCTTTTCAGGTCTCAGAGCTTGGAAAGATAACTTTTAAATAAACGTAAACGCGAGTGTTTACAATTTTGTATATTTAGATCAGCATCTTGCAATAATAAGCTGACATAAACTGGTCATAAAGTGGCAATATGTTCTCAGAGCAGGTAATATTCGCCGAGTTTTTTTACCTGATGTATGGGTATATATGTATAAGTCTCCTTTAGTTTTATCACTTGCGCTGATTTTAAGTGGCTGTCAATTAACAGCCTCTGACTCAGCAAGTACAGATGTTGCGAACAATAATGTTGAGCAACAATTAGACGGCGCAAGTCCGAGCGACATCAATGATGCATTGATGATCAACGCTCAGTATCAACAATTAACCGATATTGATGAGCCGCCTCCTGTATTTGATGATGTATGGGAACGTATTCGCTACCAGCTTTCGATTGATGTGCCACAAAACCGCCCTGTTGTTGCTGAGCGTAACTATTATGCGCGTCATCAGGCCTATTTAGATCGTATCTCGAAGCGAGCTGAGCCATACCTATACTTCATTGTTGAAGAAGTCGAAAAACGTCAAATGCCAATCGAAATTGCCCTTTTACCCATTGTAGAAAGTGCATTTGACCCATTTGGCTATTCGCACCGCAGTGCTTCAGGTATCTGGCAATTTATGCCACAGACCGGTGAGCGTTTTGATTTAAAACAAAACTGGTGGTATGACGGTCGTCGTGACATTGTGCAATCGACCCGTGCAGCCCTTGATTACTTATCATATTTACACAAAACCTTAGAAGGCGATTGGCTAAATGCCATTGCGGCCTATAACTCAGGTGAAGGTCGTTTACTTCGCGCCATTAAAAAGAACCGTAAAAAGCATTTACCAACGGATTTTTGGTCACTTGATTTACCAAAAGAAACCACTTCGTACGTACCAAAGCTGTTAGCGCTGTCTGATCTAGTAAAACGCAGCGACGAGTTTGGTGTGAAGTGGCAGCCAATTATTAATGCTCAAGTAGTTGAAGCGGTTAATGTAGGAAGCCAAATCGACTTGGCACTCGCTGCTGATATGGCAGATATTAGCTTAACTGAACTTTATCGTTTGAACCCTGGTTTTAATCGCTGGGCGACTGATCCAAATGGACCGCACTTTTTATTATTACCGTCAGATAAAGTTGAATCGTTTTCTGAGAGACTAGCAAAAACAGAGCAAAAAGACCGACTGCGCTGGCAGCAATATGTGGTTGCACGTGGTGACAGCTTATCTGTGATTGCGAAGAAGTTTTCTACAAGTACAAATGCCATTAAAACGCTGAATAAACTTTCATCGAATACTATTCGTGTTGGTCAGCAATTACTTGTGCCACTAAGTGATGGTGAGATAAATAGCCAGCATTTACCAAAATCAGTACGTATGGCAGCGAATAAAGCAACGCGTAAAAAGC
This sequence comes from Pseudoalteromonas apostichopi, assembly GCF_030297135.1. Lineage (NCBI taxonomy): Bacteria > Pseudomonadati > Pseudomonadota > Gammaproteobacteria > Alteromonadales > Pseudoalteromonadaceae > Pseudoalteromonas > Pseudoalteromonas apostichopi. Next base: position 372,407 of record NZ_AP028065.1, read on the forward strand.
TAAGCCATAAAGTCGCCAGTGGCGATACACTTTGGGATATCAGCCGTGAGTACGATGTGACTATTGCAGAACTAGCAACATGGAATAAGCTGAAAAAAAATTCAGTGCTTCGTCTTGGTCAAAAGCTAACTGTATATAAGGAAGAAAAGTCACAACTTGCTGCGACACAAACCAAAGAGCGAACAATTACCTATAAAGTTCGTCGTGGTGACTCGTTAGCGCGAATTGCCGCTAAGTTTAATGTTTCTGTGCAAGATATTATCAAATGGAACTCATTAGCTGGACAAAAATACATTCAGCCTGGGCAAAAGCTTAAGTTAAAAGTTGATGTACGAAGCGCATAACGGCTTCATTTTATGTTAAAAAAAGAGCGCCTTTAGGCGCTCTTTGTCTCTCTCACTTAGTATTTATGCTTTAAAGCCCATAAGTGTAATAACTCATTGGCAATGGTCGCTGCGGCAATCGCGGTTAATTCACTTTGATCATATGATGGCGATACTTCAACCACATCCATACCGACCATATTAATGCCCTTCAATGCACGAAGCACCTTAAGCACTTTATCGCTTGTTAAGCCACCACACACAGGTGTGCCTGTCCCTGGAGCGAATGCAGGGTCAAGGCAGTCAATATCAAAGGTTAGATACACAGGTAAGTCACCCACGCGTGCTTTGATTTGCTCAGCGATATCTTGTGCAGGTAAATCATTGGCAGCCATTGCATCAATCACCGCAAACTCATGTTTGCTCTGATCAAAGTCAGTACGAATACCAATTTGAATACTGTGTTCAACATCAATGAGTCCTTCCATCGGCGCATGATAAAACATGGTACCGTGATCATAACGTGAGCCATTGCTGTAAGTATCTGTGTGAGCATCAAAATGAACTAATGCCATCTTACCGTATTGCTTAGCATGGGCGCGCAGTAAAGGCAAAGTCACAAAATGGTCGCCACCTAAGCCTAATAATGTTTTACCTTGACGAAGAATTTGCTCAGCCGCTAATTCTAATTGCGCTGTAAAATATTCTGGGTCACCTACTGGGTAGGTAAAATCACCAGCATCAGCTAATTTTAAACGCTCAAACAACGGGAACGTCCACGGGTACTTGATTTCTTCCCACGCAAGGTGCACAGAGGCACGACGAATTGCATCAGGGCCTAAACGTGCACCTGGGCGACCCGAGGTCGCCAGGTCAAATGGTAAACCTAGCACCACTACATCGGCATCGATTGCAGTGATGTTTTGCACCATCGGCTGACGTAGAAACGTCATGCCGTTTGAATATAACGAATGATCTGTGTGGTCAAACAATGTCGACATTGCTTATAACTCTTCTAAATAAGTGTAACCATTTAAGCCAGTTTGCAACTCATCTAATACGCTTTGCTGCTCTGATTCTGGTAATTTTGCCGCTACCAGTTGGGCGTAAGATTGCTGAAAACCTTCTACATCTAAATGTACATAACGCATCATGTCAGCAACGGTATCACCCTCGTTAACTTCAGTGATTTTCGCCTGACCCTGCTCGTCCATTTTTATAATTGCACTGTGCGTGTCACCAAATAAATTATGCATATCACCTAAAATCTCTTGGTAAGCACCCACTAAGAAAAAGCCCATTAAATAAGGTTTTTCTTCGCTAAATGCTGGTACCGGCAAGGTGCTTTCAATACCTTGACCATCGACATAGTGCTCCATAGCACCATCTGAGTCGCAGGTAATATCAAGTAACACTGCACGCTTTTGTGGTGCCTCTGTTAAACCACTTAAAGGCAAAACAGGAAACACCTGGTCAATACCCCATGCATCCGGTAATGACTGGAACAATGAAAAGTTCACAAAAAACTTATCTGCTAAACGCGCATTTAATTCATCAATAATCGGACGATGAAAACGGTTTTTGTTATCCATATGTTTGTTAAGTTCATAACATACACGTAAGTTAACTTGCTCCGCCCATGCTCGCTCTGTTAAATCTAATAAGCCAAGTGCAAATTGATTATGTGCTTCGGCTAAATCACCTTGGCTATCATGATAAATTTCAATTAATGCACGGTCGTCATTGTCATCACTTAACTGCTGCCATGATGTCCACATGTTTTTTAATAATAGTGGTGCATCAGCGGCTGGCGCTTGAATGTCTTCTGGTACATAGCTTTCGGTACCAATAACATTCGAAATCAATACAGCATGGTGCGCTGTTAACGCACGACCTGATTCAGAAATAATGCGCGGCATTGGTTGCTCATATAACTTACAGGTATCACCAATGGTGTATACAATGTTATTAGCATATTCACTTAAGCTGTAGTTCATTGAGTTATGAGACTGGCTACGTGTACCGTCATAATCTACCGCTAAACCGCCACCTACATCTAAACAATCAATTTGTGCACCTAATTTGCGTAACTCACAGTAAAAACGCGCAGCTTCACTCACACCTAAGCGAACATCGCGGATGTTTGCCATTTGCGAGCCAAGGTGAAAGTGTACAAGTTGGATCAGATCAAGTTGATCAGATGCTTTTAAACGATTAACCACACTGAGTACTTGCGATGCCGACAAACCAAATTTTGATTTTTCGCCACCACTTGCTTGCCACTTGCCCTTACCTTGCGACGCTAAACGTACACGAATACCAATGCGTGGCTTTACGTTTAACTCTTTTGCTTGGCTAAGCACCATGTCTAGCTCAGACAGTTTTTCAAGAACAATGTAAACCTTGTGACCTAGCTTCTCGCCAATCAGTGCTAAACGAATGTATTCTTGGTCTTTATAGCCATTACATACAATTACAGCACTGGTTTTTTCAGCCATGGCTAAAACCGTTAATAGCTCAGGTTTACTGCCCGCTTCTAGACCCAATTGCTTCTTTTCAATATCAGCTTGGCTTGCAACTATTTCTTCAACAACTTCGCGTTGTTGGTTTACTTTAATTGGATAAACAAGCAAATAGTCTTTCGGGTACCCATAATTTTCAATTGCCGTGTTAAATGCCTGACATAAGCTATGTACACGATGATGTAAAATTTGTGGAAAACGAACCAACGCAGGCAAGCTTAAGCCTTTGTCTTGTAATTGCTGTGCGATATCGATTAGTGCAATGGTTTGCTCTGGGGCATGGGCCTTTGGCGCAACATACACATCACCTTGATCATTAATACCAAAGAAACCTTGGCTCCAATGACGAACATTGTAACTCGTGCGAGCTTGTTCTAGTGATGTTGTCTCTTTCATCTATCTTTCTCTTTTATTTTAGTAATGCCAAAAACGGCAAGGGTTGTTGCCGCGCATTAAAAGAAAAATAGTGATTCAAGTCCAACAAGAATTTTTACTCGTAACGAGTGATTTTTAATGTGAAAAACGAATCGATAATTCCCTACCCATACTCAAAATTATTTAAGGACAGGCACTGTAAACAAGAATACATATTAGTGGACTGTTTTTCATTTTAGAGTATTTTAGAGGACAGGCATTTTAGAGGACAGGCACTACTTTTGTGATTTCATCTGCTTTTGTTGAGTTCGATCCCAAGCGCCTCCATGCCTCACATTGCTCGTTATCATGCCACGTAATACCGATGTACTCTTGCCAATTTTCAAAGTCCTTTGTCCGAAATTTTTCAACCCCACACCCTCCTGCACCAAAAGATGTGCGGCAAATTTTTACAGTAAGATAAGTACCATCAAAATTAAGCTGTGATTGTTTATCAGTGCAAACACTTAAAGGCCGATAAGGAAATGTAAGAATAACTTTTGATTCTATAGTGCCATTATGATTGAAGACACCAGTTAGGGAGTGACATGAGTTTAAGTAGAACTGGGTGGTATCAATAGTAAAGTCGGGTTGCTTACTCTTAGAAGTAATAGATACTTGTGACTTATCACCACAGGCAGTAATCAAAAAAATCGTAACAAAACATATGAATTGTAAGGAATATTTATAAATTAGGATAACCTCAATAAAACATGGCTTAATACCTAACTTACTGGTTAAGCCCTAACTCCATAAATAAACTTTGTGGATTTTCGCTATAGTTACCAAACGGACCACAACGATTGAAGCCTAAGTTTTCATATAGGCTAATGGATTCTGTTTGTTTAGGGCCTGTTTCTAATCGAATAAGCGGAATTTGCTGCTCACCTGCGTGATGCAAGAGTATTTGCATAATTCGACGTGATAAACCTTTACCACGGTAACTTGGTTTTACATATAGGCGGCGGATCTCACCATATGGAGGATTGCCTTCTTGCATCACGATTGCACCACAAGCAACGATACCATCTTCATTTTTCAAGCCAATGGCATAAACATTAGGTTCAGCAAGTTCTTCAACACTTAAGGATTGAGCGGTTGCAACAGGATATAATGAGTTTATGAGTCGGTCTATATCAGAAAACACGTGTACTACTTCAGGATCATGTGGATTTAAATCGACTAACTGCATAAAACTCCCATTTTTATATGTCGTTTTTGTTAATAATGTTAACAATGATATCGGATATTAGTTTAATCCTCTACTGTTGTTTTCAATATTCATTTTTATAGGTACTGTTCAGACCGCCATACTATCGCTTAGTTCAACAGTATGTAACTGAAAAAACGCCCAGTTGATAAAAATTAAAGTCCAACCTACACCGCTCAATTAAAGATTAATGATTTTTACTGAAAACTTTAAGAAGACAGTCACTTTAGTTTTTAATTTAACTAAAATGGACAGGCACTTAAAAATAAAAACCTTAGACTTAGGTTAAAACTCCTCTCAATCTCTCTAAACTTGACCTTGCAAAGCCCGCTTAACTTTAAAGGTCTTTCTTTTCCTTTAATCTTAAAACTGATTTTGATTAATTTGAGAAACGCTAGCCATTTCAAAGCAATGGTTTTAAAAAATAATATTACAAAAATCACATAAAAGAATTAGCTAGCTAACAGTAATAGACTATTAGTCCTGTTACTTCGCCGCTTTCGAGCAGTTTTACTACAGTAGTTTTCAATAGCTTGTATTCGACCTACAGCACCGTGAAATAAATGTTCAAACTGTGTTGTTAATGTTAGCCAATTTGTTGGCTCGAGATTAAGCCTCTCAAGGATAGGAGGTAAATGATGATCTATATATCCGCGTTTATCCGTGCTAATACAACGCCCTGTCTGTTCTACAAGTAACAGGTATGACTTTAACTCAAAAGGTATTCCCTTTGATTTATTCTTGTTCATACCACCAACAAAACGAGCTAGTAGCTTAGGTTGTTTTGAATTCTTCGCACTTTGGCTTCGCTTTTTAAAGCTTGTATAGTTAGATTGCTCTGGGGTCCTCGCAACCTCTGCACGAACAGGGTTTAAATCAACATAGGCCATGCACGCTAAAAGAGCAGATTCATCAAGTAGTGCTTGGCTCTTGAAGCGCCCTTCCCAAAAATGCCCGGTACATTCGTCTTCTTTATTTGCACGCCTGGCAATATACTCATTAAGCATTCGCATGAACCAACTAATACTAGAAAGGCGCGCTCTGTATTCTACAACCTCTTTATTTAAAAAGGCCTGTTGAACGTCACTCAAGTGCTCACCACGGAGGAAGTTTTGACCTAAAGGCGTCATTTTACTGAGCTTATTCCAGCGTAGAAGAACGGCCTTATCGGTTAACCTATTTGCTTTTTTATCATCTACATAAAGCACAATATGAGTATGATTACTCATCACGGCATAAGCACACACATCAATACAAAATACCTTCGCAAGAACAAGCAGACGATCTTCAACCCACCCTCGGCGATGTTCATATGATTTACCTGTGAGAGTATCTTCTCCGCAAAGGTAGGCGCGTCTAACGCATCGGGATACACAGTGATAGTATTTAGTATTCGACAAACAGATTTGCCGCTTCCTTGCTATAGCCATCGTCCACTCCTTGAACCGATAATTTAAAATGCATGGGCTGTAACTAAAGTGTAGACAAAAACTCTTGTGCTGCAAAAACAGTTAAGTGTAATGACTGTCTATTTAAATTTCTTCCCTTGGAATACAGCTGAGAGCTAGGCTTAAAGTGACTGTCCATGTAAAGAGTTAGTCCATGTAAAGAGTTAAACACTTTGTTACGGAAAAAAGCTGTTCAAATATCGTTAAAACCATATACTGCAAACAACAAGAAAAAAGATGAGGTTTTCTCGTGCAGTTCACTCAAGGTATGGAATACTTCTTTTCTGGCTTTAAGTTAATTAGCCAAAAGGGGTTGAAACGTTTTGTACTTATTCCTTTAACAATCAATATCCTGCTTTTTGGTAGTTCGCTGTTCTTTTTGTACGGTTGGCTCACTGATGGCTTTGCTTACATGAACTCGTTATTACCAGAATGGCTTAGCTGGCTCGAATGGCTAATGTGGCCGATTGCCGTGCTGGTGATTTTATTTAGTTACAGCATGCTCTTCACGGTTATTACGAATTTTATAGCAGCCCCATTTAACGGCCTGCTCAGTGAAAAAGTTGAGCTTTACTTAACTGGGCAAAAAATTAATGACGATAGCCTTTTCGATACAATGAAAGATGTGCCACGCATGCTAGGACGAGAGTGGACAAAACTTTGCTATTACCTACCACGCGCTATTGGCTTTTTTATTTTATTGTGGATTTTACCTGTGATCGGGCAAGTTTTATGGGTGCTTTTCACCTGTTGGATGTATGCCGTTCAATATGAAGACTACGCTTTCGATAACCATAAAATTAGCTTTAATGAAATGAAAGGTGACTTAAAGCAAAAGCAAACCTTGTCCTATGGTTTTGGTTTAGCTGTAATGATTTTAACAGCAATACCAATTGTTAACTTAATTGTCATGCCTGTTGCAGTATGTGGAGGCACACGTTTATGGGTCGATAATTACCGAAGTAAATATCGAACTTAAGTTAGATGTTTAATCGTCTAATTAAAAGGCCAATAGTTTTAGCTATTGGCCTTTTTATTTTCAAATTGATGCTAACTGTAAAGGCTTTGTGGAACCTTAGTTACATTCAAATGTACTGTGACCTCTTCACGATCGTGATACAAATGCTTGGCTTGCAGCTCGTAGCTCACTCCATATTTATCAAGCTCTTCTTTGATCATTTTCAAACATTCGTAAACGCTGTCAAAACGTTTTTTCATAGGCAACTTGAGATTAAAGATTAGCTCTTTAGCGTAGGCATTAACTGCCCAATCAATCATAAGATTAGTCACTTTTGTCGGCTTCTCTACCATGTCACACACTAACCACTGAATATTGCGCTTTTCAGGGCGATATTTAAAACCATCTACTCTGAAGTGCTTAACCTGCCCTGTTTCCATCAAATCATCATTCATTGGGCCATTATCGATTGCGCTTACAAACATTCCACGGCGCACCAGCTGATAAGTCCAACCACCTGGGCAAGCGCCTAAATCAACGCCTCGCATGCCAGGTTGCATACGTTCTTCGGCTTCATGGGAGGGAATAAACACGTTAAAGGCTTCATCGAGTTTTAAGGTAGAGCGGCTCGGCGCATCATTAGGCATACGTAAGCGCGGAATACCCATAAAGAAAGGCGAGTTGTTAAATGTATACGAATAGCCGACATAAGCACTGTCATTTGCTAAAAATAACACATGCATTACTGGTTTCTTCTCTGCAAGCTCGCGTGTTACCTTTGAGCGCTTTTCAAGCGACTTTTTCAGTGGCGTCGAAATCTTTTTGCAGAACTTAGACAGCTCTTTACCTTCGTTAGTATCGGGCGTTTCTACGCGTAAGTCACCACATTCAGGAAAATCAGCGGCAGCATCAACAATGGCACTAACACGGTCTTCAAGTGGCATATTATCCACTAGAATGCCAGTAAACCATTGACGCGCAAATACCATATTTTTGAAGTCGACTTTTTTTATGATTTCATCGCCGTGACTTGCATCAAAACATTCATAAACAACAATACCTGTATTTGGTTTTGTTTTAACGTAACCTGCAAAGCCTTGTTCAGCAGCTTGAAAGGTAATTTCAGCAGCGGCATCATTTTCAAAACCACTGCGACAATAAATAATTACACTCGACATAGATAACCCTTAAAACTTATATCGTGCGGCTTGAACTAACAAAATAGCCCAACCAATAATAAAACAAACGCCGCCAATAGGGGTGATAGGCCCAAGCCATTTCATGCCCGTTAATGCGAGTAAATACAAACTACCACTAAATAGAAACGTACCTGCTATAAAAAATCCACCAGCCCAACTTAGGTTCATGCCCCACTTAATTAAGATAGCAATAGCTATAAGTGCAAGGCCATGCACCATTTGATACTCAGCAGCTGTTTTAAAAATCCCAATTGCGTATTCCGAGACACGGTTTTTTAAACCATGAGCGGCAAATGCACCAAGCATCACCGAAAACATGCAGAATAAGCTGCCAACCATTAAATATAGTTTGATCATTGCTCATCTCCTGCCACTAAATTAATAATAAACTTTGCTGCATAATCAGCAGCTTGCTGTAGATTCTCTTCTTCAGTAATTCCACTTTTTTTACGTGGTTTTAGTGAATGATCACCATCTTTGAAAAATTTGATTTCTGGCGGATTAATCATTTTAAGATCAGCGAGCTCTTGCTGATTTCCAAATGTATCGCGCTCACCTTGCAGAACTAAAAAAGGACATGGTATGTCTGCAAAATGCTCTATACGAAGTTTTTCAGGTTTTCCTGGTGGGTGAAACGGATAACCAAAAGCCACAACTCCGGCTATTTTAGCTAGGCTCTGCTCGGTACAAAGCATAGAAGCCATACGCCCCCCCATTGATTTACCACCGATAAATAAAGGCAGCTCTGGCTGTCTCTCTCTCAGCACCTCTGCAAAGTATGCAAGCAACTTAGGAGCACGCTCTGGCGGTCTTCGCTTGCCTGTCTCTTTTGCAATTTGCATATATTGAAAATCAAACAACGCCACATCAATATTGAACTGACTAATAAGTTTAGCCATTGTTTGCATAAACTCAGAGTCGCTGCCCGCCCCTGCGCCGTGTGCAAATATAAACTGTGCACGGGCATTGCCTGTTGCACTTTTAAACCACTGTAACATGTTAATACTCTTGTTCTTGCTCTACTAAGCTCAGCATCCAGTCTTTGAAAGACACTATTTTACCAAGCTCTGTTTGCGATTCGCGGATCACTAAATAGTAAGCATTTTTACTTTCTAATGAGTGATTAAACGGTATGACAAGTCGACCTGCATCAATATCAGGTTTAGCTAATACGCTATTACCAATAGCAACACCCTGACCATGCACCGCAGCTTGTAATACCATCGATGAGTGACTAAAAATTGGCCCTTGGTTAACTTGCACATTACGCACACCAGCCGTTTTAATCCAAGTTTTCCAATTTTTACGGGTCGTATCATGCAATAACGTATGATTCGCCAAATCACTTGGTTGATTGAGTGGCTTAGGGCCTGTTAATAATAATGGGCTACATAAAGGCACCAGATATTCAGTGTGCAGCTTATAAGTTTGCACCCCACTCCAGTGACCTCGCCCATAATAAATGGCAATATCGACATCGTCAGAAAGTGAATTCTCATCCTGATCTTGCGCTTTAATTCGCACATCAATCTCAGGGTGTAATTCATTAAATAAACTAAGTCTGGGCACTAACCATTGAATCGCAAAACTTGGCGTTAAGCTCACTGTCAGTGAACCTTTCGCACCTCGTGCAAGCAACTTTTCTGTAGCATCAATCAGCTGGGTAAAAATCTCTTTAATATCTAAAAAGTAACCTTGCCCTTCTTCGGTCAGCAATAACGAGCGATTTTTACGCAAAAACAGTTTTAAACCTAAATGCTCTTCTAGGGTTTTAATTTGGTGACTCACCGCTGCTTGCGTTACATACAGTTCTTCTGCCGCTTTAGTAAAGCTCAAATGACGAGCCGCAGCTTCGAATGCTTTTAGCGCATTTAAGGGAGGTAAACGACGAGACATAATCACCAAGCTTAGAATTAGTTTTTCTTATGCGTCGATTATAGCGATACAAATAAAAAAAGGCGACCATGGTCGCCTTTTTCATACTTAAATAGCAAGATTACAAGTCACTAGCGCTAGTATCTAGTGGTGCAAAGCTCTTAACCAAGTCATCAACCGCTTTCATTTGCGATAAATAACCTTCTAGTTTACTTAGTGCAAGTGCACAAGGACCATCACATTTTGCTTCATTAGGATTAGGGTGTGCTTCAATGAACAGACCTGCAATGCCTAATGCCATACCACTACGCGCAAGCTCTGCAGCTTGTGCACGGCGACCATCCGCAGAGTCAGCACGACCACCAGGACGCTGTAATGCGTGTGTTGCATCAAAGATAACCGGCGCCATAGGCTTCATGTCATCCATACCTAGCATATCAACCACTAGGTTGTTATAACCAAAGCTTGTACCACGTTCACACAGCGCAACGTTGTTGTTGCCCGCTTCATTAAACTTTTTAATGATATGGCGCATTTCATGTGGCGCTAAAAACTGTGGTTTTTTCACGTTGATAATGGCGCCAGTTTTTGCCATAGCAACGACTAAATCAGTTTGTCGAGCAAGAAAAGCAGGTAATTGAATAACATCAACAACTTCAGCCACAGGTGCGGCTTGATGTGGCTCATGTACATCAGTGATTAAAGGCACATTGAAAGTAGATTTAATTTCTTCAAAGATTTTTAAACCTTCTTCCATACCTGGGCCACGGTATGAATTAATTGAAGAGCGGTTTGCTTTATCAAAAGATGCTTTAAACACATATGGAATGTTTAGCTTTGATGTTACTTCTACGTAATGCTCAGCAATACGCATCGCTAAATCACGTGATTCAAGTACATTCATACCACCAAACAGCACAAATGGCTTGTTGTTGGCTAATTCAATGTCGTTAATTTTAATTAACTGGTTGTTCATTTCTATTCCTTAAGGTGCAACAGCTTGAAGCATTAATCCACAAATATAAGCCATGTAAGTACCTACACCGTAACCCAAAACAGCAAGTAAAACACCTACTGGCGCGAGAGACGGGTGGAATGCTGATGCAACAACAGGTGCAGATGCTGCGCCGCCTACATTCGCTTGAGAGCCTACTGCCATATAAAACAGTGGTGCTTTAATTAGTTTCGCGACGATTAACATTAAGCTTGCATGAGTAATCATCCAAATCGCGCCCAGTACAAAATACATTGGCGAGTCAAAAATCGCGGTAATATTCATATGTAAACCAATTGAAGCAACAAGAATGTATAAAAAGCTTGATGCTACTTTTGAAGCACCAAAGGCTTCAATATGGCGAACTTTAGTAAATGATAAACTAATACCTATGGTGGTAGAAATAACAATCAACCAAAAGAATTTACTATTTAAACTATACTCTTGCGCCCAAGGGAAATTAGCCCCAAAAAACGGACCTAAAAAGTCTGCACAAAAATGAGCAAGGCCAGTAATACCAAAGGCAATAGCAATAATCGTCATGTAATCATTTAAGGTTGGCATACGCGCATGCTCAGCATGATACTTTTCAACGCGCTCTTTTAAATCTTCAATTGCACGAGTATCTGCCCCTGTTTTGGCATCAATCGCCTTATGATTAGCTGCCATTAATAACAACACCGCCATCCATAAGTTCGCCACGATGACATCAACAGTTACCATTGCAGAGAAAATATCACCGCCCACTTCAAACATTTCTTTCATTGATGCTTGGTTTGCACCACCACCAATCCAGCTACCAGCAATGGTCGTCATACCGCGCCATACAGCATCAGGGCCATGGCCTCCGACAGCTTCAGGGTAAACCGCACTCATTACTAAGATAGCGAGTGGTCCACCAATAACGATACCCATGGTACCCGTTAAAAACATTATTAATGCTTTAGGACCAAGGTTAATAATGGCTTTTAAATCAATACTAATGGTCAGCAATATTAAGCAGGCTGGCAGTAAATAACGTGATGCAACAAAATAAACATTTGAAGAGTGACCATCAACAATACCAAAGGTATTCAGTAATGATGGTAAAAAGTAGCAAAGTAATAATGCCGGTACGTATTTATAAAATTTTTGGCACGCAGCATTATTACTGTGAGAGGTTTTAAAAATAAACCCCAAAATAACGGCAAGCAAACCAAGTACGACTGCGTCATTGGTAATTAGCGCACTGTGGGCGTCAGTCATAAATGTTCCTTTAAAATTAGTGGTGTGTATTATTGTTGTCTTCTATTTCAGCAATTTGATGCTGAATAACTTCGATAGCAGGATCATCTGGGCACTCGTTAATAAAGTACTGCAAATCATCGCGGGCCATTTTTGGGCAATCTAGCTGATTAAGTAAATAACCACGGTCACGACGCTCATAAGGGTCATCACCAAGTAATTCCATCAACATTTCAACACAATGCAAAGCATGACCAAATTTACTTTCGCTAATAAAAGACCATTTTTGCTGAGCTAAATATAATTTATATAGCTCTTCATCAAAAATCAGCTCAAGAGGTTCTTGTTCATCACCATTTTCTTCACACGCATTCTCTGGTGTTATATACCAGCTCTGCTGTCCCGTGCTGGGCTCAATTAAATAACCTTCTTCATCACTCATACCAACATGAACGTGCACGTCTCCTTGACTAAGAGTAACAGTCGCGTCCAATTCAGCATGTTGCAATAAATGACAAAGTAAAACTGCCAGCGTGGTTTGTGTACCACTGCGCATGGTAATGGTGTAGCTAAAACTATTTAACGTATACTCAGGCACTTTTAAGCTTGATGAGCTAAATAGCCATTGTTGATAAAAGGTATCAAGTAACTTATCGAGACGCTCATGTGGCTCTTTTAATTCAGCGCAAAGAGCTGTTACCGTGTCTTCAAGCTCATTGAGGGTGTCATAACAGGCTGTTAAATCAGCTTGATGATCCCACTTCAATTCAGCGTCGATACAACGATAAAGCACTTTCGAAGAAAATGCGTCAAAGGCCTCTTCTTGATAGGATTCATTTTGATCTTCAAACCAAGGGGTGGTCATTTATACTGCTACATCTCTTACAAAAACGAACAGCTAGTTTACCTACTTTTCCCCTAAGTTACCAATACTGAGCGATGAGATATAAAAAAGCGGTATGACAACCTAGGCCATCAAATACCGCTTAGAGATTCTTAAAGAAGAAGTGCTGTTTTAGCAGAGGCTAAATAGCCAATTGCCAATAAGATGAGTGTGGTGATTACAAGTAATACGAGCTTCGCACTTTTTGCATTTTGCTTAGCAGCAACAACACCTAACACAATGTATGCAATAACTAAGATTATCTTTTCTAATAACCAAGACTGCTCTAAAGGGTTAAATCCTGCCATCACAATCAATACCACTGCAGAAACTAGCAGTAAAGTGTCGATACTATGACTACCAATAAATACCACTTTATTTTTTGCCAAAGTGCCCGATTTTAAGCGTGAAAACGAACGAACGTAAAATAAGATAATACTCAACACGGCAAACAGCATGTGAGTATGTTTTACTGCTAAATAATCCATATGCCCCTAATTTTGTTTTAATTAATCTGGATAACGTACAAGTACGTCTTCTATTTCTTTAACCCGCTGATTAAACACTTCAATTAACTTCGGATCAAATTGTTTGCCCTGTTGCGAGTTAATTTCCTTGATTACATCTTCAAGTGACCACGGCTCTTTATAACAGCGTTTATGACGTAGCGCATCAAACACATCAGCTAATGCTACAATGCGACCTGCAATTGGAATTTCCTCACCTTTTAAACCTTTCGGATAGCCTGAACCATCCCAACGCTCATGATGTGATAAAGCAATAATGGCTCCTGTATTAACAATGTCACGATTTGAATCTTTTAAAATTAAATGACCTTTTTCAGCATGCTGCTGCATGATAGCCCATTCTTCGTCGTTGAGCGGCCCTGGCTTATTTAAAATTGCATCAGGAATACCCACTTTACCTACATCATGTAGGGGCGCTGCTAAGCGAATAAGTTCAGCTTCGCGTTTAGGTAAACCATAGCCCAAGGCCAATTCATAGCAAATGTGCGAAACACGTTTTACATGGTTACCGGTTTCCGTTGAGCGTTGCTCTAACGCTTCACTAAGCCTAAATACTAACTCTTGCTGTGTTGCTTCAATTTCAGATTGTAACTGTACATTTTCATACGCCAACTGCACATTTTGTGAAAAAATTTCAATCAGATGACGCTGAGTGTCTGTTAAATGCTTAGGGATACCGGAAATAAATAACATCGAGTTGTGATTACATTCACTACAACAATAAGCAAATAAATAATTTTCACGGTAGACGATGGTTTTTTCGTTCAGTGCTTGCTGGCAGGCTTGCAACTGCTCATTATCTAGGACTTCTTCGATAGCCTTACCTTCACTACGTTCAAACTCACCACGCCCCGAAAATACCACTAACTTCTTTTGATTATCCTGCGGGTTACTGGCAACTAAGCTTGTTGCATACATTGCTTGATCTACAGTACCGAGTAATGAGGTGAGTTGTTGCATCACCCCTTCAATAAAGCTCTCAAGTGAATGAGTTGAGAAAATATCACGTGATGCTTTAATAATTTTTTCAAGGCCTTGACGAGATTGCTCAATCGATAAAATGTCACGGTAAGAACGTAGACTCGACATAACCACGGTAAAAAGTTTTTGTGCAGTTAGCTCAGTTTTTGACTTGTAGTCATTGATATCGTAGTTAACTATCACTTGTCGCTCAGGTGCTTGACCTGGCTGACCGGTACGAAGAATGATACGAATGTGATTATTTTTTGCAGTTTCGCGAATAAACTTAGCAACCTTAAGGCCTGCGTCGTCAGTTTCCATTACCACATCAAGTAATACGATGGCAGCATCTGGATGCTGCTCAATTACCTCTTTGGCTTCTTCACCCGAATAGGCACTAATAAACTCTAAGCGTTTATCTTGAAATTCAAAGTCACTCAACGCAAGCTTTGTTACGGCATGTACTTCTGGCTCATCATCGACGATGATGACTTTCCAACTACCCTGAACCACCTCATTAACTTCATCAAGTGCTTCATCCGAAAACAAAAAATCATCCATTGTATGGGACCCTCAAAGGCTATGTACGCACAGTGCTCTTCATGATTATTTAGGCCATTGTGCTAAGGTTACACGGTCATTACCGCCAAGATCTTTAATTGTAAGTATATGGCTATACGACATTTGTGCAAAAAATTCTTGTACCTTCACACTTTGTTTGTAGCCATGTTCAATTAAAAGATAGCCATTTGTCGTTAAATAGTCACGCGCGCTAGTAATAATTTGTTTAATATCAGCCATACCGTCATCATCTGCAACTAATGCAGAGAGCGGTTCAAAGCGAACATCACCTTGGCTTAAGTGCTCATCATCATGTTCAATATACGGAGGATTGCTGACAATTAGGTCAAACTTTTCTGTACTTACTGCACTAAACCAATTGCTCAACGTAAAAGTGGCGTTGTTAATACTAAGTCGTTGTTTGTTCTCTTGGGCAAGCTCAACTGCATCAGCAACTCTATCAACCCCTGTCACCTGCCAATTTGGCATTTCACTGGCTAATGCTAAGGCAATTGCCCCTGTTCCCGTGCCTAAATCAAGCACCTTGGCATCAGCAGGTAATTCAAGACCTAAAGCATACTCAACTAAAGTTTCGGTATCGGGTCTTGGGATCAAAGTCGTTGGGTTAACCTTCAAAGGAAGGCTCCAAAATTCACGAAAGCCAACAATGTGAGCAACGGGTTCACCATTTAAACGGCGCTGACATGCTTGTTCAAAATCAAGTTGTTGCTGTTCGGTAAGTTGTTTTTCTGGCCAGGTAAATAAGTAACTGCGTGGTTTATCAAGAATGGATAATAAGAGGACTTGTGCGTCTAGCTTAGCACTGTCGCTGCTAGGCGTTAATAACGCCGTTGCAGCAACAATTGCTTGTTCAATGCTTTGCGGCACGATTATTCATCGCCCATCGCAGCAAGTAAATCAGCTTGGTGTTCTTGCATTAGAGGTTCAATAACACTGCCCAAATCACCTGCAACTACTTCATTTAAACGGTAAAGCGTTAAATTAATACGGTGATCTGTGATACGACCCTGCGGGTAATTATAAGTACGAATACGCTCAGAACGGTCACCACTACCTACTAGGTTACGACGCTCTGATGCTTCAGCCGCTTGACGCTTTTCATCTTCAGCTTGTTGTAAGCGCGCACCAAGTACTGACATCGCTTTAGCACGGTTTTTATGCTGTGAACGTTCATCCTGACACTCTACAACTACGCCCGTTGGAATATGCGTAATACGGATTGCTGAGTCAGTTTTATTTACGTGCTGACCACCGGCACCCGATGCACGGAAAGTATCTACTTTAATATCCGCAGGATTAATCTCAATTGCTTCCGCTTCAGGGATTTCAGCCATGACTGCTACAGTACACGCAGATGTATGAACACGGCCTTGCGATTCTGTCTCTGGTACACGTTGTACACGGTGCGCACCTGATTCGAACTTCAGCTGACCATAAACACCTTCACCTGAGATATGTGCAATCACTTCTTTATAACCGCCGTGCTCACCTTCATTAGTACTAACGACTTCCACTTTCCACTTTTTAGTTTCAGCGTAGCGACTGTACATACGGAATAAGTCACCTGCGAAGATAGCAGCTTCATCACCACCGGTACCGGCACGAACCTCTAGGTAGACGTTATTATTGTCTTTAGGGTCCTTAGGTAACATTAGAATTTGGATTTCGTCTTCTAAAGCAATTATTTGTGCTTTTGCTTCTTTATATTCTTCTTGCGCCATTTCACGCATATCAGGATCAGAGTCTTTTAACATTTCTTCAGCAGTAGCAACATCATCTTGTGCTTGTTGGTAAGCTAAAAATGCTTTTACGATTTCTTCTAATTCTGAGTATTCTTTAGATAAGGCACGAAAGCGATTTTGGTCGCTGATCACAGAGGGGTCGCTTAGTAGCGCTTGCACTTCCTCATAACGCTCAACTAAGGTTTCTAATTTTCTATAAACAGACTCTTTCATTTAACGACTATTCCTGATCAATACCTAACATTTTCTTTAATTGGCTTAACTCCGCTGCTTCACCTTTTTTAGCAGCATCTTGAATGGCACGGGTAGGTGCGTGCATCAAGCGGTTGGTCAGTTTGTTTGCCAACTCGAGTATAACTTTTTCAGCTTCTTTACCTGCTTGCAGCTGGCCTAAAGCTTTTTCGACAAGTTCTGACTTTATATCTTGTACATCGTTGCGATAATGGCGAATTAAATCCACCGAATCGAGTGAACGCAACCACATAGCAAATTCATCGGTACGTGAGCGAATAATAGCTTGTGCTTGCTCAGCAGCCTGCTCACGGGCGGCGATATTCTCGCTTACTATGGCTTGTAAGTCATCAACTGAATACAAATAGGCCGCATCTAATTCGCCTACTTGGCTCTCGATATCACGTGGTACTGCAATATCAATAAATAACATTGGTTTGTGACGGCGCTTTTTCAGCGCTTGTTCTACTACCCCTTTACCAATGATGGGCAAAGTACTGGCGGTTGAACTAATTACAATATCTGCATCATGTAAACGCTCAGGTAACTGAGCTAATGCAATGACATCCGCATTAACATCATCTGCTAACGTTTTAGCTCGTTCAATAGTACGGTTAGCAACTGTTATTTTTTGCGGATCATTTTGGTATAAGTGTTTAGCAACCAGCTCTATCGTCTCACCAGCCCCAATAAGCAATACATTGGTTTTATCTAATTTGCCATAAATGTGCTTAGCAAGATTAACAGCTGCATAAGCAACAGATACCGCACTGGCACCAATATCAGTTTCGGTACGAACTTGTTTTGCAACTGAAAATGTTTTTTGAAATAAACGGTCGAAGGTTACACCTATCGCATCATGGGTTTTCGCATTATGGTAAGCTTGCTTTATTTGCCCTAAAATTTGCGGCTCACCGAGTACTAACGAATCTAAACCACATGAAACCCGCATTAAATGGTTAATTGCTTCATGATCTTCATGATAATAAACATTATTGCTCAGTTCCTGTTCATCCAACCCATGGAAACTGGCTAACCAGTGCAACAGGGTTTGGGAATTACGCTCGGCAAGGCTACAATAGATTTCAGTTCGGTTGCAGGTCGAAACAATAACCGCCTCATTAAAATGCGAGTGACCACTTAATTGCTGCAACGCCTCAGACATTTGCTCTGGCGAAAAAGCGACTTTTTCACGTAATTCTACGGATGCGGTTTTGTGATTTATACCAAGTGCTACGATGGTCATATGTACCAAATATTGCTAAGCCCAGCTGTAAAGGCGTTAATTTTACCAAAAATCAGCGGAATATGGAAAGTAAGGAACGACATTTGATTAAACAATATTTGATTTTATTCATATTTTTTTTATTTATAGGTGGCTGTGCGCAAAAAATTTCAACAGTTGATTACATTTATCCCGACTGGAAAAGCCGATTAGAACAACAAGCTCAGTGGCAAGTACAAGGCAAAATGGCATTTATTAGTACAGAGCAACGCCAATCCGCCAATTTAAATTGGCAGCACGATGAGCAGCACAGTGAAATGGTACTCACCAGTTTTATTGGTACTCGCATCCTATCTTTAAAACAAAATGCACAAGGTGCTGAACTTGAATATGACGGCGATGTTTATACAGATAGTGATGCCTCAATGTTATTATATCGCCTAACAGGTTTTTCAATCCCATTAGATAACGCGGCAAAATGGCTAAAAGGAACTGTAGAAAACGAACAAGCCAGCTTTGATGAGCAAGGTCGTTTAAAAAAACTTATATGGCAAGCTCAAGATGGTCAGCAATGGCAGATTAGCTATTCAAATTACATCAAACATAATGGCTATTGGCTTCCTGTTAAGCTAAGCCTTAAAAACCAAAAAATTCGTATTAAAATTCAACTTAATGATTGGCAGTTAAATTAATAATGACGCAAGCTTCAACCGCCCCGCTAACTTTAATAGCACCAGCAAAACTTAATTTATTTCTTCATATAAATGGTCGCCGTGAAGATGGCTACCATGAACTAGAAACTTTATTTACCTTTTTAGAATTTGGTGATGACTTAACATTTACAGTGACCAATGATCTGGACATAAATGTAAAGGGTGATACCAGCGGCATTAAGTTAACAGACAATCTTATATACAAAGCAGCCCGTTTATTACAACAGCATTGTGATTGCCAACAAGGCGTTTCTATAGAATTATTAAAACGCTTGCCTATGGGCGGTGGCGTCGGTGGTGGTTCATCCGATGCGGCCACTACCCTATTAGCTCTCAATAAGCTATGGGGCTGTGATTTATCACTCGCAGAGTTAGCAAAACTTGGAGTAACATTAGGCGCCGATGTTCCGGTGTTTATTAATGGTCACAGCGCGATTGCTCATGGTATTGGCGAGCAGTTAGAAAATGTTGAATTACCGCGAAGCTGGTTTTGTGTTATTCATCCAGGGGAACATGTCAGCACCGCGAAAATTTTTACTCACCCTGATTTAAAACGCGACACTCCCAAGCTAAAAGCAGACTGGCAAATAGAAAATTTAGGCAACGATTGTGAGGCTTTAGTTAAAAAGCTCTGCCCCGAGGTTGAAAAAGCCCTGCAGTGGTTGCTAAAATACGCACCGTCAAAGATGACTGGTACAGGCGCTTGCTGCTTTGCTGAGTTTTCAACCGAGGCAGAAGCACAACAAGTTTTAGCTCAATTACCAGAAAAATGGACAGGTTTTGTTGCAAGTAGTGCTACACTTTCACCTGCTCATACAGCATTAAATGCTCACTTTGAAATGAAGTAACGTACAAGTAAATGTTAACCTGCTTTGGTGCCTACCATAGCCTGTTAGTCCCAAAATTCAGTGCCTGAGGAACCCTACCGTGCCTGACATGAAGCTCTTCGCTGGTAACGCAACACCTGAGCTAGCTCAAAAAGTTGCAAAACGTTTGTATATTGAATTAGGCGATGCTGTTGTTGGCCGTTTTAGTGACGGTGAGATCAGTGTTCAAATTAATGAAAATGTTCGTGGCTCTGACGTTTTCATTGTCCAATCAACCTGTAACCCCACTAACGATAACCTGATGGAGCTTATCGTTATGGTTGATGCCCTACGTCGTGCATCTGCTGGACGTATTACCGCAGTTATTCCTTATTTTGGTTACTCACGTCAAGACCGCCGCGTGCGTTCTGCGCGTGTTCCAATCACAGCTAAAGTAGTTGCAGATTTCCTTTCAAGTGTTGGGGTTGACCGCGTTCTGACGGTTGATTTACACGCTGAACAAATCCAAGGTTTCTTCGACGTACCAGTTGATAACGTATTTGGTAGCCCAGTGCTACTTGAAGATATGAAAGAACGCGACTTCGATGATGTTGTGGTTGTTTCTCCTGACATCGGTGGTGTTGTTCGTGCTCGTGCAATCGCTAAGCTATTAAACGACACAGACCTTGCTATTATTGACAAGCGTCGTCCGCAAGCAAACGTTTCACAAGTAATGCACATTATTGGTGACGTTGAAGGTCGTGACTGTATCATCGTTGATGATATGATCGATACTGGTGGCACTTTATGTAAGGCAGCGGCAGCACTTAAAGAGCACGGTGCAAAACGCGTATTTGCTTACGCAACTCACCCTGTGCTTTCAGGTGATGCAGCTGAGAACATCCGTAATTCAGTGATTGACGAAGTTATCGTAACTGACTCAATTACATTAACTGATGAGCTTAAAGCAATTGATAAAATCAAAGTGCTCACGCTTGCAGATATGCTTGCTGAAACAATCCGTCGTATCAGCAACGAAGAATCTATTTCAGCGATGTTTGAACACTAATCAAAGTCACTGAAATACTATAAAAAGCACCGCCTAGGTGCTTTTTTTGTAGTCGTTATTTATTTTCCCTGAAAGGGGTGGTATGATAGCGCGCCTTTTGGCTGGGGACCTTGGTCGCAAAGGCCCTAAGACTATTAATTATTGGAGACATTATGTCAACTTACACATACAATGCAGAATTACGTACAGAAACAGGTACTGGTGCGAGCCGCCGCCTACGCCGTGAAGATAAAGTTCCTGCAATCCTTTACGGTGCTGACAAAGAAGCTGCATCAATCGTTCTTGCACACAAAGATATGATCAAAGCGCAAGAAGACGAAGGTTTCTACACGCATATCCTTACTTTAAACATCGGTGGCGAGTCAGTTGAAGCTATCCTTAAAGATATTCAACGTCACCCGTTCAAGCCTAAGATCACTCACTTAGACTTCCAACGTGTAGATGCTACTCACAAACTTCACACTAAAGTGCCAGTACACTTCATCGGTGAAGACAAAGTAACTAAAGCAGGCAACACAGTTGTTCACCAATTAACTGAAATCGAAATCACGTGTCTTCCTAAGTCACTTCCTGAGTTCGTAGAAGTTGATGTTGCTGATCTAGTAGCAGGTGATTCAATCCACCTTTCTGACCTTAAACTTCCTTCAGGTGTTTCATCTGTTGAGCTAGCTAAAGGCGCTGATCACGATCAGTCAGTTGTTACTATCAAAGCTAACAAAGCAGCTCCTGCTGAAGACGAAGCTTCAGAAGACGCTGCAGAATAATTTTTAAGGTGTAAACACCTTGAATTCTATTCAAATGCTTGTGGGCCTGGCTAATCCAGGCCCCGAATACGCAAATACACGCCATAATGCAGGTGCTTGGTTCATCGAAGAACTGGCTGCACGTTATAACTGCACACTCAAACATGATCCAAAATATCACGGCCTCACTGGCAAAGTGATTATTCAAGGCCAAGAATTTAAATTACTGATCCCTACGACTTATATGAATTTAAGTGGTAAAGCGGTGAGTAGTCTCGCTAATTTCTTTAAAATTCCTGTAGAGAACATTCTCGTTGCACACGATGAAATGGACTTAGAACCAGGGGTTGCAAAACTTAAAAAAGGTGGTGGCCACGGCGGTCACAACGGTTTAAAAGATATTATTGCGAAAATGGCAAACCAAAAAGATTTCATGCGTCTTCGTATTGGCATTGGTCATCCTGGTCACCGAGAAATGGTAACAGGCTGGGTGCTAGGTAAAGCTGCGAAAGACGATCAAGAAAAAATGGACGCCGCCGTTGACGAAGCAGTTCGTTGTATGGAAATACTTGCAAAAGATGGTGTGTTAAAAGCACAAAACAGACTACATTCATTTAAACCTTAATCCGTTTTAATGAAATTACACAAGGTATCTTACTATGGGTTTTAAATGTGGCATCGTTGGTTTGCCAAACGTTGGTAAATCAACACTATTTAATGCACTAACTAAAGCGGGTATTGAAGCCGCTAACTTCCCTTTCTGTACCATCGAACCAAATACGGGTGTGGTACCGGTTCCTGATGCGCGCTTAAATGATTTAGCCGCTATCGTAAATCCTCAGCGTATTTTACCAACGACGATGGAATTCGTTGATATTGCCGGTCTAGTAAAAGGTGCATCTAAAGGTGAAGGTTTAGGTAACCAGTTCCTAGCAAACATTCGTGAAACAGATGCGATTGGTCATGTTGTTCGTTGTTTTGAAGATGAAAACATTGTTCACGTTGCTGGCACAATTGACCCTGCTGATGATATTGATGTAATTAACACTGAATTAGTACTGGCTGATATGGACAGTGCTGACAAAGCCATTTTACGTAATGCTAAAAAAGCTAAAGGCGGCGACAAAGACGCTAAAGAACAAAATGCTGTTTTAGAAAAAGTGAAAGTACATCTAGATGAAGGTTTAACGTTACGTTCTTTAGAACTAACAAAAGAAGAACAGGCTGCAATTAAGCCTCTTAACTTCTTAACAATTAAACCAACTATGTACATTGCTAACGTAGCAGAAGATGGTTTTGAAAATAACCCTTACCTAGATAAAGTACGTGAAATTGCTGCTGCAGAAGATGCCGTTGTTATTCCAGTATGTGCTGCTATTGAATCTGAGTTATCTGAGCTTGAAGAAGAAGATAAATTAGAATTTATGGCTGACTTAGGTTTAGAAGAGCCAGGTCTTAACTTAGTGATCCGCGGTGGTTACGAGTTACTTAAATTACAAACATACTTCACTGCAGGCGTAAAAGAAGTACGTGCATGGACAATCCCTGTAGGTGCAACTGCGCCACAAGCTGCGGGTAAAATCCACACTGACTTTGAGCGTGGCTTTATCCGTGCACAAACTATCGCATTTGATGACTACATTGCGTTTAAAGGTGAAAGTGGTGCTAAAGAAGCAGGTAAAATGCGCCAAGAAGGTAAAGAATACATCGTTAAAGATGGTGATGTAATGAACTTCTTATTTAACGTATAAGCATTTTCGCTAGTTTTATTTTAAAAGGCTCGTTATTACGAGCCTTTTTTATTACCTAAGTTTTGCTAGCTTTGTAGATAATGCTAGCCTTAAAGATGCCTGTCACTTTAGGGGATTAATGTTCTTTAATTTACGTGTATTGATTGCAAATCGTATTTTTACACATATGAGTTAAGCAAGCTGATCTCAACAACAGTTTAACCATAAAGTTAATAAGGTCAGTATCAATTCAATCTACCCTATTGCTGAATTAATGAACCAATAATAGGTAAAAGTGCAAACTATTTTTAGCTAAAGTGCTTATTGAAAACCCTTAACTTTGACTTTTATGCGATTAAACAGCCTAAAAGAACACACTAACTAATTTTGTAACTTGATTTTTGTTTAAAAATCAATCAGATTAAAATCAGTGTAATAGCAACCTCAAAGCAGATTGCAGTTTTAAATTGGCAAATAGCTGTCAAAAAAACAGCAATTCAAATGAAATTTAGCCACTTAGCTTAATTTTAGCGCAAACAAACACAGATAAGCGTTTTTTTGCAAAAAAGGTGTTGACGGATTTAGGTCATATCAGCATAATACGCCCCGCACTCAGCGATGAAGTGCTAACAAAAAAGATGGCTAAGTAGCTCAGTTGGTTAGAGCACATCACTCATAATGATGGGGTCACAGGTTCAAATCCCGTCTTAGCCACCATTCTTTTTGTTGCTCAATGAAGAGTTTAAAATAACTACCAGTACTTTAAGTACAAATGATGCGGGAGTGGCGGAATTGGTAGACGCGCTGGATTTAGGTTCCAGTAACTTCGGTTGTGAGAGTTCAAGTCTCTCCTTCCGCACCATGTTCTTGATAAGAACTAAAACTATCAAGCTTTTGTTGGGATATCGCCAAGCGGTAAGGCAGCAGGTTTTGATCCTGCCATTCCCAGGTTCAAATCCTGGTATCCCAGCCACAATGGCTAAGTAGCTCAGTTGGTTAGAGCACATCACTCATAATGATGGGGTCACAGGTTCAAATCCCGTCTTAGCCACCATTCTTTCTTTAGAATGGCTCTACAGGAGTTTAAACTGTACTCAATGAAGAGTTTAAAATAACTACCAGTACTTTTAAGTACAAATGATGCGGGAGTGGCGGAATTGGTAGACGCGCTGGATTTAGGTTCCAGTAACTTCGGTTGTGAGAGTTCAAGTCTCTCCTTCCGCACCATGTTCTTGATAAGAACCAAAACTATCAACTTATTCTTTGTTGGGATATCGCCAAGCGGTAAGGCAGCAGGTTTTGATCCTGCCATTCCCAGGTTCAAATCCTGGTATCCCAGCCACTTTCTCTACCAAGAGAGTGTTGAAGAATGTCTCTAGCTAAGAGTTGAAAGTAGCAACCCTTTTGATGCGGGAGTGGCGGAATTGGTAGACGCGCTGGATTTAGGTTCCAGTAACTTCGGTTGTGAGAGTTCAAGTCTCTCCTTCCGCACCATGTTCTTGATAAGAACCAAAACTATCAAATTATTCTTTGTTGGGATATCGCCAAGCGGTAAGGCAGCAGGTTTTGATCCTGCCATTCCCAGGTTCAAATCCTGGTATCCCAGCCACTTTCTCTACCAAGAAAGTGTTGAAGAATGTCTCTAGCTAAGAGTTGAAAATAGCAAATTCTTTGATGCGGGAGTGGCGGAATTGGTAGACGCGCTGGATTTAGGTTCCAGTAACTTCGGTTGTGAGAGTTCAAGTCTCTCCTTCCGCACCATGTTCTTAAGTAGAACTAAAACTCTTCAAGTTTAGCGTTGGGATATCGCCAAGCGGTAAGGCAGCAGGTTTTGATCCTGCCATTCCCAGGTTCAAATCCTGGTATCCCAGCCAACTAACTTCCCTTTCTAATTTCTAACTTCCCTTTCTAATTTCTAATTTCTAATTTCTAATTTCTAATTTCTAATTTCTAATTTCTTCAAAATTGTACTCGATTATATCTACATAAAAAAACGGGCTAATTTTCATTAACCCGCTTGTTAGTATTGATTACGAATTTGTATTAATCTAATGTCCCGCTGATAGCATACTTTAACACCCAGTTTTTTGCAGGACCTGTATTATTTGCAAGCTTTAAAAACTTACTGCGCACCCAGCTAAGTGGTTTAACCTCATTTGAAAAGCCAAAGTAACACGCATCCATCATACTCATCATTAGTAAATTAGCGTGACGGCGTTTTTTCTCATAGCGTTTTAATAAATCATGGTGACCAACATCCTGTTGTTCTGCCAAAATATCAGCCAACGCGACGACATCCTGAAAACCTAAGTTCACGCCCTGACCTGCAAGTGGGTTTATTGTGTGAGCCGAATCGCCAACCAAAACTAAACGCCCCTGTGAATAATCATTAGCATGTTGGCGTGCAAGTGGAAAAACGGCATGTTCAAGTACCTCAAAGTCGCCTGGTAGCTCAGGAAAGTGCTCTATAAGCTTTGCTTTCAGTTGTTCATTTGAGAGTTTATGCCATTGCTTTAATACCGCAGCGTCGTGATAGCAAATTAAATTGGCATACGGTGCCTGCATTGGCAAAAACGCCACAGGTCCGGTTGGGGTAAATTGTTGCCATGTTTTTACTTGCTGCGGTGCATCTAATTTGATTAAAACCCCCATGCAGTGTTGGCCGTACTGCCAACCCGTTACACCTAAGCCAGCTTTGGTACGTAATTGGGACTGTCCGCCATCTGCAGCAACAACTAAATCAGCGGTATATTTAGTATCACCATAATGTAAGGTAATTGCATCAGGCGTTTGACTAATATCTGTGATTAGTGACGTTTGTTCTATTACTTCAATGTTGTACTTAGCAAATTGTTGCCAAAGACTGGCTTGTATTAAATTATTTTCTATTAAATGACCTAAATGTGTTTCGCCAATATCTTTGCAATCAAACAATAGATTCTCGTCTTGCTGCTGGTAGGCTTCAAGCTGTTGATAAGGCGCGATGCGATTTTGCCTAAGTAACGGCATTGCACCTAGGTCGTCGAGTAAGTTTTCTGAAAAACGATTAATAGCCGAAATGCGAATATCTACTTTATCTGAACTAAGAATGTGATCAGCATCGATAAGGTGCTTTTCAATGACGGTGACATCCCTACCCTGTTTAGCCAGTGTTACCGCTGTAGCAGCGCCGACCATGCCACCACCGACAATTATTACCTTATTTTTATTCATTTAATATTCGCTCATTTGGCTATTAAAATACGCGACAAATTGTAACGTAATTCAATATTGCGTGTCAGTGCATTTACCGCTTATGAATTTCAAAACAGTAACTTGTTTGATTTCACACCACAAAGATAAAAACTATACTTGGATCTGTGCGGGTATCCAGCTAAAATACGCGTCCTTTAGGTCGGCATACTGCCACTTAATCCTGTTTCTAACACATTTTTGTGTCACTACCGAATTGAAAACGAGGCTATATTTCAATGAGTAAAAAGCTGCATATTAAAACCTGGGGTTGTCAGATGAACGAGTACGACTCTCAGAAGATGGCTGATCTACTAGATGCGACTAACGGCTATCAGTTAACTGAAGAAGCTGAAGACGCAGACGTGATCTTACTCAATACCTGTTCAATCCGTGAAAAAGCACAAGAAAAAGTATTCCATCAGCTTGGCCGTTGGAAACTGTTAAAAGACGACAAACCAGAATTAATCATTGGTGTTGGTGGCTGTGTTGCCTCGCAAGAAGGTGACTCGATTCGTCAACGTGCGCCGTTTGTTGATGTAATCTTTGGCCCGCAAACATTACACCGCTTACCA
This sequence comes from Pseudoalteromonas apostichopi, assembly GCF_030297135.1. Taxonomy (NCBI): domain Bacteria; kingdom Pseudomonadati; phylum Pseudomonadota; class Gammaproteobacteria; order Alteromonadales; family Pseudoalteromonadaceae; genus Pseudoalteromonas; species Pseudoalteromonas apostichopi. Next base: position 399,591 of record NZ_AP028065.1, read on the forward strand.
GAAATGATTAAGCAAGTGCAAAGTGGCGACAGCAGCTCGGTAGTTGACGTTTCATTCCCTGAGATTGAAAAGTTCGACCGTTTACCTGAGCCAAAAGCGGAAGGCCCTACTGCGTTTGTATCAATTATGGAAGGTTGCTCTAAATACTGTACATTCTGCGTAGTACCTTATACGCGTGGTGAAGAAGTAAGCCGTCCACTTGATGACGTATTACTTGAAGTAGCACAACTTGCAGAGCAAGGCGTTCGTGAAGTGAACCTACTTGGACAAAACGTAAATGCGTATCGCGGTGAAACTCATGACGGTGAGATTTGTTACTTCTCTGACCTACTACGTTATGTAGCTGCAATTGACGGTATTGACCGTATTCGTTACACCACATCGCATCCTGTAGAATTTACGCCAGATATCATTGATGCGTATGCAGACGTACCTGAGCTTGTTGATCACCTACACTTACCAGTACAAAGTGGTTCAGACCGTATTCTTAATTTAATGAAACGTGGTCACACTGCACTTGAGTACAAATCTACAATCCGTAAGCTACGTAAAATTCGCCCTAACCTAAGCATGTCATCTGACTTCATCATTGGTTTCCCTGGCGAAAGTAAAGCTGACTTTGAAGCAACCATGAACCTAATTAATGATATTGGTTTCGATATGAGCTTCAGCTTTATCTACAGTGCGCGACCTGGTACTCCTGCTGCTGATTTACCTGATGATGTGACAGAGCAAGAGAAAAAAGAGCGTTTATACCTTCTACAGAATCGTATTACGCAAATGGCACAACAAATCAGCCGACAAATGTTTGGTACTGAACAACGTATTCTAGTTGAAGGCCCTTCTAAAAAGAATCCTATGGAATTACGTGGCCGTACCGAGAATAACCGTGTGGTTAACTTTGAAGGCCCTCACTCAGTGATCGGTCAATTCGTTGATGTGCGTATTACAGAAGCATTGCCAAACTCTTTACGTGGTGAGTTAATTCGTACAGAATCAGAAATGAACTTACGTCGTGATGTGGCACCTTCAGCTATTTTAAGTAAAGCTGCTGAAGCTGAGGCCGCTGCGGCCCCTAACGAAATTGGCGTTGCTACTTTCGTACCTTAGGGTGACACTTGGTGCAGGCACTGCCTGCACCCATCAATAGGAAGCAATTTTGAGTAATCAGTTAAAAACATTAGAGATTTATTTAGAACCCGCCGACAACAAACGCCTTTCATCTTTATGTGGTCCGTTTGACGAAAACATTAAGCAAATTGAACGCCGCCTTGGTGTTGAGATAGCACACCGTGATAATTTCTTCAGGGTAACCGGTAAACTGCACCTTGCAGCAGCGGCTGTTGAGATCCTAAAAAACCTCTATATTGAAACTCAACCTATTCGCGGCCTGATTGGCGAAATTGAACCTGAAGCCGTACATTTGGCGATTAGCGAATCAAATGCTCTTGAGCAAGATGAAAATCCAGGTGTATATGGCAAAGACATGGTGATTAAAACTCGCCGTGGCGTTATTAAACCGCGCAATGATAATCAAGGCGTGTATGTTGCTAATATTTTGCATCACGATATTACTTTCGGTATTGGCCCAGCCGGTACAGGTAAAACTTATTTAGCCGTTGCAGCAGCTGTTGATGCCTTAGAGCGTCAAGAAATTCGCCGTATTTTATTAACCCGCCCTGCAGTTGAAGCAGGTGAAAAGCTAGGCTTTTTACCGGGTGACTTAAGCCAAAAAATCGACCCTTATTTACGCCCATTATACGATGCGTTATTTGAAATGCTTGGCTTTGAGCGAGTTGAAAAGCTGATTGAGAAAAACGTGATTGAAGTAGCGCCCCTTGCCTACATGCGTGGTCGTACACTGAATGACGCGTTTATTATTCTTGATGAAAGCCAAAACACCACAGCAGAACAAATGAAAATGTTCTTAACCCGTATTGGCTTTAACTCAAAAGCGGTAATTACTGGTGATATTACACAAGTCGATTTACCCCGTGGTGCTCGTTCAGGTCTTCGCCATGCCATCGAAGTATTAAACGGTGTAGATGAAATTAGCTTTAACTTCTTCCAATCACACGATGTGGTGCGCCATCCGGTTGTTGCCCGTATCGTTGAAGCTTATGAGCGCAACGATGAAGCAGAGCGTTTAAAACGTGCTGAGAAACAACGTGCGAAAGAAGCGCAAGCAAACCAACAAGAAGCAAACTCGTGACCGAATTAGATTTACAAATAGCCTGTGAGTTTGACGACTTACCAAGCTTTGAACAATTCCAGCTGTGGGCTGACAAAGCCCTTAGCAATCACCGTGAAGATGCAGAACTGACCATAGTGATCAGTGATGAAGCGCAAAGCCAGCAGCTCAACAATGATTACCGCGGCAAAGATAAACCGACTAATGTCTTATCTTTTCCATTTGAAGCACCACCGGGCATTGAGTTACCTTTAGTAGGTGATTTAATCATTTGTCCGGCCATTGTTTTAGCCGAATCAATTGAGCAAGAAAAGACCTTTCACGACCATTTTGCCCATATGGTTATCCATGGATGCTTGCATTTACTTGGATTTGACCATATAAAGGACGAAGATGCACTTGAAATGGAAAGCATAGAAAAGCAATTACTTGCCGATCTGAACATCGCTGACCCATATCGAGACGATATTTAAATTAACGGAGCAATTAGACGCAATGAGCGACGACAACTCGCAAACTAGCCAGGGTTCTTCTGGCAAAACGTGGCTGGGCCGCATAGCCCAAATGTTGCAAGGGGAACCCCAGAATAGAGAAGAGCTGGTAGAAGTAATTGCCGATGCGCAAGAACGCGACCTTATCGACCCTGAAACCAAAGACATGATTGAAGGGGTACTAGGTGTATCAGAGCTAAAAGTGCGTGACATCATGATCCCACGCTCGCAAATGGTGACCTTAGAGGTTGATACACCTTTAGAAGAACTATTGCCTATGATGGTTGATTCAACACATTCACGCTTTCCAGTGGTGTGTGAAGACAAAGACCATGTTGAAGGTATTTTATTAGCAAAAGATTTATTACCACTGATCATCAATAAAGATGATCAACTACCTTCATTACGTGAATATTTACGCCCTGCGGTTGTAGTGCCTGAAAGTAAACGTGTTGACACGCTCCTAAATGAGTTTCGTCAACAACGTTACCACATGGCTATCGTTATTGATGAGTATGGTGGTGTGTCTGGTCTTGTAACTATCGAAGATATTCTTGAAATCATCGTTGGTGAAATCGAAGACGAGCACGATGAAAGTGAAGACCTACAAGATATTCGCCAAGTTGCAAAGCACGTTTACGCTGTGCAAGCACTGACTGAAGTTGATGACTTTAACGAATATTTTAAAACCGGTTACAGCACCTCTGATGCTGACACCATAGGTGGTATTGTTTTACATGCATTTGGCCATATGCCAAGCCGTGGTGAAACCATCGAAGTAGAAGGCTTACACTTTAAAGTCACTAACTCAGATAACCGCCGCATCTTACAATTGCAAGTCACCATTCCAAAGGCTGATGATAACGACAGTGAAGAAACTGCTAACTAACCTAAGCCACCTTGCAAAAGATAAAAAAGCCTGGCTCGCACTTGTTGCGGGCCTCTTTTTAACCTTAAGTTACGCACCCTATAACCTATGGTTTATAACTTTTCTTTCTCTTGGTGCCCTGCTCTACTGCATAAACCCACTCGCAAACGGTAAATTAGCTGCTAAACAAAGTGCTAAATATGGCTTTATATTTGGTTTAGGCTGGTTTGGCGCCGGCATAAGTTGGGTTCATGTATCAATAGCGACCTTTGGTGGTATGCCGTTAATAGCATCACTATCATTAATGGTGCTGCTATGTGCTTATTTAGCTCTGTATCCTGCATTAGCCGCTTGGCTGACTACACGCCTTGCTAAAGGCCCATATAGCTTTATCTGTTGGTTACTAGCCGCTATAGCAACCACAGAGTACTTACGTGGCACATTGCTGACAGGCTTTCCTTGGCTTAGCTTTGGTTACACGCAAACAGACAGCCCACTTAATTTCTTAGCGCCCGTAATTGGCGAGTTCGGTATCACGCTTGTATGCATGTTAATTGCGTTTGCCTTATATCGTATAGCATACAAAGATACTAAACCACTTATCGCATCTGTGGCTCTTTTAGCAGGCTTATATACGATTGCAAACAGCAATCAGCTTCACTACCAAGACAAAACTATTAAAACTGTACTGGTGCAGGGTAATATTAAACAGCATCTTCGCTTTGAGCCGTCTGAGTTTTGGACGACGATGAGCAAATACCAAGATATGACTCGCCTACATTGGAATGCAGATTTAATTGTCTGGCCAGAGGCAGCAGTCCCCGAGCTTGAAGCATTATCAACCGAGTATTTAACAGGCCTCAATAGTGCTGCAACGTTTAATAACACTGCACTTATTACCGGCATCGTCGATTACCAATACGACACGCGTAACATTTTTAATACTTTGATTGTGCTGGGTAAAAAAGAACAAGAAGACAGTGAGGGTGATTATCAGTATTTAGGTAAAAACCGCTACCAAAAGCATCAGTTATTACCCATTGGTGAGTTTGTGCCGTTTCAAGATTTTCTGCGCCCAATCGCACCACTGTTTGACTTGCCGATGTCATCTTTCACCCGTGGTGATGAAGTGCAAAACAATTTACGCGCAAATGGTTTAAACATTTTACCTGCTATATGCTATGAAATTGCTTTTTCTGAGTTGGTTCGTGGTAATTATCGCAGCGATTCTGATATCTTATTTACGGTTAGTAATGATGCGTGGTTTGGAGACTCTCATGGCCCACATCAGCATATGCAAATAGCGCGTATGCGCGCCCTAGAATTACAGCGCCCGTTAATTCGAGTTACTAACAATGGTATTAGCGCCGTTTACGACCCTATCGCTAAATCACAATTAGCTATGCCGCAATTTAAAGCGGATGTACTCGAAGCCAATATTACTTTAATTAAAGGCGATAGTATTTACAGCCAATATGGTAATTGGCCAGTGTGGATTGTAGTGATATTACTCAGTACTGTTGGTGTACTTGTAAGAGTTAAGAAATAATAATTTTAAGTTTTAACGACAGTTAAAAGAGTGGCAACTCCACTCTTTTAACTTATAATCCTAGCATTGATAAGTATATATCTTGTTATTTGCCATCGTTTTAGTTCCCACAACTCGGCAGCTAACTCCTCCGTCTAGTGAACTGGTGTATCTTTCAAACTTAGCTTGCTCATTACTTTCGCTCTCATTTTTATCTTCGCTCTTAGCAGTTGCGAATATAAAATCATGACCACTAATTTCGTCGTGGTTCAAAGGAATTGAGTTTTTAAATCCATCTCGCCCACCTAAAATATTAAATGACTTAATTACTGGATTTAGTGTTACGCTAATAAAACCATTTTGGCTTTTAGCCAAATCATCACTATAAAAGTTTATACGAACATATAGCTTTAACTTATTAATATTCGGAAATTTAATTGTTCCCTTAGTTGGTAATAATATTTTTGTTAAAGCTGATGTCTCACCCGCAAAATAAAAGTCATAAACATCATTTCTAAAATAACTGGCAAGCAAAAAGTCATAGGGACTTCCCTTGACTTCAATCTCCTTTCCAAACGGGGAATTATCATTTGCATTGGTATTAGTTTGCTTAGGGGTTGATATATTACGTTGAGTACTTTGCCCATTTTTGAGCATACTCTTTTCAGAAGCGCGCGTTATTACACGTACTAACTCTTTGCGGTATTCATAGAGGAGGTCTAAATCAAAAAGTTCATCATTACTAAGCTCAGACAAAGAAACATTAACTACTGGCTCACCATAACGATCTTCAATGTAGTGAGTATCGTATTTTAATGCTGTTTCATTAATCATATCGACTACAATGACAGCTTTAGTATCAGAGTTAACGCTTAGCCTTGCAATCTTGTCTGTTTGATTTTGAGAGCAATTATTGCAGATTTCAACTTCTGCCAGACCAAAAGCAGACAAAGATATTCCCGAAAAAATAATAAATAATAATATTTGTTTGTACATTCAAAAAATCCTTTTATTAATGCAACTTTAAAATAACCAAATAAAAGAAATAACCTCATTTTCAGAAGGTTTTCTAAGGGCTATAGGAGTTCATTTTAAAAAATGAGATTAGGCTTTACTACTTCAACAAAAACGAAAGACCTAAAAAGGGTACTGCAGAATTTGTACAGCGATTGAGCAATTTTGTCAACGCAAGATTAGCTAGTTATTACCCTGCAACGTGCATGTTCGAAAGAGCAAATTACTTTAAAAGTCTCAGCTACTTTACATTCAATAATGTTTGCGTTGAGGTTAATCTGTTCAACTACTTTAGCAGGCAATTAAAAAGGCTTCATTATGAAGCCTTTTTTGTGTTTTATACTCATTCGCTTAACTAGGTGAACAAGTACTATTGCAGATTAAATTTAAGATTCTATCTTTATCAACTCTACGTCAAATATCAGCAATGAACCTGCTGGAATACTGCCTACGCGTTTACGGCCGTACGCAAGCTGCGGCGGGATATAAAAGGTAAACTTATCCCCTTCACTCATGAGTTGTAAGCCTTCAGTCCAGCCAGCAATCACTTGATTTAAGCCAAAGCTGATTGGCGAATTTCTTACCACTGAGCTGTCAAAAACACTGCCATCCATAAGCGTACCATGATAATGAACCTTTACTTTACTGGTTGCATTTGGCTTTGTGTCATTCCCTGAACTTTGCTCAATTTTGTATTGCAACCCAGATGCTGTTTCATGAACATCGTCGGCTTTACTATTGTTCGCTAAAAAGTCCGCTGCTAGTTTTTCATTTTCAAGGGCTTGTAGCTTCGCCTTTTTACTATTTTTAAAAATTAAAAAGCAAAAAATACCAATGATCAGTAAAAGTATTAAATTAATCATTCTGCGTCCTTCTCATCATCATTATCGCCATTAACGATATCAGCAATATTGGCAAGCCTTGCTAATGCTAGGGCATTTATTGAGCCATCAGGATAACCTTGTGGTGTCATTTCGCCTGCGTCTTTATCCATTAATAAACTCAGTGCTTGATCAACTGTTTCAACGGCATAAATGTTAAAGCGTCCTTTTTCTACCGCATCGAGCACTTCGTCATCAAGCACTAAATTGACTTGATTTGATTTAGGAATAATCACCCCTTGCTCACCAGTTAAGCCACGCATTTTACAAAGCTTAAAGAAGCCTTCTATTTTCTCGTTGACGCCACCGATTGATTGCACGTCTCCATGCTGGTTAATTGAGCCTGTAAGCGCGATAGATTGGCTAATAGGTAAATTAGTAATTGCCGATATTAGCGCGCAAAGCTCTGCTAATGAGGCGCTATCACCATCAATGTAACCATAGCTTTGCTCGATTGCGATATTGGCACTGAGCGTTAGGCTAAATTGCTGAGCATATTTATTACCTAAGTAACCGGTTAATAGCATCACCCCTTTTGAGTGAATTGCTTTACCCAGCTCGGCTTCACGTTCAACGTCAATAACGCCATCTGCACCTGCGTACACAGTGGCGGTAATACGTGCAGGGGTACCAAATGAAGTATCACCAATGTGCAGCACGGTTAAGCCATTCACTTTGCCCACGGCGTGACCTTCAGTAGCAATTAAAATTTGCCCCTCTTTGATATCACTCAACATGGTTTCTGAAATTTGCCCGGTGCGATATTGCTTACCTACAATAGCTTCATCGATGTGATGAGCATCAATCACAGTTTGCCCATCTTGCTTGGCATAAAAACTGGCTTCTGCCACTAATTCTAATACATCAGCAAAACGAGCTGAGAGCTTGTTATGATGTTCAGCTTGACGATAACTAAATTTTAATAACCTCGCCATCGCTGCTTCATTTACTGTGCAATTAAGTGTCTGCTGACAATATTCAGTGACCTTGGTAATGAACTGATATTGCAGTTTGTCACTGCTTGGCAAATAGTAATCAAAATCAGCGAGTACACGAAATAACTCAGCAAACTCTTCGTCATATTCACCTATTGTGTAATAGAGCTCCCGTGAGCCTAGCAGCACTATTTTTACATCAAGGGGAATAAGCTGCGGACGTAATGTAAAGCTACTCCCCACAGAGCTGTCTTGATAAGGTAAGTCGTTTTTGATTTGATGCGTTTTTAAAGATAACTTAAGGCCATCCCACACTTGTGGGTTAGACATAACTTTCTCTGCATCCATAATCAAATAACCACCATTAGCACGGTGCAATGCACCTGGTTGTATTGAACGGTAACTGGTGATTAAAGAGCCTTGCGAAGTCGCATATTCAATTTTTCCGAAGATATTACCAAACGTTGGATTTGGCTCATACACCACAGGCGCTGCATCATCTTCTTTGTATTCTACTAAGATATTTGGCGCAAAGAAGTCTGTGAGCATCCCTTTACGGTCAAAGTCTTCTTTATTTTCGTCGTTTTCATCGTCGTCGAGCCACTCAAGCACTGCATCAATGATTTCTTCACGAATGTCTTTTAAGTAACGTAACACACCAATATGCGTGGCATATTTGTGTTCAAGGGCTTTAATTAGTGGTTTAGTGGCAAGCTCTGCAGTTGATTTTTTAAGGTTACGCAGTTTCTCAGATGACTCACGCTTCCAGCGTGGCAGCTCAATCAGAGCTTCGATTAATGCATCTTCAAGTTTTTCAATGACCTCATAAAACTCAATACGCAATGGCTCTTCAAGGGCTGCAAATTCACTGTCACTCAGTTGTTTACCGTTAACCAAAGGCGCAAAGCCAACGACGCCATTTTCTTCAATCAGAGCCACACTTTGCTCAAGAGCAGCAATTTCGACTGATGTAATTGCCGCATCGTAAGTATCGGTAAACTCACGGTCGATTGATTTTTTCTTACGTTGATAACCAGGATTATCAAAAGCAGCGGGGAATGTATCGAGTACTTCATCAATGAAAGAATCAATATCGTCTGCTAACTGTTTTGATTGACCAGCTTGCATAAATAACGCAATAGGCTCGCGGTGGTCTTCATAGTTATTAACGTACAACCACTCATTAGGCGTTGGGCGGTCTTTTGAATGGGCTGTGAGCTTGTCTTTTACTAAGGTGTAACGTCCGTGCGCCGCTTCACCCATTACATAAACATTATATCCAGGTAATTCCATCCCCAATGAAAAGTCGAGGGCACTTTGTGCACGTTGCTGGCCAATAAATGGTAAGGCTTCTGGATATGGGTTTTGCATGCAAGTGGCAACATGGCTTGCAGCAATCTCAGGTGCTAACGCAGAAACAGGTAGAGGGATTAGTTTTTTTGTCATTCTAACTTCTTATTTCCCAGTTTTGACTGGGCATTATAGGTAACGCCCAGCACAAGCCTGCGTCACTGATTAAGGTTGTAATGCCTTACGGCGAAAATAAATACCGCCACATTCAGTACAAGGAGTAATTTGCGTAGCATGGTAAACATCGTAACTATGCTGACAATTTTTACATACTAATGTGCCCATGGCTATCCATTCTCCTTCTTGATACACACCATTGTGTTTAAAATCTTGGTTTAATGCTTGCCATTCAAGCTGGGTTTTATCTTCGATATGCGACAATTCGTACCAAAGAGACTCTTTGAGCTCTAGCCAAGCGAGTGAGTCATAATGACTGTCGTTTTCTTTGATATGGTCAATATCGCGCTTTAAATAGTCACGATACTGATATAGCTTTTCTTGACCTAAATCTTTAAGTGCCTGCTCTGACTCAACAAATTTCTCCATTGCATCTTTTAGCTCATTCTCTTTTACGTCTTTAAGCCAAGCACTCAAATCACTAAGCCAAGATTTATAATCTGCCATCGTTTACTCCTTCAAAAGTGATGAAAAATCAATCGTTATACTAGTTGAGTATAGGTTAACCTGTCCTGAAAATATATTTCATTGGAAAATTAATAAAAGCGCCTATTTGCCGCTGTGATTAGCATGTATTTTGGGTTATCCTTATCGACAATTTTTTATTAATTTGCAAGAAGTCTGGAATCGTAGATGCAAGAGCAATATAACCCGCAAGACATAGAGTCAAAAGTACAAGCCTACTGGGAAGAAAACCAAGTATTTAAAGTCACTGAAGATGAGAGCAAAGAAAAGTATTACTGCCTATCGATGTTCCCATACCCAAGCGGCCGACTCCACATGGGTCACGTTCGTAACTACACCATTGGTGACGTAGTATCTCGCTTCCAACGCTTGCAAGGCAAAAACGTAATGCAACCAATGGGTTGGGATGCGTTTGGTCTTCCTGCTGAAAACGCGGCAATCAAAAACAACACCGCACCTGCTAAGTGGACTTACGAAAACATCGATTACATGCGCGATCAGTTAAAGCAACTTGGCTTTGGTTATGATTGGGATCGTGAAATCGCAACATGTCATCCAGAATATTATAAGTGGGAACAGTGGTTCTTCACTAAGCTTTACGAAAAAGGCTTAGTATACAAAAAGATGTCAACAGTAAACTGGGATCCAGTTGACCAAACAGTACTAGCGAACGAGCAAGTAATTGATGGTCGTGGTTGGCGTTCAGGTGCCATTGTTGAGCAAAAAGAAATTCCACAATGGTTTATCAAAATCACTGATTACGCACAAGAATTATTAGATGATTTAGACAAACTAGATCACTGGCCTGAGCAAGTTAAAACCATGCAACGCAACTGGATTGGTCGTTCTGAAGGCTTAGAAATCGAATTCAAGCGTGCTGATAACGACGATACATTCAGTGTTTATACAACTCGCCCTGATACCTTCATGGGTGTGACGTATGTTGCTGTTGCAGCAGGTCACCCAATTGCACAAGAAGCAGCTAAAAACAGCGATGCTGTGGCAATGTTTGTTGATGAGTGTAAAAACACGAAAATCGCAGAAGCAGACATGGCAACCATGGACAAAAAAGGCATTGCTACTGGCTTTTATGCGATTCACCCATTAACAGGTAAGCAAGTACCAATTTGGGTTGCTAACTTTGTATTAATGGATTACGGCTCAGGCGCTGTAATGGCTGTTCCTGCACATGACCAACGTGACTACGAGTTTGCATCAGCTTATGGCCTTGAGATTGCCCAAGTTATCGCACCAGCTGCAGGTTCTGAAGAAACGGTTGATTTAGACAACCAAGCTTACACAGAAAAAGGCGTGTTAGTTAACTCAGGTGAGTTCGATGGTCTTGAGTTTGAAGCAGCGTTTAATGCGGTTGCAGATAAACTAGAAGCACTTGGTGTCGGTGAGCGTAAAGTTAACTTCCGTTTACGTGACTGGGGTGTTAGCCGTCAGCGTTACTGGGGTTCTCCAATCCCAATGCTTAGCGACGAAAATGGTGATGAGCTTGCAGCAACTGAAGACATGTTACCAGTTCGCTTACCTGAAGACGTAGTAATGAATGGTGTTACTTCGCCAATCAAAGCTGACCCTGAGTGGGCTAAAACAACTGTAAATGGCGCACCTGCATTCCACGAAACTGATACCTTCGATACCTTTATGGAGTCATCATGGTATTACGCACGTTACTGTAGCCCTCGTTTTGACGAAGGTATGATTGAGCCAGGTGCCGCAAATTACTGGTTACCAGTAAACCAATACATTGGTGGTATTGAGCATGCGATCTTGCACTTACTTTACTCGCGCTTCTTCCACAAACTATTACGTGACTTCGGTTTAGTTAACTCAGATGAGCCATTTGAGCGCTTACTATGTCAAGGCATGGTATTAGCAGATACTTTCTATCGTAAAGATGAGAAAGGCGGTGATATTTGGATTTCCCCAACAGACGTACAAACTGAAACAGACGACAAAGGTCGTGTTGTTAAGGCTTGGCACAAAGAAGATGGCGAGCCAGTATTCTCTGCAGGCATGAGCAAAATGTCGAAATCGAAAAACAACGGTATCGACCCACAACAAGTTATTGCCGAGTACGGTGCAGATACAGTTCGTTTATTCATGATGTTTACAGCACCACCAGAGCAAACTCTTGAATGGTCTGATTCAGGTGTTGAAGGTGCAATGCGTTTCTTAAAACGTATTTGGAAATACGCTGTTGATGTAGAAACAGTAGGCTACCAAGCGCTTGATAAGTCAGCATTAAACAACGACCAAAAAGTACTACGTCGTGAGCTTCATAAAGCAATTGCAAAAGTAACTGATGACGTTGAACGTCGTCAAACATTCAACACCGCGATTGCAGCAATCATGGAAATCTCTAACAAATTATTAAAAGCACCACTTGCAGATAAGCAAGATGTAGCTATTGCTAACGAAGCTCTTGAAGCATTGCTTATCATGCTTGCGCCTATCACGCCGCATATGTGTCACCAGTTATGGCAAGACCTTGGCAAAGAAGGCGACATCTTAGATGCAGCATGGCCAAAGGTTGATGAATCAGCGCTTGTTGAAGATGAGAAGCTAATCATTGTACAGGTTAACGGTAAGCTACGTGCTAAGTTAACAGTGCCTGCAGATGCAACGAAAGAGCAAGTTGAAACGCTAGCATTTGCTGAAGAAAACGTGACTAAGTTCACTGATGGCGTAACCATCCGTAAAGTGATTTACGTACCTGGCAAACTACTTAACGTGGTTGCTAATTAAGATGGCAGCGCTTCAAGCACTGAAAAACGGACTAGCCCTTGCGCTAGTCTGTTTACTACTAACAAGTTGTGGCTTTCACTTAAAGAAAGCCTCTAATTTGCCTGAAGACTTGAAAGTGATCACCCTTGCTGGTGATGATGAAAAATCAGCGCTATTCGAATTAGTTGAGAAAGAGCTTATTGCTAGTCAAGTAAAGCTAAACGAAAGTGACAGCCTATACCCTGAGTTAATCATCCACAAAGACCGTCTAGAGCGTCAAATATTGTCATTATTTGATAATGGTCAGGTTGCTGAATATGAACTTGCCTATAGTGTAAGCTATACCCTAAAGCGACCAGGTCAAAAAGCCATAAATCAAAGCTTTGAGCTGTATCGTAACTACCAAGACGACCCTGACAATGCTCTTGCAAAGGCAAAAGAACTTGATTTACTATTAAACGAAATTCGTAAACAAGCGAGTCGCCGTATCGTTCGTGAGTTATCAAAACTCTAATGCGTTGTTATGCAAACCAACTTCCGAGCCAGTTAAAAAAAGGCCTAGCGCCTTTTTACATGGTCTTTGGTGAAGAGCCTTTTCAAATTGAACAGTGTGTCATGCAAATTCGCCAAGCTGCTAAACAGCAAGGCTTTGACGAGGTCATTAAATTTACCTTAATGCCAGGTTTTGATTGGCAAGAAATTGTTGCTCAATACCAGAGTATGTCGCTGTTTAGTGCTCGTACCTTAATTGAGTTTGATTTAAACGAGCAAAAACCAGGTACTCAAGGCAGCCAAATCTTTAAACAACTTGTTGAGCTTGCTAATCCCGATACTATTTTGGTTTTAAAAGGTGCCAAAGCCAGCCAAGATATTCAACGCAGTGCTTGGTTTAAGGCCTTAGATAAACAAGGCTTATTCGTTCCTTGTTATCCCCTCACAGGTAATCACCTAAGTCGTTGGTTGGATGAGCAATGTTACCGTTTAAACTTGAACCTTCATAACAATGCTAAACAAAGCTTGATTGATGCCTCAGAAGGTAATTTACTTGCCTGTCATCAAGAGCTAGAAAAACTGTCTTTACTCTACGGCAGTGAGCTAATTGACCAACAAGCCGTAATGCAAGGACTGCTTAACCAGTCTAAGTTTGATATTTTTGACTTAAGTGATGCTCTATTAAATGGCCAAGCCAAGCAAGCCGTTAAAGTAATGACTAAACTTGCCGCTGATAATACCGAAGCAATGAGTATTTTTTGGGCTATTAACAAAGAAGCTGCAAATTTACTGGCGATGCAACATGGGCGCTTAAATGGTGCCAACATGGCTGATTTATACAAGCAATTTAATATTTGGAAAAATCAACAAGCGATTGTTCAACAAGCCTTAAACCGCTTAAATATTAAAGTACTCGAACAAATTACAGTTCAGTTAGCTCAGTTTGATGCAGCTTATAAACAAGGGAACCTCGTAGCTCCCTACCAAGCATTAATGCACATATGCTTAATGTTTTGCCAACCAGTGGCAATACCTTTACCTTGCCACCCAGTCTTCGACTAAGAGTGACAATTCATGATTGCTATTTTCGGTGGCACCTTTGACCCGATTCACTTAGGTCATATTAATATGGCCCAGCAATGCGTTCAGCAGTGTCAACTTGATACCCTTTACTTCATGCCTTGCGCTATTCCCGCTCACAAAGCTAAGCCAGGAATAAGTGATGAGCATCGAATTAACATGCTGAAACTCGCGATTGAAAACAACCCACATTTTGCTATTGATTATCGAGAGTTAAATAGAGAAGGTGCATCTTATTCGCTACTGAGCTTAAAAGAGCTTCGTGCAGAAAATCCGTCTTCACCGATTATGTTTTTAATCGGCATGGACTCATTCAATAGCCTAGACAAGTGGTTTAAATGGCAAGAAATTGTCGAACTATGCCATATCGTTGTTTATCAACGTCCGAGTCAACACTGTCAAGTAAGTGGTGAGTTAGCGGTTTATAAAGAAAATGCTTTTACTGAGCAGCTCAGCCAACTGCAACAAACCCATGCAGGTAAGTTATTCTTTTTAGATGGCTTACAAGTTAATGCTGCCTCAAGCGAAATCAGAAAAAAGCTGCATTTAAATGATAATATAGCGGAACTTTTACCTACCACGGTAAGTCAATACATTGCGCAGCATCATCTTTACCAAACAGATGAATAAATACTGTCTGCGTGATAAAATAACAAATTAAGATTATTTATTTTTGAGATAACACTTTGGATTCTAAACAACTACTCGCATTTGCCCTTGATAAAGTCGACGATATGAAAGCCCGTGATGTGGTGCAACTTGATGTTCGTGGTAAGTCTGATATTACTGATTATTTATTAGTATGCTCAGGAAACTCTAAACGCCACGTACAATCTATTGCGGATCACGTTGCTAAAGAAGCACGCCATGCTGGAGAAGAGCCTCTCGGTTACGAAGGCCAAAACGAAGGCGAATGGGTGCTGGTTGATCTAGGTGATGTGGTTGTGCACGTAATGCAAGACCAAACTCGCGACTTCTATGATCTAGAAAAACTTTGGGGCTAACCCTTAGCAAGGACATAGGTAACCATTTTGAAAATACAATTGATTGCTGTTGGCACCAAAATGCCAGCATGGGTTGAAACCGGATTCACAGAATACCAACGTCGCTTTCCGCGTGATATGCCGCTTGAGCTTATTGAAATCCCCGCTGGTAAACGTGGTAAAAATGCTGATATCAAACGTATTTTACAACTTGAAGGTGAAAAGACCCTTGCAGCTATTCCTAAAGGTAACCGTATTGTTACTCTTGAAGTAACGGGTAAACCCATGGATACCCACCAGTTGGCGAAAAGCATGGAAAAATGGCAGCTTGATGGTCGTGATGTCAGCTTGTTGATTGGTGGACCCGAAGGTTTAGCACCAGAGTGTATCGCAGCCTCTGAGCAAAAGTGGTCATTATCAAACCTTACACTACCGCACCCATTGGTGCGCATTATTGTTGCAGAAAGCCTATACCGAGGCTGGAGCTTGAATAACAACCACCCTTATCATCGCGAGTAGTAAAACCAATGCGAAAACACAGACCCACGATTAGAGACCACTCGGCTGAGGCAAACTTATTTGCTCGCCGTGCCTTTGTGGGCTTTGTGTTTGTTACATTGTTAATTGGTGTGTTGCTATCTAACCTGTACAACATCCAAGTTATTGATCATCAAGATTATCAAACACGTTCGAACGATAACCGAATCAAGGTCATTCCTATTGCTCCTAACCGAGGGCTCATTTACGACAGAAATGGCGTATTATTGGCTGAGAACAAACCTGTTTACAATCTTGAAGTGATCCCTGAAGAAGTTGACGATCTTGATAAAGCTCTAACAGAAGTAAAACAGATCATCGAAATTAGTGAGCAACAAAAGGCCGACTTTTTAGATGATATTAAGCACAATCGCCGTTTCAAAAGCCAAGTATTAAAGGCCCGTCTAGACGAGACTGAGGTAGCAAAGTTCTCTGTTAATCAGCATAAATTCCCTGGTTTTAGCATCGAAGCTCGGTTAGCTCGTTTTTACCCCTATGGTGATACCCTCACCCATGCCTTAGGTTATGTTGCCAAACTCAACAAAAAAGAACTCATTAAGCTTGAAGCAGAAGATCAAGCTACTAATTACCGTGCAACTCACGACATTGGGAAGCTTGGTATTGAGAAATATTATGAAGAGCTCCTGCATGGCATGGTGGGTTCACAGCGTGTTGAAGTGAATAACCGTGGCCGAGTTATTCGTACATTGAGCCTTACTCCACCTGAACCAGGTCATGATTTAGTACTCACCCTGGATATTGGCCTGCAACAAATAGCCCAGCATGCTCTAAAAGATATGCGTGGTGCCGTTGTCGTACTTGATGCAAAAGATGGCGGCGTATTAGCTCTGTATTCAAACCCCAGTTATGATCCGAACTTATTTGTACATGGGATCAGTAGTACCGACTACAAAAAGCTGCTCAACCCGGACCGGCCACTTATAAACCGAACTACACAGGGTCGTTACGCACCAGCATCGACAGTAAAACCTCTCATGGCTATTTTAGCGCTTGAGGAAGGCCTCGTTACCGAGCAAACACAAATGTGGGATCCGGGCTTTTTTCAGATTCCAAATGTCGATCACAAATGGCGTGACTGGAGGCGTTGGGGTCATGGTCATGTTGATGTTTACAAAGCCATTGAAGAGTCTTGCGATACCTACTTTTACGACGTTGCGTATCGTTTAGGCATTACTAAAATCAGTGATTTTATGTATCAATTTGGATTTGGTGAGTTATCTGGTATTGATATCCATGAAGAAACTTCTGCAATAATGCCATCTAAAGAGTGGAAAGAAGGTCGCTTTAGAGAGTCTTGGTGGCGTGGCGATACAATTTCAGTGGGGATCGGGCAAGGTTACTGGACTGCCACACCAATGCAAATTGCTAACGCAACCAATATATTGGTAAACCGTGGACTCGATCATCCACCACATCTTGTGCAAGTAGCCAAAAAAGAAAATGAAGTAACGCAAATAAACAATGACGAAAAGCCCCCAGTGGAACTAAAAAATCCTCATCATTGGCAAATTGCTCTCGATGCTATGCATAATACAGTGCACAAAGTCACTGGTACTGCACATAAAGCATTTAGAGGGGCAAGTTACGATCCTGCTGGCAAAACAGGTACTGCGCAGGTGGTAAGTATCGCACAAGGTGAACGTTACGACGCTAAGTCGCTAAAAGAGCGTCAACGAGATAACGCTATCTATGTTGGTTTTGCACCTTATAACGACCCGCAGATTGTTGTCTCTGTAGTTGTAGAAAACACTGGGGGTGGTAGTACGGTTGGAGCTCCTATTGCTCGTCAATTAATGGATTACTACTTCTCAGCTAACCCAATTCAAATTACCCAAAGTGACGCGCCATGATCCCATTAAATAAAAAGCGCTCAATTTGGCAGCGTCTACACCTCGATTTACCGCTACTTGTAGCCCTTTTGGCTATGATGGTTGCAAGTTTAGCGATTGTATACAGCGCCAGTGGCCAAGACTCTGCAATGATGATACGCCATGCAACGCGTATGTTTGGCGCTATTCTCGGTATGTTCATTCTCGCTCAGTTTTCGCCTAATACTTTAAAAAGCATGGTAATTCCGCTTTACTGTGTGGGGCTACTAATGCTGGTAGGAGTGTTATTATTTGGGGTTAGCTCAAAAGGAGCGCAGCGCTGGCTTGACCTAGGTGTAACCCGTTTCCAACCATCAGAATTAATGAAAATTGCTGTGCCTATGATGGTTGCTTGGTATATTGGTCGCAATCATCTTCCCCCTCGTCCACTGCATTTAATTATTGGTTTTGCCATAGTGATGGTGCCAACCATTTTAATTAAAGAACAACCCGATCTCGGTACCTCTATTTTGATAGCTAGTTCAGGTATATTTGTATTGTTTTTATCTGGGCTTAGTTGGCGCTTAATTGGCTTTTTATCAGCCTCAGTGGCATTAGCAGCTTGGCCATTTTGGCATTATGTTATGCTTGATTATCAAAAGCAGCGAGTACTTACCTTTTTGGACCCAGAAAGTGATCCTCTTGGCTCTGGGTATCACATTATTCAATCGAAAATTGCTATAGGCTCCGGAGGAATTGAAGGTAAAGGCTGGTTACAAGGAACTCAATCGCAATTAGAGTTTTTACCCGAACGTCACACCGATTTTATCTTTTCTGTTCTAAGCGAAGAGTTTGGCCTTTTTGGGGTTTGTTTATTGCTGTGTATGTACTTGTTTATTATTGGTCGTGGCTTGTATATTGCGGTAAACGCGCAAGATGCTTTTGGTAAACTTCTTGCCGGTGCATTAACCCTTACCTTCTTTGTTTATGTATTTGTAAATATTGGTATGGTATCTGGGTTACTGCCTGTTGTAGGCGTTCCGTTACCTCTGATAAGTTATGGTGGCACCTCAATGGTGACCTTAATGGCTGGGTTTGGCATTATTATGTCGATCGCCACCGATAAAAGGATGCTTTTAAAATAATGACACAGCGAGTCAATTTCTTATTAATAGCGTTATTCTCAATGCTGCTAGCAGCATGTAGTTCTTCGCAGCAAGGTCGCTATGCTATGGAGCATGATGCTGCGCCGCTTCGTAAACCGACCGAACTTGAAATGCAAGATGCGATAGTTACCCCTGTTGTTAAAAGTGCCAGCGCCAGTCGCCCTTACGAAGTTCGTGGTAAACGCTACACGCCAATGCTTGATGAAACAGGCTATGCAGAAGAAGGCATCGCTTCATGGTATGGCCGAAAATTTCATAATTATCACACCTCAAACGGTGAAGTCTACGATATGTTTGCAATGACAGCAGCTCATAAAACACTCCCTCTACCAAGCTTTGCCAGAGTAACAAATTTAGATAACGGTAAATCAGTGATTGTTCGTGTTAATGACCGAGGACCGTTTCATGAAGATCGGATTATCGATTTATCTTATTCTGCGGCCTATAAATTGGGTTATTACCGACAAGGTACAGCCCGTGTTAAGGTTGAGGCTGTTACCCTTGCAAATTCTGCCCCTCGTTTAAGCTACATTCAGGTTGCAGCGGGAAGTACTCTTGCTAATGTTGAGGCGCTCGCGTTTCAACTTCGTCAGCAATATCATGTGCCAACAAACATTGTTGAAAAAGATGGAATCTATCGATTACGTCTTGGTCCAATAAAAGATGCCGCAGAAGCACAGGCTGTTTTAGAAAAGCTAAAACAAAACCAATTTCAGAACGCGTTCTTGCTTTACAGTGAGTAAGACCTTTAGAATAGGTCAACGCAACATGTTTAACTTTAACCATTAATGAGTACGATGAAATCTATAAAATATAAAATCTTAAGTGGCGTTTGTGGCCTTGTTTGCACTGCTAGCGTATTTTCTGCAACAGCCCAAATTATCCCTGCCCCACCTCAAGTTAATGCGAAAGGTTATTTCTTGGTTGATTTCACCACAGGTAAAGTAATTGCCGAAGGCGAAGCTGATACAAAGCTAGCACCTGCTAGTTTAACCAAAATGATGACCAGTTATGTTATTGGTACTGAAATCAAAGCAGGTAATATTGCTCCAACCGATATGGTTACAGTGAGTGAAAAAGCTTGGGCAAAGAATTTTCCTGAGTCATCAAAAATGTTTATTGAAGTAGGTAAGCAGATCAGTGTTGATGACCTTAATCACGGTATCATTATTCAATCTGGTAACGATGCCTGTGTAGCTATGGCAGAACACATTGCTGGTAGTGAAAGTGCATTTGCTGATTTAATGAATGCGCATGCTGAAAAACTTGGCATGACTAACAGCCACTTTGTAAATAGCCACGGTTTAGATACTAACGAACACTTCACAACACCACGCGATATGGCAACATTAGGTGCAGCTCTTATTCGTGATGTACCAGATGAATACGAAGTATACGCTAAAAAATCATTTACCTTTAATGGTATCAAGCAGTACAACCGCAACTCACTGTTGTGGGATGAAAGCATGAATGTTGACGGTATTAAAACTGGCCATACGTCTGAAGCTGGCTATAGCTTAGTCACTTCAGCAACTAAAGACGACATGCGTTTAATCGCGGTGGTTATGGGCACTGAAAGCGAGCGTGCACGAAAAGTTGAAAGCAAAAAGTTACTTAACTATGGTTTCCGCTTTTTCGAAACAATTACCCCATACAAAGCAGGCGATAGCTTTGCAGAACAACGTATTTGGATGGGTAACAAAGAAAACGTATCGCTAGGTATCTTAGAAGACACGCCAATTACTATCCCGCGTGGTCAGCGTAAAAACTTAAAAGCAAACTTCGAGCTTGATAAAACGTTAGAAGCACCACTGGCTAAAGGAACTAAAGTAGGCACGCTTTTCTTACAGCTTGAAGGTGAAGAAATTGCTCAATACCCACTAGTTACACTAGAAGAAGTGGAAGAAGGTAGCTTCTTTAGCAAGATCTACGATTACCTGCGTTTACAAATTCAGTAATCTGCTAGTAAAGTTTATAAACGCCTTGCACCGCAAGGCGTTTTTTTTTGTCTGAAAAATGATAGAATGCGCCCCATATAAGTCGCGCTGGGTCGAGTGCGTCGTAATCTAAGTTTGCTTAACGCCAAGAAATGGCAGAGAACACCTCTATTAAGCATACTCACTGTTTGAGGAGTCACCGTCGTGGTTCAACCTGTAAAAAATACTAAGTTTGACGAGTATTTAGATTTTCCTTGCCCATTCACATTTAAAATCATGGGTTTAGCTAATGTAAATCTAACAGATCAGATCCTAGAAAAGCTGCAACCAATTGCACCTGGCGATTATGCGCCAAAGGTAAAACCAAGCAGCAAAGGTAATTACGAATCTGTAACGCTTGTAGCTACCGTTACAAGTAAAGAGCATATTGAAGAAATTTATAACGTGATCAGCAACATCGATGACGTACGTCACATGCTATAGACCGATTACGGAGTAAATCGTGAGCGAAAGAGAATTAATCGTTCGTCAATTAGGTCGTCAGCGTTACATGCCAATTTGGCAAAAAATGCAATCTTTTACCGACACCCGTGATGAGCACACAGCCGATGAAATTTGGCTCGTTGAGCACGAGCCTGTATTTACTCAAGGCCAAGCTGGTAAAGCTGAGCATTTATTAAATACCGGTGATATCGAAGTGATCCAAGTGGACCGTGGTGGCCAAGTTACATACCACGGACCAGGCCAGCAAATGATGTATGTGCTGTTCAACTTACGTCGTTTAAAAATAGGTGTAAGAGAGCTAGTTACATGGCTTGAAGAGTGTATTATTGACACGCTAAAAGAATATGACATTGATGCCTACGCCAAAGCAGATGCACCTGGTGTCTACGTAAACGATAGTAAAATCGCCTCATTAGGCCTTCGTGTTCGCCGCGGTTGCTCTTTCCACGGTTTAGCACTTAATGTAAACATGGATCTAGCGCCATTTTTGCGTATAAATCCATGTGGCTATGCTGGCATGAACATGGTGCAAACAACCGACCTTAACGGTCCGCAAAACCTCGAGCAAGCAGGTGCAGGGCTTGTAAAACACATGATTAAAAAGCTTAATGCTACTGTGGTTAAGCATACTGAAGGGTTTGAAAACGAATGAATAAACCAGTCAAAATGGAACCAGGCGTAAAACTGCGTGATGCAGAAAAAATGGCGCTGATACCAGTTAAAGTTTTACCGACTGAAAAAAACGAAATGTTACGTAAGCCAGAGTGGCTGAAAATTCGCTTACCTAAATCAACCGAACGTATTGATGGTATTAAACAAGCGATGCGTAAACATGGTTTGCACTCAGTTTGTGAAGAGGCATCATGCCCTAACCTATCTGAATGTTTCAACCATGGTACAGCTACCTTTATGATTTTAGGTGCTATTTGTACTCGTCGTTGTCCATTCTGTGATGTTGCACACGGCCGTCCATTAAAGCCAGATGCAGCAGAGCCTGAAAAGCTAGCGCTGACCATTAAAGACATGAAGCTAAGCTATGTTGTTATTACCTCGGTAGACCGTGATGATTTACGTGATGGTGGTGCACAGCACTTTGCTGACTGTATACGTGAAATTCGTAAGCACAACCCAGAAATCACCATTGAAATTTTAGTGCCAGATTTTCGTGGTCGTATGGACAGAGCCCTTGATATCTTAATCGAGACGCCGCCAGATGTATTTAACCACAACCTAGAAACTGCACCGCGTTTATACAAATTAGCGCGTCCTGGTGCTGATTATAAGTGGTCACTTGAGCTTCTACGTCGTTTTAAAGAAGCGCACCCTAATGTGAAAACTAAATCAGGTTTGATGGTAGGTTTAGGTGAAGAGATTAGCGAAATCGAAGAAGTGTTACGTGACTTACGCGAGCATAACGTTGATATGCTAACAGTAGGCCAATACTTACAACCTTCTAAGCACCACTTACCTGTTAAACGCTATGTGCCGCCAGCAGAGTTTGATGCATTAAAAGACTATGCAGACGAAATTGGCTTTACTCATGCGGCCTGTGGTCCATTTGTTCGCTCAAGCTACCATGCTGACCAACAAGCAGCTGGTAAAGAAGTGAAGTAAGACTTCTTATAAATATAAAAAGCCCGCATCAAGCGGGCTTTTTTTATGAAACAGACAATCAGCGCCCATATCGCGCTAAGAACAATTTCACGGTTTCACTAATCACTTTACTATCAGAGTCGCCAGCTTGACGTTCAAAGCCATACAGCAATGGATAAAAAATTAAGGACTTTAATTGATATACAAATTGTTTTGCAGCGAACTCAACATCATCAATATTTAAAGCCTGCGCTTGGTTTCCAGCTTCTAAAAACGACACGAGATCTTGCATGCAGCCCATGTTGTTACTAGCTAATGATTTAGCTAAATCAGGCTGTTTTAACATTTGCATGAAGGCTACTTTCGCCACTTTTAAAAACTCTTCAGAGGTTAGTAGCGCTACTTCTTGCTCGGCAATACAGGTTAACTGCTCTGCTATTGGCAAAGAAGCATCAAACACAACAGCTTGCTCTTGGCGTACTTTTTCAAACATAAACACAAGAATAGCCTGGAACAACACATCTTTATTTTCGAAGTGGTTATATACCGTACGCTTAGAGGCGCCCGCCAAGCTTGCAACCTGATCCATACTTGTATGCTCAACACCCTGCTGAAAAAATAATGTCTCTGCTGCATTCAAAATATCTAATCGCTTTCTTTGTGATAGTTTCATGTGCCCCTCCAATCAAGTTACTAGTGTACCGTAAAAACAAAAAATGCACTAGACAGTTTACTTTTACAACAAGCCACAAAAAACTACACAGGACATTTACTTATAATAAAAATTGAGATTTCAAAAATGGTTAGCAATCGCCACTCTATCTTGATATAACCCAATTAACCCCTCAACAAAAAGCATACCAAGCGCAAGTATCATTCAGTACCCAGTCGTTGCCGAGGTTTTAGAACTCAAGATACCAAGATTAATAACACTTAATAGTTCACTTGATAGAGTAATACCAATTCGCTCAATTAAGTGGTCTATTTTGAGGCAATAAACCCTCGTTGATAACAAGGCAAAAATTTCGTTATTTAGTTGTGATCGACAATTGCTCCTGCATGCTACCTTCTGCATCCATGCCGTCGTAAATAAGAAATTTTAACGCAGGTAGCGACAGGTTTAATCCCTCAAAATGATTAAGTATTATTGCGGACTGGCATAAAAGTGCATTATTACCCTTTCATCCTGAATAATTAGTTATTTGCAGACTCTTTCTGGACAGCCCCCCTTCTCGTCCCATATAGTGAAACCTTGTGCAATCAACCAGAAAAACTATGACAACTCACCTTAAATATGCAAGCTTGGCACTTGCAGTTGGTTTATTCGGCTGCTCTGAGCAACCAATATCTAGCGCTAATAAGCCAAGTGCTGAAAACCATGAAGCCGTTAACATTGCCAATGTGCGCTCACATATTAAAACACTTGCCTCTGATGAATTCTTAGGCCGTGGCCCTTTGACTGAAGGAGAAACGCTGACCATTAACTATTTAGCTGACGAGTATAAAAAACTCGGCTTAACAGGTAGTTATAATGGCGAGTTTTTACAGCCAGTTACTATGGCAAAACTCACCCCAGATCAAAACATGACCCTAAAAGTGGGTGATTTAAGCTTTAATGCTGGCAGTGATTTTACCGCCCGCACTCAGCAAATTAACCCTGAGATTAATATTGATGGTTCTGATGTAGTGTTTGTTGGCTATGGCATTAATGCACCAGAATATAACTGGGATGATTTTGCTGATATTGATGTCAAAGGCAAAACCATTATCGTACTTGTTAATGATCCAGGTTTTGCGACCCAAGACGAAGCACTTTTCACAGGTAATGCCATGACCTACTACGGCCGTTGGACTTACAAATATGAAGAAGGTGCACGACAAGGCGCAAAAGCGGTATTCATCGTTCACGAAACAGCTCCTGCGGCATACCCTTGGAGCGTAGTTGAAAGCTCGAACACTGGCAGTAAATATACCTTAATCGACCAAGAGAAAAATGTTTCCGACATTCCTGTTATGGGTTGGATTGATGAGCAAGCTGCAAATGAAATCTTTGCTCAAGCCGGCCTTGATTATCAAACTGAAAAAGCCAATGCATTAAAAGCAGATTTTAAACCCGTAGATTTAAACGCTAAGGCAGAGCTGACACTGCAAAGTGATATCTCTCAAGCTCAGTCGCATAACGTTGTTGCAACCCTAAAAGGCAGCGAAACTCCTGATGAGTACATTGTAATTGGCGCACACTGGGACCACTTTGGTACGAAGCAAACTGATGACGGCGTAAAAATCTATAATGGTGCTGTAGATAATGCATCAGGTAGTGCAGCAACAGTGGAAATAGCCCGAATTCTTACCGAAATGCATAAGCACAAGCCATTCAAGCGCTCTATTATCTTTGCCAACTTTACGGCTGAAGAAACGGGGCTTATTGGTTCTCAGCAATTTGCGACTGGCGAAATTGTACCAACCAAACAAATGGTCGCGTTGCTTAATATTGATGGTATGAACGTGCTAGACGGCGTTGACTACATATTACAATACGGTAAAGGCATGTCTGAGATGGAAGACTACCTTGCAGATGCAGCTAAAGCACAAGGTCGTCATGTAAAAATGGACCCTCGTCCTCAAAATGGTTTGTTCTTCCGCTCTGATCACTTCTCTCTAGCTAAACAAGGCGTTCCAAGCTTACTATTTATGAGCCTAGGCGATACAGATCCTGATTATATTGCTCATAAATATCATAAAGAAGCTGACGACTATTCAGCCGAGTGGTCTATGGGTGGTGTTGAGCAAGATATTGAACTGATCGTTGATATTGCAGCCAAGCTTGCTAATAACGGTGATTGGCCAAAATGGAAAGCCGAGTCTGACTTCAAAGCTCGCCGCTTACAAGACAAGCAATAGCCTTCGCTTAGATATAAAAAACCGAGCTATTAGCTCGGTTTTTTATTGATTAATATTACTCACTTATCTTAGCTTTTAATGACTGTGCTTCTTCTTGCACTTCATCAGGGCCATTCGCTATCACATCTTCAATAGCTTGCAGTGCTGCATCAAAGTCGTCTATTTCGATATATGCCCTTGCTAGGTCCAGTTTAGCTGAGTAACCACCACTTTCGGCATCAACATCAGTTGGATTATCACCTGCAAGTAAGTCATTAAAATCACTCAATCCTACATCCATATCAACCTCGTCATAAGGTTCATGGTCTAGAGCTTCATCATCACTTTGTTCAAGTAATGAATCAATATCTACAAACTCATCAGCTGTAGCTTGTTGCGCTTGTTCATCTTGATCCTCTAAGGCCGCTACTTCAGGTTCAACTGTCTGTTGACTTTCACCCTGTAAGTCTTCATTTAATAGGGCATTAAAATCAACATCAAATTCACTGGCATCAGCAATATCAGCTTCATCTGGCTCTGCTAATTCATTTAACAGCGCATCAAAGTCTGTTTGAGTGAGATCAGCCATAAAATCATCATCGATTTCATCATCTGACAGCTCACTTAAATCAGCCTCGTCAGCTAAATTAGACTCGATATCAGCTAATGTTTGCTCAGCTTCTGCAGCATCATCAAGTTCAATATCGTCTAATTCGAATTCAGGGAAATCCTCTAATTCGTCTTGGCTTTCAGCAACCTCATCATCAATTGGCTCTTCGCTAGTTAACTCTGTTGTGCCTTCGTTTTCTGATTGTTCCGGCAAGTCGCCCTCAGAATCAAGAACATCATCTTCTGTGAATTCATTATCAAGCAAGATGTCATCATCAAAATCATCGTCTAACTGACCAAGCTCATTACCCGTTGCTAATGAGTTAGCAAGGTCTTGCTCTGCCTGACTTAACTGTAATGGCTCATCTTCGTCTAACTGATTAGAAGTGTCTTCATCAGATTCATCTAATTCAAAACCTGCTTCATCTAGCTCAAGTTCTGGATACTCTTCCAACTCTTGGCTAGGAGTCACCGTATCTTGCTGTAATGGCTCTTCATCGGCAGTTAAATCAAATTCATCGGTTAGGTCTTCATCTGCAAGTGGATCATCGCCTAAATCAATTTCAACTTCTTCAATGTCTTGCTCTGGTTCATCTATTGACCAATCTGGTGCTTCGACATAATCATCTTCTTCACCAATTTCATTTAATAACTCATCAACGCTTTTCAGTGATGAATCATCAAATTCATCTAGACTATCATCTTCATCTAATAGCCCATCGCTATCTTCATTAAACTCTTGATTTAACGCCTCATCAATATCAACTTCGTCACTATCATCCGCGCCATCAACCAACTCAGAGGCAATCGATTCAACATTCATGTCATCAACAGCTTGATCTGCATCGGCTAAATCTTCTAGCGACTCTTGTAGATTCTCATCATGCTCTGCACTGTCACTCTGTTCATGGCTTAAATCTGAGATCTGCGCTTCGGTGTCTTGCTTCAGCTCATTTGTTTGCTGAATAAGCTCTTCTAGCTCATCATCAACGTCAGAGTCCTGCTCATCACTGCTCTCTTCATCAAGCAAAGAGTCGATATCTGCTACATCTAGTTCATCATCTTGCGCAGCATTGTCATCAATATCTGAATCACTATCATCTATTAACTCAGGTTCTTCTGACTCTGCATCAACTTCATCGAGTAATGAGTCGATGTCATCAGTATCAAACTCATCGCTTAAATCATCTGTAATAGGCTCTTCGGTAGGCTCTTCAGCGGATTCTTGTTCTGGCTCTTGTACTTCATCTAATAATGAATCAATGTCGTCAACATCAAGAGCATCATCAAGCTCGTTTTCATCGATTAAATCGTCTGCACTAGGTTCTTCGATTAGCTCTTCAACAAGCTCTGCTTCAGGTTCTTGCTCTTCTTGTGCCTCATCTAATAATGAATCAATGTCGTCAACATCAAGAGCATCATCAAGCTCGTTTTCATCGATTAAATCGTCTGCACTAGGTTCTTCGGTTAGCTCTTCAACAAGCTCTGCTTCAGGTTCTTGCTCTTCTTGTGGCTCTAGATCGTCTTGTGCTTCATCTAATAACGCGTCAATATCGTCAACATCAAGAGCATCATCAAGAGCATCATCAAGCTCATTTTCATCGATTAAATCGTCTGCACTAGGTTCTTCGATTAGCTCTTCAACAAGCTCTGCTTCAGGTTCTTGCTCTTCTTGTGGCTCTAGATCGTCTTGTGCTTCATCTAATAACGAGTCAATATCGTCAACATCAAGAGCATCATCAAGCTCGTTTTCATCGATTAAATCGTCTGCACTAGGTTCTTCGCTTAGCTCTTCAACAAGCTCTGCTTCAGGTTCTTGCTCTTCTTGTGGCTCTAGATCGTCTTGTGCTTCATCTAATAACGCGTCAATGTCATCAACATCCAGTGCATCATCATGGTCATCGTTTTCTACTGCATCATTCGCTTCAGCTGTTGGCTCTTCTGTTTGCGCTTCATCAATTAAGCTGTCGATATCAAGATCATCTTCATCAATGAGTTCATCTGCACTTGCCTCTTCGACAGGCGCTTGTTCTTCATGAACTTCATCTAATAGCGAGTCAATGTCATCAACATCCAGCGCATCATCAAGGTCATCGTTTTCTGATGCATCATTCGCTTCAGCTGTTGGATCTTCTGTTTGCGCTTCATCAATTAAGCTGTCGATATCAAGATCATCTTCATCAATGAGTTCATCTGCACCTGCCTCTTCGACAGGCGCTTGTTCTTCATGAACTTCATCTAATAGCGAGTCAATGTCATCAACATCCAGTGCATCATCAAGATCATCGTTTTCTAATGCATCATTCGCTTCAGCTGTTGGTTCTTCTGTTTGCGCTTCATCAATTAAGCTGTCGATATCAAGATCATCTTCATCAATGAGTTCATCGGCACTTGTCTCTTCGACAGGAGCTTGTTCCTCTTGAACTTCATCTAATAGCGAGTCAATGTCATCAACATCCAGCGCATCATCAAGATCGTCGTTTTCTATTGCATCATTCGCTTCGGCTGCTGGCTCTTCTGTTTGCGCTTCATCAATTAGGCTGTCGATATCAAAATCATCTTCATCAATAAGTTCTGCTTCAACGTTAGTTGTTGAAGCATCATTATTTTCATCGAGTAAATCATCAATATCGTCTAGGTTTACTTCTTGATTAGAATCTGTGTTATTTTGCTCATCAATTAAGCTATCAATGTCAAAATCATCTTCAGCGTCATCTTCTGCGAGCTCTTCACTAAGCGCTGCCATTTCATCATTCGCGTTATCTAACGAGTCATCTTCATCAGTATCAAATAAGTCGTCAATATCGTCAGCACTTAAAATATCACCAGATGAATCAGCTTGAGGCTGCCCACTATCAAGGTCAATTTCATCACCCAAACTGTCGTCATCGGTTTGATCGAAATCTTGCTGCAAAAATGCATCTAAATCATCATCGTCAGCATTACTTGAAGATTCATCATTAAACTCGATGTCATCACTTAATAGCCCTTCTAGCTCATCTTGATTTAGAACACTGTCGTCTTCATCAAAGCTATCATCAATGCTGTCGTCAAAAATGATGTCATCATCTGGCAACATGTCTTGGTCTAAGTCATCATCTAAACGAACACTCAAGTCGTCATTTTCTTCAACCGGATCTGGAACTAGTGGATCATTTTCTACTATCGACTCTAACTCATCATCAGGATTATAACTTGGACTTTGTGGTAAAAATTCATCGTCGTCACTGGCATCAGTGTCATCACTAGAGTTGTTACGTTTTTTCAAAAACATCACAACGGCAGCAATGACTAGCAATGCAGGAATAAACATTAATGCACCGAGAACAAATGGGTTACTCAGTAAATCCGAAAAGTTGAACCCACTGTCCTCTTCAATCTTTTTTGCTTTTTGCTGCTCTATGATTTCATTTTGTTTAGTGATCAGTTCTTTCAGCTGCTTTTGAATTTCACTGTCTTGGCCAAGTTGATCTCGAACGGTTTCAAGCTCTTTAGAGATACCTGTAAGTTGTTTTTTGAGCTTATTGTTCTCTGCTAAGATTTCTTCAACATTTTCAACCGACGATTTAAACTGCTTTTGTAACTCGACAAGCTGCGTGCCCTGTTCTGTTTTAATGGTGTTGATTTCTTGCTTAAGC
This sequence comes from Pseudoalteromonas apostichopi, assembly GCF_030297135.1. Taxonomy (NCBI): domain Bacteria; kingdom Pseudomonadati; phylum Pseudomonadota; class Gammaproteobacteria; order Alteromonadales; family Pseudoalteromonadaceae; genus Pseudoalteromonas; species Pseudoalteromonas apostichopi. The sequence goes on from NZ_AP028065.1 coordinate 429,475, forward strand.
TCTTGCTTTGCTTCGTCTACATCAACTTTACGGGCTTGGGTGACTTTCTTTTGTGATTCATTGATTTCAGCGGTAGTCAAAGTACCGTTTTTCTTCTTTTCCCATAGTTCATCATCTTGTTCAGAACGCGCTTTTGCTAGCGTCGGATTGACCGCACGCATTTCAGCAATAGTTGGGATTTTTAGATATGCGCCATCACGCATATGATTAAGGTTTTGGTCTAAAAATGATGATGGGTTTTTGTCATACAAAGCTTGCATGACCTGATAAATACTTACAGAGTTGTCAGGGCGAATTTTAGCGGCAATGCGCCATAATGTATCGGTCGGCTTAATTGGACCAATAGAGCGCCCCTGCGCACCGTAATCGACACCTTTAGGGCCTTTAAGTGTGGTGCCTTCATCAGAGTATGTCGGTGTTACCACCAATGCAGACGCTAATATGAAGAGTGTTGCTAAACCGCGCATGCTGATCCTTTATGTTTTAAATGTTAACACAGCAACCTTAGTTGCTTAAACATCAAGTAATTCTTGCAGAATTGATTCTTAATTATGTTTTCTTGCAAGCTCTATTCCAGCTGCAAACTATAACTTAGTTGCCTTGCAATATCTATTGCAACACCTTGATAGTAAATAGCTTAAATAATAGCGGCTGAGAGGCTTTTTTATTGTTATCGTTAAGTTTATACGCTTTTACAACGTATGCGGCAATAATTTGGCAGTGAATTCACAAAAAAAGCGGCAAATTGCCGCTTTTTCTCAAATTTAGCTCAGCCTAAATCATCAGTTTACAAGTAATTTGCGATTAGCTCTTCAGCAATCTGCACACTATTTGTTGCTGCACCTTTACGCGTGTTATCACTAACAACCCACATATTTAAACCATGAGGATGCGAAATATCAGCACGTAAACGACCCACGTAAACCGTGTCATTACCACTGGCGTCTGACACCGCTGTTGGAAAATCGGCTAAGTCTTCAATAAACTCTACACCTGGTGCATCGTTTAATAGCTGCTTAACATGTTCGATATCTACCGGCATACGCGTTTCAATATTAATCGCTTCACTGTGACCAAAGAACACGGGTACACGAACACAAGTAGGGTTAACCACAACACTGTTATCACCTAAGATTTTTTGTGTTTCGTTGACCATTTTCATTTCTTCGCGGGTATAACCGTTATCTTCAAAACTGTCGATTTGTGGGATCACGTTAAAGGCGATTTGTTTAGGGAAAACGGCATTATCCATTGGGCGTGCATTCATTAAGTTCGCTGTTTGTTTAGCTAGTTCATCAACCGCTTCTTTGCCCGCACCTGATACTGCTTGATAAGTTGATACGTTAATGCGGTCAATACCATAAGCGTCATAAATAGGCTTTAACGCCACCAACATTTGAATAGTTGAGCAGTTAGGGTTTGCAATGATGTTGCGGTTTCTGAAATCAGCTAAGCTTGATGCATTCACTTCAGGAATAATTAATGGTACGTCAAAGTCATTACGAAAGTGTGATGTATTATCAATCACCACACAGCCTGCGTCTGCCGCAATGGGTGCGTATTTTTCAGAGACACTACCGCCTGCTGAAAATAAACCAATGTGAGCTTGGCTAAAATCAAACTCTTCAACATCGATTACTTCAAGGCTTTCACCGCGAAATTGAATTTCTTCACCGGCACTACGGCTACTTGCGAGTAAAAATAATTGGTCTACCGGAAACTTACGATCTTCCAAAGTTTCGATAATTTGACGACCCACTAAACCTGTGGCACCTAATACGGCTACATTAAATTTTTGCGACATGTGTTTTCCTCTTTTGAATAAAGCAAATGACTTTATTCGTTAATTCTAAATCCCAGTGCAGCTAATGCGCCTTCACATGCACTGTTAGCAGCCACCGACAAAGTACTAAACTCTCGTCGTGGCGGGTAATTCTTACGCAAACTATCAAAGCCTTCGCTTGCTAATTTACTTCGTAAAATGCCATCGTCACGACGCACATCATAAATTAAGTGCACCAAGCGGCCGATATCGTCTTGGTTAAAGGTTTCACCTAATGTGACAGAATGACTAATTGGCTCTGGTAAAAAGTCGTCCAGAGATTTAAGTGCTGCGATACCTTCAAGCTCACATACTTTCTGATACAGCATTTGTGTACCGCGGGCCTTACCTTCGAGTGTATGCCCTGCAATATGCACGCTGGCATAACGCACATAATCAAGCAGAGGAGTCAGTATATTGGGTTCGTTTTCCCAAACATCAAGCACGCAATCTAATTTTGCGCCTTGTTTAAACAGTGCAAGCAATGCTTTGTTATCAATCACATCACCACGGCTTGCATTGATAATAGTCATTCCAGGCTTAAGTGCCTTTAAGCGCGTTTCGTCTAGCATGTGCAAGGTTTTATGTGGCCCTTGCTTAACCAGCGGCACATGAAAAGTTACGATATCAGCTTGAGCTAATAATGCGTCTAACTCAATATGCTCTGCCAACTCACCGGCTTCATGTTTTGGTGGATCGCATAGCAGCACATTCATACCAAGCAGGCTTAGCTTATCACGTAAACAGCTGCCTATGCTGCCAACGCCAACTATACCTATAGTTTTACCTTGTAATGAGCTGGAATTTTCTTGGCTCAAAGAATATAAACTGCTAATAACATATTCAGCGACTGCAACTGCATTACAACCTGGTGCGCTACTAAATGCTATATTTCGCTCAGCGAGTAGTTCAATATCAATGTGATCAACACCTATAGTTGCTGTGCCCACAAATTTTAATTTACCTGCTTGAGTTAATAAGCTTTTATCTACATTCGTAACAGAGCGAGTTAACAAAATATCGACCCCGACAAGCTGCTCTGGCTGTAGACTACGACCATCAAATCGCTCAACATCACCAAAATCGGCAAAGTACTGCTCAACCAATGGCATATTTTGATCTGCAAGAATTTTCATTTGTGTGTCCGAAAGGCAGAAAGTGGCGCTATTGTAGCGAATTTATCAGTATTCGGATAGGTAACAACTAAGACGATTTTGGGGTTATTTATGTGAAAAAGCCGAGCAATTGCTCGGCTTTAAGCAAATACTGGAGAGGTTTAACCTTTATATTTGCTCATTACTAGTGTGGCGTTAGTGCCACCGAAACCAAAGCTGTTAGACATTACATTGTTAAGTTCAACGTCTTTACGCTCAGTTACGATATTTAGACCTGCAGCTTGCTCATCTAGTTCATCAATGTTGATAGATGGAGCAACAAAGTTATGCTCAAGCATTAATAACGAGAAGATTGCTTCGTGAACACCTGCTGCACCTAAAGCGTGACCTGTCATCGCTTTGGTTGCACTGATCATTGGTGAATTACCACCAAATACTTCTTGAATAGCACCAAGCTCTTTAACGTCGCCAACAGGTGTTGAAGTACCGTGGGTATTTAAGTAATCAATACCGCCTTCAAGACCTTGCATTGCTTGTTTCATACAACGAACTGCGCCTTCACCTGATGGAGCTACCATATCGTAGCCGTCAGATGTTGCACCGTAGCCTGTGATTTCTGCGTAAATATGCGCGCCACGAGCAAGTGCATGCTCAAGTTCTTCAACAACAACGATACCGCCACCGCCAGAGATAACAAAACCGTCACGGTTTGCATCGTATGTACGTGATGCTTTCTCTGGTGTTTCATTGTACTTAGTAGACAATGCACCCATTGCATCGAATTCCATAGCGAGTGTCCAGTGAAGCTCTTCACCACCACCTGCAAAAATTACGTCTTGCTTACCTAGTTGAATTTGCTCAACCGCATGACCAATACAGTGTGCTGATGTCGCACACGCAGAACTTATTGAATAGTTAACACCTTTAATTTTGAATGGTGTTGCAAGACACGCTGAAGTCGTACTCGCCATAGTACGCGGTACCATGTATGGACCAACACGTTTTACGCCTTTTTCACGTAAAATATCAGCCGCTTCAACTTGCCATTTAGATGAACCACCACCTGAACCCACTAATAAACCAGTGCGCTCGTTTGAAACTTGCTCTTCACTAAGGCCTGCATCTGCAATTGCTTGAGACATTGAAATATAAGCGTATGCAGCAGCATCGCCCATAAAACGCATTGCTTTACGATCAACAAACTCTTTAACATCAATATCGATTTTGCCAGATACATTACTACGTAGGTTGTAGTCAGCAAATTCTTGGTTGAACGCAATACCACTACGGCCTTGTTTTAATGATTCTAATACTTCTTCTTTGTTGTTACCGATGCTTGAAACAACACCGATGCCCGTAATAACGGCTCTTCTCATGGGTAATTACCTTAGCTCTATACTAAATTGTGTTCTATTTTACGCTGAAATTACTTTCGAAGTGGTCAGCTTTCTAGCGTACACATGTACTCTGAATGTCTAGCTTATAAATAACGCCAGACTATTTCAAAGAAAACACGTAAAATAATGAAAAAAGTTTGTAGTTAATTAGTTAAACCATGATCAAAAACGCACATATTCATTTTAATCACCTTGGTACCCCTGTCGCCGATCAGTTTGACGATGTTTATTTCTCTAATGACGATGGCTTAGCCGAATCACATTATGTGTTCTATCAACAAAACCATATCCCGCAACGATTACAAAATCATGACCGTAACCACTTTACGATTGCTGAAACAGGCTTTGGTACGGGGCTTAACTTTTTAAATACTTGGCAACACTTTGCTGCTTACCTTGATAGGCAGCATGCAGAGCTAGAAGTTCAAAATCAACACGACCTTAGTGGTAAAAAAGCTGACAAAAAAAGTGTTAACCGCCTGCACTTTATCTCTTTTGAAAAGTTTCCTATTAAGCGTGATGATCTCGCCCAAGCACTCAAAGCCTGGCCTAATTTAAATGAATATAGTGAGCAACTGATTGCTCAATACCCTATTAATCTGGCAGGTTGTCATCGCCTTGAATTTGCAGGCGGCAAACTAATACTCGATCTTTATTTTGGTGACGTGCAAGACAGTATTGATACCATGAGCTACCCAAGCGAAGGGGTTGTTGATGCGTGGTATTTAGATGGCTTTGCACCAAGTAAAAACCCAGATATGTGGCAGCAAAGCTTATTCAACAAGATGCGAGCTATCTCAAGAGCAAACGCCACACTCGCCACTTTCACGGCCGCAGGCTTTGTAAGAAGAGGACTCATCGAAGCGGGCTTTAGCATGAGTAAAGCAAAAGGCTATGGCAAAAAGCGCGAAATGCTGATTGGCGAGCTCACCGAACCTAATGAGCAACAATCAGGGCCTGCGTATTTTGCTCATCAGCAAAGTGAACTGAGTAATGTAGCTGTTATCGGCGGCGGTATTGCCAGTAGCAGTGTACTGTATTCACTGGCAAAAAGAGGCCTAAAAGCCACGCTTTTTTGCCAAGATGAAGCGCTTGCCATGGGCGCTTCACATAATGTGCAAGGAGCTGTTTATCCGCATCTACAAGCGAAGAATTCACCGCACAGTGAAATGTTTGCCCATAGCTTTTTATATGCGATGCGTCTTTACCAGCAATTACTTGATGATGGTTTTGACTACCCTCACCAGTGGTGTGGTGTATTGCAACATGCAGTTAAACAAGGTCTAGCAGATAAACATCAAAACCTTGCCGATAAAGCGCTTTGGCCAGCTGAATTAATGCGTAATGTAAGCGCTGAAGAAGGTGACGAAATTGCCGGCGTGGATACGGGTTATTCAGGTGTATTCTTTGCAAAAGGCGGCTGGGTAAATCCACCAGCTCTGGTTAAAGCACTATTTAATGCCGCAAATTCTTTAAGTGCGACTACCAATAATAAAATGGACAGTCACTTTAATTGCCATATTGAAAAGTTAGAAAAAACCGCTGATGGCTGGTTATTACACTCTAAAGAGCAAACATTCGGACCATTTAGCGATGTAATTAACTGTGCTGGTGAACACAGCGATCAGTTCAGTCAAACTCGCGCTCTGCCCGTTGTGGGTGTGCGCGGCCAAGTCTCGCATGTGCAAGCAAGCGAGCAGTCAAAACGCCTAAAGACCGTGCTTTGCCATAAGGGCTATTTTACCCCTGAATATCAGGGTCATCATTGTATGGGCGCGACCTTTGAAAAAAACTCAAAAAGCCGTGAAGTTAAAGAGCAAGACAACCACACCAATCGCGAACAACTATTAAGTTTTTACACAGACAGCGAGTTTGCAACGACCTTAGGTGAGATAACAGCGGCAAAAGCAGCAGTAAGATGCACCTTCATCGACCATCTACCCATGGCTGGTGAGTGGGCTGAACAAAGTGATTATGTAAGCGCGTTTGCTAATCTTCGCTTAGGTAAGCGATATCAGTACCAAACTTTAACGAAACCTCTGCAAGGCTTGCATGTACTCACTGGCTTTGGTGCAAGAGGCCTGTGCAGTGCCCCTTTATGTGCAGAGCATTTAATTGCTTGTTTAAGCAATGAACCAAGACCATTTAGCGAACGCGTGAGTCAAGCTATTCACCCCGCCCGCTTTATTGTACGCGACCTAATTCGTAATAAAATTTAAAGGGGCTAAAAAGCCCCTTTAAATTAATTACCTAATCGCTCAACTAGCTCTACGCGCCGGTTTAGCTGACGACCCAAATCATTTTTATTATTGGCAGCTGGCGCATAAGGGCCTACACCATAACCAATTAAACGCGACTCTTTAATGCCGTATTGACTCACGAGCGCTTTAACAACCGCTTTAGCTCGCTTAGATGACAACCCTAAATTATATTCTGGGCTCCCTTTATCATCAGTATGACCAACAACGTACAAATTTAAACTGTTATTTTTATTTAAAACATCCGCAATCACTTTTAATGACTCTGCTGACTCTGGCTTAATGTCTGATTTATCATGATCAAAGTAAATACCATAAATGGCTGCTTTACCTTTTTGTTCTAGCTGCTTTAACACCTGGTCCGGATTGGTTTTAACTAAATCTCCTTGTAAAGGCTCTGTTCGAATTATAACAAGCTGCACTCGCGTAGTGCCTTGGTAATTACCCACAAAAAATGCAACATAGGTTGTTTGATTTTCTGTGGTGCTTTTCATTAACTGATAGCGCGGCTGACGATAATAGTTATAAACTTGTTTTACCGACAAGTGATCACCAAGTGCTTGTATTGCCTTACGGTCGTCACCACATGCTTGACGTTCGCAACTAAATACCGTTTCAAAGCCTTCTTTTGTTAAGGCAGACACATAGTTATGAAAAACCTTAAGGGTTGATACTTTTCTAATTTCATAAGTAATACGAGTGATATCGCCTGTCACATCTTCAGCAGGTAGCGCTTTGTTTTTACGTTTAAATATTCCTGTTGGTAGTGAAAATTCTTCGTAATCAATTTGCTCGTAGTCTTCAATAAAACTACCAGGATAACGGCTAAGTAATGGATGATCGCTTGAGCCTCTAATATCGTCTTTAGGTGCTTTGGTAACGGGGTTTGATTGCTGTTTTGCAAAAGCAGCTGTATTGGCTTTTATCAGACCTGTTTCAAGCTTTTTAATCGCAATTGAGCTACTCATAACACGCGTTTTACTGTTGTACTGGCCAACAAATAACGACACAGCAAACTCAGGCTTTTCACCTTTAGTGGCAAGTAGATAATATGGCTTACGATGATAATTATAGAGCTGAAAGTAACCGACTTCCACTGCAAAATCACTGCTGTCACCGCAAGCGTCTAGCTGACAAGAATAAACAATATTAAAACCATCGGTGAGTAAAGCGTGTTTATAGTTTTCAAATACTTTGAGAGTGGCAACATTGTTTATTTCGTACAATGTGTGGTTTACATCGCCAATAAAGTCTTTGTAACTAAATCGCTCTGATGACTTTTTACTGCCATCAAACTGACTCAGTAATTGTGTCTGTTCGCCACTGAGTTTAACCGACTTTTCAACGTTACTATTTGGATAAGGTGATAGCCATTGATTAGCAGATACCGCATTGCAAAATGCTAATGTTACCACCACCAAAAGATTAAAATATATTTTCACTTTAAGTCCTTTTAATTGATTTTGTACCCAATTAAATACTATGCCAAATAATACTTTTTTATTCAAAGTTTGCTTGTACCCCTTTAAAAATAAATTCACACCCCAAGGTCTTTACTTACAAAGCAATTAGAAGGAGTTTGATATGAAGACCTTAATCATTGGTGCAACGGGTCAAATAGGTAAAATGACCACCGAAAAAATGCTGGCAAGTGGTCATGACGTGGTGGCTTTGGTTCGAGATAAAAGCAAGCTGAGCACGCTTGAAAGTAGTCATTTAACGATTGTCGAGCAAGACCTCGAAAACGATTTTAGTCGCGCCTTCGAAGGCGTTGAACAAGTTATTTTTAGTGCTGGCTCTGGTGGGTCAACGGGTGCAGATAAAACCTTACTGATTGATTTATGGGCTGCAGTAAAAGCGATTAATTATGCGGTCGATGCCAAAGTTAAGCACTTTATTATAGTCAGTTCAATTGGCGCTGACGCCCCAGATAATATCGAAAGCAGTATAAAACCGTATTTAGTTGCAAAACACATGGCTGATCAACATTTGATCAATAGCGAATTAAACTACAGCATAGTCAGACCCGGCACACTGAAAAATGATGCAGCAACGGGATTATTGACAACTACGCGACCTGCAACCCGCCAAGATGCGGTGATCAACCGTGAAGATGTAGCAGATACCCTGCTATACCTTGCTGAACATACACCGAAAAAACCACAAGTGTTTGAATTATTTAATGGTGATAAGTCAATCGACAGTCTACTGAACGATTGATACCAATTTGCTTAATTAAGTGGTCTATTTTGAGGCAAGAAAACCTTGTTGATAGCAAGGCAAAAATTTCGTTATTTAGTTGTTTAAATCAGAAATTTTTAACGCAGATAGCGACAGGTTTAATCCCTCAAAATGATTAAGTATTATTGCGGATTGGTATGAATACGTATGCATAAGAAATAAGATTGAGAAAGCGCGTAAAGCACTTTAGTTTATTGTTTACATAATAATAACAAAGGTGCTTTATGCGTCATTTTGCTTTTCTTTTTTGCTTTGCTTTTACATCGGCTTGTTATGCCGCACCGGTAAAAGTACAGAGCTACAGTGGCGATACCTCCCTTCCCCACAAATTATTGATCAGCGCCATTGAACGGGCTGGCTTAGATTATGTTCACCCTTACGAAACCAATAAAGATATCTCTAACGCGCGTATCCTAAACGATGTAAAAAACAACCAGCTTGATGTGATGTGGAGCATGACATCAACTCAGTTAGAGCAAGATTATCAGGCCGTTTATATTCCTTTGTTTCGTGGCTTACTTGGCATGCGAGTAGCAATTGTAAAAGCTCAAAACCGCGAGCTGTTTAGCTCGGTAAATAGCTTGCAAGATTTAAAACGCTTCACCGCTGGGCAAGGTAAAACTTGGCCAGATACTAAAATATTAAAAGCGAACCAATTGCCCGTTGTTACCACATTAAAATACCCTAACTTATTCCCTATGCTTGAAGGCGAGCGTTTTGATTACTTCCCACGTGGTGTGAATGAGCCTTGGGATGAAATTGCCAACCACTCAGAACTTAACCTTACGGTTGAACCAAACTTGGTAATTAAATACACCGCCCCTCTTTACTTTTTCGTCAACAAAAACAATCACACACTACACAAGCAATTAAATGATGCCCTAAAAGAGATGATTGAAGATGGCACATTTAACGCGATGTTTTTGGCAGACAGCCAAGTACAAATGGTTTTATCAAAAGCCAACTTAAGCTCGCGTCGCGTTATTGAGCTAGATAACCCAACGTTATCGTCGAACACACCCAATAAAAATAGCCCTTTGTGGTTTAACCCATTTCAATGAGCGCACAATGAAATCATTAAAATATAAAATGACCTTGGCACTGTCTTTGTGCCTTTTACTTAGCGTGATCTTCGTGATCAGCGCAAACTACCTACTTGCAAAATCGAATCAAACACAACAATGGCAAGAAGACATCACTGCCCTTAATGAGCAAATGCAGGTTATTTTAGCTGAACCGGTATTCTCTTATGACGAGCCGTTAATCAATCAGATTATTAAAGCCTTTTCGCAAAACAAACATGTACATAGCATTTCTGTGACAGATCATCGTAATAAGCCACTTGCCGCTATCACTAAGCAAAGCAATAACGCATCAGTTAGCAAAACTATTGATTTACACTATTTAGATAATTTAATTGGCCATATAAAAATTGGTTACTCACAACAAGCACTGCATAGCACCATTGCTGAGTCGACACGCACCATGTTTATTACCTTACTGGTCTCTTTTATCGCCTTGGGTGCGGTGATTATTTATATCGTGCGACTGTTAGTGATAAAACCTATCGATAGCGTAAACAGCCTTGTTGATGAAATTGTCAAAGGTGAAGGCGACCTTACAAAACGCATTAGCTATCAATCTAGTGATGAAATTGGCTATTTAGTTGATGGTTTCAATCGATTTATAGCGCAGGTGCAAGAAATCATCACTGAGTTAGGCAGCACAGCCAGCGAGCTTGAAATGATTGCCAGCACAGTAAACGAAGCCTCAGTGCGCTCTAAAAACGAAGCCGAGCTTGAATATAACCGCACAGATTCTGCAACCAATGCGCTTAGTCAGTTAAGTGAGGCAACCAAAGAAATTGCGCAAGGGGCTAATCAAACCGCGCAGCAAACAACCGACGTTCATCGCTTATGCCAACAAGGCGAACAAAACATGAATGCCAATGGCAACATGGTTGACGAATTAGCTGCACAGCTCGACCATACATCAAACGTAGTTAAACAGCTAAACGCCAGCAGTAATGAAATTAGCCAAGTGCTCGATGTTATAAAAAGTATTGCTGAGCAAACCAATTTACTGGCTCTAAATGCTGCTATTGAAGCGGCTCGTGCTGGTGAATCTGGTCGTGGTTTTGCCGTGGTGGCCGATGAAGTAAGAGCGCTTGCTAGTAAAACCTATGATTCAACGTCTGAGATTGAGTCGATTATTATATCGCTACACAATAATACCTCTGACTGCGTAACAGCAACAGAGCAAAGTAAGTCACTCAGCGATAAAGTGAGTCAAGCGAATCAAAAAAGCCAAGCGGTATTTAAAGATATTGCTAAACAAATCAATACCATTAATCAAATGAACGAGAGCGTTGCAGCAAGTTCTGAAGAGCAAACCAGTGTTACCGCTGATATCTTAAATACTATGCAGCTTATTAACCAAGGCGCTAAGAGCCTATCGCAAGAAGCTCAGCACCTTGATAACACCATAGGCCAACTCAATGAATTAGAACATGGCATCGTTGCTAAACTGGGTTTGTTTAAATATTAAAAGCCATGATCCCCTGCCACGCGAGTTGCAGGGAAAGCACTGTTAACACTAAACGAAAAATCTTTTTAAATTTGTCTGACGAAATGCGGTGCAATAACTTAAGGCCAAGCCAAGTGCCTAATGCACCGCTCATTATCATGAGCATAACCAAAGGCAACCACTGCCAAAATGCAAACCCCACAGCCCCATATAAAATCGCTTTTAAGGTATGTTGCACTGTCATACAGCTTGAAAATGTGGCGGTAAATTTAAGCTTATTATAATTATTTACATATAAGCAGCTGCCAACCAAAGGCCCACTTGCTCCTACAAACATCGAGATAAACGTGGTCCAAAGCCCTGCAAGAACGCGCCATAACTTTGAGGTTTCTCTGAGCTTTGGCGTCACACCCCACAGTAAATAAAGCACAAAGGCAGCGACCACTATTTTCATTAATTCAAGCGGTATTGATGTGACAATCGTTGAGGCAACCAACGCCCCGATGACTCCCCCTAAAGAGAAGTACACAAACATCGACGTATCAATATGTTTAAACGTGAATAAAAAGCGATTTGCGTTCGAGCCTAATTGCACTAAACCATGCACAGGAATAACCAAACTCATAGGTAGTATTGATGCCATGATCACCAGCAGCATTAACCCACCACCTGCACCAAAAGCCGCTGAAATCATTGAAGTAAAGCCCGCAACTACAATGAGCATTATTGTGCTGATCGGACTTAATAAATCTCCACCCAAAAACTGCCAACTGATCAAATCCATTGTTCTGCTTTAAATAATGTGTTTAACCTAAAGCTACCATGACTAATCACTATTAGCGACAAATTGGAAAACCCTTTCGACTAAAAGACCATATCAACCAAAAGAGAAGTGCCCCTAAATTCACGACTGGTCAGACTTGTTGTTTATTTTGTCAAGGCGATGGTATATAACTATGCCCACGACACAATAAAATAAAGGCGTAGCATGACACTGATGAATGTAAGTACACAAGGATCTGTTGCTATTTTAACGATGACAACAGCTGAAAATCGCCACAACCCTGCTTTTGCAGAGGCTTTTTTAACTAGCCTTGACGAAATCGAAAGTAACCCTGAGCACAAAGCACTAGTGATCACTTCAAGCAGCGAAAAATCATGGAGTTTGGGCATAGATACTGATTGGCTTATGCCCGCATTAAAAACACAAAAATTTGCAGAAGTAAGTGGCTTTATGTATTCAATGGATGCTGTATTTAAACGCTTATTACTCTTCCCAATGCCAGTTATTGCAGCGATCAATGGCCACGCTTTTGGTAACGGCGCAATTTTATCGTGCGCTTGTGATTTTAGATTTATGCAAAGCGATCGTGGTTTTTTCTGCTTCCCCGAAGTTGACTTATCAATCCCGTTTTTACCGGGCATGCTCGCCTTTATTAAAAAAGCCATTCCAGACTATCGCTTTAACGAGATGATGCTAACAGGGCGCCGCGTTACCGCAGGCGAACTTGCCACTGATCATGTAATCGAACAAGCCTGCCCAGACAACGAAACTTTATTTAATACCGCCCTCGAATTTGCCAGCCAGTTCGATAAAAAACGTGCTATTTTCGCAGAGCACAAAAAGCGCCTACACAAACATATTATCGACACCATTGATATAGAAAACAAACCGATTATTGATGCTGTTCAGTTGGTTGTTTAGAAAACAATCGCTGTAACTGGACAAAGGTGTCTTCGAGTTGAAGGCACCTAAAACCAAATCATTAAAAATAAAATAAAAAACAACCCAATTAACCCAGATAAAACTCAAAAGCGGTTTTAACAAACCTAATAAAAAGAAACTAGAATTTTTTATAGAAAGCTCCAACCCCACCATAAATATTACTTATTTTTATAATAAAACACCCAAAAAACTTGATTAAAAAACAAACGATGACAACTTTTATATTTACCAATATAAAAGGAGTTATAATCATGCTTTCGAATTTAATCATATGTACTAGAGATACCAAAAAGAAAGGTAAAAAAGAGTTTTTCATTTCAGAACCAGGTGCTACTAGATATCTAGAAGTAAACGATGGAAATTTTAATCCCCACCCTACTGAAACAGCTTTAAATAGAGGTGACTGGCTTGAAAAAGTAATTAACAGAGCAACTAATAATAGGAAAAGAGTTCACCCCAAGGGACACCCACTTGAAGGGTATACCTACGGTGACATCCTAATATTTGTACATGGATATAATAATAGTATTAAAGATATTATGATTCGCCATGACTTATTACAAAAGAACTTAAACAAGCTAGGGTTTAAAGGTGCGATAGTTAGTTTCGATTGGCCCAGCGCTAACGCGGCACTAAACTACTTAGAAGACCGAAGCGATGCTCTAAAAACAGCTGAGAGTTTAGTAAAAGACGGCATTATGCTTTTAGCTATGAATCAAGCTAATGAGAATAATCTGAAGTGCGATGTAGATATCCATTTAATTGGCCATAGTACTGGTGCTTATGTAATCCGGGAAGCATTCTACAAAGCAGACCAAAACAGAAAGCTAGAGCGTATAAATTGGAATGTCAGCCAAGTAGCTATTATTGGTGGCGATATTTCAAGAAAATCAATGCAAGGCGATGATAAAAAATCCAGTTCTTTATTCGCTCATGCGACAAGAATTACTAATTACCAAAACCCAAGAGACTCTGCTTTAAAGCTTTCAAATGTTAAACGCTTTGGCACGCAACCACGAGTTGGCCGTGTTGGAGTACCTGATAACAGCCCTTCCAATGTAGTAAATGTCAATGTAGAGAAGCACTGGTTAACATTGGAAAAAGTTAAAAGTAATGCTAACTGGTCACACTCTTGGCATTTCTATGATGATTATTTTTGCGAAGATCTACTTTTTACAATTAATGGTGACTTAGATAGACACTCAATACCAACAAGAGTTGTTGAAAACGGGAAGCTTTATCTTAGAAAAAATTAAAATTCACTTATTTTTAAGTTACTTCACAACATAAGTTGCAAACTTCTTACTATTTAAAGGAGTATATAGTGGACAAGAAAAATAAAGTTTGGAATAGCCTCGAAATAGCAAAACTAATTGTCGGAATTGCCATGCCAATTTCCATAGCTTCTTTTGGAGTAATAACTAATATGACATTACAGGAAAGTAATCATAACTTTAGCTTGAATAAAATTATAATAACCAAGAGAGCAGAAATATACGAAAAAATCGGAAAAAAGCTAAACAATATATATTGCTATATTGAAGAAGTGGGCGAATATAAAGATATGACTCCAGAAACAATCTTAAAAGATCGCAGAGACTTAAATAGTAAAATGCATTCACATAGAGCTTTTTGGTCACCTGAAACATTTGACTTATACTTAAACTATATGGACAGGGAAGCTTTTGCTCTATGGCAAGGAGAAGTAACAGATGCTCGTATAAAAGATGACCCAGGACAAAAAAGGTCTCTGCCCTCTTGGCAAGAAGATTGGAATAATAGATTTACAGGGATGGAAAGTCCGACTCACAAACAATCTTATGAGTTACTTTTAAACTCCATAGCAAGTGATTTAGGAATAAATAACTCTCGTTAAAATAGTCCAACGAATCTGGCCCTGAATTTAAACACCTTAATGGGTAATTTAATTTCTAAAGACAATAAAAAAGGCCGCTCTGAGAGCAGCCTTTTTCATATTTGGTGGAGCTGGGGGGATTTGAACCCCCGTCCGAAAAGCCTCGACCTTTGGTACTACATGCTTAGTATCGTCTTTTAGTTAACCTTATACAGCTCGGACGAACACGATCTGCAAAGGCGAGGCCGCTTAGTTTTAGCCCTTCAACCCCGGCCAGGGTTTCCGTAGCGAGTCCGTGTAGGGTGACACTTCAGAACCGGGTCCACAGACATACACCGGAGAAGTGCTAGCGGGCTATTATGCCGCTAGAGCGTAGTTATCGTCGTTTGCGATTACTTTAAATTGCGGCTTTTTTACGAGGCCAACCGCACCTCGACATGCACCTCGGGCGTCTTGAATTCCGTCGAATCCTAATCAGCCCCTGAATTTGGTATCTCATTCAGAGTGTTCACGCAGTATAACTGAGTAGCCTATTCATACTCAAGGTATTAATCGGGAAATTTTTGCTAAGTGCCTTTAGATGCTGAATTTTTAAGCAAGAAAAGTCTCTTTTTATACATATTTTTACATTTAATGCATACATTATCTTAACATAGTACAAAAGTTGTGCTGAAATAGGAAACGTTGTTACCCTTCTCTAAAATAACCTGTAACAACACATAACTATAATAACAGGCAGTTTTTTACAGGGCTTTTCAGATGTCGATGTTTTCATTCGATGAACAAAGCGGCTATGTCTCTTTGTGTGAGCATCCTCGAGATGCGGGTTTTCCAACTACCAGTACTCAGTTAATTGAATTACTTGAGCAGTCTCCTTATGCCAGCTACGAATATATTGATGCTAATATTGGCAAGTTGTTTACACCGAGCAGCCAATATCAAACCCAATCTTTGGTAGTTGCTAAAGCGGTTGATGCTCATCTTGAAGTTAAAGTCGATGCTAAAAACATGGTGGTTGAAGCAAATCTAACAACGGCGCGTGGCGGTCAAATTGTAAGTATGGATATGGCTCAAGAGGTACTTGCAGAAGCAGGTGTTATTAAAGGCATTAGTATGCGCGCCCTCGATACATTCTTAGGCCAACAATTTAAACAACCACCAGGCGCGCATTACAGCGCAATAGTAGCCCATGGCAGAATGCCCAAAGAAGGCACTGATGCTAAATTCGTTCGTTTATGCTCAACAGCACAAGACCGCGTACTGAGCCCACAAGCTACCTCTGGCGGTAAAGTCGATATGCGTAATTTGGGTGCCATTATTACCGTTAAACCTGGCACACCATTGATGCAAAGAGTTGCTGCAACACCCGGTGAAGATGGCTTTACGGTATTTGGTGATGTAATGCCTGCAAAACCCGGTAAAGACTTCCCTCTTGAGCCATTCGAAGGGACGCGTATTGATCCAAATAATAGTGATATGCTGATTGCCGATGCTAAGGGTGTGCCTGTTGCCCTACCCCGCGGTATGCGAGTTGATGATGTATTGTGTTTTCATCATGTTGATGTAAGTACTGGTCATGTGGAGTTTGATGGCAGTGTCATTATCAGTGGTGATGTAAAAGATGGAATGCGAGTTAAAGCCACGGGTGATATCACCGTATTAGGTTTTGTTGAATCAGCCACAATTGAGAGTAAAAGTGAAGTCACCGTTATGCTAGGGGCTGTTGGTAGAAAACGTGAGAACGTCGAAAATTTTACTTGCAACATAACGGCTTCGCGCACTATTTCTGTTGGTTATGCTCAGTACTGCCATATAAAAACAGAGCAAGATTTATTCATCGAGCGCCAAGCCTTACATTGTGATTTAAGCGCTCGCCGCCTAATTCGTGTTGGCAAAGCCAACAATCCGCGAGGCAAAATTATTGGGGGTAATATTTTAGATGCCATGCGAATTGAAACTGGCGAGCTCGGGGCACCATCTGGTACTAAAACAAGAGTATTCATTGCTCAGTACTGGCATGATTTACGCCAGAAGCAGCAACAAATTAATGATTTTGAAAAGTTATTAGCAACGAAAGCAGCTGCTTTACAACAAGCGCGAAAAAAAGCCAATAAAATATCAGACCCAGCCCAGCGTGCTCATTATATTAATAAGATCACAGCCAGCGAGCAGCAGATTAAAATAAAATCGGCAAATACAAAGAAAAAGAAACACTTAGTCAAAACTAAGATTGCCCGCTTATTAGCAACAAGTCGTTTAAAAGTGAATGAATTAATGCATCCTGGGGTGGAACTTAAGATTGCGCAAGAGAGTAAACAGTTTTCACGTATTTACCCTCCTAACATGGTGCGGTTTTTTGAAGGAAAGATCACTCAGTCGTTTTAGCGGCTGAGTCTTGCTCTTCTTCTGTTGCTTCAGTTTCAGGCAATGGCCAACCACCTAGTTGTTGCCAGCGGTTTACAATTAAACAAAACAATTCTGCTGTGCGCTCGGTATCATAAAGTGCTGAGTGAGCTTGTTTATTGTCAAACTCAATACCGGCAGTTCTACACGCTTTGGCTAAAACAGTTTGACCTAATGCAAGCCCCGCAAGTGATGTGGTATCAAAGCTAACAAATGGATGAAATGGCGTACGTTTAATTTTACAACGCTCAATTGCTGCATTTAAAAAGCCATGATCAAACGCTGCATTATGGGCCACTACAACTGAACGCTGACAACCTGCTGCTTTTTGTGCCTTACGCACTACTTTGCAGATTTCTTTAATCGCCTCTTCCTCAGGTACAGCGCCACGAAGTGCAGAGAAAGGGTCAATACCATTAAACTCAATGGCTGCTTGTTCGATATTAGCGCCTTCAAATGGCTCAACATGAAAATGCACAGTATGATCAATACTTAACACGCCATCGTCATCCATTTTAAGTACAGATGCAGCAATTTCTAATAACGCATCGGTCTCTTTGTTAAAACCTGCGGTTTCAACATCAATCACAACAGGAAAAAAGCCACGAAAGCGTTTTGCGAAAAGAGTTTGTTCAGTATTTTCCATAGTCTTCTTGGTTTGCCAGTGTAAGCTGGCTATTATGTCAAAAACCACGGCTACTCTGCTAGAGTAAATAGTGTGAAATCGCAGATTCTTACTTAGCTTTTAGGCACATTACTTGCTTTAAAATAATCAGCTAGCCCAGTGTTTAGAGTTCTTATGCTATTAAACACAAAAATTGCCAATTATTTGGCATTGATGATTTGTTGGAGAATTACCGTGATGAAGCTTTCATTACTTCCTTTAAGCCTAGGCCTATTAACCTCAGTTGCAAGTATAAATGCACACGCAGCCATGCGTGAGTATACAGCTAATGCTGACATGTCGAACTGGCAAATGGTTAAAACATCTCGCTTAGAATGCCAATTAAATCATGAAGTTCCTTACTATGGTGAAGCAATTTTCAGCACCACTGCCAGTAAAAATAAAGACGTAAACTTTAACCTTGATATGGTCGTACGCCCAGACAACTACAGTATTGCAGGTCTAAAAGCTGTACCTCCTAGTTGGCGTGCAGGAATGCCTGCTCGCGACTTGGCGAATATGAAGCTATTACGTAAGTTTGATGGCGAGCTTGGCAATAAAACCGCTTGGGAAATGCTTACCGAACTTGAAAAAGGTTATCAACCTACATTTTATTACCAAGACTGGCAAAACAGTGCCGATAAAATTGCCGTTGGCTTATCGAGTGTTAACTTTAAACAAGCATATTGGGCGTTTTTACAATGCCGAGATGCTATGCTGCCATACAGCTTTGAGGATATTTCGTTCACAATCATGAATTATGAACCTAATACCAGCAAGCTAACTAAATCATCGCAAAAACGCTTGGATAAAATTGGCGAGTACTTAAAGTACGACACCAACATTGAATCTATTTCAATATCATCTTACACCGATAGCTACGGTGGTCGCTGGAACAACCTAGAGTTATCGAAAAAACGCGCGAAGGCCATTAAAGATTACATTGTTAGTTTAGGGATTGATGAAAGCAAAGTAGATACCGATGGTTACGGTGAAAAGCGCCATGTCGCCAGCAATGACAACATTTTAGACCGAAACAAAAACCGTCGTTTAGTCATTCAAATTGCAAAAATGTAGTAGCCGCCGTAGCGGCTACTTGCCTTAACTCATTTCTACCGACTTCACGCGTTTAAAGCGCTTTAGCCACTTATCGCCAAACTGAAAAAACGCTAGGCTAACCATAATGATTGTCGCGCCAACAATCAGTGCTTGGTCAATTGGTTCAGCGTTAAGCAAACCACCAATCGCGATTGCAAAACTTGGCGTGATCAAAGTTGTTAACGCTACTGTGCTGGCGTTCAACTTTTGCAAGACATGAAAATAAGCCAGCGCACCTATTAATGAACCAAACACGCCTAAGTAAACAATTGAGTACAGTGACTTTGCACTCCATACTTGGCTATTTAGTTGACCATCGACAAGCAACCAAGTAATAAAAAACAGTGGGGTTACAAATACCAAAGCACCAAATGTTGTAGCCATTGGGTGAATAGCTATTCTTACTCGCTTGATCATCACACCACTTAAGCTAAAAAAGCACACTGCCATAAACACATATAACAGGCCACTTAACTGCTCTACTCCACCTTGAATATGGCGTTGGCTCACTAAAAACAAACCAATTAAGGCACAGCCAAGTGCGCTAAGCTTAATGGCACTAAACTTAGGCTCGTTCAGAATCTTTTGCGCAAGTAAGCCCGATAAAATCGGTGCAAGGCCAAACATCAATGATATTAAGCCTGAAGGCACAGTTTTAGCAGCCATGTAGCTTAATAACATACCACCAAAAATACCTATGCTTGAATAGCCATAAAGGAATAAAGCACGCCGATGCCAAGGTACTCGAATATTGGCTACTGCAACGACAAACGAAGCCAACACCAGCCCCACCAGCATGCGTAAAAACACAGCCAGGGTTGGTGCTACTGTTTCACTACTCCAAACAATACCCAGTGGTGTTGTTGACCAAATCACCACCATTAAAAAATATGAGGCTTTAACAGGCACAAGCTTATTCCTTTAAAAAGGCGAAAAAAGCGGAAGAGAATTTAAAAGGGAAATAACCAACCGCTTAGAACGCGGTTAGTAATACTTACTTAATTAACCGCAGCACATAACAGACCACACGACTGACGAAGTCAGGCGCATACAATTGTTTGTTGGTCGTTGGTTTAGCTGCATCATGGTATTTAAAAAGTAAGTTGAAGAAGTTTAAGAATCCGCCTAAATGGTGATTTTGTCAACAGTAATACTCATGCTATTTGGCAAAAAGTGCTTTGCTGATTTCAACAGCCTGTTTGCACATGTAAATCATAGGTTACATTTAATTTCTTTGATTTATAACAAAACTATTTAAGTTTTGTTAAACAAGTTATATCTTGCTTGCCTCTCACGAAGTTTAAGGGTCATAAAGTGCTTAAAAATAAAACAATAGGTAGCATGTTAATTGTTGCTGGCACCACCATAGGTGCAGGGATGCTGGCATTGCCTATAGCCTCTGCAGGGCTTGGTTTCACAACAGCGTTATCACTCATCTTTTTAACTTGGGTTTTAATGACCTACACAGCATTACTGATGCTAGAGCTACATCAATATGCCGACAGAGACGCAACCCTCAATACATTAGCTAAATCATGGTTAGGTAAACGAGGGCAATGGGTGGCAAACTTTTCAGTAATGTTTTTGTTTTACGCATTATGCGCTGCGTATATCGCAGGTGGAGGCGCGCAATTACAAGAAAAGCTCAACAATGGTTTATCGCTTTCTTTAGCGCCACAAGTTGGTTCAGTTATTCTGGCTATTGTGATTGGCACGGTGGTGACACTCGGTACCAGCAAAGTTGATAAGCTTAACCGCGTACTGTTCACGATTAAAGTGTGTGTATTAGCCAGCTTATTTTACATGCTGACGCCTTATGTGCATGGTCAACACTTACTTGAAATGCCGATTGAACAAGGTCTGATTTTATCTGCAATCCCGGTGGTGTTTACCTCGTTTGGTTTTCATGGCTCTATTCCGTCGATTGTGAAATACGTGGGTTTAGATATTAAAACACTTCGTAAAGTGATGGTGGCAGGCGCAGCACTGCCTTTAGTGATTTATATTTTTTGGCAATTACTAAGCCAAGGTATGATGAGTCAAAGCGATTTACTTCAAAGCCAAGGTTTACCTGGGTTTGTTAGCAGTGTCGCTAGCATTGCTCACAGCCCACATGTTGCCACTGCTGTGAACATTTTTGCTGATTTAGCATTAGCTACGTCTTTCTTAGGGGTAAGTTTAGGTTTATTCGACTTTTTTGCTGATGCATTTAAAAAAGGTAATGGCAGTAAAGATCGAATCAAAACCGCCTTGATCACCTTTATTCCACCACTAGGCTTTGCGCTATTCTATCCACAAGGGTTTATCATGGCACTTGGCTACGCCGCCATTGCACTGGTTATCTTAGCGGTGTTTTTACCGGTTGCTATGGTCTATAAGCAACGAAGCAGCAAACCTGATGCGGGTTACCAAGTTAAAGGCGGTAATATTGGTTTAGCACTCGCCGCCCTGTTTGGTGTGCTTATTATTAGTGCTCAAGGTTTACAAATGGCGGGGCTTATTCCAGCTATTGGTTAAACAGCTCATCAAATCGAAAAAAGCACCCTCGGGTGCTTTTTTTGTGTCTGGTTTAAAGTTTAAAGTTTAATTAAAACACCATCGCCTTACCACGGCCAGATGCTTCAGAGGCCGCATCTAATTTACCGTCTTTATTAATGATCACATGCATGTCACCAAAATGGCGCTCATCAAGTGTATAACCCATTTTCTCAAGCGCTTTAACAACCTTTGGTTCAAGACCTGTGTGGTATCTAATCACATTTTTAGGCCATAACTGGTGATGAAAGCGTGGGCTGTCTACCACTTGCTCTGCAGTCATATCAAATTCAACCGCATTTAAAATAGACTCATACACAGAGCTAATAATCGTGGTGCCACCCGGAGAGCCAGTTACCATTTTAACTTTATTATCTTGAAGTAGAATGGTCGGTGTCATTGAGCTTAACATACGTTTATGAGGTTGAATTTCGTTAGCTTTGCCTCCAATTGCACCAAATACATTCATCACACCTGGTTTGGCACTGAAGTCGTCCATTTCATCATTCAAAATAAAACCAGCGCCCGATACAACCACACCACTACCAAAGCTAAGGTTTATCGTCGTGGTATTAGCGACTGCATTGCCCCATTTATCAATAATGGAAAAATGCGTTGTTTGCTCGCTTTCATACAAACCTGGTTTGATATTCTCGGTTGTTGAAATGACATCTGGGCGAATTGTACTTGCTCGTTTAGCAAGGTAATCATCTGCAAGTAGAGCTGTTTTTGGCACTTCATAAAAATCTGGGTCACCTAAATATTCAGCTCTATCAGCAAACACGCGTTTACCTACTTCAGCCAAAATATGTACATACGCTGTAGAGTTGTGTTCAAGATTTTCCTTTGGTTTTGCAAGGTCATACATTTTTAGCCACTGTAAAATAGCAATACCACCAGAACTTGGCGGTGGCGATGTGAGCACTTCGTAACCGCGCCAATTGCCTTTGATTGGTGTACGTGATTTAGCTTGATAGGCTTTTAAGTCTTGCTCGTTAATAATACCGCCATGTTGCTTCATAAAATCAGCAATGATCTTTGCAGTCTCACCTTCATAAAAGCCAGCCTTACCTTGATCACGAATACGTTTCAGTGTGGCGGCAAGTTCCGGCTGCTTGAATACCTTGTTTGCTTTGGCATCAGCAAAGTAATCTGCAAAGTTAATGTTGACCGACTTGTTCGCCATGCGCTTAATGTAACGCTCAATGCTGGCGGCTAATTTGGGATGTACCACAAAACCTTGTTCTGCTAACTTAACTGCAGGCTCTAGCAAAGTTTTCCACTCTAAACTGCCGTGCTTTTGATGTGCAAGCCACATACCAGCAACGCTTCCCGGAACACCGCTTGCGTGAATACCATATACCGACATGTTGTCAATAACATCGCCTTTATCATCAAGGTACATATCGCGATGAGCTGCAGCAGGGGCTGTTTCGCGGTAATCTATAAAATCACCTTTGCCATCTTTTTGGATCAGCATAAAGCCACCACCACCAATGTTACCGGCTTCAGGTAAAGTAACCGCTAATACAAACTGTGCCGCAATTGCCGCATCAACAGCGTTACCGCCCTGCTCTAAAATAGCGCGTGCAGTATCACTGCTGTAACTATCTGGCATAGCGACAGCCGCTTGCTTTGCAAAGCTTAACGGATGAAAGAATATCGCGGTAACGATGAATAGATGTGCCGCGTATTTGACTAAATTTGCCATGGTACTTCCTTTTTCTTGATGTTATTTTGACCATTTAGACATGTGTAACCCTTAAGGTCAATTAGTTACGATTAACTTGCCCAAGCTGCTCTTTAAAACACGAATAAAGTACAGCTGGTATGTCGCCATGCTCATCATTATGCATATAATCCTTTACATG
Organism: Pseudoalteromonas apostichopi; assembly: GCF_030297135.1. Taxonomy (NCBI): domain Bacteria; kingdom Pseudomonadati; phylum Pseudomonadota; class Gammaproteobacteria; order Alteromonadales; family Pseudoalteromonadaceae; genus Pseudoalteromonas; species Pseudoalteromonas apostichopi. Next base: position 452,986 of record NZ_AP028065.1, read on the forward strand.
AGTTAGACCCAACTTTTCCATCACTTTTATAGACCCTACATTTTCTTTCAATGCAGTCGCTGAAAGCGATTTAACTACAGGGTCCTGACACACCGTATGCGCAACAGCTAGTGCTGCCTCAGATGCATATCCCTTGCCCCAGCTCATTTGCTTAAAGCGCCAACCAATTTCTAAATCACTGAAATCAGGCTGTTCAAAGAAACCCATAGGCCTTACCAATACCCAACCGATAAAGGTATCGCTGTCGTTGATATTTACTTGCCATAGCCCCCACCCTTTTTGCTCATTTCGATAAGCATTCATACGAGGTATAAATACCTCTTTGATTGTCTCCATACTGCTTACTTTGCCACGAGTTAAATATTTCATTACCTCAGGGTCGTTATCGAGTTCATAAAGTAGATCGGCATCATTTTCATCCATTAACCGAAAACTTAATCGTGCTGTTCTAGCTATATTCATTTTTTATTGCTTATACTGCTTAATAGTTGATTAACCATTAGAGAAAAATATGAACAAATTAGCAAGCTTAGTTTTATTTGGCTGTATTGCCTTAACGGGTTGTGATGATGCAGAGCAAGCCAAAAAAGATGCCAACGAAGCAAAAGATGAAGTAAAGCAGGCGCTAACCGATGCTTGGAGCGATGTAAAAGACGCCACCAATGAGTTTAACGACGACTCGCTGCAAGAGTTACTCGAAGAGAGTAAAAAGATGGGCTTGAGCATGTATGACGACGGTAAAGAAATTGCCTTAGATGCATGGATTGAAAGCAAAGAAGCTGCTGGTGAGCTTTCTGAAAAAACCAAGCAAAAAGCAAAGGAACTTGCTGAAGAATTGAGAGAAGCACGCGAAAAACGCGAGCAAGAGAAAAATAATTAAAAAGAAGGGCAAGTATTTACTTGCCCTTTTTTGTATCAATTAAAGCTCAAATTCTTTTTTGAATTTTAAGCCAAATTCACTGCGGTCATTGCTGCGCATTACACCAACAAAACCAGATTGTTGTAAACGACCCACATCGTATACTTCGTTTAACACGTTCTCACCGTAAAGAGTTACTTCAAAGTCACCATTCGGGTTTAAGTAAGAGATATTAAAACCTACTAATTCACGAGAATCAATGTGTTCACTTTGGTTGTAAACTGATTGGCCTTGCATATCGCTACGGTATGAGTAGTTAGCGTTTACAGCAACTGTGCCACCGTTACTTAAATCAATGAAATAAGAAGGTGCGACCATAACAGTCCAGCGTGGTGTGAGTGCTGGTGAATCACCTTTACCAATACCTAATACACCGTCATCAACTTCTGTAATTTCTGAATCTAGGTAACCAATTGCGCTGCGTAGAGTAAAGTCATCAGTGAATGCGATAGTTGTCTCAAGCTCAATACCTTGTGCTTTAGACTCTCCGGCATTTTCTACGATAGTAACAAAGCCGCCACCTGCAGTTGGATCTGAGAATGGTAATGCAAGGTCTGTGTAGTCAGTAACAAACACAGCAAGCATCATAGATACGTCTTCATGTATCTGACCTTTAAGACCTAGCTCATAGTTAATCGCTTTTGTTTCATCGAAAGAAACAAATTGATCAGGGCCACCAAATGGACGCGGTGGGAAACCACCTGTTTGATAACCTTTTTGGATTTGGCCATACACGTTCATGTTATTGCTAAGCTGGTACGATGCATTTAAATCCCATGTTACTGAATCAAAATCTGCACTTACATATTTACGTGCCGCAAAGGTTGGGAACAAAGCATCGGCTTCTTTTTTATCTTTCGAATAACGTAGACCACCACCTACAGTTAAATCGTCGCTTAGATCATAACTTGCATTAATATAAGCCGCGTATGAGTTAGTCTCTTGATTAATATCAAAGTAACCGTAATCACCAAACGACGCTGTAGTACCATCATTCAGAAAGCCATCTGGTGTATTAAACGGGCTAAATACAAACGGACCAGAGCTTGTGAAACCATCTTCATTAAAGAAGTATAAGCCAGATACAAAATCCATATTATCAAAACTACCGTTTAATTGGATTTCGAATGAATATTGATCTGCGCCGCCTTCTTCAGGGAATTCAGATAAGTTAAGAGCAACAGCGTCATCATCCAGACCACCTTCATACTCTGAGCTACGGTAGCTGGTAATGAACTTAGCTGTGTAAGTATTATTTATGTCCCAATCAGCAGTTAAAGATGACCCCCAGCCTGAGTAAGCTGTCGATTCAATACCTGCTACCGTTGATGCTAAGTCATCAGGATCGCTTGGTAACATATCTTCTGTTAGCAATGGGAAATCACCATTGAACGGGTCATTCGGATCCAGTGGCGCGGTTAATTCAATTGTATATGGCGATTGGCCTGATTCGTTATCAACACCATCAATTGAGAACACAAAAGATAAATCGCTGCTTGCTTGCCATTTAAGCGCCATACGACCGCTTAGTTCTTGCTCTTCACCGATTTCTTTTTCTGGGTTAGCAAGGTTAATCGCTTCACCTACACCATCGCGTTGCTTATAAGACACGCTTGCAGACATGCTTACAGTGTCGGTAAGGCTGTTATTAAAGTAAACGTCACCGGCTAAACGACCACGGCTACCTACTTTTGCCGTTGTCGTTACAATGCCTTCGTCACCAGGTTGCTTAGTAATAATATTTACTGCACCACCTAACGTGTTACGACCATACAAGGTACCTTGTGGACCACGTAATACCTCTACACGCTCAACATTTGGTAATGATAAGTTTGAGCCCATTTGACGGCCTAGGTAAACACCATCTAAGTAAACACCTACACCCGGATCAGTTGTGATCACGTGGTCTTGTAAACCAATACCACGAATAAATACAGATGCATGGGCCGCATTACCTACACCATAACGAGTGATGTTTAGGTTAGGTACGTATTTACCAATGTCTTCTAGGTTGCTCATGTTCGCTTTATCAATCAGGTTTTCGCCGATTGATGTCACTGCAGTTGGCGACTCAAAAATGCTTTCTGTACGCTTACGCGCTGTTACTTCGATTTTTTCGAAAGCATCTTGTTTAGCAGTGGTTTTTTCTTGCTCAGCAAAAGCTGAAGTAGATAATGCAGCAACAATAGCTACAGTTAACTGTGAGAGGTGACGTAATTTCAATTAAAACTCCAAAGGATACCGTGTGTGTGTATTTTTACCCGTAAATTTCAGGCATAAAAAAAGACGCTTAGGTATAAGCATCTTTCCTCTGGAGGGGTATTATATGTCAGTTTTGTGAAAATATGTATATTTTTTTTAATTTTTATCAAAAATTGTATAAATAAACCACATTAACATCTCATTTCAGAATTATAAGTCATCGCAGTCTTTGCAAATAGTAAATAAAAATAAATGTTTAGTTTTGTTTTAGTTCAAGAACCTAACTCCGTAACACAATTTAAATGAACAAACATGAAGCAACCTTTACTAATATTCATATAAATAACGACAATTTTCAGAAATTTCTCGCCTTGTAGGAGGTACTTTCTTCAGCTAATGTTTAATTAAATACTCCTAAGCAATCAAAAGCTAACTAAACATTAATTTGCTCAACATTTTCCTATGTTGGCATTCCATTATTTAAAAGTAATAATCAGGAACACAAATTACTTGTTATCATTTAGCGGTAGTTATTGACGTGAATATGGATTTTCTAATTAATAAAAACGCGGATGATTCTGTATCATCTGTTTTAATTCATCCTTACTGTGTTGCAAGCGATGATAAAACTCTACTACTCAATTACGACTCTTTAGACACTTTGACTAATCGTGAATTAATAAGTGAGTTTATGAAAGCTCATGGATATCATCATCTAGTTATTTTTAACATGCCCCATAGAGCTGACGTTCTATCTCTTAAAGACTGGCCAAAATTGAAAGGGCTATTTTATAAAAACACCAAAACAGATATTTTTGAACAAGGACTGCAAGAAATTAAAAAGGGTTCGCTGTGGTTTCCAAGAACAGTCAGTGATAAATGGATGAGAGAAATGCTGGAAACTGAGCAAAAAAATCAAATCCGATCAAATAACTTAACGTTTAAAGAATCTAAAGTACTTCATTTGCTCTCCTCTGGCGCAACATGCCATCAAATAGCTGATACGTTGTTCATTAGTGAAGCAACTGTTCGAGTTCACCTGCACAAGATATACCAAAAGATTAATGTTAAAAATAAACAAAAAGCTCTACAGTGGTGCAAGAGGAATATTAATAAGATCAATAAGCTTGCAGGCTAATCTGCAGGCGAATTGTACCCCTGTACTGCCGATGAACCACCTTCAACATCCTGACCATTTTGATTAGATGGTAACTGGCACTTAAGCTATGACTGGGTGGTTAATTTTCAAAATCAATATTAACTCGCTAACACAGATAATAATTAACTTATTGCTTTTATGATGAATTCTTATTAAGAGGCTAAATACATTCAAACGATGACTTTCAACTGATTTATACAAAACAGTTAATAAGACTAAAAACACAATTATAAAAATAGTGGCAAAGCATCAAAATGAGGTCATTAAACAACTGTTTTTTGATTGAATAACAAACAAATAATGGTCTATGCTTTTATTTGACCCTATTTTGCAAGGAGCAAATTTTGAAATTACCCACTCCCTTACGAACTGCGATTTTATTGGCTGTTTCAGCGGTTTCATTGGTAGGTTGCCAGCTTACCTCAAGCGAACTTCCCGCAATCAGTGATTCAGGAACAAAAAACTCAGGTCACGTTGTCTGGCACGATTTAATCACCCCCAATTTGGCTCAATCTCAAGCATTTTACGCCAGCGTGTTTGGTTGGCAGTTTAAAGAAGTTAACGACAACTATACACTAGCATCACTTGAGGGTAAGTTAATTGCAGGCATTGCTGAGCTCGATAATAAGCAAAATGCCAGCCATTGGCTGAGCCTTATCAGTAGCAAAGATATAGCTGCTGTCAGTGAAAAAACTATCAAAGCCGGAGGTAAAGTCTTAGTAAGCAGTACCGAAATTAAAGGTCGTGGCACTATTGCTGTATTAGAAGACCCACAAGGGGCTGTATTTTCGCTGATCAATACAGTTAATGGTGACCCAGAAACTCAGCAAACTGATAACGGCTGGATTTGGCAAGAAGTATGGAGTGATAACCCAGATCAAAGCAAAGCCTTTTATCAATCACTTGACAGTTATTCAGCACAAAGTAAACCACTTAACAATGGCAATTACAGTTACTTAGCTTTAAATGGCACACCTGCTATTGGCTTTGTAAAAAAACCAGATGCCGAGATTGGTAACACATGGGTAAATTACATCAAAGTAGCTGATGTTGATGCGACCCTATTAAAAGTAACCGCCGCAGGCGGCATAGTTCTGATGGCACCAAATGACAAAGTCCGTAATGGCAGCGTCGCAATTATTCGTGATCCAGCGGGTGCTGGTATTGTAATTCAGGAGCAAATGTAATGAATAAAAAAATGATTCGCTTAGCTGCTCTTGCGGCTGCACTGTTAGCTTTAAACGCCTGCACCCCCTATGCAAGCCTAGATATTAATGCGCCGTTTAAAGTAGGCCCTGTATATGTTAATCCGAGCATTGGTATTGGCGGTACACTTTAATAAATTATAGGGCTCTGCGTTTTAAACAAAGCGCCCTATTCATTAATGTTTTACTTTTAAGCGCTGAACCTGTGTAAGCACATCTTCAGCCTTAGCGCCTAAGTAAACGTAAATAGCAAGAGCAATCAAAAGTCCAACTACAGCAAACATCATCAAAACAGCGGGTATAACATACTCTGTTTGCCCTAGTGCTGCTTTAAACATGGTAAGCAAAGCTTCTATTGATACCGCAATCAGTATTGTTGAGATAAAGCGCGTAATCGTGCGTCTTGTCGAGCTGTGACGAAAAATATCCTTATGCATAAGAATTTCTTCTTCCAGTATAGTTTTCCCTAAATCGAAAATAACCAAAGCTAAAGTAACAAAGATAATAATAGTAAATGGCTTAAGAGGATCTGACTGTATATCTTCATTCAAGACTAAATCCACCATACCAGCAAACACCTTATATAACAGATAAATTACCAAGCAAAACAAACAGCCAACAATCAGACCATAACCAACCCTGAAGTAAGGTGTCATTCTTGCTCTCTTAATATCTCCCATAATAAATTCGATTAACTCAGTTAAGCACACATCAATTACCAAAAATTGCTGCTTACCTTTTTCGGAAGGAATCATTTTAATAACTGAAATACATAAATGCTTTGTTGCTGTCGAAATATACGGCGAAGTAAAATGGGGATCAGGCGAAGCTGAAGCAAGTAAGAAATAAGGCCGAGCACTTAAGTCCTGACCAGCCCCTACATGCGCGAGTTTTTTCTTATATTGACGTTTAAAACAAACATTATAACCCTGCTGAATACCTTGCTCATTCAAGCAATATTGTAATTCTAGAAATGGATATTGATTGACTAGCTGCTGATATTCTTGCTTGTTAGTTAAAGATGCCTGAACGCTTGCCAGTATTGAGAGCAGTAAATTATGAATAAGCACTTGTTGCTCTTCATAGCGTTCTATAGCACTTAAATAACTCATTCTTGCCATTTTGCTTCCTTAGAGTAATAGACACACTAAGCTAAGCAAGGAAGGCTCCAAATTTGTAACGCCTTGATAATCAGTTGATTGGAGGATTTGAAGATTTAAAAACAATGATCAAGGCACTATAAAAGTGCAGAGTATAATTAAAAAGCACTAAAACGAAAAAAGCCGTAACTTATTAAGTTACGGCTTTTTAATTTTGGTGCGGATGGGGGGACTTGAACCCCCACGGCCGAAGCCACCACCCCCTCAAGATGGCGTGTCTACCAATTCCACCACATCCGCATACAATTCTGTATGTTGTTAAGCTTGTTGTTTACTTGAGGAATGAAAACTACTTAACAATAATTAGTAAAAACTAATTAGTTAGGTACGTCAGACGCTTTTTCTTCTGTCACAGGCACATCAGTTTGTGCTGGTGTTACAGTTTCAACAGCTGGCGCAGCCTCTAGGTTTTCCCACTCATCAGTCTTTTTAATTTGACCTGCAGTAAGGTTGCCCAGAACAATACTTAGTACGAAGAAGATCGTCGCTAAGATTGTTGTTGTTTTAGTCATGAAGTTACCAGCACCTGATGAGCCAAACACAGTTGCAGAAGCACCTGCACCAAATGATGAACCCATATCAGCGCCTTTACCTTGTTGGATTAAAACCATACCAACTAATGCTAAAGCAACGATTAAATAAACTACTAATAAAATTTCGTACATCTTATACGGTCCCTTTTGCACTTTCACAGATAGCAGTAAACGAATCTGCTTTAAGACTCGCGCCGCCAATAAGGCCACCGTCTATATCTGGTTGTGCAAATAATAATTCGCTATTTTTTTCATTCACGCTACCACCATATAAGATGGTTAGTTGCTGTGCTATTTCGCTATCCGAAGAAGCAATTTTCTCACGAATAAACTTATGTACAGCTTGCGCTTGCTCAGGAGAGGCAGTCTTACCTGTGCCAATGGCCCAAACGGGCTCGTATGCTACCACAGAATTCTTCAGTGCTGCTACACCTAATTTGCTAATTACAGCATCAATTTGTGCTGCAACCACTAATTCAGTTTCATTTGCTTCACGTTGCTGTTCACTTTCACCAACACACAGAATAGGTGTTAAGCCAACTTGCTGCGCTCGTGCAAACTTATCTGCAACAACGTCATCTGACTCACCGTATATGCTACGACGTTCAGAGTGACCAACAAGTGTAAAAGTTGCGCCTAAGTCTTTTACTAACTGGGCATCTACTTCACCAGTAAACGCACCAGCATGATTTTCAGAGACTGTTTGCGAACCAAAAGTTACGTTTTGTTGCTGCAAAGAACTCAACAATGGGAATGGTGGAAACACCACTATATCCAGTTCATCCGATTGAACATTTTTGATAGCAGTTGATAACTGTTCAACAAGCTCTAAAGAGCCGTTCATTTTCCAATTACCTGCGACCATCGGCTTACGTGTTGCCATTATTCCACTCCACATTAGAAAGCGGGCAAGATACTAACTCGACTTGCCCAAAGTTACAAGAGGTTATTGTTATGCCTCGGTTTGTTTGCTCACAGTTTCGACAACTTCGGCAATTTTGCGTGCGCTATCAAGAACAACCTTTTCCTGTTCAGCTTCAACCATTACGCGTACAACTGGCTCAGTCCCTGATTTACGCAGTAATACACGACCTGTATCACCTAACTGTTCTTCAACCAGTGCTACCATATCAACGACAGCTTGATCTTGCGTTGGATCAGTGCCTTGTGGGTAACGCACATTGATCATTTTCATTGGGTACTTTGTAAAACCAGCCCCTAAGTCTTGCAATGTTTTATTCTGAGCAACCATCGCAGCCAACACTTGTAAGCTTGAAATAATGCCATCACCCGTGCTAATTAAATCAAGGTTTAATACGTGACCTGAGCTTTCACCACCGATTTTCCAACCATTTTCTTGCAATAACTCCATTACATAACGGTCACCTACTTTACTGCGAGCAAAACCAATGCCACGTGCTTTTAAGGCATTTTCAAGACCCATGTTTGACATAACAGTACCAACAACACCACCACCTAACATATCGTCGTTGGCTGCTTGACAAGCAATGATATAAACAATGTCATCACCATCAAAAATTCGCCCATTATGGTCAACCATCATTACACGGTCACCGTCACCATCGTAAGCAATACCTACATCAGCATTGTGCTCAAGAACTTTACGTTTTAGGGTTTCAACGTGAGTTGCACCACATTCAAGGTTAATATTTACACCATTTGGCTCACAAGCATGACAGATAACCTCAGCACCTAACTCACGCATTACTGAAGGAGCAATGTGATAGGTAGCACCATTTGCGCAATCAAGAACGATTTTTAAACCTTCAAGTGATAAGCCTTGCGGGAATTGGCTTTTACAAAACTCAATGTAACGGCCATCTGCCGTTTCTAAACGACGTGCTTTACCAAGTTTATCAGAGGCAACACAGGTCATTGGTTCGTCCATCATAGCTTCAATTTCAAGCTCAACTTCATCTGGTAGTTTTAAACCTCTGCTTGAAAAAAACTTAATACCATTATCGTGGTAAGGGTTATGAGATGCACTAATTACAATCCCCGCTTCGGCGCGGAAAGTTTGTGTAAGATACGCCACCGCGGGAGTCGGCATAGGGCCCAATAATACAACATCGATGCCAGCAGCTATTAAACCAGCTTCAAGTGATGTTTCGAGCATATAGCCAGAAATACGGGTATCTTTACCAATAATAACCTTTTTCGTCCCTATTTTTGATAATACGCGACCTGCTGCCCAGCCTAACTTCAATGCAAATTCAGGAGTGATTGGAAACTCACCAACCATACCGCGAACACCATCCGTGCCAAAATACTTTCTTGTTTTACTCATTTGTAATTCCTTTCGTGCATGCTTGCCAAACGCTAAGCACATCAACTGTTTCTTGTACGTCATGAACGCGGATAATTTTCGCACCATTTTGTGCTGCAATCAGCGCACCAGCTAAGCTTCCCGCTAAGCGTTCATGTGTTTCTCTATTTAATAAATTACCGATCATCGATTTACGAGATAACCCCGCGAGAACCGGTAACTTGAATTGATTAAATACATCAAACTTATTTAAGATTTCGTAATTATGAGCCAGAGTTTTACCAAAACCAAAACCTGGGTCTAAAATAATACGCTGTTGCTGAATACCCGCTTGCTCACATTTGGCTAAACGCTCTGCAAAGAACTCATTAATATCAGTAAACAAATCATCATAGTGTGGGTTACTTTGCATAGTGCGAGGCTGACCTTGCATGTGCATTAAGCAAATTGCCACCTCAGGGTATTGAGCTAAGACCTCAATAGCACCAGGTTCTTGCAATGCTCTAACATCATTAATGATGTCAGCACCAGCAATAATCGCTTGGCGCATGACTTCACTTTTACTGGTATCAATGGAAATGATGCAGTCGCTAGTTTTTCTAAGTGCTTTGACTAAAGGTATAACTCGCTCAAGCTCATCTTCAAGAGATACATCTGGAGCCCCTGGACGTGTTGACTCGCCGCCTATATCTATTATTTTTGCACCTTGGTTTAATAATATTTGAGCTTGCTTGACAGCGCTGTCTAGTTGGCAGTAGCTGCCACCATCAGAAAATGAATCAGGAGTGACATTTAAAATCCCCATCACGACAGGGGAATCGAGGTGTAAAATACGACCTCGGGGTAATTTAAGAGCGGTCATTTTTACCTTCAAATCTTCCATGCATTTGCTCTACTAACAAAGAGCCAATTTAATGCTAAAAAAAAACCCCGGCATCCGGGGTTTTTGCTGTGTATATTTTAACGATTATTCAGCTTTGTCATCAAGGCTTGTTTCATCCTTTTTTACTGAATCATCCTCTTTTGTCTCATTGGCTACAGGCTCTGCTTTTGCTCTAGGCTTTTTATCATCTGAACGACGGTCATGAACATCACGCGGCTCTCGTACAGGCTGACGTGCCATTAAGTCATCAATTTGACCGGCATCAATCGTTTCGTACTTCATTAGTGCATCTTTCATTGCATGTAAGATATCAATGTTATCTTTAAGGATTTGCTCTGCACGTTGATAGTTACGATCTGAGAATAAACGAACTTCTGTGTCGATCACTTTTGCTGTTTCATCAGACATGCTCATAGAACGGCTACCGCCGCCACCCATGTACATTTCGTTTTGATCTTCAGCATAAAGTAACGGACCAAGTTTCTCACTTAGACCCCATTGGGTAACCATTTTACGAGCAATATCTGTTGCACGTTCAATATCGTTACTTGCACCGGTTGTAACTTTGTCTTCACCATAAATTAGCGCTTCGGCGATACGACCACCATAAAGGCTAGAAATCATTGACTCTAATAGCTCTTTTGAGTGGCTCACACGATCTTGCTCTGGCAAGTACATAGTGACACCTAGCGCACGTCCACGAGGAATGATAGACACTTTATAAACCGGATCGTGTTCAGGTACCATGCGACCAACAATCGCGTGACCCGCTTCATGGTAAGCAGTCATTTCTTTTTCTTGCTCACTCATCACCATGGTCTTGCGCTCTGCACCCATCATGATTTTATCTTTTGCGGCATCAAATTCAGCCATGCTTACTACGCGCTTGTTCCCACGAGCTGCATATAATGCTGCTTCGTTAACTAAGTTTGCAAGGTCTGCACCAGAGAAACCTGGCGTACCACGTGCAATAACAGCGGCTTCTACGTTGTCACCTAAAGGCACTTTACGCATATGAACTTTAAGGATTTGTTCACGGCCACGAATGTCAGGAAGACCAACAACAACTTGGCGGTCAAAACGGCCAGGACGTAATAACGCAGGGTCTAATACATCAGGACGGTTCGTTGCAGCAATAACGATAATACCTTCGTTACCTTCAAAGCCGTCCATTTCAACCAGCATTTGGTTAAGTGTTTGCTCACGTTCATCGTGACCACCACCCATGCCAGCACCACGTTTACGGCCTACTGCATCGATTTCATCAATGAAGATGATACAAGGTGCTGCTTTTTTCGCTTGTTCGAACATATCACGTACACGTGATGCACCAACACCAACAAACATTTCTACGAAATCAGAACCTGAAATTGTGAAAAACGGCACTTTAGCTTCACCAGCTACTGCTTTAGCAAGTAACGTTTTACCCGTACCAGGAGGACCAACCATCAACACGCCTTTCGGGATGCTGCCACCAAGCTTTTGGAATTTTGATGGGTCACGTAAGAAGTCAACTAACTCAGTCACATCTTCTTTCGCTTCGTCACAACCCGCTACGTCAGCAAAAGTCGTTTTAACTTGGTCTTCGCTCATCAGGCGCGCTTTGCTCTTACCAAAAGACATCGCACCTTTACCGCCACCGCCTTGCATTTGACGCATGAAGAAAATCCATACACCAATAAGCAGTAACATTGGGAACCAAGAGATTAAAATGCTGGCGAGGAATGACTGCTCTTCAGGCTTAACGCCTTTAACATTAACATTGCTTTTTAAAAGATCATTCAAGATGTCTTTATCATACATAGGCATGATGGTTTGAAAGCGTTCACCGTTTGTTTTGGTACCTGTAATAGTACCCGTTGTGCTTTCAATAGAGACTTCTTGGATAGCGCCACTACGAGCGTCGCTAACAAATTGAGTGTAACTTGTTTGGCGATCAGCCTGATCACCACCATTAAAGCTCTGAAACACTGACATTAGCACTACTGCAATGACCAGCCAGAGTATTAGATTTTTCGCCATATCGCTCAAGGAGTTAACCTCTTGTATCCAATTAATTTAAATTCAACTTAACGCAGCACAACTGTACTACAGTTTGTAGCCTGTCGCCACTATATAAACTTCCCGAGAACGGGCGCGTGATGCATCAGGCTTTCTAATTTTCACCGCTTTAAAGCTATTACGTACTTCCTGCAAGTATTGATCAAATCCTTCGCCTTGGAAGACTTTGACACAAAATGCGCCATTTTTCTTTAAAACTTGGTGGCACATATCTAGTGCCAACTCAACTAAGTACATACTACCAGCTTGGTCAACAGATGTATTGCCGCTCATATTTGGCGCCATATCAGAAAAAACAACATCCACGTTTTTTCCATCAATGCGTGTCAATAGAGCATCAAGCACCGCTTCTTCACGAAAGTCACCTTGTAGAAAGTCAACACCTGCCAGCGAGTCCATAGGTAAAATATCACAAGCAATAACTTGGCCTTTGTCACCTACCTTTTCCGCTAAATATTGCGACCAACTACCTGGTGCAGCACCTAAATCAACCACAGCCATCGATGGTTTAATTAATTTATCTTTGTTCTGAATTTCGTCTAATTTGAAAACCGCACGAGAACGCCAGCCTTTCTTTTGCGCTTCGTGAACATAAGGATCGTCGAAATGTTCCTTCAGCCAACGCTTAGAACTGGCTGAATGTTTTTTATTTGCCATAAATTAATACGTAACTAATTAGTAATATTCTCTAGATGGCGTTAGAATACCCTTAATTCAAGCCATATTCAGCAAAATTTGTAACATGATGAAATTATCGAACAAACAAAAGCAGTTTTTAAAAGGCCAAGCGCACAGTTTAAAACCTGTTGTATTACTTGGTGCAAACGGGTTAACCGAAGGCGTTTTAGTTGAAATTGAAAGCGCTCTAGATATTCATGAGCTAATCAAAGTTAAAGTTCCTACTGACGAACGTGAAACTAAGACATTGATTTTTGATGCTATTGTTCGCGAGACAGGCGCAACAAAACTACAAACAATTGGCCACACAATTGTCTTGTATCGCCAAAGCGAAGAGAAAAAGATTCAATTACCACGCGGTTAATCTAACCCGAGGAAATCTTGAATCAAGGAAAAGCCAGCAAAAATGCTGGCTTTTTTGTAGGCAAAAAAATTTTGCATTAATTTGTAACTAAACTTTTTTACCTAGGTTATTTTTGCTCACGAGTGTATTTCAGTACCCGATTGATAAACTCAGTGGTTAACTCATTAATTAACCCGGTTTCAGCATTGAGAACTAAGCTAAACCCTATGTTCAGATGAGGAAACACAACAATATCGCTGCGATAACCTTGCACCCAGCCACTATGGTAATACAGCAGTTCATCATCATAGTTATATACACGCCAACCCAATCCATAATAAGCATCTTTGACATGACTACGCCAAACTCTACGACGAGTTTCCTTTTTAGTATGTGTATAAGGGCGTGTTTGCTTAATAAGTGCTTCTAGAGGTAACACATCAGGATACTGCCCTAACTGCGCATTCAACCAAATAGCCATATCATTTGCGCTGGCATTGACACCTGCAGCGGCAGGTACCTTGTAATAGTTTTTCTTTAACCGTGAAGTATACCAACGCTTTCTTCCACGAACATGAGGGTGAGCATAATTATCATCTCTTACCATCCCCTCAAAACCAACACTGGCATCCACCATTTTCAAGGGAGCAAATATATACTCTGAAATCCAGTGCGAGTAATCCATCTGTGTTGATTGATAAATTACAGAATCAATCAAGCTAAACATCACATTTTGATAACCGTAGCACTCGCTTGGTTTACAGATAGGTTCAACAGTCAATAACCGCTCAACAATGTCTGGGTAGCTCATACGCGACTCAATAAGGTTATCGTATGCATTAGGTACTAAGCCACTTGAGTGACTAAGGATGTGATAGATTTTTAAGTCATCTTTATAAGCTGTATTAGAAAAAGCAGGAATAAACTTACTTATTGGGTCGTCAATATTAAACTCACCTTGTGCTGCAAGTTTTGCGGTCAACGAGCCGGCAAAAGTTTTTGATACTGACGCTAATCTAAAACGTGTGTGTTTATCAACTTTGCGACCTTTTTCTATTTTTGTTCGCCCAATACCACGAATAAAATCTTCATTACCAATATTTACAATCGCCAATGAACCACCTGGGATCCCTTTGCTTTTTAGTTTTCGGGTTAGGTGTTTATTATAGTCAGCAACGAAACTTTGCCACTGTTTGTCACTCGAAGTAGCTTCACCACTCACCACAAGCAGTAATAAAGAAAAAAGAAAAAGAATTAAAGATGAGCTGTACTTCATTATTTATTTTTTTAAGTCTGTTTGGGAAGTTTCTCATAACATAATATCATGAACTTTTGCCTCGACTAACGTACAATACGCTTAATCTTAACTTTTTATGGGTAGACTATTTTTCATGCGCTTACTTGTGGTTTTGTTTTTTACTTTAATTTCAGTTGGTTGTGCTCTAAAACCTGAACCAGCTCCGTTACTTTCAATGCCTAAGAAACCAAGCTTACAAAGCCAACGCTTTCAAGTTGAGTACCAAACAGAGCATGCTGCGCCTAAAGTAAAGTCAGTACAATTACCTGCACATGTGGTTAGTACACATCAAACTGTTGTCATTGTTGCTGATAAAACCAGTGTAACAGATACGCTTTACGCGCAGCTGGCCGAAGCACTCACAGCAAAGCAATTAAAGGTTGTAGAAGAAGGTGCACAAGCAGACTATACCCTTTCAATTCACCAGCTTGATCTTGAATTGATTGAAGACACAGAATACCAATTGGTAAAACCTGAAAAGCTATTGCCTTTATTTGATGAAGTAGCAAAACAGTTCCCGGTTCAAAAGTGTGCAACTATTTTAGGCCAAGTGAGTATGCGTCTGACTCATAAAAAAACCGGTGATGTTGTTTGGTTCGCAAAATCATCGATTGATAGTGCAAGTTTTCATCGTGAGCCACTTATCTATAGTTTTGAACAGCAACAGTTAATAAAGAATGAACTTGAAGTAGCGAGTTTTGTGCACGAGCAAAACTCAGAACAAGCTCGGATGGAGCGTATTAATAAAGAAGTCACCATTCCTGCTTATCAGACCTTCACACAAGTGAACGCGTTTAAAAAAGAGCAAGGCCCGTGTAACCGTACAGAAATTAGTGCTCTAACACCTATGATGCAGTACTACTTGAGCAGTATTTTAATCGATAAAATTAAAGTTCAGTAAAACTCATTAGCTGTTTGCCTACCCATAGGCAAACAGCGCCCTCCTTGAATTTGCAACACTTTCTTACACTTCCAATTCCTACTAATACATTTTTTTACAGATTACAGGAACTCCTTAACAATATACTATAAGCTATTACCCTTTCTAACAGACAAGGAAGCAACGTTGCGAGCTCATAGTGCCCTATTATTGATATGTTTAACCCTGCTTAGTACCACAAGCCGAGCTAGTAATCGCTATTATGCAGACAATACTTTAGAACCAAGCCAAGGTTTTGCATGGGACTGGGGCATAGGTCTAGGTTACTACATTGAAGATTCTTACCTTGTTGGCATGGATTCATACAATGATGGTATAGAGCCAGATGTTCACCTCGCCGTTTCTTACGACCGTTTTTATCTTGATTACGATCAGAGCCAACTCAGTGGTGGTTTAACACTCGGTTACAGTGTTATCGATAAATTTGAATGGGGCTTAGATATTGTTGGCACGAACATTCAATCTGGATTTGATGAAACAGGCTTAAATATTTATGGTAACGAAGTAATTAAAGAGCTTGAAGGGATCAGAACACGCGACTACGACTTTGATGTAGGTCTTCGCCTATCACGTCGCTTTGAAAACTCGCAAATTTCATTTGAATACCTGCATGATATTTCAGGTGCGCATAATGGTTGGGTAATGAATTCATTTTTTAGTCAAATTATCCCTTGGCGAAATTGGGAATTTCGCTCAGGCGTTGGCTTGAGTGCCTATTCAAATGACTTTACAGATTATTACTTTGGCATTTCAGACGCAGAAGCATTGGATACACGCCCAGCATATAACCCAGATACCTCTTACAGCCTTATTTTTGAATTTCACGCAGAATACCCCATCAATAGGCACTGGGTATTTTTAACTGGCTGGCTATCAACTTGGTTTTCAAATGATATCCACCAAAGCCCTATTATCTCTCAAGAATATCAGCATAAAGCCAAGGTAGGCGTGCGTTATGTTTTCTAAGTATTACTTGTGCTTTATCTTCTTGGTGTCAGGGCCCTTATTCGCCAAGCAGCAGTTAGAAACTGATCAGACAACCGAAAGTGCACTAGTTGCACTACCAGATACCTGTGTAGCGCTGCGTGAAGGCAGAAATTGTTATGCCGAAGTTGATATTACATGGCACCAGCAGCAAGTTGGTAATTACTGCTTACGTAACGCACAAAGCAAGCACATAATGCAATGCTGGTTAATGCAACAAAAGGGCTTATTTAGATACCAATTTGATTCAGCAGAAACCATAGGTTTTGAACTTATAAGTAGTGATAACGGTAAGGTTGTTGCAAGCACTGAAATACAATTACAGTGGGTCTATCAAAATCGTCAGAAGAAACGTCGTTGGCGACTGTTCTAAGCAGGAGTAAAAAATGGAACATTACGGAACTATCTTATTAGTAGAAGATGATATCTCGCTCGCCAACTGGGTTGCGGAATACTTAATTGAGCAAGGCTATCAAACGACTATATGCCAACGCGGTGACCTAGTAGTTGAGCAAGTACGTAAAACAAATCCAGACTTAGTGTTGTTAGATATTATGCTACCAGGTCAAGATGGTATTAGTGTGTGTCGCGATTTAAGGCATTTTTATCAAGCTCCGATTATTATGCTAACTGCACGTGATGATGAAATGGATGAAGTTATAGGCCTCGAAGTGGGTGCCAGCGACTATATGATGAAACCAGTTCGCCCTCGCGCTTTATTAGCACGTATTAAAGCTGCACTTCGTTCTAAAACCGACACGCATGAAGCTGCAAACTCTGAACTTATAAGTGTTGGTAAATTATCAATTAACACTGAATCACGCACTGTTTACTTGGCTAACGACGAGGTACATATTTCAAGCGCTGAATATTTACTGCTAAACTATTTAGCAAGCAATGCAGGTCAGGTGGTATCTCGTGATGCGGTATTTAAGGCAACGAAAGGCCGAGAGTATGATGGCTTGGACAGAAGTGTAGATGTACTCATTTCCTCATTAAGAAAAAAATTTAATGATGACCCACAGCACCCTGAAAAAATTAAAACCATTTGGGGCAAAGGCTATTTACTTGTTGCCACTGCTTGGCAATAACGACTAGCGCCTGTGAAAAAGTTTTATATTTCGCTACTTGGTAGCGCTTTGCTTTCAATCATTGTTTTGGGCTGGCTAATTGATGCTTTTAGCCAACAAACCCAGGCACCTCAGGATGTGTTTTCTAGCGAAACGAAAATGATCAAAGGTTTTGCAAAGCAACTGGCTAAACTTGACGCGAAGCAACGAGAGCACGCTATTGCAGAGTTTAATCAAGACTTTTCTGTACAACTTGAGTATCGACCAACCCAATCCCTTGCGCTGCCTTACTCATTATTAGCTCAAATAACTCAGCCAAGTGGTCTCATTCTAGAAGATCAGCAAGGCTATTATTTGCTTTACAGTGAAGCAGCCCTTGATACTCATCATATAAAAATGCGACTAGACAAAGACTTAACTCATGAACAAGGTAACGATGTATTACTTACCTTGTTATTCTACACTGGGTTATGTGTATTTATGGGCTTCATTATTGCACCACTTGCAAAGCGTTTAAGCGTATTAAACGAGGCGGCACAACGCTTTGCAAAAGGTGATTTAAAAAGTCGCATTCAATTATCACACTTTACTTATATCAAAGATGTTGAACTGACATTTAACCGCATGGCAAACCAAATAGAAAAACTCCTTGATGAGAATAAGTTAATGGCATCGAGCTTATCTCATGATATTCGCACACCTATAGCTTGTTTACGATTTGGTTTAGAAGCGGCACAAGACTGTCCAAGTGAAGAAAAGCGCCTTGAATATCTTGCACGCATGGAAAACGACTTAGATCAAATGGAGTCTATGTTAAAAAGTTATCTGGCATTTGCAACACTTGAGCAAAAATCTAATCAGCTAACGTTTAACCACTCTGATCTGCAAACTTATATTCTAACTTTAATTCATCAAATAGAACCTAAGCTTGAGCAACGCGGTTTACGAATCAGTCACCGAGTTAAAGTTGGTGATATTTGTGCTGATTTACACTGGTTAGCACGCGCCATTGTTAATCTATTAAGTAATGCCTGTGACTTTGCAGAGTCTGAAATTTCAATCAGTGCAACCAGTACTAATGAGTGCATCACTATAAGTATTGAAGATGACGGCCCTGGTGTGAGCGAACAAAATTGGCAAAAAGTATTTAGCCCATTCTTTCAAGAACAAACGCACCGTAATCGCGATGGAGAAAGCTACGGGCTAGGTCTTGCTATCGTGGCTAAAGTCGCTGATTGGCACCACGGCACGGTCGAAGTATCAAAAAGTAAGCAGCTAAGTGGCGCCTGTTTTAGCATAACAATCCAAAATAAAAGCCAATAAACATGTTTCATTTGTGTTAATTGTTTCGTATTGTAATGCGCAATTGCACGAATTCTACGCTGACAACTCGCACACAACGAAGAACAACCAAAATGCGGATGATTAACCCTTTTTATTTAGTGTTAATTCGAGTAGATTGTCAGCGCCGTCACAAATAGAGAAGTAACAATAATATGAGCGCATCACGTGGGGAGTTCAGCTCCCGCTTTGGATTTATTATGGCTGCAGCAGGCTCTGCTGTTGGCTTAGGAAATATTTGGGGTTTCCCAACACAAACTGCAAGTAATGGCGGTGCCGCGTTTTTAGTGGCTTATTTAGTGTTAGCATTTTGTCTTGCTTATCCTGCTTTAATGGCTGAGTTAGTAATTGGTCGTCATGGTCAAGCTAATGCCGTCACTTCACTTCGAAAAGTAACGAATCAAGCATGGCAAAAGAAGTTCGCCTTCGTGGTGGGTTTTGGCGGTATTATTTGTGCGGGTCTCATCTTAAGCTTCTATGCGATCGTGGCAGGCTGGATGTTGAGCGCAACCCTCGAACCCGTTGCACAATTAGCCGGTCAAGAACAAGCTGGCACTTGGCTAAGTGAGCAGTCACTATCAAGAAACCTTATATTTACTGCTGGATTTATTATTCTAACCGTCTCTATTATCTCTAAGGGTGTAGAAAACGGCATCGAAAAATGGTCTAAACGCTTAATGCCTGCCCTTTTAGGTATTTTGTTTATGCTAATCATCTATGTAATGACGCAAGAAGGCGCGATGGAAGGCCTAAAAGCGTATTTAGTGCCAGACTTTTCATCGATTTTAAACCCAGAGTTATTAGTGAATGCGTTAGGACAGGCGTTTTTCTCATTGTCGCTTGGTACCAGCGTAATGATTATCTACGGCTCATACATAAGCAAAAAAGAGAATTTAGTATCGCTAGGTGCGTATGTTACTTTAATCGATGTGTTCATTGCCTTTGTAGCTGGTTTATTGATTATTCCAGCTATGTATGTTGCACAAGCGCAAGGCGTACAAATTTTTTCTGCTGAAGGTGCCCTACTTTCTGAAGATACCTTGGTATTCCAAGTGCTACCAGCATTATTCACTAGCATGGGTGATGTAGGTATTTTTGTTGGCTTTGCTTTTTTTGCTTTAATGAGTATTGCCGCATTAACGTCATCAATTTCGATGCTAGAAGCACCTGTTTCTTATGCTGTTGAGCGCTTTGCTTTGAAACGTGTTCAAGCTACTTGGATCATCGGTGGTATCATTGCACTCGTTAGTTTCACAATCGTATTTAACCTAAGCACGTTATTTGGTTTTGTAATTACTTTAACCACTAAGATTGGGCAGCCTATTCTAGGCTTAATGTGTTGTATTTTTGTCGGTTGGATTTGGCATCGTGCGTCTTTACTAAAAGAAATTCAACAAGGATGCCCAGAAGCTGCAAACAGCTTCTTCTGGAAAGTATGGCCATGGTACATTAAGTTCATTTGTCCACTTGCCATTGCATTGGTATTTGCTAACTCATTATTAAATTAACAAATTACGGAGGTAGCCATTTGGCTACCTCAAACACATATCCTGGTGTGGAATGCCATCTTCTAAATAATCATCCCCCACATTTACAAAGTCAAATTGCTGATAAAACCCGGTTAAATAGCACTGAGCACCAATCATGATCGCTTTATCTGGCCAATGTTTTTTACAAGTATCTATCGCGGTTTGCACTAGTTTAGTTGCCAACCCATCACCACGAAATTGCTCTGCAACCAGCACTCGACCAAATGCGCTAAATTGCTCATTCTTTTTATAGCAACGTGCATAGGCAGCTACCTGCTGAGCTTTAAACAAAAATATATGCTGAGTAAGCTCATTGTTATCAACTTCGTCAATTTCTGGGTAAGGACAGGTTTGCTCTACAACAAATACATCAACCCGCGCCCGTAAAATGGCGAATAACTCATCTTTACTGAGTTCGCTATAACTTTTAATAGAAAACATAACGCTCCTTTATGAAGACAAAAAACCCAGCCGTAGCTGGGTTTTAACTAACTAGCCAATAGTTAGTCTTTAAGCAAATAATCGTTCTAGCTGATCACAAAGCTGTGACAGATTTACATGATCATGTTCAATGGTTAAATCTACATAACCATCCCCTCTGAAGGCGCGATCAAGTTCGATTAATACATGTGTTTTATGCGCTTCAGGCACAAACGACAACTCAACCTCTTGTAAACCAAAGAGGCTACGGCTATTTGGGCGATATTCTAATTCTTGATAACAACCAGAGTGTGATTGAAAAGTGGGAGCCCTTAAGAAGCCTTTTTCTACATCCGCTTTTACTAGACTGAAGCCCAGTCGATCCATCGCTTCCATAAACGTGCTTACAGCGTCATTAGGATAAATATGCAATGCATCACGGTCTGTTGGATCAAGCGCTAAATCAATGTCTAAGCCAGTTTCAAGCCAAACATGCGATTGGTTATAACCAGCATTAATTTCGGTGATCGGTGTTTCAGAATGAAGGCGAGCTTCAAATGGAATATGTTTTTCAACACCCGCTGCAATTGTGCCTATATCTGTAATACGCCATTTTTCAATAACATGGTTTGTGAAATACTCACCATCTTCGCCATCGACTTTTACACGTGTCATAAGTGCTAGGTCTAAACCCGATATTTCTTGGTCCACATCGCCACCTTTGATGACAATAACGGCATTAAATTTTTGACCCGGTTGTAAATGCTCTGTCTCGAGTACAGTGTCAACTTTTGCTGCACCAATGCCTACTGATGCAAGGATTTTCTTAAACATCTATTCTCCTTAAGCCAGCTTCTAACCTATGGCTTAAATTCCTTTGTTAATGCATCTTAACCACAATTAAAAGCTAATGTCAGCGAAAAAATGATGCTTTTGCCGGATTAATCAATAAATCATGTATAAGTGCTTATTTTTTGAACTCCTATTACTCGTTGTTGTTTTCCAACTACGAATATTTCGCTACACTTCAAACAAATGAAGTTAAAAGAACAATTATGGAACTAATCTACTTTGCTACCGCGTTCGTTTGTGGCTTTGCTGTTTACCAGTTAAAGTTGCCTCCTCTTATCGGCTTTTTATTAGCGGGTTTTGCACTCAACCTATATGGATATAAGACAACCGAGCTGCTAAATACCTTGGCAAGTCTTGGTGTTACTTTGTTATTGTTTAGCATTGGTCTTAAACTCAAAGTATCTAACCTAATGAAGCCACAAGTATGGGCGCCAGCCTCAATGCATATTGTTTTGAGTAGCACGCTGTTTAGTGGTTTTATGTTGTTATTAGGTGCCTTAGCACTACCTTTATTTAATGAGCTGACTTGGCAAAGTGCATTATTAGTCGGCTTTGCCTTTAGCTTCTCAAGCACCGTATTTGCAGTAAAAGTACTTGAAGAGCGCGGTGAAATGGCAAGCCTTCATGGTAAAATTGCTATTGGTATCTTAGTTATGCAAGATATCTTTGCAGTTATCTTCTTAGCCATCAGTACAGGTAAAGCCCCAAATATTTGGGCACTGGCATTATTAGTCGGCTTACCAGTTTTAAGACCTGTGATGTTTTGGGTATTAAACCGCTCAAAGCACGGTGAATTATTGCCGCTGTTTGGTTTTTTCTTTGCACTTATTATTGGCTATCAGGCTTTTGAGTTCGCGGGCCTTAAGGGTGATTTAGGCGCTTTGATCATTGGTATGATGTTCGCTTCACATAAAAAAGCTGGTGAGTTATCAAAGTCGTTACTTAATTTAAAAGACATATTATTAGTCGGCTTTTTCTTAAATATTGGCTTGAATGCAGAACTGACAACTCATGCAGTAATCGTTGCAATCATCATTATATTAGTCTTACCATTAAAAGTTGCTCTTTATTATGTGCTAACAAACACATTCAAATTACGTGCTCGTACTTCTTTGTTAAGTGCCTTCAGCTTAGCTAATTATAGTGAGTTTGGCTTAATTGTGTGTGCTGTTGCCGCCACCAGTAATATGATCACCTCTGAGTGGTTGGCAGTGATGGCTATTGCTGTGTCGATCACCTTTATTTTAGCTTCGCCATTAAATAAGCGCTCAAATGAAGTTTATGTGAAAATTGAACATTGGCTGCTTAAATTTGAAAGTGATAGTCGTCTTGCTGAAGAGCTGCCCGTAAACCTTAATGATACAAAAATTGTTATATTTGGCATGGGTCGCATTGGTACAGGTGCTTATGAAACAATCAGCCAAACCCATCCAAATCTTGTCGCAGGTATTGATATAAAGCCTGATGTTGTTGATAAACACATCAAACGCGGTCGCCGTGTATTGCTTGCAGACGCCACTGACCCTGATTTTTGGCAGCGTGTAAATCACTCACATGTAGGGATGGTGATGCTTGCGATGCCGAAGCATATGCAAAATATTTTTGCTTTAGAGCAACTTCGTGCTTCTGGCTATGAAGGTCAGGTTACTGCTATTGCAAACTACCCAGATCAGCAAAAAGAACTAGAAGATATGGGGGTTGACTCAACATATAACTTCTATTTAGAAGCTGGTAGTGGCTTCGCTGAGCATGTAAAACAAAAACTTTTCTCTTAATGTAAAAAAAAAATTATCAGTACCTTCAGATGGTACTGATAATTATTTTCACTGTATTCAGTTAGTTGGCTAACTAGTTTTCTTAGCAAATCAAATCAGTCCCCCCTATTGGGTCAAGCTTATTTACAAAGCTTTACATCCAGATTAGCAATCAGGCTAAAAAAAAGAGTAGAATTAATTTCAAGATGCTTAGCTAAGTATCTATTTTTAACACAAAAAAGTTTAACAGTGTTGTTGTACCGCTGTTTATTTCACAGCACTTGTTAGATGGATTGAGGTTGTTTAAATGAAAAATAAGTTTACCAACGAGTTTTTAGCAAACACGGATGATGCACGTACCGGGAAACTTTCAGATATTCAGCAGCAACTTGATGAGTTACAAAATAACGGCATGACTGCTTTGGATATTAGAACCGTGCTATTCAACAAGATGCTCGATGTATATCAAGTACCTAGTGATCATTTTCTTCGTGACTGTGAAACACCTGAACGAATCGACGACCCAGCTATTGCCCTCAAGCTAAATAAGCTTGGCTTTACGAAAAAGCGTCGCAACCAACTACACTAATACGCCGTAATTAATTTAGTGGCTGTTATTCTGAGGGCCTACATCCCTCACTAAATAGGCTGTTTCTTGCCCGTCACAGCCTATTTTCTCTCCCCTTTTTACCGTATCATCTAGCTTTAAAATTTCTTTGAGATAAAGATGGATACAGCTCAACTCAAACGCGCCATAAATACTAAGATGCCATTTGGAAAGTATGCTGGTCGCCCTTTATTATTGCTGCCAGAGCCTTATTTGGTGTGGTTTAAACAACAAGGATTTCCTGATTCCCAGTTAGGTGCACAACTAGCGATGATGTATGAAGTGAAGCTCAATGGCCTAGAAAAAATGCTAATGCCATTATTAGATGAAAAATAATTAACCTTTTTTCGAACTTTTATAATTAAGTGTGGTCTATTACTTTGCTACTTGTTTATTTTTGGTTTTAATCTTTAAAAAGCGCCTTAGGCGCTTTTTTTATGCCTGCAAAAATACCTGTAATCTAAGGCTTAATTAGTCTTGAACAAGCGAATCACAAATTTTGCTCCACCTAATGGTGAATCACACACTTCAGACTGCCCTTGATGCCAACTGACAATTTTAGCGACAATTGCAAGACCTAACCCAAAGCCACCTGTTTTCTTATCACGGCTTTTATCTAAACGAGTAAATGGCTTAAAAATACTTTGCCACTCAGATTTAGCGATCCCTGGACCATCGTCTTCAACACTAATTTGTATCGAATCACCTAACTCTTCAAGGCTCACATGAATTTTGTGGTTTGCGTATTTTTGTGCATTGCCTAATAGGTTTTGAATACAACGCGCCATAAAATGCTCGTCACACTCGTAGTAAAGCTGCTTAGGTGCACTCACTGCTACCTCAATGTCAGTAGCAAATTCGAGCTTATTCACCACACTGTTGATAAGCGCAGTAAGGTCACAAGAACGTGGTTTTAAACTCGGTTGATGTGAATCAAGCCGCGCATATTCCAGCATTTCGGAAACTAACGCCTCAAGCTCTGCAATATCAGCCTGCATGTTATCAATGTAAGTATAAGATTTTTCATTCTCAACTTGCTCTTCAAGCATAGCAATTGCAAACTTTAAACGAGCAAGTGGCGTTCTAAACTCATGAGAAACAGAAGAAGTAAGCTCTTGCTGTGCTGCTAGAAGGTATTGGATACGCTCTTGCATCGCATTGAGTGTATCTGTGATTGGCAGGAAAAAGGATTTGGAAGCGTCTTGTAGTTCGAAGTCTTGCGCTCCTCCTACAGCTTCACAGGCAAGTGTGAGTTTATTAAAATCTCGCCATAGTAATAAGCTCCATAGCCCAATAGGCAAACCAATTACTGTTAATAATAAAAAGTAAGGCCAAACTGAGCTAAAATTTGGGTTTTCAACAGAAAGTGGACCTACTTGCAAAAGCTGTGTGTCGTTGATAGCAATATACCAAACCACCTTTTGCTCTTTATTAAACAAATACAGATGATGATCATTTTTGAGCTGTGATTTTAAATCATCTGGTAAAGCAAGGTCTGAGAGATTA
The DNA here is from genome assembly GCF_030297135.1 of Pseudoalteromonas apostichopi. Taxonomy (NCBI): domain Bacteria; kingdom Pseudomonadati; phylum Pseudomonadota; class Gammaproteobacteria; order Alteromonadales; family Pseudoalteromonadaceae; genus Pseudoalteromonas; species Pseudoalteromonas apostichopi. The sequence goes on from NZ_AP028065.1 coordinate 478,716, forward strand.
ATCAATTCGCTTTCATACTCTCGTTGTAGCGAAGCTAAACCATTATCCGTTTGGCTTAATAGCCATAGAGATTTACCAAATTCTTGGTCGAGGGCGATTTGTTGTTGAGTTTCTTCGTAGGGCCATAACTGTTCTATGACCCCACTAACAAGAAACAGAGAAACTATTATATAAAGATATAAGCTTGCAAATAGTTTCCCCATTAATGTTTACATATCCCATGCATCAGATACAAAGAGGTAACCTTGTCCCCAAACTGTTTTAATTCGGTATGGTTTATCACTATTATCACCTAGCTTCTTGCGGATACGTGATACGCGTACATCAACTGTACGGTCTAAGCCATCATACTGACGGCCAATCATATGCTGGTGCACATGTTCACGGCTTAACACTTCACCTGCATTTGATGCGAGTAACCAAAGTAGCTCAAACTCATGGGAAGTCAGTGTAATTTCACTGCCTTTTAGTGTAACGATGCGGCTAGTTTTATCAATAGTTAAATCACCAAAACTAAGCTCTTCAGGTGCCTTGTTAGTAGCTTGTCCACGACGTAATAACGCATTAATACGCGCTAATAATACACGAGGCTCAGCAGGCTTGATTACATAATCATCTGCGCCGAGCTCCAAACCAATCACTTGGTCAAAGTCTTCACCTTTTGCTGTTAACATTAAAATAGGTAAGCTGAATTTATCACGAACCTGACGACACACACTAAAGCCGTCTTTACCCGGTAACATGACATCTAAAATCATTAGATCAACAGGGTTGTTTTCAAGGTATTCAAATACTTCATCGCCGCGTTCAAGGACCGCAACATCCAACCCATTATGCTGAAGGTAATCACGTGTTAACTGCTGTAAGCCGAGATCATCTTCAACAAGTAAAATCTTTGCCATTGGTTGCTCCTAAATTAAAAAAAGCTCCACGGTGAGCGTAACCTACGCCTCGTTGTTTTTGCTTCGGTGCTTTGCACTTCGACTTTTGCTGTCGCAATTTTACTCCCCGTGTGCGGATTGACTAAGGAGTATATTGTTTCAATCTGAACCCGCGCTTTATGGCTGAAAACCCCTGAACTAGTGTCGTTCCAGCATTGAATTTTCTGATTATTTTGGTACAAACACAAATCTTGAGGCTGTTGACTTTGCCAACTCATTTTTAACTCAAGATCACAAAATTCGTGCTGTTGTAATACAACGCACACTTTTGGTGTGATATCAAACTGAGTCGCTTGTGCATAGCTTGGGGAAGCCCAAATAACAGCAACAAACACACACAGACTAAAAGCAAAATACTTCATATTAAAAAATATGATTGAATCCTATAAATGCAGTCATCGAGTACGTGTGTTCAAAAAGCGGACTGTCATCCACGGCTGAGTAGTCATAATATGCTAAATGAAAACGAAGAGAGTTAGCCTCACTCAGGGGCCAACGGGCGTCGATTTTAGCATAAGGTTGCCAGCTACTGCCAACATCAATTTCCCCATATGAGGACTCTTCTGCCGATAAACCATAAAAATAATCATTTAGTCTGGCTGATTTGTACCAGATCCCTAGGCTAGGTGCGACCGATAAGTTTCCTATACGGTGATGTGATTGCCATTGTAAAGCACTACGCAAACCGTTATAAACTCCGGAAACATCGGTCAACGCTTGTACAGAGATAACATGATTATTTCGAATATAGTGATAACTTAAGCCAGCATCTAAAGCCCAGCGTCTTTTTTTAATATCGCTTGTAGATACAGACTTTTCTGCCAGTTCATTACTGGTGGTCGATTCAACAATAAAACTATTTGATGTTTGCAGTGCAAATATATTACTTGGATGGAAATCTATAAAGAAACGCGTCTCAGGGTTGAACTCAGTAACAAAGTTAACGACGTGACTATCACTCTCTTGTAATGAATAACCTAAACGGCCATTATCAAAGAACCATTTTTCACCATAAAAAGCGATTTCAGGCAGCACGAGCAAAGGTAAGTTATCACCTCCATGAAGTGGATTCGTGATCACCCCCGCACCTGTATTAATACTTAGATGCCATTGCTGGGTATCAATCTGTTGATTTGCCACACGGCTTTCACGTTCAGTGCGCGTTGAGTCATCAGCGCTTGCTTGACTCACTAGCATGCCAAATGTGGCATAAACCAGTGCGCACATCCTGATCGTTTGAGATTTCATTGTTATTTTACGACCAAAGAAATTTATGCAATAAAAGCATAATATCAAGATGTGAACAAACTGTCGTTGCAAGGTTACAACTATTCACAAATTTGATACATATATCGATTAAGTTTGTTACTCTTCGACGATTTCTATGCGATTGCGACCATGCTCTTTTGCTAAATAAAGCGCTTTATCAGCTTTAGCAATCAGTTGTTCCGGTTTACTATTTTTAGCTTTAATAGCAATACCAAAGCTTGCTGTCACTTGGCTTAACACCTTGTCAAATTTAGGATTTTTAATTTGTAGTTTAGTAACAGCCTGACGTAGTTGCTGGGTAAAGTTAGTCATATCACTAATGCTGGCAAACTGAGCCGTGAAACAAAACTCTTCGCCACCATAACGATAAGCTTGGCCAACACTTGAAACATGCTTAAGTAGTTTTGCTGAAACAGCTCGTAAAACTTGATCTCCTTTTTGGTGACCAAAGGTGTCGTTAAACTGTTTAAAGTGATCGATATCGACCATTGTAAGCACGGCGACTTCAGCTAAATTATTAGTTTGGCAAAATCGCGTTATATCTTCATCAAACTTACCACGATTATAAAGCCCAGTCAGAGGGTCTTTTTCAGCTTTACTTCTTGACCTAACAAGCTCTTGCTTTAGCTCTGTAATTTCGGAGTACGCCATAGCGAGTTGGTTTTGAAAATCTTGCGCACGGCTTTGCAAAGCTGCCGACTCATCACTTAAACGCTCTACACAATCAAGTACATCATCAAAGCCACTTTCTTGGCTTATATCAGCACTCGTTAGTGTTTCACGACACTCTTGCAGCGCCTGATTAAATTCAGTTGAGTAATTTAGTGCTTCGTTAATATCTTGATGTACCTTGCCAACAACATCGTTAAAGCCGCTAGAGAGCTGATAAAATAGTGCCAAGTCATCCCGAGATAAGTACTTATCGAAAAGCCGTTTTGCCTGCTCATGACTACAAGTATTGTGTTGTTTAATAATACTATCGAGCTCTTTACTTAACTTTTGATTTTTATCACTCACATAGCAATACCAAAGCGCATAATTAAGCGGCGTAATTGGCATCTTGTATTTTACCATTAGAGGAATTGCTAGCTTCAGACAATGGCTCGAGTAGCTTAAAGAGTGGTCGGCTTGCGCTGAGAGTATCATGAGTCTAGGCCATGAAAATTTTTATTATTTCAATTAAGTTAACAACAACCAAAGAAAAATCAATGAAAAAGGATTTTGACAGACTAAAACCAGTAAAAACCACGAAAAAATTTTACAAAAACCAATACTAAATAACTAATTAAAGTGTGCGGTTGTATCTATGTAAAAGTTTAAATTAAAGTCAAAGCCACTAGTTATTAAGTTAAATTGCTTGCTGGGTAAGCGATTGAGCAATACTCCAAATCGCGTTGAGTGCAGGATCATGACGCTCTTTATTTAGTACGGCTAGACCAATTTCGAAACCTGCAATAGTTTGTTCTGCATCACTAACAATTTGCACTTTATCTTTGAGCGGGCTGTTATCCAGTACTATTTTTGGCACCATAGCAATACCTAAACCTAGACTCACCATAGAGACCATAGCTTCATGACCTGCAACCTGCGCATATATACGGCCATGAATATTTTTTTTACGCCACCACTGCTCAAGACGCTGTCTTGATAAACCTTGCTCAGCAACAATAAATTCTAAATCTGACCAATCAATTTGCTCATTTGCTGACAGTTTTTCGCTGATCGGGCACACGATTTTTGGCGCAATCAATACTAGTGGCGAATAACCAACACTAGTAAAGGCAATTTGTCCCGGTAGTTTTGTTGGTTTAGCAGCAATTGCCATATCTTCATGACCATCTAAAACACGATTTATTGCTAATGCAGGGTCACCAGTATTCAAAGTAATTTCAATATATGGGTGCTGCATACGCAGTTGTTCAAGTATTTGATGTAAAAAACTATATGAGGCAGTTACAGAGCAATAAATACTGACATTGCCATAAACATGCTGTTGCGGCTCTTGTACATTAGCTTTAAAACGATGCCAGTTAGCAAGCGTCGCATTAGCGTACTCAATAAATGACTCACCCTCGCGGGTTAATTTTACGGTGCGATTATCCCTATTAAATAACACCACCCCAACCTCTTCTTCGAGTTGCTTGATGTTCCGACTCAAGGTTGGCGCACTGATATGGCAAAGCTCACTGGCTCTTGCAAAGTGTAGCGTCTTTGCTAACGCCAAAAAGTAATTAAGATGTTTATGATCCATACCACCACCATTTCATTTTATGAAATACTTTAATTCAAATATATCATTTTACGCAAGGTAAAAAATTGCATAGTGTTAAGACATACAAAGAACACTACGTCGGTTCTTTGATTTTCTAACAAAATTGTATTTATAGGACACTAACAATGGCGAATTATTTTAATACTCTTCCTTTAAGAGAGCAGTTAGCGCAATTAGCGCAGTGTGAATTTATGGACCCAGCAGAGTTTGCTGATGGTGTAGACGCTTTAAAAGGGAAAAAACTCGTTATTGTCGGTTGTGGCGCACAAGGCCTTAACCAAGGTTTAAATTTACGTGACTCAGGTTTAGATGTTTCTTATACATTGCGTGAATCAGCTATTGCTGAGCGTCGTCAATCTTTCTTAAACGCATCTGAAAATGGTTTTACTGTAGGCACATATGAAGAGCTTATCCCAACAGCAGATGTAGTATTAAACCTAACACCTGATAAACAACATACCGCTGTTGTAAATGCTATTATGCCTTTAATGAAGCAAGGCGCAACGCTTGCTTACTCACATGGTTTCAATATTGTTGAAGAAGGCATGCAAATCCGTGAAGACTTAACGGTTATCATGGTTGCACCTAAGTGCCCTGGATCGGAAGTACGTGAAGAATATAAGCGTGGCTTTGGTGTACCAACATTGATTGCGGTTCACCCAGAAAATGATCCTCAAGGCCATGGCCTAGCTCAAGCTAAAGCTTATGCAGCTGGTACAGGTGGTCATCGTGCTGGCGTATTAAAATCATCATTCATTGCGGAAGTTAAATCTGACTTGATGGGTGAGCAAACGATTCTATGCGGTATGCTACAAACCGGTTCATTACTATGCTTCGACAAAATGGTTGAAAAAGGTATTGATGCAAGCTACGCGTCTAAACTAATCCAATACGGTTGGGAAGTGATCACTGAAGCACTTAAGTATGGCGGTGTTACTAACATGCTTGACCGTTTATCAAATCCAGCAAAAGTAAAAGCATTTGAATTAAGTGAAGAGCTTAAAACAATTATGCGTCCACTTTACAATAAGCATATGGATGACATCATTAGCGGTGAATTTTCTCGTGGCATGATGGCTGATTGGGCTGAAGATGACGCAAAATTACTAGCTTGGCGCGCCGAAACAGCAGAAACCGCATTCGAGAAACAACAAAATACAGATCAAGAAATCAGCGAGCAAGCATTCTTCGATCAAGGTATTTTAATGGTTGCCATGGTTAAAGCAGGTGTTGAGTTGGCCTTCGAAACCATGACTGCGGCAGGTATCATCGCTGAATCTGCTTACTATGAATCACTACACGAAACGCCACTTATCGCGAATACCATTGCTCGTAAGAAGCTTTTCGAAATGAACCGAACTATTTCAGATACTGCAGAGTATGGCTGTTACTTATATAACCACGCGTGTTTACCGTTGCTGCAAGATTTTATGAAAAATATCGATACAGATGTAATTGGTAAAGGTCTTGATAGTGCTAGCAACCAAGTTGATAACCAAACCTTGATTGCCGTGAATAAAGCACTGCGCGAGCACCCGGTTGAAATTATTGGTAGCAAGCTACGTGGTTACATGTCAGCAATGAAGAAAATTGTTTAACCCTGGAAAGTAAGTTTCGCTTGTTAGAAACCAAGCCCAATTGCTTATATGCTTTGGGCTTTTTTTTTGTCCCTACATTGATTCGTCATTTATAAAGTGTATGCTAAAATTACTGACTTAAATGTTGTAAACTAAGACACTTTCATGGCGTTAAATCAACTCACCATTACTAAAAAAATTACACTGCTTGGCAGTTCTATCGCCCTAATTGTTGCTGCGTTAATCGGCGCAACGGCTATATATAGTGCAAAACAAATCATTGAACAACGAATGATAGAATCTGAACTACCTAGCAAATTGCAAGCAATTGATAATTATATTACTCATGATATAAATCAAATGATCAGTGCGGCAGAGCAGCTATCTAGTAACGAATTTGTATTAGAATGGGCTCGCTCAGGTAATACTGATGACAAGACTTTGCTTAAAGAGCTCAACCGCCTTGTTAAGCAATACGACTTAGCAACTGCTTCGTGGGCTAATCGAGAAACTGCACAATATTGGAACCAAGATGGCTTTTTGCGAGTTTTAACCAAAGAGCAGGATGGCTGGTTTTATGCGTTTACCAACACTACACAGCCTTTTTCAATCAGTATCTATCAAGAATCACCCACTGATGTAAAAATGTTTGTAAATCACCAGCAAACCAATGGGATTGGTTTAGCAGGCCTTGCAAAAAGTATTGACGATATGCAAGCAATGTTACAGCGTTTTAAAATTGAAGAGACTGGTTTTGTTTACATTGCCGATAAAAACGGCCTAATTCAGCTTCATAAAGACGAGAGCAAAGTCGCCAAAGCTAAATTAGATGACGTTTATAAAACTGCTATCACTCGTTCTCTGTTAACTCAAAGTGAATTCAATTTACAGGAAATCGATCTTGATGGTGAAGCGACATTAGTAGCCGCAAGCCCAATCCAAAACACAGATTTATTTGTCATTGCCCAAGTACCTAAGCACGAAGTATTTTCTAGCATCCAAGTTTTACAATGGCAAATTATCAGCTTTGCAATTGTTATTGCCCTCATTGCAAGTTTTGCTGGTTTAGTGCTTGCACGTACACTATCATCGCCGCTGTCTAAAATGGCAGAGTTGTTTACTCGTTTAGGCTCAGGTGATGCAAATTTAGCTTATCGTTTGCCAGCTTCCGAACAACCTGAACTCGCTAACTTGTCAGCAGGCTTTAACCAATTCATCTCTAAGATTGAGACTGCTATCAGCCAAGTTGCCCAAGAAAGTAGTGAAATAAGACAAAGCGCTGATCATGTGTTTAAGCAAGCACAGAAGAACTCTGAAGCGCTAGATAATCAAAAAGAACAAACAATTTCGGTCGCAGCAGCGATTAATGAAATGGGTGCGACAGTGCAAGAAATTGCCTCAAGCGCAGCTAATACGGCTAAACTCACTGAAAACAGTAAACAAAATACCGAACAAAGTCATACTCAGGTAACACAAAGCAAAGAAGCAATTATAGAACTTGCATGCGATATCGATAACATCACTGAGCAAGTAAACGAGCTTGCAAATAAAACGCAAGCTATCGCCAGTATTGTTGACTCTATCAGAGGTATTTCTGAGCAAACTAACCTATTAGCACTTAATGCGGCGATTGAGTCAGCTCGTGCTGGTGAGCATGGTCGCGGTTTTGCAGTTGTAGCCGATGAAGTAAGAGCATTAGCAAACCGTACTTCACAATCAACAACTGAAATTCAAACGATGATCAGTGAACTAACGAATACGTCTGATCTAGTGGTTAATCATATCAATCACTCGAAATCACAAGCACAGTTAAGCGTTGATGCAATGCAAAGTTCAGTTGAATTGCTCAATGCCATTAACGATGCTGCTAATGAAATAAACGATATGGCAACCTTAATAGCAACTGCGACCGAAGAGCAAAGTAATGTAGTCGCAGATGTCGGTCGTAATATTGAGCAAATAAGCGATATTAGTGACAACGTCATGCGTGAACAAATTGACAGTGAACAAGCAATCAAAGACTTAGCGAACAGTGCACAAACCCTTGATGATCTTGTTGCAACGTTTGATAAACGCTGACACGTTTTGTAACAGTTAACCCTGACCCTTTTTCATTCACGGCCTATACTTAAATGGTATTAGGCCAAGAATTAAGAGGGTCAGATGAAATTACCTAGCATTGTTTTAGCCTCAAGCTTTTGCTTATTAACAGCGTGTAGTAGTACAGAAAATAACACCGCTCCCCCACCACTTGCTTTGACGCAAAGTAATACGTTTACTCAAACCTCAGTTGAAACTCAACAAGAGATTTTTGCATTAAATGAACATGTAAAAGAGCAACTTGATAGTACCTTTCCAAAAGACAGCCGTTCATTGCAAAGCACTAAACGTTTGCTCAAGTTCCTTTTGCAAAATGGTGATGCGTCTTTATCTTATCAATCTGGTGCTACCTTAACGGCTAATCAAGCCTACTCAAATTTAAACGCAAATTGTTTATCGTTATCGATTTTAGCCTACAGTCTTGCTGAGTATCTCGGCCTTGAAGGACAATTTCAAAAAGTACATATTCCAGAATATTGGGCACTTGATAATGGCTTTAATTTACTAACGGGCCATATCAACTTAAAAGTAAGTGAGGCCCAAAAGCTCGTGGTAAATAGAAAAGTCATTTACCCAGAAGAGCGCTCTTTAGTGATAGATTTTGACCCAAACAGCCGCCAAGAAGCGTTTAAAACCAGCAACATCAATAAAGCACGTATTACAGCAATGTTTTATAACAATAAAGGCGCAGCTGCGATGCTAAAACATGATTATGATACTGCTTTTAGCTATTACAAAGCAGCTGTTAATATTGATAGCAACTACTCAGGTGCTTGGGGTAACCTTGGGGTATTGTTCAGATTAACAGATGACTATCCAAGAGCTGAAACAGCCTACCAATACGCGATTAGTTTAGATCCAGATAACAACACCGCATTAGGCAATTTAGCCAGACTCTATAATCTGACCAATCGCGAAGAGCAAGGCCAGGCGATATTAGCCAAGCTTGATAATAAGCGCCAAGCAAACCCCTATTATCACATTTCTTTAGGTAATGATGCTTACACGACCGCCCGTTATCAAGATGCAATAAAGCACTACAAAAAAGCCCGTGACTTAAACCCAACCCTGCATGATACTGATTTTGGTTTAGCGAGAACCTATTATCAATTAGGTGACCTAAAGCTCGCTAAAAAGTACTTAACTATGGCAAACAATAAAGCAGACTTTGATCATGATAAACAGCGTTACGAAAGTAAGTTACAAGCGCTTCGCTCGCATACTGCAAAGCTTATTGATTACCGCTAGTGCTACACTAAGCACTGCGCAAGCTTTTGCCAGTACAGATTTAGAACAAGACGTCATAACGCTAACATCGGCTCAATTTGCTGGGCGAAAAACGGCGACTCAAGGCGCTCAGTTAGCCGCCCACTTTATAAAAGAGCGCTTTATTGCTCATGGCTATTCTGTTGATGATCAAGTATTTACTTATCAGTCAGGGTTATTTAGCGAGGCTTCAGGACGCAATATTATCGCCACAAAAAATAGCCACTGTGAGAAGTGTAAAAAAGTAATTTTTACCGCTCATTACGATCATTTAGGGCAAAAAGGTAATCGGCTCTACCCAGGTGCGAACGACAATGCCAGCGGCGTTGCCGCTTTACTTTATTTAGCTGAGCACTTTGCGCAAAGCCCTCTGCCCTATCAATTAGTTTTTGTTGCAACCGATGCAGAAGAAAATGGCCTACATGGTAGCGAGTACTTGGTATCGACACTTAATAAAGACGAAATCAAACTTAATATTAATTTAGATATGCTCGTTGTGAACCCCAGAAAACCGCGTATCTATGCATTTTTAGATAATCAATCATTAGCACATTATCAAGCTGACATTAAAATTCTATCTGATGAACAGTTAACCTTTATGGTAACTAGCTCGTCAGCGAGGCTAAATCGGTTATTTGATCTCAAAGTTGATTGGCGTAGAGCAAGCGACCATTATTCATTCGCTAAAGCGGGGATCCCTTATATTTACTTTGGTATAGGACATGACAAACACCACCACCAAAGCACAGACACGGCGGCGCACATCGACTTTACACTATTCGAATATGCCATAGCGAAAATAGCCCTATTTATTGAAAAGCTTCCAAGTTAGTTATTTAGGTAGCTCAGACGTTAAAACAAACTGTCTTTTTTGTGCTTTGCTGAGCTTTTTTACGCTTATTTCTAGTTTAGTTGCTTCACTACGGTTACCCACCTGCTGTTGATAGATAAGCGTTAGAGGCCCTTTTCCCTTAAGATTTTTAGCACCTTTTCCCGCTTGATGCTGAGCGAACCTTTTTTCAACATTGGTACTGATCCCTGTATACCAATGACCTAAACGTGTTTGCACTATATACAAACACCACATGACATCTGAGTTATCGCTGTTTTTTAAAGGCTGATGTAAACTTTTTGGGTTTGCAGTGGTCAAATTTGTGCCTCGTGGTTTTTAATCGCATTTCAGTAAAAACAATTACTGAAAAGGGTTTTACCTTCTGTGACTAATCGGTATCATGCAGTGTATAAAAAATAAGGATTCAAACAAATAATGCAGTCGTTTAAAACTTTTTCTTTTTGGTTAGTACTTACCCTTACTTTAAGTGCTACAGCAGGGTGTTCAAGCTGGGTTTACCGTATCAATATTCCTCAAGGTAACTTTTTAGAACAATCAGATGTAGATAAGCTACGTGTTAATATGACTCGCGAGCAAGTACTGTATGTTCTAGGCAAGCCAGTAGCAGAAGACTCTTTTGATAAAAATACGTGGCATTACCTGTATGTATTTAACATTGGCCGTAGCAACGAGCAACGTAAGTCACTCACTATTAACTTCGAAAATGATAAGCTTGTTTCGTTATCAGGTGACTACGAGCAACCTAGCGAATTTAATACGCCGCTTGAACAAGAGTAATCTTAATTCTAATTAATTAAGGGTAGCCTGAGCTACCCTTTTTTATGCCTTGTTTAGTGGCCTTCCGCCAGTCACTTTATTGGCACGTCCTTCTTCTTTGGCCTTTTCAGCTCGACGTCTGCGCGCATCCTTTGGATCAGCAATAAGAGGTCGATAAATCTCAATACGATCCCCTTCCTTTACTTCTTGATTAAGCTTACAGGTACGGTTCCAAATACCCAGTGTTAAGTTATTTGCGTCTATTTCAGGACACTTATTGATAATACCCGACTTAATCACCGCTTGCTCAGCTGTCGTGCCTATCGGCACTTCTACTAATAAACTGGTTGCCGTTGTTGGTAAAGCAAAAACTACTTCGACAGTTATCATGAACGAACTCCGTACACAGTTTTAGCACGCTGCGTAAATGCATTAACCATATTTTTAGCTACTTCGTTAAATACTTTTCCAAAAGCCAGTTCGATAAGTTTACTCGCAAATTCAAACTCAAGATGAAGCTGTACTTTGCACGCTTTATCGTCCAGCGGTAAAAATTGCCATTTACCTTGTAACTTTTTAAATGGGCCATCAACTAAGCGAAGTGCAACAGTTTGCTCATCAATAAACGTATTTTCGGTAGTAAACCACTTTTTTAAACCCGCTTTTGAGATCTCCAAACTGGCCGTCATGCCACTAGCTTGTTGCGTGATGATTTTAGCATCTGAGCAATTTGGCAAAAACTCTGGATAAGCATCAACATCATTCACTAAATCAAACATTTCTTTGCTGCTGTACATTACAAGCGCACTTTTTTCTATTTGCGGCATATTCACTCCCAACTTTGTCGGCGAATTTTAGCAAGCTTTGGCTATTTCCCCAAATTTTAGTAACACGAAAATATCCGCAAAGCCTTAAAAAAGCGATGTAAAAACGCTGTTTTTACGTATAATATGGGCCACTATGGCTAAGAAAAAATCATCTAAATCGACAAGTAATACCATCGCGCTTAACAAAAAAGCGCGCCATGAGTATTTTTTACACGATAAGTTCGAAGCAGGGGTTGAACTACAGGGCTGGGAAGTAAAAAGTATCCGAGCTGGTAAAGTAAACATCTCTGAGACTTATATTCATATTAAAAACGGCGAAGCATTTTTACTTGGCAGTCAAATTCAGCCTCTCAACAGTGCTTCTACTCACGTAATTTGCGATCCACTTCGTTATCGTAAGTTACTTTTAAATAAACGTGAAATCGATCGTCTTATCGGTGCAACAGAACGCGACGGGTTTTCACTAATCGCAACTGCAATGTACTGGAAAAAATGCTGGGTGAAGTTGGAGTTCCACCTTGCTAAAGGTAAAAAGATGCACGATAAACGTGAAGACGGAAAGAATAAAGATTGGGCACGAGAAAAAGAGCGCCTAATGAAGCATAAAGCTTAATTTATGAAATGAGCCTAACTTTCGTGTTAGGCTCGTACCCCTTACAAACACTCACTTTTTACAAAAATATCAATACCCTCTCTAAAAAACCCATCCTTTTTTGCTATTTCAAACCAGTACGTTTACATGATATCAATCTTTACCGTGATAACTTCACAACTCTTTCACAATTACACAAGGATTGAAATTTATGAAGAACACCCACCGCTTTCTACAGCGACCTCTCTACGCATTTACTATTGCAGCACTAAGTGGCACAAGTTTTATGTCTATTGCTGCTGAGTCAGATGGAGCTGAAAAGGTCGAGCGTATTGAAGTTACAGGTTCTCGTATTAAACGTTCAGACATTGAAGGGCCATCACCGGTACAGTCAATAAGTCGTGCAGACATAGACAATATGGGCTACGACAACCTACAACAATTATTAGAACGTATGCCAGTTGCAGGTAATGGTACTTTCTCTACTCGCGGCAATAACCAAGACTCTACAGCTAATGGGGCTGCTGCGGTAAGTCTCAGAGGCTTAGGCTCTGATGCAACATTAGTACTTATTAATGGCCGTCGTGTTTCAATAAGTGCTTTTGCGGAAAGCATCACCAATTCATTTGTAGATATCAACTCGATTCCTGTTTCAGCGATTGAGCGTATCGATATTTTAAAAGATGGTGCATCGGCAATATATGGTTCTGATGCGGTTGCAGGTGTAGTTAATATCATCTTAAAAAAGGATATTAATGGTCTAGAAGTAAACCTTGGATATGGTGGTACTGATGGTCCTAACTACGAAGAAAAAACAGCAAGCCTCGTTTGGGGTACCAGTACAGAAAAAAGCAGCGCATCAATTATTATTGATTACTTTAACAACTCAGCACTCTCCTCTGATGAAATGGGCCGTCTAGGTACAGCAAACCAAGAACCATATGGTGGTATGGATTTCCGTTCATCGCGTGGTTTCCCTGGCTACTTTTATGTAGATGGTGAAAAAACCATTGATCCAGCATGCCCTGCAGAAAATGCGACAGCAAGTGGTAGTTGTTTATTTGACTATGGCCCGTATGGTTACGTAACCCCTGCATCTGAACGTGTTGGTGCTATTTCGCAGTTTGAATATAACTTTGATAATGGTATATCGGCATTTTTAGAAGTTGCAGTACAACACAATAGTTCGCAAGCAGCTGGTGCACCGACTCCGCTTGATGAAGATGCCGGCCTTACAGTGCCAGCAAACCACCCTAACAACCCGTTTGGCCAAGATATCGAAATTGGTCGCTACAGAACAGTAGATGCGGGCCCCCGTCAATGGGATATTGAATCAGATACACTTCGCTTTGTTGCGGGCCTAAAAGGCGAGATCAGTGACTGGAGCTGGGAAGCAGCCGTTCAAAAAGGTCGAAGTAAATCAATGCAAACAGGCGATAGAAGCCAAGGCTGGGTGCGTACTGATTTCTTACAACAAGAAATCGATGCGGGTAACTATAACCCTTTCGGTGGCACCTATAATGACCAAGCAGTTATTGACCGTATTACGACAAGCTTAGTTCGTCGTGGTGAGTCTCATATGACATCATTTGATGCAAATATCAGTGGTGAAGCATTTAGCTTTGGCGATGATGTGGTGATGATGGCTGCCGGTATTGAATACCGTGAAGAAGATGTGAGCGATATTCCAGACGATCAATTCCAGCGTGGTTTAATCTTTGGCACTGAGTCAGTATCAGCCGCTGCAGAACGCGACCAATATGCAGCTTATATTGAGTTTTCAATTCCTCTTGCTGAAAATTTAGAGCTACAATTAGCAGGTCGTTACGATGATTACAGTGACTTTGGTTCAACAACAAACCCTAAAGTAGCTGTACGCTGGGCGCCAACAGACTCAATTACTGTTCGTGGTTCATGGGCACAAGGTTTCCGAGCACCTTCACTAGCACAGATTGGTTTAGGCCCTTCTGAAGAAAGCCAATTCTTCGTTGATACATACCGCTGTCAAGCGACAGGACTTGACTGTAATGCCCTTGATTACAATATCCAATTTGCGGGTAACCCTAACCTTGAAGCTGAAGAATCAGAGTCATGGAATGTTGGTTTCATATGGGCACCAACCGCTGAATTTGGTTTCGGTGTCGATGTATGGAGCATTACGCAAGATAACAAGATAGATGAACAAGAATTCGGCCCTATCTATGATAATAACTGTAACGATCAAAACAGCACTGTGTGTGTGCGTTTAGCACCACAAAATGGTCAAAGTTTAGGTGTAATCCAAAAAGTTTACAGCACCTTTGAAAACGTTTCATCGCAAGAAGTATCGGGTGTTGATGTGTCGGCAAACTACACTCATGCTATGAACGATTACGGCTTCTTAAAATTCAATTTAGAATGGGCATACCAAAACGAATTTAAAAAAGATGGTCGCGATTACACAGGCGAGTACCGTTATCCTGAAAACCGTTGGATTTTCTCTACAAACTGGGAGATGGGTGATTTCAATACCAATGTAAATGTGAGCTACACTGGTGAGTTTGAAGATACACCAGACATCGACTTTGATGGAAACTTAGACTTTGATAGCAACACATCACGTATGGTTGATTCGCAAACACTGGTTGATTTACAAACTGCGTATAACTTCTCAGATAAAATCAAACTATCTGTGGGTGTGAATAACGTGTTTGATGAAGATCCTCCGTTTGCAATCGGTGATGGTGATGGCGACTTATATGGCTATGTGTCGAGCGTACATAACCCACGTGGTCGTTATTTCTATACTAAACTAACAATGCGCTTTAATTAATCGCGTTGAGCTTAAAAACAAAAACCCGCCAATTGGCGGGTTTTTTAATTCGCTAACAAAGGCCTAAATTATAGGTCGCCTTCGTTTTCAGAAAGGAATTTAGCAACACCTTCAGGGCTTGCATCCATACCTTTTTTACCTTCAGTCCAACCTGCTGGACATACTTCACCGTGCTCGCTATGGAACGCTAGCGCGTCAACCATGCGGATCATTTCGTCGATGTTACGGCCTAGTGGAAGGTCGTTAACTACTTGGTGACGTACGTTACCTTCTTCATCGATTAGGAAAGAACCACGGAAAGCAACACCTGCTTCTGGGTGCTCAACGTCGTATGCTTGACAGATTTCGTGTTTAACGTCTGCAACTAGTGCATATTTAACTTGACCAATACCACCGTCAGCAACGGCAGTGTTACGCCATGCATTGTGTGAGAATTGTGAATCGATAGAAACACCGATTACTTCAACGCCACGCTTTTGGAACTCTTCAAAACGCTTGTCGAAAGCGATTAACTCTGAAGGACAAACGAAAGTGAAGTCTAACGGGTAAAAGAAGATAACTGCTTTTTTACCTTTGATAGTTTCTTTTAGGTTGAAGTTTTCAACGATTTCACCGTTACCAAGAACAGCTGCTGCAGTAAAGTCTGGTGCCTGACGGCCAACTAATACACCCATTTTTATCTCCAAATATTTGAGTTTATTTCCAATTGCCTATGCAATACTCACTTATATATGGTTACTAAAAAGCAAAAACCAAGAGTAAGTATTGATAATTTGCAAGATAGTTTAATGAGGTTACAGACAAATGAACAATCGAAAAAAGCGATATGCCTAATCGGAAAAATTGATTCACGTTAAATACTGACGATTCTTATCAATTCGTGAAATAAGTGAGGACCTTTTTATAGTGGTAGCGACAGGTCTAATCCCTCAAAATGATTAAGTATTATTAGTATTAATCTTGGTCAGAACAAAGCAGTGACGATAGAAAAGAATGTCGTGCACACTTGCTCGTAAGTCTAACTTTCTGCTGTAAAAAGTTTACGAACACAAAAAACCCAGCATCAAGCTGGGCTCTTAAAAATAGAAAATCAATTAGTGCTACCTAGTCCATGATATCTTCTGGCATATCACCACGGATTTGCTGCCAGATTTCACCTGTTTGATGACCGTATTTACGCATCATAGAAATCGCTCCATCGTGTTCACGACGCTCTGCCAGCACAGTTAAATCTTTATAAAACTGACGCGCTAATTCACGGGTACGTGAATCAGAGAAGTAATGGCAACCAATTTTTGAGTAGAAGCCTTTAAAGCCATTTAAGATAAGCACGTAAATGCGGTTATTACCAGCAACGGCTAGTTCATGGTGAACTTTATAATCGTAATCAGCAAATGCTTGAGCACTGTCTTCAAGTTCTTCACTTTGCGCTAAGATTTCAATTACACGCTCAGGGGCAAGCTTAATTGCCGCACGAGTGTAAATTGCGCTGATATTAGTACGAGCAGAAAGTAATTGATCTGTAAGCTCTGGCATTTTATCTTCATCTAGACGCGCAAGTGTTTCTAAAATATTTAGACCTGAGGTTTCCCAGAAGTTATTTACACGAGTAGGTTTACCGTGTTGAATTGTTAACCAACCATCACGAGCTAAACGCTGCAGTACTTCACGTAACGTTGTGCGTGTTACACCAATAAGTTCTGACAATTCACGTTCGGCAGGAAGAATTGAGCCAGGCGGAAAGTCACCATTCCAAATAGATTCTACAATGTATTCTTCAGCAAAACCTGCTGGGCTTTTCGCTTTAAAAATTCTCATTCAATTTCCACTTGAGTTAGCAACTACTTTTACCGCATTTGGCATTCAACTCACTGATTGTACCAGATGATCAGCAACTAACAAGTAAACTAACTCTGCTGTGCATAAAAATCTTTAAGATCTCGTTAAATAAGTGACCTTTTGGATTAAAAGCACACCAAACGACAATACTTTCGATATACTCAACTTCTAATTATTTACAATAACAACCAGCACTAATAAAAGGTACGGCCATGCAACAGCGCGTTTTACCAGCAATATTTAAAAACTTTTTGGGGACTTCGCCACAGTGGTATAAATACACCATTATTGCGTTTTTACTAATCAACCCAGTTTTATTTCAACTTAACCCTTATCTGGCAGGATGGGTATTAGTGCTCGAGTTTATCTTCACACTCGCAATGGCGCTAAAGTGTTACCCGCTTCAACCAGGTGGCTTATTAGCCATAGAGGCGTTGTTTATTGGAATGACAACAGCCGGCCAAGTTGAGCATGAAATAGTACAGAATATTGATGTAATTCTGTTACTTATCTTTATGGTTGCAGGCATATACTTTATGAAAGACTTGCTTTTGTATATTTTCACAAAGCTTGTTGTTTCGGTGCGTAGCAAGACCGTGTTATCGCTGTCGTTTACAATTGCAGCTGCCTTCTTATCCGCTTTCTTAGATGCGTTAACGGTTATGGCTGTGGTTATTGCCGTCGCTATGGGTTTCTATAGCATTTATCATAAAGTGGCATCTGGCAAAGATTCTAACAGTGAGCACGATATTAACGATGATAACCAGGTACGTCCTGTCAATCGCCAAGAGCTTGAAGAGTTTCGCGCTTTCTTACGTAACTTGTTGATGCATGCATCAATTGGTACTGCCTTAGGTGGTGTGTGTACTATGGTAGGAGAGCCACAAAATTTAATTATTGCGGAACGAGCTGGCTGGTTCTTTGGCGAGTTTTTCTTTCGTATGCTGCCTATTACTTTGCCTGTAATGATTGCAGGTATTGCCACGACTTTCTTCCTCGAGAAAACCAAAGCATTTGGCTATGGTGCCAAACTCCCAGCACCCATTCACACTATATTATCGGACCACGCTAAAAAGCTTGAGAAAAAACGTACTACACGCGATAAAGTGAACTTAGCTATTCAAGCATTTATCGCTGTTTGGTTGATTATAGGTCTAGCACTTCATTTAGCCACTGTTGGTTTAATTGGCTTATCGGTAATTATTTTTGCGACAGCCAGTGCCGGCATCATTGAAGAACACCAACTAGGTAAAGCATTTGAAGAAGCCCTGCCATTCACTGCATTACTTTGCGTATTTTTCTCAATTGTTGCCGTTATTATCGACCAGCATTTATTTACACCCGTGATCGCATGGGTACTTACTTTTGAAGGCCAGCTGCAATTAGTCATGTTCTTCATAGCTAACGGTATTCTGTCGATGGTCAGTGACAATGTTTTCGTAGGTACTGTGTATATAAACGAAGTTGCTGCTGCACTACAAGCAGGTCAAATTACTCGTGATCAGTTCGATTTACTGGCTGTGGCTATTAACACAGGTACTAACTTGCCAAGTGTTGCTACCCCTAATGGCCAAGCTGCGTTCTTGTTCTTGTTAACATCAACATTAGCACCTGTACTAAGGCTGTCTTACGGGCGCATGGTTTATATGGCCCTACCATATACCATAGTGTTAACGATTGTTGGTTTGAGTATGACCTTATTTAGCCTATCTGATATGACAGATTTACTCTATCAATGGGGCTTAATCAACCACCATACGGGTGTGTTACCAGGCTCACTTGGTGGTCATTAATCTAAACAAAAAAGCCCGCGAAATGCGGGCTTTTGGTTTTATTGAGTATGAGTATTTAATCTAACACTTTTGCATCGTTCGCTTTGTTTAGTAAGCTTCGGCTTTGCGTTAAGAAATGCGCTGTCGCATCAGAGAAATACTCTTTCGCATCTGCAAACGCGGCAATCAATGCAGCTTTATCACCTGCTTTGAGTTTTTCGAGGGTTTCCGCAAAAGTATCTTGGTAATTTGCAAGTAATGATTCTACATCGTCGAATTGCGCTAACATGATATCAGAATATAGTTCAGGTGACTGAGCAAACAATCTCCCAACCATCATTAACTCTAACTGATAAATTGGTGATGAACAGCTGCGAAGCTCTGCCAACGTATGACTTTGCTTGGCAAGAAACTGACCATATACAAAGGTTGTTAAGTGACGCATTACCTGAATGATTTGCATCGCTTCATCATGTTTTTTAGCATCCATTTCAACCACTTGACATCCCCAAACTTGGAGTTGCGCCATTAGCCCTTTAGCTACTTCATGATCTCGCCCTTCACACACAACAACGGTTTGTTTTACCCAGTGTGAAATATCTGGACCAAACATGGGATGCAACCCGACTACTGGGCCGCTATGAGCCGCCATTAGGGCTTTTAAAGGCTTTTGCTTAACTGATGTAATATCAACTAATAAACAGTCATCATCGAGTGTTGGTAATGCCGAAACTACGTGTTCAAGTGCATTAATTGGTACACTCACCAGGACTAATTTTGCCCCTTTTAATATCGCTTCACTCTGTGCTTGCTGTGCTTTATCTAAAATACGGACTTCATAACCTGAACGAGCAAATTGTTGAGCAAATAGCTGACCCATGGCACCTTCACCACCAACAATTACAATGGGTGATAACTGAGGTGCAACACAAGCGAGGCTACCTTGCTGGTTTTGATACGCTTCACGCATCATACGGCGCAGGATATCTTCAACTAACTCAGGGTTAACCCCTTGTGCGACTGCTTCTTTGCGGCGAGCTGCAAGTAAATCAGCCTCGCGATCTGGGGCATGTAATGGCGCACCGATTTGTTGCTTAATTGCGCCTATTTTTTCTGTAATCCCATTACGCTTTGCCAGTAATGCCACCAATTGCGCATCACATTCATCTATTCCTGCTCTTAAATCAGCTAGATCATTCACTGTTACCACGTTACTACACCTCAAACCCTAAAAACGTAAATAATTATATACAAAAAAGTAAAGCTTTTAATACAAATTATAGTAACAGGATAACAGCCAAAGCACAAAGCCCTAACGTGCATGTCGCATAGCTTATAAAGGGATAAATAGAGGTCAGTCGATCAGTTTGAAGGGAGTACTTAGGTGTCTCACAAAGGGGGGAAAATTATTTTTGTGGTATAAAAACCAAAACGGGCTGCAACCTAAGGCTGCAACCCGTTTTATTTTGCGTTGTAAAACAGCGCGTATTAGTTAAGTTTTTCTCTAATACGTGCAGATTTACCAGAACGCTCACGTAGATAGTAAAGTTTCGCACGGCGAACAGCACCGCGACGTTTAACTGAGATACTATCGATAAGAGGGCTGTGCGTTTGGAATACACGCTCAACACCTTCACCGCTCGAAATTTTACGAACTGTGAATGCTGAGTGAAGACCACGATTACGCTTAGCGATTACAACACCTTCAAAGGCCTGTAGACGCTCTTTGTTACCTTCTTTTACACGTACCTGTACAACAACTGTATCACCAGCGCCGAATGCTGGTACGTCTGATTTAAGCTGCTCTTCTTCAAGCGCTTTAATAATATTTTGGTTTACTTTTGCCATTATATTTCTCACTTTCCTAGGTGTAACTGTCTTCTAGCCACAAGCTTGTTGGTACTCTTGCTGAAACTCAGCAAGGAGTGCCGCTTGCTCCTCAGTCAGAGCTAGGTTATGCAACAAGTCAGGACGACGAAGCCAAGTTCTACCAAGTGATTGCTTTGTGCGCCACTTAGCGATTTCTTGGTGGTTTCCGCTGAGCAATACAGCAGGCACCTGTTTATCATCCAATGTCTCTGGCCGTGTATAGTGAGGACAATCAAGCAAGCCATTCGAAAATGAATCTTGCTCAGCTGACTGGTTATGACCTAACACCCCTGGTACTAATCGTGCTACTGCATCAATTAGCGTCATTGCGGGTAGTTCACCACCACTTAAAATAAAATCACCAATTGACCATTCTTCGTCAACGTATGATTCTATAATTCGCTCATCTATACCTTCATAGCGACCGGCAATTAAAATCAGCTTTTCTGAATGCGCAAGTTCACTTGCACCTTGCTGATCTAATTTGCGCCCTTGCGGTGACATATAAATTACTTTTGCACCATCACCTGCCGCTTTTTTAGCGTCAAGGATAGCTTGTTTCAATGGTTCAACCATCATTAACATGCCAGGACCACCCCCGTAAGGACGGTCATCTACAGTTCTATGCTTATCAGTAGCATAGTCACGCGGATTCCAGCAGTTAAAGTCAATTAGACCATTTTTAACTGCGCGACCTGTAACCCCTTGAGTGGTAATCGCATCAAACATGTCCGGGAAAAGGCTAATCACCCCTACCCATAGCGAACTCGTTTGTGACATTAAAACCCTGGGTCCCAGTCAACGGTAATTTCTCTTGCATCATATTTAACTTCTTTAATAACAGAGTCTGTTAAGAAAGGAATTAAACGTTCTGCTTGGCCAAATGCATCTTTTTTGTTTGCTTTCACAACCAAAACATCATTTGAGCCTGTCTCCATAAGGTCATCGACTGTGCCTAAGTTATAACCTTTATCAGTTATAACAGACATGCCGATCAGATCTCGCCAATAGAATTCACCTTGCGGTAATTCTGGTAGCTGCGCTGCGTCTACTGAGATTTCTACATTGGTTAAAGCCATTGCTTCGTCTCGGTCGTTTACTTGCGCAACTTTAGCGATAAAGCCTTTGTTGTGGCGACGCCAGTCGACCACTTCTAAGGTCTGCCATTTACCTTGCTGCCCTATCAACCATGGGCTGAAATCGAAGATCCCTTCGGGATCATCAGTAAATGAATGCACCTTAAGCCAGCCCTTTATACCATACGGGGCACCGAGCTTTCCTACTGTAATATACGAGGTGTTCTCTTGACTCATGGTTACTCTTACGCCTATTAAGCCGCTTTACGAGCGTCTTTAACTAACTTAGCTACGCGATCTGAAAGAGATGCGCCTTGACCTACCCAGTGTTCAACACGAGATAAATCTAAACGTACTTTTTCTTCCTGACCAGAAGCAATTGGGTTAAAGAAACCTACTTTCTCGATGAAGCGACCGTCACGCGAGAAACGGCTATCCGCAACCACAATTTGATAGAAAGGGCGTTTTTTAGCGCCACCACGTTGCAAACGAATAGTTACCATACCGTCCTCTACATTAGATTGACTGTTTTCATTAATAAGATTTACTCCCCAGTACGGGAAGCTGGGGAATTGTACGAGTTTTTTGCAACATTGCAAGTAAGAACTGCTGCAAAATGTAAGTTTAGTTGATTAAACACTGATCTGGCCTTTAAATCTTACATGCAGCTAACAACTATGCATAAATTATCTACAAAAAAAGGAGCTATACGCTCCTTTTTATACACTTAATAAAAAGCGCTATTAAAATTTAGGACCACCACCCATCATGCCAGGTGGTAACATGCCTTTCATACCGCGCATCATTTTCTTCATACCCCCCTTGCCTTTCATCTTTTTCATCATCTTCTGCATTTGCGTAAATTGCTTAAGCAGTTTGTTGATTTCTTGCACTTGGGTACCAGAGCCTGCGGCAATACGTTTTTTACGAGAGCCCTTGATGATTTCAGGACGCGCGCGCTCTTTTGGTGTCATTGAGTTAATGATGGCTTCCATTTGTACGAAAGTCTTATCGCCCATCTGCCCTTTTACGGCGTCTGGTAAGTTTTGCATGCCCGGTAGCTTATCAAGCATCGACATCATACCGCCCATGTTCTTCATTTGACGAAGTTGCTCAGCAAAGTCATCTAATGTAAAGCCGTCACCTTTAAATACTTTCTCAGCAACTTTAGCCGCTTTCTCTTTATCTACTTTCATTTCGACTTCTTCGATTAATGAAAGTACATCACCCATACCTAGGATACGAGAAGCAATACGGTCAGGGTGGAAAGGTTCAAGTGCATCAGTGCGCTCACCTACACCCATAAACTTGATCGGCTTACCGGTAATATGACGGATTGATAATGCAGCACCACCACGAGCATCACCATCAGTCTTTGTTAAGATCACACCACTCAAAGGTAGCGCTTCATCAAATGCTTTTGCGGTGTTTGCTGCATCTTGACCTGTCATCGCGTCAACGACGAATAAGGTTTCGATTGGATTAATCGCACTGTGCAGTGCTTTGATCTCGTCCATCATGTCGTTATCGACATGTAAACGACCTGCAGTATCGACTAATACTACATCGATGAACTTTTTCTTCGCGTGTGAAATCGCATTATTCGCAATATCTACTGGCTTTTGTGAGATATCGCTTGGGAAGAACTCAACACCCACTTCATCAGCAAGTGTTTCTAGCTGTTTGATTGCTGCCGGACGATAAACGTCAGCACTAACAACTAACACAGACTTTTTCTTACGCTCTTTTAAGAATTTAGCTAGTTTACCAACACTGGTTGTTTTACCAGCACCTTGTAGGCCCGCCATCATCACAACCGCAGGCGGCTGCGCATTAAGGCTTAACTCTTCATTTGCTTCACCCATTGCCTTTTCAAGTTCTTCACGAACAATCTTAATAAAGACTTGGCCTGGACTTAAGCTTTTCGTTACTTCAACACCAACGGCGCGTTCTTTAACTTGCTTAACGAACTCACGAACAACAGGTAATGCAACGTCCGCTTCCAAAAATGCCATGCGGACTTCACGTAATGTATCTTTTATATTTTCTTCAGTTAGGCGTCCGCGGCCACTGATATTTTTTAAGGTTTTACCTAAGCGTTCTTGGAGATTCTCAAACATGTAAAGGTTCCGATAAAACGTGTTTCACCTGTAGTGTACATAAAACAGACAAGTTTGAAGACAATACAGGCAATATTAAAATTTAATTACTAGCAGTATACCGTAAATGGTGGTCGACAATACAGTGTTCAAGTGTGTAGTTTGAGTTTCTTTTTACAAACTCTATGCTTTTTCCTTGCTATAAAATACAATGGCATCAAAGAGACAAGGATTTATCTATATAAATTAAGTGGCCAAAACACGATGATTATTAGTTTAACTATTATTGCTAGTTTGTTTTATGTGTTAGCAACGTCACATGTGCTATCACGCCTTTTCCACAAACAAGGTCCGAGCCAAAAACTCACAGTGATACTAAGCACTGTGGCTATCCTTGCCCATATGCTATTACTGGTTAATTCAGTTTTTCGTGCTGACGGTCAAGATTTGAGTATCGTCAACGTTGCTTTATTGACCTGTTGGGTCATCGTAGTATCCGTTACAGCTGTGTCGCTCAAGTTCCCTGCTACCTTATTACTACCAGTTGTGTATGGTTTTGCAGCCTTACTTACACTTGCCAGCTTATTTATTCCGCATCATGTGATTTTACAATCAATAGATGTTGAACTTGGCTTAGTCACTCATATATCGTTATCACTTTTGGCATATTGTGTGCTGATAATCTCAACACTCTATGCGGTACAGTTTTACTTTATTGATAAGCGTTTAAAGCGCAAAGACTTAGCAATCGTACACAGTCATCTTCCACCTTTAATGGTCGTTGAGCGTCAGCTTTATCAATTACTCACGCTTGGTACAATTCTACTTACCTTTGCACTACTTTCTGGGTTTATCTTCTTAGAAGGTATGTTTGCCAGTGAATTTATCCATAAAACGGTTTTATCGTTAATTGCTTGGCTTATTTTCACTGTTGTAACAGTGGGTCACTTACGTCAAGGCTGGCGTGGTAAACCCGTGGTGTTTTCGATCATGATAGCCGCTTTTATCTTGTCACTTGCTTATTTTGGCAGCCGTTTCATCCAAGAAGTGATTCTAAATAAGTTTTAACTTGACTCAGCAAGCTGTCTCTAGCTTAATATGCACTGATTTATAAAAAAAGGATCCATCGTTGGACGACATATCGACTAGTACCCTGTTTATTATATTGGGATTATTGATACTTATTTCTGCTTATTTTTCTGGTTCTGAAACTGGAATTATGTCAATTAACCGTATCCGCTTGCGCCATCTTGCTAAAGAAGATCATCGTGCAGCGAAACGCGTCAGCAAACTGTTAAGTCGCCCTGACAGACTCATTGGTCTGATCTTGATTGGTAACAACCTAGTTAATATCGCTGCAGCACAGGTTGCAACGATTATTGGTATTCGCCTATATGGTGACCTCGGTATCGCAATTGCAACTGGTGCACTGACCTTAGTGGTTTTAATCTTTGCCGAAGTAACGCCAAAGACACTTGCAGCGCTTTACCCAGAAAAGGTCGCTTTCCCAAGCTCGATTGTCCTTAAGGGGCTTTTGAAAATACTTTTCCCATTTGTGGTTATCGTAAACTGGATGACCAATGGCATGCTGCGCTTGTTTGGTATCACAACAGCACAAATTGAAGAGCACAGTTTAAGTAAAGAAGAATTAAAAACCGTGGTGAACGAATCTGGTGCTCTATTACCAGCTCGCCACCAAAGCATGCTGACTTCAATTTTAGATTTAGAGCAAGTAACTGTTGAAGATATCATGATCCCACGCAACGAAATTGTTGCTATCGATATCAATGATGACTGGAAACTTATTAGCCGTCAGCTAACTCATGCTCAGCATACTCGCGTTTTATTATATCGTGACCAAATTGATGATGCTGTTGGCTTTATTCACTCACGTGATGCACTGCGCCTATTAACTAAAGAGCAGTTTGATAAGCCATCACTATTACGTGCGGTTCGTGAAATCTACTTTATTCCTGAAGGCACATCACTAAACACACAATTGCTTAAGTTCCAGCAATCAAAAGAACGTATCGGTTTAGTTGTTGATGAATATGGCGATATCCAAGGCCTAGTAACACTTGAAGATATTCTCGAAGAAGTTGTTGGTGACTTCACAACAACGCAAACTCGCACGCCAAGTGAGGAAGTTACAGAGCAAGACGATGGCTCAGTACTTGTAGATGGCGGTGCTAATATTCGCGATTTAAATAAAGAAATGGGTTGGGAGCTCCCGATTGATGGCCCGAAAACGCTAAGTGGTTTAATCGTTGAATACTTAGAGGATATCCCAGACTCAAACCTAAGTTTACGTATTGCCGGATACCCTATTGAAGTGATCGAGATAAAAGAAAACATGGTGAAGTTAGTTAAAGTTATTCCAAGCAAACGCACGGAGTAACGTTCGACTCACCCCAAAAAAGGAGTAGCTTGCTACTCCTTTTTTGTTAGTTATAACTGAAAAGCCTCAGAAAATTCACATTTTCCCAGCAGACCCCACACCGAAAAGCAATTCCTCTACTATTATTTTCTTTAAATACTCTGTTGTATAACAAGGAAAAATAATGGACGAAATATCAATCGAGAAAATCTACAACCAAGCTATAGAGTTGCTAATGCTCTACGGGCCAAAGTTTATTCTAGCAATACTGGTTTTAATCATTGGTTGGTGGTTAATTGGTAGAGTTGCCAACATGGCTGAAAAATCAATGAATAGGGTCAAATTCGAAGTTGGTTTGACGCACTTTTTAGTCTCCTTCATTTCTGTCATTTTAAAGGTACTACTGCTGATATCTGTTGCCTCGATGATTGGTATCGAAACAACCTCATTTATTGCAATGCTCGGAGCAGCCGGTTTAGCCGTAGGTATGGCACTGCAAGGCAGTCTAGCGAATTTTGCAGGTGGAGTGCTTATCCTATTCTTCAAGCCTTTTAAAGTAGGTGATGTTATTGAAGCCCAAGGCTACATGGGGAAAGTAGTAGAAATTCAAATTTTTGTCACTGTTTTACTTACCTACGATAATGAAAAAATCATTATTCCAAATGGCACGCTATCAAATGGCTGTGTTAAGAATAAGTTTGCAGAGCCAACACACCGCGTTGCAATCGAGTTTGGTATTAGCTATGGCGATGACGTTCATAAAGCCCGTGACGTGCTTATGAGCGTACTGGATGACTATGATCTGGTATTAAAAGATATAGAAGATAAAAAACCAACAGTGCATGTTAGCCAGCACGGTGAAAGTCATATCGGCATGTTAGTGTGGGCTTGGGTTGAATCGGATAACTATTGGCCTGTGTACTTTGGTTTGTATGAACGAGTCAAAATTGCCTTTGATGCTGCTGATATCACTATTCCATTCCCACAGCGAGATGTTCATATTCACCAATTCCCTGGTAAATAATTTACAAGGCGAGGTCAACTCGCCTTATTTGATTGTGCTTGTTGAATTCGTATCAATAACTCTGCCGTAGCAGTTGCATCGGCTAATGCTCTATGATGATTCGTTAAGTTCAATTCAAAGTGTGTCGCTAAGTTACCAAGTGAATAAGACTTTAGCTTTGGAAATGTCTTTCGTGATTCAACTACTGTACATAGCTTAGGCATTTTAAAACCTTGCCCGAGTGCAGCGTATTCCTTACGAATAAATCCGTAATCAAAATTCACATTGTGAGCAACAAATACACTGCCTTTTAACAGGGCACGCAACGAGTCGGCTATGTCCTCAAAGCGAGGAGCATCACGTACCATTGCCGCGTTAATTCCTGTTAATTTGGTAATAAAGGCAGGAATACTTCGTTCGGGATTGATTAAACTCGCCCACTGCTTAATAACTTCGCCAGCTTGTAACTGCACAACCGCAATTTCAGTGATTTTATTATTCCCTTGTACGCCGCCAGTAGTTTCTATATCGACCACACTATAAATGCGATTTGGATCATTAAACCAGCTCACCTTAACGATATTTACTTCAAAGCCGTGTTGTTTTAAGACATCAATACTGACAAGTTGGTTGCGTCTTAGTTTGTCGCCCGGAGCTTTAACTTCTTCAAATGTGAGCTTATGCTCTTTTAAAACCATTAAATCTGGGTAACCATCTTTAAGCTGCTTAAAGGTTTTTGTCATTTGCAATAAATGCGCTTTTAAACTAGCTAGACTGCTGTGTTTTATCAACATTTTTAGTGGCTCTAAAATATCGCTATGCCACATAAAAACACCATTGGCTATTTCGTAGTACTGTCCTGCATTTTTACAAACATATTTATACAACGCTTCATTACTAGTGAAATTTGCAAGCTTTTGCTCAATTTGCGTATGCTGCGCTGTGTAAAAGCAATCAGCAAGTAGTACTTGTGGATAAAGATCAAATTCATTACACGGCGGGTACGGTGTCTCGATAAAGAGCTCTTGCCAAAATGTTAGGGTAAAAAGACTTAACCAAAGATTATTCTCGGTAAAAAACACAGTGTTACCGAACTGTTGATAATACTCGCATACTCCTTGCTCTACATCACCACGGTAAATGTCATCAACGTCTATTTGATGCTCTGTATCAATTAACATTTGTGTTAAGCGTGAACGTTGCTGCTTATTATATTTACGCTGTAGAAAGTCTTCGGCGAAATACAAAATGCTATCATCAAGCGGATTTTGGATAATATTTTCAAGCTTATGCTCAACCCAGCTTTTGTCTCCTAGCTTGTAACGCTGGCGAATTGCCAGCTCTTGCGCTTCACTACTGCCCTCACAATGCTCTAGTAACTCAAATGCAAAACCTAAGTCATGATCTTTAAGCTGCTTATATAAGCGGATCAGTAACTTGTTTTTGATGCTCTGGGCTAATTCATCTTCACAGTTAATAGTTAAAAGTGCTTGAGCTAAGGTTTGGTACTGTGCTTCTGATTGGCTTTGCTTAAGCTGCATACGCAACTGGTTTAATTGATAATGCGATTGTGCCTCGGCTAAGGTTTTAAAACGCGATAAGCTGTCGCTGACATCACCACGTACTTTTGCAATTCCTAAGTCACGCATTACAAAGCGATTTTGATGGTTTATATCGCCTTGACTTAGTCGGCCGCTATGTAAAAACTCAAAGTATTCATAATACTGGCTTCGGCTATTGACCACGAACTGACTAAATAAAGCGTCTAAATCACTGTGGTTGCGGTCAATATACTGTTTACAAAGTTGAATTAAGCTATGTTTGCTGGCTGATTTTTTATAATCAGGTTGTGTCGTCATTAACTCATCGTTTGCTAATAAGGTTAATAAAGTTGGCTTTGTTAAATGCTCAAGCAGCAAATCTAATTCATCATGACTTGGATGTGCCACCAGCCCCTGTTGCTTTAGCTTAAAAATAGCCCCATGTAGATTAGGGATTTCTTCATAATTTAACGATGACAGTGCCATGATTTTTGGTTTACGGGAATAAATACGCAGCAAAGTACACAAACTTTGCTCATCAAGTAGGGTGAGTTTTTCAAGAAATTGCATTTGCTCAGCTAAGAGTAAATGCGTGCACTGAGATTGAATAAACTCAGCGAGCTCAAAGAAATGACTTAAATAATATTTTGCTGGTAATTGTGTTTTCATAGCCAAACCTGATACTGTATATAAATACAGTATCAGGTATTAGTAAACTGATTTCAATGTTTGAGGCTATTTAACTTTTAAAATACCTACAATCGCGCAAATTGCACCGCCTACCATACCGAGCCAAGCCTCAATCGGTGTATCACCACTAAAAGTTCGGCTAATTTGTGCACTTGCAGAGTCATAAACGTTATATCCCCATACTGCGAGCGCTACACCAATAACGATTAAAGCAATACCTATAATTTTTCCCATCGTGTTGTTCCTTTTTGTTGTTTTGATTTCGTGCTGCTATGTTTAGTTTTGCACATATAATAATTAGCTGCAAAACCTTAAGAAATAATCAAACTAAAGGTTATGTTTTGCTCACTTAACGAAACCTGAAGTTCAGCATCAATTGCTTTACTTAACGCTTTGGCAATGGATAAGCCTAAGCCAAAGTTATCTTCAGACGTTCTGGCACTATCTTTTTGCCAAAGCGGATCAAATAACTGGCTAATGTCTTCATCTGTTAATGGTACTTTTAATTCGTTAGTAACAGAAAATTGCAACTTCCCCTTTTTATTAAGCAGCGAACTTACAGTCACTATGCTCTTTTCTGGACTGTATTGTTTAGCGTTATTTACAAGGTTGGTGATGATTGATTCAAGGGCAAATAAGTTACTTACAATGGCTGGGATATCATCTTGAAACTCAAACTTAACCCATTCTAAATCGCACTTTTCTAAGGTGCGTAAAATAACCTGATTTAAATCACATGCATCTTGCTTTGGTAGGGCTTCATCACTGTACTTATGCAGTAGCAATAAGTTCGACACAATGCTCTTTAAACGCTGGCTAATTTTTAGCACTTCAGGTTTAAAGTCTGCCTCAAACTCTTTTTCATTTGGAAAACGAATCGCCACTTCAGCCATATTTATAAGCTCAGCAATCGGCGTTTTTAACTCATGGGCAATATCTGAGGTCAAGCGCTTTTCACGAAAATAGAGCTGGCGGTTTTCTTGAATAAAGGCATTTAAGCTATCAACAATGGGTTGCAGCTCTTTCACAGGTTCTTTTATTGTTATCACGGCACTTTTATCTGCGATACTAAGCCGACTTATATCACGGTTTAGTTTATTAAGTGGCGCTAGAGAACTGTCGACCGATTTACGCACAAATAATCGAATGAATACGATTACTGACACGGTAGAAACAACAAAAATAACGTCAATTAACCATAAAATAAAATCAACTTTTTCTGATGAAGCTGCATAAGCCAAAGTAAGCGTGGTGTGATGCGTTTTGCTCACGCCATCAAAAAAATTTCTATGTGAGTGAGAGTCGATTTGCGGCTGGAAACGAGTATAAATAATTCGCCCGTCACGACCATCCGGCAGCTCAGTGGTCATTATTTTCGCTTCACCTAGTTTTAATTTTTCAAACTTGAGGTTCTTCAAAGCGAATAAATTAAGGCTCTGTGAGCGGGTAAACACCCCATCATCAGTCCACATTTGAAAATATTCAGGCTCAACTTGACCATCAAATTCTGGCATAAAGTCACTAGAAAAATTAAAAGTTAACCCCTCTTCATCTTCATGAACCAAAGTCATCAGCATACCGGCTTTTGATTTCATGCCACGGTTAAATTCATTATCAATCCAACTATCAACGGCTATATCAGTGGCGACTAAAATACTTAAAACTAGCCCAGTTATAGTAATCGATAATGTAGTTACCAACTTACTGCGAATTGACTTCATTATTTTCCTTGAATGATATAACCAAAGCCACGCTTAGTTTGAATAGGTAATTCACCGCCTGCCACCCTAACCTTTTTGCGGGCCGATGATAAATGCGCTTCAATGGAATTTTTTGAGACCAAGTCATACTGCCCAGCTATGTAGCTACTCAACTTTTCTGCAGTGATCACTTTATTTTGATTGCTAAATAAACACTCAACTATTTTATATTCGTTAGGTGTTAAGTCGACTGAAGTACCGCCGACTTGTAAGAGTTTTAATTGTAAATTTAAAGCCAAGTTATCAATGCGGATCACATCACTGATTGTTTTCAGACCACCGCGACGCATTAAATTTAATAACCTTGCATGCAGCTCATCAAACGAAAATGGTTTGGTCAAATAATCATCGGCCCCAGTCAGCAGCCCCATTACTCTGTCTGCAGGTTCTTGCTTGGCAGATAAAATAAGCACACGCACATCGAGCTGCTTTGCTCTTATGGTTTGTAATAACGTAATGCCATCAAGGCTGGGTAACATAATGTCGAGTATTACTAATTCGTACTCACCAGACATGGCCATACTCAAACCTTCAGCACCATCGCCGGTTTCATCAATGGTAAAACCTAAGTTTTCAAGGCCAATTCGTAGACTACGTCTTAATGACACCGAATCTTCTATTATCAACAATTTCATATGTTACTCATTTAGATAAAAACCACTTTGGTGTCATTAGGTTACGCTCAAAATCTTAAGATTCCCTTAAGATTTACTTAAGTTTTTCTAGTTTAGAAAATATTAAGATTACCATAAGGGTTTCTTAAGTTTCACTGCCTAGTATTGCCATAGTTTCGATTAAGTAAGTACGACTATGACAGCAAAACTCTCTGTTTTAAAACCTTTGTTCCGTTTTTCATTAATATTAATGGCAGTTTTTATACTGTCGAGAATAAGCTTGCTAATATGGCAACAGCAAAGGTTAGCTGATGGCGATAGCCTAGCGGTTTTATTTGGCGGCTTAAGGGTAGACTTAAGTAGTTTAGGGTACTTATTAGCCCTTGCCGTTTTAATGTTGATAGCTCATGTTCTTTTGCGTAGCAAAACCTCTTTATTGCAACTTATTTTTACTCTTTATAGCAGCATAGTCGTTACTTTAATCGTGGTTATTGAAGCTTCTACTCCCGCGTTTATTACCCAGTACGATGTACGACCAAATCGCTTATTCGTCGAATATCTTGATTACCCCCAAGAAGTATTTTCCATGCTATTACATGGCCACCTGTTCGCTATGATAAGCACCTTAATTATTGCAACGCTAAGCTGTGTGTTTGCGTATCGTTATATAAATGCAGCATTTAGCAAACAACAAAACGCTAAAACTGTTAGCCAAGTTGTAATACTCGTTACCACTTTATTAGTCTGCTTAATTAGCGCACGAGGCACTGTAAGCCACCGCCCTTTAAATCCTGCTTTAGTGTACTTTTCAAGTGACTCGCTGGTTAACTCGCTGGCTTTGAATTCAACGTACAGTGTGGCATTTGCTATTAAAAATATGGGCAATGAGAAAAATGCCAGTAGTTTATACGGCAACATGCCACGTAATGAGATTTTACAAACAGTAAAGCAAGCAGCCTATAAACAAAAGTTTATAACTGAGAATATTCCTACACTTTCAAGCAACACGCCTTTTAACACGGGTAAGAAAAAGAATTTAGTTATCATTTTAGAAGAAAGCTTAGGTGCACGTTTTGTTGGTGAACTAGGTGGCATTGGTGTGACTCCTGAGCTTGATAAGCTATACAAGCAAGGCTGGGGCTTTAATAACTTATACGCAACTGGCACTCGTTCTGTTCGAGGCATTGAAGCGGTAACAACTGGGTTTACTCCGTCTCCTTCACGCTCAGTGGTAAAACTATCAAAATCACAGCGTAATTTTTTCTCACTAGCTGATGTATTAGCCCGCACAGGCTACACCACTCAGTTTATTTACGGCGGTGAAAGTCATTTCGATAATATGAAAAGCTTTTTCTTAGGCAATGGCTTTAGCGATATTGTAGATATCAATGACATGCAAAACCCTGAGTTTATTTCGTCATGGGGTGCAAGCGACGAAGACTTGTTCAATCAAGCTGATAAAGAGCTAAGCGCATTAAATAAAGCAGGCAATCCTTTTTTTAGCCTTGTGTTTACTTCAAGTAACCACGATCCATTCGATATTCCAGAAGGTAAAGTAACACTACCTGAAGGCCATGACCCAGAAAACCTCAAACGTGATCTAGCAATCAAATATGCAGACTATGCACTAGGTAAATTCATAGCAAAGGCAAAAACGCAAGATTACTGGCAAGACACAGTATTTTTAGTGGTTGCAGATCATGATGTGCGAGTGTTTGGCTCAGAGCCTGTGCCGCTTAAATCTTTCCATATTCCTGCCGTGATCCTAAATAGTGGTATGGACGCAAAGCAGGATACTCGCTTAGTCAGTCAAATAGACTTACCTGTCACTTTGTTGTCGCTATTAGGCGTAGACCAAGCGACACCTATGCTTGGTTATGATTTAACTAAACAATACCCAGTTGAGCGCGCCATGATGCAGTACTACGACAACTTTGCTTACGTTGAAAATGGTGAGGCAGTGATACTCATGCCAAACCAAAAGGTTAGCTATTGGCACTACGACCCAGCCACTAAAACCCAAGTAGCTATTGATAAGGCTGGCAGCAGCGTTGAACTTGCCAAAAAAGCTCTGGCTCACGTCTTATTTAGCAATTTAGCTTATACCGAACAGTTGTATCGCTTACCAAATAAATCGTAGCGATGAGGAATAATCATGAGCATGAAAATTAAACAACTCCTTACTAAAAAATGGCAAGTTAGCTACAGTCAGTTTGTGTGGCTGGTGTCGTTGTACTTGGTTATCGCATTTAATGGTCTATTTTTATTTAACATGGCTGAAGCAGCAAGCAAGCCAGAACATATCAATTGGTTATTTATAGCAAGCGTACCGTTTTTATTATTAGCACTGACGGCAATGGTGTTAAGTTGGTTATCGTTAATCACCTTTGTAAAACCAGTGCTTTTAACAAGCATCGTAGTTTCGTCACTGTTGTTTTATGCAACCTTAAACTACGGTGTTATCTTCGATAAAAGCATGCTACAAAATATCTTAGAGACAAACTCAGGTGAAGCATTTTCATACTTAAATATACAAGTTGTCGTCTTTATTTTTGTACTTGGCGTGCTCCCCGCTTACTTGTTTTCACGTTTTAAAATTGTTGGTAACTTTCGTGTTCGTCTAAAAAACTTTGCGCTTCTCAACGTCACAGCATTTATTGCTATAGCAGCTATTGCAGTACCATTTTATAAAGATTATGCCTCTGTTGGGCGTAATAACCGTCAATTAACTAGCTATATTACCCCTTTTGCATTTTACACTGCGGGCTATAAGTATCTGCGCGATAATTATTTTTATCCGCCTTTACCATTTAAAGTACTGGATAAAACGCCGCATTTACTAGAACAGCAACAAAGTTCGCTGACAATTATGGTAGTAGGTGAAACAGCTCGTGCAGCAAACTTTTCACTGCAAGGATATAACAAGCCAACTAATCAATATACACCTAAGCTTGGCGTTAAATATTTCAGTGACGTTAGTTCATGTGGCACGGCTACGGCTATATCTGTACCTTGCATGTTCTCGCGTTTAGACCGTAATCACTATGATTCGCGCATAGCGCAAAGCCAAGAAAATGCGCTTGATATCATTCAACGAAGTGGTGTCGAAGTAACGTGGATTGATAACAATAGCAGCTGTAAAGGGGTTTGTGTGCGGGTAAACTCACAAACGGTAGAACCAACAAAGAGCAACCCACTTTGTGATGGACGCTATTGTTTTGATGAAGTACTCGTGGAAGAGTTAGCTACAAAACTTGCAAAGAGTAATGCTAAACATCAACTTGTTGTGTTACATATGATTGGTTCACATGGTCCAACTTACTATCGTCGATACCCAAAAAAAGACAGTGTATTTATGCCTGATTGTCCGCGTAGTGATATTCAAAATTGTAGCAGCGAGCAACTAACAAACACCTATGACAATACTATTGCTTATACAGACTTAGTACTCAGTAAACTTATTAATTTAATGCAAAACAGTCAGGCGGATGATAAAGCCCTGCTGTATGTTTCTGACCATGGTGAATCACTTGGAGAAAAAGGCTTGTACTTGCATGGCTTCCCATACGCATTAGCACCTAAAGAGCAAACCCAAGTGCCTATGTTGTTTTGGAGTAATAAACTAGCCGATACCCGTTTTAATCAATGTATCGAACAACAGCGTAACAACGCTTTTTCTCACGATAATATTTTTGACACCCTACTTGGTTTAACCCATGTAGACAGCACTGAATATCATCCAGAGCAAGATATCTTCAATGCTTGCTCAAAACAAAGCTAACGAAATAGAGATTTCATACTATGCAATTTGATAGCACTAACAAACCCATTGGCATTAAACGTATTCGCCTAGCATTTAAAAACTCCCAACGTGCATTCACTTGGTTAGCAAAGCATGAGTCTGCTTTTAAACAAGAGCTGATACTGTTGGTCCTTGCCATAGCAGTGGTTTTTGTATGGCAAATTAACCTGTATGAGAAAATCATGCTGCTTGTATCTGTACTATTTGTGATGTTTGCTGAAGTCGTAAATACGGCAATTGAAGCCACAATAGACCGTGTAGGCCTTGAAATTCATCCATTATCAGGCCTAGCTAAAGACTTAGGATCAGCAGCCGTACTTATTGCCCTAACAATTTGTGCGCTGGTATGGGGCGGTGTGTTTGTAAACAATCTAAGTTAACTCGCTTTTTTATCATCAGGGGTGTCATTACAAAGTGCACAGTGGCGCCCTTTTGATGAATGATATAAACGGGTTGCGATAAAAATTGCCGTGGCAATAAAAGACCAAAGTAACGCAAAGCCTAATGCGCTGAGTGTCTCGTGACCTTTCAGTATTTCCACCATAAATAATAAAATAGCCACCAGCGTGAAAACTCTAGTGGCTCTTAAAACCCAAAATTTAATACCCATAACTTACTCCTTTAAATGAGACCCCTTTAAACGAGCCTCCTTTGAAAGAATGAGTGTAGTTCAAAATAAGAAAAACACCTTATAAATCCAGAACAGGCTCAGACAATATTTGTACGTTATTTTTAAATACCTCTAACAGCCCCGGCGGTGAGTGTTCAGTACCAAGTACGGTAACATGACATACATAACGATAACCGTTATTAGTAAAGGTATAAAAATGATTTCCGCCACTGCCATCAAAGCTTAGAGTGCCCCCTGTGATCACAAGGCTTGGCTCATCTTGCATAGATTGATCTATTTCCCATGCTGCATAGCGGTACTGATTATCAGCAAGCTCATCGATACGAATTAAGTGCTTTTTTGTTTGCCACGTTAATATCGGTTTTGTAAATTCACGAAGGCTTTTATGTAATGCTTGTTTTTGCTCGTCAATCAGTGCTTCGCGTCGTGCTTTTTCTGCCTCTGATTCATAAGGCACAGCCCAAATAGAGCCATCAAAGTCTAACCAAAATTTGCCTGAATCAAACATAATGCCGCGCCACCCCATCATTTCCCAGTCGTGGCGAATATTTGAATTCACGATTTTTTCGACAAACTCTTTATCAAAAATTTGCTCAAACTTTTCTATAAGCATTTGCTCATTTTCAATTGCTTGCAGAGGCGCTTTGCGCTGCAGAGGATAATGCACTCGCTTGGCGATTGCAGCTCTATCACCCGCTTTAAACGCCGCAACCACAGGTTTTACAATTTTTATATGTTTTGTTGCGGCTGTTGTTGAAAAAGAGATAAGGCAACCGAACAAAATTACCGCGAAAGACTTCATATGCCTACTTTAAAATTTAAAAACCAGATTATTCAAAGCGTAACAAATTTTTGTATATACAGTACAGGTGCTATTTCATTAACAACTCAATCTCAGCGCTTTGATTACCAAGCCTATCAATTGCAATTATCTTCATTGCCTCTAATGGTCGTTGTCCATAAGAAGCTGCAACAGAGAACGTACTCTCATCACTTGAGTAAATATGATAGTGCCACTGCTGCGCATATTTTAGATAGACAAGTAACTCAGACACTTGATCTGAATCTGGGTGTGTCCAAGTCAAATGAACATCGTCACCATCATATTTAACATCAACTTTAACAGCTGCTATTACTGACGCATCTAGCCAAGGAGTTTCTGGAATTAAGGCTTGATGTTGAAATACGCCTTTAGTAATCACATCACTCATCAATTGACTGCCTTCAAGCGCTGTAACATTCCAAAAAACTGTACCGGGTGAAGTTGATAAAAACCCACGATTTATCATAATTTGATTGACGACCTCATCAACACCAGCCTCATCAAATGAACGCAATGCATTAATGCCAGGCCATAAATGTCGCCCATGAGTGTTTTGTGATTGCCACCAGCTTAATAAGAGCGGGTAGCTTTGTGCATATTGATTAATTGGCCAATAAAGTTGCGGTGAAAAATAATCAAGCCAGCCTTCGTTAAGCCACAGCTTTGCATCAGCAAACAAGGTGTCATATTGATCCATACCACGAATAGTTTCAGGTTCATCAGGCCTATATATACCAAATGGGCTTATCCCAACAAGAACATGAGGCTTTGTTTGTTTAACTAATTTGTATAAGCTTTTCACAAAATGATTTACTGCTTCACGGCGCCAATCACCGATAGATAACTCACCACCTGCTTCTAAATACTGACTGTATTGTTTAGCATCAGGAAAACCTTCATCGTTATTGTAAGAAGGATATGGGTAAAAGTAGTCATCATAGTGAATACCATCTAAATCATAGTTTTCTACAAGTTCCGTTAATACACTTAAAGTATGCGACACTACAGCTTGATCTGTAGGCAAAAACCAATAGGTCTCATTTTTTAGTTTCACTACTTTATCCGTCATTTTTTCAACAACTGAAAGCTCTGAAACGGGGCCTCCAATGTGGTGATGAGCGCGGTATGGGTTTATCCATGCATGTAACTTTAAGCCTCGTTTATGTGCTTGTTCTATCCAAAATTTTAAAGGATCATAAAACGGTTCAGGTGCTTTTCCCTGCTTTCCAGTAAGATAATAAGACCATGGTTCATTCGTACTTTGATATAAACTGTCTGCTTGCGGTCTAACCTGAAAAATAACGGTATTGAAGTTATGTTGTTTTAGTAAATTAAGGATTTTAATTGCTTGTTGTTTTTGCTCAGCAACAGATAATCCAGGCTCTGATGGCCAATTAATGTTTGCAACGGTTGCTACCCATGCAGCACGAAACTCTCTTGCAACCTGAGGTTGCTGGATAGTGCCAAAAAACTGCTTTTCAATGTTCGTAGCCTCTTGTTTTTGCATAAAAACACACGCATTCAAAGCAAAGCAGATGAACAATAATAATAAATGTTTAAAATACACTGTATACCTCACAAAAAAGGCACAACAAAAACTTGTTGTGCCTACATGAATCTAATTCAAATAAGAAAATTAGAACTTCATTTGCGCGCCGACCAAGAAACGACGACCATAATCATGAATAGCTAAAGGGCGATTAGCATCTGGCATACCGGTGCTATTACCTGAAGTCGCTTTTTGCTCTTCATTTGTTAAGTTAATAGCTTGGAAAATAAGATTAAAATCTTCAGAAACATTGTAGCTTATATTCAAATCATACTGACCAAAACCATCTTTATACTGATTTAAACCAAGGTAATTTGTATAAAAATATTCTGAACGATAGGTATAAGAAACACGCGCACTGAAAGCTGTATTTTCGTAGTAAACAGTCGCGTTGAAGGTATCTTCTGAATTGTTAGGTAACACAGCCTCTTCACCCGCAGCTTTTTGCTCTGCAGTTTGCTCTAGCTCAGCATCTGAATAAGTGTAGTTCGTTTGAATGCCGAACCCATACATTAGCTTTTGCGTGTAGTTCACTTCAAAGCCGGAATTCTCACCACCTAGCCCGTTTTGCGGTTGAGTCACTAAGAAATCACGAACCTCTTCAACGCCAGTATCAGGGTCTGTCCATGTCCACTGCTTTTCAATAGTGGTATTGGTAATATACGAATCAATGTCTTTATAAAAATAAGCTAATGACAATATTGATGACTCATTAAAGTACCACTCAGCTGATAAATCATATTGAGTTGAACGATAAGGTTTTAAATCTGGATTGCCTTGTGAGCCTTTACAACCTGTTGCCGCTGCACAGTAGCCACTTTTACGCGCTGATAAAAAATCGTAGTCAGGACGAGACATTACTTTAGCTGCAGCAAAGCGAAGCACAACATCATCCGTAAAGTCATAGTTAATATTTACACTTGGTAAAAAGTCATCGTAGCTATTTGAACTATACACATCTTGAATATTTTCAGGCGCAAAACTACGTCCTGTGTATTCAACTGAACGAGAGTCAAGCTCTGTTTTAACTGCACGTACGCCCATATTACCGCGCCACTTATTGTGCTCGAACACAGCTTTGAGGTATCCAGCCGTAACGGTTTCTTCTAGATCGAAGGTGTAGTCAAGGTGCTCATAAGGACCTGAAGTAGGACTTGTTGATGAAATCCAGTCTGCATATTGGTTATTATCAAACTGCCATAAAATGCCGTCACTAGCAGAATCACTTGCAAACATACCCAAATTAAAATTTTCACCTGCTGCTGAGACTTTTGGATAATTGGCTTTCATTAAACTGGCGGCTTTTGTATGCTCACGGTATTTTACACCCGCTTTAATTGCAGTGAAAAAACCAGTATCTAATAAATATTCAACATCAAATTGTGCATAAAGCTCATCAGAATCGTTGAATATATCATTTTTATGGTTGTAATCTAATCGATAATCTTCAGGGCTTAAATCTGCAGATAAAGTTACATCAGGCGTGCCGTTTTCTAATGTAAATGATGCATTTGTATTGGCGTAATACTCAGAATACACATCACTCACCTCACCATCCGCTTTACTATAACCAAATTGACCTGTAAGAGTGTAATCATCGGCTTTAAAAGTCACTTTTAAGTCATGCGCTTGAGTTTTAAACTCACCGCGATATCCCGCATTACCATAATAACCCAAGTTATTGTGTGCTGGTAAATCACCTGCGACAACCGTACCATCAACAATCACTGGGTTCTCAATATTAGCAATATTCTGTAAGATAAAACCGCTTGAATACGTGCCATATGATTCATGTTCTGACTTTGAATATAAGTTATTGAAAACAAATTCAAGATTATCATTAGCTGCGTATTGGAATGTCGCTGTTGCGGTATCTAAATCACTATCACTTGCGTAGCGGTTGTAACCCACTGCCCCTGGATAAAATTCTGCATTCCCATCTTGGTTGGCATCTGTGCTGCGATATCCAAAACGTACTTCTTTACTATCACGCTGCGTTGCCGTTTCTTTGTGGACAAAACCTACATTAAACCCAAAATCTTGGGCTTCATTTTTCCATGAATATAAACCAGACACGTATGGCTTAGTTTCGTCTGCGTTTTCAAAATGAAATGCTTTTACTGAAAGCGCAGCATAGTTAGCTTCACTATCAAGCGGTTTACGTGTTTTTACTACAACAGTGCCGCCAATTGAACCCTCATCAATGTCAGCTTCAGCAGACTTATAAACCTCTAGAGTATCGACCATTTCTGCTGGTAATAATGAGTAATTAAAAC
This sequence comes from Pseudoalteromonas apostichopi, assembly GCF_030297135.1. Taxonomy (NCBI): domain Bacteria; kingdom Pseudomonadati; phylum Pseudomonadota; class Gammaproteobacteria; order Alteromonadales; family Pseudoalteromonadaceae; genus Pseudoalteromonas; species Pseudoalteromonas apostichopi. Next base: position 519,702 of record NZ_AP028065.1, read on the forward strand.
CACGCGACGGGCGTGTAATTGATGCCGAAGCCGTTGCAGAAGCCACGTTTTGGCCATTTAACAGCGTTATATTTAAATGAGGTGCAGTACCACGAATACTCACTCGATCGCTTTCACCGCCTAAGTCTTTCTCTACTTGCACGCCTGGAATACGCTGTAGTGCATCAGCAACTGTTTGATCAGGAAATTTACCGATGTCTTCGGCAGAAACCGCATCAACAACGCTGTTTGAAAAACGTTTCATGTTGATACTTTTCTCAACTGACGCCGCATAGCCGCGTACTTCGATCTGCTCTATATCCTCTTTTGTAATTTTATTTTTTCCATCTTCTTGAGCAGCTGCAAAGGCAGTCGTACATGTTCCTAACACAAGTGTTGGGAGCAATGCTTTTTTAATACAAACAGTTAGCGTGGAGAATTTTTTATTCATGGAAATGTAACCCTATCGTTTTTAAAAAGTGAGAGATTTTGTGACTACAAACTACATAAATGCTCTTTTGAACAACAACTGGTAACAACTTTATTGCTACATTGCGGCTACAATAGTAGCAACGCCGCACAAAATCAAGATATTTTATTCTTGATAAAGTTGCAAATTAAAATATAAAATTCCTAAAAGACATCCAAAAAAACACCCTAAAAAAGGCAATAAAAATACCCCATTAAAATCAATTATTTGAATTTACAATAAAAACAAGCGCTTACAATTAAGCTAGTACCTAAAAAGCATTCTTAAAAGAAAGAATTATTCTAACAACAAATCAAACACAACATTGACACTTGCTCTGAAGGTAATCGATTCTTGTAAATACTTACCTTCTGGGACTGCATTAATACGTGAGCCCGTTACCATAATTTGTTCAATATTGTTGTTGCTACCATAGCCGAAGTGACTACCTACCTCTTGCGATTGAATACTATACACTCGACCAAGTTTCGCTTCGAATGCGCTAGCAAGGCTGCTCCCCTGTTGTTTGGCATTCACTACTGCCTTATTCAGAGCGACTTGCTCGTAGTTTGAGGCTTTCGTTGATAAAAGTTGAATTTGCTCGATTTGATTGACACCCACTTTAAGCGCAAAGTTTAAGAAACCATCCAAAAGAGAGAGTTGTTTAAGGCTGACTTTGAGCTTACGCGTGGCTCGAAAACCATCTTTAGCTAGGTTATCGTTTTCGTCATAACGCATATTGGGCTCAACAAATATCCGCCCCGCAGAGATACTTTTTTCGTCTATAGAAAAATTGCTTAATCCCGCAAGAAGTTTGTTCACTTGCGTATCGACTTGCTGCTTCGCTTGCAAACTTTCAGCTTTTACAGATTCAAACTCTAACGTGATATTAGCCATATCGGGAGCAGTACGCACAACAGCCTCACCTTTAACAACGATGTGGCGATTATCTGGTAAACTCGTTGCAGCCATCACAGAACTGGTACATAAAACCAATAGTAACAAAGATTTAAGCATCATAATCTCTCCCTAGAAAAAGTTATGATGCCTTGCTACGGTATGAAAGTATAGTAATACTATGCTTTAATGAAGTGTAAAAAAACCAAAGTTAGCAAGTCTGCACTCGCTACCGCATCGAAGTTAAGATGAGAGGAAATAAAATCTAAGCAGCTTTAGCTCGCCATCGCATTGTCGACGTAATCTTCGACCATATCTGCAAAATCTTGGTCAACAATGCCAAGTTCAGATAAGCATTGCTCTTTAATTTTAAACCACTCGCTTGAATACTGTTGGTGGCGCGCATAGTCCACAGCACTCTCTGCGCACTTTAAAATGGCATACGCCATACGCTGCTGCTCATCATTGCTTTGCTCTAAAAAGTGCGTGTTGTGATGATTTAAAATAACGTGACATAGTGGCTTAGGTAGGTGCCATGATACAGAAATAAAGTAGCCAATCACCGCATGGTCACACTGATAACGTGCTTGTTCAAGGTCTGTAATTGCGAGCTCTTTGGCTAGGTTTGCTTGCTTGAGTACCTCAACATAATCTCTAAATTTTAATGCCATGGCAGCAATACCTACATTATGAAAAAGCCCTAATGAATAAAGCTCATCCACTGGCATTAAAGACTTATAACGATTACCCAGCAACACACAGGCATTTGCAACTTCAACCGATTCATCCCAAAAGCGCTCTAAGCTAATACAAGCATTGCCTTTAAAGTTTTGCTTTAGGAGAGCCAAAGTTACCAGCCGATTAAGCTGATCTAACCCTAAAAACATCGCCGCTTGGCGTATATCACTTATGGTGCGTTGTAAGCCAAACACGGGGCTGTTGATTGTTTTTAATAATAAGGCCGAAAGGCTAATGTCACGTGATATTAAATTGGCTACTTTATCTAAGCTTGCATCAGATTTTTGCATTTCTTCGGCAATTTGGCTCAATAGCTCAGGTTTAGGTGGAATATGAAAACCGCGTTCGAGTGAAACTAGGTGTTGTTCATCTAAGTTGATCATTTGCCCAAGAGCCTCCGTTAATAAGCAACGAGCAATTTAATAGTTTAGATGTGTAAAATAACCTAAGAAGTTTGCCTTAGTATTGTTTGAGATCAATGTGTTGCGAAGAAAGGGAATTAATTCATAAAAAGCTAACATGGCATATTATGACACGTTGCTATAATATGCCGTCTTTTTGAAGGTTTGCGGTTTGCTTAGTGAGCAAGTACGCTTAGCCACTCATCAGGGTTTGCTAAAATGAACTCAAATACATCCTTGTTATTTAGAGTAATGCGAATTCCATCTGCTGTGATTGGCAAAATACCCGCACCTTTACCTGAACACTTATCAACGTTATTGATTTGCGCTCGTGAAAATCTGTATGGGCCTAAGCCTAACTCTTTATTAAACGGTTCAAAAACAATGTCTTGTTCAGTAACTAAAAGCTTACCATCCGCTTTTGCGACACCCGATTGAATAGTTGCTGCTGATTCTTTGACTGTGTGTGCGTGCATATCCTTTACTCCACTTAACAAATGAATGTTAGCCTACACTCAATTAAACCTTAAAATAGCGTACCAACTTAAGATACAACAAGTACGAAAAAAGTACAGTTAAATCAATTAATTGAAAATCATTATTTTACAAATGGCTTTTGAACACGTTAGATTACTTTTCCTTTGTATAGGACTTTTAATATTTTCATAAAAAAGCCGTCACAGCTTTTACCCTTTCTTATGTGAACAAATAAAAATGCGCTATGCTTAGAATAACAACAGGATAAGTGCCGTAAACTGATGATAAAAGCGTTGCAGCAAACTAAAAACAAGTTAAAAGTAAATGCCATTATCATGATTGCATTAGTAGCTTCGCTTACTGTTACCTCTTTATTCTTTTACAGAAATGTTGACTCTCAATGGCATGACTATTCAAAAACCGCCGCTAACATTTATGTACTTCACGACAAGCTAATTCAAAAACTCGGTTATGGTGGCTTTATTCACCATTTTAAAAACCTAGTACTAAGAAAAAATACAGATCTATACCTACCGCCCATTGAAAATGAACTCCGCGAAATAAAAGAGATCTTTGCCAAACTTGGCGCAATAAAAGAATACGATCAAACAGCACTTATTGACGTTAAAAAAACGGTTAATGAGTATAAAAATAATCTCGACATTGTTTTAAAAATGATTGCTGATGGCGCAACTAGCGAGCAAATAGATTCCAAAGTTAAAGTAGATGATACAGAGGCATTGAAGGCACTTGCCGCGTTCGAGCAACATATAAACTTAACACTTAAAGAAAAAAGTATCGCAATTGATGAAAACTTCCAAATTGCTTATACCGTTCATGTTTTAACAATTATATTGCTCACCAGCATATTGCTTATTTACTTTAGAAAGCTTTCAAACTCTTATAAACAACAGATTGAGCTTACTGAACGTGCCTTAGAAGGCACAAGAATAAAATCAGAATTTTTAGCTAATATGAGTCATGAAATACGCACTCCACTTAATGGCATAATGGGGCTATTACAAATTTTGCAACCGAACATTCAAAAACCGAAAAATATTGAAGTTGTTGCTAAGGCGCTGTTTTCTTGTCGGTCACTCCTTACCATTATCAACGATATTTTAGACTTTTCGAAAATGGAGGCGAACGAGCTTTCGATTGAGCAGGTGGATTTTTCGATGTCGAAGGTCGTTGAGTCGATCAATTCTGATTTTCTGCCGCTTTGTAACGAAAAAGCAATTGAATTAAAGATAGATATAGACGATGACGTTGAAGATTTATGGATAGGAGACCCAGTTCGGGTTCGACAAATTATTTTAAACCTGGTTTCTAACGCCGTTAAATTTACCGAGCAAGGTGGCGTGCAAATAAAGGTTAATAAATCTTCGCAAAGCCAAAAGCAAGGTGTTGAGATAGAAGTGATTGATACCGGCATTGGTATGAATAAAGAGGGGTTAATGCATCTATTTAACCGTTTTCAGCAAGCAGATAACAGCATAACACGGCGTTTTGGCGGTACAGGGTTGGGTATGTCGATCACCGCGAATCTCGTTAAACGGATGCATGGCAGTATTGATGTAGACAGCGCACTCGGTAAAGGCACCCATTTCACCGTTTATTTACCGCTAAAAGTATCTGAAAAGCAGCACTTGAATGATAGCTTTACTGATGTAACTACGCCTGACTTATCGGCTAAAACCTTATTAATTGCTGAAGATAACCCACTCAATACTATGATCATCAAATCGATGCTTGCAGAAACCAACGCAGAACTTCACTTTGCAAAAGATGGTGCTGAAGCTGTCGAGCTATTTAAACAACTCAACCCCATTTTAGTTTTGATGGATATACAAATGCCAAATATGGGAGGGATCGAAGCTTGCTCCCATATTCGTAGTATTGATAAAGAGATTCCCATTGTTGCCTTGACTGCCAACGTGATGAAAGAAAATATAATCGAATACATGAACTGTGGTTTTAATAGCCACGTAGGCAAACCCATTGAAAAGCATTTACTATTTAAAGCGCTGCATGATGCAATTGCAGTTAGCCGCGATGAGCTCATTGACTAAGCTTTTTATAGTACAGCGATAACCCTCTGATTTTTAATTTCTTATAAATATACCAATTTTTAAAAGCGTAACTTATTACTTATTTTCAATGAGTTATATTTGTAGATTACTACTAACTCCCTCTCTTATAGCGCTGTACAAATATCATTCGTTATTAATTGACTTAGCTAAAAAGATCCCTCATAGTCGAAAAAATCATCAGTACACATTACACCAAATTATAAAACCAAGTAGCAAACTAATTGCTATAAACAAAAATGTGGAGGAGATGCGTTATGAACCGTAAGTCAAAATTAATCTACCGTATTATGTTGGCCTCTAAGCTTCATAGCCGTAATAAAGAGATATCACTCGATACATTAAAACAAGGCTGTTGTCTAAGTGACTCTGAATTACTAACCATTTTAAAAGAGCTAGAAATTAAAAAACTGATCAGCTGGGATGCCAGTAAATCTGCTTTTATGATTTCAGCCTAGCTCAGCATATTTAAACGACAGCTTGGCTATGCATTGCTGTCGTTTTAACATATACCCGACCCGGTTTAATCATTTAAGTTTTTACCTTCCTAGCCCTTTAAATACACCTTTGAAAGATGAACTTAATCGATTACGTAAATATACTGTGAATACGTATGTACAAATTTGTTACACACAAACCTTGGGTATATATTTATCAGACTGTTTGTTAGTACACACAATTTAAATTGACAACAAGGTCTGACATGAATTCACTTCTTACCAAAAGCTTGCTTATATTTACACTGAGCTTACTCGCTGCATGTTCACAAACCACAAGTACAAAAAGTGCCTATGAACCAGAAGCCTATGTAAAAATAACTCATCCTGAATGGTCAAAAAATGCGGTACTTTATCAATTAAATACTCGCCAATTTACTCCAGAAGGAACCTTTATTGCAGCACAGCAACAGCTGCCTCGCTTAAAAGCATTAGGTGTAGATATTATTTGGCTCATGCCCATTAACCCTATTGGCGAAGAAAATCGCAAGGGCAGTTTAGGTAGCCCTTATTCTGTAAAAGATTACCGTAAAGTAAACCCTGAATTTGGCACATTAAATGATCTAAAAGCCTTTGTTGATAAAGCTCATGAAATGGGTATGTATGTTATTTTAGATTGGGTAGCGAATCACAGTGCCTGGGATAATTGGCTTCGCTATGAGCACCCTGATTGGTACGAGCGTGATTATCAAGGAAACTTTAGGCCAACGCCTTGGTGGGATTGGTCTGACATTATCGATTTTGATTATTCAAAGCCAGCGCTGCGTAAGTATATGACTGAATCAATGAAATACTGGGTAAAAGAAGTAGGTATTGATGGCTATCGCTGTGATGTGGCAGGCTTTGTACCCGTCGACTTTTGGAATAACGTTCGCCGTGAGCTTGATGAAATAAAGCCTGTTTTAATGCTGGCTGAGTGGGAATCTCGTGATTTACATGCTAAAGCATTCGATATGACTTACGCTTGGTCATGGTCTAAGCATATGCATAATATCGTAAATGCTCATGCCGATGTCAGCGCTCTCTTCCTTTATTATTCATGGAATGAAAGTGCATTCCCGGCCGAGGCGTACCGCCTTGTAGGTGTTGCAAATCACGACACCAATGCATGGGAAGGCACCATGTTCGAAAACTACGGCGATGCACTTGAAGCTGTAATTACACTTTCTGTGATTGGCGAAGGTTTCCCGATGATTTATAACGGTCAAGAAGCTGGCAACGATAAACGACTCGCCTTTTTCGAACGCGACCCAATAAAGTGGCAAAAGCACCCTATCGGTGATTTATACCAATCGCTATTTGCACTCAAACATAACAATGAAGCCCTGTGGAATGGTCAATTTGGCGGCCGCATGGTACATGTACCAAACACCGCACCTAAGCAGGTGCTTAGCTTTGTTCGTGCAAAAGGAAACGATAAAGTATTTGCCGTATTCAATCTTTCAAAAGAGCCTAAAACTGTCAGCTTTAAAGAGCCGTTGTTTACAGGAAAATATAAAGAAGTACTTTCTAAAGAAATAGTTGAGTTTACTGAAAGCTCAACACTAACCCTGCCTGCTTGGGGGTTTAAAGTATTCGCGAAATAACAATTTTGAGTGCACTTAAGAGAGCATGAATTCCTTTATCAATTCTTATAAAAAAGGTGCTACTGCTGCACCTTTTTTTATTTTTAAGTATAGAAATAGTTTAGTAAAAGCAATGGCGCTAATACGACTGTCTAACGCTAGATTAGGCCAGTTATCTACTATTTTTTTCATTTCTAGAGCGAGTAACCACTGCGCAAAATTGATACTTTTTTATTAATAAATTTTCATTTCATACTACTCATCTTTAAAGTTTGAAAATCTCAATATTTTAAATAAACATAGTAATTTCATAACCTTAAGAATTTAGCGGTTTAGTAATTTAATCGTTTAGTAATTTAATATTTTTAATGGTTTTAATACTTTTAATAATTATTGATATGACAATTAAACCAAGTACCATATTTGGATACGGAGGATGAGATGAAATCAGAACACTCAGGAACCAGCCAAGCTCCAATCAAAAACAAACCTCTTATTTTTGATTACGGAAGCCTGACTATTTATGGAAAAAAATACAGAGTCAGCCCTGCCACATTTAGGGTTTTTGAGGTTCTTTATCGGAATATTGGAAAAACAGTTAATAGGTACGAATTACTAAGGATTGGTTGGCCAGAACAGAAAGCTGTTATTGGCAATGTAAATGTTTCAATTTATCAGTTAAGAATTATCTTGAATGACACCAGCTACATTATTGAAAGTGTGAGAGGAGTCGGTTTCAAGTTAATAAATATAAGGAGAGAATAAAATGAACGTATTGGACAAGAATATAGATGAGTCTATTGTTAACTTAATACTTGTTATTGACTCTTTACCACGTCTCAACTTCGCGAGAAATAACCGAGCATCTATTTCAGAGCTCTCCAGCAAACTACTTCTCGCAGGCCTAGATAACACATCACTTGAAGACAAAATAAACTTTATTAAGCTCAGCTCTACTTTTCTTAATGATGCAATGCATCATAACGACACTGAAGAAAAAGCATTAAATAGAGAAGAAATTGATTACATAAACTATGTAACAAGTAACTAAAATGATAATACTCAAAAAAAACAAATTAAGAATTATCAATCATTCTTTAGCACTTTCGTTGTTAACATTGGTGCTGTTTTACGTCGACTTTAAGCTCTTCATTTTGAGCCTAACATTCTTAATTTTATTCATCGTTTTCTGTTTCATTTCAAGATTAGAAAAGTATAGACAAGGGCTATACTTTTCATTCTTATCATTTGAATCTTACATTAATTCTGAAAGAGTTCTTGAAAGAAGGTTACCTTTCTATACTTACTATTGGGACAATAAAGCATTCCCAATTCACTTAAGTTTTAGGGAGCATTAAGGCGCTCACTATACACCTGCCTAACACCCATTGTGCCACCATTGAACATGCATAAATACAAGCAGCAGTTTGACCTATTTTAAGAACTCTAGACTCCTCACTTATCAAAAACCATACAAAAATTAAGTCTGTCAAATTGCACTGCAAGCCTAACGAACCGCATTAAGGCATAAGCAACAATACCATCCAAATACTATTGCACATAAACACGGCACCGCGTCTTGGACTGAAAAAGCCAATCATCTAGAGCAATTAAAATAAAATCAGATAAATATTGGATTACAACAGAGTATTAAAACTTGAAAAAGATAATGAAAATAAAGAAAGTCACCCAAATAGGATTTTGGGTGGCAGTCTTACCAGCCGCATCTCGGCACACACGTCACACGCTGTGGCTGCTCCCTTCCGGGCCTGACCAGGTTCACCTGCTAGTGTTGCGAGAGGACCAATAAGACTACCATTGAGGGCCTTGTTTGGCGCGGGAGGGATTATCTCTACTTTTAGCCTGTTATTCAAGGGGTATTCGAAAAAGAAAGTGCGATTGCATGCTTAGTATACAATCGCACAGTAAATAAGTGATTTTCGTTAATTACTTTTCAAGCTCAGCTTTAATGTTGCGCAGAGCTGCTTTTACTTTTTTCATGTTCTCTGGACCCATACGCAGCAATTGTTTTTGCGCATCAGGTAAATTTTCCCACTCAGAATAAGCATATTGATAAGTGACTGAGTTACGAACTAGTGGCATATCACCTTTTGGTTCTGGCGTATCTAGAAGCACATCAATAGCTTCTTCTAAAGTCCCAGTAAATGCATCACCTTCGTAGCCAATTTCTGCATAAGCTTCGTTGATAAGAGGTTTATATTCATCATACATACGAATCACTTGCGCAGCACTTAAGCTTGTAAAGAGTTTCACATAAGGCGTATAGCGCTCATAGCTGTTTGGATCAATTGTTAAAATATCACCTTCTATGACTTTGAACGACTCCTTAGGGCGCTCAACAGGAGCATGACTTAATGCTACTTTACCTTTTGCAATGTTATCAACATACACAACACCACGACGAATAAGATCATCAGTCACCATTAAACTCATCACTTGGTCACTTAGTAATTCATCCATGCGAGCAACAACAACTTCATCACTTTCATTTAAGGTTGGTAATGGCTTAACTTCAGGAACTGGCTCAGGAGTGCGCTCTGGAGCTGTATCTACTACAACAGGCTCTGGTTCAGGGGTTGTAACTTTTGGTTCTGACTCTGCTTCTGGTTCTTGATATTCCACAACAGGTACTTCTTCAGTAACAATGTCTTCAACAACTTGAACTGGTTTATCTTCAGGCTTTAATAAAATAAACGCTGCTACACCAGCGATAAGGATAAGAATAACAACCGCAAAAATGAGGTTATTATTTGATGAACCTTTTTGTACTTCAGGTTCTGACGAATGCTCCGACATAGACACTCCCTTAAAAATAAAACAGATAAAAATACGAAAAAACCATTTAGCCTTGAGCTAATCTTTGCTTCTTCTAGCTTAAAGACTTACAGTTGATAAATAAAGTAAAGACGCACAACTATTTAAATGCAACCATGAGCAGTAAGTTAAAAAAAACACAACACTCTAAAATCGCTTTATTACTAACAGGTGGTGGCGCACGAGCGGCTTATCAAGTCGGTGTACTTAAAGCGATAACGCAAAGCATGCCTCGAACAGCACCGCTGCCCTTTACTATTATTAATGGGACATCAGCTGGCGCAATTAATTCCGCAGCATTAGCTTGTTATGCATCTTGTGCGCACTTAGCATGTAAAAAACTTGAATGGGTTTGGAAGAACTTTTCTACTTCTCAAGTATATAAAAGTGACTTTTTAAGTGTGTTTTTGCATATTACTCGCAACATGCTGACAAGCTTTCAATCTGAACATATAAACCACCCACCAGCGAGCTTATTAAACAATAAGCCACTTAGAAAACTACTGCACGAAATACTCGATTTATCGCGTATTGAACGAAACCTACATAAAAACTATTTAGATGCAGTTTCAATTACGGCTTCAAGTTATACCACTGGCGACTCTGTAGCGTTTTTTCAGTCACTGACACAAAATCCTTGGCGCAGAGCAAAGCGTGAAGGCCAAGCAACCCGCATTAATGTTGAGCACTTAATGGCATCAAGTGCCATTCCTATGGTGTTCCCAAGTGTAAATGTTTATAACCACTATTTTGGTGACGGCTCTATTCACCAACTCTCGCCGCTTAGCCCGTCAATACATTTAGGTGCTGAGAAAATCTTTATTATTGGTGTTGATGAGCCAAAAGAGTTGCACCCACCGGGTTATCAACCCCATTACCCAGGTCTTTCTAATATTGCTGGTCACTTACTCGACAGTGTGTTCACAGACACGCTACAGTCTGATTTAGAGCGCTTACAACGTATCAATCGCACTTTGAGCCTATTGCCTGCCCGCGACAAGCACCAGGAACTAAAACAAATCGAAACATGCGTCATCAATCCATCGCAAAACTTCAATGCGATTGCTGCTCAGTTTTATGATGATATGCCCATGGCAATCAAATTACTACTGCGCATGATAGGTGTGAAAAAGCGTTCTCAATCAAGTTTAACCAGCTACTTGCTCTTTGAGAAACGCTATACCCAAAAGCTAATTGAAATTGGCTACCAAGATGGTCTCAATAAACTACCAGAAATTCGCAAATTCTTAGAGTTGGAGTAGCTATTCCATACCATCGAGTAAAAAGCGCTCTACCCGCTCTACTCGCCGAGGTTTACCTTGGAGCACTAAAATATCGCCGGCCAGTAAAATAGTTTGTGGTGAAGGAGCGTCAATTTCGCGGTCTTGTCGGCGCAGTGCTCTAACCGACACGCGGCGCTGCTCAAGCTTTAGCTCGCTAATTTTCTGATTTACCGCATAAGCATGCTCAGGCAACGCAATAACATGCAGATACTCAAGTCTGTCTGAGCTCGCCTCTTCACCATCAAGTTTATCACCAGTGAAAAAACCATGTAGAAACTTATAGCGATTACGCCTTTCTTTACTAACACGGCGAATAATTCGCGTCATCGGCACGCCAGACATATAAAGCACATGTGACACCAACATTAAGCTTGCTTCCAGCGTCTCTGGCACAACTTCAGTAACACCAAGCTCTTTAAGGGTTTCAAGTTCTGTATCATCACGCATCCTTACAAGTATTTTAACATCAGGCGCAATTTGCTTAATGGCATCTACAACTATTTGAGTTTGCTCAAAATCTGTAAAAGTAATGATCACTAGTCTTGCACGCTCTACACCCGCTGATTTTAAAATATCTTTTTGATTTACATGGCCAAATATAACAGGCTCGCCAGCTGCTTTAGCTTCTTGCAGCAAGATAGGGTTACTTTCTACCGCTACATACTCAATAGCTTCAGGTTTTAAAAAGCGTGCAACAGTTTGGCCTACGCGAGAAAAGCCACAGATCACCACATGATTTTGATACAAAGGACTGCTGGTCGCAGGCTGTTGCCAGTACTGACCTGTGTGGCTCAAAAGACCCAGTTTTTTAAGAATAAGGGGGGTTTTATCAATGAGGTAAGGCGTTAACGCCATTGAAAGCACGCCAACTGCAATTAAAAATGAAGCTTGCTCTGAGCTTATTAATAAATGCTGCGAAGCAAGCGCTATTAATACAAAACCGAACTCCCCCATTTGCCAAAGCATTATACCTGCCGATACAGCATCTTGCTTACGTTCACCCATCACTTGAGCAGAAATCGCGAGCACTGCAATTTTAAACAATAACAAGCCAATTAATACGGTGATGATCCAGTACCAGCTATTTAGCACATAAAGCACATCTAACTGCATACCTACAGTAACAAAAAATAGCCCCATTAAAATATCGCGAAAAGGCCTAATATCGGCTTCTAATTGGTGTCGATAATGACTTTCACCCAACATCATACCAGCTAAGAAAGCCCCTAACGCCATTGATAAGCCAAATAAGTAAGTTAGACCTGCGGCAAATAAGGCAACCAGTAAGGTCGTTAGCATAAATAGCTCATCGGTTCTTACTAGCGCTATTTCGCTAAACACTTTAGGTAAAATCCACTTACCTATACCAAACAACAAAATACACACCAAGGCACCTTTGGTGAGAGCAAAAGCAAGTGCGCCAACAATTTCTTCAGAGCCACTTTGAGCTAGTAAAGGATAAACAATGAGCAGAGGAACAACAGCAATATCTTGAAATAGCAACACCCCGATTGCCAGCTGACCGCGGCGCTGATTTAAATCTCCTGATTCTTTAAGCAACTTAACCACCACCGCCGTTGAAGACAGTGCCATCAAACTGGCAATAGTAAAACTATTTAAAAGGCTGTGCTCCAACAATAGTAAAACCAGCATAAACACAATACTGGTTACCACCACCTGCAAGGATCCAAGGCCAAATACAATGTTGCGCATAGCCATTAAACGCGGCAATGAAAACTCAAGCCCTAAACTAAACAATAAGAACACAATGCCTAGCTCAGCAACAAAATGCATTTCATGGCTTTGCGCCATCCAGCCTATACCATGACTACCCGCCAACAAGCCTGTAGCAAGATAAGCAAGAATAGGTGGTAAACCAATTCGTTTGAAGAACCAAACAAATAATACGGCAGCGACGAGCAAGCCAAACACTTGAATCAGCACATTTTGCAAGCAATAAACTCCTTTCTACTTGATGATAAAGCTGTACCCTCCTTTAAATATAGCAACCATCTGTTTTTCAGCCAGTTTAAAAATGTGGCACAAATCTCGCTAACTATGAGTATCTAAACACTCCGGGGGGAGAATTATCATGGAAAATGTCCATATTTTGACGCAGCGGGTGTCTGCGCGAGGCGAGTTTCTGCCGTTTTCGGCAGAGCATTACCGAATAAATGAAACGAATAATCCACAAGACTTGGTCGCGAGGTTACAAACCACGTTATCAATCGAAGAAATTTTGACTATTTTTGCCGAGCACGCAAAACAATTAATCAATTTATCTGGGTTACAGTTTCAATCTGCGCTCGGAGTGTCACAAAGTGCTGGAAGCGATACCAGTCAAACACCCTACTCTTTTGATTTAGATATCGAAAGTGAACGATTAGGGCAATTAATTTACTTTAGCCAATTTCCTATGGGCAAGGCAATTGAAGCTAAACTAAAAATGCTTCATGCAGTCCTTGTTTATCCGTTACGTAACGCACTTATGTACACCCGCGTATTACGCTTGGCTACTAAAGATGCACTAACTGGCTTAAACAACCGTAGTCAATTTAATGACAGCTTGGCACAAAAATTAGAGCGTTGCCGCCGACAACATCGTCCGTTTAGTTTAATGCTGCTTGATTTAGATAACTTTAAACAAGTTAACGATACCTATGGTCATAAAATTGGCGACGATGTTTTACAAGAATTTGCTGAAGTTTTGCGTTGCAGCGTGCGTGGAACAGACTCAATTTTTCGCTTTGGCGGAGACGAATTCGCGTTATTAATTGATGACCCCGAATTTACAACCAATAAAGTGGTTGCAGAACGCATTATGAAACTAGTAGAAGATTCCAGCTTAATGAAAAAATATAGTGTTTCTTCTAGTATTGGTTATACACTCGCCAATAACCAAGACTGCGAAAATGAAGTATTCGCACGTGCTGATAAAGGCCTTTATAAGGCAAAAGCAGCAGGCAGAAATTGCGCACGAGCTTACTAATCAAGTAAAAGCCTAGCATCCCCCGCTAGGCTTTTTTGTTTATAAATTTATAACCAAGTAGTACTAACCAAAAACCAGCAAAGAAGCCAGTTAATAAGTAAAGCAAGGCAGCCATGTTGGTAAGGGGCGATACCATCACTAAAGCCAATGGCGTAAGCACGCCTAAAATAAAGAAAATACCGCCTTTACCTGACCAATAGCCTAGCAGCAATATTGAACAAACTATGCCGCCAGCTAGCGCATAAAAAAGTGTGTTTAAAGTCAGTTCTGTATAGGCAAAACCAGCAATAACAGCCACTAACACAGATAACACAAAGCCTAGTGGTGCTTTATTAACTAGCGATAAACCTACATGTGGTTGTTCACTCATAGGGTGTCTCCCAGATAATTCCATCTTCAACACTGTGCTGCTCACTAACAAAGTAGCCAACAACTTGCACAAGTTGATCATTATAAAAAATAAGTGGTGTCTGCGCACGAAGCCAAGGGGCAACTTTGGCATCTTTAAACCAATGTTTTAAGGTATTTGAGCCAGGTTTATGCAAAGGCTTTATGCGCGCTTGTGGTTTATTAAATTCAACCCTTACTCGCTCATCTTTTTGAGGTTTCCTAACACCTTTGCCCGCTTTGACAATTAATTTGCGGCCATCTGTAAGTTCAACGCTCTGCAAAGCAATATCCATTGCCTGTGGTATTGCTTGCTCCGTCACAAAGTACAAATATTGCTGATGACGACGAACATCGCCGCTTTGCAAACAGATTTTTAACTGCGCATCGGCTTTTGCCGTTAAGCCTTGCTCGATAATTTGCTGCAGTTGATTTTCAGAAGGTAACTGATACGTAAACTGATTAAGCCACGCACGCACTAGGTTAGCTTGTCTGGGCTTACTAAAATCAGCAATTGCCGCACAACTTAAGCCTTTATACTTATTTTGACAGTTTGCAAGATCGTTTTGGGTATACTCATCAAGTAACGATTGCTGTTGCTGTAACAGTCGAATACTACGCGCTGCACTTTTTTCAAAGCCTTGAAAGCGTTCAGTTAAAGTAGGCATTACCTGATGACGTAAAAAATTACGGTCAAAGCGTTCATCAACATTTGAGTCATCGGTGATGTGGGTAATGGCAAACTCATCGGCAAACTGCTCTATTTGCTCACGAGTAATATCTATCAGTGGCCTAAAGCAAACTCGCCCAGAAGCTAATAATCGCTTTTGTTGCATCGATGCCAAGCCCTGTAAGCCTGAGCCGCGTTTAAGCCGTAATAAGAAAGTTTCAAGTTGGTCATTTAAGTGCTGACCAAGCAGAATAACACTACCAACCAAACAGTGCTCATCGAGAGCTTGGTATCTTGCCTCTCGAGCTTGTGCTTCGAGTGAAGTACGCGAGCGTTCAATAATTTCAACCTGCAACGCTTTAAATGTCACACCTAGCTCTTCGCATAGCGATTTACAAAATACTTGCCACTCATAAGCATGTTCACTCAAACCATGATTAACATACACGGCTTCAAGTTCAAGTTCAGGATGCTGTTTTCGAGCTAAGCTCATTAGATGTAATAACACGACAGAGTCAACACCACCTGATAAGGCGACACTAAAGTAGCGTTGCTGAGCGTTCAGCAAAGGCTGTAATTGTGCTAAAAAATGGTGATATAAACCTGATGTTTGCATTAATAACCAATGAGTATATAAGCGCCTGAGTTATCGGCATTATAAAACAAAAAAAGCCGCAAAAGCGGCTTTTTTCATTTATTTGCTGTGTTAGCAATAACCAAACGACATTAAACGCTTGTAACGCTGATCAAGCATTTCATCAAGTGAAAGGCCTTGTAACTCAGCAAGATCACGCTTAAGTTGGTTTTTAAGGTTACGAGCCATGGCATCATAATTGCGATGTGCGCCACCTAGCGGCTCATCAATTACGTTGTTGATTAAATCAAGCTCTTTAACACGTGCAGCAGTTACACCCATTGCTTCTGCAGCTAATGGTGCCTTGTCTGCGCTTTTCCATAAGATTGATGCACAA
Organism: Pseudoalteromonas apostichopi; assembly: GCF_030297135.1. Classification (NCBI taxonomy): domain Bacteria; kingdom Pseudomonadati; phylum Pseudomonadota; class Gammaproteobacteria; order Alteromonadales; family Pseudoalteromonadaceae; genus Pseudoalteromonas; species Pseudoalteromonas apostichopi. The sequence continues at coordinate 535,950 of NZ_AP028065.1, forward strand.
CCTTCTGGCGAAATAACTGAGTAAGTGCTGTATTGCAACATGTTAACGCGGTCACCCACACCAATTGCTAATGCACCACCAGAACCACCTTCACCGATCACAGTACAGATGGTTGGTACTTTTAATGCAGCCATTACTTTAAGGTTACGAGCAATAGCTTCACTTTGACCACGCTCTTCTGCACCAACACCTGGGTATGCACCTGGCGTGTCGATGAATGTCATGATTGGCATTTTGAAACGCTCAGCCATTTCCATTAAGCGTAGTGCTTTACGGTAACCTTCTGGCTTTGGCATACCAAAGTTGCGTTTAATTTTTTCTGCAGTATCACGACCTTTTTGTTGGCCAATAACCATCACTGGTTGACCATCAAAACGTGCAACACCGCCTAAAATAGCTGGGTCGTTAGCAAAAGTACGGTCGCCTGCTAGTTCGTCAAATTCCGTGAAAATACGCTCGATGTAATCACGAGTATAAGGACGCAACGGATGACGGGCTAACTGAGAAACCTGCCAAGCACCTAATTCAGAGAAAATTTTCTCTTTCATTTCAGCACTTTTCTCTTTTAATCGACTGACTTCCTCTTCTAATCCAAGGTCTAATTCGCCAGCGCGGCTTACATTTTGTAATTCTTCAATTTTTGCTTCTAATTCTGCAATTGGAAGCTCAAAATCAAGATAATTGAGGCTCATGCTCTAAACTACCTAATTAATTAAATTCTAGTTCTACATCTTGCGCCGCCATAAGCGATAACTTGTGAATTAAGTCATCGCTCGGCGTAACACACCATTCGGTTCCTAAAGTAATCTCAGCCAACGCATCCGGACGTTGATAGAATACTTTAATAGGACAAGTACCAAACTTATAAGGTTCCAGTACTTTTTGTAAATTATCGAAGAAGTTCGCCTCGATCTGCACCATATTTAAGGTCATTTTAATCGCTTTTATACGTTTTTCTCGCGCCTCAGCGATGGTGCATATGTCTCTAGCGGTCATTGTAATGCCACCGGAGAAGTTATCAAAGCTGACCTGTCCTGATATTACCAAGATATTGTTTACTTGCAGCAAATCTTGGTACATTTCAAACTGTTCTGGGAATAAGCGTACATCAATACGGGCACTCTTGTCATCTAAAGTTACAAGACCCCAACGATTTCCCTTTTTGTTTATCAGGGTTCGGGCAGAAATCACTAAGCCTGCAGCTGTGGACTGCACATCGCGATTAGTTGGCTGTAAATCGACTAGTCTTCCCGTTGTATAGTGTTTTAACTCTTTACGATACTGATTAATTGGGTGGCCAGTTAAATACAGGCCTAAGGTTTCTTTCTCACCATCAAGCCACTCATTGTCGGTTAAATCGGTTGCTTTAATGAATGCTTGTTCAACTTCATCTGGCTCTGTCGCAAGTAAACCAAATAAATCTGCCTGCCCTAGTGACTCAGCCTTATGATGCTGATCGGCTGCTCGCATTGCATCTTTTAAACTAGCCAATAAGGTAGCACGACCAGGCTGTGTCTTATCTGGGCCAAGTTGATCGAGTGCTCCGGCATAAATAAGCTTTTCAACAACACGCTTATTTAAACGCTTTAAGTCAACACGGGCACAAAAATCAAATAAGTCTTTAAACGGACCACCTTCGCTACGAGCTTCTAAAATAGCTTCAACAGGCGCCTCACCGACCCCTTTAATCGCACCGATACCGTAGACAATTTCACCTTGTAGATTAACCGTAAACTTGTACTCACCGGCATTTACATCTGGTGGAAGCAAGGTCAGTTTCATGTTTTCACATTCATCTACCAAGGTAACAATTTTATCGGTGTTATCCATATCCGCCGACATTACCGCAGCCATAAACTCTGCTGGGTAGTGGGTTTTCATCCACAGTGTTTGGTACGATACTAAGGCATAAGCAGCTGAGTGAGATTTGTTAAAACCATAACCTGCGAACTTCTCTACCAAGTCGAAGATTTTCATTGCAAGTTCGCCGTCAACTCCGTTATTAACAGCTCCTTCTTCGAAGGTTGAACGTTGCTTTGCCATCTCCTCTGGCTTTTTCTTACCCATCGCACGACGCAACATATCAGCGCCACCAAGCGTATAACCTGCTAGAACCTGCGCAATCTGCATTACTTGTTCTTGGTATAGAATGATACCGTAGGTTGGCTCTAATATTGGCTGCAGACTTTCATGTTGCCATTGAACATCTGGGTAGGATATTTCTTCTCGACCATGCTTACGGTCGATAAAGTTATCTACCATGCCTGATTGCAATGGACCTGGGCGGAATAGTGCTACCAGTGCGATCATATCTTCGAAACAGTCGGGTTTCAGACGGCGAATCAAATCTTTCATACCACGAGATTCTAGCTGGAATACCGCGGTGGTTTCGGCGCGTAGCAGTAACTCAATACTTGGCTTATCATCAAGAGGAATAGCGTTGATATCAACCGGCTCTTTCCCCTCTCGGGCTAAGCGCTCATTAGTCATATCAAGCGCCCACTGCAAGATAGTTAACGTTCTTAAACCTAAGAAGTCGAACTTAACTAAGCCAGCCGTCTCAACATCGTTTTTATCAAATTGCGTTACTGGGAATTTACCTTCATCATCACAATAAAGGGCCGCAAAGTCAGTGATAGTAGTTGGAGATATTACAACACCACCAGCGTGTTTACCGGCATTACGTGTACACCCTTCAAGGATGCGACACATATCGATAAGTTCTTTTACCTCTTCATCACCGTCGTAGGCTTCTTGTAAACGTGGCTCAACATCAAAGGCTTTAGCTAAGGTCATACCCGGATCGCCCGGTACTAATTTCGAAATACGATCAACAAAGCCGTAAGGGTGACCTAATACACGGCCTACGTCCCGAATAACCGCTTTTGCGGCCATGGTACCAAAAGTGATGATCTGAGATACCGCGTCACGACCATAAAGCGCCGCTACGTGATCGATTACCTCATCGCGTCGGTCCATACAGAAGTCGACGTCAAAGTCGGGCATTGAGATACGCTCAGGGTTCAAGAAACGTTCGAATAGTAAGTCAAATTCTAACGGATCAAGGTCGGTAATCTTTAGTGCATAAGCAACTAGCGAACCAGCACCAGAACCACGCCCTGGTCCTACCGGAATATTGTTATCTTTACTCCACTGGATGAACTCCATTACGATCAAGAAGTAACCAGGGAACCCCATTTGGTTGATTACCTCGAGCTCTATTTTTAGACGCTCATCATACTCAACACGTTTTTCTTTACGCTCTTGCTCATCGGGGAATAAAAACTGTAAACGCTCTTCAAGACCATCTTCAGAAACCTTTACCAAGAAGTCGTCAATTTTCAGCGATCCAGTTGGATAATCTGGTAAGAAGTAAGTCCCTAGCTGCACGGTCACATTACAGCGCTTGGCAATTTCAACGGTGTTTTCTAACGCTTCTGGAATATCGCTAAATAGCTCAGCCATTTGCTCCGCTGTTTTAAGATATTGCTGCTCAGAAAAGCGTTTTGGTCTACGTTTATCTTCTAATGTGTAACCGTCATGGATTGCAACTCGGATTTCGTGGGCTTCAAAGTTTTCTGGTTTTAAAAACACTACTTCGTTAGTTGCCACCACGGGTAACTGCTCTTTTGCGGCAAGCTCAACAGCTAGGTGTAAATAGTCTTCTTCTAAAGCACGCTCAGTACGAATAAGCTCAATGTAATAATGATCGCTAAAATGCTGCTTATAAAAGCTAACTACCGATTCAATGAGCCCAGGGTTACCTTTTAATAGGGCTTTACCTAAGTCACCATCTTTCGCACCAGATAATAAGATTAGGCCATTTTTGTGCTCCACCAGCCATTCACGGTCAACCACAGGGCGATGAAATAAATGTCCGCGCTGATATGCTTTAGAGATCAATAAAGTAAGGTTTTTATAGCCTTCGTTATCTTTCGCTAAGATGGTAATACGACTAGGTTCGTCTTCAAATTCAGGGCTTCTTAACCAAAAATCAGCGCCGACAATTGGCTTAATACCGGCACCATGGGCAGCACCATAAAAACGCACCAAACCACATAAGTTCATCTGATCGGTAATAGCCAATGCAGGCATTTGCAGCTCTTCTGCTTTAGCTACAATCGGCTTAGTTTTAGCTAGACCATCCACCATTGAGAAATCTGAGTGAACACGTAAGTGAACAAATTGCGGCGCTGGCATTACAATTGCTCTCCTTTTAACGCCAAAATGCGCTGAACAGGTTTAAAGCTTTTACGATGTTCTGCAATTGCACCGTATTGTTCGAGTGCCGCAAAGTGCGCTTTAGTCGGATAGCCTTTGTGGCCTGCAAAGCCATAATCAGGATAACGCTTATCAAGCTCAATCATTTCATCATCACGGGCAACTTTAGCTAAAATAGAAGCAGCTGAAATCTCTTCGACCAAGCTATCGCCTTTTACTACCGCCTGTGCTGGAACTGTCAGTTGGCTTGGCACACGGTTGCCATCAATAAAAACAAACTCAGGTTTAACACTTAAGCCTTCAACTGCGCGACTCATTGCTAGCATAGTGGCGTGCAATATATTTAATTCGTCAATTTCACTTGGGCTACAGCGACCAATGGCATAACACAGCGCTTTTTCTTTTATTTCTGCAGCCAATAATTGACGTTTTTTGTCTGATAACTTTTTAGAATCGGTTAAACCTGCAATAGGCTTATTTGGGTCGAGTATCACCGCAGCGGTAACAACATCACCGACCAATGGACCACGGCCAACTTCATCTACACCAGCAATATAATTAACATTCGGTCGTTCAATTTGCATTTAGTAACTCCGCGACTGCTGCTGCAGCTTGTTCATTGGCATTTAATCTTATGTCTTTATGGATGGCTAAAAAGCGCGCTTTTAGTTCACTGTTATCCGTATTCAACATAGGTGTTAGCGCAGCTGATAAGTTATCAACATTACACTCTGCTTGTAGGTATTCTGGTACTAGTTCTTCATTGGCTAATAAGTTAGGCAACGAGAAATATTTAATGTTAAAAGTGAATAATGTTTTGAATATCCAATAACTCATAGGCTTAATTTTGTAGCCCACGACCATCGGCTTTTTATACAACATGCCTTCAAGTGTTGCGGTTCCTGAGGCAAGTAAAATGGCATCCGCTGCTTGCATTGCAAGGTTTGACTGACCATCCAATAATTGCAGTTTTAGCTCAGGAGCTGTTTTTTCTAAAATTTCACAAAACTGTGCTTTTCGTTTCTCATTAACTAATGGCACCACAATTTTAAGATCAGGATTTTGTGCTTGTAGTTTAGATGCCGTTTCGATGTAGGTTTCGCTTAAAAGCCCCACTTCAGAACCACGGCTACCCGGTAATAACGCTAGCACTTTATCTGTTTGTGCTAAACCAAGTTTGTTACGAGCCTCGGTTTGGTCATGCTCAAGTGCAATATCATCGGCAAGCGTGTGCCCAACAAAAGTACATGGTACACCGTGTTTATCGTAAAAGGCTTTTTCAAACGGTAATAATGCCAACACTAAATTTGTGGCTGCACTGATTTTATGAATACGTTTTTCACGCCACGCCCACACTGATGGACTAACATATTGTACTGTTTTAATGCCTGCTTCTTTTAGCGGTTTTTCAACACGTAAATTAAAGTCAGGCGCATCAATACCAATAAATACATCCGGTGGATTGTCGATAAAATGTTGCACTAATTGTTTGCGTATTTTAAGTAAGCGAGGTAACCGGCCAAGTACCTCAACTAAACCCATTACCGATAATTCATCCATATCGAATAATGTTTTACAGCCAGCCGCTTGCATACGCGGGCCCGCAATCCCTTCAAATATGGCATCCGGAAAACGGCGTTTAAGTGCTTTTATTAGCCCTTCACCTAAAATATCACCAGATAACTCACCTGCCACCAAGGCAATACGTAACGGCTTTGTATGTTCTTTCATTCGTTGATAATTCGCAACTTTTGGCACTAATAAAAATGAGTTTACCGTGTTTTAGCAGTCGGATAAATGTCACAGAGTTAATAAATACTAGAAATCGAAATTAGCATGCTTACTTGCTCAATGATTGAGCTTCTTAAGCGCGAATCGTGCAAGTTTATTGCCGCTTGCTAAAAAAAATATATGAAAAAGAATAAAATAAGCCATAGCTAACAGGCTTTTTATAACGATTAAATATTTGAAATTTTAGAGTTTTATCTCTAATCTGTAGAAAAGATGAACATAATTAATTCATCTTTATTTCATATTTTCCTATTGACTAAAATGAATACAGGTTTACTATTTGCAAAGTTTCAATAATTACTGAAACTTTATAACCGATAATTTGTCGTGTCTACCGCACCCGCTAACAAGGAGCTTAACAATGATAGATGAAACATTTGTGGATCTATCGCGATTGCAATTTGCAATCACTGCCCTATTTCACTTCCTATTTGTCCCACTTACCTTAGGTATGACGTGGATTTTGGTGATCATGGAATCCGTTTACGTGATGACTGGTCGAGAAATTTATCGTGATATGACTAAGTTCTGGGGTAAGTTATTTGGTATTAACTTTGCGATTGGTGTGGCCACAGGCCTTACCATGGAGTTTGAGTTCGGTACCAACTGGTCTTATTACTCTCACTATGTGGGCGATATTTTTGGTGCTCCACTAGCGATTGAAGGCTTAATGGCTTTCTTCTTAGAATCAACTTTTGTGGGTATGTTCTTTTTAGGCTGGGAACGACTGACACGACGCCAGCATCTTGCTGCAACCTTCTTGATGGCATTAGGTACTAACTTATCTGCGCTATGGATTTTAGTAGCAAATGGTTGGATGCAGAACCCGGTAGGTGCTGAATTTAATTACCAAACCATGCGTATGGAAATGACCAGCTTTGCTGAATTGGTATTTAACCCAGTCGCACAAGTTAAGTTTATTCATACCGTATCAGCAGGCTATGTTGCAGCATCTATGTTCGTACTTGGTATTAGTAGCTGGTACATCTTAAAAGGTCGCGACCTTGCTTTTGCAAAACGCTCGTTCTCGGTCGCGTCAGGTTTTGGTTTAGCGTCTATTCTTTGTGTTATTTTACTTGGTGATGAATCTGGCTACGAAGTTGGCGAGGTGCAAAAAGTAAAACTCGCTACCATTGAAGCTGAGTGGCACACCGAAGAAGCCCCTGCTGCATTCACACTGGTAGGTATTCCTGACTCTGAAGAGCAAGTAACCCACGCTGCTGTTAAAATTCCATATGCGCTAGGTATCATTGCAACGCGCTCAATTGATGAGCAAGTAACAGGCATTAAAGACCTCGAAGCACAGCATGAAGAGCGTATTCGTAATGGCATGATTGCATACGAATACCTAGAGAAGCTTCGTGGTGGTGAAGACACCCCTGAAAACATTGCTAAATTCGATACTTTAAAAGCTGATCTTGGCTATGGTTTGTTACTTAAGCGCTACACACCTAACGTGGTAGATGCAACAGAAGAACATATTCAAAAAGCAGTGAAAGACTCAATCCCTCAAGTTGGCCCTATGTTCTGGTCATTTAGAATCATGGTTGGCTGTGGTGTCATTATGCTTGGCGTATTTGTTCTGGCGTTTTATTACAATGCACACCGTATTATTGAGCAAAAGCGTTGGTTACTCTGGGCTGCAGTATGGAGTATTCCACTTCCTTGGATTGCCATTGAGTTTGGCTGGATTGTTGCAGAATACGGTCGCCAACCTTGGGCAATTTCAGAAATTCTACCGACCTTCTTGGCAACCTCGTCGCTGACGGTGAATGACTTATTGATTAGTATTACTGGTTTCTTAGTATTCTATACAGGTCTAGCTGCAGTTGAAGGCTGGTTGATGCTGCGCTTTGTTAAACAAGGTCCAAGCTCGCTTCATACCGGTAAATATCACCATGAACTTGCCAAAGCGGATTCACTTGTAAGCGAAGGAGCTCAGTCATGATTTTTGATTACGAAACACTAAAACTAATTTGGTGGCTGTTAATTGGTGTATTACTGATTGGCTTTGCAGTGACCGATGGTATGGATATGGGCGTGGCAATTTTGCTTCGCCTGGTTGGTAAAACTGATGTTGAACGCCGTACAGTAATTAACACCATTGGCGCTCACTGGGATGGAAACCAAGTATGGTTCATCACCGCAGGTGGTGCCCTCTTTGCTGCTTGGCCTATGGTGTATGCAGCCGCATTCTCTGGCTTTTACTTTGCAATGATGCTGGTGTTATTTGCGCTATTTTTCAGACCGCTTGGTTTTGATTACCGCTCAAAAATAGATTCACCACGCTGGCGTAATAACTGGGATTGGGGCCTGTTTGCAGGTAGCTTTATTCCAGCACTCGTATTTGGGGTTGCCTTTGGTAACCTATTACAAGGTGTGCCTTATCATATCGATGATCTACTACGTGTTAGCTACCAAGGTTCATTCTTTGCGTTATTGAACCCGTTTGCCATCGTCGTTGGTCTCGTTAGTGTACTTATGCTAGTTGGTCATGCGGGTATGTGGTTGCAACTTCGAACTGATGCAGAAGTAGCAAAACGTTCAGCACAATATGGCCAATATGCACTTATGGCGTTTATTGTATTATTTGCCTTAGCAGGTGTGTGGGTATCTCAAATTGACGGTTATAAAATCGTTAGCATGGGCGATACACAAGGCTTTGCAAATCCATTGGCTAAAACAGTAACTCAGGCACCTGGTGCATGGCTTGATAACTATACAAAAATGCCATTAACAATGCTGTTCCCTGCTCTTGCTTTTATCATGGCTGCACTGGCAATTGTGTTATCTAAATTACAAAAACCAGCGATGGCACTTATCGCTTCAAGCTTAATGCTAGCAGGTGTGATATTGACTGCGGGTATGTCAATGTTCCCGTTCGTTATGCCTTCGAGCAATAACCCAAATATTAGTCTAACTATGTGGGATGCAGTTTCGAGCCATATGACATTAAACGTGATGTTTTTCGCTGCCGTTATTTTTGTACCACTTATTCTTATTTACACGACATGGTGTTATGTGAAAATGTGGCGCAAAGTAACCATCAATGAAATTGAAAACAACACCCACGGTAGCTATTAAGGAGATTTAAATATGTGGTATTTTGCCTGGATATTAGGTGTTCTATTAGCCTGTACTCTTGGGGTGATTAACGTAATGTGGTACGAATTTCACCAACATAAAGATTCTATCGCTGATGATGAGCTAGAGCTGTACGCGAGACTCAAAAACAACGATGACAACTAAACCCCGACCAAATCGCGCGCAGCAGCAAACGCTGCGCGCTTTTTTAAAGCAGTATAGTCAGTCCGCTTCAGGACTTCTTAAATTAAGCATTAGTCTGGGTACACTCAATGCCCTATTAATGATTGCCTCTTGTTATCTTCTTGCAAACGCTGTTCATCAAGTCATGTTTGAGCAAGCAGACTTGCAAGCTGTAACCCCCTTGTTATGGCCTCTTGCTGGACTTATCTTACTACGCGCTGTGCTTGTTGCTCTTAGTGAGCGAGTAAGTAACCTTGCCGCATTAAAAATAAAAAACGTGATGCGCAATACATTACTTGAAAAGTTAACCAAACTTGGTCCGGCCTATAGTGAACAAAAAGGACATGGCGCAACGCTTAATACATTACATAATGGTGTTGAAGCGCTGCATCAATACTACGCAAACTACATTCCCAGCGTGGCATACAGCGCACTGATCCCTTTGGCTATATTAGTAGTGATTTTTCCAACCGATTACAAAGCTGGGCTCATTTTTCTTTTAACAGCCCCGCTTATCCCATTTTTTATGATTTTAGTGGGCCATAAAGCTGAGCAGCTCAACCAAGAACGTTGGCAGCAACTTGCTGTACTCGGCAATTACTTTTTCGACCGTCTACAAGGGCTTACTCAATTAAAACTATTTAATGCAACCAAGCGTGAGCTAAATAGTATCAGTCAGATTTCTGATGATTACCGTGGTGCAACCATGGGAGTATTGAAAGTTGCCTTTTTATCTTCTTTCGCACTTGAGTTTTTAGCCACTATTAGTGTTGCACTTGTTGCAGTGATCATTGGCTTTAGACTGTTTTTTGGTACGCTCGATTTTGCCACCGGATTTGTAGTGCTATTACTGGCTCCTGAGTTTTACTTACCACTTCGACAAATGGGCACTCATTACCATGCAAAGCTCGAGGGTATTAGCGCCGCTGCTGATATGGTCGACATAATTAATCAGAGCGACGCCGATGAACATTTAGGTTCCTCTAAACTTGAGTTACCGCTAAAAGACATACAACTGAGTGCGCTTAGCTACCACTATCCCGAAACAAATGAAGGGGTGACTGATATAAACTTAACCCTTCCTAAAAAAGGCCTAATTGCATTTGTGGGTGAAAGTGGCTCTGGTAAAAGTACCTTATTTGATTGCCTATTGGGTTTTCATCATCAAGCCAGCAGTGCCATTATCATTAACGGACAGCAACTAAGCACTATTGCTTTACATGATTGGCAAGCCCAACTTGCGTGGATCCCACAACAAGCCACGTTATTTTATCGAACTGTTGCAGACAATCTGAGATTAGCTAAACCAGATGCAAGTCAAACAGAACTCGACGAGGCCGCAATGAGAGCAGGTGCGCTAGAGTTTATAAACGCCTTACCTGATGGATTTAATACCTTATTAGGTGAGCACGGAGAAGGCCTCTCTGGGGGGCAAAAGCAGCGCATAGCCCTTGCCCGTGCGTTTTTAAAGAATGCCCCTGTGCTAATGCTTGATGAGCCTACAGCGCACTTAGACAGCCAAACAGAGCGCCTAATCAATCAGGCAATTCAAGATTATGCAAAAAACCATCTCGTGTTGGTTATTGCTCACAGGCTTAATACGGTAAAACAGGCGGATAATATTTACGTAATGCAACAAGGTCAAATTGTTGAATCTGGTCATTATCAGCAACTCATTGAACAAGCAGGCCTCTTTGCTAAACTCGTGAGCCAAGGTGAAGCCCATGCATAACTTTATACGCTTATTAAAGCTATGCAAGCCTCATGCTGGCATGCTGTTACTGGGTGCTTTTTTAGCAAGCTTAACGGTACTTGCTAACGTTGGCTTACTCGCTATTTCGGGCTGGTTTTTAGCAGCCATGGCAGCCGCTGGTATTGCCGGAGTGCAGATGAATTACTTTACTCCAGCTGGGGTGATCCGCTTTTTAGCGATAGTACGCACAGCTTCACGTTACGGTGAGCGGATGATAACTCATAATGCCACCTTTTTATTACTGAGCGAATTTCGCGTAAAAATGTTCAGGACCCTCAGCCAGCTAAACAACGTTGACTTAGCAATGAGTCGTAGTAGCGATTTGTTTAACCGCCTGCAAAACGATGTTGATGCGCTAGATAAGTTTTACCTAAATGTGCTGCTTCCCATTATCGTCGCGATTATCAGCATCCCTATCGTAATGGCATTTATGGCTATGTATAGCGCTGAGGTTGCATTAGTCTGCTTTATTTCACTGATGATTATTGGCGTACTGCTACCAGCAATATTAAGCCGTAAACTTCACAAACAAGCAGATAAAGAAACACAAATTTCAGCAGAGTTAAGGTCTGAACTTGCCGATACTCTAAAAGGTGCAAGAGAGCTTGCTGTTTATCAAGCACAAGAAGCGCAATTAACCCATTGTGACTCACTGAGTAAGCAATACAACAGCCAGCTCTATAACCGTCACAAAGCCGTTGCAAACAGCAATGGCTTAAGCACTTTGGTGATACAACTTACCATGCTAGCCAGTGTATTTATGATAATTCCGCTGGTTGCAATGGGAACCATGAAAAACGTTGAACTGGCGATGCTCGCGTTATTTGTATTAGCAAGTTTTGAAACAGTGCTCACCTTGCCCACTGCATTTATCGAGTTGCCACTCACCCTGAGTGCTGCAAAGCGACTGTTTGCACTTGAAGATAAGCACAGCAGCCATCTAAGTAAACAGCAAAACAGCTTAGCTCACCAATCTGCAATTGGTCTTGAACTGGCTGCGGTGAATTACCAATACGCAGGAGCGAAAAACAAAGCTCTTAATAATATCAATTTTGTGATTACACCGGGGAGTAAGCTTGCGCTAGTGGGTGCCAGTGGCAGTGGCAAAACTACCCTTGTTAACTTACTCACAGGCCTTTGGCCAAAGCAATCAGGCTCATTAAAATTCATTACAGATCAAGGTACCTTTGAACTAGAAAGCATGACGGCTGCAACACGCTTTAAGCAGCTGACAATTGTTGCTCAGCAACATCATATTTTTGATGGTACGCTTCGTGAGAATCTTCGCTATGCAGCGCCAGAGGCGACTGATGAAATGCTTATTGAAGCCTGTGAACAAGCTGAACTTGGCTCTTGGCTAAACAACTTAAAGACCGGCCTTAATACCCGTTTAGGCACCGCGGGAAGAAAACTTTCACATGGTCAGTCACGTCGAATCGCCATTGCCCAAGCCCTATTAAGGGAAGGTAATTTAATTGTTCTTGATGAACCAACAGAGAGCCTAGATAACCATACCAAGCAGAAATTGCTCACTACGCTTGAAAAAATATGGGCCGATAAAACTATGCTGACCATTACTCACGATCCAGAAATGCTAAGTCGTGTTGACAAGGTTATTTGGTTAGAACAAGGACAAGTAAGAGCGCTTGCAAGTCATGCTGAATTAGTGGCGAATGAAGCTGATTACGTGGAGCTTATCACCCGTTTTTAATCGAGTCGCTCAACTGTGACGTCAATCACACCTTGCTTTACAGAGGCAATTTGTGAGAACGCCTTTTTTGATAAATCGATAATACGACCGCGGATAAATGGGCCGCGGTCATTAATGGTAACAATCACACTTTTATTGTTACTAATATTGGTGACCTTTACTCTGCTGCCAAAGCCAAGCGTCTGATGAGCCGCGCTCAATGCCTGTTGATTAAACACCTCTCCACTTGCTGTAGTTCGGCCATGGTATTTATCAGCGTAATAACTGGCTTTGCCTTTTTCAATCACTCCTTTAGATACCGAAGGCGCACTACTACAACCAGTTATAATTAAGCTTAATAATGCAAAGAGGATGAGTTTGTTCATATTATATAATCCTTTTTCTTACCATAAAGGTAGCAAGCGCTTATACCAATTCGCTTAATTAAATGGTCTATTTTGAGGCAATAAAACCTCGTTGATAACAAGGCAAAAATTTCGTTATTTAGTTGTTCTAAATCAGAAATTTTTAACGCAGGTAGCGACAGGTTTGATCCCTCAAAATGATTAAGTATTTTTGCGGATTGGTATTAGCAAAACCTGAACTATAAAACAAAAAAGCCACCTTACGGTGGCTTTTAGTCTATCGCTTATTTAGCGAATAATTCCGCGCTCAGAGCTTTTCACAAAGTCTATCATCAGCTGAACAGCTGGGTACTTCGCAGCATCTTCGCTTAGCTCAGCGATTGCTTCTTCAACACCTAAGCTCTTACGGTAAAGTGTTTTATATGCACGACGTGTGGCCATGATTTCATCGCTTTCAAAACCTCGGCGCTTCATGCCTTCAGTATTGATTGCTACAGGGCCCGCCGGCGTACCAATAGTTGTTACAAATGGCGGTACATCTTTATTAACACCTGAGTACATACCAACAAAGGCATGAGAACCGATTTTACAGAACTGATGCACACCAGAATTACCTGCAAGGATCACCCAATCACCTACATGAACGTGGCCAGCAACAGAGGCATTGTTAGCAAAAATAACGTTATCGCCCACGACTGCATCATGTGCAACGTGTGTGTAAGCCATGAATAGGTTATTGCTACCAATTTTTGTCACACCTTGATCTTGAATTGTACCTCGGTGAATAGTTGCACACTCACGGATCACGTTGTTGTCACCAATAATCAAGGTTGTTGGCTCATTAGCGTACTTTTTATCTTGGCAAGCTTCACCAACCGAAGCAAATTGGAAAATATGGTTACCAGAACCAATCGTCGATGGGCCTTTTACAACCACATGAGATTCGATGATACAGTTATCACCAATAGTTACATCGTTACCGATATAGCTATAAGGGCCAACTGATACGTTATTTCCAAGTTTTGCACCTGGTTCGATTATTGCCGTAGGATGGATCACTATTAAAACTCTCTTCTCGCACACATGATTTCGGCAGTACACACTACTTTGCCGTCAACTTTTGCTTCTGCTGCAAATTTCCATATATTGCGGCGCTCTTTTACAAACTCTACATGCAAATGCATGGTATCACCAGGTAATACCGGCTGTTTGAATCGCGCATTGTCGATCGCTGCGAATAAATATAGTTCGTTATCACTGCGATTTTCTACTGTCTTAAAACCAAGTAAGCCAGTTGCTTGTGCCATTGCTTCTAAAATCAACACACCTGGAAAGATAGGTTGATTAGGAAAATGACCCGTAAAAATAGGTTCGTTCACTGTTACGTTTTTTATAGCATGTAACGACTCGCCTGGCGTGTAATCAAGTACACGGTCAACAAGTAGCATCGGGTAACGATGCGGAAGTAAACTCAAGATATCTTGGATATCAAGACTATTTAATTCATTTGCCAAAATAGCATCCTTATTTGTCTTCAATATTGAGTGACTTTGTCAGTAACTCAAGTGCTTTAATGCGGTCTTTCATATCGCCAAGGTTACGGATATGGGCAATACTACGTCGCCATTCTTTATTGGTTAAATGTGGCAAGCCTGAAGAATAAATTCCAGGTTCTGTGATTGCCTTAGTCACCATACTCATGCCAGTGATTATAGCACCATCACATACGCTAATGTGACCATTAATTGCAACCATGCCGCCAATCTGACAATTCCTACCGATCACTGTGCTGCCAGCAAATACCGTGCAACCAGCAACCGCTGTACCTGAACCGATCTCGACATTATGCGCTATTTGACATTGATTATCGATAATTACATTGCTGTGGATGATAGTATCGTCTAGTGCGCCACGGTCAATCGTGGTAGACGCACCTACCTCAACCTTATCACCGATTATAACTCGACCAAGTTGCGGTATTTTCACCCATTCGCCACGCTCGTTAGCGTAACCAAAACCATCACTGCCCACGACCGTATTCGCTTGGAATAAACAGTCACTGCCAATTTCAACTTCATGGTAAACGCTAACATTTGCCCAAAGCTTTGTGCCTTGACCTATTTTTGCTTGCTCACCGATAAAACAGCCTGGGCCAATCTGCACATTGTCAGCAATAACAGCACCCGCTTCAATTACCACATTGGCTGCGATCGCGACATTATGGCCAATAGAGGCTGAATCGTGAATGACTGCACTTGGGTGAATACCCGACACTGCAGAGCGCGGTGTGGTGTCCATCAATTGAGCGAGCTTTGCGTAACAAACATAAGGGTTTGCAACAACAAGTTTATTACCTGAAAAGTACTCAGCGTCTGCTGGTGACAAAATCACTGCACTTGCTTGAGTATCATCTAATTGCGAGCGATATTTCTTGTTCGCTAAAAATGCAATATGCCCATGTTGGGCATTTGCAAGTGTAGATATTTTTTTAATCTCTGTGGCGCCGTCACCTTGAAGGTCAGCGCCCAGAAGATCCGCTATCTGCGAAAGCGTGTAGTTTTGCATATATGATTTCTATTGCTTACTTACTTTTTCAACAACTTTACTTGATAAGTCATCGACAGTTTTAGGGTTAACATAAATCGTTGTTTCTTTAACTTTAACTTCATCGAATTTGCCAGCTTTTGCGACTTCTTCGATTGCATCCAAGATTAGCTTTTGAACTTTAGCTAGTTCTTGGTTTTGACGCATTTTGATTTCTTGCTCTAAAGGACGACCTTTTTCTGCAAGCTGCTGTTGCATACCTTGAATCTTAGTACGTAATTCATCTTTTTGCTTATCGCTCATTGTTGTCGCTTCACGCTTGAACTTTTCAGCTTCAAAACGAATATCACCTTGAAGCTTTTCAAGCTCTTGACGACGCTCAGAGAATTCAGCTTCTAGCGTTTGCTCTACTTTTGCCATTTGTGGGATTTGCTTGTAGATTTCTTGCATATCAACAATACCTACTTTGTGCGCAAATGCGTTAGTAGATAGACCCATAGATAAGGTAGCAAGTAGTGCAAAAGCTGTTGATTTAATTGATTTATTCACGAAAGAACTCCTTTAGAATGTATTACTAATGTTAAAGCTGATGGTCTTCGTATCGTCATCTTCTTCTTTTTGCAATGGATACGCAAAACTGATCAGCATTGGACCCATTGGAGAGATCCATTGTAGAGAAAGACCGGTTGAAACCCTAAAGCGCATTGGATCTGAATAATCATCCAATTTTGCACGCTGATCTGTTGACAGGTTTTGATAACGGTCAATATTAAACTCTGTATCCCATACGTTAGCTGCATCTACGAAGAAGCTGGTACGTACAGAGCTGGTGTTTTCTTCATCTAAGAAAGGTGTTGGAACAATTAGCTCCATCCCTGCTACCGCTTTGGCGTTACCACCAATTCGGCCTGCTGTGTAAAGTTGATCAAATTCTGATGCACCACCAATGCTACCAGTCGTAGTGCCATCAGGTAATGGTGTACCAGGAATATTTTGCGGAACACGCGATACAGCCCGTGGCAAAATCGTATTTCGATCGAAGCCACGTAATTCCATCTCAGTGATTCTGAAGAACTCTTGGAACGGTAGTGTTTGGTCATAACCATTCGTTGTTCCATAACCATTACCATAGCCAAGTGCTGCACGAGTTGAAAATACCCAACGATGGTCATTACTGATTGGCCAGTAGAAACGCGAGTCGTAGTTTAACTTAAAGTACTGTAAATCAGAGTTCGGGGTTGTTGCTGTTAAGTTAAGTGATTGGCGCGAACCTGCTGTTGGGAATAAACCACGGTTAACAGTAACACGTGACCAACCTGCGCTTAACTCGTACTTGGTAAAATCAAAGCCAGCATCTGGATTTTCAGGATCTAAGAAAGTTTCACGAATAACACGTGTTTGCTCATATTCAGCAATATCAGATAACTCTTCTTGCACCCAACGGACACCAAAGTTAATACGGTTTACAGCATCAATTGGGAAGCCAATATTAGTACCAATACCATAACTCTTTGACTTATAGTCGATTAGGCTGAACTTGCTCGCATCATAGTTGCTGTAGAATATACTACTACCTTGCGATACACCGTCTGGAGTAAAGTAAGGGTCTGTGTAAGAAACGCTGACACGCTCAGAACCACGTGAAGTATTAATGTTAAAACCAATTTGGTTACCAGTACCTAAAAAGTTTGACTCACTCACACCAATGTTAAATTGCAGACCCAAATAAGAACCATAAGCAAGACCAGCATTGAAGCTACCTGCAGATTGTTCTTTAACAGTAAAGTCAACATCAACTTGGTCATCAACACCAGGGACTGGAACAACATTGAAATCAACGCTTTCCATATAAGGTAAACGCTGGATTTGTAGCTTAGAGCGCTCAAGGCTTTGGTTTGATAGCCACGCACCTTCAAGCTGTGTCATTTCACGACGTACAACTTCATCAGAGGTATTTTGGTTACCACCCACAATAATACGACGAACATAAACACGCTTGCCTGGGTTTACTGATAACGTTAGCTGAACTTCTTTATTTTCGTCATCAATCTCTGGGATTGTTCGTACTTCAGCATTAGCATAACCAAAACGTGCTAAGTAGCTTTTAATAAACTCTTCAGAAGAAGTAACCACAGAGCCATTATAAAGCTCGCCAGTTTTCAGCGGAATAACACTTTTAATTAGTTCTTCACGACCTAGCAAGTCACCAATAAAGTCAAAGCCTTTAACTTTGTATTTAACACCTTCGGTAATATTCGCTGTAACATACACAGAATCACGCTCAGGGCTTACTGATACTTGTGTTGAATCGATATTAAAGCGTAAGTAACCACGGTCAAGGTAGTAGCTGCGAATTTTTTCTAAATCGCCTTCAATGGTTTGCTTTTGATAACGGTCGCTAGACATGAATTGCCACCACGGCAGATCTTGCTGAGACTCTGCTAACTTAAGCAATTCTTCATCAGAGAATAATTCGTTACCAACTAGGTTAATCTGACGAATTGAAGCTGCATCACCTTCATCAAATTCAAACATTAGTTTTACACGGTTACGCGGTAACTTAATGATGCTTACATCCACTTTTGCATTGTATTTACCAATACTATGGAAAAATTCAACTAAGCCTTTTTCAATGTTATCAAGGACTGTTTTATCAAGCGGCTCACCAGTACGGATATCTTGCTGGTCTAGCGACTCATTTAGCTGCTCATCTTTGATGTCTTTATTGCCATCAAATTCGATCATGCTGATCGTTGGGCGCTCAGTCACTCGGAAGATAACACTGTTGCCATCACGTAACGCTTTAATATTGTCAAAGTGACCTGAACGATAGAGAGCCTTTATGGTTCTTGAAATTGTGTACTCATCAATATTATCGCCCACGTTGATAGGAATATGTGTTAACGCAGCACCGAGTGCAACACGTTGTAAGCCTTCAACTTTTAAATCATCTACAATAAAGGAGTTTTGGCCTAGGGCTGCAAAGCTAGCACCTAATAAACTTGAAACTGCCAAATGTTTTTTTATAGCCATTTTGTTATCTTTATCCTTTACAACTGTATTACCGCTCAACACCTTATAAATTTAACTTTTGCGGTGTTTTACAATCGTGTTCAAATTGGAATTTTTCGCTTATTTGTTATAAACGCGATACATCATTGAACAATGCGAAACATGTTAAAAACAGAAGCAGCAAGGCCCCCACTTTAAAACCAAATTCTTGCGTCTTTTCAGAGACCGGTTTTTTGCGAAAAAGTTCAATTATGTAATACATTAAGTGCCCACCATCTAGCACTGGCAGCGGTAATAAGTTAAATACGCCAAGGTTTACACTGATTAATGCTAAAAAGCTTAAAAATGCAACCAAGCCATAGCTTACGCTAGTTCCCGCACCAACTGCAATGCCCACCGGACCACTTAAATTTTTAACCGATACCTGACCGGTAATTAAATTACCAATCATATCAAAACTAAGAGTAATTAAACGCCATGTTTCGTGTATGCCCAGCACAATACTATCGACAGGGCCATAATGTCTAGTTTCAATATAGTTTTCTGGCCATGGCTCAACCACCGGAGACACACCTAGAAAGCCCTGTGCAACACCAGCATCATTAGTTCTGCTTTGTGGCGTCACTATTAGCTCTTTTATACTATCTTGCCTTTGTACACTAAATTGTAAGGATTTGTTAGGTGATTGCTGAATTAGTGAAACTAACTTGGTCCAACTGCTGATATTTTCACCATTTACGGCAATGATTTTGTCATCAACTTGTAAGCCAGCAGCCTCAGCCGCCGAACCTTTACTGATCATGGCCACTTGTAAAAGTGCTTTAGGGCGAAATGGTACAATACCAATTGAGGTTAATGGCGGAACATCTTGTTGATCTAATTTCCAGCCATCTAGGTTGAGTGTACGTACGTGCTTTTGATAATTCTGGTCACGAAGCGTTACCACAACACTTTTTTCACCTAAACGGCTCATTAGCGAGAATGTTGCATCTTGCCAAGTGTTGATATCGTCTTCACCGATTTTGATAATTTGCTGGTTTGGTTCAATATTGGCAGCAGCTGCACGGCTACCTTGCGAGACCTCGCCAACGACAGGTTTTAACGACTGTACGCCCACCATATACATCACTGCAAGAGCAAAAATAGCAAATAAAAAGTTCGCCATCGGACCTGCAGCAACAATAGCAATACGTGCTTTAACTGATTTGGCATTAAATGATAAATGACGCTGCTCTGGCGGAACTTCGTCAACTCGCTCATCAAGCATTTTGACATAACCACCTAATGGAATCGCCGCAATCACATATTCTGTTTTGTGTTTGTCATACCATTTTATCAATGGCTTACCAAAGCCAATCGAGAAACGTAGTACTTTAACACCTGCTTTACGAGCGACCCAGAAGTGACCATATTCATGTACAGTTACTAAAATACCAAGCGCAAGGATAAATGAACCAAGGTTCCAGAAAAAATCAAACATGCTAGTCGAAGCCTCTTTTTACAAACTCAGTAGCCTTTAGGCGTGCCGCTTGGTCACAAGCTAAAATCTCTTCAAGTGTTTGCACGTTAATGCCTTGTGTAGCATTGAGTGTTTCTGCGTTGATTCGGTAAATATCCGTAAAGCCTATTTGACCATCTAAAAATGCAGCAACAGCTATTTCATTAGCTGCATTTACTGTAGTAGTTGCACCTTGCCCCATTTCACACGCATCAATTGCGAGTTTTAAATTAGGGTATCTCGCATAATCAGGCTTGGTGAAAGTAAAGTCTGCCATTTGTGAAAAATCGAGAGGTTTTACACCTGCATCAACGCGATCAGGAAATGCTAAAGCATGCGCTATAGGAGTGCGCATATCAGGATTACCCATTTGCGCAAGCACAGAGCCATCTTGATATTGCACCATAGAGTGAATAATGCTTTGTGGGTGAATTACCACTTCAATATCACTAGCATGGCAGTTAAACAACCACTTAGCTTCAATAAACTCGAGGCCTTTGTTCATCATGGTTGCTGAATCAACGGAAATCTTTTGTCCCATTGACCAGTTAGGATGAGCCACCGCTTGTGCAACAGTTACTGATGATAACGTAGCTATGTCGCGCTTTAAGAAAGGACCGCCAGAGCCAGTTAATAAAATTTTACTCACGCCATTGTCAGCCAGTAAGCCCGACGCATTTTGTAGTGATGCTGGCATACATTGGAAAATAGCATTATGTTCACTGTCGATAGGCAGCAAAGTTGCGCCATGCTGTTTAACTTTATCGATAAACAACTGACCCGACATGACTAGAGATTCTTTATTTGCTAACAGCACTTTTTTGCCAGCTTCAACCGCACTTAAAGTCGGGAGCAGGCCTGCAGCACCAACTATAGCTGACATCACAGTATCAACATCTGCATGAGCAGCTAGTTCACTCATAGCCTCAACACCCGCTAGCACTTGTGTGTTACATGAACTGTTAGCGAGTAAGTTCGAAAGTGCTGAAGCGGCTTGTTGGTCAGCCATGACAGCAAATTTAGGTTGATGCGCGATACACAGCTCAGCCATTTGATCGGCATTTTTACCGGCTGCTAATGCAAAAACCGTAAAACGCTCTGGGTTTCTAGAAACAACATCTAAGGTGCTTAAACCGATTGAACCAGTTGCGCCCAATACGACAAGTTGCTCTATTTTGCTCATAAACTCAGTGTCCATGCGTAGCAAAGTACAAAAATAGGCGCAGCTGCGGTAAGGCTATCGATACGGTCTAAAATACCGCCATGACCTGGTAAACATGAGCCACTGTCTTTTAAACCAACTTCTCGTTTGAACATGCTTTCGAGTAAATCACCTACCGCTGAGAATAATGCGATAAATGCAGTCATCACCGCATAGATGGGCCAAACACTCATATCAACATTAGTGAAGTGACAAAATATTAAGACAAAAATAACTGAGGCCACGACCCCACCTAATAAACCTTCTATCGTTTTATTAGGACTTACTTTTGGCATTAACTTGCGTTTACCAAAATTTTTGCCGGTAAAGTAAGCACCAATATCAGCGCTCCATACAATTCCTAGCACAACTAAAATCAGCATTGAACCAAAATGTGTTGACTCGTTGTAACCTGCGCTACGCAGTGTATTTAGTGCAAGCCAAAGCGGTACTAAAGTTAAAACCCCTGCTATGGCGCGCATCACAATACCTTCATTCCATGCTTTTGCCATTGCTGGATAGCGCCAAACTAAGTAAGTTGCCACAATCCACCAAGCAAATGACAGGGTAAATAAATAATTTGCATCACCCACTAATTGACCATTTTGCCAAAGTGATTCTATTGGCCAATGCCAGTTAAGTAATGCCAAAAATGCCGCTGTTGCTGCAACAAATCCAAAACGTTTAACTTTATCGCACAGGCCCATAAATGCAGACCATTCCCATGCACCGAGTAAAACAATACCGGCGGCGATATAACTAAATAGTGTTAATGGGGTATAAAAAACCAAAATAAGTGCAAGTGGTGCCAACACGAGCGAGGTTAAAATTCGTTGTTTTAGCAATGTGTGTACCTTCAACTAGTAATTAGGTCTCGGCGAGTAATTGTTTTATTTGTTCGCCTGTACAACCGAATCGTCGCTCTCTGGCAACGTAACATGCGATAGCGTCAGCAAATGCAGCTTCATTGAAGTCTGGCCAAAGCGTATCAGTAAAGTAAAGCTCAGCATAAGCCGCTTGCCATAAAAGGAAGTTACTGATGCGTAAATCTCCACCGGTGCGGATCATTAAATCAAGTTCACCTTGATCGGCCATACTCATTTGTTCGGCCATGAGCTCTTCAGTAATATCTTCTGCGGCCATTTCACCGGCTGCGACTTTTTTCGCAAGCATTGTTGCGGCGTTAGTGATATCCCAACGTCCGCCATAATTAGCTGCCACGTTTAACTGTAGACCCGTATTATTACGAGTTAATTCATGGGCTGCATCAACTTTCTCGCGCAGACCTTCTGAAAAGCGTGATAAATCACCAATTATGTTTAGCTTTACATTATTTTTATGAAGCTTTTTAACTTCTTTGCCCAGTACGAATAAAAACAGCTCCATAAGCGTATTTACTTCGTCCTCTGGACGTCGCCAATTTTCGCTACTAAATGCGAATAGTGTTAACGACTGTATACCTAAGCGAGTACAAAATTGCACTGATTGACGAACTGCATCAACGCCCTTTTTGTGTCCGTAAACACGCGGGCGATTTTTCGCTTGTGCCCAACGTCCGTTGCCATCCATGATTATAGCGACATGCTTAGGCAAACTTTGCTGGGAAATTTTATCAGCGTTAAGAACCATAAATATCGAGTATTCCATAAAAAAACGCCGTCTAGTATACCCTAGACGGCGTTTCAAAACTAATAAATTTAGTTGCGCCTGTTTACTTACAGAATCAGTGTCTGAAAGATAAACAGCAGCAATTAGATTTCCATTAGCTCAGCTTCTTTTGCAGCTAATTGTGCATCCATCTCTTTGATGAACTTATCTGTAAGCTTTTGGATCTCGTCTTCTGCTTGACGTGCTTCATCTTCAGAAATATCTTTTTCTTTCAATAAGCTCTTAATGTCGCCATTTGCGTCACGACGGATGTTACGTACAGCAACACGGCCGCTTTCAACTTCGCCACGTACGATTTTGATTAGGTCTTTACGACGCTCTTCTGTAAGTGGAGGAAGTGGAACACGGATAACTGTACCTGCAGACATCGGGTTTAAACCTAAATCTGAAGCCATGATCGCTTTTTCTACTGCTTGCGCTAATGACTTGTCGAACACGCTAATTGCAAGTGTACGTGAGTCTTCAATTGTTACGTTAGCAACTTGGTTTAATGGTGTGTCAGCACCGTAGTAAGACACTTGAATACCATCAAGTAATGCTGGGTGCGCACGGCCTGTGCGAATTTTAGATAATTGACTGCCTAGTGCCGCAACACTTTTTTGCATACGTTCTGACGCATCTTTTTTGATATCGTTAATCACGGTTCAATCCTAATCTATTTGCTAGTTTCATCTGAGGCTTGTGAAGAGATAAGCGTTCCTTCATCTTCGCCCATAATAACACGCTTAAGCGCGCCTGATTTATTCATGTTAAATACGCTTAATGGCATTTTGTGGTCACGCGCCAGCGTAAATGCAGCTAAATCCATAACCTTAAGCTCTTTATCAATGATTTCATTGTAGCTTAAGTGGCGATATAGTGTAGCTTCTGGGTTTTTCACTGGATCATCAGAGTAAACACCATCAACTTTAGTCGCTTTGATTACAGTATCTGCTTCAATTTCAATACCACGTAGACACGCTGCTGAGTCAGTCGTGAAGAATGGATTACCTGTACCCGCTGAGAAAATTACAACGCGGCCAGATTTTAATAGGCTAATAGCTTCTGCCCAGTTGTAAGCATCACATACACCGTTAAGTGGAATAGCTGACATTAAACGACAATTTACAAATGCACGATGAAGTGCATCACGCATTGCCAAACCATTCATTACAGTAGCAAGCATACCCATGTGATCGCCTACTACGCGGTTCATGCCCGCTTCTGCTAATGAACCACCACGCAAGAAGTTACCGCCACCGATAACTAAACCTACTTCTACGTCGAGCTCTACAAGTTCTTTAATTTCTTGAGCCATACGGTCAAGTACTTTTGGGTCGATGCCGAAGCCTTCGTCTCCCATTAATGCTTCACCGCTAAGTTTAAGAAGAACACGTCTAAAAATAGGTTTACGATTGATAGTCATAATATTTGGGCCAGCCTTAGTAATGAGATAAAAAATAACCGCGCTATGGTTACACATAAAACGCGGTTATTTTAAAGAATTTTCACCAGTGACGCAAAAGCTAATAACAGATTAATTTCATCTAATTGGCCTACGTCACTAAGTTAGAAAATTACTCGCCTTTTGCAGCAGCGATTTGAGCAGCTACTTCAGCAGCGAAGTCTTCTTCTTTACGCTCGATACCTTCACCAACTTCTAAACGGATGAAGTTAGAAACAGTTGCGCCTTTCTCTTTAAGAATTTCGCCAACTGATTTTTTAGGTTCCATGATGAAAGCTTGACCAGTAAGAGAGATCTCACCAGTGAATTTCTTCATACGACCGATAACCATTTTCTCAGCGATTTCAGCAGGCTTGCCTTCGTTCATCGCGATATCGATTTGAACTGCTTTTTCTTTTTCTACAACGTCAGCTGGTACGTCTTCTGGGTTTACGAACTCAGGCTTAGACGCAGCTACGTGCATAGCAACTTGCTTAAGTGTTTCTTCGTCAGCTTCACCAACTACAACAACACCGATACGGTCGCCGTGGCGGTAAGAAGAAAGTTTGTCACCGTCGATGTACTCAACGCGACGAACATTGATGTTTTCACCGATTTTAGCAACTAGAGCAACACGAGTTTCTTCGAACTGTGCTTTAAGTGCGTCGATGTCTGCTTTAGATTCTGCAGCAGCGTCAAGAACTTGGTTAGCGAAACCAAGGAAGTTAGCGTCTTTAGCAACGAAGTCAGTTTGACAGTTAACTTCAAGAAGTGCAGCGAAACCGTTACCTTCTTTGATTAAGATTGTACCTTCAGCAGCGATGTTACCTGCTTTTTTAGCAGCCTTTGCAGCACCGCTCTTACGCATGTTTTCGATCGCTAACTCGATGTCACCGTTAGTTTCAGTTAACGCTTTTTTACAATCCATCATGCCAGCGCCAGTACGCTCGCGTAATTCTTTAACTAGGGCAGCAGTTACAGCCATTAGAATATCCTCAATTGAATTCTGTTATAGGGAAGCGGTATAGGCCGCTTAACAAGAATAACAAGTCTTCACCTTAATTAGATGAAGACTTGATGACAGCTAATTACTCAGCTTCTACGAAGTCGTCTTTCTCAGCTTGAGCAACGATGTTGTTCTCACGACCTTCAGTGATCGCAGCTGATACAGCGCCTGTGTAAAGTTGGATAGCACGGATCGCATCGTCGTTACCAGGAACGATGTAATCAACACCGTCTGGGTTAGAGTTAGTATCAACGATAGCAACAACTGGAATACCTAGGTTGTTAGCTTCACGGATAGCGATGTGCTCGTGGTCTGCATCGATAACGAAAAGCGCGTCAGGAAGACCGCCCATGTCTTTGATACCACCAAGGCTCTTTTCAAGCTTTTCCATTTCACGAGTAAGCATTAACGCTTCTTTCTTAGTTAACTTCTCGAAAGTGCCGTCTTGGCTTTGCGCTTCAAGATCTTTAAGACGCTTGATTGATTGACGAACTGTTTTCCAGTTAGTCAACATACCACCTAACCAACGGTGGTTCACGTAGAACTGCTCGCTTTGGATCGCTGCTTCTTTAACTGCTTCGCTTGCTGCGCGCTTAGTACCAACGAAAAGTACTTTACCTTTGTTAGAAGCTGCGTTCGATAAGAACTTAAGTGCTTCGTTGAACATTGGTACAGTTTGCTCTAGGTTGATGATATGAACACGGTTACGAGCGCCGAAGATGAAAGGCTTCATCTTAGGATTCCAGTAACGTGCTTGGTGACCAAAGTGAACACCAGCTTGAAGCATATCGCGCATTGAAACGTTTGCCATTTGTATAATCCTCTATAATTTAGGGTTAGGCCTCCACATATCCCATAGCACCAACACCGCAGTTAATTTGTAACTTAAGTGCACCCAAGTGTATGTGACGATACGTGTGTGTGTTAAAATAAAATTGTGTTTGCCTTAAATACAAAAAATCAGTTAAGAATTTATTTGTAAAAAGACGGCGCGCTTTATACCATATTAAAATTGAAAACTCAACGTCTAGTGCAAAATTTGTGCACTAAAAACTGACCTGAAAAACAACTTTGGAGCCTCAATGAGTGCTGTGATCAAGACCCCTGAAGAAATCGAAAAAATGCGTGTTGCCGGGCGCTTAGCCGCCGAGGTACTAGAGATGATAGAACCGCATGTGGTGCCAGGTGTAACCACAGATGAACTAAATACAATTTGTCATGATTATATTGTCAATGTTCAAGATGCTATTCCAGCACCGCTTAATTATCACGGTTTCCCAAAATCAATTTGCACCTCAGTGAACCATGTAATTTGTCACGGTATTCCAAATGACAAACCGCTTAAAGAAGGCGATAGTGTAAATATCGACGTGACTGTGATCAAAGATGGCTATCACGGTGATACATCTAAGATGTTCCACGTTGGTACACCTAATATTCAAGGTAAACGCCTTGCTGAAATTACCCAAGAAAGCCTATACCTTGCAATTAAAATGGTAAAACCAGGCGTACGCTTAGGTGATATCGGTGCTGCAATTCAAAAATACGCTGAAGGCTTTAACTACTCAATCGTTCGCGAATACTGTGGACACGGCATTGGCGCTGAATTCCACGAAGAGCCGCAAGTGATGCACTATGGCAAAGCAGGTACTGGCGAAGTATTAAAAGCAGGCATGTGTTTAACAATCGAGCCTATGGTTAATGCCGGTAAACGCCAATGTAAGCTACTAAAAGATAACTGGACTGTAGTAACAAAAGACCGTTCATTGTCTGCACAGTGGGAACATACACTGTTAGTGACTGAAAATGGTGTTGAAATTTTAACGCTCCGATCAGATGATACTATCGACAGGATCATCGAACACTAGGAGCCAGCCCCTGTGGCATTACCCAATAAAGTAAAAAAGTTGCTCAGCCAAGCTGAGCAACTTAGCGATTATCGCGACTGTTCTAGTTATTTTTATAAATGGCTACAGAACGAATTCTCAAAACAACCCGTTAGCAACTTAATTAATGCCCGTGCTGAGTTTATCGACCGCTTATTAATTAAACTGTTTCACGATTACAACCTTGCTCACGAAAGTGACCTAGCCCTCATTGCTGTGGGAGGTTATGGTCGAGGCGAACTGCACCCCTACTCCGATATCGACTTTATGCTGCTAGTTAGCGAGCAACCAAGTGAAGCTGTGTGTGAAAAAATTGGTCAGTTCGTTACCATGCTATGGGACCTTAATTTAGAGATTGGTCATAGTGTTCGTACGATAGAACAAGCATTAGAACAAAAACGCGAAGATGTGACATTTGCCACCAGCTTACTCGAAAGCCGATTAATCTTCGGTAATCATATCGAATTCGAAAAACTAAAAAAACACCTGCTTGATACGCCTATTTGGCGCTCAGACGAATTCTTTTTGGCAAAAGTTCAAGAGCAAAGTTTACGCCATAAAAAATGCCATGGTACGGCTTATAACCTTGAACCCAATATCAAAGAAAACCCAGGTGGCCTGCGCGACCTACAGACCATTATTTGGGTTGCTAAAAAGCACTTTAGAGCCGAAACATTACAAGAACTTATAAATCACGGCTATCTTACTCACGAAGAATACCAAGAGCTGTCTGAATGTTTAGAAAACCTTTGGAACATTCGTTTTGCGCTGCACATCGCTGCGGGTCGCTCTGAAAACCGTTTGTTGTTCGATCATCAACCTCATGCCGCAGAAATTCTCGGCTTTGGTAGTGATGGTAAAGCCTCGGTCGAGCGCATGATGAAACGCTTATTTAGGATCATGAGCCGCGTACGTGAGCTTAACCAAATGCTGCTTTCATACTTTGAGCAAAGCATTTTACCGGGTGCAGGTGAGTTACCTGTGATTGAACTTGACCGTAACTTTGAGCGCATTGGCCATCAAATTCGTGTTAAAAATCCATCGGTATTTTTCCGCCGTGATCAGCTATTTGTGTTGTTCGAACACATTGCTGATAACCCAGAGATCACCCATATTTACCCAAGTACCATACGCACAATGCGTCAAGTTCGCCGTCGTTTACTAGGTGATTTACAAGATTACGCCGCTTGTCGTGAGGCATTTTTACGCCTAATAAAGCATCCTAACGGTATGGGTCGTGCATTTACCCTAATGCATAAACACGGCATTATTGCCGCCTACTTACCGCAGTGGCGTAATATCTTCGGGCAAATGCAATTTGATTTATTTCATGCCTACACAGTGGATGAGCACACCCATAAACTGATCAACAATATTTATAAGTATTTTGATAAATCAAAAGTCAGCGAATTTCCGTTATGCAGTGAAATTGTCACTCGTATGGATAAGCCTGAGTTACTTTATTTAGCTGGTATTTTCCATGATATTGCGAAAGGTCGTGGTGGCGATCACTCAGAACTGGGCTCGGTTGATGCAATCGCATTTGCTAAGCTACACCGCTTCCCAGCATCAGATGGCAAGCTAATTTCGTGGTTAGTGGCTAATCACTTACTAATGTCGGTAACAGCGCAACGTAAAGACATAAATGACCCAGATGTGATCAAAGACTTTGCGAGTAAAGTAAAAAATGAGCGCCAGCTTGATTACTTATATTGCTTAACTTTAGCTGATATTCGCGCAACCAATGATAATTTGTGGAACGATTGGAAAAACACCCTACTTCGTGAGCTTTATTTACACACCCAGCGCGCGCTTCGTTTAGGGCTTGAAAACCCGATGGACCAACGTGACCAGATACGTGATAAAAAGCAGCAAGCCAAACAGCGCTTATTGAATCATGGCTGTAACGAAGATCAAATCGACTTAATCTGGAGCCGCTTTAAAGCTAACTACTTTACAG
Source organism: Pseudoalteromonas apostichopi (assembly GCF_030297135.1). Lineage (NCBI taxonomy): Bacteria > Pseudomonadati > Pseudomonadota > Gammaproteobacteria > Alteromonadales > Pseudoalteromonadaceae > Pseudoalteromonas > Pseudoalteromonas apostichopi. Next base: position 565,235 of record NZ_AP028065.1, read on the forward strand.
CCTTTAGTGAACAGCAAATTTCATGGCATACAGAGCACTTATTGAGCTGTGATGATTTAAGCCAACCAAGCGTTGCAGTTTCAAACACTGCAATGCATGGCGGTACGCAAGTCTTTGCCTACAGCCCTTACTCAGGCGGTTTATTCTCTCGTTTAGTCAGTGTAATTGGTTCGAAAAAAGCGCAAATTCAACATGCACAAGTTTTGACTACGAAAGACGGCTACGTGCTATTTAGCTTTGTTATTTTAGAGGTCAATGGTGACCCTATTGCGAGTAATCGAGCACAAGGCATTAAACGTGCATTAGATCTTGCTATTAGCGACCCGAAAAAGAAAATTCGCTTTAAGAAGAATCGCTCACAGCGCTTCAAAGACTTTAATATCAAACCAAAAATTGTGCTTAGACCACATGCTCGTAAAGATCGCAGTTTAATTGAAATTCAAGCGGTGGATATTCCGGGTCTGTTGACGAAAATAGCTGAAGTTTTCCAAGCACACTTATTACATATTCATGCCGCACGGATCACCACTGTTGGTGAGCGTGCAGAAGATTTCTTCGTGGTATCAAATAACGAATACCAAGCATTAACAGACGAAGAACAAGCTAAAATTCATCAAGCATTGCGTAAAAAACTCAACGCAGAAACCGAATAAGAGGATCTTATGTCAGATTTAAAAACCATGATCGAAAACGCCTGGGACAACCGCGATAGCATCAGCCCGAGTACGGTATCAAGTGAAGTAAAACAAGCTATTATCGATGCGCTTGAATTACTTGATAGCGGCGCTGCTCGTGTTGCTGAAAAAATCAGCGGTGAGTGGGTTGTACACCAATGGTTGAAAAAAGCAGTGCTACTGTCTTTCCGTATTCGTGACAACCAACCAATGAACGATGGTGTTAATCAGTTTTACGACAAAGTACCACTTAAATTTAGCGACTATACACCAGAACAATTTCAACAAGGCGGTATGCGTGTTGTGCCTAATGCTGTTGCACGTAAAGGCAGTTTTGTAGGTAAAAACGTGGTGCTTATGCCGTCTTATGTCAATATTGGTGCCTACGTTGATGAAGGCACCATGGTTGATACATGGGCAACGGTTGGCTCATGTGCTCAAATTGGTAAAAATGTTCACTTATCGGGCGGTGTAGGTATTGGTGGCGTACTTGAGCCACTTCAAGCAAACCCAACTATCATCGAAGACAACTGCTTTATTGGCGCGCGTTCTGAGATTGTTGAAGGCGTTGTAGTTGAAGAAGGCGCGGTTATCTCAATGGGTGTTTACATCAGCCAAAGCACACGTATCTATGACCGTGAAACTGGCGAAATCCATTACGGCCGAGTACCAGCCGGTGCAGTTGTTGTTCCAGGTTCTTTGCCGTCAAAAGATGGTTCGCACAGCCTATATGCTGCCATCATAGTGAAAAAAGTTGATCAACAAACTCGCGAAAAAGTAGGTATTAATGCCCTACTTCGCTCGATTGATGAATAACAAGACTGAGCTTTAAGCCGTCAGCTTTAAGTTTTAGAGATAAGAAGCGCGATGCTAACTAGTTTCGCGCTTTTTTATTATCTGTAATGCAGTGATTTTTAACTAGTTTATTGAGATACGCTCAAAAATATGTTTTAGTATAAAAAACAAACAAAATAATAGTAAAAATGTTTAAGTCTTTTCGCAGTTTTACCCACACAGAGTTATTTTATTACACAGGATTATTCTATCTTGTGGCAATCTTGCTGTTTGTATCACGTAGCTACCTATACGAGTTGTTTGTAACAGATACAAATTCACATCGCGTTGAGGTCAAAAAACTTGAAGTTGCTTTAACATCACACGTTCACAAAGAATATGTTTTTGATGCATTACAAACAACCCTAGATAGCCTTGCAACCCCAGATCGAGTTGCTGTTAAAATCCAGTGTTATACAACTTTCTGCGATGTTAGTTTCACTAATCCCTTTATCACCATTAATGACCACAATCACTACAGTGCAGAAGTAAAACGTGTGTTTGATCAAAATGTTGACAAACTGCTTCAAAAAGATACTACTCACTAGTTTCAGGCTCCATTACATAAGGCTTAAAACTTAAAGATCCCCTTGTTAAATTGTTACATCTTATTTCAAATACACACTTTATCGCTTAATTACGGCTATTCAGCGTTACTTCTGAAACACATTTCATTTACCTCACTGGCACTTTTTTTACATCGCACTACAATGCACACAAACTGATTTTGGAACACACACAATGAACCTGACACGTAGTTCGCTGAAAAACCCTGCGAGTGTTATTGTCATCTTGGTGTTGATTATGTTGTTTGGCATGTTGAGCATTTTTAAGCTGCCAATTCAGCTCACACCAGATATTGAGCAACCGCAGATCACTATTTTTTCTGGCTGGCGCCAAGCTGCGCCTGAAGAGATTGAATCGGTGATCATTGAGCCGCTCGAGAACGCAGTAAAAAACACCCCGGGTGCGCTAGAGGTTAATACTTACATTAACCGCGGTAATGGCTCTATCAAGTTGACTTTTGCTGTTGGGCAAAACATGCAGCAGGCAATGCTTGATGTGTTAACTAGCCTTAACCAAGCGCCGCCCCTGCCATTAGATGCATTTGATCCTGTGGTATTTGCTGGCGGTAATAATGGTGAAGCCGCAGCAACTTTACTGGTCACTCCGAAAGACTTTAATAGCGACAGCCTTGATTTAGACATGGCGCAGTTCCAAAAACAAATCGATGAATTTGTTGAGCCCCGTTTGGCACGTATACCTGGAGTTGCCCGTGTTGATTTAGCCAGTGAACGACCAAAAGAATTACGTATTACCTTTGACCCTCACAAAGCCGCCGCACTGGGCGTCAGCCTTGACCAAATCAGTAATGTATTAGCCAGCTCACGCGATACTTCCGGTGGCCTAGCTAATGTTGGCCGTCGTCAATATACGGTACGCTTTACGGGGCAATATGATTTATCGAGCATGGCACAAATGCGCGTTGGCTATTCAGGCGACAGACCCATTTACCTTGGCGATATCGCAAGTGTAGAGCGTACTTTCTCTGACCGTTTAGGGATGAGTGGTCGAAATGGTAAACCCGCATATTACATTCGTATTTCGCGTGCTAACGAAGCCAATACCGTTGCCCTGCTCGACGACATTAACCTTGCTATTAAAGAGCTCAACGAAGGGCCGCTGGCTGAAAATGGCTTATCGATTGAATTAAGTTTTGATGCCTCTGTGCATATTCGTAATGCCTTGTCGCTGGTTAAAAGTAACTTAGGCCTAGGCGTTTTGCTGTCGTGTTTAATCTTGTGGTTGTTCTTTAGGGGCTTAAAGGCCACGTTTGTGATTGCAGCGACAATTCCTGTCTCTTTGTTAGTCGCATTTTTAACGTTAAACATTTTTGACCGCAGCTTAAATGTTATTTCACTGGCGGGCCTTGCCTTTGCCGTTGGCTTAGTACTTGATGCCGCCATCATAGTGCAAGAAAACATCGCAAGGCTCAGAAGCGAAGGCTTTGATAGTAAAAAAGCCGCGCTAAAAGGCGCAGCTCAAGTAACAGGCGCTTTATTTGCTTCAACCACCACCAGCGTTGCTATTTTCTTGCCTATTTTATTTATGGCAGGTATTGAAGGGCAGTTATTCTCTGACTTAGCGCTCACTTTATCCATTGCTGTAATTGCCTCTATGATTTGCGCAATTACACTTATTCCGTTGGCTAACCACTTTTGGCCAGACAAAGAGCTCAAAGCAGATCCTTATCGTGAATATTGGCACAAGCTAACTAACTTCATCATGGCGCTTACCAATACCCGCGTGAAACAAATAGTATGGATAGTTTCGTTATTAGGTGGCTCACTCGTCGCGACCATGACCATGCTCCCGAAAACTGATTTTATGCCGCGTGCACCAACCGATGGCTTTTTCTTTAACTTGAATACCCCGCCTGGCGGCAATGTGCAGTTTATGGAAGAAGAGCTACTGATGCGTATCAAAAAGCGCTTAATGCCTTATTACACAGGCGAAAAAGAGCCGGGTATTAAAGACTTTAACTTTTATGCGTTTGGTTCTAATGCTGGCGGCTTTATTTATTCTGCCGATCCACAACGCGTTGAAGAATTAATGAAAGTAGCCCGAGAAGAAATCTTCATTGATTTACCCGACACCCAAGTATTCTTCTTTAGAGGGTCGATGATCCAAGTGGCCAATGGCGGTGATGGTCGTAATATCAATATAGATTTAACAGGCCCTAATATGGATGAGCTCATTGCAGGTGCTAATGTGGCGCTACAAGCTGTCACCGAAGCTATGCCGAACGCCACAGCCAGGCCACAACCACGACTCGATATGGCTGAACCTGAGCTTAGACTCACACCCAATGACCGTCGTATAACTCAAGCTGGGCTAACTCGTCGTGATGTATCTCAAGCAGTGCAAGCCTATACAGGCGGGTTATTTGTTAATGAATACTTTGATGGCAACGAACGCATGAATGTAATTTTGCGCGGTATTCCATGGCAAACACCTGAGGAGCTTAAAGCACTTCCTATTGTGACCCCGCGTTCAGGTATTCAAACCTTAGGCGAGCTTGCCAATATTGAACGCACCGTGGGACCAACCCAACTTAGACGTGTTAATGGCCGCCGTACAGTGAGTATTGTTGTCACACCACCAGCAGATATGAGTTTGCAGCAAGCACAAACCATTCTTTCTGAGCAAGTTATGCCAAAAGTACGTGCAAGTTTGCCCGACAGCTCCGGCGCGATTTTGGCAGGTAATGCACAAAAGATGAATTCAGCCATGCAAGAGATGACAATCAACTTTATCTTGGCTCTGTTTATTTTATTCTTGCTAATGACCGCATTGTTTAAGTCAGCCAAAGACAGTGCGTTAGTTTTACTGGTCATGCCATTGGCAATTGCAGGCGGTGTACTGGCCCTATTCGTACTTAACTTATTTACCTTCCAATCGCTCGACTTACTGACCATGATTGGCTTTATTATCTTGCTGGGTCTGGTGGTAAATAATGCCATTTTATTGGTAGACCAAACCCGCGTTGCGATGGCCGCAGGACTCAGTCGAGAAGACGCCGTTCGTCAAGCAGTGCTGCTGCGCGCACGACCCGTTTACTTAAGTACTTTAACCAGCTTATTTGGCATGCTGCCACTGATGCTAATGCCGGGGGTAGGATCAGAAATTTACCGTGGTCTTGCCACTGTGATCGTCGGCGGCATGGCCATTAGCGCCCTATTCACCCTGATATTAATGCCAAGTTTATTACAACTTGGCAGACAACTGCCGCACGTTAATAACAAACAGCAACCAGAAAAAACGCCTTTAAGCTTGGTATCGAATCAATGAGTATTAAAACAATGAACACACCTTTTCGTAAATTAACCGCTCGCTTTTGTGCGCTAATAAGCCTTATCGCATTTAATGCCTTTGCAGTCGTGCCGGTTACTGTAGAAACTGTCACACAAGCTCCACTGACAAGCGAAATTGAAGTCAGTGGCACTTTGTATGGCAAAGATGATGTAACCCTAACAGCAGGCGTTAGCGGCCGTTTATTATATGTTGTTGAGCCAGGTACTCTGGTTAAAAGTGGCGACACCCTCGTACGTATGGATACCTTACCGCTTGAACTTGAAAAAGCACGTCAGCAAGAAATGCTCAATCGCGCCAAAATAAACTTACGCTTATATCAACAAGAGCTCGCTCGTTTACAAAAACTCGCCAAAGCCAGCAGTGCTGCAGCAAGCCAAGTCGATGATATGCAAAATAAGCATGACCTTGCGTTATCTGATATCGCATTGGCTAAAGTTGAATTAAAAGTAATAGACGATCAGCTTTCCCGTGCAACCGTCCGCGCTCCATTTGATGGCGTGATCAGCGAGCGTTTTAAACGCGCTGGTCGCGAAATAAATCGCGCAGATGAACTGGTCACCCTTCTTGATATTAATAACTTAGAGGTGCGTTTGTACGTGCCTGTTAAATACTTAAAGTTTTTACACAAAGGCATAGAGTTACCAATTCAAGCCGGCGACTTATCAGCCCCTGATATGACAACAGCCACCGTAACAGCGGTGATCCCATCAACCGATCCGCGTTCACAAACTGTAGAAGTACGCGCCCTACTACCAAGAGACGCCGAGCAAACATGGGCGATTGGCCAACTGGTTGATGTAGCCGTGCCACTAAAAAGCAAAGGGGATGTACTACTGGTGAATCGCGATGCGCTTATCTTACGCAAAAAAGGCACCCATATCGTCAAAATCGACAACGACAACAAAGCCCTGCAAGTTCCCGTTAAAGTAGGTAATGGTAAAGATAAACTTGTTGAAGTCACCCCGACTTCTAACATCGCTTTAAATGCGGGCGATAAAGTTGCAGTGCGCGGCGCCGAGCAACTACAAACCGGGCAAGAAGTCGAAGTTCAGGTAAAGCAATAGCAAGTAAGCTATGTAAGAAATAGACAGCCAGCTTTAGAGGATACTTTCAGAGCTGGCAGTTTCGACAATATAAATCCCAATACTGTTTTCTTTGAAAAAAATACAGCTCATAACGCCAAACACCTTCCCGCTTTATTGCAAACAGCCATACCCTTTTAATGAAATTTCTTGAGTATTCGCGCCGCTTTGGTTTTTATGTTGAATGATCAAACGTGAATCTTGGCTAGTAAACGTAAAGGTTCCGAGCCAAGGTAGCTGGGCAATTGGTTGCATATGGTAAAAACCATAGGCATCAAAGCATATAAATGAAAACTCATGATGTACCGGGGCAAATACGCCATAATCAGCGGTAAATACAGCAATGTTATCTTGCAGCATAAAGTGTTTCGCTTGCGTGCCCGCTACTAAATACCAAAAGCATATTGCAGTCATTATCACAACTTGTAAGCCGCCGAGTAAAAATACTGAAAATTTAAGCATACGGGTCGATTTACTGGCTTCCATATAAAGGCGCTTTGCTTTGAGTAATAACCAAAGCCCGATGGCAACCATAGTGAGCTTTACAATCATCAGCGCTACGCCTACTTGATACATCAGCTTAGGGCTATGCCATTGCATGCCAAATGTTTGCGGGATGAACAAACTATCAATTAAGGGCAGTAAAATGAGTAGGAATGGCAGAATAAGCGCTTTGTTTTTCATTATTTACTTTTCTAGTGTTCTCGCAAAGATAAGAGCCTAATGTTAATTCTTGGGCTCTAAAAAAGCAAAAAGGCGCAACCTGAGGTTACGCCTTTTATCGTTCTGGGCAGAACTTAAAATTTACAGTGCAGCGAATACATCGTCTGTTTTTACTTTAGCAACTTCATAAATATTTATTTATGTAATGGTTGCTAGTTTTGCTTCATTGCTTGCCTAGCAGCTTTATACAAACGCCCAATAGTTACACTGAATACCCAACGAATAAAGCTCTCTGTTAATTTTATTGGGATACTTACGCCTTTACCTGCAAAAGCCAGCATACATGCTAACAAACCTCTAAGGGGTTCTGTTTGCTCTGTTTTTATCTTAGCTATATCAGCCAGAGTACGAGCCATAACATCATAAACAGTGGCAACAGGCACTAATGTAGCTTGTAAACTAGCGACGATACCTGACGCTCCGCCATCAACCAATATTGTCATTAATGCAGCTGCTATTTTATCAGCCCAATGTGTTGAGTATGTAGTCTGAAGGCGATGGTTATAATTGAGTATTACACGCTGGCTTATAGAGGTTGATGATTGCACACCTAAATTCTCCCAACGATTATGATCTGCTGTATTTATATATCCAGGCCCATTCGGCATTCCATGTGCTGCGAAACTAATTCCTTGAGCTCGCGATAATATATATTCTCGTCCATTTAACGGAGCATGGTAAAAAGGCCAAACAGGTACCTTAGGAACAGGGTCATTTCCATGAACACAACGGTAAGTCTTTTCAATTCTTGAGTGATTATTTATTACAAAATCTTTTTTGCCAACTCGCGGAGCACCAAAGGTATATACGTAAACTGTTTTATCAAATTCTGTACTTATCCAGTCAGCAGCTAATGTCGCTAAGGCTCCACCCAAGCTATGTCCTACACAATGAACAACCCCATCTTTTTTGTCTCTTACACCAGGTTGGTTAAAAAAATCAAAAAGACTAGGTCTTATAGAAGCAAAACTACGCTGAAAACCAGAGTGAACAGCATTCCCATTATCACTATTCGTACTATGGGCTGTTGCATCAGTAACCCAGTCAGCTAAGGCATCAGTTCCTCTAAAAGCAACTACATAATCATTTTTATGTATCATACTACTAGCCTTTCCTTGACCAATAAGTGCGAAGCCTGTTTCTTTACGCCAGAAAAATCCCCCAGAAGTCCCCTTGTGTACTCCGTTTGATAGGTCAAAGCTAAAGTGTTTATCGATATCTTGGTTAACTGCTAATCGAGCCCCTTTTGATAAGCCATTTTTAATAGAGTATGAGGCTAGTGCTAGGCTAGATGCCATCCTGGGTGAAATTGCGTGCATAATGTTTCCTTACATTAAAATTAAAATTAATATTAAAAATTAATCAATATCTGCATAAGTAGATATCTCTTGATTATTATAAAAAGATGTTATGAGGCTATCTTGGAAATAGCATATAGATAAAACGACTTGAGAGCGCATACCACCATAACTTCTTGTATCAACTTCATGGTGTATTTCTTTATTTTGTAGATCTGCATTTAATCTTAATAACAAATCAGTTAACGGCTTAACTGGTTCCCACACCTTACTCGTATACCATAGTTGATATAACTTATCGTCGCGCTCAACATAAATCGCTTGTAATACTGGCATGTTCTGTCCAAAGATACTCCCTGGCTTACGAGATTTGATTACCATTTTTGTAAACGAAAACTCACCATTTTCATTTGTAAATGTATGCTCTAGTTGTTCTTTACCATCTTTGTACCCATCATATGCTAGGCTTCTTGCTACTTGCACACCTGATAATGGCTTACCCCCATCAGTTATTCGACCTGATACCTCCGGCGACATTTCTACAGTATGCAATTTAAATCGACCAAACATAGCTTGTACCTCAAGTGGCTTTAATAAAAGTAAAAGATAAAGGCAAATATAAGCTGATAATATGATATGGCGTAAAAAATAAAAGCTCAGGGTTTGAGTGCTTTCTATAACCTTAGAGGAATAAACGATAAACCACCTTCCCTAGTATTTACCTATATGAGGTTCATGCTAGCCTTTTTATGAAGTCCCTTCAAGTAGGGTGCTGAAATCAGAACTAAAAAAGCAAAAAGGCGCAACCTGAGGTTACGCCTTTTATCGTTCTGGGCAGAACTTAAAATTTACAGTGCAGCGAATACATCGTCTGTTTTAGCAGCACAGATAAAATCATTTTTGTGTAATCCTTTGATAGAGTGGCTCCACCAAGTAACGGTTACTTTGCCCCACTCGGTTAACAGACCTGGGTGGTGACCTTCTTCTTCAGCCATATCGCCCACTTTATTAGTGAACTCAAGTGCTTGCTTGAAGTTTTTAAACTTGTAAACACGCTCTAATTGCATAATGCCGTCGCGCACTTCAGGAACCCAATCTGGGATCATTTTGATCAATTCTGCTAATTCAGCATCAGATACTTTAGGCGCATCCGCACGACACGCTTCACACTTTTGTGTGCTTAATGAAGACATTATAAATCCTTAACTTGCTAATTTTTCTTTAGGAGGAAACTTTGGCTCATGTAGCCCTAATTCTTTTGCTTTACTCACCAGCGACATGATATCCATTTGTGAAATATCAAATAAGTCATTGATTGAGTTAATGGTGTAGTACACAGGCTGCATAATATCAATACGATAAGGTGTACGTAATACATCAAGCACGTTCATCGCATTGATTTCTGGCTTATCTGAGTACACATATTGTGTTTCGCCTGGGCTTGATAAAATACCACCACCATAAATTCGCAGACCTTGTTCGGTTTGCATTAAACCAAACTCAACAGTAAACCAGTAAAGGCGTGCTAAATAAACACGATCTTTCTTTTCAGCGGCATAACCTAACTGACCATATCTGTGTGTAAATTCAGCAAATGCTGGGTTGGTAAGCATAGCACAGTGACCAAAAATCTCGTGGAAGATATCTGGCTCTTGTAAGTAGTCAAACTCTTCACGGCTGCGAATAAAAGTCGCTACTGGGAACTGCTTGTTTGCTAATAATCGAAAGAACTCATCAAAATCGATCAGTGCCGGAACAGGCGCAACTTGCCAGCCCGTTGTTTCGAGTAACACTTCGTTGAGTTCACTAAGTTGTGGAATACGATCTGTTGGTAAATTAATTTTCTTAAGACCTGCTAAATATTCATCACAGGCTTTACCTTCAATGCAAGCGAGTTGGCGAGCAACTAGCTCTGACCATATTTTATTTTCTTCTTCGCTCCAATGGATAACCCCATTTTCATCAGGTTGCTTGGAGGTATAATTACTTGCTTTAGCCATAATAACCTTCTTCGTTAAATCTTGATCAGCATTGATCAGAATCTCATTAACTTGTTAAGTCGATACTATGTAAAAGTAAGCGAAATTTTAATAGTTAAGGCTGTTTCCGAGGTTTGCAGAAACAGCCTTAACGTAAACATTAAATTACAGAAAAAGATCTAAAAGTTTACACACCCCATATTTAAAGGAATTAAAGAAGGTATTGGCGTAAACTTAAAATTACAACCTATCCAATGAATGTAAATGCAGTTTTAAGATCGTTAATAATATCGTTAACATCTTCTAGACCAACAGATAATCGAATTAGGCCATCACTGATCCCAGCAGCCGCTCTTTCTTCAGGTGTATAAGGCGAATGTGTCATCGATGCCGGGTGTTGAATAAGGGTTTCAGCATCCCCTAAACTAACCGCAAGCGTGCAAAGCTGGGTGTTATTTATAAATGTTTCGCCATCTTCGAGGCTGCCCTTAATTTCAAAGGCTATAACACCACCAGCAGCTTTCATCTGTGAGCCAATAAATTTGTGACCCGGGTGTGATTTAAGACCCGGGTAATAAACTTGGCTTACTAGCGGGTGTTGCTCTAAATATTCAGCCACAACTTGAGCACTCGCGCAGTGGCGCTCCATGCGCACAGCTAGGGTTTTTAAACCACGATTAATTAACCATGCATCATGCGGGCTAATCGTTGCACCAATATCTTTTAGCACCGTCATTTTTATCAAATTGATATGCTCTTCTGTACCGCAAACTAGCCCTGCCACCACATCACCGTGGCCATTTAGGTATTTAGTTGCGCTATGTACCACAATATCAATGCCAAACGAGGTCGGTTGCTGTAGCAATGGAGTTAGGAATGTATTGTCGATAACGCTTATCAGTTGATGCTGCTTGGCAACATCGGTAATTAAACTTAGATCAAGCACCGCCATGGTCGGATTAATTGGTGTTTCTGCAAAAATCATTTTTGAGTTTGCTTTTACCGCCCCGCGAAGTTCAGCTTCGTTGGTCATATCAACAAAAGTGACTTCAATACCAAAGCGCGGCAGCATGTGAGCAAAAAATGCAAAGGTACAGCCGTATAACGCGCTTGATGCCACTAAGTGGTCACCTTGTTGTAAAAAGCTAAGTACAGACGCAGACACTGCTCCCATACCTGTAGCCGTTGCAGCAGCCGCTTCACAGTTTTCTAACTGAGCCACTTTCTGTTCTAGCTCTTGGGTTGTCGGATTACCTAAACGGGTATAAATAAAGCCCTGCTCTTCACCAGCAAATCGGGCTGCACCTTGGGCGGCATTAGCAAAAGAGAAGGTAGAGGTTTGGTAAAGTGGCGCACTCAGTGCGCCATGTGGGTCATTTGGTTTTTCTGGGCCATGAATACATTGTGTATGTAAGTGATGCTTAGTCATTGTGTGTTCTCGTTTTTATTATCAGTACTTCATACTCATAAATAAAACGTAGATACCCACAATGCACAAGCATGCCGGATGCTCAGATGGCTAAATATCACTCAGCAGTTTTTATTAACTGTACACAAAAGTTGTCATTTTGTATTTTCGGTCTCTTTGTTGCTCGTGCGTGAGGCAATTTTACGTGCAATACTATTGGCCGTTTCTTTTAGCAAGCTACGCTTATGCTCTAAGCGAGGTAACGGGCGGCTAAGCTCCATTGCTTTATAACCTATACGCGCGGTAAAAATACCTGCACTTAGCCCTTGTGCTGCACGCCCCGACAATTTTCCCAATAATTCAGCGCTCAGTGCCGTTGCCGCTAAATCTGAGACTAACTCTGCACTACCAACAAACAGCACTTGTTTCACTAATAAACGATACAACTTAATACGGCTTGCGTAACCAAAACCAATACCGTAGATCCGGCCAATTTGTTCAATTAACTTAGTGCCTCGCCATAAAACTGCCATCATATCGACTAAAGCCAGCGGGCTTAGCGCAACCAATAAACCGGACTCAGTAGCAAAACGGTTAATCAGTTTTTTCGCTTGTTGATCTTGGCTCACCAATAAACTATCAGCGTATAATGTCATGATTTCTTTATCTGTATGATGACTTGCTATTTGCTGCTTAAACTCTTCAAACCCAGTCAGTTCCTGATGTTTATTAAGCTTTTCAAGCCATGGTAGTGCTTCACCTACTTGCTCACTGTTAAGTAAGCGGTCAGCCTCGGTTCGATGCAATTGGTTGCGCTTTAAACTTCTCAACATGCGGTACTCGCGCCAAATAACACGGGCAATCAGTAGCACACCACTGAGAACAGCTGTTAAATAGACGGAACCTAAAATAATCGATTGTTGGAACGTCACAAATAATGACATTGCAAACTCAAGTAACACTAAAGCTAAAAAGCTAACAACAAACACCCCTTTTAAGGTTTGCCACTTTGACTTTTTATACACAGGCTCAAGTTCGATGCTATCTTGCAGTTCGTCCTCTGTGTCGATAAATTCTGCGTTTTCTATGACTTTTGCAACGGTTAACTCCTTTGTAGGAGCCTCATTGCTTGCTGAGCTTGAAATACGACGACCAGCCTGAAAATTCATCTCCTTAGGTTGCTCACTCATGTTAGTTTATCTCCTATCAGGTACTGCATGACATGATCTAAACGAATATGCTTTAACCGTTTATCAGGGCATGGCAGTGGCGAAAACGATAAGAACTCAAAGCCCTGTTTTGGCCACTCTTGTTTGTTGAGAAGGCGTGACGGTGGCTGCGGCGGTAAATATGTTAGCCATTCTTGCTCGCCTAAAGGCTTGCCATAAATACAAGCTAACTGCTGGCCTTTTTCAGCCACTTGGCGCGGCTCTGTTGCGCAGATAGATGACATTGCCATGGTTTCGATTTGCACACCTTCGAACTTTAAGTGATTCGTTTGGTCATGCACGATTGAATCAAGCAACAGTGCTAAATCTTTGTGATACTGAGCACTAATATGATCTGACTTATTGGCCGCAAACAGTAGCTTGTCGATGTTTGGTTTAAACAAGCGTTTAAAGAAGCTTGCTTCACCATAATTAAAGTGCGCCAGTAATTGGTTAATAACACGGCTTTGCTCATGCAGCGTTTCGCTACCTTCATTCAAGGCACTGAGCACATCCACCAGCACAATTTGTCGGTCAAAATGACGAAAATGCTGCTCGTAAAAAGGTTTTACAACCTCTTTTACATAGGCTTTATAGCGCTTTTTAAGATGCGCTAAATTTGACCCCTCGGTTATATCGTCAGGCACACTCGCAACCGGGAAGAACTGCAGTAACGGTGCTCCTTTTAGCTCACCGGGCATTAGCATGCGCCCAGGTTGTAGCATAGCAAGTTTGGTATCTTGTTTAAGGCTGACCAATAACTGCTGGTAAAGCGCAGCGACATCAGCAAGCTTGCTCTCATCAACACTGGCTGATAAATCAAGTTCAGCGAGGGCTGCTAAAAATGGCTTAGCCTTTTCGTTACGCGCTGTTTGCTGCAACAGTGAATATTGTAATTCACACCAATCAGCAAAGGATTGCTCTAGCATTGGCAAATCAAGTAACCACTCACCTGGATAATCAATAATATCTAAATAAAGTGTTGATTGCGGAGCAAAGTGACCACGCAGCCCCGAGTTACTTTGGTATTTAATTGCCAAACGTAAAGTATTTATACGCTCAGTGGATGCAGGCCATGCAGGCTCACCTTCAGCAGGTAATAACGCTGACAATGCATTGGTATATTCAAATGTAGGAATTGTCAGTGCTTGCTGCGGCACTATTTTTGTAGCGATATGGCGTTTTTCACGCATCACATCAAAAAAAGGTAAGTTTTTATCGTCAGCTTGGCTGGTTAAGTGTTTAACCAAGGCGGTAATAAACGCGGTTTTACCGCTGCCACTTAACCCTGTGACGGCTAACTTCACGTGTTGATCTAAACTACGATGAAGGGCTTTTTCCGCTTTATTTTTTAACGAATTAAAGGTGTTTTTTGCAAATGATTGGCTCATAAAGTGTCTAGCACCTTATTTGCGCTTGGTATCAGGATGCAAACAAGGTGCGTATATGTCCTTTAAAGTTTGTTGATTTCACGGCTAACCGTAAATTCTGTTGATGTGACATAGCGTTCCATCTCTTGTAAACGGCCATCAACTCGAGCAAGACGATCTTTTAAGTCTTGCAATGCACGGCGAGGTGGTTCCCCTTTTTGCCATACTTTAAACTTTACTTCAAGCGGGTCTTGATGGATGCTGTCTGTGCTTTTCTCTGTTTTTTCTACTGGTTTTTTATCTAAAATAAACCAAGCAGCAATGTAAGCAACAACAATAAATGGACCACCTGATAATAGCACTGCTGTCACGACTAAAATACGTACCAGCCAAAGCTCCATGTTAAAGTAGTCGCTGATACCTGCGCACACGCCAGCTATTTTACCGCGCTCTGCGTCTCTAAATAATTCGCGTTTGGTACTCATACTTTACGTCTCCACTGCGGAGCCTCTTGATCTAGTAAGGCTTCTAATGTTTCAACACGTTCTGCCATTTTATCTGCTTTTTGTGCAAGCTCTAACAGCTGGCGATGTTCGTGTTCACTTAAACCTTGGCTCACTTGCTTTTTACTACGGTAATGTAAAATTAGCCAAAGTGGGGCAACAACCACCATAAAAACAATAATGGGTGCCATCAAAACTTCTGCGTCGAACATGGTACTCTCCTATCAATCCGTTATGTGTTTAAGCATTGGGGGACACGCCCCCATTTATTATTTTTTATCTGCTAGTTTTTTCTTAAGCTCAGCTAGCTCATCATCAATCTTTTCGTCTTGCTGAAGACCAGCAATTTCGTCAGCTAATGATTTTTTACCAAGATCATAAGACTCTATTTGTGATTCTAGACCATCGATCTTAGTTTCGTAACGTTCGAAGCGGTTTAAAGCGTCTTCAACTTTAGAACTGTCGAGTGCTTTTTTAACTTCAAGACGCGATTCAGCAGAACGCTGGCGTAAGATGATTGCTTTTTGACGCGCTTTTGCATCAGCTAGCTTCTCTTGTAGCGTGCTTACTTCTTGCTGTAGCTTCTCGATATGAGATTCTACATGTTCAAGCTCAGTTTCAACTGCAGCTACTGCGTCTGCTGACTTTTGCTTTTCAATCAGTGCTGCGCGTGCTAAATCATCACGGTCTTTACTTAGTGCTAATTCAGCTTTTTCTTGCCAGTCTGCAACTTGAACTTTCAAAGTTTCAACGCGACGTACTAGCTCTTTTTTCTCAGCAAGTGTTTTTGCTGATGTAGAGCGAACTTCTACTAATGTATCTTCCATCTCTTGGATGATCAGGCGAACCATTTTTTCTGGATCTTCTGCTTTATCTAAGATGGCATTGATATTAGAATTAACGATGTCTGCAAAACGTGAAAAAATTCCCATAACATTTACCTCTTTGGTGTTTTAACTTAATCAGTTGGTATATCTAGTATCAATATGCTTGCCAACTTTTATAAAGCTAGAATAACCTAATATATTCAAACAGTTAAACTAAATTTATAAATTTCTTTAGTTCTCGAAGATAATGAAATACACTAGATCTTAGTAAAAATGACTAAGAGTTAGGGAATATGAGCCAATTTCGCCAACAGGATAATTTACTCGGCCAATCTGACAGTTTCTTAAGTGTACTTGATCAAGTGTCACAACTAGCAAGTTTGGAAAAGCCTGTACTGATTATTGGTGAGCGCGGTACGGGTAAAGAGCTCATTGCTGCGCGTTTGCACTTTTTATCTAAGCGTTGGGAACAAAACTATATAAAGCTTAACTGCGCAGCGCTTAATGAAAATCTACTTGAAAGTGAATTATTTGGCCATGAAAGTGGCGCGTTCACTGGTGCTAGCAAACGCCATGAAGGCCGCTTTGAGCGTGCTAACGGCGGTACTCTATTCCTTGACGAATTAGCCAATACCTCAGCCATGGTGCAAGAAAAGCTACTACGCGTTATTGAATACGGCGAATTTGAACGTGTCGGTGGTAAGCAAACCGTTAAAGTCGATACCCGCCTCGTTTGTGCAACCAATGAAGATTTACCGACTCTTGCTGAGCAAGGCGAATTTAGAAGCGACTTACTCGACCGTCTCGCCTTTGATGTTATTACTCTGCCTCCACTGCGCGAACGCCAAGAGGATATCATGCTACTTGCAGAACAATTTGCTATCAATATGGCCCGTGATCTTGAATGGGAGTTATTTAGTGGCTTTACTCGGAGCGCCATCGAAACCCTTCAGTCTTATGAATGGCCTGGTAATATCCGTGAATTAAAAAATGTGGTTGAACGTAGTTTATATCGCCATGGTAACGAACATATTCCCGTTCACCAGATTGTTTTAGACCCGTTTGCGAG
The DNA here is from genome assembly GCF_030297135.1 of Pseudoalteromonas apostichopi. NCBI lineage: Bacteria > Pseudomonadati > Pseudomonadota > Gammaproteobacteria > Alteromonadales > Pseudoalteromonadaceae > Pseudoalteromonas > Pseudoalteromonas apostichopi. Next base: position 582,086 of record NZ_AP028065.1, read on the forward strand.
TAAGTATAGACCTAAACAGCGCGTTAAAGCGGCAGTGAGCAGTGTCCCAGTTGCAAGTGTAGAAGCTGCGCCTATTACAACAACACAAAATCAAGAAGCGGTGACACTGAGTAAGCCTGAAATTCAATTTCCTTGCAATTTAAAGCAACTGTCTAATGACTTTGAAATTGATGTGATTAAAAAAGCGCTTGAACATAGTCAATTTAACCAAAAGAAAACTGCAGAACACTTAGAATTAACGTATCATCAATTACGTGGCTATTTGAAAAAATACAATTTATTAGATCAGCAGCAATAGTTAGAGGCTAATCAGGTGTTTAAACCGTTACTTGCTTTGTCTTTGGTGTGCTTAGTAGGCTGCCTAGATAGCGAAGAAAAAACCACAGAACAAAAAAACCAGGGCTTGGTCTATTGCGCTGAAGCAAACCCTGTGTCGTTTAATCCTCAAGTGACGACGACTGGTTCAACTATCGATATTATCGCTAACCAGCTTTATGACCGACTACTGAGTATTGATCCGGTGTCTGCTGAATTTCAGGCAGAATTAGCAACCGATTGGAAAATTAGCCCAGACGGCAAAGCAATCACCTTTACCCTACGTAAAGGAGTTAAATTTCATACCACTAAATACTTCACCCCAAGTCGTGATTTTAACGCAGATGATGTAATTTTTACCTTTAGCCGCTTATTCGACGTCTACAACCCCTATCACTTTGTTGGCGAAGCCAGTTACCCATATTTTCAAAGTGTTGGTATTGACCAGCTCATTCGTCGCATTGTTCGTGTTTCTGATTACCAAGTACGGTTTGAGCTTTATAATGCTGAAAGCAGCTTTTTAGCAAACCTTGCAACAGACTTTGCTGTGGTGTTATCTGAAGAATACGCCATGCAACTTAAAGCGCGAAATCAAGAAAACTTATTTGACCAATACCCTGTGGGTACTGGCCCTTATGTATATAAAGAGTATCGTCGCGATCGTTTAATTCGCTATTACCGTAACCCTGACTACTGGAAACACCCTGTAGTACTTGAGCAACTGGTGTATGACATTACGCCAAACGGGACAACCCGGGTTGCCAAGATGCTCACTAAAGAGTGTGATGTTACTGCGCACCCAAGCAGTGCGCAGCTTAGTATTTTATCGCAACGTGAAGACATTAAAGTTCAAAAAGAACAAAACTTAAACATTGGTTATTGGGCCTTTAACACTGAGCGCCCGCCTTTTGATGATGTACGTGTACGCCAAGCACTCGCAAGCGCCATTGATATCGATAAAATCATGCAAGCGGTATATTACGGTAACGGTATTAAGGCTCAGTCTTTACTTCCTCCAGCTTCTTGGGCTTTTGAAGCACAAAAGGCTATGCCTGAATTTAACCCTGCCCTTGCCAAAACATTGCTCGCTGAAGCTGGCTACAAAAATGGCTTTGATATGAACATTTGGGCCATGCCCGTAAGTCGTATTTATAACCCTAATGCCCGAAAAATGGCTGAGCTGATGCAAAGCGATTTACGCAAAATTGGTGTGAACGTTAATATCGTCGAATACGAGTGGAATACCTTTTTACAACGGGTTGGCGAGCATCGCCACGATAGCGTATTGTTAGGTTGGGCTGCCGATACGCCGGATCCTGATAACTTTATGAGTCCATTATTAAGCTGTACAGCTACCTTTAGTGGTAAAAATCCGTCTAATTGGTGTAACCCTGAATTTGATTTGTTACTCACACAAGCTCTCGACACAACCGATCTTGAAAAACGTAAAGAATATTATAATCAGGCACAGCGGATTATAGTACAAGAGCTCCCTATCTTACCTATTGCCCATGGCATGCGCTTTCAGGCAGCAAGTAGTGATGTAAAAGGCATCAGTTTGAGCCCTTTCGGTGGTATTTCATTAGCTAACGCGAGGAAAGAATAATGATCCTAGATTATATTCTTCGCCGCCTGGCGCTCTTAATGTTTATGATGTTAACTCTGAGCATCTTTACATTCTCATTAAGCTTTTTGTTTCCTGGTGATGCGCTTACTAACTTAAGCGGTATTACCAATAGTACCTTCTCGCAAACCAGTGCACTTGAAGAAAGATTTCATTTTACCGAAAACTACATAGTGCAATATTTTGCCTTTTTAGAGCGCATTATTCAGGGTGATTGGGGGGTCTCTTTTGCATCTGGCGAGAGTGTATTTCAGCATATTAAAGACTTGTTTCCTGCAACGCTCGAATTAAGCCTTTATGCATTGTTTGTCTCAGTTGCTGTTGGCGTACCAGGGGGTATCTTAGCTTCAGCTTACTACAAACGTTGGCCAGACAAATTTATAAACTCAGGCACACTTATCGGCTACTCAATGCCGGTTTTTTGGCTAGCTCTTTTGTTAATTATGGTTTTTTCACTGCAACTAGGCTGGTTTCCTATGTCGGGTCGTATGGGCCTACTTTACGAGATTGAGCCTGTTACTGGCTTTATTTTAATTGATATCATGCTAGGTAACTTTCCATATGATGGTATGGCGTTTTTAGATGCTTTACACCATTTAACCCTGCCAACTATAGTGCTTGCTATGTATCCAACCACTGTTCTAGTGCGCTTTACCCGAGACTCAATGTTGAAAGTACTCGATCAAAGCTATATTAAAACGGCGCGGGCAAAGGGCTTAAACCGTGCACAGCTGATTATTCATCACGCACTACGTAATGCGCTGCTACCGGTTATTAAACAAATCGGTTTACAGTTTAGTACCTTGATCACCCTTGCGATGATCACCGAGGTTATTTTCTCGTGGCCAGGCATTGGTCGTTGGCTTATCGATAGTATTTATCAACGCGACTACCCAGCTATTCAAGGCGGCTTACTCGCTGTATCTATGTTTGTCATTTTAGCTACAATTATTGCTGAGCTCACTTATACCTTATTCGACCCACTATCGCGGAACCAAGCTCATGGCAAAGTTTAATTTATTCTCTGAAGAGTCGAATAAATCGCCACTAGCGCGATTTTGGAAAAAGTTTAAGACTAATCACCCAGCCCTTGTTGGCTTATGGTTGTTTATCGCTTTAGTATTACTGGCAGTATCTGCACCACTGCTTGCACCCTATGGTGTAAATCAACAACACAGCGATGCTTTATTGTTACCGCCATCTTGGCATGACGCTGGTGATGTGCGCTTTTTATTAGGCACCGACGATTTAGGTCGTGATGTGTTATCGCGTTTAATGAATGGTGCAACTTATACTTTTGGTTTGTCGGTCGTGGCAGCTTTAATAACCACCGTGATTGGGGTATTAGTGGGTACTTTTGCTGGTATTAGCCACGGTATTCGCTCAAGCTTTTTAAATCACTTACTCGATATTACGTTATCTATTCCATCGCTGTTACTGGCAATTATTATTATCGCGATTCTTGGCCCGGGCTTAATGAATACAGTATGGGCGATTATTTTAGCTTTATTGCCACAGTTTATTCACTCGGTACGTAACTTAATTGTTGAAGAGCTTAACAAGGATTACATCACAGCATTCAAACTTGATGGCGCATCCAACTGGCATATTCTCGCCCGTGGTATCTTTCCAAATATTTACGAGCATATTGTGGTTATTTTTACCATGGCGCTTTCTACCGCTATTTTGGATATCTCGGCACTTGGCTTTTTAAAACTTGGCGCCCAGCCCCCAACCACAGAATGGGGCGCTATTTTGGCTGAAAATCTCGGTTTAATTTACCTTGCCCCTTGGACTGTTGGCTTACCGGGCGTATTATTATTTTTAGCAGTACTGTCTACCAATTTAGTAGGTGACGGTTTACGCCAAGTGCTTAAAGAACGTAAGGCCGACTAATATGCAATTACTCGATATTCGCAATCTCACGATAGAGTTGCGCACCTCAGAAACCGTAATTCGTGCGGTTGATAGGGTCAGCATGACCTTAAAAGAAGGTGAAGTGCATGCTTTGGTTGGCGAGTCTGGCTCTGGTAAAAGCTTAATTGCAAAAGCCATTGTTGGGGTTTTGAACAAACGCTGGCATATCACCGCAGATCGCATGCACTGGCGTGGTGTTGATTTGATGCGCTTATCTAACGAGCAGCGCCGTAAACTGGTGGGTCAAGACATTGCAATGATCTACCAAGACCCAAGCCGCTGCCTAGACCCTACTGCAAAAATATTTGATCAAATTGCCGAAACCCTACCCGCTGAGGCCATCAGCGGCTTTTTCTTAAAGCGTAATAAACAGCGTAAAGATAGAGTAAAAGCGTTAATTCATAAAGTGGGTATTAAAGATCATAAAAAAGTGCTCGACAGCTACCCCCATGAACTCTCTGAAGGTATCTGTCAAAAAGTGATGATTGCGATGGCAATTGCCCGTACTCCTAAGCTATTAATTGCCGATGAGCCAACAACTGCACTTGAAAGTACCACTCGCGCACAAGTATTTAGGCTATTAAAAAGCTTGAATCAGCTAAAGAATATGTCAATTTTAATGATCTCTCACGAGCTTGAAGAAATCATCGACTGGTCTCATGGCATGCATGTACTTTATTGCGGACAAATGGTTGAAGCAGGTCCAACTAATCGCATCTTTAGTCAGCCATACCATCCATATACTCAAGCACTTTTGAAAAGTTTGCCTGACTATGAGCAAGGTCTAGCACACAAAGAACCGTTTTATGCATTAAAAGGCACCATTCCAACCTTACAGCATTTACCAATAGGTTGCCGATTAGGCCCACGATGCCCGCAAGCGCAAAAAGAATGTGTGGTTACACCTAAGTTAACCAAGCATCATAGCCATAGTTATGCCTGTCATTTCCCATTGATTAAGGCGATGAAATAATGCAACCACTGCTCAAAGTTCAAGCGTTATCAAAGAGTTTCAACCTACGTGCTGGCTTATTTTCACGTAAGCGCTTCTCTGTTTTAAAAGATATTTCGTTTTGTTTAGGTCAAGGCGAAACCATTGCGATTATCGGGGAAACAGGCTCAGGCAAAAGTACCTTAGCTAAATTGCTCTCTGGAGCCGATAACGCCGATAAAGGACAAATTCTACTCGATGGTAATATCATCGAAAATGATGGCTTACGTGATAATGACTGTCGCCACATCCGTATGATATTCCAAGATTCTGAGGCGTCGTTGAATCCGGGTTTAACCATTGGTGACATGCTTAACGACTGCTTACAGTACAACACTGACTTAAACAAAGAAGAGCGTGAAGATAAAATAAAGCAAACCCTCGCAAAAGTTGGATTGCTATTAGATCATCAATACTATTACCCGCATATGTTTAGTAGTGGCCAATTGCAACGTATAGCGCTTGCAAGAGCTTTAATTTTAGATCCTAAAGTGGTAGTGCTCGATGAAGCATTATCGTCTCTAGACCCATCTGTGCGCGCACAAACGGTAAACTTATTACTGCGTCTACAAAAAGATACCGGGCTTAGCTATGTGCTAATTACTCATCATCTAAGTCTGGTGCGCCACATAAGCGACCAACTCGTAGTACTTGATCACGGTGAGATTGTTGAATACGGCCAAACCGAAGCGATTTTTCAAAACCCGCAATCAAGCGTAACGCAGAAATTGTTGAATTGCTGACAGTGAGCTGTCAGTTTGATTCGGCGTTAAAAACGCCTCCTACGCGAGCATGTTGATATCTCTATTAACTCTACTCTTTTACCTTACAGCTATTACACTTCTTCTCTGTCACCATGACTTGGTGGTGTAGATGTAACGATAAAATGCAGTGGTTCAGTACCTTGATTACTTAGCTGATGAACTTGTCCAGCACTTACATGCAAACCTTGTTGTGCAGTGAGTTTGTGTATTTGGCCATCAAGTTCAATGGTGGCACAGCCACTAAGTACGAAGAAAAATTGTTCGGCATGCTTATGATAGTGTTTTACTTCAGCCTCACCTACTGGGACATGCTCTTGAATAACACTCAGCGCATTAGACTTTACCAAATGCCAACCGTCGCAATTGTTACCCCATGTATAATGATCTGCGCTTTGTTTGTCTATGATACTCAAAACTTTTTATACATCCCTTGGCTTTGTGGTGCGACAAACTTGTAGCCAAGCTTTTCATAAAAGCCTGGTTTGTCAGCCACCATAGTGACATAACTACCTTCAAAGGCGGCAGATTCAATGTAACGGTCAATATGTTCCATAATGACACGTCCTAACCCTTGGCCTTGATATTCTGGTGCGACAGCAATATCAACCACTTCAAAATTACAGCCACCATCACCAATTACACGGCCCATGCCAATCAACTCATCGTTTTTACGAATACAAATAGCATAAAGAGAGTTTGGCAATCCCGCCTTTGCAGCCGCTAATGAACGTGCTGATAAGCCAGCTTTAAGGCGCATATCACAGTATTCTTCAGCGCTTGGTAGCTGCTCTATTTGACTGTACTCCATAAATGCTCCTTTTGATACCAATTCACGAGTTGGAATTACCTACAAAGGTAACAAAAAAGGCGCCAGTAGGCGCCTTTTATTTAACTCATTTTGCTAACTATTCAGCAGCTTGAGTCGCTTGTGGTACTTGCACTTCAGCTTGTGCTTTTAGTGCTGCAATAAATACCATGTAGTTTTTATTCACTTGAGCCATCGTGATGTTTTGCTTTTGTTGCTCGTTAATTTCAACGTCAGCCGCTGGATTAACTGCTTTTAGCGCAACAATTGCCGCATCGCCATTGTTTAGGTCAACAACTTCAACCTCTGGTGCACCTTGTGGGTGAGCCATTTTGAAAGCTTGTTGAACAATCGCTGGTGACACAGTGTAAGCTTGACGACCCAGTGCAGCTTCTTGGCGTACTGTTAAGCCTTCAGCTTGTGCAACCTCGTTTAAGCTCTTACCTGCTTCAATATCAGCGTAAAGTGTGCGCGCTTTTTCTTTAGCAAGCTCAGATGCTTTTTGTGCAACCAAAGTCGATTTAATTTGCTCAGAAACATCTGCTAGAGCTTTTGTTGTCGCTGCTTTGTGATCATTTACACGAACAACAACAGCATGCTCATCACCTACTTCAATTACTTCTGAGTTCATGCGATCTTCTAGCACTTCAGGTGAGAAAATAGCAGCCACAACTTGTGGGTTGTTAAGCGGCTCAGGTAACGCATTACGAGTTACTAGTTCTGTTTTCTGTACTTCAACGCCTGCAGCTTCTGCTGCATCAATTAAGGTATCTGAAATCTCGAACGCTAGCTCACCCATTTGAGTTTGCTTTTCATAGAACGCATTAATTTTCTTAGTACGCTCAAGTTCAGCACGAAGCTCATCTTTAACGTCAGCATATGGTTTAACTTGCTGCGTTTGAATATCAGTAAGCTTGATAATGTGATAACCAAACTCAGATTCTACAACGTCAGAAATATCACCTTTGTTTTCAAGTGCATAGGTTGCATCTTCAAACGCAGGGTCCATCATGTCACGTTCAATCCAATCAAGGTCACCGCCCATTTCAGCACTAACTACGTCATCAGAAGATGTCTCAGCTAGCTCAGCAAAGTCAGCGCCGTTTTGTAGCTGCGCTAGTAGCTCTTCAGCTTTCGCTTTTGCGGCATCATCGTCTTCACTGTTATCAATTAAGATATGTGATACACGACGTTTTTCAGGCTCAACATATTGTGCGCTGTTTTGGTCGTAGTAAGCTTTGATGTCTTCTTCTGAAACACTTGAATCAAGTGTTAAGGTGGCAGCATTTAAATCGATATAGCTTACAGATACTTGCTCTGGCGCTAAGAATTGCGGTTGATTTAATTCATAGTAATCAGCAATTTCTTGCTCTGTTACTGCAATGCCTTCTTGTAATGATTCTTTTGTCACAACAAGATAGTCGATGCTACGTGTTTGCTGTTGTAGAGCTACGCTATTGTTTAATTCGTTTTCTAAGATGAAATCAGTACCAGCAACCGCACCAACTAATTGGCTACGTGTCATGTCTTCGCGTAAATATTCACGGAAAGCATCTGGTTGGAAATTCATTTGACGAATAACTTGTAAGTAGCGGTCGTTGCTGAACTGGCCGCCTACTTGGAAGTAAGGCATTTCTAAAATTGCTTTACGAACACTTTCGTCACTTACACGAAGACCTAATTCTGCCGCTAGTTGAGTTTGCAATTCTTGTTGTACTAAACGGTCGATTACACCTTGGCGAATTTGTGCCATGTAATTTGGATCAGCAGCGATCTGTGCGAAGTATTCACCAAATTGTTGTTCTAAACGGTTACGTTCGTTTTGATATGCACGGCTGAATTCGGTTTGGCTAATTTTAACTCCATTTACTTCTGCAACGGGTTGCTCTGTGGTTTGTCCTAAATAACCACCGATCCCAGCTAAAGCAAAAGATAAAATCACCGCGCCTAAAATAATTTTGGCTGCAGGTCCCTGCGAACCTTCTCTGATTTTCTCAAGCATTTATCTATCTCTATTCTGATCAGGTACAAATTAACCCTGCTCATGTAAAAAAAGCGTATCTTACCAGATACGCTTTTTCACTTGAAGTAACTGGTGATAAGTTACCTAAATTCAATTTAAGTGCGATTAGGTATCTCTCACCAACTAATCTTTAATGATTAGTTTACTGCGTCTTTCAGCGCTTTACCTGCTTTGAAAGAAGGAATGTTTGCTGCAGCAATCTGGATAGTCTCACCAGTTTGCGGGTTGCGACCTGAACGCGCTGCACGCTCACGTACAGAGAAAGTACCAAAGCCAACTAGCGCTACAGAATCGCCATCTTTTAGAGCGCCTGAAACAGCCTCGATGAATGAATCTAGTGCACGACCTGCAGCCGCTTTAGAAATGTCAGCGTCAGCTGCGATTTGATCGATTAATTGAGATTTATTCACAATATCATCCTCTTTCATTGTTATTATCAAGAGCGATTGTTTTTATTAAAAAATAACATCACTGTTTTGAAAATTGATGAGCAAATTAAGTTTATGCTCAGTTTATTATATTTTTCTCAACCCTAGGCCACATAAGGCCTAGGCTTGAAAACTAGTGCTTAACTTATCATACCCTTTGTATTTGAAAAGCCCCTAAATGCACTTTTTTGCGGTTTTTTACTGGTTTTTTTCTGTTTCGACAGAAAAACTCTCAACTGGATGCTTCAACGCCAGATTTAAAACGTCATCAATCCATGTAACTGGGTGAATTTCAAGGCCCTCTAATACGTTATCAGGGATCTCTTTTAAGTCACGTTCGTTAATTTTTGGAATAATAACGGTTTTAATACCACCGCGATGTGCTGCCAGAAGTTTTTCTTTTAAGCCACCAATTGGTAACACTTCACCACGTAAAGTGATTTCACCAGTCATAGCCACATCTGAGCGAACCGGGTTACCAGTTAGGCTAGATACCAAACCGGTTACCATGGCAATACCAGCACTTGGGCCATCTTTTGGTGTTGCACCTTCTGGCACGTGAACATGAATGTCACGTTTTTCATAAAAATCGCTATTAATGCGTAGCTTTTCAGCACGATTACGAACTACCGTCATCGCTGCCTGAATTGACTCTTGCATTACATCACCAAGCGAACCGGTGTAAGTTAGCTTGCCTTTACCTGGAACCGCAGCTGATTCGATAGTAAGTAAATCACCACCTACTTCAGTCCACGCAAGGCCCGTTACTTGACCAATACGGTCGCCGTCTTCTGCTTTACCATAGTCAAAACGCTGTACACCCAAGAACTCTTCAAGGTTGCTATCGTTGATAAGTACTTTTTTAGTGTCTTTATCAAGCAGGATGTTTTTAACTGCTTTACGGCATAGTTTTGACACTTCACGTTCTAAGTTACGAACGCCCGCTTCACGTGTGTAGTAGCGGATAATGCCAATGATTGCACTGTCGGCAATCTCAACTTCATGCTCTTTTAAGCCATTGCGCTTAACTTGTTTTGGAATTAAGTGCTGTTTTGCAATGTTTAGCTTCTCGTCTTCGGTATAACCAGATAAACGAATAACTTCCATACGGTCTAATAATGGACCCGGAATATTAAAGCTATTTGAAGTTGCCACGAACATCACATCAGATAGATCGTAATCAACTTCTAAGTAGTGATCGGCAAAATGGCTGTTTTGCTCTGGGTCAAGTACTTCAAGTAATGCTGATGCTGGGTCGCCACGCATATCTGATGACATCTTATCGATTTCATCTAATAAGAATAATGGATTCTTCACACCGACTTTAGTCATATTCTGGATTAATTTACCAGGCATAGAACCAATGTAAGTACGGCGGTGACCACGGATTTCCGCTTCATCACGAACGCCACCTAATGCCATACGCACATATTTACGACCCGTAGAACGTGCGATTGATTGACCAAGTGAGGTTTTACCGACACCAGGAGGACCTACTAAACATAAAATTGGGCCTTTTAGCTTATTAGTGCGTTGCTGCACCGCTAGATACTCAATAATACGTTCTTTAACTTTATCTAAGCCGTAATGGTCACTATCTAAAATCTTTTGTGCGCCAGCTAAGTCTTTTTTCACCTTAGAGCGTTTTTTCCAAGGTACATTGATAAGCGTATCAATGTAAGAACGCACAACGGTTGCTTCAGCCGACATCGGCGACATCATTTTTAATTTAGTTAACTCAGCGTTCGCTTTTTCTTGCGCTTCTTTAGGCATACCTGACTCTTCGATGCGTTTTTTAATTGCTTCGAATTCATCGGGTACATCATCAAGTTCGCCAAGCTCTTTTTGAATCGCTTTCATTTGCTCATTGAGGTAATACTCACGCTGCGATTTTTCCATCTGCTTTTTCACGCGAGTACGGATTTTCTTCTCAACTTGCAGTAAGTCAATCTCGCCTTCCATCAGCGCCATTAAGTACTCAAGACGCTCAGTAACATCGGCAATCTCAAGTACTTTTTGCTTTTCAGGTACCTTAAGTGGCATGTGTGCTGCCATGGTATCAGCAAGACGTGCGGCTTCATCGATACCTGACACAGAAGTAAGTACTTCTGGTGGGATCTTCTTATTAAGCTTTACATAGCCTTCAAATTGGCTAATTGCGCTGCGAATAAAGATATCTTGCTCTTGCTCGTCGATATGGCTCGATTCAATGAACTGTGCTTCAGCAACAAAGAAATCATCGTTATCTAAAAACTTTTCAACGCTCGCACGTTGTGTGCCTTCAACAAGCACTTTAACGGTGCCATCAGGTAACTTTAATAACTGAAGTACTGTGGCAATGGTGCCAACACGGTAGATATCATCTTGCTGCGGATCATCAACAGAGGCGTCTTTTTGCGCCACTAGGAAAATTTGTTTGTCCTTGTCCATCGCCGCTTCTAGGCATTTTATTGATTTTTCACGACCAACAAATAGCGGGATCACCATGTGTGGGTAAACCACTACATCGCGCAGTGCCAACACGGGGATTTCGACTCGATCTGTTCTCTCAAGCGTCATTATATTCTCTTCGCACTTCATTTATTTTAAAGATTACTCAAGTATATGGGGATATGTAAGGGAAAGTTCAACATATTTGTAAAAAAAGGAGCCTTTGGCTCCTTTTTCGTGTTTAACTGCTCAACTTTTAAACTATTACAGCTTTATTCTGATGCAGCTTTGTCTTGGTTACCGCTTTGGTAAATCAAAATTGGGTCTGATTCACCTTTAATAACGGTTTCATCAATAACCACTTTGCTAACATCATCCATTGAAGGTAGCTCATACATAGTATCTAGTAATACACCTTCAACAATTGAACGTAAGCCACGAGCACCCGTTTTACGTTCCATTGCTTTATGAGCAATAGCACTTAGTGCATCTTCACGAAACTCAAGCTCAACATCTTCCATAGCAAACAATGCAGAGAATTGTTTAGTTAATGCATTTTTTGGTTCGCTAAGAATTTGAATAAGTGCAGCTTCGTCTAGCTCAGTTAATGTCGCAACAACCGGAAGACGACCAATGAACTCTGGAATTAAACCGTATTTCACTAGATCTTCTGGTTCAACATCTTTAAATGTTTCGCTTAGGCTGCGGCTACCTGATGATTGCTTAACTTCAGCGCCAAAACCAATACCAGTATTCTTATGGCTACGTTGCTCAATCACTTTATCTAGGCCAGCAAATGCACCGCCACAAATAAACAGAATCTTAGATGTATCTACTTGTAAAAATTCTTGCTGTGGATGTTTACGACCGCCTTGCGGTGGCACAGACGCAACAGTACCTTCAATTAGCTTAAGTAAGGCTTGTTGCACACCTTCACCTGATACATCACGAGTAATTGATGGGTTATCAGACTTTCGAGAAATCTTGTCAATTTCATCAATGTAAACAATACCGCGCTGTGCTTTTTCTACATCGTAATCACATTTTTGCAGTAGCTTTTGAATAATGTTTTCAACGTCTTCACCTACATAACCAGCTTCAGTTAATGTAGTTGCATCAGCCATAGTAAATGGAACGTCAAGTAAGCGTGCCATAGTTTCAGCAAGTAATGTTTTACCACTACCTGTAGGACCGATTAATAGGATATTACTCTTACCAAGCTCAATGTCCGCATTGATTGTTTGATTGCGCAAACGTTTATAATGATTGTATACCGCCACCGACAGCACTTTTTTCGCGTGGTCTTGGCCAATCACGTAATCATCTAGGTGATCACGAATCTCTTTCGGCACAGGCAGTTTATCAGACGCATTATGCTTCGGCGCAATGTCTTTGATTTCTTCCCTGATAATATCGTTACACAGCTCAACACATTCATCACAAATGTATACTGAAGGGCCAGCAATTAATTTGCGAACTTCGTGCTGGCTTTTGCCGCAAAAAGAGCAATATAACAATTTATTACTTTTGTCGCCGTCTGTAGGAGTGTCAGACATTCAGCTACCTCATTTATTACGTTGGCAGTAGCATAAGGCTACTGCTAATTCACTATGTTTAACTATATCAAAGAATATCAGTTTTCGCATAGTAAAGGGTGATAGCTAACAATACGTTATTATTAGCTATTCAGATTACTTCGATTCGCGGCTTGAAAATACTGAATCAACTAGGCCGTATTCAACTGCTTCACTAGCAGTCATAAAATTATCACGGTCAGTATCACGAGAAACAACTTCTAGTGGCTGGCCAGTATGTTCAGCCATTAATCGGTTTAATTTATCTTTGATTGATAAGATTTCACGTGCATGGATCTCAAAATCAGATGCCTGACCTTGGAAGCCACCTAATGGTTGGTGGATCATCACGCGTGAGTTAGGTAAACAGAAACGCTTACCTTTAGCACCCCCTGACAGTAAAAATGCACCCATGCTTGCCGCTTGGCCAACACAAATAGTGCTTACATCAGGTTTAATAAAATTCATAGTATCGTAAATCGCCATACCCGCAGTCACAGAACCGCCTGGCGAATTAATATAAAGATAAATATCTTTTTCTGGGTTTTCTGATTCTAAAAACAGCATTTGCGCAAGAATCAAATTTGCCATGTTATCTTCAACTTGGCCAGTTAAGAAAATAATGCGTTCTTTTAAAAGACGTGAGTAAATATCATATGAGCGCTCGCCTTTAGCTGTTTGTTCAACAACCATAGGGACTAGTGCGTTTAGAGGGTCTGTCATACCGCTATTCATTCTTATTTAATTCCTTATCCGCTGCGACTCATCCTTACTATAAGGAAAGCACATTTATAATAATGTTAATTAAGCTGCCTATTCAATCTTTATAACTATATAGGAACTTATCAGAATAATTTCAATCCTAGCCGAAAAAAGTTCTGAAATAACATCAGTATTGTTGGTTTTTTTGAAACTGATACCACAAACTAAAATGGCCCGAGTACGCTGTATAAATACAGGGTAACACGAGCCATTTAATCGCTAGCGAGAGCTTAAGTCAATGACTTATTAAGCACCTTGCTGTGGATTCATGATGTCGTCGAATGCTTTTTCAACGTCAGTCACGTTTGCTTTAGCTAGGATTGCTTCAACTGCTTGCTCTTCCATAGCTACGTTGCGCATTTGCTGCATAAGCTGATCGTTTGCTTTGTAGTACTCTACTACTTCAGTTGGATCTTCGTATGCAGAAGCTACAGTTGTAATTAACTCTTCAACTTTAGCGTCGTCAACTTTAAGCTCGTTCGCTTTAATTACTTCACCTAGTAATAGGCCAGTCTTAACGCGAGTTACAGCTTGCTCGTGGAATAATTCAGCCGGAAGCTCAGGCATGTTTTTAGCGTCGCCACCGAAACGTTGTGCTGCTTGCTGACGTAGTGCATCAATTTCTTGATCTACTAGCGCTTTTGGCACTTCGATTTCGTTGTTAGCTAAAAGACCTTTGATAGCTTGGTCTTTAACGTTAGCTTTAACCGCTTGGTCAAGCTCACGTGTCATGTTCTTTTTAACTTCTTCTTTAAGAGCGTCAACACCGCCTTCAGCTACACCGAATTTAGTTGCGAACTCGTCATTAAGCTCAGGAAGCTCTTGAGTTTCAACTTTCTTAACAGTGATTGCGAAAGTAGCAGCTTTACCTTTAAGGTTTTCAGCATGGTACTCTTCAGGGAAAGTTACTTCAGCAACAACTTCTTCGCCCGCTTTTTTGCCAACGATGTTGTCTTCGAAACCTGGGATCATACGACCTTGACCAAGTTCTAGTGGGAAGTCTTCAGCTTTACCGCCTTCGAACTCTTCGCCTTCGATAGAACCAACGAAGTCGATAGTTACACGATCGTTCTTGCCTGCAGCTGCGTCAACTTCAGCCCAAGAAGCGTGTTGCTTACGTAAAGTTTCTAGCATGTTAGCTAGGTCTTCGTCAGTTACAGATACAGCTGGTTTTTCAACAGCGATTTTATCTAAACCTTGAATTTCAACTTCTGGGTAAACTTCGAAAGTTGCATCGAATTCTAAATCTTTACCAGCTTCTAACGCTTTAGGAGCGAAAGTAGGTGAACCAGCTGGGTTAATTTTTTCAGAAACGATAGCTTCGATGTAGTTGCGTTGCATTAATTCGCCAGCAACTTCTTGACGTACCGCAGCACCGTAACGCTTGTTGATGATAGACGCTGGTACTTTACCAGGACGGAAACCATCGATACGCTGGGTTTTAGACAGTTGTTGTAAGCGTTTTTTTACTTCAGTCTCAACGTTCTCTGCAGGAACGGTGATGGTCAGACGGCGCTCAAGGCCTTGAGTCGTCTCAACAGAAACTTGCATGATTTACCTCAATCTTCAATTTTGGCGACTTTTCGCCTTCCTTACAAACAAGGTGATCTCCATGAGTGATAGCAAGTTTTAACGCTGAATATTTCAACTTAAAACGGCGCATTGTAACCATGAGATACCATTGCTGCTTTGCCTCTATGGGCACTATGTTAAACAATAGACGCGGCATTATAACCTAATATTTATGATAGTCGAGTCTGGGGGGCAATTATTTGGCGTATATAGCAGCAAACAGCGTTTAAGTGCGTAAAAAACGAACGCAAAAAAATAACAAAAGAGAATTAAGCTGATTTAAAAGGTATTGAAAAGAATTAAGTAGCTTCGGCTAGAGGGAGTGAAGCTTAAATTTTAAAAGAGGTCGGTAATGCAGTATTTGAACCTGCGACTGAATTTGAGGTACCCAAACCAATCGTTCTATGACCTTAAACTTTTTAAAAGTGGTCGGCGATGCAGGATTTGAACCTGCGACCCCTTGGACCCAAACCAAGTGCGCTACCAAACTGCGCTAATCGCCGATACTGAGAGAAGTTTTGAAAATTAAGACCACTTAAAAAGTGGTCGGCGATGCAGGATTTGAACCTGCGACCCCTTGGACCCAAACCAAGTGCGCTACCAAACTGCGCTAATCGCCGATATCTTAGAGTAAATTGGGGTGACTGATGGGGCTCGAACCCACGACAACCGGAATCACAATCCGGGGCTCTACCAACTGAGCTACAATCACCACGGCATTTACATATTTTCAAATGGCGCACCCGGAAGGATTCGAACCTTCGACCAACGCCTTAGAAGGGCGTTGCTCTATCCAGCTGAGCTACGGGCGCATCGAAAACTTCATAAGTTTGCCTGTAAGCACCATTTACAAAAAGTAAAGTGGTCGGCGATGCAGGATTTGAACCTGCGACCCCTTGGACCCAAACCAAGTGCGCTACCAAACTGCGCTAATCGCCGATGCTTACTATTGTTTGCGAGTGACCTCGTTAACAACGGGGTGCATAATAGTGATTTGACCGAGTTAGGTCAAACATTTTTTTAAGAAAATAATTCAATCGGTCACTTTTAGTTCATAATGGTTAAATATTGCAAATATAAGCTAAAATTTGAACTCTTTTTTATAAAGTAGCGCTTTATATAAGATTGCATCTTGGCGCTATGATGCTTTTCTGCGAAAATACGCAATATAAATAAATATGATCAAACAAACATGATTTGTGTATCCACGCCCCCTTCATTGGATAATCATATTTAGATGTATCAGTATCAAGTTAACTAACCCCAATTAAAGGTCACCCATGACGGCAAACATCATCGATGGTAAGGCAATAGCTAAACAAGTACGCAGCAATGTAGCAGAGCGAGTTGCAGAGCGTGTAGCGAATGGATTACGCGCTCCAGGACTAGCAGTTGTGTTAGTTGGTCAAGATCCGGCTAGCCAAGTGTATGTTGGTTCTAAACGTAAAGCATGTGAAGAAGTCGGCTTTATATCTAAGTCTTACGATTTACCTGGCGACACGACTGAGCAAGACTTACTTGCATTAATAGATCAACTAAACGAAGACAAAGAAGTAGACGGTATTTTAGTACAATTGCCTTTACCGCAAGGTCTTGATGCTGAAAAAATTCTTGAGCGCATCACACCACATAAAGATGTTGATGGGTTTCACCCTTATAACATTGGTCGCTTAGCTCAGCGTATGCCGGCACTTCGTCCATGTACTCCAAAGGGGATTATTACCCTACTCGACTCTACCGGTGTTCGCTACAAAGGTATGCATGCAGTCGTTGTTGGTGCGTCTAACATTGTTGGTCGCCCTATGTCACTTGAGCTATTACTTGCTGGCTGTACAACCACGGTATGTCATAAGTTTACTCAAGATTTAGAAACGCATGTTCGCCGCGCTGATTTATTAGTTGTTGCGGTTGGTAAACCTGAGTTCATTCCGGGTGATTGGATTAAAGAAGGTGCTATCGTAATCGATGTGGGCATTAACCGTCTTGAATCTGGCAAGCTTGTTGGTGATGTTGAATACGATATTGCTGAACAAAAAGCACATTTCATTACACCAGTACCTGGTGGTGTTGGCCCGATGACAGTGGCAAGCTTAATCGAAAACACGCTTGAAGCTTGTGAAAATTATCACAGCTAAGAAAAATTACTTTAGTAAAAGGGCTGCCAATTGGCAGCCCTTTTTTATTAGCTTGTTTGTTGCTTTAACAATCTTAGCTTTAACATCTGAGGTAGCACTGAAAATATGATCATCAAAAACATCAGTAGGTATTGCCAGTCTTGATACTGTTCGTTTATGAGCACAACAGCACACACTATTCCCGCTATTGGGTTGGCAATGGTGCCAAATGAAAACTCAGCTACACTCATGCGCCCTAATAACCAAACATACAGAGTATAGGCAATGGCTGTATTGGGAACGATTAACCAAAATAGCGCAGTATATTGAAGCGCTGAAATAGGCTCAAATACTCCTTGGTATTGCTCTGGGTTTAGCACGCTTCCATCAATAAAAGCAGCAAGCAATAATAGGCTGCCTCCAATGATTAATTGCCAAGTAAGTACGACCCACCAATGTATATGCACAGACAAGCTTTGTACTAAGGTACTACCAATTACAATAGTAAGTAAGGCACCAAATAAAGCCGCAACTCCTAATACATTCAATGCCACATAAGCGGGGTCAAATAATAGCCATGCAAGCACGACCAATGCCATAGCGCAGAATGCTTGAACTTTTGCTGGGCGCTGCCCTTTGGCAAGCCATGCATATAATAAAGCGACAACAGGCACTGAAACCATTCCCACACCTGCAATTGCTGCTGGAAGGTTGACTGCCATAATAAAAATAAAGGCAAAAAACAGCGCTATATTCACAGCACCTAAAGTCAGTAAACTGGGCCACTGCGAACGAGTCGGCAAACTAGGCTTAAGCAATAAAAGTAATAATCCTGCAGGTAAAGCACGCAATGCGCCTAATAAAAGTGGCGGCCAATCAGGTGTGGCATATTTGGTCACTGCATAGGTGGTGCCCCATAAGAAGGCGGGGATCATGGCAAGTATAATATTCAAAGTCTGTCCTTGTTAATACGAAGAGATGCCAATGTAAAACCTCAAGCAAAGTTGAGGTCAATAGCTATACCATCTAAAAACAAAAAAGGTTGCCACGTTGGCAACCTTTTGATGGGTTATGTCTCAATTGAGGCTTATGCTTTACGCCATGTTGTTTTACCAGCAGAATCTTCTAGTACAACACCAAGCGCATTAAGAGCATCGCGCGCTTCATCAGCAGCCGCCCAATCCTTGCTAGCACGGGCTTCATTACGTTTTGCAATTAACGCTTCGATGTGTGCAACTTCGTCATCAGCTTGACCACCTTGCAAAAAGGCTTCTGGATCTTGTTGTGCCACACCTAGTACCTCTGCAACACTGCGCAATACATAAGCAAGTTTTCCTGCTTGCTCTGCATCGCTATCTTTCACACGATTTAGCTCTTTTGCTAATTCAAATAACACTGGTAGCGCTTCTGGTGTGTTAAAGTCATCATCCATCGCTTTTCTGAATTTAGCCACATATTCATTGCTGGCTAAATCACACTCAATTGGTGCTACGCCACGCAGTGCAGTGTAAATTCGCTCAAGAGAAGAGCGCGCTTGCTCAAGGTTTTCTTGTGAATAGTTAAGCTGACTACGGTAGTGGCCTGAAATTAAGAAGTAACGAACTGACTCAGCATCGTACTCTTTTAATACGTCACGTACGGTAAAGAAGTTGTTTAATGACTTAGACATCTTCTCTTTATTAACCTGAACCATACCTGTGTGGATCCACGTATTTACGTACTGGCCGTTATTTGCACAACATGACTGAGCAATTTCGTTTTCATGGTGCGGGAACTGTAAATCTGAACCTCCACCATGAATATCAAAGTGTTCGCCTAAGTGCTTAGAGCTCATTGCCGAGCACTCAATATGCCAACCAGGACGACCCTCACCCCAAGGAGATGACCATGAAGGCTCACCTGGCTTAGCTTTTTTCCAAAGCACGAAATCAAGTGGGTCTTGCTTATCTTGAGCAACTTCAACACGTGACCCTGCTTGTAGCATAGTTAGGTCTTGTTGTGACAAAGCACCATATTGCTCAAATGTAGAAACATCAAACAATACATCACCATCTGCAGCAACATAGGCATGGCCTTTAGCAATTAAACGCTCAACCATAGCGATGATTTCATCCATATGGTTTGTCACTGTTGGCTCAACATCAGGACGCAGCATATTTAAGCTGTCGAAGTCTTCATGCATCGCTTTGGTCATACGAGTCGTTAAATCATTAATTGACTCGCCATTTTCGTTAGCACGCTTAATGATTTTATCGTCAACATCGGTGATGTTACGTACATATTTTAAATCGTAGCCAATGTGACGTAGGTAACGCACAATCACGTCAAAACCTACAAAAGTGCGAGCATGACCGATGTGACAGTAATCATAAATAGTGATACCACACACGTACATGTCGATTTTGCCATCAACAAGGGGTTTAAACTGCTCTTTTTGTCGCGTAAGTGTGTTGTAAATTTGTACCATTTATAAAATGTCCTTAACGGTGTTTCGAGATTCTCTATGGTAACACTTGCAAAGCCGCCGCTCTAGCGCTTTATCAACTGAATAAGCACTTTGTTAATCCTTCTCAATAAGCACTTTGTTAATCCAAGGCAACTACTATAAAATAGCCCCATTATTAAACCAGATATAGGAAACCTCATGGTTGTACTACACACAAACTTTGGTGACATCACTATCAAGATGCACGAAAGCGACGCACCAAACACAGTTAAAAACTTCTTAGAGTATGCAAACTCTGGCTTTTACAACGGTACTATCTTCCACCGTGTAATTGATGGTTTCATGGTACAAGGCGGTGGTTTTGAGCCAGGTATGGTGCAAAAAGAAGTGAACAACCCTATCGAAAATGAAGCAAATAATGGCCTTGCTAATAAAGTAGGTACATTAGCAATGGCACGTACGCCGGATCCACATTCAGCGACTGCGCAGTTCTTCATTAACGTTAACGACAACGACTTCTTAAACTTCAGCAGTGAAACATCACAAGGCTGGGGCTACTGCGTGTTTGCAGAAGTTGTTGAAGGTATGGACGTGGTTAACAAAATTAAAGGTGTTGCTACAGGTAGCGCTGGTTTCCACCAAGACGTACCTCTTGAAGATGTAATCATCGAAAAAGTAACGGTTAGCTAATTTAATCGTTTAGTCATTTTAAGCGGGCCATTGCCCGCTTTTTTGCGAGTAACCATGAAACAAAGTTATTTTATTGCCGATCTCCATTTAACAGAAAACCGCCCAGACATTACTGCGGCATTTTTTAATTTTCTTGATAGTAAGATTATTAATGATGACGTTGATGCGCTGTATATTTTGGGTGACTTTTTTGAAGTATGGGTCGGTGATGACTATCAAACTGAGCTTTCAAAGATTGTTGCCGCACGTTTACGCCAAGTAAGCAAAAGTGGTACTGAGGTGTTTTTTATTCATGGCAACCGCGATTTCATAATGCGCGAAGACTATGCAAAAAGCGCGAGTATGACTTTATTACCTGAGCAGGTTGTTATTGATCTATACGGGACGCCCACAGTTATCCTGCACGGTGATGAAATGTGTACTCAAGATGTTGAGTACCAAAAGTTTCGTAAAAAAAGTCGTGGTTGGTGGTGGCCAAAATTAATGCTCGCTATGCCGCTTTGGTATCGCAAGAAAATTGCCCGCAACGCCCGAGAAAAATCAAAACAAAGCCAAGCTGGCAAAGCGTTAGAAATTCTAGATGTTACTGAGGATGCGGTATTAGCCATGTTCGAAAAACATCAAGTTACGAATATGATCCACGGTCATACCCACCGCCCAAATGTGCACCATTATAATCTAGCCGATAAAACTTTGACGCGCACCGTCTTAGGTGACTGGTATGAGCAAGGTTCATATTTAAGAGTTACGCCCGAGCAACAAAAACTAGTCCACACTCCCTTTAAATCGCTGACATTTTAACTATGCTTTAACTATTATTGTAAAAAACGCATTATCTATGATTAGTCGGTTGAGCCTTTTTTTTTGCTGTTTACTATTTAGTTTTTCAATCAATTGTCAAACTTGGCAATTGGTAACAGAGCCTTATCCTCCTTATTTTATTGATAACTCAAGTAAGCCTGGCTGGCTTCACGAAGTTATAATTGCAGCGCTTAAAACCCAAAAACAAAAAGCCACCATTGAACACACCCATTGGGCTCGGGCATTAAAACTCGCAAAGCGCCATAAACGAGTAGCGGTGCTGGGGGCATTTTATACCGAGCAACGTGCAAGAAATTTTACATATTCGCAATCCTTGGCAACTGCACATACCGTTTTATTCAAGCGTGTTGATAACAAAGTAACCTACACAGGTTCACTATATTCATTAAAGCCTTATACAATTAGTAAAGGTGAAGACTATGTAGTTAGTGAAGAGTTTGAACATCACCCAGAATTGAGTGTGACAACAACAGGAAGCTTAATTGAAAGCTTATTATTATTGAAGCATGGTCGTGTTGATTTAGTAGCAGGCACTAAAGAAGTTGCCTTGTATTGGCTCGAGAATAGCGAACGCTTAAAGCAAGCAAAGCCAACAGAGTTAGAAATAATCACTCCTTACCTTGCAACTCAACAATTGCATGTAATCACCGAAAAAAAACACCCTCAAGGGGAGCTTTTTCAACAAAGTTTATATTTAGGCCTAAAAGCGATTATGGCGTCTGGTAAACTTTTAGAGATACTGGAGCGATATGAGCTGAATGAAAGTGAAATGAGTCATATTACGCAACTATACGAGCAAGCCTACTCTAACTAACCGTGCTCTTCTGCACGATTGGCAAAGTGATTTTAAACTTCGTTGCTATACCCTCAGGTAAGTCAGTATTTGCAACTAGCT
The DNA here is from genome assembly GCF_030297135.1 of Pseudoalteromonas apostichopi. Taxonomy (NCBI): domain Bacteria; kingdom Pseudomonadati; phylum Pseudomonadota; class Gammaproteobacteria; order Alteromonadales; family Pseudoalteromonadaceae; genus Pseudoalteromonas; species Pseudoalteromonas apostichopi. Next base: position 604,258 of record NZ_AP028065.1, read on the forward strand.
GGATTTTTCCGTTTAGAACACTCGTAACCCACTCATGTACAAGGTACAAACCTAACCCTGTATGGCCATGCTTTCGAGATGTTGTAACAAAGGGATCAAATAAGTTGCTACGTAATGAGTCATCAATACCACAGCCATTATCAGAAATAGTAATACAAACGTCACCTTGTTGATTTAAATAAACATGTAATTGAATCAATTTGTCATCAAGCTCGTTAAAAGCGTGAGAAACTGCATTAACGATTAAACTCTCGATAACCTGCGAGATAACTCCAGGACGACTCGTGATATCTTTTTTGACATCGATGTAAGTTTCTATTGTTACTTGTGAGGCTTTAAAGCGAGACTTTAAACCAAGTAATAGATCACTGATGACTTTTTCGATATTAAAACTAACGAGCTGATCATTTGAGCGGTCATGTGCCATTTCCTTAAAGCTTTTAACATGAGAGATAGCTTTATCTAAATTAACCCTTGATATCAATAGGTTGTCGTCAATTTTTTCAACGCTAGACTCTAAGAACTGCTTAGTGAAGCCTTCATCTATTTTATCTTTGAGTTGTTGATTAATTAATTGCGCATTCGATAATGAAATTGCAGCACCACCGAGTGGCGTATTCATTTCATGAGCTACACCTGCCACCATTAAACCAAGTGATGACAACCTTTGCGCTTCAATAAGCTCACCTTGTAATTGATGTTGCTGCTTTATATAACGTTGTAATTTGGTATTGGCAGCTAACAGTTCTTGCTGCTCTTGCTCTAGGTGTGATCTGGCTTTTATAATTTTACGCTGATCTCGATAACTACGTTTCAGATACAAACCAGAAATTGATATTAAGGTAACAGCACAAGCTAACGCTATAATAAAAGATCGTAAAATAATCTCGTTTTGCACCGAATCATCAGCCTCTACTAGGACAACAATATCGTTTGTGCCAGCTGCGTTTTTATTGCCTAAATTCATTTTTAAAAAGCTAGTTGCATGACTATGTGATGCAATAAGCTCCTGAGATTTAGGCAGCTGGGTAATTGCTTGCCATAATTGGCTATCTTCATTACCTAATGTCAGCATTGATTTTTCTCGCATGAACCCCCACTCTTTTTCTTTCTGAGGGTGTAATAACCAATAACCTTCACCATTAATTAATTGTATTTGTGCTTGTAAGGTACTGAGTGACTTTATTTGCTGTAAGGTTTTCGATAAGTCAAAGTTGACAACCACTAGCCCATCTAATACAAAGTTATCGCTTGTGGTTCGATAAGATGCTCGCAATGTCGGCTCATGGGGTGTAACAACAGCCCCGCGCTCTACATTTAAATCTATTGGGGAGATATAAACTTCACCCTGACTGTGCTCCATTCCCTCGGTAAAATAATAACGGCTACTTTTATTTTGTAACTGTTGTTTTGGTACTAGCTCTGCTTGCCCTGTTTTAAAGTTAACCCGAACCTTTTCTTGGCCTTTTCTATCTAACCAACGTATTTGCGAAATGTTTTCTGCTGCTAAACCAAAGTTCACAAAATGGATTTGTATCTGTTCCTCAAGTAATGCGATTTCATCACTTTGCTTTAATATGTCATCGGCTACCAGCAACTGAACCACTTTACGTACATCACCAAGCTCACGGCTTAAGGTGTTGTGAGCGGCAAGTAAGGTGTTATCTTGCAAAAGCGTGACACTACTTTTTTGTATTTGATATTGAATTACATAAACCATCAAGCTTAATAATAAGCTAACAGCAGCCATGACCATAAATTTAAAAAGTAGACTTTTTTTCAGTGACTTATATTGGCTTGTTACTTCTACCATACTAGTTATTTAGACCTGCCCTTTAGCCATTGCAATGCATCATCATAAAACATGGGTTTTGCATAATAGTAGCCCTGCCCTATGTTACACCCAGCTTCAATAAGCCAGTTATGCTCGGCTTCTGTTTCAATGCCCTCTGCCGTTACTTCAAAGCCAAATTTATCTGCCAGCAACATAATCATTTCGATAATGTGTTGGTTAGATTTTGACTCTTGGATGTTAGTCACAAAACAGCGATCTATTTTTATTATCTGCGCAGGTATTTCACTAATATGGGCAAGCGACGAATAGCCAGTACCAAAATCATCAATACTAATTTTTATACCTAAACCCGCAAAACGACATAAGCATGCGTTAATTTTTTCATAGTCAAAAATCGCTTGAGTCTCTGTTACTTCAAGCTCTAATAACGAAGGCGATATATCATACTCTTCAATACGTGCGGCAATCTCAACAAAGTAATCATCGGCTAACAAATCAAACGTAGATGCATTAAACGCAATTGGCAAGCTAATGCCCTGCTCTGCAAATTGCTTAATCGTTTGCATTATCTTATCGAAAATAAGCTTATCCAACTCACTAATAAGTCCCGCAGTTTCGGCAAGTTCGATAAACTCATCGGGCCTAACAAATGTTCCATCGTCTCTTTGCCATCGCGCCAGTGCTTCAAAACCAACCACTTCATTTGTGGTTAAATTAACCTTGGGTTGTAGCGCTACTTGGAGCTCTTTGTTACGAATTGCGGTGCGCAACTCTTGCATCAATTCATAGCGCCGTGTAATAGCTTTAGTATTGTCTAATGTATAATAAAGAAGTTCAGCTCTCTGTGTGTTTTCTTCGTTAAGGGTGGATTCTGCAAGGTTAAAAATTTGCTCAGCATTATGTTGTTCAAAGGCGATTAGTTGCATAACTAAAATACGCACATCTAAAAACTGCCTTACTCCATCAATTTCAAAAGATTGACGTTTTAAAGAGTCAACAATACTTTCATCTTCAAATGCATGACTTGAAACTAAAACACCTAAACTATCACTTTTAAATACGGCAATACGAGGGTGATACGGCGCCAATGCTTGCAAAATATTCTCGAGCATTTTGAGATGTGTTTTTTTACAAAATTCATGACCAAACCGAAAAGACTTTTCGTCAAACTGGAGTATCTCAAATACCACTAGCTGAGTTTCAGACTGTTCGTATTTGTTCATATTATCGATTTCGCGCTGTAACCAGTTTCTATTGGGTATATTTAGCGTTATGTCGGTATATGCAAGCTCAGTAAGGCGGTTCATCAGTGCGATATTCGAAAAGCCCGTACTGACATTTTCACTAAAAACTTTGAGTAAAAATACATTATGCTCATCAATTGGCGTATCTGATTTTACAATCGTGATGTAGAAGCTAATATCAACATCACTGGTATCAAAGTAAAAAACACTATAATGCTCAGAGAAAACGTGTTCTTTTTTTTCTCTGGCTAAAATATAGGATTGTTTTGCTTCTTCACTGAGCAAATCTGTGCTGAGGTCTTTACCATCAAGCCCCCTAAAGCAGCCGATACTAGTAAGAACTTTAGGATGTTTATCAAAGTGCTTTTCATTACCAACACATAACACGCCGCCTCCCTTAGATAGGTGCAAAATTTTACCTATCTCATCTAGCACCGCATGGGAAAACGCACGTATATCGTGTTTACTATTAATGCTTCTTGCTGCATCGAGTACTAGCTGAAGCCCTTGTTTAGCATTTGAGATTTGCGAAATGTATTGATAAGTACGAAGGTGGCTACTAACGATAGATTTAAGCTTATCTACCGTCATGTCTGACTTATTCCAATACTCGTCGATGTCAAGCGATTGCATGACTTGTGGTTCAGGGGCAAAGCTTGGCTGCCCTGTTAATAGCACTATGCGTATATCGTTGTTACCTAATACATGGCGAATGGTATTCACAAGCCGTAGGCCAGAATCATCTTCTTCCATCACCACATCAAGAAATACAATAGCGATGTCTTTATGTCGGGATAATACAGATGATGCCTCTGACACTGAATTCGCGGTCAGTACCTCCAGTGACTGATTGTCATCGAAAGATATAGCATTAAAACTATTTAATAATGCTTGTTGATAGTTTAGGTCGTCTTCAACCGTTAATATTTTCCATTTTTTTTGAGTATGCGTTTTTTCAGAAGCACTCTCTTTAAACTCGAAAAACTCATTAGAATCACGCATAACGTCTCCTTTTGACAACTTATGATTCTATTTTACGAACATTAATAGATATCTAGGTCAAACGTAGTACAAAATATTTAAAGGTACAAATATTTCCCTGAAGATAAAAATAAGTAAGTCTCGGAAAAGTAATAAAAATTATAAACTACGACAAGGATAAGGCTTAATTATTAAGAAAACGGATTGTATAAGGTAGGATGAAGCAAAAGAGCGCCAAGCAAGCGCTCTTGGTTATTTTTACGCAGGCACACCGCTATGGAACTTAAAATCTTCATCTGGGGTTGAAATAAGATCGGCTTCAAGCTGACCAAAGAATTCAACACGCTCTGTAATATCAAATTCACTGATTTCTTGAGCAAGGGTTAAATAGTCTTGGTAATGGCGGGCTTCAGAGCGCAGTAGTGAAATATAAAAATCACCTAAACGCTTATCTACATGTGGCGCTAATTTAGCAAAGCGCTCACATGAGCGGGCTTCGATATAGGCACCAATAATTAACTTATCAACTAAAGCATCTGGCTCGTAAGTTTTTACATGGCGCAGCATACCTTTTGCATAACGACATGGGGTAATACTTTTATATTCAATACCGTACTCATCCATGATCTCAAGTACTTGATAAAAGTGATGTAGTTCTTCTTTAATAAGCATCACCATTTTATCGATGAGGTCTTGCCCATAAGGTGAGTTCGATTTTGGGATCATTGATTTAGTCAGCTTGTTTTTATCTGCAAGCTCACGCCAATCCCCTTCTCGCTTATAAATAAGCGTCTCAAATGGTTTTAGCCACTCAAGTAAAGCGTCACTACTTTGCTTATCAACCGCGTACTTACGAATTAAAAACATCGCACTTTGCGCGGCCTTTAATTCACAAATTAAGTGGTCAATTAGAACTATATCTAAGTTTTCTTTTTTAGTTGCCGCAGCAATCCACTCATCGGGTGTTTCACACTTTAGAAAAGAATGAATGGGTGCTAACAAATCAGAATAAGGCACAGAATAACTTCTCAACAAAAATCTTGGTTTGATTTTACCACATAAATAAGTCCGCATTCCATGACCCACATCAGTGCAAAGTAATTTTCTATATGCACTAAAGAGTTACATTTAATCGACTATTTCGTCTATTTCAGCTTCTTGACAAGACTTAATTACTGAACCATAACTTAATCAAAGCTGTACAAAAATAAAACAGCTCATATTCCTTTTTTACAGGGGCAATAATTATGATTCTAAACCACTTATGGGGCTTGTACGCTCACCCACTCGAAGAATGGCAGACAATTGATAACCGTCACGAAAGCTTGCGCTATAGCTTATCGCATATATTATTAATTGCCTGTATCCCTTCTATTATGGGCTACTATTCATCAGTTTATTTGGGCTGGAGTATCGGTTCAGGTGAGGCAGTATACCTCACCCATGATAGTGCATTACTTATCGCAGTTGCGATGTACTTTGCACTGATTGCGGGCGTTTTTGCTCTTGCTTATTTAGCACATTGGATGGCTGTGACCTTTGGTGCAAAACCTACGTTTACACAAACTCTAGAGCTTGCAGCTTACACAGCAACGCCGGTGTTTATGTCTTCATTTGCCGCATTTTTACCTGAGCTATGGTTTGTGGTATGTGTTGGTCTTGTTGCTTTAGCTTACTCTGTTTACTTGCTTTACACTGGAGTGCCAATTTTAATGCACATTCCTGAAGAGCGAGGCTTTATTTATGCCAGTTCAGTAGTCACTTGTGGGCTAATATTACTGGTAATTATTTTAGCTGCGACGGCTATTTTATGGACTAACGGAATTGTCCACCCTATGTTTACTTAGTTTCATTGTTACTATTCATTCTTTCGATAACAAAAAAGCGGCTGAGCCGCTTTTTTTATTTTTGGCTGTTGCGTCTCGTTAACGCTATCTCGCCATCGATATGAATATCTCTCTGAGGGAAAGCAATGGTAATGTTATTTTCTGCAAATAGTTTATAAATGCTAAAACGCAGCTCACTTCGCACTTGACGAAGCGGCGCTTCTGATTCAGCACACACCCAGAAAATAGCGCTAAAGGTTAGAGAACTATCGGCAAAGTCATCAAATAACACTGACGATGCTGGCGTTTTTAAAATAGCTGGATGCTCATCAAGAATTTGTTTCATTAGCTTCTCAACCAACACAACATCTGAACCATAAGCAACACCAACGTTCACAAAAGAACGTGCATTACGGTCAATCAATGTCCAGTTTGTCACCGTGTTCTCTAATAAGTGACTATTTGGTACAAGCATATGCACGCCATCATTACGGCGGATACGAGTTGAACGAGTATTAATTGTCTCGACGACTCCTTTTGCATTGCCCACTTCTAAAAAGTCGCCAATACGGATTGGTCGTTCCCACATTAGTATCCAACCACTGATAAAATTGTTGATAATGTTTTGCGCACCAAATCCGACGCCTATTGCAATTGCACCAGAAACAAATGCAAAAGCTGTTAGAGGAATATTAAGTACTTCCAGCGAAGTAAAAACGAGAACGGCTATGGTAACGACCAGGTAAATGCGGGTGAATAGATGAACCGTGTCAGGACCTAAGTTTTTTGCCAGTAACGCTTTTTTAATTAATCGACCAATCCAGGTGACCACAAACCACATTAAAAACAGCGCCAAAGGGACTTGAATTACTTTAAGCACAGTAATTTGCACATCATTGTAGGTGAACAAAACAAACGATAGTGCAGATTGCAGATCAGCAAGGGTCATAAATTAACATTCCTAGTAAAAATCAGTTTGGTTCAGTTGTGACTAAGTTTAGCACGGCATAATAGGTGAAAACTTGGTAAATACTAAGTTCTTTATGCGCAATATGCGCTAATTATTAACTATTTTAGTCTACAGCTGCTATATACATAGAGAGAGCTTGAGGTTTCACAGGCTTTGAATAGCACGAGGAGAGCACAATGTCACAAATGACACTCACACAAAAACTTGCCACTTTACAACCTTTGGTTGATCTAAACTTATTTGAATCAAGTTTAGAGTACCGTAACCGCATCTTAAACTTACTTGCTGAGCAAGAGCACTCACTGAATTTAATAAACAAAGAGTTTGGCAACGCCATGCCAGAAAGCTTTGGCTCAGAGAAAAAGTTTGTGTTGGGTTACAACTAACCTATGGTGATGTATTACCAACAAGATTTAAATTGGCAGCTAGTGCCACTTTTTACTTAAGTGAGCCATTAATAAACAATTGATGGCTTTTTACACACCTTTATCCCTTCATTGTCATTATTTGCGTTCAAATTCCCCAATAAAACGACAAACTTGATTGTTTCTAGCCAAAAATTTGATAAGTTAGAAAAGATTTATCCACATTTTTGGAGCTCTCATGCGTAAGACCTTAGTAGCAACTACAATTGCTAGTGTGTTTTTATTATCTGCTTGTAGTTCACAGCAAGCTGACACTCAAACTCAAGTTGAAACTGCCGCTGAAACACAAACAGCCAATGTTGAAAACGTTCTTTTCAAGCCAAGCCCTTTACAATACATGGCCCCTGAGTTTGATAAAATTTCAACCAAAGATTACGAGCCAGCGTTTGAAGCAGGCATCGCACAGCAAAAAGCTGAAATTGCAAAGATTGCAAACAACCCAGAACCAGCAACATTTGAAAATACCCTTGTTGCAATGGAGTTTTCTGGTGAGTTATTAGACCGTACTTCTGCGGCATTTTTTAACTTATCAGGTTTAATCTCTGACAGTGAGTACCAACGTATCGCCGCGAAAATGGCGCCGATTATGTCAGCTCACACTGATGACATTTACTTAAACAAAGCTTTATTTGCTCGCGTACAAAGCATTTACGACAACAAAGCATCTTTAAATGCTGAAGATCAACGCCTTGTTGATTACTACTACAAAAAGTTCGTTAACGCGGGTGCAAAACTAACTGAAGCTGAAAAAGCAAAAATGCGTGAAATCAATGCAGAGCTTGCCAAGCTTTCAACTGAGTTTTCACAAAACATCTTAAAATCATTCAAAGAAGATGTAATTTTAGTTAAAGATAAAAGTGAATTAGCAGGTTTATCTGAAGGTGAAATCGCAAGCCTAGCTGCCGCTGCCAAAAAAGCAGGTAAAGAAGGTTACATGATCACCCTTGTGAACACGACTCGCCAACCTATCTTACAAAGCCTTGAAAACCGTAAGTTACGTGAAAAGATTTGGACTACCTCTTCAACGCGCGCCCAAGCAACAAACGGCCCTATCATCATTAAAGAAACTAAGCTACGTGCGGAAAAAGCCGCATTACTGGGTTATAAAGATTGGGCTTCGTATGTAATGACTAATCGTATGGCGCAAACAACTGAAAATGTTTACGGCATTCTTGATGACTTAGCACCGAAAGCGGTTGCTAAAGCAGAAGCAGAAGCAGAGCAAATCCAACAAGTTATCAAAAAGTCAGGTGAAACTTTTGCACTACAGCCTTGGGACTGGGCGTTTTACGCTGAAAAAGTTCGCCAAGAGAAGTACGACTTAGACCCAGCTTTAGTTAAGCCTTACTTTGAAATGCAGTCAGTGATCCACGACGGCCTATTTTTTGCGATGAATAAACTTTACGGTATTACCTTTAAAGAGCGTAAAGACCTACCTGTTTATCACGAAGACGTAATGGTGTTTGAAGTATTTAACGAAGATGGCAGCGCTATCGGCCTATTCTACATGGACCCTTATGCACGTGAAGGTAAACGTGGTGGTGCGTGGATGAGTGCCTATGTTAGCCAAAGCGGTCTAAAAGACACCATGCCTGTGATCTACAATGCACAGAATATTCCTAAGCCAGCTGAAGGTCAGCCAACATTGATGACTTTCTCTGAAGTAACTACGATGTTCCATGAGTTTGGTCATGCTGCACATGGTCTATTCTCTAATGTAAAATACCCAAGTTTAGCGGGCACAGCAACAGCACGCGATTTCGTTGAATTCCCTTCACAAGCAAATGAAGACTGGAATATTGAACCCACAGTACTTGCAAACTATGCCAAGCACTACAAAACAGGTGAACCGATTCCAAAAGCGTTACTTGCAAAAGTACTAGAATCACAAAAGTTCAACCAAGGCTTCGATACAACTGAATATTTAGCCGCGGCACTACTTGATATGGAATGGCACTCATTTGGTGTTGATGCTGACATTACAGACGTACAAAAGTTTGAACATGATGCGTTAGACAAGCACGGTATTGCTTACTACCCGGTACCACCTCGTTATAAGTCTTGCTACTTTAGCCACACATTTGCCGGCGGTTACTCTGCAGGGTACTACGCTTATCTTTGGACTGAAGTGTTCGCAGCTGATGCGTTTGCACACATGACTGAAGAAGGTGGTTTAACACGTGAAAACGGTGATAATTTCCGTAAAGAGATTTTATCAAAAGGTAACAGCCGCGACTTAATGCAAAGCTACATTGAGTTCCGTGGTCAAAAACCAACAACAGATGCGTTATTAAAGCGTCGAGGTTTGGTTGAATAACCTAAAATTATTCGCAAAATGATGAAAGCCCGCAATTAATGCGGGCTTTTTGTTATAGTGCAATTTTTAAAATTACAAATTAATCAAACATGACCTACTTATTTGCTGTTACCCTGCTTTGGGCCTTTTCGTTTAGTCTTATTGGCGTTTATTTAGCAGGCCAAGTGGATGCATGGTTTAGTGTGTTAATGCGAATTGGCTTGGCAACTTGCGTATTTTTACCATTTTTACAATGGCGTAAGACCCCTAAGGCCCTAGCACTCAAGCTCATGGCGATAGGTGCGGTACAGCTTGGCGTGATGTACAGCTTCTATTACCATTCATTTTTGTACCTCAGTGTGCCCGAAGTACTGCTATTTACGGTAATGACACCGCTTTACATCACCTTGTTAAATGATTTGCTTGAAAAGCGTTTTAATGCCAAGTTTTTATTCGCCGCAATGCTAGCTATTTTGGGCGCCGTCGCTATTCGTTACGAAGGGGTTGATGAGAACTACCTCATTGGTATGTTAATGGTGCAGGCAGCCAATATTTGCTTTGCTACCGGGCAAGTAACCTACAAACGTTTAATGCAAGATGAGCAATTACCTCACTCTCGGGTGTTTGCTTGGTTCTTTATTGGCGCGTTAATTGTCGCACTGATTTGTTACGGTTTATTTGGCAATACTAGTAAGCTACCCACCACAACGACACAATGGGGCGTGTTAATTTACTTAGGCACGATTGCTTCAGGGCTCGGTTATTTCGCTTGGAATAAGGGGGCAACCATAGTCAATGTAGGTGCCCTGGCAGTAATGAATAACTTACTAATTCCAGCTGGGATAATCGTTAACATTGTTATTTGGAACCGTGATGCCGATATCATCAAGCTTGCCATCGGCGCAGCGATTATTTTATTAGCACTTATTATAAATCAGAAACTTAATAAAACTGCCACGCAGACATGATAGGCTAAACTCTATTCGATTAGAGGGATGCTGTTATGCGCGCACTGGTTTTATGTTGTTTAGTTTTCGTTATTCAAGGCTGTAAAAACCTGCCTGTGGAGCAGGCTGTTCAAGTTGGCGCGCGGCCTTATTATTTAATCGACAAGATGGCAGATGGGCCCTTAAAGCAGCAACTTGCGACATGTGGCAATGGCCCTTTTTACAAAACTGACTTTGTAATTGGTCATCGCGGCGCACCCATGCAGTTTCCTGAGCATAGTAAAGAGTCATATTTAGCCGCTGCGAGAATGGGCGCTGGCGTACTTGAATGTGACGTTGCCTTTACTAAAGACAAACAACTCGTGTGCCGTCATTCACAGTGTGATTTACACACCACTACCAACATTTTAGCGATTCCTGAGCTGGCAGCAAAATGCAGCCAACCTTTTACCCCGGCCAAAGACGGCCAACCAGCTCAGGCTAAATGCTGCACCAGCGATATCACTGAAGCTGAATTTTTAACCTTAAAAGCTAAAATGGATGGCTTCAACCCAAATGCCAAAACGGTCGCAGAGTATTTGCAAGGAACACCAAACTGGCGCACTGATTTATACGCAAACAGTGGTACCGTAATGACCCACCAGCAAAGTATTGAGTTATTCAAATCACTGGGTGTAAAAATGACACCCGAGCTAAAAAGCCCAGAAGTCAGCATGCCATTTAACGGTTTTAGCCAGCAAGACTATGCACAAAAAATGCTTGATGAGTATCAGGCCTTAGGGGTGAATAGCCAAGATGTTTATCCACAATCATTTAACCTTGAAGATGTGAAGTATTGGCTAAACAATCATCCAGAATTTGCAAACAACAGTATTTACCTTGATGGCCGAGATGAGCAAGCACACTTTGATGCCATGGATGAAACAACTTGGCAGCCTTCAATGCAGACTCTATATAACGACGGAATACGCATTATCGCACCACCAATGTGGATGCTTTTGAGCCTTGATGAATCAGGTAAAATCGTGCCCTCGCTTTATGCAATTAAAGCTAAACAAGCCGGGCTGAACATTATTACATGGAGTTTGGAGCGCTCTGGGCCATTAAATAATGGCGGTGGTTATTATTATCAGTCGATTGCCAGCGTAATTAAACAAGATGGGCAAATGATGAATGTGATAGATGTTCTTGCTAAGCAAGTGGGTGTGATGGCTATTTTCTCAGACTGGCCTGCTACTCTCACTTATTACGCAAGCTGTATGCAGTACCCTGCTAGCTGAGCATCAATAAATTTCAAGGGCTTTTGCTCGTCCAAAAGGTGGGGCTGAGGTATTATTAACTAAACCGTTTTTTACAAGGATTAACATGATTATTCAGCATCATAGCCACGACATAGCGACTAAAACAGGCGCAATGCGCACCAGTATTTATCGCCCTGTAGAAGAAGGTAAATACCCGTGTGTTATTTTCTATTCTGAGATTTTCCAAGAAACAGCACCGATTGCGCGCTCTGCGGCAATACTTGCTGGTCATGGTTTTGTTGTGTTAGTGCCAGAAGTTTTTCATGAGTTAAATCCTATTGGGACGGTACTCGCCTATGATGATGCAGGTAAAGATAAAGGCAACGCCGACAAATGGGATAAGCCTCTTGAGAGTCATGACTCAGATACTGAAGCTTTAATTGCATTTGCGGCTCAGCAAGATTACTGCACGGGAAATGTTGGTGCTATGGGCGTATGTATTGGTGGTCACCTTGCGTACCGTGCTGCTTTAAACCCAAATATCAAGGCCGCTTTTTGTTTATATGCGACAGATATACACAGCGATACCTTACCAGCACAAAAGGGGAATAACTCATTTGAGCGCATGGCAGATATCCAAGGTGAGATTCACTTTATTTGGGGCAAGCAAGACCCACATGTACCAAAGGAAGGCCGCCTTAAAATTTACCAACAAGCTGTTGCAACAGGAATTAATTACCAGTGGCAAGAAGTTAACGCACAACATGCCTTTATGCGTGATGAAGGTGAGCGATACGATCCAGCTCTTGCAATAACTATGTATCAACAAGCCGTTGCTTTATTTAATCGAACGCTTATTTAAACCGTCAATGTGGCAACTTGATTAGTAAAATAATCCTTTAGGTAATCTAATAACACACGCAATTTTTTGCTTCCCGCTGCTCCTGGCGGGAACACCCCATAAAGCTCAATATCAGCAGTCTTATAATCATCTAATATTGTGCGTAGTAATCCCGCTTTGATCCTTGGCAATGCATCATAAACAGGGATCTTCGCTAAACCATGCCCAGCTTCAACAAAGGCAGTTCGCGCAGCAGCGTTATTTGTTCTTATGCCACCACTAACAGCCACCTCAAAGCGGCGTTTATCTTTTTCGAGCGTGACAACAGCACTACTTGGTTGATACACCACCCATGTATGCTCTGCTAAATCGGCAATGCTCTTTGGTATAGGGTATTTTGTAAAGTAATCGGCTGAGCCGCATAAGCAGGTCGCCATACTTGCTAGTTTAGTCGCTTGTAAATTTGAGCTTTCAAGGGCTACGCCTCTAATCGCTAAGTCATAGCCCTCTTTGATGATATCAACCACATCATCACTGAGCTGTAAATCGATATCAATTTTCGGATACAAACGCCTAAACTGAGCAAGTGCAGGTACCACAAGCTGCAAACCAACATTTACCGGACAACTTAGCTTAATAACCCCAACCGGTTTACTCTTTAAGTTCTCAAGATGTAAGTTAGCAGCCTCAGCGTGCTCGGTGATAGCCTGACAACGTTCATAATAAGCTATACCCGCTTCGGTAAGGGTCATGGTACGCGTTGAGCGATTAAGTAACGTAAGCTTTAGTTGTTGCTCTAATTTCTTTAAGTGGTAGCTGACAACAGCCCTTGATAAACCTAGTTGTTGAGCTGCTTTAGTTAAGCTGCCTTGCTGCACAATATGGGCAAACACCACCATGCTTTTTAATTGCTCGAACGATACTTTCATACAGACTCCTAATCTAACCTGAATTATTGTATCAATTATTAAACCAATGAAGTCAAATTTATCTGCGTTGTTTAACTCTATTTTCGCCCCTATAGTGTTATTAACGATATTTAATAAGCAAAAAGGGATTCACTATGTCAGCTAAGAAAATTTTAATGGTACTTACTTCTCATGATGAGCTTGGCGATACCGGCCATAAAACGGGCTTTTGGGTGGAAGAGTTTGCAGCCCCCTACTACGCCTTTATTGATGCCGGGGCAGAGGTAACTTTAGCATCTGTTAAAGGTGGCCAACCACCAGTTGATCCAAATAGCGCAGCGCCTGATGCTGCAACTGATGCGACTAAACGCTTTGAACAAGACAGCGCAGCACAAACATTAATGGCAAATACTAAACCATTAAATGAAGTAAAAGCCGGTGATTTTGATGCCGTTTTCTACCCAGGTGGCCACGGCCCTTTATGGGATTTAGTTGATAACCAAGATTCAATTAGCTTAATTGAGCAATTTCTTAACTCAGACAAGCCAGTGGGTGCCGTGTGTCACGCCAGTGCAGTACTGCTTAATGCGAAAAATTCAGCTGGTAAATCTGTAGTATTTGATAAAAAAGTCACAGGCTTTAGTAACTCTGAAGAAGATGCCGTACAGCTTACCAATGTCGTACCATTATTGGTTGAAGATGAGCTCAAAAAGCAAGGCGGGCAATATCAAAAAACCGATGATTGGGGTGTACTAGCCATTGAAGATGGCCTTTTAATCACAGGACAAAACCCAGCAAGTTCTGAGCTTGCTGCGAAAAAACTGCTTACCAAATTAGGATAGCCCTAAACCTTAGGTAAATACCTTGTACGTCAAGGTGTTTACCTTCACTTTTAATAAGTTATACTCATTCGGTCAAATTGATTTAAGAGCTTCTCATCATGACTGAAAAAAAAGCTGCAAAACTTCCTCCTATCAGTAGTAAGCGATTCGCAATTTTAGGCATTATGCTTGTGTGCCTTGTACTGCAAATAATTAATAGCCTACCCGGCATAAACTTAAACGGTTTAGGTATTTTGCCACGACAAATGTCAGGCCTATCAGGAGTGTTTTTTGCGCCATTTTTACATGGTGGTTGGGCACATCTTTTCAGTAATCTAGTGCCATTTGCTATTCTCGGGTGGCTAGTTTGCCAATTTAGCGTTAAACGTTTCTGGCTGGTGTTTGCCGGTACAGCAATTATTGGCGGTTTATTAGTTTGGCTATTTGGTCGCAGTAATATTCATGTAGGGCTAAGTGGTGTTATTTACGGTTTATGGGGCTACTTAATTTGCTATGGCATTATGCACCGCTCATTCAAAGCCATTTTAATTAGTATTGCGGTTGTAGTGTTATACAGCGGCCTGATTTGGGGTGTCTTCCCGCAGCGCATTCATATTTCATTCGAAAGCCATTTATTCGGCGCAATTAGCGGCGCATTCATCGGTTATATTATGGCAAAGCGTGATAAACAAAAGTACCCTAAGCTTTAAACTGACAGCTGAGAGCTTCTAGTCTCGCAACTTCATTGTCACCATCACGACACCATGATCCGTACTCTGATCATCATAGGCAAACTGGGGGTTGATTAAATGCTGATCATAGGTGTGATAATCAACTACCTCAAAAAAGCTGCCCTGAAACCCGGCATCAAACTCACGGGATAACAAAATATAATCAAATACTGAGCTGCTACTACCAAAATAGTGGGTGGCTTCTCTGTCGTTCTCGGTGACAATATGGCGCTGATAGAGTTGCCAACTATCTTGTAGTTTGAACTCTGAACGAGACGGGCTATTTTGCCTATAACCGCTAAAACGAAGGTGGTCAGCTATTAAATGGTTAAGCACACCATCGTGTAACTCATTATTAAAGTCCCCCATCACAATCACAGGGTTATTGGTGTGCGCTCTGCGCTTAATGATTTCTACGAGTAACAGCGCTGCTTCACTACCACGCTGTATGCTCGATGCCCAGCGTCCAAGAGCTTGTGATTTTAAATGCATTACTAAGTTTTGCTGTTCGCTGCGGCTTTCATCATCTTGGTGCTGGAGCATGCTACGCTTTGATTTAAAGTGCACCACATAGCAATCGACCTGTCCTAAGTGAGGTACCTCAAGTGTTGCACGAATAATGCTGCGGCTAAAGTTAAAACGAGCACTCAAGCCCATAGCTAAAACATCGTCTTGTTCTGCTTCAACCTGACTTACATCAACAATTTTATACCGCGAGGCAATGGCAACGACCGGATCGCGATAAATAAAGTCATCAATCACAGTCGGTTCATCAACTACCGCAAAATAGGGATAACCTTGTGCGTTAACTTGCTGTTTAAGTTCATTAATACTGAACACTTCTTGAAAGCCAATAATATCTGGCTGCTGGTTTTTAAGGTAATCGGCCAACCAGCGCTGCTTTTTAGCCCATTGCTCAGCGCTATAAATTCGCTGAAAATCATAAAATGCGTCAGGTGGCGCTAAATAATTATATAAATTAAACGTCGCGACCTTTAATTGATAGTTTTCTATCACTCAATTCCTTATTCGTCTAACCACTGTGTGGCAATAATTGGATCTTCAAAATATTTCACTTCGCCACTAATAAACCAGTTGCCCACTTTACTTGCCACTTGTTGCCAGTTTTTGTTGCCAAGCACTGCAATACGGCAAAATTCTTTGTTGTGTTTAAGCCCCAATTTGAAGTCATCCCAAGCGGCTTGCAACTCCCAGCCTTCTAGTTCAGTAATATCAACATAGGCTCTTATTTTTGCACCTGGGACTGCGGCTACTGCATTATCAATGAGAGGGGTGAGGGTTTTGTAATCGTCGTGCGTTAACTTACCCACCACTTTAATAGTGAGATAAAAAGTCGTACCTGTTCGCTCAAGCCCTATAGCTAAACCATGCTTTTTCATGTCATCCTCCTTATTATTCATAATTAATAACTGTACTTCCCTTGATCTATCTGATCAACTAGGATGGTAGTCTCGTAATGACATTCATTAAAGCACAATTTAGGAGTTTCAATGAGTAATACCGACAGTTATACGCCACCTAAAGTGTGGCAATGGGATGCAGAAAACGGTGGTGAATGGGCGAAGACGAATCGTCCGGTCTCAGGTGCGACCCACGAGCAAGACTTGCCCGTTGGTAAACATGATCTTCAACTCTACTCTCTTGCGACACCGAATGGCCAAAAAGTGACTATCATGCTCGAAGAGCTATTAGAGCTTGGTATTGATGAAGCCGACTACGATGCATTTTTAATTAAAATTGGCGATGGTGATCAATTCTCTTCAGGGTTTGTAAGTGTTAACCCTAATTCAAAAATTCCAGCCTTAATGGATCACAGTACTACACCCGTTACGCGCGTGTTTGAGTCAGGCGCAATTTTACAATACCTGGCAGAAAAGTTTGATTCTCTAATACCAAGCGATCATGCCAGTAAAACAGAATGTCGTAATTGGTTATTTTGGCAAATGGGTTCTGCCCCCTATTTAGGCGGTGGCTTCGGTCACTTTTATAGTTACGCGCCTTTCAAAATGCAGTACCCGATAGATCGATTTACTATGGAAGTTAAACGCCAGTTAGATGTACTAAACCGTCATTTGAGCGACCATGACTACATGGCAGGTAGCGAATATTCGATTGCTGATATAGCGATTTGGCCTTGGTATGGCAATTTAGTGCTTGGTAACCTATATGATGCAGCTGAGTTCTTAGATGTTGAGTCATACAGCCATGTTCTTCGCTGGGCGAAACAAATTGAGCGTCGCCCTGCGGTAAAACGTGGTCGCAGAGTCAATAAAACATGGGGTGATGAAACAACTGAGCAACTAGCTGAGCGTCACTCTAAGGATGATTTTTAAGGGCTTTACTAGCCCTTTTTTATAACTTTAAACCACATGAATAAACTCAGCAAAGAAGACATTTACCAACGCCTCAGTAACACTGAAGATGCCCGTGCTTGTAAGGCAATTGATGAAGCAGCTTGTAAGGTAGTACCCGGCAATTTTATTACCTTATTAGTTAGCCAGCTATTCAGTAAATTTGCCGATGCTCTATTAAACCCAAAAGTAACCCTGCCCTGGCTTTTACAAAGCATTAATGTACCAACTAGTTTTATAGCATGGCTTGTGCCTATCCGTGAGTCTGGTTCAATGCTGCCACAACTGGCAATTGCAAGTTTAATTCGTCAGCTATCGGTCAGAAAGTGGGTGTGGGTGATTGGTGCGATTGTGCAAGCTTTATGTATTGTTGGCATGCTAGTTTGTGCTTTGACCTTACAAGGCGCAAGTGCGGGTTTTGCTATCATTGCTATTTTGATTATCTTTAGCCTCGCTCGCGGCTTTAACTCGATTACCGCAAAAGATGTACTGGGCAAGGTTATTCCTAAACAACAACGCGGCAGCATTAGTGGTCTTGCTGCCAGTTTTGCCGGATTTGCGACGCTCACCTTTGGTCTTGGTCTGTGGTACCTACAAAGCCTTGGCTATGAAAATGGGGTTTATGTCGCATTAATGTTGGCTGCTTTGATGTGGTTGTTTGCAGCACTCAGTTATAGTCGTATTCAAGAATACAAAGGCGCAACCGAAGGCGCTGAAAACGGCTTATTACATGCCTTATCAAAGTTAAAACTGCTTTATCAAGATAAGCAATTTGCACATTTTATTGTCACGCGAGCATTGTTGTTATGCTCTGCTTTGAGTGCACCTTTTTATATTGTCCTTGCCAGTGAACAAGCTTTCGACTTTTCATTGCTTGCTACGTTTATGGCACTTTCTGGGCTTGCCAGTTTAGTCTCTGCGCCTATTTGGGGTCGACTAAGTGATTTATCGAGCCGTAAAGTATTAATGTTTGCTGCTATGCTTGTTACTGTTAATGGCTTCGCGGTGTATTTAGTTGCTTATTTCAGCCCACAAACGCTCAATGAGTTCTGGCTATTACCACTATGTTATTTTTTACTCACAGTAGCTCATCAAGGGGTTCGACTTGGGCGTAAAACCTACCTTGTTGATATGGCTGAAGGTAACAAGCGTACTGACTATGTTTCCGTCAGTAATACGGTGATTGGGGTTATATTATTATTACTGGGTAGTGTCGGCTTACTAAATAGCTATTTAACAACTGCTGAGTTGATTTTTTTCTACAGTATCTTAGGCTTAGTTGGTGCTATCAGTGCGTGGTTTTTGCCTGATGTCTAGATCCTGCCTTAAAAAAAGCGCATAATCGCGCTAATTTTGTTCCCATAAAAAGGATTTACTATGAAAAAGGCAGCTTTTGCACTTCTTACGCTACTTACACTTTCTGCTTGTAGCACCAGTGTGCCTATTCGTAACTTTGACGCTAACCCTGTACCGCAAATGGCCTCTGGCCAACATGACCTTGAAAGTATCAAAACCAATATTTTAAAAGCATGCATGAAACTAGGCTGGACATGCCGTTCAAATGCCGAAGGTCAAATCTTAGGTAAACTTGATATTCGTAAACATCAATTACGTGTTGATATTACGTTTAACGAGCAAGAATACTCTATTGATTACAAAGATTCGATAAACCTAGATTACAATGGTGAAAAGATTCACCGCCAATACATTAACTGGGTTACCAACTTAATGCGCAATATTGATGCTGAATTAGCCTATAAATAAAATTGACGCAGAATCAGTAATTAAAAAAGGCGACCTAGGTCGCCTTTTCTCTGCTAGTTTTTCAAGTTCTTATCGAAGAATTCTAAAAACGCTTTCAATGTTTTAATTCTATATGGCTGGTGCGATAAGTAATGGTCGCCATCTTCGAGCTCAATATAAGTAACATCTTTGCCTTCGTCTTTAAGTTCATCATCCATTTCACGGCTATGATAAACAGGCACCACATTATCATCAGAGCCATGAACCAATAGCACCGGACGATTAATTTGCTTTGCAAAATTAACAGGCGACACTTTTTCTAGTTTGTCGCCATCAGTCCCAAACTGCTTACGCACAATTTCTTTATTAGTGAAATAACGCGCTTTACTAACAATACGCTCAAGATCAGTAACGCCAGCAAAGCTTGCTGCACATTTGAATGTTTCTGGGTGCTTAACCACCGCCATCAATGCGGCATAACCACCATAACTTGCCCCACCAATACAAATTTTATCTTTATTAGCGATACCTTCTTCAACAAGCCAATTCGCCGCATCTTGCAAATCATCTTGCATTTCTTTACCAAAACCTTGAACTGCAGCCATCTCAAATTCATGCCCATAGCCACTTGAACCACGAAAGTTTGGTTGTAGTACTGCATAACCATTATAAGCAAGTAACGCAGTCCAATAGTCAAAACCAGCGTAATCACGAGCCATAGGCCCGCCATGCGGGAACACAATTGTTGGTAATTTATCACCTTCTTTGTAGCCCACAGGCAAAGTTAAATACCCTTCAATAGTTAAGCCATCACGGGCTTTATAACTGATTTTCTTTTTACCGCTGTAAACTGTGTCATCAATATCTGGAAATGCCGAGGCAAATGCAGTTAATTCGTTAGAATCTCGGTCACCCAACATATAGGTACCAGGGATTTGATCACCTGAAACGTAAACCACGTATTGACGCTGTTCTTTACTGGTATCAATAATATCAATATCAAACTTATCTGCTGGCAATACAGCGCGTAAGCCATTATAAAGGTTGTTTAAATCTTCATCCCAGTAACGGATCCCCTCATCTAATTGAGAGTGCGTAAACCCTGCTACTTCACCAGTAAGTGAAGAATAAAAAATATGACCGTCGAAGTCATAATTATCATCGCTGAACACTAACTCTTTCTTCATGGTCGTTAGGTCCATTTTATAAAGCGCATCATAGCCATCTTTAAGAGCTTTGAAATAAAGAATATTAGGGTCTTTATCGAAGCCCAAAACAGTCACTACATCAGGGCTAAATGCTTTATATTTGAATAACGTATTACGGTTATCTCGATCTTCGTCATAAAGAATATATTCAAATTCGTCTTCATCCATTTTAAGGGCAATACGCACATTACCTTGGCGGTCTGCTGTCCAATCAATAACTTTACTGCGTGAGCGCTGAATTTTTTTCTTACGAAGTGTACTTAAATCAAGTTCATACACGCCAGGGGCATTGGCAACATCAAAGTCACCTTGAACTAAAATTTTATCTTTTTTATCGGGTAAAAAGCTGATGACCTGATCACCAAATTGCGGTTGGCGTTCATCACGATTAAAGTTAGGCTTTATAGCCAGTTTCGCCTTTCCATCACCACCAATTTTATATGCATATAAACGCGTAGAGGTATATTTAGGGCCACCAAATTGACGTTGAATATAGCGGGCACCTAAAAGTAGTACCTCATCATTTGCCCATTCATACCAATCGAAGAAAATAGTGTGATTATCTGAACGAATAATAGAATCAGCTTCTTTCGTTTTGCGGTTATAAACCATTAAAACCAACTCACCATTCACATTTCGAATAAACGATATATGTTCACCACTAGGCGAAAATTTTACTTGGCTAAAAGCGCGTAAAGAGGCAAATGATTCTACAGGGAGTTGCGTGTTTTCAGCAGCACGGGGCATTAAACTCAGCACTACAAAAAGTGTAAGCAGTAAGTACTTCATAATAAAGTCCATTTTATCTTTTATTGTTCCTACAATAATAACATTAAATTACAAAAAAAGACTAATTCAAAAAATTTAGCCACCTCTTTCATTCGCTTTAAACGAACATAACACTCGATTAATAGCATTATTAATTTATTTATTGCTAATTATAATGACTGCACAACTTCAGTTTTCTTAGGTGACATGATGAAAAAAGTACTTGTGTTAAATTCATCTTTAAATGGTGAACAAGGTAATTCAACCAAGCTTAGCCAACAATTTGTTGAGCAGCTTGCTAACAACCAACAAATTTCAGTAACAACTCGCGATTTAAGCGACAATGCGATTGCCCACTTAACGCAGACAGAAATGGCTGCTTGGATGACTGATGCAAATGAACGTAGCGATGAGCAAAAAGCCCTTGCTGCAATTTCTGACGATTTAATCGCGGAACTTAACGACAACGAACTTATCGTTATTGGTATGCCAATGTATAACTTTGGTATTCCATCAACATTCAAAGCTTGGATTGATCGTATTGCCCGTGCTGGTATTACATTTAAATACACTGAGCAAGGACCTGTGGGTTTAATTACGGACAAGAAAGTCGTAGTACTTGCAGCGCGTGGTGGTATCTATCAAGGCACCGACATGGATACACAAACTAAATACTTAAAAGATGTACTTGGTTTTGTGGGTATGACAGATGTTAACTTTATTTATGCTGAAGGCTTAGCGATGCCGGGCGCAGAGGAAAGCTTAGAAACGGCGGCAAATGAGATTAAATCTTTCGCTGCTTCAATCTAAAACGCCAATACCTTAAAGCTAAGCAATAAAGCGGTCATCATGACCGCTTTATTATTATCTGTACTCAACTCTTAGTAATCTAAAACGCTTTATAACCCGTATTGCTGCTCAGAAGTTAAAAGTAGCAATAGTCATGAGTAATTTAAAAAAACAAGCAATTAATATAGTGTGGTTTAAGCGTGATTTAAGGTTTTCTGATCACACACCTCTTGCCAAAGCAGTACAATCTGATCTCCCTTGCTTGTTAGTTTATAACTTCGAGCCTTTGCTGATTGAAGACCCTCATTACAGCTTAAGACATTGGCGCTTTGTTTATCAGTCATTAGTCGATATGAATAAACAACTTAAAAAGTATCAGACTCAAGTTGCTATTTATAATCAAGAAATGATCAGTTTATTTAAAACACTTAATGATGAATTTGAAATAAAGACCGTATACAGTCATCAAGAAATTGGCCTACTAAACACCTACAACAGAGACAAAGATGTTAGGCATTGGCTTGAAAAAAGAGCAATTACATGGAATGAAACACCTCTGGGCGGTGTAATTAGAGCTCGTCCCAAACAATGTGACTGGCAAGATCACTGGCACACAGTGATGAATGAATCCCTTGATAACCCTGACTGGCTCAAGTTTAAAGCAATACTACCTAAAAAATATCAAATACCGAACTACATAAATAAATTAGCATCCCATGATAAATATTTTCAATATGGCGGACCTCATGCTGCTAGAGCTACCCTGAGGAGTTTTATCGAAAGTCGTGCTGCAGGTTATCAAAAAGGAATTTCCAGCCCATCACAAAGTAGGTATGCATGCTCTAGGCTCTCTCCTTATTTAGCATGGGGAAATTTAAGTCTGAGACAAGTTTATCAGACATTAAAGTATTACCTCCCCAAGCAACCAAGAAGCTGGCGTCGTTCATTACATGCTTTTGAGTCTAGGCTTCATTGGCATTGTCATTTTATGCAAAAGTTCGAAACTCAATGCAGTATGGAGTTTGCACCGCAAAATGCAGGCTACCTGCGTTACCCTTATCGCGATGATGAACTCGTTGCAGAGCATTTAAAGCGCTTTGAGCAAGGTCAAACAGGTATTCCTATTATTGATGCTTGCATGCGCTGTCTAGCAGCAACGGGTTACATTAACTTTCGAATGCGCGCTATGTTAGTGAGTTTTATGACCCATCATATGAATATCCATTGGCAATCAGTCAGCTTTATTTTATCGCGTTATTTTTTAGATTTTGAGCCGGGTATTCACTACCCACAAATCCAAATGCAAGCATCGGTCACAGGAACTAACACTATTCGTTTATATAACCCAATTAAGCAATCAAAAGACAAAGATCCTGATGGCTTTTTTATTAAAACCTGGTGCCCTGAGCTTAAAGAATTACCCATAGAGGATCTCCACCAGCCATGGCAACAGCCACCAATGGAAGCCGTGTTTAATAATTTTAAACTCGGCGAGGACTACCCAGAGCCCATGGTCGATATAGAACGCGCTGCCAAGGATGCTCGTGAGCGATTATGGTCATTTCGAGAGCGTGATGATGTGAAGCGTGGCACAAAAGCCGTACTACGCCAGCATGTTACAAGCCTTAAAAGGCAACAGCATGGTTCATAAAAAGCTTAATTTACCAAGCAAAACTTGCCCAGTTTGTGACAGGCCATTTATATGGCGTAAAAAGTGGCAGCGTGACTGGGAGCATGTTAAATACTGCTCTGAGCGTTGCAAGCGCGAAGCGAAAAGAAATATTGGCGTTTAAGTTGCACTTATATCGTTAACTCACAGTTTTCGGCACAAAACCCTGAAAGCCTTTCACGGTAGCCGAAAAAATTTACAAAGGAGATGACAATGACGATTAAAAAATCTGCACATACGAGTTGGTCTGGTGATATTAAATCTGGCAAAGGCTATATTTCTAGTCAAAGCGGTGCGCTTGATAAACAGCCATTTGGTTTTAATACTCGCTTTGAAGATAAGCCAGGTACTAACCCTGAAGAACTAGTTGCAGCGGCACACAGTAGCTGTTTTAGCATGGCGCTATCGCTGGCATTAACAGAAGCAGGCTTTGTCGCTGACGACATAACTACCAAAGCAACAGTGAGCCTTGATGAAGTTGATGACGGCTTCGAAGTGAGCCACATTGCACTTGATGTCAGCGCGAAAATAACTGAAATTTCGACCGAAAAGTTTGAGCAACTTTGCGAGCAAACCAAGCAGGGCTGCCCTATTTCTAAACTGATGAATGCCGAAATATCACTCACCACAAAGCTTAATTAATCACACTTGGCCAAGCGTTGCTTGGCCTTTTCATACCAATATGCTTAATTAAGTATTATGGCGATTAGGTATGCGACTCTTACAAACCCACAACACTTTATTACAATGTAAATACCAGCTTGTTGTATTATCTTTATGAAGCAAAACCAAATACAACAAGGATATGTATGTTTAAACAACTAGCCCCTATTGCTCTTGCAACACTTGCTTATTCAAGCTGCTCAATCGCAACAGAACAACAAGTAAATAAACAATGGTTCAATAGTATCGACTATACGCACATCGAGAATAACAGATATAGTTTTAATGCTTACCAATTAGTGAGCCATTACTACTTTGAGGAGCAGCAGAGCTCGGGTGTGCTCGATGATTATGGCTACCTAGATACAGATTCAAACATCCGAGTGAATTACTTTAATAGCGATTACACTGATTATCTTGGCATGTTTGGTGAAGGTTATTATAAAAATTGGTTTGTTACAGGTGAAATTTACGATGTTGATGATACTGATGACTATACCTTAGGAATAGGCTACTTATTTATTGATGCCTTAAAAGTCTCTGTAAATAGGGATGTGCGTGAATATGGTGATGATTATTTTCGCTTAAAAGCCCAGTATAACCTCCAAATCAACGATAAGGATTACCTTGGTTTTAGCGCAGAAACAGATGATGAACTCGACGTTTGGAATGTCTCTGCCAGATACTTTAATCATTTAAGCGGCAGCCATTACATTACCGTCGATGTTGGCCACCAAGACAGCCTTTATGAATCAGCAAGCAATGCCATGATCAGCTACTACTTCGGCGATCACTATGCCATAGGTGCAGGGTTGGATGACTCTGAACTCGTTTTACAAGGTAAGTACTTTATTAACGATCGCTATTATTTAACCGCGAATTACACTGAAAGCGGCTCTGCTGAACTTTATAACCTTAAGTTTGTTGCCCAGTTTTAAACTGGAATGAGTCACCAGTTTAAAACAAAAACGCCACTTTAAAAGTGGCGTTTATTAGTATGTAGAATTACATATTACCTAGCTTCATCATCATTGCAGTGTACATCTTTAAGTTCAGTGCTAACTGCTCTTCAGTAATAAACTCATGCTCTGAGTGGCCTGTGTACTTTTTACCTGGCATTGATGGACCGAATGACACCGCATTATCAAATAGCTTAGCATTTGTGCCACCACCGATTGATACAAAGCCCGCGTCTTTATCGCCGGTAAAGTGCTTAAAGATATCGAGTAGCGCTTCTGCATGAGGCGCACCATCTAACAGCATTGGCGTACCAATTACCACTTTAGTGTCTTTTAACGTGACATTATTCGTGGTTTGCCAAGCACTAAGCGCTTCATTAATTTGCTGCCTAAGCACGGTTTCTTGTTTACCCACTGGACGACGCATATTAATCGACAGTTTAATGTCGTTACCGTCGCGGCTTAATAAAGTTGGCGAAACGGTCATCGGACCCATAAAGTCATGCTTGTAACCGATTTCACCGAATTGCGCGCCATATAAATCAAGACCAATTAGCTGATTGATAAACTCAATTGCTTGACCATCGCTATTGTTCTCAAGATCGATGCCTTTGAAGATTTCAGCAAGGTGAGCAATCGCATTTTCACCCGCTTCTGGCTCCGATGAATGCGCAGAAATCCCCTTCACTTTCACTAACAAACCATTTGCTTGCTCAGTCATCGCCACTTTGACGTTTTTAAGCTTAGCGACATTATCGTGTAATTTAGCCACAGTCGCCGCATCAGCGTTATGCACTAACACACTGGCATCTTCAGGAATTTGGCTAACAAAGGCGCCGCCTTTTATGTCACTGACATATAAACCTGTTTGTGCTGAGGTTGCTGAGAAAGTCGGGGCAATTAAGCTCCAGCCTTTTTCTGCAACAACCACAGGGTATGAAGCATCAATAGTGACAGCATATTTAGGTTGCTGATAGGTTTTCATGAACTCTTCGAGTGGTGCCCAATCAGATTCTTCAGCAAGGTAAACCATTAATTCAATACGGTTATTTAAAGTAATGCCGTTGTCTTTAATCGCCTTCATTGCATGCAATGCAGTCGCAATAGCACCTTTGTCATCTTCTGTCCCACGGGCTATTAGCTTTCCTGGCTCAGAGGTTTTATCCATTTTAAATGGACTTTGCTGCCATTTACTGGCATCTGCTGGCTGCACATCACCATGGGTTACTATGGTTACTTTGTCAGCTTGGTTACCCATGCCAATTAATACTGTGTAGCCTAAATCTTGGTAATCAAAACCAAACTGCGCCGCTTTCATTTTTAAGAACGACTTAAAGCCAATGAAATCAGGGTTATCAGGAGTCGCTAGACCTTCTTTATTCACTGTTGGGTACGAAACTAAATTCTCTAAGGTATGAATTTGCGCTTGTTGATATTGCTCTACCGCGTAGTTAGCCAGCTTTTCACTTTGCTCAGACACAGCTGCCTGACTAGAGAAAGCACTTAATAAAAATGCAGCAAGTAATGAATGTTTCAAGATAAGCTCCAGAGTTTAAGAAGGTTTTTAGAAAGTCGCCTTGATTGTAACGCTTATAACGCCGACATAACATCTCTAATTCAAGCAAAATAGATCGCTTAAAAATACCAACAAGGTACAATAGCCACTCACCCTATTAATTCGTTTGTTAGACTCATGAACCGCAGAAAAAAGATCTTCACTAAACTTAAGCAAAAAGATAAGCGCGCCAATGCAAAATTGCATAAAAGCAATAAACCGGCATACATCTCAAAAGCAGAACGCGATAAATTAGCACAGCAAGAAACTGAGCAGGAAAGTTAAAATACCTAGCGGTCAGCGGTAAGATTGTAGGCGCGATTTTATATCGCGCAACACGCGAAATAAATTTCACGCTGTAATCAGCCGTAGGCGTCACACTTGCTTGGCGCATCTCAACCCCCACACAAAACAATTACCCTCGCGCGAAATAAATTTCACGCCTACGACAGCTTGTATCTCTCTTTACCTAACTTGCTAACTTTACTCTCGTAACTAGAAACTCTGGTTTTCAAACTGAAAGCTGACGGCTCATCATTCTCTTTGTCCACTCTGGTTTCGCACGCAGAAATTTCACGTCTAGCAACTCAACTCTTTTCACACTCATTCACAAATTGTGCTTCACATAGTTCCGATTTTTAAGTATTTTAAAATTAATAAAATAACAACAATAAGATACAAGGGAATGAGACGTTTATTGCTGCTTAGCTGTGCGCTTTTATTAAGTGCATGCTCATCTAAAGTTACCAACATAAAAGAAGACCGAGACACACTATCTAAAGCCGATGAAGGCTACCTATTGATTGGCATTGAAACTAACCGCAGTTTAAAAGCCATTTATATTGATGGTCCAAAGTCGCTTGTTCTTACGGCTAAGGACATTCGAAGTGGTAGCAATTATATTTTAGCGAATCTACCACTGGGTGATTACACCATCACACGGTTGAACTTAAATCGATATTCCTATCTTGAATTTGATAACGATGAAGAAAGTTGGCAATTCACTCTTTCTGCTAAAAAAATCAACTATGTAGGTCATTTAGATATTTCCACGATAGGTTTTTGGTATACCCGCTCTCACATTGTTTTAGAAAACAGAAGCTCTGAAGCACTGCAATACATGGAACAAAACTTCCCAACGATTTTGTCTGGTCGCTCGCTAAATTATGGCGGCCCTGGGGAAGACTCATTCTTTGATTATTTGGAACAAACATTTTCGCAGCAGGAAGCAAAATAATGAAAAAGCTACTTATCTTATTATTTTTTATCTTTCCCTTGCATGCTGAAATATTATCGAGTGAAGATTTAATGTATTCACCCGATCAAAGCCAAGTTATGGTCTCTCCCAGTGGCCGTTGGATCAGCTTTTTAGAAGCGCAAGAAGACAAAACCAAAACCCTCAACATCATCGATATGAAAACGATGAAAATGTACTATGCAGTTAAACTCAATGAAAAAGATAATTTTTATAATTATGAATGGCTGAGTAACGACAATATTTTCGTTCGTGTAAATAGCAAGTATGACTCAGACTATAACGCAGTAATTAATGTCACAGAAAGTGAAGAAAAGCCAAAGTTCGAACAGCATAAAGTAACAACCAAGGGATACATAGTTGATAGGTTATTAAACGATGCTGAACACATTTTATTCGCCAAACCAGGTAAAAAGAATACGCATCTTTATAAGGTTCCGCTCACTATCTTGTATAAAGATAACATAAGCTCCTTCTCCCCCATTGAGAAGGGTTTAAAAGGTGCTAGCAGCTATTTTTTTGATGAGCATAAACAGCAATTATTTACTGTTAAATTTGATATTGATGAAAAAAGCTTACAGTTTTTCTACAAGGTTATTGGGAGAGATAAGTGGATACCACTTTTTACACTCACAGACGCAGATTATCAGTTTTTACCAATTGGATTTACAGACCAAGATCACCTTGCCGTCATTACCAACAAAAATACCGATAAGAGTCAGGTGAGCCTTTTTAATATCAACACACAAGAAATCACCGACACACTCTATCAGCACCCCAAATATGACATTCAGTCGGTAGAACTTGATGATAATGGCAAACTTATCGCCGCCTCGTATATCAAGCATGGTAAATATACGACTGACTATTTTGTGGATACGTATAAACAGTTGCATAGCAAAGTTGCTGAAGCATTAGGGGATGAGCAATTCTTCTGGGTAAATAGCTCATTAGATGGAAAAAACCATATTCTTTACAACCATTCCTCAACGATTCCTGGTAAATACTTCTTGTATAACGCCGAAGCTAACCACATTGAATTATTATTCTCTACCGATAAAAATGAAGACGTTAAGTACGCTAAAACAACGTTTTTTAACTTTAAAGCCTACGATGGAACTAACCTTGAAGGTTACTTAACCAAACCTATTAACAACGATAAGCAGGTATTATTAGTGATGC
Source organism: Pseudoalteromonas apostichopi (assembly GCF_030297135.1). Taxonomy (NCBI): domain Bacteria; kingdom Pseudomonadati; phylum Pseudomonadota; class Gammaproteobacteria; order Alteromonadales; family Pseudoalteromonadaceae; genus Pseudoalteromonas; species Pseudoalteromonas apostichopi. Next base: position 633,447 of record NZ_AP028065.1, read on the forward strand.
CACACGGTGGCCCGATTGGTATTCGTGAAAGTGATGAATTTAGCCCTGAGGTGCAATACCTTGCCTCTCGAGGCTTTACTATTTTACGTGTTAATTTCAGAGGCTCAGCAGGGTTTGGTAAAGAGTTTTTAGAAAGCGGTGTTGGTCAATTTGGTAACCTTATCGAACAAGACATTTCTGCCGCAGTAGCACATATTCGTTCACAATATAGCTTTAAAAATACCTGCTCTATTGGCGCAAGCTATGGTGGTTATTCTGCGGTGATGCTGGCAATTAAACACCCTGATATTTACGAATGCGTGATTGCAAGTTTTGGTATTTATGACTTACCTCTACTTTATAACGCAAGTAATATCGCTTTAACTAAAGATTATCAAGAGCTTATAGAGCGTACAGTTGGTGAATATAGCCAAGATTTAATAGATATTTCCCCCGTCTATCAGGCTACATCTTTAAAAGCCCCAGTTCTTATTATTGCTGGCAAACAAGATGAAATATCGGGCTTTGAGCAAAGTAATCGCTTTTACTATGTTTTAAAGCGTTTAGGTCATGATGTTGAAAAAGCGTTTTTCGAGCGTTCAGGGCATGGCCATCAGATTTGGTATTACGATCAAGTAGAAGCAGCTTTAGCTAACGACTTTATTGAAAGAAAACTTAATCTAAACAGTACATTGACTAATTATACTGAATCAGAAAAGAAAGCGGTTCAACGTGATGCCATATTGTTAGCAGATACATTTGACAGTAAAACAATAGAAACTGATCGTACAAAAGAAAGCTTTGAATACTACCAATTAGCTGCCAACTTAGATCATGATCGGGCCATGTTTAATGTCGGTAGTTATTATCATCGTGGTGATAATAGGCCTATCGATATTAAAAAAGCTATTGAGTATTACAGCCGCTCGGCGGAATTAGGCTATGAGAATGCAAAAGAAAGACTAAGTTTTATCTATTCCTACAGTTTACTTGTGGAGCCTGACTTCAAAAAAGCTCAAAAGTACTCTCAAGAACTTTATGATAAAGAGCAAACAGTTAAAAACGCATTTAACTTAGCAGTAGTCAATTGCATTGCTGATATTAAATTTAGAAATACAGAAAAGTGTTTAAGCTTAATGGAAGAGTATGCTGAAAAAATTGGCAGTAACTCAAACGGAGAAGTTAGAGAGCAGATAGCCCTGCTGATGCTGGAGGGTCAATATTCGACTCAAGAACGAGAAAGGCTTCAGAAAATAATTAAAAAACTGTATGGACTTGATTATCCAAATGCGATTTTAGAGTTAGAGCGGGTTGGATTATTTAAACTAGTTTTATCTGAAAAATTTAATGGTCGTTCTAATGTCGAGCAACTCAATGAAGATACGGAGTTTTCATATAAACTGAACGAAAAACAGCGCTTTGGAATCGAGTTTTCAATGAACCGAGAGGGTATTGATAATCGTAAGGATCGCTTGGTTATATTTACCAAATGGCACTTCAAACCAAGCTCTCCTGAAGAAAATGAAAATGTTTATTACCAAACTTTATGGGGCAGCCCTCTTGATGAATGGTCTACCTACCGCACTTTAGATGAAACATCGTCGCCAGGTACGTGGACATTAAATGTGATGGGCGCAAACCAACAATTGCTCTATCAAAACACCTTTAAAGTGACGGCTATCAACTAAACTCAAAATGCGCAATTTCAATCAGGTAACGACTTAGGGGCCATGGCAAACTGGCCTCACTTCTGAAAAGCATTAACGAGTAACTATGAAAACGAGGCAACAACAACGCATTGAGCTAGTCTGTGACTATATTAGTCAGCATCTTGATGAATCTTTATCACTGGAGACACTCAGTGAGGTGGCATGTTGCTCGAAATATCATTTTCATCGTTTATTTGTCGCGGGGGTTGGCCTAAGTGTCACCAAATATGCGCAACTTGCGCGCTTAAAGCGGGCCTCATTTCGAATTGCATTTGAGCATCAACTTAAAGTTATTGATATTGCATTAGAAGCGCAATTTGATAGCCCAGAAGCATTTAGCCGTGCTTTTAAGCGCACATTTAAGCAGTCGCCAAGCGAATTCAGAAGCAAACCAAACTGGCCTAATTGGCACTCACAGTTTGAATTTTCATTACCCGATAAAAAGGTTTGCCCTATGAACGTAAACATTGTTGATTTTAAAGCACAGCCTGTGGCGTTACTTACCCACCAAGGCGCTGCAAATACCCTTATGAATACCGCTGCACAATTTATTGAGTGGCGCAAAGAGTCAGGCTTTTCACCCGTTAAAACGAGTAATACTTATGGGATCCCATATAGCGATCCGGCAACGACTGAAGACCATGCATTTCGTTTTGACTTTGCAGGCAGTATCACCTCACCGATTACTGAAAACCCGCAAGGCGTGCGTAATGGTGAAATCCCAGCAGGACGCTGTGCAGTAGTACGTCATAATGGCTCTCATGATACCATTAGCGATACAGTTTACTACTTATACCGTGAATGGCTGGTGCAAAGTAGCGAAGAGGTCCGAGACTTCCCTTGCTTTTTTCATTACCTCAACCTCATCCATGAGGTAGATGAATGTGACCTGCAAACGGATATATATTTGCCGATAAAATGATTGCGAGTTGCGAGTTGCGAGTTGCGAGTTGCGAGTTGCGAGTTGCGAGTTGCGAGTTGCGAGTTGCGAGTTGCGAGTTGCGAGTTGCGAGTTGCGAGTTGCGAGTTGCGAGTTGCGAGACAAAGATTGTAGGCGCGATTTTATATCGCGCAATATAAAAAGATAACGCGCGAAATAAATTTCACGCCTACGACAGCTTATTTCACATTTGTATCGGACACGTGACCTGACTCGCTAACTTTACTCTCGTAACTAGAAACTCTGGTTTTTAATCTGAAAGCTGACGGCTGATAGCTGACAGCTCTCTTTACTCTTTCCCCTAGCAGCTTGCTAACTTTACTCTAGCAACTCGCTAACTCCCTTCCCTAAAACCTATAACTCACACTGGCATTATACGAGCGGCCTTGTCCTGCAAGTTGCTCAAAGCCATTACTCATATCTTGCTTATAATTAGCAATACTTACACCGCCAAGTGGCTGTTGGTAGTATTCATCAAGTAAGTTGGTAATTGCTAACTTAAAGGTTAAATTTTGCCACGTTTTCTGGCTTGAAATAGCCAATAGCTGATAACTGTCGGTTTGGTTTTCTAAACGACGCTCATCAACATTAGTTTTACTATCAACCCACTGCCAGCTCAGTGCGTTTTGCCAGCCTTTGTATTCGTGCTCTAGGCTCAGCTCAGTGTGCAGTGGCATAATTTGATATAAGTCTTCATTGCTATCATCACGTTCGCCATGAGTACTGGTTAGTGAGCCTTTTAGCTGCCACTTTCCTGCTTGCTTTGTGTTGTAAAGTTCAATCAGGCCCGCCAGTTTTGCACCGTAAAGTGTCGCATCTAGGTTCGTGAAAGTAAGAATATTACGCTTAGTATGCGCCATGTCGGTGCGATTAAAGCTCTTAGTAACTTCAGCATCAATATAATCATTTACTTGCGTGTACCAAACATTTGCCGTTACTTGCCAGCTATCGTCTTTGGCTAATTTGGTGTAGCTAGAGCTTAATGTGTGGGCTGTTTCGGCTTCTAAATCTGGGTTACCAATATAACCGTTACCATCGCCAAACCAACCAATCATGGTGGTTGCCATCGTGCCGACACCCCAGCTATAACGCTCATATAAATTGGGTGCGCGGTTTTTACGAGCTAAACCAAATTGCAGCTCATCGTTGTTCGATAATTGATAGCGAGCAAGTAAGCTAATATCAACTAAAGTGTCGTCACGTTTACGGTCTAATTGGTTAAACTCCATCGCAGCTTGGGCATCGGTTTTTGACATATCCATCATCGATCCCATATGACCCATGCCGCCCATACCACCTTCGTTATAAGCCTGCACTTCGCCAGTATCTGTGGTTACTTGCTCAACACGAACACCTGCCGATACCCACCATGCTTGGTTTACTTGGTTTTGATACTCAGCAAATGCCGCAAGGCGGTCACGTTTGCCATCATTAATGTTTACGTATTCATTTGGGCCCATCATCATTGACCCTGCAACAGCTGGCCACCAATCATCAATTCGATAACCGTAGTATTCTTGCCCTATCATTAGTGACGACTGTTTTGATAAATCAGTGCGCCAGTGAATTTGATAACTGTAATCTTGTGCATCGGTATTCATTGGCATCATGCCGGTTTTCTCATTACTGAAAAAACCCATTTCGTGTTTTACATCATGCGCATTCACTTGCACCTGCAAATCACCATTTTCAAGCTCACGTTGATACTGAGCAACGAAACCATAGCTGGTGTTATCGGTCATATCCATGTACTGATTAGGAAAGCCTTGGTAAGGAATTTTTTGATGCGTCAACTTAACTACAAGCTGTTGTTTATCATCACGAATAGCGCCCGTTAAAGCATGATTTTGCACTCGATATAAGGTATCAAGTACGCGCTCACCATGGCCATCATCATAACTGTTAGCATCTTCAAAGCTCCCTTGGTAAGACAAGCTAAACTGTTTGCTAGCAAGGCTTGCACCTAGGGCGTATGCTTGGCTGTCGTTAACGCTCTTATACTGGGCAGTAACATAGCCAGCATGCCAGTTAACTGAGTCTGTATCACTAAATTCAGGGGCAATCGTATTTACCCTGATAACACCAGCAATATTATCACCGCCACTGCTTACCGGTGATACACCAGCAACAACACTATAAGAGGCAATTTGGTTTGCCGACACATAAGAGAGTGGCGGGTTCATTTGGTTAGCACACGCTGCTGTGACATCAGCACCATCAACTAAAACTTTAACTCTATCTCCCATCATGCCGTTCATCACCGGCAAGTTAGACACACCTCCGGCTGCTGAAAAATCAACACCTAAATCTTTCAGTAATGAGTCAGCAGAGCCAACTAATTGATGGTTATTTTGGGCATGACCTTGCACTTCTATCACTTCAATAGAATCATCAGCAAAGGCAGACATACTTAAAACACAGCTAAGTGCTGCAGCAATTTTAGAAAATAAAAAACCAGGGCGAGAAGATTGCGTGTTCATAACTCTTTTAAAATCAAAGCAAATAATTAATGACGCCGATTATAAAACTCATTAATTAGTCTGAACACGTGACATATTGTCGCACCCTGTCACAGGTAAATAACTTAGCGCAGCACCACTAAAGGAATACGGCTATCTTCAATCATTTTTAAGGTCGTGCTGCCTAAAAAGAATTGCCGCCATTTAGAGTGACCAAATGCGCCCATCACCATTAAGTCAACGGCATGGTCACTTTTATATCGCCACAAAGCTTGGTAAACATCGCCATCGAGCATGCGCGCTCTGACATTAAAGCCGTTTTCAGCCAGCCTTGCTGAGGCGGTATCAAGTTTGTCTTGGCTGTGACCATCTTGTTTATCCACCATCACCAAGTGGCAATCTAAGCCAGATAAAATGCCACCATTGATAATTTGTGTAATCGCTTTGTCGGTACTTTCGCTGCCATCATAAGCCAGCATAAAATTTGTAGGCTCATGAAATTGCGGCGGCACAATCGCAACCGGGGTATGCACCTGACGGATCAGCGTTTCAATATGCGAGCCCAGTACTTTAAAATCATCGTAATGGCCTTTACCTGAGCGGCCAATAATCATCACGCGGGCATTGTCTTCATGTTCAAGTAAGGCATCAACAAGACTCATTGAAAGCTGCTGTTGCTCAATCTCGGTTAGGCCTGCATGCTCGGCTTTTTTCATTGCTTCATCAAGCAATAATTGACCATGCTGCGACGCTACTTTGTTGCGCTCTTGTTCAAGTTTTGCCAATTGCTCTAACAATGAGGTTTGCGAGCCTAAACCAATAATTGCGGTTAAATCATCACTGCCCTGCGGCAAAGGTGGCTCTAAAGCATGCAGAAAATTTATCGGATGGCTGGAGCGCTTAGAAATCCAAATAGCCGCTTCTGTCACCGCATCGGTCATGCATGAACCGTCGATACAGGCAAATATCTTTTTCATTGCGCTCTCCTTTAAACCAATTTAATTAACCAAGTATAGTTGGCTTTTCATCTGTATTTAATTTGAACAGCAAAGACTTAAGAAGTTCAGGTTATTTTCTTATAGCAAACAAATATAGAACGTTCCAAAAAGTACTGTATCAACCCCGTTAATTTGTATTACAATAGCGCTGGGCACACATCTCTACTCCAGAACAAAGTATTTGTTACTGGCATTTTCAATTATCAAAAATCTATTTTGTTTTTAAATTTATTTTTAAAGGAATTACATGACTAACGTAGCCAACCCCCAAGGCAACGCAAGCACGTTTACCATTCTGATAGTATTGGCTTTAGGCACATTCATTTTAGGCCTATCAGAATTTTCTATGATGCCAATGTTGCCCTTGATCAGCGAAACATTTTCGTCTACGCCAGCGCAAAGTGGTTATGCCATCAGTGCTTACGCAATAGGCGTAGTCGTCGGTGCCCCGCTATTTATGATCACAACCGCCAACATGCGTAAGCGCAATGCACTGTTGATGTTTGTCAGTATGATGTTTTTATTCAATGGTTTAAGTGCTTTTGCAAACTCACTTGAGCAACTTATTTTATTTCGATTTTTAAGTGGTTTACCACACGGTGCCTACTTCGCCGCTGCTATTTTATTAGCCGCCGATATCGCCCCTGCCGATAAACGCGCAAGTTTTATGTCAAAAGTATTTATGGGTTTAACCATTGCTACTATCGTTGGTGTGCCCATGGTCACCCTAGTGGGTCAAAACTTTAGCTGGCGTTATTGTTTGGCGGGCACCGCTGTACTTGCGTTAGTTGCCTTGGTATTGATTGTGAAATACGTACCTAACGTAAAAAATACCGCGCCAACATCGATTCTCGATGAGTTAAGTGTATTAAAGAACAAGCTCGTATGGACCATTCTAGGTATCATCATTATTGGTTTTGGTGGTGTATTTTGTGTTTACACTTACATTGCCGACACTATTTTAGAAGTCACCCATACCCCTGCTTACACTATCTCTGTTGCCATGATCATGTTTGGTATTGGCTGTACTTTAGGTAACTACGTATTAGGTAAAGCCGCCGACCACTCACCGCTGAAAACCACAGGCGCAGCGCTAATTGGTGCTATAGTATTTGCTGCCAGTTATGTAAGCGCCAGCCACAATATTTGGCTGTTATATGCGGTGATTTTCTTTATTGGCTTTAGCGTGGGTTTAGGTACTGTGATCCAATCGCTATTAATGGATGTATCACCACAAGGCCACGCCATGATAGGTGCGCTGGTACAGTGTGCGTTTAATACAGCCAATGCCATTGGCCCTTGGCTTGGTGGCATGGCTATTGCCGAAGGCGCACTGCCAAGTCAAACAGGCTATGTTTCGGCGGCACTATTCTTAGGTGGCTTTTTAATGTGGTCGTTAAGTGCGATGCAGATGAAAAGACAAAGCTGTAAGCCTTAAGCTCTCAAAAATGTAGCAGCGATTTTATATCGCGTAGGATAAGTGGCGTTTAACCTGAATGATTTAACATTCGGCGTTAAAACGCCTCCTACGCTATCAAACTTACTCATCCTGAAATATCTCTTCGATACTCAGGTTAAATAAACGCGCGGCTTTAAATGCTAATGGCAAACTTGGGTCAAATTTACCTTTTTCTATCGCATTAATGGTTTGCCTAGACACATCCAAAAGCTCTGCGAGTTTCGCTTGGGTGTAGTTGTGCTCAGCACGAAGCACTTTCAAGCGGTTTTTCATTCTTCGCCCTCGTCGTTTAACTGCTTATTCATCATTAAAAGACTCACTAAATAGGTTAAGCTCATAAAGATTACGAGGTGCGATATATCTTCTTTAAAGCTTATTAAACCGCTTGATTGCACCACCGAATAAGCTAAACCAAATACCAAGCTTGCACCCAAAGTAATGGCCATTGCATTAAGGTGCATACGCTGCTGAAGCTCATCCATTCCTTGTAGTTGTCTCTTGTTCGATAAAATCATCTTGATGCCAACTACGACATTAATTAAGATTGCTACAACACTAAAAACAGCCTGCTCTTGCCATAAAAAATGTGGTCCAAATGAGGCAATTGCTAAAGTAATCACCCATGCTGATGTCCATTTAGCGAGGTTTAGCGTGTTCTGCTTATTACGCTGTTTAAAGGTTAATCCTGTTCGATTCATTATTCTCACCTTAAAAGTAAAGTAAACTTGACCAAAGATTAATCTAGCAACACAAAAAGTCAAATAAACTTTACAAAAAGTTTTATATACACGACATCAATATGATTTTTTAATGTCAGAAAAGGCAAGGTGCTTGCTGTTAATCTCATAATATTGTATTAATCAAAGTATCGCGTAGTCTTATAAAAAATCGGTCCAATCGGACTGCGTTTCTAACAATAACAATGAAGATAACACTATGAATACGGCACTGTTTTTCGTTGGAGAATGGCAAGTTACCCCGGCTACCAACTCAATCCGACGCGGTGAGCAAACAAAGCATCTTGAACCCAAGGCGATGGATGTATTACTGCTGCTTTGCGAAAAACAAGGTGAGCTACTAACGAGCGAAGAAATCATCAGCCATTGCTGGCCAAATGTAGCGCTGGGTGACAACCCCCTGCATAAAGTGATCACCCAATTACGTAAAGCCTTTGACGATAAAGCAAGCGATCCGCATTACATAGAAACCATTCGTAAACGCGGTTATCGAGTAATTGCCGAAATCAACTTTCCACTCAACGAAGAACAAAAAGCCAGCCAAACCAGTTGGCAAGGTGACTCGCCTTTTGTTGGCTTAAGTGCGTTTGCACCAGAGCAAGCCGATGTATTTTTTGGTCGTAACAAACAAATTGCCACCTTGTTACAGCGAGTGTCGGCTCAAATTGAGTTTGGTCGCGCATTTTGCTTAATTTTAGGCGCCAGTGGTTCAGGTAAATCATCGTTAGTTAACGCAGGTGTATTGCCCGCTTTAATGTCGAGTAATGGCTACGATGGCATTAGAGTACACAGTTACTGCCAACTCGACTTTGCCGATGTGAGCAAAGAGCGCTTACTGCTTGATTTAGCCTCAACCTTGCTCGATTTAGAAGTAAACGACGCACCTGTACTTAGCGATATAAGCGCCGATGCGTTGGCTGAATTGTTATTAACAGATCCAGAACAGGTTATTTCCCGCTGTAAAGCAGCACTTGCAGCGCTAAATGCAGAGCGCACTACGCCCTATCTATTTTTATTTATCGACCGGCTCGAAGTGCTATTGTCATCGCCGCTATTTAGCGATGACGAGCGCAACCAGCTGTTAGCACTTATTGAGCGCTTAGCAACAAGTGGCTGCATGATCATTTTTAGTGCCTGTCGTAATGACTTTTACCCGCAAGTAGTGAGTCAACCAAGTTTAATGGCAGGTAAAGCCAATGGCGCACATTTTGACTTATTAGCGCCAACTCGCTCTGAGCTTAAGCAAATGATCCGTTTGCCAGCACTTGCTGCAGGCTTAAGTTGGCAACATCACCCAGAGCATCACACACCGCTTGATGAACAACTTTGTAACGATACTGCCAATAACCCTGATGCATTGCCGATGCTGCAATACACCTTGCAGCAGCTTTATTTGCAGCGCAGCCCAGACAACGAATTATTGTTTTCTGAATACCAAGCGCTTGGCACCATCGAAGGAGCCATCGGCCAAAAAGCCGAACAGGTATTTTGCCAATTACCCAAAGACCAACAAACTGAACTTACCGCAGTACTTTCTAAACTGATCACTTTAAACCCAGACGGCGAAACTCTCACCAGCCGCGCTGCACGTTGGAGCGAATTAACCAGCCCTGCTGCAAACAAACTTGTTCAGGCTATGGTCGACAGCCGTTTGTTTGTGTCGCACCTTAAAAATGAGCAAGCCTGCTTTAGCCTTGCCCACGAAGCGCTGCTGCGTCATTGGCAACGCGCCATAGATTGGGTGCAAGAGCACCAACAAAGCTTAGCAATTCAAAGCCGTGTGCAACTTGCCACCGAGCGATGGCTGACTGAGCATAAACACAGCGACTTTTTATTAGCGCAAGGCAAACCGCTACAAGAAGCACAAAGCCTAGTTAAAAACCCTATGTTTAGCTTATCGAGTGACGAGCAAGCGTTAATTAAGGCTTCTAACAATAAAGCCAAACGTAAAAAACGCATGTTACAAATAACGGCAGCAGCACTTGTGTGCTTAACCTTTATAGCCACATTTATGAGCGTGCGCAGCTACCATGCTGAGCAAGTAGCAAAACAAAAACGCCAAGAAGCTGAGAGTTTACTGGGTTTTATGGTCGGTGAATTTGCCGACAAACTCAGAAGCGTTAAGCGTATGGATTTACTGGATGGTATTAGCAATAAAGCCCTTGAGTATTTTACCAATCAAGACGAAGAAGCGGCCTCGTTGTTTGACTTTAGCGATAAACAAGCCGAGTTTAATAACCGCTTTCAGTACGCTCAAACCTTAGAGGCCATGGGCGAAGTGGCGTACTCGCGCGGCAAAACCGACGAAGCCTTCACCGCCTTTGAAAATGCGCGAACGCGCCTAGAATCATTACTAAAAATTCAACCCAACAACCTTGATGTTTTAATGCTTGCAGGGGCTAATGCTTTTTGGCTTGGCCAATTACATTATGACAACAGCGACTACAATGCGACCGAACCTTGGTTTAAACGCTATCAAGAATACAGCGAAAAAATGTATCAGCTTGCCCCTAATGACTTTAATTCGATTATGGAGCTATCTTATTCTTACAACTCGTTAGGCTCATTGTATTTAAAGCAATTTAACTACATGCAAGCAAAACAGAGTTTTACCCAATCCCTTGAATTTAAAAACAGAGCACTAGAATTAAAGCCTAATAATAAAAATTTATTAAGAGACAAGGCAGGTACAATTAGCTGGTTAGCTAGTACAGAAGAACATTTAGGAAACTTTAACGAGGCTCTTATGGTATTTGAACAAGCAGAGGGTGAGATTATTGAAATGCTAATTCAATATCCAGCAGATGCCAGTCTATTGACGTCATTAGCATATAAACAAATTCAACAAAGCTACTTACTGAGTTATCTTCCTAATAAATCAAAGGCTTATAAAAAAGCAAAGCAAGCAACAGAAACAATTAATAAAGCAAGATTACAAGATGATCAAAACCACACATTCATGATGACATACTTTCAATTTCTGACATATCAGCTAACTCTTTTTCATGATACCGGCAAAGAAACAGAAATTAATAATATCTTAGAATTTATTAAAAATAGTAAGCCATCAGATAGGAGAGTAATAGATATCAAAATAAGCCTAATCAAATACCTAACAGGTAAAAACAAAGAAGAAATGGCAATTGAAATTTTAGATACTATAGATACAAGCAATGTGTTGCTTACTGATCATATTGATATTAACGGTACATTATTGCTGACCCGAATCAACCTAATAAAAGCCAAACTAGCAAATTCGCAAAGTGATAGATACAGCTTTTGTGAAAACACTGTTCTAACTCTAAATAAAATACGTAAAAAAACTAAAAGTATAAAATTTACTTACCCATTAATTCAGGCATACACCTGTTTAAATAAATCACACGAAATAGAAGCGACCATTGTTCCTGTAAAAGAATTGGGAATAATTAATTTTCAACTATAAAAGTAAAGGAAAAAACATGAGTGAAGGTAAAGTCTACAATTTCACAGTAAATATTGAATTAGATAGCAATAAAAAAGCAGTGTTTACATATTTTCAAAACGGTCAACAAGTATCTGGTGGTGGGGTTGTTACAGAAAGAGATAGTCTTGGGGTTTACACCCTAAATGAAGAAACTCAAAAAAGAGGGTTCTTATTTTCTGCCGCTACATTTAGTAATCATGAGGGTGACTGCGCTAAAGATTTCAGTTACAAAGTTACAAACGCAGGCACGGTAATCAATATTTCAGATACCGACGAAAACAATGGTACAGCATGTATGATCTTCACTGTTAACTGTAACGGTGAGGAATATCAAAGCGAAGACCCGCAAGTAGAAAATAAAGAAGAAGTATAAAACCTAGAAATAACACCGACAAAAGGCTCCAGCAAGGAGCCTTTTTTCAATTCAAAAACAACAACTTAAAACCAGAAGATTATCAGAAGGTTAATTTGCACTTTTTTAAGTAACTTTATAGACACCAAAATCGTTTGCATCGGCAAAAAGGAAACGAACGTGTCTACTAACAAAAATGAACAACCAAGCACTGCAAAATCAGAAGCGAAAAACGCACTACCGCAGTCTATCAATTCAGAGCAACTTGCGCTGATTGCCCAAATGTTTCAGAACATTCCTGAGGGAGTGTTTATCATTAATGGCCAAGGCACGTTTGAATTTGCAAACCCGATGGCGGCTCAGCTTTTAGGTGACAACCAAGAAGCGTTAATCGGGCAAAACATTTTACATTACCTACACGACACCGACCGTGATAAATACATGTATACCCTACTCAGTTGGTTAGACCATAAAGACTCGCCGATAAGCCTTGGGCCAAACGAAGTTAAAATAAACCGCGCCGATAATAAAACCCTTGAGGCGGATTTATGTATATCGAGCCTGCCAAAAAACATTGCCGTTGCAGAAAATTTATTTATTTGTGTATTACATGATTTATCATCACATAAAGAACAATATAATCGTTTAATTAAACAGGCTACCACTGACCATTTAACCGGCCTTGCAAATAGATTAACCCTTGAGGAATCATTAAAAGAGCATTGGCAAGAAAGCGTACAAACCAACCAAGCCATTAGCACTATATTAATCGACATCGATTACTTTAAATTATTCAACGACCGATTTGGTCATGTAAAAGGCGATAAATGCTTACAAAAAGTAGCAAGTATAATCGCAGAATCACTCCCTTCTCGTGATTGTTTAGCAGCCCGTTATGGTGGTGAAGAATTCGCCATTATATTACCCCGCTGTCAAAAAGACACGGCCGCCGCCATTGCTAAACATATTCAAATAAAAGTAAATAACATGCCATTTACTGATATAGGTTTACCAAGTGATTTTAGAATAAGTGTAAGCCAAGGAATTGCCTGTGAGTTTAATAATCAATATCGTACTTCAGAGGCATTAATTTGTGCAGCAGATACTGCTTTATACCGAGCAAAAACAGAGGGTAGAAATAAAATAAGCATTAGCGCGTAAACACACAATTAACAACATAAAAAACTAATTAACAAATCACGTTAGTTACACATATACTATACTTTTATGTTATTTGTTTGTTCCCATTATGCGTTTTACACTGCGCTAAAATAGATAAGTCAGATGGGAATCAAAAATGGCATTATTCAAAAAATTACCTTTGCAACTTGCAATCGCAAGTACGCTTGCTGCATCAGTGACTGCAATCGCTGCTGAGCAACCTGCTGAAAATACAGCAAAAGATATTGAAGTTATTTCAGTGACGGGCACACGTCGTAGTTTACGTAGCCTATCTGAAAGTACTGTTCCGGTTGATTTATTAACAAGCCGCGATTTAGCAAGCACAGGTCAGCTTGAAATTAGCCAAGTACTTGCCTCTCAATTACCTAGTTTTAACTACCCTAGCGCCACCATTGCTGATGGTACTGACCACGCAAAACCTGCCGTATTACGTGGCCTTGCCCCTGATCACACACTGGTATTAGTCAACGGTAAACGCCGCCATGCGGGTGCCCTATTAAATTTAGGTGGCACAGTGGGTCGTGGCTCAACAGCGGTTGATTTAAATAATATTCCTACCTCAGCAATTAAGCGTGTAGAAGTACTGCGTGATGGCGCTGCCGCGCAATATGGTTCTGACGCGATTGCTGGTGTAATTAACATTGTACTAAAAGATGCCGATGAAGGCGGTAGTGTAAGCTACACATACGGTGAGTACGACACTCAAATGGCAGGCTCTCCTCAGCTACTAAACACTACAACTGATAGCGAAGGCAACCTAAGCTTTGAAACTGGCAGCGACCGTGAAGTAAACGACGGCATTTCGCGCACAGCAAGTGCTAATGCGGGCTTTGCGCTGGGCGATAACGGTTTTATTAACGTGTCGATTGAGTCACGCAATAACGAGCCAACAAACCGCTCTGGTTTTGATGCACGTGAGCAATATAGCCGTGATGAGAATGGCAATTTAGATTCGCGCGAATTTGACTTTGACCGCTATAACCACCGCTTTGGTAAAGCCGCTATCGAAGACTTCGCGCTTTTTTATAACTTAGGTTATGAGTTTGATAACTCACTATCGCTTTACTCATTTGCAAGTTACTCAAACCGTAAAGGTAATTCAGGTGGTTTTTATCGTCGTGCGAAAGACTCTCGTAACTTACCTGAAGTATATCCTGACGGTTTCTTACCACAAATTGATACCGACGTAGATGACTACTCATTTGCGATTGGTCTAAATGGCGAAACTAATGATTGGGCTTGGGATGTAAGCACTAATTATGGTCGTAATGACTTTGGTTTAGGTGTTAGCAATAGTTTAAACACTTCAATGGGCGTAAATAGCCCAACAGAGTTTGATAACGGTGCGCTTGTGTACGAGCAATACCTAGTGAACATGGATGCTAGCAACACGCTAGACTTAGGTTTACCTGATGATGTGTTTGTCACCATTGGTGCTGAGTATCGTCACGAAAACTACCAAATTAAAGCAGGTGAAACAGCCTCTTACCTAACTGTATTAGATGACGATGGCAACCCTGTTGCTGCCGGTGGTGCACAAGTTTTAGCAGGCTTTTCACCTGACAGTGCAACCGATAAAAGCCGCCATAATGTCGCTATTTTTGCTGAGTTTGATACCTACCTTACAAGCGACTGGAATGTGGTTCTCGCTGGCCGCTTTGAAGATTACAGTGACTTTGGTAGTACTTTTACATCAAAACTGGCTTCTCGTTACAGCGTGAATGAATCATTGTCTCTACGTGGTGCTATTAGTACTGGATTTAGAGCGCCATCACTTGCACAAACGTCTTACAAATCGGTAAGCACGGTATTTGAAAATGGTATTCCAAGTGAAGTTGGTTTGTTCCCTGTTGATGAACCTGCGGCGCGTGCACTGGGTGCTCGTGACCTTGATGCAGAAGAATCAGTCAACATGACTGCGGGCTTTATCTTTACCCAAGGTGGTTTTAGCTTAACCCTTGATGCATATCGCATTGAAATAGACGACCGTATTGTATTATCTGAAAACTTAAGTGGCCCAGAAGTTGAAGCGATTTTAGCCGAAGCAGGCGAAGTAAATACACAGCGTGTTCGTTACTTTACTAATGCCATTGATTCACGTACGCAAGGTGTTGATATTGTTGCGACTTACTCATTAGGTTTAGAAAGCTATGGTGATTTACGCTTAAGTGCAGCAGTTAACTTTAACGACACAGAAGTGACGAATGTTAAAGAAAACCCAGCAGAGCTTGAAGCGCTTGGTGATAGCTACGAATACTTTGCGCGCCGTGAAATAACCCGCTTTGAAGAAGGCACCCCAGCAAATAAGTGGAACTTATCTGCAACATGGGATTATGAAAACTTCCAAACAACACTTCGTGCCACGCGTTACGGTGAAGTGGTGGATACATCAAGCACACCTGAAGGTGATGAAGTACTTGATGCTAAATGGATTGCTGACTTAGAAGTGGCTTACCGCCCTGATGAGCAGTGGAAGTTCGCATTAGGCGCTAATAACCTGTTTGATCAGTATCCTCAAGATACTGTAGGTAATATTGGTTATAGCGATTTCAACCAAATTTTCCCTTATAGTGGCTTTGCGCCATACAGCTTAGATGGCCGTTTTATTTACGGTAACATCACTTATAGCTTCTAAAAAAAAGCGGTGATAACCTAGGTCATCACCGCTAGCTTCTGAAACTATAATCTCAAAAATAATTAAAAAAATTTTCGGATAGATAAACTATATGCAAACTTGTTGCGACTAACTAAATAACATAACCCATTAGGACATCATTATGAATTTAGTACGCATCAGCGCAAGTGCACTCTTAATCACAGCCACTACTGCCTGTATTGGCCTCTCAAATGCCAGTACAACAAGCAACCAAAACGATTATCGTGTTATTACTTTTAAAGATTGCAAAAAGGTAAGCGAAAGCACCCTCAATAACGAACAGATTGCTGCATACCTAGAGCTTGAACGTGAGCAGGTAAAACTAGAAGCGCTAGAACAACCAATTAGTGACATAGAACTACAAGTCACTGAGTACTCTGAGCAAATAGAAGCGATCACCGAAGAAGCAGTTATTGAAGACGAGAACCACCTGCGAATTAATAAAAGCTTATTAAAAGAGCAAGATAAGCTGGCTAAAGAACTAAATAAACTTATGGCCGCTCATGATGCTGATTTTAAAGCACTAGAACAGCAAGCAAAGTTAATCGAACATGCCGCTAAACAATTTGATAAAACAATGAAGCCTTTGATGGAACAAGGTGAGTCAACCCATCTACAAATTTTAGCGCCGGGTGAAGACGAAAAACCTGGGTGTTTTTACAATATCTAAAGTACATTAGCTAGATGTGCATAAAGTTTCGCATGTGATTGCCGTATGTCTTCTTTATGCACTTGCTTAAACCATTTTAATGCTTGATCTTGCTTTCCTGCTTGCCAATTGATTTCAGCTAAGCGTAACTTATAAATAGCTATCACATTTCGATCTGAGTCTGAATTCATGTACTTAAGAGACTGTACATAAACTTCATCTGCTTGAGCATAATTCGCCAAAAGTTGATGGGTGCGAGCTAAGTTACCTAAAGCCACAGAGATTTTGCGGTTATGATTGGTTTTTAAAATCCAATCGGCTGCGATTTTTCGGTTTGCAAGCGCACCGTCTACATCACCTAATGAGTGAAAAACATTCGCTTTATTCGACGCAAGTTCAAAGTGAAAAATAGGATCTTTGCTTTTGCCAAAGCGGCGCTCTGCCCTATCAAGAATTTGCAGTGCTGTTTCCTTGTTACCAAACACATATTGCAAATTAGCCAGCTCGACCATGCGCATAGGGTTACCAAAGGAGTCGAAGATTGCTTGCAGTTTTTCAAATGCTTTTTTGGCATATTTACGGCCTGTTTCAAAGTCGCCTAAATAATGCATTGATTTTGCGTAGTAAAAGTAAACTTGAACTTGAAAAACGACTGGTAACTCTTCACTCGCAACAAAAGGCTCAGTGCTATCTTTCAAAATCTCATATTCCATCTTATCGTAGAAATAATCAAACTGATAAGATTTAATCTCATACCAATGTGCAGAGCCAAGCTCACTGCTTGCAAGCTGTTGGTTAATGTAATCTAAGCAACTAATTTGTGACTGTTGCTCACAAAACATTTCATGATCACTAAAGTTTTCAGAGGCGCTGGCATTAAGACTAGATAATCCTAGTAATAACAAAGCTAACTTTTTCTTCATTCACAACTTTCTCAGTGATAATTCACTCAGAAAACTAACAAAATTTAATACTTTATAACAGTATTTTTTAATTAAATTGATAATTGTAACCAAATATTAAGTTTTGATCTGAGCCATAATCACTGTCTTCTGTTGCGGCAAATACCTTGAAACTTTGTTTTTTATCAAATTGATAACTTGCACCAATGGCAGCGAAATAACCTGAATAATCGTTAGAGCCTACAGAATAAGCTGCGGCTGCCATTACTGTCCATTTTTCGGACAATGGTCTTTAATTAGTAAAGCCTCTTTACCTAACTCTGCATTCCTTTTATCTAACTACAATCAGGTATATAAAGTTAGGTTAAGAGTATATAGTTTTACTGTGCATCACTACAACGCAGCGATACACTCCACCTCAACCTTTGCGCCCAGTGCTAAGCCACTGGCTGCAAATGCGCTTCTAGCAGGTAATTTAGTAAAAAATGGCGTGTAGGCTTGATTGGCTAAAGGCCAGTCTTGTATATCTGCCAACATAAGGGTGCATTTAACAACATCGTTAAAATCTAAATTGTGATCTTGCAAAACAAAGCCAATGTTTTTCATCGCCTGCGTCATTTGGGTGCTGATGTCATTGCCAGCCAAAGCCATAGTGGTTGGCAAGTTACCTAATTGCCCCGATAAAAATAATAACCCCGCCGCTTCACGGGCCATCACAAACGGTAATTTTTCATTATCACCCAAGTGGATAAATTGGCCATTTTTAATCACATGAACAATGTTTTGGCTATTGGAAATCTCGTTACTTGGATCTCTGCTAAGTACCACAAGATTCGCCGTTTTACCTTCCTTAATCGAACCTGTTTTTTTCTCAATGCCAATCACTTTTGCACCATTAATGGTTGCAGCCTGTAGAGCTTCTAAAGGCGTTAAACCTGCCCGTTCAACTAATAACTGCATTTCATGGTGGACCATAGGCGTTACAGTATTAAACCTGTCACTAGTCACATCGGTACCTGCTGCTATAGTCACACCGGCTTGATGAGCCAACTGTGTAAACAGCCCGCCCCACTCATTGAGCAATAACCCTTTTTCACCACGAGAGGCTTTGGTTTTATCAAATACCGTTAGGGTCGAGTCTAGAATAGTGCCCTTTTTTTTCATCTGCTTTATTAATGTTTGATAAGCTTCTAGTTGCTTTGCATCGCTTTTTTGCTGTTCTGTTAAGGCAACATTTTTACGGCGCATATCATAGAAATTCTCAATAACTTGCGCAGCAAAATCAGCAGCATGCGAAGTTGTTTCAACCCCACCATTAACCGCTTCAAGCGGTGTTGCTGGGCCAATAAAAGCATGCGACCACACCTTAAGGCCATGTTTTTTAGCAGCTTTTGATAACTTTGCTACCACTGACCCTGGCACATTTGCATAAATTTTGATGCCGGTTGCCCCCAGCCCTTTGCTACGCAGCATAATGGCATCAAAGTCACTGTTTTCATCAACGGCTCGCATCCAATCCACAGTGCCCGGGATTTCACCTTTTGCAGAGGCGACTGTGCGGGGGTCAGAAAAGAACGCTTTACCACCAATAATCACAGAATAATAAATATCCGGTGATTGAATAATATCGTTATCGGCTCGTCTTTTAAGTGAGCTCAAAGCGCGGGTATCGCCGCCCATATCGCGCACACTTGTCACACCCCCCTGTAAAAGCTGACGCAAGCGAGTGCGCGTGATTTCATCGTTATCTGAATCATCAGGTGATGTAGCATGGTGCACATGCGTATCGATTAAACCGGGTATTACATACTTACCTGCTAAATCGATTTTAATGACATCGTCGGCAAAGCGACGATAGCTTGCAGGAACAATTTGTTTGATTTTGTCATCTTCTATGATGATGGTTTGTGCTTCATTAACCGACAGTGCTTCCACGTCGATTAGGTTAACATTTTGTAATGCAATGGTTTGAGCCACCACCGACGACGATAAACCCAATGCAATGCTGGCAAGTAATGTGTTGATACCCGATTTCATGATCACCTCTTATTCTTGTTTTAGCTATCAACTTACACCTGAATTGCTTGGTTTTACATCTCACAAAAGTTTATAGTGTATAAACTTATAGTTTAAAAATAATAACAATGAACAAACTAGAAGCCGTCAGAGCCTTGTGCTTAGTCGCTGAATATCAGAGCTTTACTCAAGCTGCTAAGCAAATGCAGCTCTCTACCACCATGGTTAGCCGCTATGTAAAACAGTTAGAGCAAAACTTAGGCTGCTTGCTGTTAAAGCGGAACACCCGCAAAGTGTGTTTAACCGATGCAGGCCAGAGTTATGTACTGCAAATGAAGCCTTTACTTAATAAATTTAATGAAGTTGATGAAGAGCTTAGTGCGCTTAGCCAAGTGCCTAGCGGCAAGCTTGCTATTTCAACTAGTATAGAATTTGGCTGTCAATATTTAGCACCTTTAGTCAGTCAATATCAGTGCGCTTTTCCCGGTGTGAAATTAGATATTGTACTGTCTAATACGCCTGTTGATTTATTTGATAGCCAAATTGACTTAGCATTTAGAATTGCCCCTTCATTACCAGATGCCAGCCACATAGCGCAAACTGTTTGCCACTCATCATTATCTTTGTGGGCAAGCCCTGCATATTTAAAAAACCATGGCGTTCCAAAAGATATAGCAGCCTTATCTGAGCATAGATTACTGTTTTTCAACCATCATATTCGTAATGAACAATGGATATTTTGGGTAGATGGCCAGCATGTTTGCCGCAAGTTTAATTGGGCAATGACCTCAAATAATGGTCGATTTTTAAATGAAGCAGCGGCGGCCGGTGATGGGATAATTCAAGCACCCCGTTATTCAGTAGCCCCGTTTATAAAATCAGGTCAATTAGTTGAAGTGTTAGCAGAGCACACTTTAAAACCATTAACGATTGCTGCGGTTTATCCACATAGGTATGCGCTGTCAAATCGAGTTAAAACATTTGTTGAGCTGGCTAAACAGTATTTTAGCCAGCATCCGATCCCTTAAAGAAGTAGCAAGCTACCTAAACCTAGGAAGGTGACAAAGCCGACGATGTCGGTGACTGTGGTAAGGATCACAGAGCCAGAAAGGGCTGGATCGATTTTAAGCTTATCTAAAATCGATGGGATCACTACTCCTGATAACGAAGCAGCAACTAAGTTAAGTAAGATAGCGATAGTAATGGTTACACTTAACATGCCATCGTTGAACCAGAAATAAGTGAGAACACCAATTACAAAGGCCCAAACACAGCCATTTAACGCCCCTACTCTTAGCTCTTTTTTCAGCAGTGCTCTACGGTTGGAGTCGGTAACCTGACCAAGTGCTAAACCGCGCACAATCACCGTTAACGTCTGACTACCTGCAATACCACCCATTGAAGCGACAACCGGCATTAATACCGCAAGAGCAACCACTTGTTCGATAGTTGCACCAAACAAACCGATAAACCAAGAGGCTAAAAATGCCGTTGCTAGGTTAATACCAAGCCAAATACCGCGGTTTTTTGCCGACTTAGTGACGCTTGAGAACAGATCCTCGTCTTCACGTAGACCACCGGCTTTTGCAGCGGCTTCGTCGGTGACTTCTTGACGCAATTCATAAGCTGATGACACTGACAATCGGCCTAATAGTTTGTTGTCGGCATTCACAACTGGCATCGCCATTTGTTCACTATGAATAACCACTTCAGCCGCTTCGTATAGGTCGTCATCAGCATGCAATGCCGACACATCAAGGTTCGCGTAATCCAGCAAGCTGTCGCTATCATTGGCTTTAAATAACGCATTAATTGCCACTTCACCAATGAGAGTGCCCTTACGGCTGACTAGATAAATCACCTCGGTATACTGCGGTAAACCTTTTTGAAAAATTTTACGCGCGCCAGCCACGGTGAGTTTTTCTGACACTTTTAGCGCATCAAAATCGAGCCAGTGACCTAACTGCTCTGGATTATATTGCTGTGCAAGGTCGTACTGCTTTGTTTGAACTTCATCAAGTTGTCTGCGTGCATAATCAACAAAGCGCTCAGGAATAATTTCTTCAAGTTCAAGTAGCTCTTCTACACTGACTTCGTCAAGTAGCTTAAAGCCAGCGGCTTCTTCTAGACTTTGCAATAACCAGCGGCAACTATCCCCCCCTAAGTTAATGAAGATTTCATGCTGGGTATCTTCATCAAGTAATTGCCAAATTTCTAAGCGCTGCTCTTTGGGTAACGCTTCAAACAATAACGATAAATGCTCGGTAGAAAGCTTTTCTTTAGCATCAGCAAGTAACTTATTTTTGCGCGTTGTGGTGTCACACTGAAGCAAGTCATCAATTAACTGGGGAAGTTGGTCAACAGGATACTCAATCATTTGAGACCTCGGTTAATTACATCAATAACAATAGTCTAACGCAGCTTGAGAAAAATAACTGCCTAGGAATTGATATATTTTTATCTACACTTCATCCGTAATAAAGATGTACATAAAACCTTTTCTCCCTAAGTAGAGAATAAAAAATAATTACCCCTTTAATTGACTTGGCGTAAGCCCAGTCCAGCGCTTAAACGCTCGTCTGAAATTAGCAATATCATAAAATGATAAGCGCATGGCGACTTGCTCATTGCACTGCTCACGCATGGCAAGCAGGTAAATCGCTTTACGCTTACTTTGCTCATCATACAAAGTAGAAAAACGCACGCCATGAGCTTTTAGTTTACGCTTGAAAGTTGCGGGGCTCATGGCAAATTGGCTGGCTACTTGTTCTAAATTTAAGGCCGGATTTTGATAAATTAACCGGCTTACTGCTTCCACAAAAGTGCTGTTGGCAGAACTTAATGCCGCTAGTTGCGAGTTAATTTGTGAAAACCTAAAGCTACTAAACGCCGGATTAGTAAGCCTAAGCGCTTGTTTATTCAAAATCCAACGAGTTATTGGCTTTTCAAAGGCGACTTTAAGGCCTAAATGTTGTTCGTATTCTTGGCTATGTCTGGCTCGTTTGTAGGCAAATTCGAACTGACAAGGTACCCGCTCACCCGCCACTTTTTTAAGGATTTGATAAAAAGCGGCGCTGTAAATCTCCATAACATACTGGCTTATTTCATCATCCAAACCTACTGCGTTTTGCAGCACAATGTAATACTGCTCGTTATGTACATAACTATAACTAAATAACAAAGGTGCCAGTTGCATGCGCAAATTGTGTAACTGCTTTAAAGCTTGCCCAATATGCTCTGCATGTAACACGCCTTGGGCGGCAACAGAGGTATCGTTTGCTAGTTGACTGCCTAATAAAAAGCCGCTGTCGGCTGATTTCATCAATTGCTTAAACTGCGTTAATAAGCGCACTTGCTGCGAGATACTAAACTGATGCTGCACACTCATTAAGTCTTGCTCAAACACCCCTGTGCCTCTGAGTAACTTATGCAGTGCAATGCCGCGGCTTAAGGCCAGCTCCACCAGCGTGGTGATCAGTCCCTGTGCGGTGAGGTATTTGTCATCTTGATTAAGATACGGCTTCACAATGGCTGACTCTTTGTTGTTTTTGTTGTTGTAACTTAGCGTGTAAACGCGAGCTTAAACTTTGTGGCGTATCGCCTTGAACACTGCCTACTAAGGCCGCTGTTACATCTTGAAACTTAGCGTGTTTTTCGCCTTCGACCTTAAATGCACAATGGTTCAGCGCCGAGGTAATTTGCGCCAGCAGTTCTTTCGCTTGTACTGCGCTGGTATTTGGCATCAGCACCATAAAGCAGTCTCCCGCGTAACGGCACACTACATCGGTAAGACGGCAATTCATCAATAAAAGCTCGCTCACTTCACCTAGTAAGCGGTCGCCTTCGATAAAGCCAAATTCAGCATTAAAATCAGCAAAACCGCGAATATCAATGGCGGCCAATTGCAACGGTTGTGGTTCATTCAACTGCTCTTTTAATACCGCTTGTAAATAATCAGCCTTATAAAGTCCGGTGATTGAGCACACTAATTCATGCTCGCGATGCTGTGCTTCACGGCGCTTTAACTGCCTGTTAAGTACGTATTGTTCTTGGTGCCATTGATACAAGCCAAGGCTTGTGAAAATCATGCCAATCGGCGCAGGCAATGATTCTATCCATGTGAGCCATGTATTGGTGGGTTGATGTAACCACTCATCAAATAAATCGAGGGAAGCTGAAAACATAAAAAGCCCAAGCCCAAGCACTAAAAAGCTTGTTACTTTCCCAGGCGGCCTTGAAATAAGCAGTGCAGCTATCCAAGTGAGTGTCATCAGTACAATGCCACCTTCGCCTAAAATATCTAACCAAGCTATATCCGCAAGAGGCTTTAATTCTCCTGCTTGCGCGCTTAGCAAAAACGCAATCACAAACAGAGCAATGACTGCATTGGTTAAAAATCGATGATGAGTAAAAGGGTTAAATCGCATTTTAGATACCTAACAATAATTCACGCTGCCATGCTAACCCGTTAGCGTTTTAAGCAGCAGGGTCATATTAGCTCAATGATGTGACAGCAAAACGACAGTCAAACCTTATTAAACCCCTTAAGCACTGTATTTACCTTAAAAAGATAGGGTTATTGCAGCTCAAAAGTGTTTTTAAAACCCTCTAATCACTTGTTTTTACTACCTGTTAGCGATTTTCTGTCACATTTGCGTCATTTAAGCTGCGTACTTTGCTCGTCAAACCAAGGACAACCAGGAGCAACCCCATGAAACAATTTAAAACGAAGGCGTTAGTTAGCGCCCTCGCCTTATGTCAATTTGCCGCTTACGCACAAGATGAGCAAAGCAGCGAAGAGAAAAAAGTAAAAGTCTCTGAAGAGCTTGTTGTATATGGCGAAATCGGTTATCGCAACCGCTCACAAGAGCTGGCACCGACGCTTGAATACTCACAAGAATACTTTCAGCGCTTTGAACCTCTTACTGCCGGTGATGCATTAAAACGTGTACCCAGTGTGACGTTTTTATCAGATGTTTTAGAGTCTGATGGCGCGCGTATGCGCGGCTTAAGCCCCGCTTACACCAAGGTCCTTATTAATGGTGAAGAAGTACCTGGTGCAGGTGCTGACCGCTCATTTTTTGTTGACCGTATTCCTGCTGAGCTAATTGAGCGTGTTGAAATTATTCGTGCTTCAAGTGCAAACCGCTCTGCAGATGCCATTGCCGGTACTCTAAACATTGTATTGCGTGACGGTTACAGCCTAGATGGTGGTTACCTTCGTGCGGGTGGCCTGCGTTATGACGATGGCGAATTAAAAGAAAGCTTTGCCGGTGTTTACGGCACTGAGTTTGCTGGTGGCCGTTTGTTACTTGGCGCTAACTTACAAGGTCGTTATAACCCAAAACAGAAATCAAGCTTACGCTATGGCGACAGCCCTGAGAATAACGCCAATTACAAAACTGAAGAATTCGATAACCGCGAAGATCAATCAGATACTCGTGACGGTGACGATACTTCGCTAAATGCCAGCTACGAAATAGCCTTTGATGATGGCAGCAAGTTCGATATCAGCGCAATTTGGGTTGATACCGATCGAACTGAAGATGAGCGCTCATTCGAATATGATGACCCAACAGCAATCAATAACTCGATTGTTGAAGGCGGTAATCTTGAAACAGACAACGCCAATGTATCTTTCATCGACCAAACCAACTACAACATCAACTCAGGTTATGAGTTACCGCTCTTTGGTGGCACCAGTAAATTCAAGCTTGGTTTTGCAAGCTTTGAAGAGTCTGTTTACGAGCAAGAAGTAGAAATCGATACTTCTGAGCTGCCTATGGTGTTTGAGGAAGAAGAAGAAACCGTAGACCTTGATGACAAAGAATGGTCATTACAATGGCAACATAGCCTATTTGCAGGCGAGAACAAAACGATTCAATTCGGTGCCTTTGTACAAGGTAAAGAGCGAGATACCGCCGTCTATCAAGCCGAAGATGAAAGCGAACAAAGCTTTACAAGCTGGGATCAGTTCAGCAAAACACCACTGTCACTGGCAGGCTTTAACAACGAGTTTGAAGCAGCCGCTGGTGGTGTAAATAAACTCGAAGAAGACCGCCTAGACGTATTTGCATTAGTTAAGCACGAAGACCAAGACTTCTCGTGGGAATTGGGTGTACGCTATGAAACAACCGACTCAACCATTACTGACAAAGCAGAAGGTTTGAGCGCTAAAAACGATTATGACTTTTTCTTGCCATCGGCACACTTACGCTACAACGTCTCAGAAAACGGCCGTGTGAGTGCCTCTGTAGCGCGTAGCTTACGTCGCCCTGATTTTGACTACATCACCCCCGCTCTACTTGAAAAAGAACTAGGCGATAACGACTTTTTAGGTAACCCAGACCTACAACCAGAATCATCGTGGGGTATGGACTTAGGTTATGAGTATCGCTTAGGTAAAAGCGGCGTCGTGGGTATCAATGTGTTCTACCGTGATGTTACTGACCTTATCGAAATTGCCAATACAGGCCAGCAAGGGTCAGAAGGTGATGGTACTTATATTTTGCAACCTCGTAACACCGGTGATGGCAATGTTCAAGGTATCGAGCTTGATTTATCAACCCCGTTAAGCGCTATTAGCATGCCAAACACAGGAGTATTCTTTAACTACTCATGGCTCGATTCAGAAGTAGATGACACCTTTGGTAGCCGTAAATTCAACGACCAATCTGACTACGTATTTAACGTTGGTTTTATTCAAGACCTGCCTGATTTAGGCGCTTCATTCGGTGCAACTTACCGTAAACAAGGTGATGCTTATGGCCGCATCGTAGGTGAAGAAGTAACCACACACTACGGCGCAGACCTTGAAGTATTCGTAGAAAAACGCTGGCAAGACGTCACGCTTCGTTTAGTAGGTTCAAACCTACTAGATGCAAGTAAAGACGAAACCTTTAACAAGTTCGACACCGTTGATGACCAAATCAACCGCGACTTTGACGAGTATGAACTGGAGTCTGAAGAAGCAGGCCCGGTTATTCAGTTAATGCTGCGCTACGCATTTTAATACACAAAAGAGTTATTAAGGCAGCTCATTGCTGCCTTGTTTTATATTTGGGGATCCCATGAATTTTACAAAACCACTTAACCTTGTAGCCAGTGCAGTGATGCTAAGCACCCTAGCAGCCTGTAGCCAAACAACAGCGACCGAGGCGCCAAGTAAAAACCAATTAACAGCCTTTGGCACAACTGAAAATATGCAAGGCTCACAAGCAGCAGCCCTTGCTGATGACGCTTGGTTATTGAGCTCACAAAGCCAAGGCTTACAACTAATTGATGCCACAGGTAAACAGCACGCATTACAAAAAGGTAATTTCGAAGCGCTCTCTGTTAAAGCAATCAACAAAAATAGTTACCTTGTTGCCAGCATCGATAACGAAGCTGACCAAGCAGTGATTTTTAGCTTACAAAAAGCACCAAAATGGCAGTTAACCGAAATTAGCCGTATCAGCCCACCTAAAGCAAAACCTGAGGCTGTGTGCTTATTTGCTAACCCGACAACTCAAGCTGTGTCGGCATTTGTGGCTGATGCCCGCGGCCTTATCCGCGAGACTTTAGTGTTTGATATTGCAAACAAACACGCATTAAACCTTGAATTACGCGAGTTTGCCGGTGTAAGTGAAACATCAGGCTGCGCGGTTGATGATAACAGCAAAACCCTTTACCTAAGTGAAGGTGAGCTAGGCATTTGGCAAATTAACGCAGATGCCGAATCTCGGGCTGATAAAAAGCCCATTGCTATGATGTCGCCATTTGGCAGCTTAGCGCCTGAAGTTGGCGGTTTAAGCACATCAGATGATGGCAGCTTATGGTTCACCACTTCTGAAGATAACCAATTACATCGCTACGAAAGTAAAACTAAACGTTTTAGCAGCTGGCAATTTGCTGGAGAACTGGCAATTGAATCTGCCGCAGTGCGCTTTAATAATAATCAAGCTGACATCGTGTTATACGATGATGAATCTGGTCATTATGTAAAAGGTCAAATAGATGGGCAGGCTAAACAACATAATAGCGCTAAACCAGCCGCTGTTACTTACATCAATGCACAAGCGCAAACCGATGCAGTACGTGCTTTTGGTGATGCCGCCGATGACCCTGCAATTTGGGTAAACCCTAATAATGCAGCAAAAAGCCTGATTTTAGGCACCGATAAACGTCGTGGTTTAATGGTGTATGACCTTGCAGGCAAAGAGCTACAAGCGCTAGAAACGGGCCGTTTAAATAATGTTGATGTGCGCCAACATGCAAGTATCAACAACGCAACGAATACCTGGATTGCTGGCAGTAACCGTACTCATAACAGCATCAGTGTTTACAGCGTCGATACTCACAATCAGGTGCAACATCTTGCAGAGCTGCCAACGACTCTAAAAGAAATTTACGGTATGTGTATGTACTCATCAAACACAGGCAACTATGTGTTTATGAATGATAAGTCAGGCCTGTTTCAGCAATACAAACTAACTGGTAATAATGAGAGCGTATCAGCACAACTAGTGCGCGAATTTAGTGTTCCGAGCCAACCTGAAGGTTGCAGTGCAGATGATAAAACCGCACAGCTATTTTTAGGTGAAGAAGACGAAGGTATTTGGTTTATTGGTGCTGAGCCTACAGCAAAAAATAAACCTGTAATGCTACAAACCGTGAACGATATGCTGGTGGATGATGTAGAAGGCATGGAAATCTACCACGCTAAAGATGCCCGTTATTTAGTGGTTTCTAGCCAAGGTGATTACAGCTATGTGCTTTATACAATTATCGATGGCAATCCCCCTAGCCTTGAGTTTGCAGGTAAATTTGCAATCAGCAATAACCTAGAGTTAGCAATCGATGGCGTATCAGAAACCGATGGCCTAACGGTGACACCGGCTGCGCTACCAGGCTACCCTGAAGGGGTGCTAATTGTGCAAGATGGTTACAACCGTATGCCACAGGCACCGCAAAATTTTAAGATTATTGACTGGCGCGAAGTAAAAAAAGCCATTCAATAAATTACTCCGTAAAGGTGCTCGGTTTATCTGGGCACCTTTTTTATCTGAACATGTTTAATCAGTAAAATAGATAACTAAAGCCCCCTACTATTGCACCGTAAATTAGCATAGGCAAAAAGGTTTTCTTAAGCACTGGCCCTTCTTGATTATTAACTCCAACAATACTGGCTACAGCAATAATATTGCTAATGCAGATCATGTTCCCCATCGCTGCACCCGTTGATTGCAACGCAAGCACTAAAGTTTCTGATAAGCCCACTTGCTCTGCTATGCCATATTGAATACCGCCAAAGGTAAGATTAGACACCGTTGCCGAGCCCGAAAAGAAAGTCCCGAGCGCCCCCAAATATGAGGCAAATAATACCCAATGTTCACCACTTACATTAGCAAAGGTGCTCGCCATATAAAATATGGGCGCATTATGGCCACCTTGCATTAAAACATTAACCATCACCAGCGCCCCAATTAAGGCAATACATGGCAGAGCAATACGCCCTAAGGTATCGGTGCACATCTGTTTAACTTGTAGCTTGCTCATTTTAAGTAACGGTACACAGATCAGCACAACCAATACAAACGGGATTAAGGCCGGTACAAATAAGGTTTTATACGACCACCCCACTGACGTACCAAATATTTCCTGTAATGAAAGGATTAGGGCTTTACTTAATTCAAATTGAGCGAAGCCCAAATGCATGCTCATCCAGAGTGTTTCGTCGTTAAGCAATGCTTTAATGCCTAGCTGATGAATACGGGTTATGACCAGCACAACAATTAACAGTAATAACGGGAATAAAGCTAAAAACAGCGCTTTTGGTGTGAGCTCAACCTTGCCTTTCATGCTTTGTATATTTACAGCTGAGTTATCTAACCCCACTCCCTTATTCGCTAAAAAGATAGTGAGCAATAGCCCCACTGCACCACCTATCAACGATGGAAATTCATAGTTCCACTGGGCAAACAACCAATAGGGTAAGACACATGAAAACACACTTAAATAAATGAATACGCTATTTTGACGCACCTTTTTTAATGGTAAAACAAGACACAGCGCAATCATAGGAATTACCAAAGCAGCAATAACATGACAAAGCGCCGTCCATTTTGAGATAGCCAGCACTTGTTCATCATCTAATTGTAGCGCCGAGAAACCAAACCAAGTAGGCGTGCCAACAGCCCCAAAAGACACGGGAATCGAGTTTAGAATCAAAGTAAAAACAATCACTTTAAAAGGCGAGAAACCAAGCCCGACCAAAATAGGCGCCGCGATGGCCGCAGGCGTACCAAACCCCGATGCGCCTTCGAGCATAAATGCAAATGCCCAACCTATGATCATCAACTGTGCAACCTGATTACTGCTAATAGATTCGAGCCAATGTTTAATCGTGGTTTCGGCTCCAGATATTGCCAACATGCGATTAAGTAAAATAGCCCCAGCAATAATCGAAATAGGCGTCATGACAGACAATACACCGGCAAACGAATTTGCAAGCAATAGCCGTAAATCAGCTTGAAAGTAAAACAGTTGCAGTAAAGCAGCGAGTAGCGCCGTTATTGGTAAGGCAATATAGGAAGCGATGGGGCTGCGTTTTACCATCATCCAGATCAGCACCAAAATAGGTAGTGCAGCCACTAGGGTATTCATGGGTCATCCTGTTGTTTTTATTAAGCGCTTTCCTTAATTCAAAGTATAGACAGGATAATCATAATCAGTATTTTTTATTTGTTAAATGAGTGTACTGAGCCACCAAAGTAACAGTACTAACACCGAAATAGCGACTAACGCTTTGGTTTTGTGCTTTTGAATAATTCGCTCAGCCTGATTACCCGCGTAATACACAACCGCGGCAAGGGCAAAGTAGCGGATTGAACGAGCAATGACCGTTGCCAGTAAAAATAGAAAAATTGAATATTTGGTTGCCCCAGCTGCAAGCATGGCAATTTGAAATGGAATAGGAACGATGCCGAGCGTCAGTACAAACCAAAAGCCTTGTGCTTGCATTTTTTGTTTAACTTGCTCAAATTGCTCTGGGTTTGAGAAGGTATTAATAACCCAATCCCCAACCACATCAAATAGATAATAACCGAGGGCATAACCAAAAATAGCGCCGACAATACAGCCAATCGTCGCCATTAATGCAATTAACCAAAGCTTTTCACGACGGGCTTGCATTAACGGAACAAGTACAGCTTCAAGAGGTATTGGCACTATGGTTGACTCTAAAAATGATGCCACCGTAATCGATTTAAGCATATGTTTTGAGTCGATAAACTGCCGTGTTTTTTGCTTAAGCTTTTTAGCAATCGCCATTATTCATCCTTAATTTTTTTGTTGCGTTTTAGATTACAACAAAAACCCTTAACCGTACCTTACGGATTATGAATATAACGGCTACGACCTTGGTTTTTAGCCAAATAAAGCGCCTGATCGGCACGCTTCATAGTATTGCTAAACGTTTCTGTAGTACGTTTAATTGCTGACCCCACACTTACGCTGAGCGTTTTACTAGGAGTAACCAAAACGTTACTTGCCATACATAGCAGTTGTTGACAGGTCTGGCTCAATATTACGCGATCATCAGTTGGTACGTATAAAGCAAACTCTTCTCCACCTATACGTGCAAATAAAATAGTTTGCTCTAATGCCTTGTGGCACTGCAGCACAAAATCAACCAGTACCTGATCACCCACATCATGGCCGTACTCATCATTTATCGCTTTAAAATGATCAATATCTACAATCACAATACTAAATGGTCGGTCTTGATTCTGTTGTACATAGTGATAAAAATATCGGCGGTTATAAGCCTTAGTAAGCACATCGGTTTTAAGCTCTTCCTCTAACTGTTCACGAGTTTTTGCTAAATCTGACAATACTAAAAACAAACCAAAACCAGTGACCAACATACCAATCGTTCGACTAATATCTTCAATATAAATCCCAACCCAGATAGGTTGGAACACTAGCTCATCAAGAAAGTCAAAAGTCAGCCCAACACTCCACAAAAAAATACCAATACTTAAAAATATATAGCTTCTTTTTGCAACTACCGATGTTTGTACAAAAGCGAACATACATATGAGGATCAGTAAATTAATCGCATCTGTTAATACGCCATTGAGGTAGATATCATTTTCTAATCGATAAAAATGGTAGAGGTATATCACCACAATCATTAGTAATGACATAATAAACACGCTGATAAATAACTGCTTTATAACTAGCGGTACTGAACTTAACTCAGCTTTCACTTTGATTGTTGGGGGTTGTTTACTCATAAGAGATCACGACAACTTACTGCAATTGAACCAACATTAGCAAAGCGTGTTTAAAAGTACATGACAAAGCGCCTGTGAATTTCAAAAACCAGCATTTTGACTGAAGAACTCAGCCTAAAAACAACCCCTTTTGCTCAGTAAAAAGTTCTACATTTACGCTATTTTCTGATAAATATCGCATTTCTGGCATCATTTTTTTATCATCTATGCGGATTCTGTTTAATACATTTACTAGCATAATGACTAACACACGATTTATTCCTTTTCGAAAACACGACATTATTAACCTTTGCCAAGTCTACTTGGGCGAACGGCAGAAAGCGTCATTTATAGAGTTTTGTGTATTACTACAAAGCGTGACACATTATCAATATCACGAACTGTTGGAATCATTAAAAGATAATTACGCGCCATTTGACCCAAATAGCGACACCCGCACACTAAAACCGATTACCAACGAGCAACGTGCCTGCTATCAATCTGCGTTTGCAAAAGATTTTGCCACGGTACTCAATGCTGCCAACTTTGAAACCATTACCAATCAAGACTTACAAGACGCGCTTAATGAAGAGTCATTATTTAAAGTGCGTTTGGCCGTTGAGTTTGATGATTTTGCTGAAGTGGTATTTTACCGTCGTGGCGAATCGCAAAAAACCGAGACTTTGCGAAGCTTCTGGGGGCTTAAGAAAAAGCAAATTCAGTTTACTAACTACGACCGCGTTGCCGTATTCATCCGCTTTAAAGACGAGCAGTATTTTTTAAAAAAAGGCAAAATGCCGCTAGGCTTTGAGCCAAACTCAACTATCGTCAAACTATTCCAGAATGTACCAAAAGCCGATTTAGAAATGCTGTTTCCCAATAGTGAAGTAAAAATGCGCCCTATAGATAAACTCATTATTGGCTCATCAGCACTAATTGGTGGTGCTGTAGTTTTAGTAACAAAATTAGGCGCCTCAATTCTACTTCTTATTGCTATGATTGCTTTTTGGGGTGGTTGGCGTAGTGAAGAAGTGCACATGAGTCAGCAGCACTTTATAACCTTTGCAATCGGCATGGGAGTGTTTGGCAGCTTTATCTTTAAAGAGTGGAGTAAATTTAAAAACCGTAAAATTCGCTTTATGAAAGCACTGGCCGACAACTTATATTTTAAAAACTTGGATAACAACGCTGGTGTTTTTCATACCCTTGTCGACGCAGCTGAAGAAGAGGATGTTAAAGAAGCTCTGCTTGCCTACACCTTTTTATTAAAAGCCAACACAGCAATGAGCGCAGAACAATTAGATAAGAGAATTGAGCAGTGGTTCAACGAACAACACAATTGCCAACTCGATTTCGAAATTGATGATGCCTTAAACAAGCTCGTAAAGCTTGAGCTGGTTAATCAGCAAGATGACGTTTATACAGCAGTTGATTTAGATAAGGCCAAACAGCGCTTAGATACGCGTTGGGATGACTATTTTAAGTTTTCCTAAGCCTTTAAAATCAGCTACTAGCACGCACAAATAGACTTTGCGTTAATTCAACTGGGGTAAATGCAACTTTATCTCAATGTGCTTGCGCACAGAATGCTCTGCTTTTAGGATAAAATTTTACGGCTAAAAAAAGACCATTCCATGCAATTAAAAAAAACAATCCTCATTGGAGCAAGTTTGCTATGCGCAGCAACGACGGCTCAGGTATATGCTAACGACAAGTTTGTCTCAGAAGATATTTTTCAACTTGAATACGCAGGTGACCCACAAATAAGTCCAGACGGTAAAAAAATCGTTTATGTGCGCAGCGGCTACGACATCATGAAAGATGGCAACAAGCGTAGCTTTTGGCTGTACGATATAAAATCTGGCCAACACACACCGCTGTTCTCTGATGAGCATAACTATAGCCAACCTACTTGGTCTCCAGATAGCAAGAAAATTGCTTTTACCAGTAACTCAAGCGGCTCAAATCAACTTCACGTTTATTGGTTAGCGCAAGACAAACAAGCATTATTAACGCAACTGCCAAAATCAGTACGTAACTTAACCTGGTCGAATGACTCTGAGCAAATTGCTTTCACTATGAGCATTCCTGAAGGTAAATCTGCGTTCGCTAAATCAGTAAAACTACCGAAGAAACCAAAAGGTGCCGAGTGGTCAAAACCTGTTAGAGTTTTTGAAAAGGCACGCTATCAAGCTGATGGCGCTGGCTTTTTAGAGCCTTCATATCGTCACGTTTTTGTTATTCCGGTTTCGGGTGGCACACCGCGTCAGTTAACATCGGGTGATTATCAGCATTATGGCCCACTAGCATGGGATCCAAGTAACACAAAACTGGCTTTTTCTGCTGATCGCAATGATGAGTGGGAGTACCGCACAACTGAGTCAGACCTTTATGAAATTAATGTAAAGTCAGGTGAGCTTACGCAGCTAACTGATTTGCCTGGCCGTGAAACTAAGCCTCGTTACGCTAAAGACGGTGATGAACTTGCCTTTGTTGCCCGTGACAACGCGCCTGTGCCTTATATTAACTCAACACTATCTATGCTCGATTTAGATGATAAATCAATCAAGCATATTACTGAAAAATTAGACCGTTCAGTGGCTGATTATAAGTGGTCAGGCGATGGCGACTTTGTTATTCAGTACGATGATTTTGGTAAGCGTAAGCTCGCTAAAGTAAACAGCCGCGGTAAGGTAACTGATTTAACTGATACCGTGTCGGGCACTTCAATTGGTCGTCCGTATATCAGTGGTAGTTTCAGCATGGCCAATAATGGTGCCATTGCTTACACTACTGGCAGTGAATACCGCCCAGCTGATTTAGGCTACCTTTACAAAGGTAAAAAGAAAACGCTCACTTCATTAAACGAAGATGTGTTAGGTCATAAAAAGCTTGGTAAAGTGCACGAGCTGAATGTTAAATCGCAGTTCGATGGCCAAGCAATTCAAGGTTGGTACATCACACCACCTGATTTTGATGAAAGCAAGCAATATCCATTAATGGTTGAAATTCACGGCGGCCCACACCTGGCCTATGGCCCAAGCTTTACTGCTGAATTACAACGTTATGCCGCTGAAGGTTACGTGGTTGTGTATGTTAATTACCGTGGTTCAACAAGTTACGGTAAAGACTTTGCATTACTGCTAGACGGTAAATACAGCTCTGAAGAGGACTTTGCCGATCATAACTCTGCGGTTGATGCGATGATTGCTAAAGGCTTTATCGACAAAGATAACTTATTTATTGCTGGTGGCTCAGCAGGTGGTATTGCAACGGCTTATGCTGTTGGTTTAACAAACCGCTTCAACGCAGCTGCGATTACCAAACCGGTGATCAACTGGTTAAGTAAAACTCTTTCAGCTGACAGCTACATTGGTCAAATTCGTAACCAGTTCCCTGGCATGCCATGGGATAATGTTGAGCATTACTGGAAACGTTCGCCGCTTTCATTAGTAGGTAACGTAACCACGCCATCATTGATCATGACTGGTGAAGAAGACCGCCGTACGCCAATTTCAGAATCAGAGCAATTCTACCAAGCACTAAAACTGCAAAAAGTAGATACCGTACTTATTCGTGTACCAGGCTCGCCACATGGTATTGCAGGTCGTCCATCACGCATGATTTCGAAAATTGAATACACGCTTGCGTGGTTCAAACAATATCAGAAGTAATAATTTAAACAGGAGTGAGCTGCTCACTCCTGTTTAAAAATAATGACGACTAAGCGCGAGTTGAGCAGAACCTATCGACTGCGCTTTTTCTCCACAAATACCTAAACTCACTTCACACGAGCGCAACCCCCGACTATCTAACTTTGTAAATGCTTCAACAGATAGCTGTTTGAGCAGTTGTAAAGCCTTACTTGGCAGTGGCGAATCAATAATCACCGCTTGCATATCTAACAAGCTCAAACTGTTATGCATGGCAATACTGATAGTCTCAGCAGCTTTTTCAAGCCAAGGCTGAACTAGTCGTTTATGCTCTGTAAACTGACTGTCAGTTAGCTCGTACACTGAAATGCTAAGTTGCTGCTTATCAAACTCGCTTTGCAATGATAGTAATGAACATTGACTAAGTAACTGCTCCCGATCAGCGTTTAGCATTGAGCCTATAGCACCGGCATTACCACTTTTACCTTCGAGAAGTTGGTGGTTAATCACCACAGCCCCACCTAAAAAAGCCCCCAAATAAACATACAAAAAATCGCTGTAGTTATTAGGGTTACCAAGGCTTAGTTCTGCACAGCAGGCAGCGTTATTATCGTTACTAATATAAACCGGTAAATTAAACTGACTTTCTAAGTAACCTTTTAAGTCGAAATTTTGCCACTGACTAAGGGTATTTGTTGCAGTGTCTGAAGCGGCTTGCCATTGCCAAATATCAAACGGCATAGCGACCCCTAAACCACACACACGCGCCCTTAATTCAGGCTCTAGTTGAGTTTTTAATTGTGGGATATGTATTTCTAAAAATGCTTTAAGTTCATCGACAGAGGGCTCTTCCACTTCAACTGATATGCTGGCTCTTTGGTTACTTTGTAGGTCAACTAAAATAAGGTCAAAACGACGTCGACCAATTTTCAAACCAAAACTAAATGCGCCATCTGGGTTGAGTCTAAACGGCACGCTAGGCTGCCCTACTCGTCCCTTTAAAGGTGCTCCTCGCAGTAATAAGTTGTCTTCTTCTAGCTTATTAATATTTACCATCGCAGCTTGAGCAGATAAAGATAGCGCCTTAGCTATTTGCGCTTTAGGCATACTTTCATGCTGCCTAATTAAGCTTAAGATGGCACGTTCGTTACAGCTTCTCACTGTTGGGTTTAGACTGCGATTCATAACATCCTTCATAGTAAAGTCTCATGAGCGGCCTATTAGACCTGTTTGTCATACTATCTGCCACTATAAATAATAAATCAACCTAGTTGATTTATTATTTATAGTCGTGAATACTGTCGCTTACAACAATATGAACACATTAAACTGGTGAGCTATGCAAACACAGTCCGCTATTGTATCGCGCCAAATGCTTTGGCCTTTTATTCTACTTACAATTTGCTTTGCAGCTTGGGGCACTGCAGCCAATATGACAGACCCATTAGTTAAAGTTTTTAGCAAAACATTTTCGATGAGTGCGCTGCAATCTGCCTTAGTGCAATTTAGTTATTATGGCGCTTACTTTTGCTTGGCTTTACCCGCTGCAATGATTAACAGACGGTTTAATTACAAAACTGGGTTGCTAGTTGGTTTAGCCATGGCCGCATGTGGAGCATTACTGTTTTATCCCGCCAGCCAAACCATGCTCTATAGTCACTTTTTATTAGCCTTGTTTATTCTTGCGGGCGGTTTGTCTATTTTAGAAACCTCTGCAAATCCTTATGTTATGCAGCTTGGATGCGAACAAACAGCAACTCGCAGGCTCAACCTAGCCCAAGCCTTCAATCCTGTGGGTACTAATATAGGTGTGTTTTTGGCGGCTACTTTAATCTTGCCAAACTTAAATCAAGCAGATAGTGCTGGCCGCGCCCTAATGAGTGAGGCGCAATTAAAAACAGTTGTGAGTGCTGAACTTAATGCCGTAATGGTGCCGTATGTCGGTATGGCGTGTTGTTTAATCTTGCTGTGGCTATGTATCTTTTGTAGCCGATCGCCTGCAACAGTAGCAAAAGCGGCAACACCAGCTCGAAAGCTTAAAAAAACCTTTCAACATTTGTACCAAAATAAGCATTATCGATTTGGTGTGCTAGCACAGTTTTTTAATGTTGGAGCCCAAACTTGTGTGTGGACTTACACCATCGGCTATACGATGGAAGCTCTTAACACAACTGAAGTTACGGGCGGCCAAGTCTTACAGTATTCTATGTTGGTGTTTTTAGTGTCACGCTTCGTTATGACTTGGCTAATGCGCTTTATAAACGCGGCTAAATTGCTCCGTTTTATGGCCTTAGGTGCAGCCGTACTTTGTTTTGTTGTTGCAACCCAAGTTAATTTAGCTGGTGTGATAGCACTCATTGCTATTTCAAGTTGTCTCTCTTTGATGTTTCCAACTATTTACGGGACGGCACTTGAGGGGTTAGGCGATGATGCAAAGGTCGGCGCGGCAGGCTTAGTTATGGCGATTTTAGGAGGAGCATTTTTACCCCTGATCCAAGCCGCAACTATCGATGCATTTAACACTGCTGTGTCATTTGTTGTTCCGCTCATTTGCTTTTTGGTTGTAGCTTTATATGGTCACCACAGCAAAGTAGCAGCTCACTTCGTTAAGCAAACTGATATAAAACTCCACGCAGGGCAGTTGCAGGACTAAACGCATCAATGAGATAATGCACCTCGTTTACCTACTTAAGCGAGGTGTATCATCAATTAATGGCACATATTACATTTTTCTTGGTCAAATTTTTGGCCTTTTCTGTTGGCTGTTTTGCCTGCTTTTTACTTCATGACCAAGCCAATGTTGCCCTTGTTTTATCTGCCGCTGTTACCGGTTTAGTTGGCACATTTATTCCTTTCCCGGCTCGTTTTGGAAATCACCCTTATGCAGCTATTTACGCAGGAAGCTTTGCCGGCATGTGCTCATCAAGTTTAATTGATAGTTACTGGGAACTAAGTTTTATTTCTTTGATCGGTGCCTGTCTTTATATGCTAACTATGAATCTATTTGCAGGTTTTGGTGGTCGCCTTGGTAGTGTTGCCTTTGCCAGTGTTGCTCTGTTTATGATGGCTAAAGGAGTCTTATAGTGGATATATTTATAGCACTAACCGCTTTAGCAGGTGCATTATCTACCTACCTAATAGCACATCATAATCGCTTTGATGCCATTCGAGCATCTGCTACCTCAAGCATTATTGCTTATGGCATTTTGAGCTTATTACCAGTAAATTTAGCGCTTTACTCTGTGGCATTTTTTGGCGGGACGTTTATTGGTATGAGCGCACCAAAGCGCTTTGGATTCTTCACGTTAACTATTTCTTCTTTACTATTTTCTATCTTATTTGAATACTTAGTCCCTCTATTGGATGGCTATGGTGGTGCACTAGGCTTGAGTGCCTTTTTATCGGTCTGTATTTGCCACATGGGCATTTTAATGGGCGCACCACGCAGTAAGAAAAGCAATTAAATATTCCAGGCCTTTTAAAAGCCTATACCTTTGCATTAAGATTTATTAGTATGTTAATTGTTTATTTATAAATAATGGATATTTATGCCGTTTCGCTCATTACTGATTGCTATCATGCTTCTGTGCATCAGTTGTGCAACTGCTGCGGATAATTTGACCTTTATTGCTGAAGACTTGCCTCCATACCACTTTATTAATCAGCAAGGCGAAGCAGATGGCGCACTTATAGAAGTTATTGAAGCTACTTTAGCGCAGGCAGATCTAGCGGGTGAGTTTAGAATAATGCCGATGGCTCGGGCTTTTCATGAGCTTGAAAACAATCCAAACATACTAATGATCTCGCTTTTAAAAAACCCAGCTCGTGAAGCTAAATTTAAATGGCTGGGGCAAACGTATTTCTCTGATGCTTATTTAGTTGATCTGGCTTCTCAAAGTCAAAACCATGAAGTACAAAGCCTAAAACAAGCTGAGAAATATCGCGTTGCGACTATACGTGGTTATTCCAGCGAACATTATTTAAAGCAAGCAGGATTTAGTGAAGATAAAAACTTAGTGTTAGTAAGTCATTATCATCAGCTGTGGCAGATGCTTGAAAAAGAACGAATCGATTTTGTACTAACCAATACACTCACCCTGCAAAATGAACTTGTTTTATCAAATGTAGAAGCTAAAAAAATTCATAAAAGCCTTCACTTAGATGACTTTCCTTCAGAGCTTTATTTAGCTGCAAACTTGAATTTAAATCCTGAAACGGCAATGAGGTTAAGCATTGCACTTTCGACACTTAAAGAAACAGGTCAATACCAAGCCATTTTAGAAAAGTGGCAGCTCCCTCTACCCACAGCCCCTAAATAACGCAAATTTGAAACCATTTTTTAATTCGAGAATAAGCATATCTTCCCGAAAGTTGATTGATTTTGTAGCTAAATTTCAATAACACCAGCTATCTTTCCAAGAATAAATGAAGCTGATGCCGACCAAGGTCGCATATTATTTAATCAAAATCCCCCTTATATTTTTTTATACGTTGTACAAATCTCTCACTAAAAAGTATAGGAGCCTCATTATGGCGGGCGAATATCAACAACAATATCAACAATTTCAGCGCAATCCGGGCCAATTTTGGCTTGAACAAAGTAAACGGGTTCCTTGGTTTAAAGAACCTAGTACACCCTATCAATATGACGATAATGATTTTTATCACTGGTTTGCTGATGGTCAGCTAAACACTAGTTACCTAGCCCTCGACCAACACGTCGAAGCAGGCTTTGCAGATCAAATCGCTCTGATTTACGACTCCCCTGTTACCAATACTAAACAACAATACAGCTATGGCGAGTTACAAACTCAAGTTGCCAAATTTGCGGGACTTATGCAGTCCCTTGGCGTAAGTAAAGGTGACCGTGTCGTTATTTATATGCCAATGATCCCACAAGCCGTTATTGGTATGCTGGCATGTGCGCGTCTTGGTGCCATTCACTCAGTCGTATTTGGTGGTTTTGCACCGCACGAGTTAGCAGTTCGTATTGATGATGCAAAACCTAAGCTTGTGCTTACAGCGTCTTGCGGGGTTGAAATCAACCATGTGATTGAATATAAGCCTTTGCTTGATGAAGCTCTCGAAAACGCCAAGCATGTAGTTGAACACTGTGTTGTATTTCAGCGTGAACAAGCTTTTGCCGAGATGCAAGATGGCAGAGACATCGATTGGCAATCAGCCTCAGATGCAGCGAGCGAAGTGGGTGCAGTGCCAGTGGCAGGTGATGATCCGCTTTATATCCTTTATACCTCAGGTACGACAGGAACACCTAAAGGAGTGGTTCGAGAAAATGGGGGTCATGCTGTCGCAATGCATTACAGCATGGAAACTGTGTATGGTATGAAACCCGGCGAAGTATTTTGGGCCGCCTCTGACATCGGTTGGGTCGTTGGTCACTCTTACATTGTTTACGCGCCACTTATTTATCGCTGCACTACAATACTATATGAAGGCAAACCAATTAGAACACCTGATGCAAGTGCCTTTTGGCGAGTGGTTGAAGATTACAAGGTCACCGCATTATTCAGTGCCCCTACTGCGTTTCGCGCAATTAAAAAAGAGGACCCTACAGCCGAGGGCTTCAAACAATACGATACCTCTAGTTTAAAACGCTTATTCCTTGCTGGTGAGCGCTTAGATCCACCAACTTATGAGTGGCTCAAAGACAACACAGGCTTGCCAGTGCTCGACCACTGGTGGCAAACAGAAACAGGTTGGGCTATCGCTTGTAATCCAATTGGTATCGAGCAACTTGCAACTAAACCGGGCAGCTCAACGGTACCTACACCGGGCTTTGATGTACAAATTCTTGATATGAATGGTGAGCAGTGCGCTGCAAACGAAAGTGGTGCTGTGGTCATTAAACTGCCCTTACCACCTGGATGTTTACCAACAATTTGGCAAAACAATGAACGTTTTCAAGCGGGCTATTTAAACGAATATCCAGGTTATTATCTCTCTGGTGACGGTGGCTATATTGATGATGATGGTTATCTGTTTATTATGGGCCGTACAGACGATGTTATTAATGTCGCAGGTCACCGCTTATCAACAGGTGAAATGGAAGAAATTGTGGCTGCTCACCCAGCTGTTGCTGAATGCGCAGTGTTTGGTGTTAACGACGCACTAAAAGGCCAATTACCGATGGCGATGATTGTACTCAAAGACGACTACCTCGGTGATAGCAAAGAGGTGGAGCAAGAGCTTATCCACACAGTCAGGCATCAAATTGGCGCTATTGCCTGTTTGAAAACAATCGTTCATGTTGAGCGCTTACCAAAAACCCGCTCAGGGAAAATACTCAGAAAGAACTTACGCCAACTGGTCGATGGTGAAGAACTACAAATTCCATCCACCATTGATGACGCGAGTATTTTTGATGAGATCAACCAACAACTTAACAATCGCTGATCAGCTTTTGTAATGTTACCCAAAGGCCTTGTTGTAAGGCCTTTATTCGTTTTGGCCTACGCCTTGCAACTTCACTAGTAAGTTAGCAAACGAAAAGGTAGTTAACATGGCTGTTATCGCAGGTTATATCCAATTCAATGAATTAGGCAAAACAGAATTTCATTATATTAATCAACTATCTGATGCATTTAATCGCTATAAAAAAACAGATGTTAAGCGCTTTGATTGTGAGAATGGAGCTATTTTTCACTATGATTTCGATGCATACCAACAAGCAAGTTGGTTGCAAACTGAGTCGCAAATTGCAACGCTGATTGGCCATCCTTTACTCAGCAGCTCCCGTAGTGATGATTTAAAGGCCATGGCAAATGCAACCTCACTCAACACCTGTTTACAGCAATGTGAAGGGGTTTTTAGCTTTTGCCAGTTTAATAGCCAATTAGGCTGCTTAGTACTTGCTACTGATCCACTTGGGTTAAAACCATTTTATACCTTAAAAACTGCACATGGCTTACTATTTTCGACCAACTTAGGCTTATTTAAACAGTTGAGTATTGAGCTTGAAAGCGATGCAGAAGCCCTCACTGAGCTTGCTGTGCTTGGCTACCCGCTTCTTGACCACACACCTTATAAAAACATTAAATGCTCATATCCAGGCGAAATATTACGGTTTGATGTCAGCCATGGCGTGGTAAAACAACGTTACTTTGACTGGGTCGCCCTTGCCAAACAAAACCATGAGGTGACAGATGCAATTGATGGAGTCACTCAGGCTTTTCGCAGTGTTGTTACAAAAGCGATGCACACCGATAAAAAAGTGCTGAGCACCCTCTCTGGAGGTCTAGATTCGCGACTAATTAATTGTGAACTGTTACGCCAAGGGGTTGAGCTCAAATCGTTTAATTTTTCAAAGTCAGATAGCCAAGATCTCTATTGCGCAAAACAATATGCTTCGCAAAACGCCCTTAAGCTTGAAGTAGTGCAAGTACGAGATACGCAAAAGCTTTCTGTTGAACAGCGGCTTGGTAAATACTGGCGTAAGGCGCATCACAATGAATATAAAACCGTTACAAGACCACAGATCAGTTGGTCAGGTAATGGCGGCAGTGTTGGCTTAGGTGCCGTATTTTATGGCGACGATATTTATGCAGCAGCAAAAGAAAACAATCTTGATAAACTCATTCAAGCTTATTTAGATCAGCAGTACGCTTATTTGCCAAAGTCAGTAGTTCATAATGCGGCTATGCTGCAACAAAAATTAATAGATAACCTAAAAGTTAGTTTTAAACCCTTGGCTGAATTACCACTCGAAAAAGCATTTCAGCTATTTTTACTTCTCAATGATCAACACCATCATTTGAGCATTCCAAATGAGCAAGTATGCGACTTTAAAATGGAGTTCTTCCATCCATTCTATTCGTGGAAAGTACTGCAATATCCTCTAGCTGTCCCTGTTGAATATGTACGTAAACACCGCTTTTATCAGCGCTGGCTGAAAACCAGTTACCCACGAGCTATGCTTGCACCATGGCAAGCATACCCAGGTCATATGCCTTGCCCAATTAAAGTAAACTACCAATCACAATGGCAATTTAACAATAACAACCTGATGCGTTTTGGCGAGCTATTTAAGTTGTGGTACGAGATTATGCGCTTTGACCGCCATCAATTGATCAAACGCAGTCACTTTACTGCGTTATGTTTATTACAATTAGCACACTTAAAAAATGCACAGTCAAATATTCGCATTGCTCAGCGGTTCTGTCAGTGGTAATTAAAAGCGTGTAATGCCCTCAACTGAGGGCATTGTTACGAAATACAAAAACTACTTTCTAAAAAAATACATTACAGGCTAGAATCTAGTCAGTTACTAATAATTTAAGCCGAGACTTTAATGAGAAAATGGACACTTCCTCTGCTGTCATTAATCGTATTAGCAGGCTGTACCTCTGTTAGCAAAGATGAATGTTTGCAAGCCAATTGGCAAGGTATAGGTTATAAACATGGTGCTGATGGAACGGAATATCACGATGGGCTAGATGCATTATCGCAATGCGGCGAATATGGCGTTAGTGCTGATATTGCTGAATATAAAGTGGGGTACGATCTGGGTCTGGCTGTATATTGTGAGCCCGAAAATGGTTTTACCCTTGGCATACAAGGGGTCTCTTACAATGGGGTATGTAACAGCACCGCTTTTCGTAAAGCATGGCAAGAAGGAAACGACAGATATCAAGTACAGCAAAGGCTGGCATACATAGATGACCGAATTGACGATATTGACCGGCGCTTAAAAGATATTCGCGCTGAGCTTAATAGCAATCAGCTCGATAATGGCCAACAAAAAGAGTTGTATAGAGAACGTAAAGATTTAGAACATGAACGCAAAGATTTACGCAAAGAGCGCGCATTGTTACCTCTTTTAAATAAACTACCTAGTGTCGAAATATCAACCCAGTGGTGAGGCTTTATGTTTAAGCTTCATCTGATACATTTGCTCGTCAGCATTGGCGAGTAACTCTTTCGCGTTTTTACCATTCTCTGGGTAAAGCGCGATTCCAAAACTAGCACTGACAGGCACTTTGGTTGCGTAGCGCTTTGCTACGTCCTCAACTGCTTTTTTGCAACGCTCAGCAATGTCTTGGCAAACCAAATGTTTCGATAAATTCGGCAATAAAATGACAAACTCATCGCCCCCAATGCGGGCTAATATATCCTTATCACGTAGCTGAAGTGAAAGCTGCTCACTGATTTCAAGAAGTAGATTATCGCCCTGCTCATGACCAAAGGTATCGTTCACC
This sequence comes from Pseudoalteromonas apostichopi, assembly GCF_030297135.1. Taxonomy (NCBI): domain Bacteria; kingdom Pseudomonadati; phylum Pseudomonadota; class Gammaproteobacteria; order Alteromonadales; family Pseudoalteromonadaceae; genus Pseudoalteromonas; species Pseudoalteromonas apostichopi. Next base: position 678,076 of record NZ_AP028065.1, read on the forward strand.
AGTTTAAAGTTATCAAGGTCTACATAAATCAATGAAAACCAATTTTCTTCACTTGTCGCACTAAGAGTAAGTGAATGCAACTGGATATCTAAACCACGACGATTTAAAAGCTTAGTGAGTGGGTCTTGATTAACTAATTGAGCAAGTAGCTGGCGCTTTTCTACAGCTTGCGAAATATCATCAAATGCCCCAATGAAATGACTAATATGGCCATGTTCATCATACAATGCATCGATAGTTAACAGTTCAGGAAATACTTCACCCGTTTTACGCTTGTTCCATACTTCACCTTGCCAGCGGCCACTCTTTAAGAGAACTTCCCACATCTGTACATAGAACTCTTTTGGCTGCTGATTAGCTGAAAATACGGATGGATTTTTTCCGATGACATCCGATTTTTTAAACCCGGTTATCTGCTCGAATGCAGGATTAACATCCACAATTTTAGGCTCTGCCGTTGTAATCAAAATACCGCGACTAGTTGTTGAAAAAACCGCTGTAAGCAGTTGTATTTTCTCGTTCCTTTTTACTTCTTCTGAAACATCTTCGATATAGCCATTCCATTCAACGCTTCCATTCACACGGGCTATGGGTGACGATTTTCCTTCAACCCAAATCACACCTTTTTTTGGGTGATTAACTCGGTATATCTCGTGCCAATCACATAATTCTACTCGTGATTTTTCAATGCTTTTAACAACTCGGGCTAAGTCATCAGGGTGAATAATCTGCATAATTAAATCTGCAGATTTTTTTATTTCATAAGCAGTACAGCCATAGATATCAAAGACTTTTGAACTAGCAAAAGGAAAACATGCCTTACCGTTTTTATCGACTACATACTGATAAACAAACCCGGGTAAGTTATCAGTAAATTTTTGCAACTTGGCATGTAAAAAATCAATTTCACGCTCTTTTAACCACTGCTCAGTAATATCGATATGAACACCAAGCATCCACTCTGGATTACCATCTTCATCCCAACTGTGCACCTTTCCTTTATCGAGCACCTTAACCCAATGTCCCTGTTTGTGTTTCATGCGCGCTTCACAGATATAGCGCTCTGACTCCCCTTTGAAGTGAGCATGTAAAAGTTGTTCTGATTTTGGCAAGTCGCCTGGATGAGCAAAGCTGAGCCAGGTTTCAATTGAAATTGGCGATAACTCTTTCAGTGTATAGCCGATAATATTCGCCCATTTATCATTGAAAACAGTTTCGCCTGTTTTTACATTCCAAAGCCAAATTCCCGCATCACTACTGTCGAGAATTAGCTGAGATAGGTCAAAACCAAGCTGCGATTTTATCGCATCATACCCTTCACTAAATACCATAATTAGCCTTGTTAACTAGGCCTTTCAAAATTAAAGCAAGCCTTAATTATTATTCTAGTTAACAAAATAAAAAATACTAAAAATCCGTGAAGAATATTGATCTAACACAGGCTATGAAGATATAGGCCAATCCACCTCATTGACACTATCCACACTGTTTGTAATTGTTTGCTCTCCTTGCCATATATCAATATAACGAGCCAAGGGGTCATATAGCGCTGTTTGCTTATTGATATGAAAATGCCGCCCGCCTCTAGGATCAACACCGACGCCCGCAATATATTGCCAATTCCCCCAGTTCGCAGCCACATCATAATCTATGAGTTGTTGTTCGAAATAGGCCGCGCCATAACGCCAGTCAAGAGCAAACTCATTAACCAAACAGCTTGCCGCAATTTGCCGCGAACGGTTAGAAATATAGCCTGTCGCATTAAGCTCATGCATTATTGCATTTACCAAAGCAAATGGTGTGCACCCTTGGCACCACGCATTAAAACGGTGACTGTTAAAAGTGGTCAGTGGCGCACTGTGCTTTAACCCGTTAAAGTGGAAAAGTTTTGCGCCAATTTGCATTGCGTGCCATTTAAAGTATTCGCGCCAAAGCAATTCAAACTTTATCCAATAACTAGATTCATTAGCACCGTTTTGCAATTCATATATTTCAACTTCTCTGTACAGCTGTTTTGCGCTAATTTCGCCACCAGCAAGCCATATACTAAATTTAGTACTATTGCTAAAACCGTCTAACTCATTACGTGTTTCTTTATAACTGCTCGGCGCTTTTGACGAAAAGTACTGACGACAATGTTGTTGGGCAGCAATTAAACCACCTTTAAAACTACCTGACCTAGTTGGAGCATCATCAACAGTGTTCTCAGGGCATAGTTGTACGGGATGAGGTAAGTAACTTACAGGCTGCAGCGGCGCTGCTATAAATGTTGACTCTGCTTCTACCTTTTTACGAAAGGCTGTAAAGTTTTTAGGTAGGTTATCAAGTTGGAATGGCAAGTCACTTGCTTTAAACAAGGTATCTTGCTGATAGGTTTTCACTGTTACTTGAGGGCATAATGCTTTGATTTTGCCAAGCTGTTTTTGCTCATAAGTACCAACCTGCTCAGTACAAACCAATGCTTCAATTTCATATTTTCGCAAACGCTGAGTTATAACTTGCTCTGGCTCTCCGGTGATCACATGTAGAGTTTGCCCAAGCTTCTCAAGTTCTTTTGCAAATGCAGCTAGACTCTCAAGTAAAAAGTTGTACTTGTGCGTGCCATACGGTTTTGACTGAAAGTTAGTTTGCCTAAACCAGCGTGGTTCAATCACATACACTAAATCTAGCTCGCCGTTAAACTCAGCTAATTCAGATAAAATTTCATTGTCGACCAAACGTAAGTCATTTTGCAGCCAGTATAAAACACGCTTTTTCATTATTTACTCTACTAGAAACTTTAAAAACACATACGTAAGCCGACCATTTAAAGATTAACTTCGCCATAATGAGTTAGCACACGGCTTATTAATCAATACCTTATAATATTCAATAAAGTTTAAGTTTTAGTTAAGTTTTTCTTAAGTTAGTGATTTTATGCTGAGAACTGTAAAGAATTTAAAAGGTTGATAAAGCAAACAAGCTGCGTCTCCTTCGTATTTAGTAGGCATAATAAAGATGAATAAAATAACACCTGTTTTATTATTAACATGCACTGCTACAGGGACAGTATACGCAAATGAACCTTTAAGCTTAGACGTCGTCTGTGAAGTAAAAAGTAAACCAACTGCTGAGTTAAGCGAAGACAAAGATATCACTGTTGATAAACTCAACATTGATACTCATACGATTTTTGATCCAAATGATCCTGAAACAACCGCTCTACATCGCTTTATAAACTGGCTGCACATAGATACCAAAAACAAAGTTGTCAGTGAGCAAATTACCTTTAAAGAAGGCGATCTAGTCAGTGAGCGTCAACTGCAAGAAGCAGAGCGTATTCTACGCAGCAAAAAGTACTTAAGAGATGCCAAAGTTAGCTATACAAAAGACTGCCTTGAAGATGAACCACGCGTGGTACAAATAGATACGTGGGACACGTGGAGTTTATTACCAACTATTAATTTTGGCCGTAGTAGCGGCAATAACAAATACAGCTTAGGCTTTAAAGAAGAGAACTTTTTGGGGTACGGGATCCGCGCATCATTAAAGTATAAATCAGATCACGAACGCTCAGGCTATCACTCTGTGCTGCAAATGCCGGTTCCTTGGCAGCCTCATGCGACCCTCACTTTACAAGCTGATGACTACGATGACGGGCAAGTCTTTTTAGTGGATTATCATCAGCCTTTTTATCAACGTAGTAGTGACGCACTGATGCGCTACTTTGCCAAGTCACAAAAACAAAAAAGCTATATTTATCAAAATGGACTGACTCGTTCAGAATTTTTTACTGATGAATTAATCGCACAGTTCGCCTATGGTGGAATTTTGTCACAGGACAGAAAGCAAACCTTTCACTGGCTAGCTGGGATTGATTACGAAGATGTTAGTTACCGCCCTTTCGATACAAAACCTTTACCCGCAGGTCTTAGCGATTACAGTATTGCTGCGCCGTGGGTCGGATTACATTGGTTAGAAGACAACTATACTGTTTTACAGGATATTGACCTCATAAACCACAACGAAGACGTTAACCTAGGCTGGGAGCTAAACTCAAAGTTTGCTATAGATACCGTTAATTTGGGGCAAGGATTTTTGTTTGATACTAATCTCACCAAAGCTTGGTTTAACAATAACACTTTGTATCGCTTTGCCACGGGTATCAAGGGCAATGTAGGTACTGAGCTTGATGACCGCTTTGCTATATATTCAAAAGCACAAATGAACTATCGCTGGTCAGATGCATTTGCCTTTTATGCTCATGTAAATGGTCATTGGCAAAACCATGAGTTTGCAGAGAAACCGCTGGCTGTTGGCGGTGAAGAAGGCATGCGAGGCTTTCCAGAAAGTTACCAACATGGTACTTCAAGCGTACAAGCAACTGCTGAGCTAAGAATGTACCCAAACATCAATCTATATCAGTTTGTGGATGTTGGCTTTGTCGGTTTTGTCGATGTAGGGCAAGCATTCGGCAGCACTGAAACGGCGAATATTTCAGATTCAATGCTAACCAGTGCTGGTGTGGGTATTCGTCTATATTCATCGCGTTCAAGTAACGATAACGTTATACATATCGACTTTAGTTCGCCTCTTGGCAGTTATCAAGATGTTGATTCGTGGCAAATAGGAATGTCAGTAGAAACAACCTTTTAAGCATCTTGTTCTTTACTCATGAGTTCCCCCATGCGCTCGATTAGCTCTTGCTCTGTGAGGTCTTCTTTATGCGTTGCAATATTCCAGATATGACCAAATGGATCGGCTAAAGTCCCCAATCTGTCACCATAAAACTGATCATGTACCGGACGTAACTCTTTTGCACCTAACGACAACGCTTTAGCAAAGACAGCATCGACATCCTCAACATAAAGCATCATATTTACAGGGGTGCCACCAAGCTGCTGTGGAGATTTATATTCCATTTCAGGGTAAGCATCAGAAAGCATGATGTAGGAGTCACCTATTATTATCTCGGCATGTGCAACCCCTCCGTCAGGCATAGGCATTTGCATTACTAGCTCAGCAGCAAACGCCTCTTTGTAAAATTCAATAGCTTTAGAAGCGCCCTCAATAATCAAATACGGGGTGACCGCATGAAAACCTTTAGGAATTGCAGAAACAGCCATGTTAAACCTCAATGTTTAATGTTTGAGCTATAAAGGTAGCAGCTGTTCTGCATTTTCACTTTATATATTTACTTAGATAATGGATTTGCAAAATCAGGTCTAGGTAGCTTTTCAAGAATGGCGTATAAATAAATCACGACTAGGCATAACCCTCCCGCAACAAAGAACAAGGTTGGACCACCGTAATAATCTAAAATTAAGCCACCACCGAGCGGTGCAAAAGCAAAACCTAAATCATAAAACGAAGCTGCGCCAAAGTACGCACCACGAAGGTGTGATGGCGCGAGTCTATCAAGGTGAACATTCATAGTCGGAAATAAAATAGTCTCAGCCAAGCTCATGACCACTATCGCACCTATCCAGCCCCAGAACAGGTCTATCGGATTGAGTGCCAACCAAAATTGCGACCCCATTAAAAGTACCAAACCGATTTGAATACGCACTGTTAAGTTAAATCGCGCCATCATTCTCAATAGCAAAAATTGACTTGAAATAATCACCATCGCATTGGTAAAAATCAGCGCAGAAATCAATGCAAGTAAATCAGGAGCTTCTGCACGAGTCAGGTATTGTATTAGTGAACTATCCATTTGCGCGTAAATAAACATGCACAAAATATTGGCTAAAATTAAACATTGCAACAGCTTATCAGCAAACAAAATGCGCAATAATTGCTGGCCCTTTATTTCTGGACTTTTAGTTTCAACCTCGTCGGCTGCGGCGCTGTTTTTTGACGCTTTATCACTAACATTGAAACCCCAAACAAGTAGTACTAACAAGATAGCAAATGCGCCTGCGGTAATATAAAAACTTGACTGCTCGCCTGTTAAACCCAGCCATACGCCTGCTAATGGACCAACCGCACAACCCACATTAACAATAAAATACAGCGATTGCATGGCAAGCTCACGAGTTGCAGCATCGTCAATAATATCACCAATTGCAGCGCTGGTTAATGGCCGCCAAAGCGCGGTAGCAATCGAACATAAGGTCATCACAATCACATAGCCTGCCACTGTTTCAACCTCAGCCAACAACGAGAAAGAAATGATATACAACACGCCTGTAATATACATCAGTGTATGACGACCGACTTTATCTGAAAGGCTGCTGCCAATAAAGCTGGTGAACACTGAAATTATGGCAGCACTGGAAAGCACCAAACCGACCTCTGTCGCCGTTAAAGCAAATTTTTCGTACAAGATAACTGCTAGAAATGGCCAAACCATATAATAGCTGCCACGGGTAATAAACGAGCCGAATAAGAAGATCCACATAAGAGAAGGAAACTGCTTAAAGCGCGCTAAAGAGATATCCGAATTCATTGTTTTAATTTTTATATTAATAATTAAAACACTATACAGGAGGTGAACCTGTCATGGGTATTTAATCTAAATCTAGTTTGTAACACCGTATTTACTGGCTAAAAACTCAACTTAATCATAAATACTGTAAATTGAACCCGAAACACCTTAATCTAAATAAGAATAATTATTGATTGTATTTTTAATTTCTGTAGTATACCCGTCGTTCCTTAAAAGGATAACCAACAAAAAGAACTGGAAATCTACAATGAAATCAATAAAACCAAGTTTACTGGCCCTTGCCATAGCAACACATTTTTCAGCCTCAGCTGACGACGCTAAGCCTAAACAAGATATGGAACGCTTAGTTATTACAGCAACCGGCTTTGAGCAAAAAGTTACTGAAGCACCTGCAAGTATTTCTATTATCACTAATGAAGATATTAAGTCTCACGCCTTCACCTCAGTGCTTGATGCTGTGCAGTATTTAGAAGGTATCGACATTGGCACAACCCGTGATAAAACAGGCCAAGGCAGTGTGAGTATGCGTGGTTTAACAGGCGAGTACACCCTGTTACTTATTGATGGTAAACGCCAAAATAATCATGGCGATATTTACCCAAACAATTTTGGAGGCAACGCGTTTAACCACGTACCGCCTGTCGATGCCATTGAGCGTGTCGAAGTTATCCGCGGCCCTGCATCAACCCTTTATGGTGCTGATGCGCTTGGCGGTGTAATTAATATCATCACTAAAAAGCATACTGATAGCTGGAGCGGTGCTGTTTCATTTAGCCGCTCATTACAACAAAACGATGATTTTGGTGATGACATTACCACTGACTTTAGTGTGATGGGGCCGCTGATCAAAGACGTATTAAGCTTAGGCGTACGCGGTAGTGTTTACGAGCAACAGGCATCATCACCGACATTTGAACCAGCTACCGACCCTAATGGCGTTGTTCATGTTCGCTCTTTAGGTTTTGGTAGTGGTGGGCGTACTGTTGATAACACTAATGAGCAGTATGGTATTACCCTAACTTATACCCCGTTTGATTCTCATCATTTACGCTTTGATTATGATAACTCAAGTCAAGTGTACGACAACACACCAAGCTACAACATTGAATCAGGCACCATTACTTACCCGCTTGGTACTAAAGATAACATTGAATCTATTTGGCAAGATCGTCGTGGCCAAGTAAACCCGCGCGCAGGCTATGCTGCAGACCAAGAGTTTGATCGTGAATGGTGGTCACTAAGTTACGATGGAGAGCTTAACTGGGCAACGGTGAAGGCCTCTGTTTCATATGTTGATACGCAAAACAATGGCCGTACTTTACCGCTAAGTGTAAGCGAACGATTAGAGCTGCAAGCTATGTACGATGGTACTGGCGAATACGAGGGAATGGACGAGCAAGCACGTAAAGACTTAGCTGAAGAAACTTTCTTACCACGCCCTACTCGCCCGTTAGAAAGCAGCCAATATACGTATGATTTACGCTTTGATATTCCTATCACTGGCAGCTTTGGTAGCCATAACCTTGCAATTGGTGGCCAGCTTATCGATGGTGAGTTAAAAGACGGTGTATTTGGCCTTGAAAGTGACCAAGCAGGTCAAGTGCAAGAGCAAAACATGTACTCGCTATTTGCCGAAGATAACTGGATGGCAACTGACAACTTTACCTTTACATTAGGCGCTCGTTACGATGACCATGATGTATTTGGCAGCCAAGTATCACCACGCGTTTATGGTGTATACAACATATCAGACACTTGGACGATAAAAGGGGGTGTCAGTACGGGTTATAAAACACCTCAAACAACTGACCTTTACGACGGTATCACCGGATTTGGTGGTCAAGGCACAAGCCCATTTGCGGGTAACCCAGATTTAGAACCTGAAACAAGTGTGAACTCAGAAGTTGCACTTTACTGGACTTCGCTTGATGGTGATCACAACATTAATGTGACTTACTACAACACCAAGTTTGAAGACAAAATTGCCCGCGGCGATACTATTTTAAGCTGTGAGCAAACTAATGATGTGCGCCCATGTGTGAACTTAGGTCAGTACGATCAGCTTGGCTACGATAGCTACAGCCAAAAGATCAATATCGACGAAGTAGACTTGCAAGGTGTTGAAATTGCAGGTCAATACACTATCACTAAAACAGTGTCTGTTAACGGTAACTACACGTGGACTGATAGCGAACAAAAGAGCGGTCCTGAAGAAGGTCAACCATTAACTAACTCAGCTGAGCACATGGCAAACCTTACCCTAAACTGGGAAGCGACTGACTTTATGAACCTATACCTACAAGGTGTATATCGTTCAGACCGTTATCGCGGTTGGGATAACGTGCACGACAAAGCACTGTACTACAAAAACTACAACCTACTTAATTTAGGGGCGCAGTTCTATGTAAATGAGTATGTGCAAATCAATGCCCGTGTGAACAACCTATTAGACGAAGATTTCACCTCTTATAGCACGAGCTATACCGACCTAAATGGCGATGGTGAATATGAGTACCTAACAGGTCGTGGTGTAGTTAGCGAAGTAACATTCACAGACGACTACAACGTTAAAGATAAAGGCCGTAACTTCTGGATTGGCGTTACCGCTTACTTCTAAGAAAACTCCCTGAAAATAGGCAGCACGTAGTTAGATGCTGTCTATTTTTCCTACTGTCACTAAACTGCCAACTTCACCTACTATGCTGATGATACCTGCGTAAGCTTATTTGTCAGCCTATGGAACATACCCTTACAGCCAGTGGTATCAGTATTAGTTATCAAGATGAAGGCGATAAAAATGCGCCGGTGATCATCTTAATTATTGGCTTAGGTGCTCAATTTACCGTTTGGCCAGAGTCGCTTTACTTTGGCTTGGTCGAAAAAGGCTTTCGGGTTATTCGTTTTGATAATCGCGATGCAGGGCTATCCACATCGTTAGATGAGTTAGGTAAGCCAAGTCTTGTAAAGCACTGGCTTAGCCGCCGATTACCCATTCGTGCAAAGCTGCCCTATTCGCTCGATGATATGGCTCGCGACGTAAAAGAGTTAATGGATGCTCTTAATATCAAAAAAGCACATTTAGTGGGTGCTTCTATGGGTGGTATGATTGCCCAAATTGCCGCAGCAAAATATAAAAAGCGCGTGCTGAGCTTAACCTCTATTATGTCAAGTAGTTCGCCCTTATCGTTTTCGGGTTCAAACATAAACCTACTAGTAAAGCTCGCAAAAATACGCCCCCGAAGCAGTAATAAGGAAGCCGCGATTGATTACAATGTTAGGCTAAACCAACTCATTGGCAGCCCAGCCTACCCACAAGATGAACACGCTTTATACGCCAACGCCGAGCGTTATATAGCGCGTGCCCACACTAATCAAACAGGTTTTAAACGTCAGCTTGCAGCCATTGCCGCAACACCCTATCGCGAGCAACTTTTAAAGAAGATTAAAGCCCCGACGTTAGTGATCCACGGCAGTGCTGATCCTGTCATGCCATTGTCTGCTGGTATCAACACCGCACTGTTAATAAAGCGCAGCAAATTAAGAGTTGTGCCCGGTATGGGCCATGACTTTCCACCCGCTTTAATGAAAAAAATGACTAAATGGATTGCTAAACACGCACATAAAGTCAGTGCCAAAAAAGCCGCTAAAAATAAAGCTCTCAATACTTAAAGTCGCTAATTTTGGCTGTGCTGATGAGCACTTACTCATATAGGGTTTTCTATTATTCATTAATGATAAATTAGAGTCATAAAAAAGCCACTTTGCAGTAGCTTTTCAAAATAGGCTTTAACTAAACACTAAACTGATGCCATGGGCCTGTTATAGCGAGTGTTTTTGAAGGTGAGTAAACATTCACAAACAAAGTGCTACCATCTGGTGAGAAACAGGCACCTGCCAGCTCGGTTTGCGCAACTAAACGGGCAAAATTATAAACTTGGCCTTGCGGTGTAACACCACGAAGATGATTATCAACCACATCAGTGTATTGGTCTTCACACACAATTAAATGACCATTAGGTGACACAGTAAGGTTATCGCCAAAGTTGTAGAAGGTTTTGCTGGTACTTTCGACAAACAACGAGATTTTACCTGGTTGCTCTGCTTCTTTTGCCGTGCCTTCAAACTCTGATGGCTGATATTTCATAACCTGACCAAGTTGCTTTTTACCGCCATTGGTACAGCAAAAATAAAGCTCTTTATCACCCCAGTGAATACCTTCACCACGGGCAAATAATGCCGCACCTTGTTTGTAACCGCGTAGGCGTAAGTCATCCTTCGGGCTTTCTGGGTTATCTAGATTGACCCACTCAACCTCTAGTTCTTGATGTAACACCATGGCTTTGTTATTCCAGTTACGGCTATCAAATTGTGGCTTACCTTTCACCATCATAGCCTGTAATTGCCCGCCTTTGTGTAGCTTGCCATATTCATTTGGAATAAATCGATAAAAGACGCTATCACCTTTGTCTTCGGTTAGATAAACAATACCTGTGCGCGGATCAACAGCAGCCGCTTCATGGTTAAATCGACCCATGGCTTTTAATGGCTCAGGTTTGATTAAGCCTTTGCTATTTGCGGGTACTTCAAAAATATAACCATGGTCTTGGTTAAATCCATCAGCTTTAGTATCAGTGGTTTCTTCACAGGTAAGCCACGAACCCCATGGCGTGATACCACCAGAGCAGTTACGAATTGTGCCGACCAATGACAGATATTCTTGCTCTTTTTGATGGGTTTTTAAGTTATAAACTATATGACTTGTACCACCCGGTAACGCCACACCGTCACTGTTGGTATCAAAAGCCAAGGGCGTTTTATGGTTGGCAATACTTGCTTCGGCTTTCGCTAAATCTTTTGGTTTTAACTCATGGTTTCGCACTAATGCGACGCGGTCATTACCAAGTGCTAGGCAGCCCATACCATCAGCTTTATCAGGTACCGTAAATCCATCAGACATTTTCTCACCGAGGCTTGAAACGACTTGATAACTAAAGCCCTCTGGTAAATCGAGCAATTTATCTGGATCAGGAATTAACGGGCCAAAGCCGACAGCCGTTGTTTTTAAATCTCCTAACGACACCTTACCTATGGCACTTTTTGATAATCCTAAAAAGGCTATTGTGCCCGCCCCTACTAAAAACTCTCGACGTGAAACCATGTTAACTCCAAGCTAAAAACCAGCTTTATCATACAAATAAAAAAGGCATTATAAAGCAATGAAACGATAAAAAGTTACATTATCACAATATTCACGAAATTGTCATAAAGCTTCTTATACCTGATAGTACCCCGCAGCATTAAAAACAATTGATCTACGCTTGATATAATTGCGAATAATTTATAATCTCATGATGCTTTTATCATACAAGTAAACCGCTTAAACTAAGACTTAATGTATTTCTAAGAAACAACTATGTTACTAAAATCAAAAACATTTATTGCATTCTCATTGGCGCTTTTAAGCTTTAGCCAACACGCCTTTAGCTTGCAGTTTGGCAGTAAAGTCGACAGTGACAAACTCATTAAAATTTCGACGGTTATGGCCACGCCAGACGATTACCTAGCAAGTCCAATTACTGTAGAAGGGACTATCACAGGGGTTTGCGAAAAACGTGGTTGCTGGATGACGCTTGCATCAGACAAACGCTTTGAAAACTTACGTATCAAAGTTGAAGATGGCGACATGGTATTCCCGATGACGGCTAAAGGCAGTAAAGCTATCGTAACCGGTAAGCTCGATAAAATTCAGCTTAGTCTAGGCCGCACTAAAGCGCTACTTGCTCACAAAGCGCAGCAAGCCGGCGAAAGCTTTGATGCAAATTCAGTGACTGAAGCCATTGCTATTTATCAGCTCGTTCCGAGCGGAGTTGAAATCATTGAGTAACAAATCAAGTATCAACTGGTTTAAGTTAAACAGAAACTTACACCGCGATATTGGTTATTTTTGTGTTGGTTTAGTGATTATCTTTGCGGTTTCTGGCATTGCAGTAAACCACAAAGATGATTGGAACCCAAACTACCAAGTAAGCCACCAGCAAATCAATGTGAGCGATGAAACTTGGCAATTAGATAATGACGAGTTGCTGATTGAACAAATTATTTCCCATGCTGATGTAAGCGAGCCGGTAAAGGCTTCTTATTGGGCGTCGCCGCAAGAATTTAAAGTGTTTTTAAAAAACGGTAACAACCTCAGCCTGAAACTCAATAAAGATATCATAAGCTATGAAGCCATTGAGCCTCGCCATGTGATTCAAGCATTTAACCGCTTACACTTAAACGAGACAAACGCTTCGTGGGTTATTTTTTCTGATATTTTTGCTGGGCTGCTGCTGTTTTTAGCGATCAGCGGCTTGTTTATGATCAAAGGTAAAAATAGCCCATGGGGCAGCCGCTCAGTATTAGTCATCAGCGGTATGCTGCTCCCAGCAGCTTATGTATTTTTATAAACTAAAGTTCCTGTTGCCATTCTAGCAAACAGCGATGGCAACATTATTTTCAATTAATTTAATCCTCACCCACTTTTTGACACAGCTTTTTTAAAATAACTATTCGCAGAATCCTCACTTTGCTTAAGCATTTTATAGCAGCTCAAAGTGTGTTTACTTAGCTCTTAAAACCTCTCACCTACCTATTATAGTTTTCTTAAATGATGGCTTTATTGCTTTTATTTGTGAGCATTTTCATCGAAAAAGCAAAAGAACGCTGCTAAATAGAACCTAAAAAAGGGACTAATTTAGTTATAATTTATGACTTAATTACAATTATTTATTACTAGACAAACTTAAAAATAAAACACCTTTAACTTATAAAAGGTAATTAAATTGTAAAGTAAATTAATAATTTATTATTGATATTGATAATCACTATCATTACGATCCCGATTCAAATTAACCGAGAAGGAATTGAGTCGTGAATCAATTAGCCCCCGTGCTTAATGCTCATTCATCAATAAACGTTGATGAACAGCCCCATGCGTTTATTTTTAACGAAAATAATTTACTCAAATATGAGATGGCTTCAATGCAAACAATGTCGCTCATCCATCAAGCGCTGCGTTCTGCAAAACAAGTTCATTCTGGCGTCTGCCACAAAGAGCTCAGTAAACAAATAGCCAGAGTAGAACTAAATCAACCTCTCAATAACGTTGAGCAAGCGCTAAATGAAGTAAAATCGTTGTATTTAGATCATGCTGTCTACTTTCATCATCCAAAATATGTTGCCCATCTAAACTGCCCCGTTGCTTACCCCGCGGTGATAGCCGAACAGTTATTAACTGCTATAAATTCTTCGTTAGACACCTGGGACCAAAGTGCTGGCGGGACGCTCATTGAGCAAAAGTTAATTGACTGGAGTATCGAACGCATTGGCTTAAGTGCTGCTGCCGATGGCATATTCACAAGTGGCGGCAGTCAATCTAATTTAATGGCATTGTTGCTTGCTAGAGACCATGCAGCAGAGCGCTTATCAGGGCACCTTATTCGCGATTTTGGTTTAGGTCCAGATGCTCATCGCTACCGTATTTTTTGCTCTGAAGTCAGCCATTTTAGTATTCAAAAGTCAGCCGCTTTACTGGGCCTTGGCTATAACGCGGTTGTTCCTGTTGCTGTTGATAAAGAGTTTAAAATAGACCTAGCCGCACTTGATGCAGCAATTGATGAATGCAAAGCACAAGGCAATATTCCGATAGCGCTTGTTGCTACCGCAGGCACAACTGACTTTGGTTCAATAGACCCTATCGATAAGCTAAAAACGCGTTGCACAGCTGATAATTTATGGCTTCATGTCGATGCAGCCTATGGCTGTGGACTACTTGCCGCTGATGATCACCGTCACTTACTCAATGGCATTGAACAGGCTGACTCGGTGACGTTAGATTACCACAAATCATTCTTACAACCTGTCAGTAGCAGTGCATTTATTGTTGCTGATAAAAAACAATTTAAACATTTAACTCATCATGCTGATTATTTAAATCCGTTTAACGACAACCCACAAGCAGCGCCAAACCTTGTTGATAAAAGCATTCAAACTACTCGCCGTTTTGATGCCTTAAAACTTTGGCTAACTTTACGCATTATGGGCCACGAACAGATTGGCAAAGTGTTTTCTTCTGTTATGGCATTAGCCCGTAGTAGTTATGTGGCACTCAAACAAGACTCTGAATTTGAGCTAATTCATCAACCTGAACTGAGTACCTTAGTGTTTCGCTTTAACGATAAAAACCTCAGTGATGAGCAATTAAACCTGCTTAATTATCAAATTAAAGATGAGCTATTCAAACAAGGTGAGTGTGCCATTGCTCGCACCAAATTCAGAGGCATCAACTACTTAAAGTTCACGTTACTTAACCCAAATACACAGATTGAAGACATTAAAAGTATTGCAGCTGATATTAAAGCCTGCGCCTACAGCATCAAGGCACGTCTAAAAGTAGAGGAAACTAGCTATGAATAAAGTATACGATTTAATTGCTGTAGGTCTTGGTCCGTTTAACCTCAGTTTGGCATGTTTAGCTGAGCCAATTGAAAAACTTGATTCGTTATTTTTAGAACAACGTGATGAATTTAATTGGCATCCAGGGCTGATGCTCGATGGCGTTACATTACAAACACCGTTTATGTCAGATTTAGTTACATTGGCAGATCCCACTAATCCATACAGCTTTTTAAACTATGCGAAACAACAAGGTAAGCTGTATCAGTTTTATATTCGAGAAAGTTTCTTTTTACTGCGCGAGCAATACAACCAGTATTGCCAATGGGCAGCAAGCCAATTAAGTAACATACAATTTGGTCATAAAGTCATTCATAGCCAATTTGATCACACCAAGCAGCTCTATGTACTCACTGTCGAATCAGCAAAGCAAACTAAAACGCTTTATTGTCGTCACTTGGTACTGGGCACGGGTCCCTCGCCTTATTATCCACCCGCTGTTCAGGCTGAAGATACACAGCTCTGCCATGCCACTGAATATTTGTATAAACGGGATGAATTAGTAAATAGCAAGAGCATCACTGTGATTGGCTCAGGGCAAAGTGCTGCTGAAGTATTTTATGATTTGTTGTGTGACATTAAACAGCATAACTACCAACTCAATTGGGTAACGCGAGCGCCGCGTTTCTTTCCTCTTGAATACACGAAACTCACGCTAGAAATGACCTCTCCTGAATATGTTGATTACTTTTATAACCTAGAACAGACCACCAAACAGGAGTTACTAGCCAAGCAACGTAATTTATACAAAGGCATCAACTCAGAGTTAATTAATCAGATTTATGATCAGCTCTATCAACTTGATATTCAAGGGGTAAACCGCGCAAGGTTATTGACCAACAGCGAGCTCATTAAAAAACAAGGCAGTAAGTTAGTTTTTAGACACAGTGAACAGCAGGCTGAATTTAGCTTACATAGTAATCAGGTCATCATGGCTACGGGCTTTAGTTATCAGCTACCCGATTTTCTAAGTGGCTTAATGAGCGAAATAAATTGGCTAGATAACGGGTGCTTTGCTGTTGAGCGAAATTATAGTATCGACAAGCTGCAAAGGTTGTTTGTACAAAATGCTGAGCTACACAGTCATGGTTTTGTAACGCCAGATCTAGGCATGGCCTGCTATAGAAACAGCCATATTCTGCGCTCAATCTTAGGTTATGCCCCCTACCCTGTTGAAACGCAAATTGCCTTTCAAGAGTTTGGTTTACCCGATGTTGTCAACGAAAAACAGAAGCAAATAGCATGAAACGACCCGCATTAAAATCAAGCTTAGTGCTGCTGACGATTATTTCTGTTGTTTGCGACACCATGATTTTGCCCTTTTACCCGCAGTTTTTTAGTGCCCAATTTGGTTTGCAATCAAGTAATCACATTGGTGCCTATATCGCTGTTTGCTGCATCACCGTGATGTGTGCTTTCCCTGTATGGGCGAAAATAGCGCAGCACGTGCACGAACTGTATTTATGGGTGATCACCCAAATAATTGCAGGGCTATTGGGTGTTGCGTGCTTTTACAGCGAAAACGTATGGAGCTTTTGGCTGCTATCACAGCTCATGCTGATATTTAAAGCAAGTTACCTGCTTATTTATCCCTTTGTTCTAAGTATCGAAGAAAAACAACAGCACCTCGGTGTCGTTGCTTTATTTAGCGTGCTTTTACACTTTGGCGGTATTGGCGGTGCTTTATTAGGTGGCTTGATCATCCAAAGTATTGAGCCGCGCTTTTTATATTTAGTGATGGCTGCAGGTGACTGCTTACAGGTTATGCTCTGCTTGTATTTAATTTACTTATTGAATGTAAGCTACAAGCCACGGGAATTAACCGCATCATCAGTAAAACGACAGCGTTTCCCTAGCTACATCATTCGCTTAGGGGTTATATCTATGGGCGTGTACTTCAGCATGTTCTTAGCAACGCCATACTTTACGTTACTTTGGCAACAAGTAAGCGAATTCAGTAATGCACTTTTAGCTGGTGCTGTGTTTGCAATCCCTGCTTGGGTTGCGCTTGTCATTTTGATTACAACCAAAAACAAAGCCGCAACCAATAAGCACAGTAAAACAATCGCATATGCACTTGTATTAAGCAGTATCGGCCTATTTATACAACTTAGCTCACACTGGCAATTGCTTGTGTTCGGCCGTGTTGTATTTGCTATTGGGCTATTTTTACTGACCGTACGTCTACAAGTCATGTTGTTTGCAATGAGCGAACCACGTTTTTACTCAAGCGACTTTGCCAAGCTTCATTTTATGCAAAATATCGGCGTCATCTGCGCCTCATTTTTAGCGGGAGATTTAGTATCTCGCTTTGAACTTAACACGCCACTACTGACGGGCTCTGTCGGCTTTGCCATCACTTTATGTTTGTTTTATCTGCTTTTTTTACGCAACAAACATACCTCAACAGACCCTATTCACAGTTATTAATTTTTAAGAGAACACGACTATGAAAAACATCATTGAAACTCATATCAAGCATGCTTTGCTTGGTGATGTAAAAATCAGAACATTAAGCCCTGAACACGATCTAACAACGATTACCCCTTGGCTTAAACATTCTCAAGCTCAGTTTTGGGGAGCAATGGAACATTCACCCGAAGAAATTTTAGAATTTTATACAACACTCAATAAAGATGAGGCTCAACAAGCCTATTTGCTTGAAATAAACCAAACACCGATTGCTTTAATTGAGATTTACAAACCACAAATACTAAAACTTGAGAACCACCTAGCGCTTAAAAATGGCGATTTAGGCATGCATATTTTACTCGCTCCAAAGCAGTTCTCTGTGGCGGGGTTTAGCCTTGCTGTTATGCAGTCGGTGTTAGAGTTTATGTTTAATACTCTCTCATGTGAGCGAGTGATTGTGGAGCCAGATATAGCCAATCATAAAATTCACCACCTTAACTTAAAGGCAGGTTTCAGCCATCATAAAGTTATAAATTTAGGTGAGAAAACCGCATTACTTGGTAGTTTAGAAAAAGATCACTTTAATTACTTACAGCACCTTTCGTCTCGCTTCGACACTTCACAGCAAGGTCCCGCAGTGCAACAAGCAACGCCATCTTGCAGTAGCTCACATCTAGACCAACAAGCGTGGCAATACGCAAACCGTTTACTGATTGCCAAAATGCTCAGTGAGTTTTATCACGAACGACTATTTAGCTACGACAGTGAAAAACCAAACCATTACGTGTTGCATACCATGGGTGGGCAAAGCTATCAGTTTAAAGGTGAATCAATGCTGCTTAATCACCTACAAGTAGATCCAAATAGCATTACTAAAATGGCGCTTAACCACAGCCAGCCATTAGACGCTATCGCGTTTGTACTTGAGTGTAATGACAAGTTAAACATAGACAAATCAATGCTTGGCACCTATCTCGAAGAACTCGCGAGCACACTCAGTGGATTTGCATTTAAATTTAAAAATAATCGCTATAACGCTCAGCAATTAGCAGACGCAGATTTTCAGCTGATCGAAACCCAAATGACCATGGGTCACCCAAGCTTTATTGCCAACAATGGCCGCATTGGTTTTAACTCACAAGATTTTCACCAATATACCCCAGAAGCCGCAAACCCATTTCAAATAATATGGCTTGCGTGCCACAAACAGCATACCACCTTTAAAAGTACCGATGATTATAAATACGAGAGCTTGATAGCCGATGAGCTTGATGTAGCTGAGCGTTTGCGCTTTGAAAAAGCACTAACTGAGCAAGGTTTAAAGCCAAGTGACTATCTGTTATTTCCTATGCACCCATGGCAGTGGTTCAACAAATTAGTCCATGTTTATAGCTATCATATCTCGCAAAAACACATTGTGTGCTTAGGCTACTCGCAAGATAGTTATTTACCGCAGCAATCAATTCGTACCCTATATAACATCAGCAAACCACACAAATGCTATGTTAAAACCGCCTTATCGATTTTAAATATGGGCTTTATGCGGGGCTTATCGAGCGCCTATATGAAAGTAACTCCGGCAATAAATCAATGGTTGTTCGACTTAGTAAACCAAGATAGCTATTTAAAATCACTGAAGTTTCAACCTTTAAGAGAAGTCGCAACCCTTGGCTTTGATGAGCAGTATTACACTCATCCTGCGCTTGGCGATAACCCTTATAAGAAAATGATGGCGGCTCTTTGGCGTGAAAATCCCGCTCAATACATGGACGAGAATGAAAGCCTTGCCACTATGGCAAGTCTGCTTCATATCGATAGCGAAGGCCGATCATTTGTGAGTGCTAAAATTGCCAAATCGGGGCTAAGTGCTGAGCAGTGGCTAGCCCACTACTTACAGGCTTATATGACACCATTGCTACATTGTTTTTATCAGTATGATTTAGTCTTTATGCCACATGGTGAAAACCTCATAGTTCGATTTAACAATCATGTTCCGGTAGGCGTATTCATTAAAGACATTGGTGAAGAAATTGCCTTATTAAATAGTAACATTGAGCTGAATGATGAAATAAAGCGGATTAAGGTAACCATTCCAGAAGGCGTTGCCGTGTTGTCTATTTTTACTGACATTTTCGATTGCTTCTTCCGCTACCTTTCGGCAATTTTAGTAACTGATGGCCTACTGACCGAACAACAATTTTGGCAAGCCGTCGCCGATACAATTGTTCAGTATCAGGCGAATCATCCTTCACTCAAAGACAAGTTTGCTGAGCATGATTTATTTGCTGAGTCATTCCCATTGTCTTGCTTAAACCGCTTACAGCTGCGTAACAATCAACAAATGGTTGATATTACCGACCCAGCTTCAAGCTTGCAGTATGCAGGTGATTTGCAAAACCCTTTGGCGCAATATGCACTTACAAACACAACAGCATAATAATCTTGAGTTAGCCTTACGTCAGCAGTGCTCACTGCTGACGTTCTTAACTCCAACAAACGATGAACAATGGTTTAGCAGTCAATGTTTAACTAGCAAGCAATTAACCTATTTGGCTAACGCTATAAAATTAAGAGGAGCAAATGTTACTGAGGGATATGTCGCAATCAATCTCTACTTACAACTGAACTGGCAAGTTATTTACTTATTAGTAGCCTGTGTAGAGCACCTTGGTTGCATTCCTGATCTGGTCAATATTAAGCAGCGGATAACGGGCTCACATATTTATGGTTTGGCTAATTTAAATATCATGGCTCAACAAGACCCTTTTAATAATGCAGATTTGATTGAACTGGCAGCCAATCACTTAATTGACCACCAGCAAGCTTGGTATAATAACGTGCCATTGCAGTACAGGCTAAATGAAGGATTATTAAAACGTTTACAAAGTGATACTTTCCACGCAGCATTAATAGCTTGCTGGCCAGACAAATCGATAAAATTTATAGCAAAGCGTTTTCAAACTTGGCAAAAGCTATGTGGTAAACATCGCTTTAGTGATCAAAACAATAAGCTAACATTTATGCGTAAAACCTGCTGCTTACACTACCAACTTGTAGCCGCAGATTATTGCGCTAACTGCCCGTTAAACAAAAAAGGCACTAGCCATTGCTAATGCCTTTTTCTCGAACAGCCGAACCTAGAACCTAAATTCAAAGTTTACATTTGCTGCAGTCTCACTTTCACTACGATCAAACCAATTCATCGATTTATAGACCGCCTCACCTGTAATGGCGAACCAATGTGTGAATGCATACTCAAGAGCAATGCTGACACCGGCATTGTGGCCGTCGTAATCAGCGCTAAAATCAAGGCATTGCTCTGGCGTATCACTACATGCTCGAGTTAACATAGCCCCTTCTTCGCTGGCAAGATAATACATCTGCGTATAATCAACATCGATAGAGCCTTTTTGATAAAAGACACTGCCATATAACAAGGCTTTTGAACTTAAACGGTAACCTGAAATAAGTGCAATATCATAAGTATCGTGCGACAAATCCCAATCATAGGTATCGTCATCATAATTACCCGCTAATAGTGGACCATACCCCGCATCTTTACTGCGAATATAGCCAAGGCTAACCGCCATAGAGAGGTTTTTCTCGGCGGCAGACTCTAAAGGGCTGCCATAAAACTGATGCTTAATAGCGTATTTTTCATAATCATGATCGCCGCCAATACCTGCACCTAGGCTAAGCTCCGTCGAATAACCTAAGGTCATACTCATCGAAGTAGTTAACGCGGTACTCGTTGATGTGCTCTCACTGGTATCTTTAGCAATAATCTTGCTTGTATCAGAACCAACGGTTGCACGAAAATGAAAGGGGTCACTGTTGATCTCGGGGCTCTCAAAGCGGGCCATCGATACACCTGTTTCGGTTGTAGATTGACAGCCAGCTAATAAACCTAAAGCTATAAACGCCAAAAGAGGCTTTAACGTTTTCACTTAATTTCCTTATAAATTATTATTTTAACGCGAAGATTCTAGACTAAGGCCTGGTAGCTCGCAATAAATTAATAACAAAAAAAAGGTACAAACTCTATATTAAGCGCGTTCATCCTTGGGTGATTCCATCACTACATGAGTTGTAATGGTTCTTACTTGTGGGATAGAGCCAAGTACATCAGCATGAAACGCTTTATAGGACTTAAGATCTGCTGTTTCAATTCTCAGCAAATATTCAAACGAGCCAGTTACATTGTGGCACTCTTTTACTTCATCAATAAACTCAAGAGCTTGTTCGAATGCTCGCTGAGATATTGTTGAGTGCTCATTTAAACCAACCCCAACATAAGCGATAAATCCTAGGCCAACAGCCTGATTATTAATAACCGCTCGATACCCCGCAATAACCCCAAGCTTTTCTAATTCTTGCACTCTACGAAGGCATGCTGATGGCGATAAACCCACTTTTTCTGCCAGTTCTGCATTGGCAATTCGGCCATTGCTCTTAAGCTCACGCAATATTCTATCGTTAATTTTGTCTTTTTTCATTTTTGATTGTGAATTTCAAATATCAATAACAACATTAAGCGCAACAATTGCGCACATTACAACTTATAATTGCATTTAAATTAAAATGGAGAGATAGCGATGAGTTTTGAAATTTTAACAGCCTTGGCATTGTTTGCTTTGGTGTCATCAATTACCCCTGGTCCAAATAACTTAATGTTGATGAGCTCAGGTGCTAACTTTGGCTTCAAAAGAACCACACCGCACTTACTTGGCGTGACGCTTGGCTTTATGTTGATGCTGGTTTTGGTGGGCCTTGGCATCATGCAGCTATTTGACTTATTCCCTCCAAGCTATTTGATATTAAAGGTATTTTGCATTGCTTACTTGCTATATCTGGCGTTTAAAATTGCCACAAGTAACGCACAACAAAAAGCCAGTAGTGAAAGTAAGCCGTTTACTTTTATTCAGGCTGCACTATTTCAATGGGTGAACCCAAAAGCGTGGGCAATGGCATTAAGCGCGGTTAGTTTGTATGCCCCAGACAAAAACCTCACCTCAGTGTTAATCGTAAGCCTCGTATTTGGCTTAATTAACCTGCCATGCGTCAGCTCGTGGACTTTACTTGGCGAAAAGCTGCAACACTGGCTTGCCAGCCCAAAGCGCTTAAAAGCATTTAACTACCTAATGGCAATACTATTAATTGCTTCAGTGATGTTTAGTTTGTTTTAAGTGATTATTATGATTGAAATACCAATTCACTTGATTAAGTGAATTGGCTTGGATCTAAACTACATAAATTCAAACTGTTCAACAGTTGCGAGCTTTAATTTGTCTATGTCTTTTTTGGCCGCTTTACAATGACGACGTAACTTTGAAGGAACATCTTTATCTGCAACAAGGCTTTTTAGCATAGCTTGGTAACGCATCGTTTGTGCATTGGCAATAATTTTACAATAGTACGCGACACCATCTAACATACGCCCATCGACATTATATTTATTTTGCCAGAGTTTATTCGCTAATGCGTCTAGGTATTGCTCTTTGTAAACACCGATATTATAAAATTTCTTACCAAGGATTTGAGTTTCGGTACCATCAGCTTGGTTCACTACATCAACAAACTGGTAATGCTCTTGGCTATTAACATTATAAGTTAACTTTGAGTAAAACTGCCCATCAGCAGGTGACTTAACCATTTGAACACTACCAAGATCTGTGAAATGAAATATTTGTATTTCAGGCTTGTTATTAAAAAAGCCTTTTTCAATATAACGAATATGATCAGGCTCACCTAACTTCTTAATTATAGCTTCCGCGCTTAGCCCCTGTTCAAGAAAAAACAATGGGTTATCAAATGACTCTGTTGTGATAGCAACCTGCTTTTTAATAGTCGCTTGCGTTTTTGGCGGCTCGGGAAGTACAACTTTACCCTTAACTAATTTGGCGATTACAGCTGCATTCTTATCAGGATCACCTTTTAAAACCACAGCATCAGATACTTGCTCACCAGCGCTATTTACAAGCCAAACAGAAGAAAAGTCACTACTCAAATACCCCTTTACTAGATAGCTTTGCCCTGCTTCTGGAATAAAAGATACATCACCTGTAACAATGTAATTCGTTCCTGAATTAAACATATAGTTAATAGGTGCGGCATGATGGACCTGCGCTACTAGTGTTAGTGTCATTTCCTCTGCAGGTACTTTTCGACTAAACCCAACAGGTGACAGAACCATACCTTGCCCATAAGTTGCTTGGTTTGTTGCCCTAATAGCATTATTGACATCTTTACCATTCACTTTACTCAAGTAAAAGAACCGTCCTGTACTAGTTGCCATGGTTCTGAAGGTGTCATCTATAGTTGCAGTTTCGCCCTGATATCCTTGAGGAACAGGGTTATAAGTTGTCATACAAGCAGCTAAAGTTGATACAAAGAATAAAATAGCAAAGATTTGTATTAATTTTTTCATATTTTTAAATTCTATATTTAATAGTTAATTCTAAATTAAAATGCTTAAGCTATGTGCACAGTGAGGCTTTAAGCATGTTAAATATAAACGGAGGCATGATTCTATTTTTTCTTAAAGAAAACGTGGGGGACTTACTTAAAAGTGGCACAAGTAGAAACATCCATGTTTTGCGCAACGTACTTTATCAGCTATCAGTTGCTTGTTCACTAAAACCGTATAATCTAATAAACAAATCTAACCGTAATGAATTGAAGACTATTTTTCACACGGTACTAAAAAATCAACGTGGTAATGCTCATCATGTCGTACCCAAGATGGTCTAGTCGAAAACTGGATGTGCTTTTTAAATCATCTGCATACTTGGTTTTATAAAGCCCTGCAGGGTTGGGTCAAAGGTCACCCGCCAAAGATCGTAACCTTTTGCTGTTGCCGATGTATGCAGCTCAACAATATGAGCTGCTAAAGCGGTGTAATCAACCTTAAACTGTTCAAACTGGCCTTGTTCATAAAATTCAATGTCGTAGCCAAAACGATTGAAAACGAGAGTTGGCAAATGAACGGATTGCCCCTTTTCGTTAACAACAGATGTCATAAAATCAATAGACAAACCATTTTGATGGGTCTTGTGCGAGTTAAGTTTACTGCCATTTTCTAAGCCCGTTTCAGCGTATTTGTATCGTTTATCTGAATGGGATTTCTGGAGCATTTGGTAAGCATTAACAATGATGTTTTTTACCTGCGAATGAACATACGTACGCCCTACCAGCTCAGCCACTTTGCTGTAACTGGTAAAGTTATCGCCATTGCTTGGCAGTTTTACTGCATTACGTACATAGCCATTGGCAGTAACCACATAAACTGTTAGCCATAGCCGACTGAGAGCTAATTAATAAGACTACAACTAAACACGTTTATGCGGCAAAAAATAACGGTCGAAACCAAATTAAAATAAACGCTTAAAGCATACTCTTTAAGGTCGCGTCTTTATCTATGAAATGATGCTTAAGCGCCGCTAAAATATGGATTGAAAGGGCCGCTGATAACAAATAGCCAGATAAAATATGAATTTGCCAGCCAAAATCGCTTAACCAAGCATTAAACGCAACGGCCTGACCCGTTTCATTGTAATTACTAGCAATTAATTGCCACGAAAAAACAGCAATACCAAAACCGCCAAAACCACTATAAAAAGCACCTGACAGTAACATTACAGCTAGCAAGATTAGCAAGCCCCAATGATAAAAATGAAGCCACTTAGTTAAGCTCGATTGTATGGCAGATTGAAACGGCTGATAGAGCCTATAAACTATCCTTAATAACCAGATGATAGCAATGAGCACCGCAATTGATTTATGCCAATGATACAAGCTGTAATCAGTCACCCAGGTCATGTAGTAACCCAACACAAGTACGCTCAGAATTAATATCGCACTTAGCCAGTGCAAAATCTTATGTGTTTTCTGTGTCTTTTTTGTCATGAACTTTATCCTTAAAAACTATATTCATGACTTAATAGTAAAGATTAAGCTTTTGTTTTAAATAAGATTGTGACGAAAGCCATCATTCTGTGACGAATGCACTCGACTCACTTAATACATTTGCTAGAGCAGGCTTAAAAGTTTTGCTAACAGGAATGCTAAACCCTAGTTTCATCTGTAAAGTTGCATTTGCTTTATGAAGATTAAAATCTTCAATGTGGGCTAAGTTTACAAGGTAGCTGCGATGCACTTGCTTGAATTCATAGCAAGGCAAGTGAGCTTGGCTGTTTTTGATGGTATCTCTTTTTAAAAAGCATTCAGATAATGTTTGTATTTCGACATAGTTGCCTGCAGCTTTAATAAATAATATTGATTCTGGAGAAAGTCTCTTAACAACCCCTTTGTGGTTTATTTCAATATACTTAGGTGGACCTTTCTCTGGCTTATCTTGCTTCGCTTGTGGCAAAAACGACATGCTGCATAATCGCCACAACGCCAAAACTAAGCAACACGCTATTAAGTACTTTGGTAAAAGCTGGATAAATGACGCTGCAATTGCATAACCATAAAAAGAGTAATCAATAAAAATACGTAAGATCACCAATGAACAAATAGCAACTGTGCACGCGATAATAAAAACAAATACGTTATTACGGACTCTGCCTTTTAAATCAACAAAAGCCACCAATGCAATATTTAAAGCACATAAAGCCCCCCACTCTTTGAACCAAAAAACCTGTGAGTCCATAAACTGATATTGGCCTCCTGCAGTTAAATGGCGCCAAAAAAAGCAATATACATTAAATAAAATAAAAAAAGCCCCCCATAAAAAAGCCGCTTTTTGCCAAAGTTTTGTTAATTGCTGCCAGTATTTATAAATAATCATAGCCACTCCATTTGAATCATAAAAGATAGCAAAAATAAGTACTTCCTTATAAAGGCTTTTTAATTATATGTTAAAGCTTGTTAGTTCATACAAAAGCTCTCTGGTAAATTCAAGCTAGGCCACTATAATTAGTTCGAGCTTATAATAAAATTGCAATATGTAGTGCTATGTCTTTAAAAGTATTATTAAATTTTAAATTAAACTGGGTGTTTTTGTGCGCCTGTTTTTGGCTTTTTGCTCTGCCAATTCAGGCCAAATATGTGGTGGCTGTTGTGGGTAAAACCAAGAACGATAGCTTTTATCAGCAAGCCTTTCGTGGTTGTGAGCAATTTGCAAAACAACATCTCGATTTTGAATGTATTTACGACGGCCCTAAAGACTTTCAAGATATTCGCACCCAAGTGTTAGTGATCACCGACCTCATTCGTAGAAACAATATTAGTGGTTTATTAATCGCAACCACAGACTCTAATTATCTTGTTGCAAGAGCTCTTAAACAGCTTAAAGATAACAACATTCCTGTAATTACCTTTGACTCTGATCTGCTCGAAGAAGATCAGCAATATCGTTTAGCCTATGTAGGTACTAATAATTTTGATTATGGTGTTGCGTTAGGCAACGAATTAAAAAAATTTACTAACAAAACAACCAACCAAGTGTGTATTCAGTCAGGGCATTCAACGACACCTAATTTAAACAAGCGTATTGAAGGTGTGCGCTATGCATTATCAGGGCAAAAAGATAAACGTTTAAGTGGTGAAAATGGCTGGAGTGAGTTTGATCGCTGCCCTTTGTATAGCTTAGGCAAGCGAGAGGTATCCCTCGGCCAGCTCGACAAACTTCTTAACCTCGAAAATCCACCACTATTTTTAGCTGTAGCAGGTTTTGCCCAATTTAACCCTAACTATGCAAACGTAATTGCTAAACATAAACAGCGCATTGCCAATAAAGACGTGGTGATTGTTTCTGCCGATACAGAGCAAATGCAATTAGACGTATTACAGCAAGGATTATCATCGGCTAACATTGGTCAAAACCCATTTGAAATGGGCCGTCTGTCTGCTGAATTGATGTATCAGTACCTAACTAAAGGTGAGCGACCCGCTAAGTCTCACTATTATTTAGACTTTCACTATTGCCAGCAAAGTAATGCTGGTACTTGCACCGTTAATCACTAAAACTTTGATCTCACTAAAGTGCAATTAACTAGATAAGGACTAGACTTACAACAACTTGATTAATTGAAAGGATTTAGCAATGACACACCTAGTTAGTGATTTGATGACGCCAGACCCGTTTGCTATTAGTGCACAAAATACCCTGCATGACGCTCATAACCTAATGAAAGAGAAGAATGTCCGTCATATCCCAGTGATCAATGAGCACGGTGGTTTAGTTGGCATGTTAACGCAAAAAATCATGATTGCTCAGGTAATGAATATCATGGCTAATTACAGCGCCAGCGCCCTTGAACGAAAAGAAAAACAAACCAAAGTAGTTGATATCATGGCTACCGATTTTACCAGTATCTCGCCAGAGCAACCGTTGCATGACGTCGCTAAGTTCTTTGTCGAAAATCGCCACGGCTGCATGCCTGTAGTTGATAAAGATAACAACTTAGTGGGAATTCTAACCTCATCTGACTTTGTTCGCTTAGCAGCAGCATTACTCTCTTAAGCCGTTAAATTTAAACTTATATCTGCACACTGAATTTTTTACATTCGGTGTGCAGAGTTTTCATACTCCACCTTAGCCATAGCTACTGCAACAAAACACAAAAAAAATCTAACCAAATAAATTCAACAACTTAACCACAAATCTCTTTTAGGCATAACGTTTGCTTCTATCTAACTAAACATGCTTTTAAAACTAAAAGCGAAAGGAAATTAATAGATAATCTCGGAGGAGTAATGAGTAATTCATCATCAAAAGTCGCAGAATTTACAGCACCGGGTGTTAAAGACCAAGCTGCAGCTGACACAATTGCTATTTTAGACCAGCGTATGGTCGCTTTAATCGATTTACACCTCACTTTAAAACACATTCACTGGAATGTTGTTGGACCTAATTTTATTGGTGTACACGAAATGCTCGACCCGCAAGTAAGCGCAGTCCAAGAGATGACTGATACGATTGCAGAGCGTATTGCAACTATGGGTGGCGTACCTGTTGGCACACCACAATCAATTGTAGATCGCCGTACATGGGAAGACTATTCAATTGGTAAAGGTTTAGTGACTGACCATCTATCTTCACTTGATAAAGTGTACAACGGCGTCAATAAAGACCACCGTGCAGCTATCGAAAAGCTTGGTGAGCTAGACCCAGTTTCTGAAGATATGATCACCGGCCAACTGGCCGATTTAGAACAATTCCAATGGTTTGTTCGTGCGCACATTGAATCGTCTACCGGCGAATTGAAAGGCTAAACCCCTAGGTCTATCCGAAGACCCCTTGCCCAGCATTTGCTGGGCTTTTTTATGCTTTGTTATACCAACCCGCTTAATTAAGTAGTCTATTTTTTGGCAATAAAACCTCGTTGATAACAAGGCAAAAATTTCGTTATTTAGTTGTTCTAAATGAGAAATTTTTAACGCAGTTAGCGACAGGTTTAATCCCTCAAAATGATTAAGTATTACTGCGGGTTGGTATTACAACCAACCTTTATGTTTAAAGAACAAGTAAGGTGCAAAGCCAGACAGCAACATAATGCCAATTGCAAACGGGTAACCCCATGCCCATTGCAGTTCTGGCATGCTGTTAAAATTCATCCCATAGATACTTGCGACGACGGTCGGAGGTAAAAACACCACAGAAGCAATTGAAAAGGTTTTGATAATTTGGTTTTGTTCGATGTTAATAAAACCCTGAGTCGAGTCCATTAAAAAGTTCACTTTATCAAACAAGAAGGTACAGTGAGACATAAGGGTATCAATATCGAGCACAATTTCACGCAGTGATTCGCGGTCTTCTGTTGGTGCTCCTAAGTAGCGCAGTAAAAACGAGATATTCCGACGCGTATCCATCAAACATAAACGCACCTTGCCGTTGTTATCTTCAAGACGAGAGATTCGGCTAACGGCTTCTTCTAAATCTGAGTCGTCTTCTTCAAGTACATAAGCACTGAGTTTTTCTAATTGATGGTGCATGTCTTCAAGCATATCTGCGTGGTTTTCGACTTTTTGATCAAACAAAGTTACTAAAAGTTGCTTGGGATTATCACACGCCACTTGCCCTTTTCGAGCACGAAGTCGTAATAAACGAAAATCGGCT
This sequence comes from Pseudoalteromonas apostichopi, assembly GCF_030297135.1. Lineage (NCBI taxonomy): Bacteria > Pseudomonadati > Pseudomonadota > Gammaproteobacteria > Alteromonadales > Pseudoalteromonadaceae > Pseudoalteromonas > Pseudoalteromonas apostichopi. The sequence goes on from NZ_AP028065.1 coordinate 707,475, forward strand.
AATTCATCATCACGGATTGTCAGCAAACAGTTGTCTTGTAACAAACAAGCCACTGTCACCGTATTAAAGCGCCCTTCATTTGGTGACATAAAAAGCGCATGCACATGCAAGCCTTCATGGTCGATAAAACACCGGGAAGACGCCTCGATTTCTTCAACATCATCAGCACCGGGTAAGGTAATATTGAGGGTGCCTGCCAGTGCTTGTCGTTCTTCTTCTGTTGGATTTATGGTATCAATCCAGTGGGCATTTTTAATAGAAGTGACAAGAGGCGTATCAGCAGCTGGTTCGGTTTCTGTAATTACACCTTGGTCTATAGAAAAAAATCGTAACATGCGCCCTATCCTGATAAATCAATTTAAAGCAAATACTATAGCTGTTCACGTTAATGAACAATGACAATGCTACTAATTCCCGGGTAAAGCAGAAAAATAATTTAAACTTAACATCAATTACTTATTTCGCTTTTTTGAAACGCACAATAATCATACCTATCAAGATGATACCAAGGCCTATTAAGCAAGGTACAAAAGCGCTTTGCAGGGCAATATCAAAGGCTAAAAAGTCAGGGGAACCCGTTTGCCAAAGCGTCCATTCATAACCAAGTTTTGATGCAATATGTTCCCCGCCGCTGCTAAGTACGATGATTGCATCATTGTTATCGGGGTTAATGCGAAGCGTGCTATTTATTGCCGGCTCATTTGCACCATCGTGGCCAAACACAAAATCTCCCGACGCTGTTGGTGCGTAAAGCATGGTACCAAGCCCCCAGATTGGTGCTCCTAAGCTAAATCCTAATGGCTCTCGCATGGTGGTGATCATTTGCGGGCTTAACTGCCCTGTTTGAGGTGATGTTAATGCTTGCACTAAAGCGATTAAGTCATGGCTACTTGCCAGTAAACCTGTGGCCGCTGCCGATGCGTATTGAAAGTGCCCAGCAGCTTGTCCGCTTTTATCGTACGCAGGTGCTATGTTGTCTAACTCAGTGAGTACATCATAACTGGCATCAGTCATGTTGACTGGCTTAAAGACATTATCATTCATCCAAGTTGCAAAGCGTTGATTCGTCTTTTCTTCTACCAGTAGCTCTAGCATCAGATAGCCGCCACCAGAGTATTGAAAATCGCCCGGTGGTTTCGTGGCTTTAATTTCTCGCACACCCGTTGATGAAAGCGGGTTATCAAGCGACTCAAGTAAACTTGGTACCGTTTCACTTAGAGGAATATCAGCAAACCCCAAACCATCACTAAGCCCAGCAGTATGAGATAACAGATGAGCAAGGCTGACCTTTTGATTATCAAACTCTGAATCAGGTAATTGCCAAGCTGTTAGTTGTTCATGTATTGCTTTAGCTAGGTCAACTTTCTGCTGCTCTGCCAAAATCATCACGCCATAAGCAGTAATAAACTTGCTAAGTGATGCCACAGGGAACAACGTATTTGCGGTTATTTCATCTTTGCTTTTCGAGTAATCTTGAAAAATCACTTCGCCACTTTCAATCAAAACATAAGCTATGTTCGCTTGGTTTTCAGAAATCAACGCCTGGCTGTTGGCAATAAATTGCTCAGTGTTACCAGTCTCAGCAATTGGCTTTAAAAACCAACCACTGACACCACCATACAAACAGGTCGCAGCCCAAGCAGATGAAAAAAATAGCGTTAACAAAATCGTTTTAAACCAGTTCATACCCTACTCCTTGCTGTGCAAACCGAACTAAACTACTTCGATCTGTTCAGGTTTTTTGATAAAGAAAACCATTAAAATTAATAAAGCTGCAGGGAATAAAAATAAATTCAAATAAGCAAAAATCACCGTTAACTGTAGGATACATATTAGTAGCAGTAGAATAGAAAACACCGTAAGTAGTGACGAAATACCATGGCGCTTAGTCAGTAATAAAGCCGCTGTGATTAAACCAACTAACGCATACAAGCCTAAACTCCCAGCCGATACCACCATGGCAATAACCAAAATACTATCAATCACGTCGTTCGATGCTTTATCGCCGACAACAGCAAGGTAAACATCACAAAGAACGGTAGCATGAAAAGCCAATACCAGCACCGCTAATACACATAACAAGATGCGAACGCCTTCTACATCAAACATATCTTTAAGAGCCTTGCGTAAGCTCAAGTACACATATATCTCAAGTGCACCTATGAATACAAAAATAAGGTCTGAAAAGCTTAAACTTTGTAGGTCAAGCTTAAGTGCTTCTCCTAAGCCATCAAGTGTTTCACCAAAAACTGAAATCCAGTACAAGGGAAATATGACAGCAAGTAACCCCGCTGCAATGCCTGGTATTAAATAGTCACGGTTGAACATATGCCCTCCAAAATCCTGTTGCGTTGTTAAGTTATTCGCTATCACGTTCGTACACCAAAATATCGCCCGGTTGGCAATTGAGCTCTTCACAAATAGCCTCTAGCGTACTAAAGCGGATCGCTTTCACTTTTCCGTTTTTAAGTAATGATAAATTGGTCATAGAAATACCTATGCGCTGCGATAGCTCCTTCAGCTGCATTTTGTTCTTTGCCAATTCTATATCTAGGTTGATTCGTATTTTCACAGTCTAAAAAGTACGCAGCTGGTTTATGATTGTCAAACTTTATTTTACGATTATCATAAAATAAAGAATGAAAAACATAATCGCCATATGTGGAATTAAATCTGTTGTTTGAATTTCAGATATAAAAAAAGCCAGTAAATACTGACTCTTATACCGATTCGCTTTGTTTATAATTTAGGCATTAGCCTGAATGGCAGGTATTAATATTGCCGATAGAATACCCAATAAAAATATGCCACCAATGATCAATACGCCCCAAAATGACCATTGTTTTTGAACTCGTTGAAAATGCTCAACACTATCCCAACGTTTATTCTGCCAAGCCATTTCTCGGCCTTTAAAGCCCAAATAAATCGACACAATAAAACCAACATAAGGCACTAAGGCTAATAAACCAATCCATGTGCTGTTGCCAATTGCCCAAATCCAACTTAGCAAAAAAGCGCCCCAACTAAAGCCTTTAATACCCTCGGGTAAATTGTCTACCTTTCCCTGCCCTGAGTTATTTTCAGATACCATTTCAAGACTTGCTTCGGGTGGAGTGTAATTATCTGCCATGAGTTTTTCCTTATTAATAAGCAAACAGAAATCCTAACTTATAGTATTGAGTGTATTTTAAGCAAGCTGAAAGTTAGCACCTAAAACAGATAATTGTTACCTGATGTGTTTTGTAACATTTATCTCGTTTCCTTTTAATTTCAAATCGCCTAATCTGGGCACATATCTGCAAGGAGAGAACAATGAAAGACTTACAAAAGTTAGTGGGTAATTTAAATAAATCAGGTGCGCTGAGTGGTTTTTTAGGGGGTGTTGCTGGCGGCGGGCTAACTAGTTTAATGGGCGGAAAAAGTAAAAAGAACAGTAAAAAGCCGTTAAATATGGTGCGCTAGCTGCTGTAGGTGGGCTTGCCTGGAAAGCCTATAAACAATATTCAGAACAAAAAGCGGCTCCTGTGCAGCAAACGAGCTCGCGTGGTTTTGATTTTACTCCAGCCACACTGCCTGAGCAGTCATTTAGTGATGCAATCGACGATAATCATAGTGATGGGCAACTATTATTAATGCGCGCTATGATTGCAGCCGCCTATGCTGATGGCCACATTGATGAAACAGAAAGACAAAAAATCTTCACACAAGTTGAGACAATGCAATTGTCTGTGCAAGAAAAGGCCATGCTGTTCGATGAATTGAGAAAACCAATGCAACTATCCGAGTTAGTTGACGCTGTGCCAAACGCACAAATGGGTATTGAAGTATATGCAGCCAGTGCCAGTGCGATTGATTTAAACCAAGCAATTTCTAAACACTACTTAGACACATTGGCAAGTCAGTTATGTATTCCTAGCGAACTGGTGTTAAGTATTCACAGAGAACTTGCCCTATACCAATAAAAATGGGGCATCTTCGCCCCACTTTAACTAGTGCCTCAGTAATGATTAATGAGGTTTTTTAGTGCCATAACGCACCATATCTTTGCCATTTTCATACACATCATTGCTTACGTAACGGCCCAGTAGTAGCTGATGTCTATCATCAAGTACTGCAATAAATGGGCGACCATCGCTATTATTTGTTGCAAGCGCAACACCAGCTACATTCTCAAGCCCTAAACCGCCATTTTCAACTAGGCGTAAAAATGTTTCTAGCTCATCTAATGTTTCGATTACATCGTTATCGTTAATCATCTCAAATACTCAGTGATTGCTAATGGGCGTAGCATAGCAGGATTAAAAAAATGGTGCGAATAACAGCCCATAAAGCAACTTAGACTTGGACTAAAAATTGACACAACGGCATACAATTGAAGATACTTCCACTATCGACAGAGACAGTAAAGTTTAATGAGTAACCATTTAACGCTCGAATTAATGACCCCACAGGGCTATCTTGCCGATAGCATACAAGCTATTTGGTATGCCTCAGCGCACTCTCAAGGTGAACAATGGCTTGCCTGCGACGGTGCAACGGGGCTTGTGTTTCCTGTTACCGGTGAGGTTTTACTGGATGACAAGCCGCTTGCTGCCCCTTATGCAATACAAGAAACATCAACTCAAGCATCCAAAGTCACATTTTCATACGACGCGCAGTTTTGCGGAATTCGCTTTAACCCAACCGTATTGTCTGAACTTAAGCGAAACGCACATCCACTCCTTGCTGAGCAATCGCTGTGTGAAATTGCCGAAGGCCTACAAGATAATGCCAGCTTAGAAGCGTTTGTTGCGTTTATTAGCCGCCACTTTACTGATAATAAAAATATTAACCACAGTAACAGGCACTCAAAACACTTAATCCGCTACCTTATTGAGTTAACGCCACTCGAAACCGCTTATCAACTTGCCCCACTCAGTCAACGCCAGCTCGAAAGGCAAGTAAAGGAGCAATGCGGTGTCACCCCTAAGTATTTTGAGCGTATATACCGGGTAAAGCTTGCTAAACAAGCAATTAAAGTTAACCCTGAAATGAGTTTTGCAGATATTGCATTAGATTGTGGCTTTACCGATCAGCCTCATTTAATCAAAGAATTCAAAGCAATAATGCACATCACGCCAGCAAAATACCGCAAGTTATTAAAAGACTCTCAAACTAAACAAACAAAGCTTATTTTGCGCTAATCATCTTCAAAACGCAGAATATCACCTGGCTGACAACTTAAGTGCTTACAAATTGCATCTAAGGTTGTAAAGCGTACAGCTTTAGCTCGCCCAGCCCTCAGAACTGATAAGTTTTGTGGCGTAATACCTATCGCTTCAGCTAATTCTGCAGACTTCATTTTTCGCTTAGCTAACACAACATCTAAATCAATAATAATCGCCATTAAATCACTAACTCTTGCTCTTCTTGTAGCTGCTGTGCTTGACCCATGATCCAACCAATAACATAAATAATTAAACCCATCACTAAACCTATAATATCAGTATCTTGTATAACCACGACTCTTCCCAAATCAGTATCTGTTGCAAAGTTTAGAAGAGTAATAAGTAGTGGTGGATAGCACACAACTAGCGCAAATTGCGCCAATAATACGCCACCTAACCATTTAAAACATTGAATATTTTCAATAGCGAAGAAAGACCCACGTCGGTAGAGCAAAAATAACCGAATCAAAATTATATTGATAAGAATAAATGGCAGCAATTGCACAAGACCAAGCCATAAAACACTATCAAAATCACTCTCACTCAATGTTTGCGCTATTCCCTGCCAAGATCCGCTGACTTCAAGACCAATCCACATATGCGCACCATTACTTTGAGTAAAGCTTAAAACATCATTGTCACTAAAAAGCACAATAATGCTTGTAACTAACAAACTAAGGAGCGTAAAAACTAGCAAGCTTAGGATCAGCGTACTCATCCAAACAATTTTTTTCATGACGATTTACTCAATGTTATTTGTTTTAAAAGTTGCTCATAATGAGTCGCTAATTGCTTACCTGTTAACGCATCTGAATGATGCTTCCCCTTTGCGATGTAAATCTGCTTTTGCTGAGATTTTGCGTGTTGATATAAAGCTCTCGCTAACTCAGGTGGAGTTTGTGTGTCTTTTTCACCTGTGATTATTAATAGCGGTGCTTGGTAAACTTGTAACGCTTTTAAATTATCGACTTGGTTAATCTCTTCACTAAACTCAAGGCTAACAAACGGTTTAGCAAACCACGGAATTCGTGCTGCTGTCATCTGTTCAACATTTGTCACACTACCTTCGAGTACCAGAGCATCAACATTGCGCTGACTGGCAACATAACCTGCGATCATACTTCCTAAAGAATGGCCATGGATCACAACAGGCAAGTGATTTAAGTCAGCTCTGCCTTTTACATAATCAAACACCTGTAATGCATCAGCTTGTAGATTAGCCACGCTGGGTACTCCTGAACTAAGCCCATAACCACGATGATCCATCATTAAAATATTTACCTGAAAAGGTAAAATTAGCTTGGCAGGTTCTCCACCAGCGACACTAACGCGAAACTGGTTACCACCAAAGTAAATTACAGTGGCGCGAGCATCTGCAACTTTAATAAGGGTACCTTTAAGGCTGATGCCATCATCGGTAGTTAAAGTTACCTTTTGCGTTATGGCAGTACCATCAACACTTTGTATTTCCTGCATTGTTATTTTTTTATCGGGGTATAAAAAATGAGACTCCTCAATTTTAATTGTTGTACAACCAGTTAATAACATCACAATCAGCGAAACCACTGCAATAGAACCAAATTTCATGTTCACGATCCTTCTAGTAAAAAAACACTATGGCACTATCAAACTTAAAAAACAAACATTAATTACCGAAAAACGATAACTAATTACTCTTTTTCACATATCAAAAGCCTTCCCTTTGAGAAATGATTTTGATCAAAACCGCTATCTCCATTAATTAATTTTTATTCCAGTTCTGTATTGAGCGATTTTATTTGCGCTGGGCTTTTATCCATAGGATAGTTAACTCAAGCCTACTAAACGTGCTGTAACTAAATAGGATTATCATGAAAAAAGTTTTACTTGCCACCAGCTTAATCGCCTCGTCATTTTCTGCATTTGCAGCCGATTTAACCGTTGAAGAACTGCGTATTGAAAAAGCCAGCAAAGCCATGCCAAAGGTGTTGAATGCTTTTGCTGATGAAGTAAACCAATTTGAAAAACAGTGGCAAGCTACCACAAGTTACCAGCAGGCGAGTGACCTTATCGATGACTACGCCAAGCAATTATGGCGAGATGCGAAAGCCCGCATTATTAAAACTAACAGTTTCGACGACCGCGAACTCTATTGGGCACGTTTACTTTCAAGCAAGATTATTCGCACCAGCAAACCAAAGTTTGCAATGACAGACAGTGAACAAACCGCATTATTAACAAGGCTTGAAAATGGCAGCCGAGGCCGAACAGAGCTTGATTACAGTAAAAAAACCGATAAACGTATTTTGATTACAGGTTTTGATCCTTTCTTATTGGATAAAAATATTAATCAAAGCAACCCGTCAGGTGTCGCAGCCCTGTTACTTGATGGCCAAGTTATAAATTATAAAGGCATAAGCGCTGAGATTAATACAGTGATGGTGCCAGTACGCTATGAAGACTTTGATCAAGGTATCATCGAATCATTATTTGCACCTTATTACGCACTTAATAATGTCGATATGATCGCCACTATTAGTATGGGCAGAGAAGACTTTGATCTTGAACGCTTCCCAGGTAAGCGTCGCAGTGTAACAGCGCCAGATAACGCCAATATAATCTATGGTGGCACGGCCACTGCCCCAAAGGTTTCAAGCCTTAATGACCGCCCACTACCTGGTAACGAATTTGTGTTATTCAGCTTACCAGTTAAGCAAATGCAACAAGCTAAAGGGCCATTCATAATTAACGACAACCACAAAGTCGTTACACTTGAAAAAGCATTTGAGCCAAAATCACTTAAAGAATTAGAAGGTGCGATTGCGGTAAAAGGCGGTGGCGGCGGCTACTTATCCAATGAAATTTCGTACCGTAGTATTCGCCTGCGTGATGAGCTTAATTCAGACATCCCTACAGGGCATATTCACACCCCACGTATTCAACAATTTGAGCCAGAAACAGAAGCTAAAATTGTTAAGCAAATTAAAGCAATGCTTGAGCAAAGCTTAGTTGCAATTTAAAAAATAAAGCTCAGCTATTAGACTATAGCTGAGCTTTATCACCAGCAACACAGCAATTGCGCCCCTGCTTTTTGGCTTTATATAGCGCATTATCAGCTATTTTAAATAAACTATCTGAATCAAACGCCTCATTAGTGGCTTTACTGGCAATGCCAATCGATAAAGTAACATAGCTTAAGTCTTCGCGACCTTGGTGGGTAATGTGAGCTGATTCAACAGCATTACGCAGGGTTTCTGCCACTTTGAGTGCCTCCTGCTTATCAGTATTACTGAGCACAATTACAAATTCTTCGCCGCCATATCGAGCAACAAAGTGATTGTCTGGGTTGGTATTATCTTTTAGGAGATTGGCAACCTCACATAGCGCTTTGTCACCTTGATCATGCCCATAAAAGTCATTGTAGAGTTTAAAGTGATCGATATCAGCTACGATCAATGAAATAGGCTGTTTAGCTGATACAGCATCACTGGCAAGCTTTGCAAAGTGTTTATCTAGAGCCCTACGATTAGCAAGCTCCGTCATTGAGTCTGTATTACTGATATGGTTTAACTTCTCATGGCGAAGAAATATTTCTTCACGTTGGTTTTCAATCAGAGTAAATAACTCATTCATTCCCCTTCCGAGCTGGTGTAATTCGTTATCACCGTAATACTCGTCTCTAGCACTAAAATCGTTATTGCTTATTGCTGAATTTACTAATGTATAAAGCTTTCTAAGTGGTTTCAAAACCTGTTGATTTATATATAAATAAAACAAAATAAACACTGAGCCAGAAATAAATAACCCAGTGATTAAAGAGCTATCAAACAAACTTCGATCGTAAGTACGCTCACGCGATTTAATAGAAAGTACAAATAACAAGTTACCCTTTTGGTCATTAACTCCTAAGTAAAGACGCCGATTATGTTGGGAAGCACCCATTACGCTACGATTATCACCAAATACTCTGGTTAAATGATCTTTATATTTAAACACTTCGTCCGTGCCATAAAAGCGAATATCATTTGCTAACCCTGGGGTTAAATTTTCTACAAAACCTTCATCAATAAAGCTCCACAGCAGCAAAGTCCCTACAAATTTACCCGAGCCATCAGACTTCGTTACATTGTAAGCAATTGTCAGGACTGGAGATTTGTCTATCGTGATAAATCGGACTTTATGAACTAACGCTGATTGGCTATTAGCTATATCATCAGATAAGACTATTAAGTCGTTTTCTTTCAACAAATGGGAGGTTTCTAAGATCTTTGGTGAGTAAGTCAGATAGTCATTATTAAAACTGCCACCTCCGATAATATTTGCCTGCGTATCATATAAATACCAACCATTCACGTCTAAACGTTGCAGTGCGTCAGCAATAACATAATCATCATTAAACCACTGGGTATCACGTTCGTACGCTGCCACATACATGGTATCCCAAGCGGAGCTATCAAAAACCATTTTTGACAGCGCATCAATCTCTTGCTGAAGTTGAGACTCCACTCGCTGAATATCAATCCTATCGTTTTGCTTTGTCATCGCTTCAAAGGTTGGCAATATCCATAATTGCCTGATGATTGTTTGCGCAAGCAGAATAGCAATACACGCAGCTGTAAAAGCGAGCAATAAGCGTTTTCTTATCCTCGAGCCAATCACCATAAAATACCAAACCAAACTGCAATCTAAAGACGATAGTATTAAAAAGTATAACCTTATTTAGTAGGTTTGCTTGCTAGCCTTTAATTAATAATCAAATTAAAAGCTCTAGCCACACAAAAATTGTAAGTAGAGAAATTGTAAAACCCTTGTTTGTATCTAAACTTTTAGTATGACGTTTTATTGAGTTACTTTATGAAAGGTATCGTCTTTACCGAGTTTTTAGAAATGGTTGAAAATGAGTTTTCTTTTAAGGTGGCTGACAAAATCATTGAAGAAAACTCGCTTCCTTCAAACGGCGCCTACACCAGCGTTGGAAATTACGACAATAAAGAACTGCTAATGTTGGTCAGCTCATTAAGCAGGCATATCAATAAACCTGTTAATGAGCTGGTTCATGCCTACGGTAAGTATTTGTTAAAACGCTTTTTTGTTTTGTTTCCACACTTCTTTAATAATGTCGAAAGCACTTTTGACTTCCTTGATACCATCGACCGGCACGTGCATATTGAGGTTAAAAAGCTCTACCACGATGCTGAATTACCAAGTTTTGAAACAAAACGAATTAGCAAGAACGAGATGAAAATGTTTTATCGCTCAGGTAACCCATTTGCTTGTTTAGCTGAGGGCTTGATTGAGGGAGCCTGTGAACATTTTAATGAAGTAATTACAGTTAAAAGCGAGATTGACGAAAACTTCCAATCTGCCATTTTTACCCTAACAAAAGAAGCTTAATGTGGATGAAGAACTCTACAAACGAAGAATAGAACGAGAGCGCAAGGCCAGAAAAGAAGCCGAAGCACTTTTAGAACAGAAGTCCTTAGAGTTATATGAAGCAAATATGACGCTAAAACATGCGGCCGAAAATCTAGAAAAAGAAGTCATCACTCGCACCCAAGATTTAAATAAAGCAAAAGAATTAGCCGATGCCGCCAATCAAGCTAAATCGATGTTTTTAGCAAATATGAGTCATGAAATCCGCACACCTATGAATGCAATTTTAGGTATGGCCCACCTAGCTCTCAATAGCGATTTGACTGACAAACAGTATGATTACGTCGAAAAAATCCAGCTTTCAGCTAAATCGTTGCTTGGTGTTATCAATGACATTCTCGACTTTTCTAAAATAGAAGCCAATAAACTCGAACTTGAAAATAGTGATTTTAATCTAAATGACTTCCTCGCAAATCTAGCAAATCTAGTCAGTAGTTTAATTGAGCAAAATAACACTGAAGTAATCTTTGATATTGATGATGGCATTCCTGAGTTTTTAATCGGTGACACTCTTAGGCTCAATCAAGTTTTATTAAATTTACTGAGTAATGCAATTAAGTTTTCAAATCAGAAAAACGTTATGCTTAAAATGGCGATAGAGTCACAAACAAATAAAAGTATTTGTATTAATTTTCAGGTGATTGATCAAGGTATTGGCATGTCTGAGGAGCAAGTAACTAATGTGTTTAAGCCCTTTTCACAAGCCGATGTTTCTACAACACGTAAGTTTGGTGGTACAGGTCTTGGCCTTGTTATTAGCAAAAAGATCCTCGAGCTTATGGGAGGTAACATTGAGGTTAAAAGCCAATTAAACAAAGGCAGTTGCTTTAGTTTTACAGTGTCATTCGCTAAATCATCCAAACAAAGTACTCACGACACAAACGTTTTTAAACAAAAGCATGCTCTTATTATTGAACAAAGCAACCACCCTGAAGCAGTTTTACGGAATATGCTCAATACATTAGAAATCAACACCCATACTATTAACTGTAAAGATGAAAGACTGTTAGAAATCAGTATTAGCCATGACTATGACTTTATTTTTTTAGACTGGCATGTTCTAAACTATGAGCAAAATAACATTTTGGAGAACCTCAAACAGCAGCTTTCTATCGACATTACAAAAACCATTATTCTCGCTTCTTATGAAAACCAAGAGGTTAAAAACACCCTTAGTACACTTAATAAAACCGTTGAAGAAATATTATTAAAGCCAATTATTAAAGGAAATCTACTCAAAACGCTTGAGCATGTTATGGGTATCGCCACGAAAAAAGATAACAGTGTAGACAACACATGCTTTAAAAAGTTTGCTGGCTCAAAAATACTGCTTGTTGAAGACAACCCCCTCAACCAACAAGTCGCATCGCAAATACTGCGCTCAAATGGATTTATTGTTGATGTCGCCGAGGATGGCATAGCGGCCATTGAAGCTGTCGAAAAAGACTCTTTCGATTGTATTTTAATGGACTGCCAAATGCCAAAAATGGATGGTTATACCGCTGCTAATAAAATTAAAAAGCAATCAAAGTATGCCCATATTCCTATTATCGCCATGACTGCCAATACTATGGAAGCCGACATAACTAAAGCCAAAGAATCGGGGATGCAAGGTTACATAGCCAAGCCTATAGAAGTACAAAACATGTTTGAAGTAATTGCAGCATATTTAAGCCAAAAACAACCCTAATCAGCGAGCTCTATTAATTTTTGTTCTACTAACGAGCCGTTTTGCTTACGAAACTCATTGGGGTTTATCCCTACACTGCTTTTAAAAACACGATTAAAAGTAGCAAGCGAAGAAAAACCACTTTCAAGTGCAATACTTAGAATGCTCCAATGACTTGCTTCGTCTTTTAGGAGCAACATTTGCGCATGCTTTACTCGATACTGATTAATAAATAAATTAAAATTAGTGGCTTTAAAATGATGGCGAATAGCGCGGCTAATTTTATACTCAGGTACTGCTAAAGCTTGTGCAAAGTCAGAAATTTTCAAATTAGTTTGCAAATAAACCTGTTGCTTAATAATAAGTGCTTCTATACCCTTGGTCAGCTCAGGCTCTATTTCTCTATTTTCTGACGGCTCAATTTTTTTAGTAGCTTGAACTGCCCTTTCAGAGTTCACCTCTTCAATTTCAGCAGATTCAGTTACACAAGGATGGGGACGCTTTTGCAAAAACATCACTAACTGCATTGCAAGTACGATTAACAAGGCGGATGAGGTAATTATAAGTGGCTCAAACTGTTGAAATTCGCTTTCACTAAATAAAAACTTAGGCAGTATGCTGGCATTAAATACTGCTAAAAAGTAACAACTAGCAAAAATAGTTGCCTGCCACTTTTGCGTTCGTGTTTTACCTTTATAGCCTCGTAATGCTTCCCAAAAGGACAGCACCAGAATACTCGAAGATAGCAGCACAGTTATTTCACCCATACCTTGCTTTAAACGCCACATGAATTGGCTATCTGGGAAAATCTGCGCATCAACACTTACCAAATAATGCCAAGTTTGATTAAACATAATCAAACCTGCAATAGTGCTGGCTACAGCAATATGCACCATGGAAAAAGGCTTGTGCTCACGAAACAAAGTGCGTGATATAAGCCAAGACATATTACATGTTGCACAAGTAAATAAACCGATTAAATAGCTGTAAACACCAATACTCGGTGCACTGATTTTTTGCACCCCAACCATGCAAAGCGAACCACAAAAGACAGCAAACAGATAATGAATAAGCTGCTTATCTTTTTTCATGCCATTTAGCAACATTAGCCCCATACAAACAAAAACGAGTAAGTAATAAGGGGAAGTATTTTGCATAACTCTGCATACCTTAAATTGGGAGTTTGATGAATAATTTACCAATCAGGTAAGTTTACTTTTTCAAAATCAACATGGCAAAAAGAGTTTGTTAGTGAATGTGTCAAACCCTGCATTGGCGGTCATAAATAAACACAATATTTCATTGATCAAATTCCGAATTTGATAAGAAATATTTCTCTAGCCCTTTATATTTGCGGTATTAGCAATAATGTAATGGAATTGATGATGTTTAACAAAAATAGCAAACTTACACCTTTGAAGGCGCTCAGATACAGTAAAAAGCTTTGGTTTATTTGCTTATTACTGGCACAAATTTGCTTTGTGGGTTATCTCATTCTTGGTTATGGAGTGACAAGTATGACCACAGGTCTATCTGGTTGGAATCGACTTAACAACACCGCTTATGTAGCAAATGATACCACGGGGAATTTGATGTATGCAGTGCATGTATTATTTGCTGTAGTGATGATTCTTGGCGGAAGCTTACAGCTTATTGAAAAATTACGTGCAAAATACAAAACCTTTCATCGATATAATGGCCGTGTATTCGTTGTTTTAGCTTGCAGTATTTCATTTGCCGGCATGTATTTAATGATAGTAAGAGGCACCGTTGGTAACACCTTGATGCATGCGCTGACAATGTTTGGCGGCTTAGTGGTTATCATCTCAAGTCTATTTGCAGTGAAAACTGCGCGGGCTCGTAACTTCAATGCGCATAAAACTTGGGCGATACGTTTATATCTCGCTGCTAATGGTGTGTTGTTTTTTAGATTACTGATATTTGCATGGTTTTTAGTATTTGGCAGCTTAGGGGTCGATAGCAAAACATTCACAGGCCCTGCCGTGCTTGCCGTTAGTCTTTGCTCTTACCTGATACCTCTTTTCATAGCCGAGCTTGTCCGCTATGCAGAACAAACTAACCATAAATTTATTACAATCGGAACGGCATGTTTGATGGCGTTTATATCTGTCGTGTTCTTAATCGGTTTATTTGGAGTAACGCTGGCAAACTGGTACCCCGCTATCATTGCTTAACCAAGCTTTAAAGCTAAAAAAGCCACCCAAGTAGGTGGCTTTATGATCTGAGTTTACGGCCTATAAAGTTAATAGAGTTCAAATAACGGGCGACCATTTTCGTCGTACTTCACTTCTAACACACGTGCGTGACGGTTTGGATCATAAAGAGGATCTTTTATAATCTCCTCAAGTGGACGGGTGTCTGTTTTTGGCACCACACTCGGCTCACCCACTGCGTGCTCATAGTCACGAGCATGGTAAATACACAGTGGCGTTTCACCATCTTCAGCAACAGTAAAACAGTTGTGACCCGGACCAAAGATTTTCTTTTCAATATTCGTCTCTAGCACTGGCGTACGTGTTTTAGTCCACGAATTGCGATCAAGTAAATCGCTATTTTCATCTGCTTCCATATAGCCCATGCAGTAGCATGCACCCGTTGCGCTTGCAGAGAAAGCAATGAAGATTTTACCGTTATGTTTTAGAACTGCTGGGCCTTCGTTAACCCAAAAGTCCACGCGCTCCCAATCGTAATCAGGCGTAGTCAGCATAAACTGTGCAGTTTTTAGTTTAATTGGTGATTCCATTTCAGCTAAATAAAGATTTGATGCAGCAAATTGGCCGCCTGTTTTTTCTGCCCAGCAGAAGTAACGCTTACCGTTATTTTCAAAAATGGTGGCATCTAAAGAAAAGTCAGTGAACGACTTTTCATCACCTTCAGCAGCTTGCATCATGCCAAGTTCAACCCACTCATCATTAAGTGGATCTTGACCTTTACACTCAAGTACATATGGACGTAACGCCCAAATATCATCTTCTTCACTGGCTGCAAAGTAGATATACCACTTGCCATCAAGATAATGAATTTCAGGCGCCCAGATATGACGACTCATTGGTCCGCTGTCGTGTTTAAACCAAATATCAAAGGTTTCAGCATCTTTTAAACCTTCTAATGTCTCAGACTTACGAAGCTCAATACGGTCATAAGTTGGTACAGAACCTGTAAAATAATAAAAACCATCGCTGTGCTTATGCACAAATGGGTCGGCACGCTGCTCTACTAACGGACTGTTTGTTTGTAATGTCATCTTGAAACCTGATCGTTATACTTATAATTTGTATTATTTTATTACTTTTTAGCGAGAACACAAATATAACATTATTTTTAACAGACAGTGAAAAGAAATGTAAGCTGCTCTGTGAGTTTCAATGTACGAGGAATTAAAAAGTATGAACCTAGCTCGTTATCAAACATTTATGGAAAAAGGGGGTTTCCCCCCTTTGTTTGGGATCACTAAAACGAGTCTTTTTTAAAACTCCTCTTAGATTTTTTAGATAAGACGAGATCAACTGCCATTACGTCACCCGATACCTTTTTCACTATTAAAGTGTGTGCTCCAGCTGATAAATCATGTTTTTCAAATATAATACTTTGCACTTGACGGAAGTTATTTTCATCAAAAGTTGAAAACTGTCCTTGATATTGACCATCGATGAGAATCTCAACAGTACCTTGATCAGCAGCTTTTGATGTAGCAAATACAATACTTGAACCTTGGAAATCATAACTAAAGTAAGCACCATTAATCATTGTAATGTGCCTATCTTGCATATACTCACCCATATTTGTTTGGCTCGCGCTGATCCAATATCCACTTTCGCTATAATGTATCCTTGGATCATCATCATTTACCAACTCGAGGCTTGAATAGGTGGTGTCACTTGTTGTGCCAAGTGCATTACCAATAGTCTGAATTTGCACCAGACGATCAGCAATCCAGCTGCCATCGGCATTGATAGCCACATCTAACGTTATCAACCCACCTTCATCAACAATTAGCTTTACTCTGTTAGCTATTTCTGTGTTCGAATACTTTAAGCTGCTCTTTACTTGTCCCCATCCCCCTAAAGAGGTATAGGTAAATCCATGCCACTGCACTTTTGAACCTAAAGCTGTTATGACTTTTTTAGAAGAAGGTGCCTTAGGTAACTCGTTAGTTTTACCTGATGTGTATTGGCTGTGTGGTTCTTTGGGTGCAAAGCTATGCTCATCACCAGCATGAAAACTGATCGTCGCATTTGGGTTGCCACTTCGAACAGACTGAGCAAGTTGATCAGCAACGAAATAAGCATTCTTTGCCTCGAGTTTTTGTTTCGATTCATCTGCTTCAAACCAATTATCAAACCACCAGCCAGCGATGTTGGCTCCCCAAGCCTGTGATCTTTCGCTGATAAAACCGGTTATAAACCAATCAGGGTAAGGTGCTTTAGTTTTTGTACCCGTCCACCTATCCCCTAAGTGCGAAGGTATATAAGCAATTAGCTTAATGCCTTTTCGTTTAAGTGCTTTGGCTAAATCCAAAACAAGGTCACGGGTAGGCGTGTAATCAGCCTGATTTGAGTTAACTTGGGTGATACAACCAGGCGCAACTTTTTTGCTTGGGCATGCTGGCGAGTGTAAGTCGTAAATATCACTCGGGGTCGATAAATAACCTCTATTTTGAGTAATCGTAAAAATTACATAGCTATAACCAAGCTTGACTGCTTTATCTGCATAATCGTTGACATCAAAACCATTAACGTAGTGATTCCATTCGTTGTAGTCTGTTATTTTATACCATGCATTATCTAGAGTACCTCCAGCAAGGTAATGATGACTTATCCCCCACTTTGCATCTTTCATCCAGTTAACTTCGCCTGGTAACTGGGATGCACTCGAACCTAAACTGGCAATGACTACTGTAATAACAAATATAACTTTAGAGGAGCGACTTTTCATCACTACTAAACCACATGAAAGCTGACACTTGCACGAGTTTAACCATTTACATTTAATCAACAATAAGCTTGCTCTAGGAAATCGTCATCCAAATCGCTACATCACTCAATAGTAAAAGATTAAGTAGTTGAAAATTAGACATTAAAAAACCTTGTACTATGTGAATTTTCTGACTCGTAGACAAACATTAGATTAGTAAAAATGTTAGCGCTTTAGTTATCAGCTGAACTTCTAAATAATTATGTTGTAGGTGATGAACCTACACTAAAGCCTCCTTCTAGATGCTTTTTTTGGGGTATAAAAAAAGCCGCTACAAATGTAGCGGCTTACTACTAAGCAAATCTTATTTAATCAAAACTATGTTTAATTAAACGAGTGATGATGCCATCTCTTTTTAAACCATAAAACTGATTATTAACATCAAGTAAATGGCCGCTAGACTGAGAAGCGATACTGTCTTGCTCAACAAAATTAGAAAGGTTTAGACGAATGACCTTTGAATCAGTTAAAACCAGCGCAAGATTTTGTGTTTCATCGAAAACAACTTCAATGATATCAGAATCTAACCCAGCAATAGCCATACCATGGGTCATGTCGCTACTGTAAAACACATCACCGCCACGACTTATAACGAACTGACCATTAGGTGTAACCCAAACACGACCATTTATTTCATAATCGCCATGATAAGGGCTGTCTCCCAATGCTTCTATATTCTCACCACTTATGTCAAATTTTTCAAAATCTGACGGGAATGATCCCGTATCGGCAGCGAAAACAGTATTACCAGTTGGGTGTAAATCTAAAACTCCTTTTTGATAAATATCTGTGTAGCTGAATACATTGCCATTAAGCCCGTTAAGTGCGTATATTCTAGTATGTTGCCCTGATCCCGATGAAACAATGAGTTTGTTTTCTTGATTTATAACAAGATCAAATGGGTCAGTTGGCACTGAATAGACATTTATTTTCGCTTGTTCAGCTAAGTCAAAAACAGCAATGTAACCACTTTGCTCTTCTGCAAACCAATACATACTGTGCTCTTGTTTAAGCAAAGATACATAAAGTCGCGAGCTATCTTGAGACACCGTCATATTTTCAGGCATAAAGTCGAACTCAAAATATTTCTCGGTTTCACCTGTTAATAAGTCAACTAAATAAAGTCGCTTAGCTTGTTTATCTGTGACATATAGCTTTTGCCTCACCGAATCAACAGCTGTATCTGTAACTCTAAATTGCAACTCAAACGCTGTGCTATCAGTCACTTGTGTTCCATAGTCAGTGCCTTGAGCTACCTCAATTGTAATCATTTTACTATTGGAAGCACCTGCAGTGTCTTTGACTTGCAGAGTAATATTTTTGCTACCAGAAAGAATATACTTTTTGCTAATGAGAGGATCAGAGCTAAAGCCAGTATCCCATAGATTATCGCCATCAAGGTCCCAGCGATATTGTAAGTTTGCACCATCTTCTGCATCAGTACTTACTGCAGCATTAAATTCAAAGTTATCACTCGTTGTGCCATTTTCTGGTGTATAGGTAAAATCAGCCACTGGCGCCATGTTAGTACCACATATGGAACAAGGATGCTCAACCAAAACCATCGTTGTTACTGCCGACTCTGCACTCAACACTATTACTTGGTCATCATTAACAATCACATCGAATGCATTTTCTACTTCAATACTGCCAGCTTTAAACCACGTAGACAGATTAAAATAAGGCACTTCACCTTTATCAGTAACAATAAAAGCTAGATTTTGTTGAGAGTCAAAATTCAATGCTGTAATCAGCTCATCCCCTTCTTCAAAACCTTCTAGCGTTTGTACGTAAGTCATATTGTCGGTACGGAATACATGACCACCACGGCTAATTAGATAGTTACCATCAGGCGTTATCCAAACACGGCCTCCTATAGTGAAATCACCATGATATGGAGAGTCTCCAACAGAGGTAATGCCAGCTCCACTAATATCAAACTTTTCAAAGTCAGATGGGATAGAGTCAGTATCTGCAGCAAACACATAATTACCCGATGGGTGCAAAGTTAAACGTGCAGCCTGATAAATAGAAGAACTACCAAGAACATCACCATTTTCAGCATCAAACGCATAAATGTAAGTCCATTGTCCAGAGCCTGAAGAAACAATCAGTTTGTTTTGGTCATTTATGACTAGGTCATAAGGGTCAGTTTGAATTTCAAATAAATTGACTTGGCTTTGCTTTTCTAAATCAAACACCGCAATGTAGCCATTTTGTTCTTCACTCCACCAAAATGAACTATGCTCTTGAGTAAGAAGAGCAACATAAAGTAGCTTACCATCAGGTGATAATGTCATTCGCTCCGGCATAAACTCAAATTCGAAGTACTTTTTAGTTTCGCCATCAGCTATGTCTACAACATATAATCGCTTAGCTGATTTATCTGTGACATAAAGCTTTTGTCGAGGTACGTCAGTAATTTTTGCTGTTACATTTAATTGTAATTCGTAAGCAGTGCCATCAGTTATGTCACTGCCCGAATCTTCCCCTTGTGCAACATTAATTTCAACCGTAACACTGTCAACAGCACCAACCGTATCCATTACCTGTAATGTTACGAAATGAGTACCTGCAGTTATGAACTTTTTACTTGTATCAGAGCTCGTCGTAAAATCAGTATCCCATTGACCATCATCATCAAAGTCCCAGCGATATTGTAGTTCAGAGCTCTGTGTGTCATAGCTACTCGAAGCATCAAATTCATATATATCAGTTGTTAAACCAGTATCTGGCGTATAAGTAAAGTGAGCTACAGGAGCTGTATTGCCGATACAATCAGCGCATTGATAAGGAGTCTTAATCACATAAAGAGTGTTATCGCTTTTAGTGACTGAGTATGTGAATTGCTCAGCAAGAAACACTTGCTGAACATCTCCAGGCTGAGTAATCGTTCTGAAAACTTCTAATGACTGAAGATTTAGTAAATATGTATTCCCATTCGAAATGGCAAAAGCAACGTTGTTTTGTTCATCAAACTGAATATCATCAATAGCAAACATTCCGAGCACTTGCGAAACGTGAGTCATATCAGAGATATTAAAAATATTACCCCAACGAGAAAACACGTAGTCTTCTGAAACCCAAAGACGTCCTCCAATACCATAATCACCATGATATGGAGAGTCACCGCGTGAAATGATGCCTTCACCACTAATATCAAATTTCTCAAAGTCACTCGGACTTAAAGCTGTGTCTGCAGAAAAAACATAGTTCTGGCTAGGGTCTAGTCTTAAGTAAGATTGATGATAAATTCCTGCAGACCCCACTTGGAAGCCTGTATCAGCATTGTAAGCAAGGATTGATGTCCATTGATTGGAGCCTGACGAAACAATCACTTTTCCTGAATTTGTCGCTACAATATCAAATGGATCTACGGCAACACTAAAACGTTTTTTTTGCTGGAATTTATTTTGCGATAAGTTATAAACAATAACCTCGCCACTCCCCTCAATTTCTGAGTAATATTCAAAGTCTCGATCAAGTAGCGACAAATAAAGCGTATTATTTGCTATTGCCATTCTTCTTGGCATTTTTTCATACTGCAGTGTTTGAATTACGTTCCCTGTATCAGGGCTAACAATATACAAAGACTTATTAATTTGATCGGTAATGAATACTCTGTTTGTAACTTTATGATAGAGCATATGAGTAATATTTTTAATCGACGAATCGAGCGCATTACTCATACTCAGTGTCGTATCATTAATATCATCAATACCATCGTTATCATCATCAGTATCAGCATTATCGCCTATGCCATCTAAATCAAAATCTGCACTCTCACTATTATCCCAAGGGAATAAATCAGCCCCATCAGAAACACCGTCGTTATCATCATCTGTATCAGTCGCATTACTGATGCCATCTGCGTCTGAATCAATAACCTTAGAGCTGGATAAAGTGCTCGAAAAGTGGGAAACTGCAAATTCTTTCGTTACAAAATCAGTATCAGAAACGGATACAAAAAGGCCTTTTTGTATTAATAATTGAGCAAATTCCTCAGTTGGCAACGTCAGGTCATCATATGAAACACCTGCGCTTTCAAGTTGTTGAACTAGGTCACTATCAAGCGTTATTGAATTTGACGGGTCCTTGTCTTCATCTAAAGATTGCAACAATCGAATTGTATTGAGTACGACTGGAGTGTATAAGTTTTGGCTGTCTAAAACATCTAGTGGCGTGACTAGGCTTGCAGCATTAATTGTAGGAAACTCGATACTCGCAAGGAAAAAAGTAACATTGTCGCTTTCTTGGTATTGAAATTCTCCCGCGCTATTTGTAACACCAGACTCACCTGAACTTGTCGTATAGCTAAGGCCTGCAACAGCCGAATCTAAAAAAACGCCTGTCATTAAGACCGGTTCTGGCGTTGGTGTTGGGTTATCTATTATAGGTTGTTCTGATTTAGAGTCTCCTCCACCACCGCCACCGCATCCGGTAAGCAAGGCAACAGAAAAGATCAACGAAAAGAGTATTTTTGAACGAGTTCCATTCATAAAACAATTCCACTTTATGTAATCATTATTGGCTGTTTAGTATACATTTGTTCCTAAAAAAACAAAATACAATTAACATTTATTAACAAATGAAATTTAATTTTATGGGGTGAAATTTTACAACTCATTCTGTTTTATTGAATGGTTCAAATGTTCTAAAAAATCTATTTCAAATTATCTAACATCATCTGTGCATTATTCACTGCTTTGCTTGTTTCAGACAATCCCACTTTTGTGGCGCCACCCACAAGCCAAATTTGGCCTTTTAACGTGATGGCCCCTAAGCCATGACGAGGCGTTTGCCATTCGAAAGCTTTGCCCCATTGCTGCTTGGTTAAATCATATTTAAAAACCTCACGGTCAACCCCTTTGCTATGTTCACCGCCAAACACATAGATAGCATTATCAATAACTGCCGCTGCATGCCCGGCACGCGCTTTGGGTAATGCTGCATGTGCCTGCCAAATGTCTGTATCTGGTAAGTATTCGAGCATTTCTGTGATTGGCTCGCCACCTACTGTCCTGCCACCAAGCACAAACCACCGGCCGTTTACTTGTGCACTTGCCGCACTGTTTCTCGCTGAAGGTAAAGGTGCCGCTTCTGTAAATGTAAAGCTTTTAGGATCAAAGACTAGATGCGCTCTAACATCTAAACTATGCTGCCATTGTCCATTTTTCTCACTGCTTGGGCTGCGGCCGCCGGCTAAATGTACTTTTCCATTTAACACTGCGCCTACGGTTTCACTTAATGCAAAAGGCAAGCTCGCCACTTTTTGCCATGCTTTAGCGCCTTCATCTAGCATTAACACATCACGGCTATTGGTCCATTGGCCTTGCGCATTAACGAAACCTCCGAAGGCAAATAATCTTTTTTCTACTGCAATTAAATAAGTATGATGACGCCCCTCGGGCAAACTGGGAGCGGATTGCCAACTTAAGTATTCTGGTGACCAAAAATGAACTTTTGCAGTCATCTTACCCTTTGATGCTGGCAGTTCAGTAGAGATACCACCTGCAACCCAAACTTGTTGATTCATTACTGTAGGGTAGATTTCTTGTATAGCCTCAGGAAGCTCAGGTGCTGAAACTTCATTAGCCGATAAAGTATAAGGTAAACAAGTAATAAAAAGCGGTAACAACCGTGTAGCTAAGCGCATATAAATCCTTAATAAGCAGTTAATTAGCTAAAGGTTAAGCCAGCCATACTTATTAGTACACTGCCAAATAGTCTTACTTATTCTGTCATTGTTGTTATCAGGAATTGGCATTGCTTGACTACCAGCAATAGACAAATCTACTAGCTGAGAAAGAGTAGCAGTCCTCGCTCGTATCTATTCAAATACTTCGTTTTACGGGGCAGTTTTAATTGCTTTCTTAAAGCAACCTGGCTGTTTTCATCCTTTTTACATAAATCAATAAGCGCCGGGTGAATATAAGAATTACGTGCTATCGTTGGCGTATTACCCAAATGGCTCGATACCGTTTCTAGCATGTCGCACAAAGGGAGCTTTTTCTTTGCATTATAAAAAGCTTCGAATGCTAAAACACTTGCACGCCAGGTTCTAAAGTGTTTTGCACTAAACTCCTCTCCCATTACATGCTGAATAAATTGATTAACTTCACGTGAAGTTACGGGAATACATTCACCATCCTCTTTGTATTGAAACAGGTTTTGTCCGGGTAAATCTTGCAACTCTTTAATAATGGTGCTCAAAACACGATCTGTAAGGTTAACCTCTCTCACTTTGCCAGATTTAGCTTTATATTCTAAGCGAATATTTTTCCCTGTTATCTTCGCATGGCGGCGACGTAAGGTTGTCGCTCCAAAACTATTATTTTCTTTCGCGTTTCGTTTAGATCCTATCCTCAAAGAGCCTAAATCCATCAATCTAACAACTGCGGCTAATGTCCTTTGATAGTCAAGTGTATTACCTTCTAAATATTCAGCTAACTTTGCTCTAAGTAAAGGTAATTTATTTCCGAAAAGCTCACACACTTCGAACTTTTTTAGTTCCTGCTGCTCTCTAAAATCTGGATGATAAAGGTATTGTTTTCTTCCCTTTGTATCGTAACCAGTTGCTAAGATATGGCCATTTTCCTCAGGACAAAACCAAACATCTTTGTATGCAGGAGGGAATGCTAGTGCATCTAAACGGGCGATTTCACTTTTATCATTAATCCGCTTACCTGTAGGGTCGTAGTAAAGCCAACATTTAGAGTGACTTTTTCGAGTAATACCGGGCAAATTATCATCAACATAAATTAATTTCACTGCACCTTCTCACTATATAAATAATCATTACTCAAGGCGAGTAGCCCCCGCCTTGAAAGATGAGTTATCGTTGCCAATAACGAAGTTGTGTTAGTGTCTGAAGAAAGTCACATGCCTTGCACGTTTCTAGGTTAATTATGCCGTCGTCTTGGTTTCCATTTAAGCCAACAGCTTTTAACAGCTCCATAGAGCTTTCAGTAAAACCAATAAACTTTTTGTGTGAGTACGCATCTGAAACGAAATCTCTCGCCTCTGGAATTTTAATTAACTCTTTAGCACCTTCCTCTGATGTCAGTAAAACAACTGCATCATACAAAACAGAAGGGCCGCCGTTAATAACTTGCTCAGCTCCAAGATGAACACCAGTAGAACTTTTCGCTCCACCTATCTGGGCTGCAATGATTTCAAAGTTCGCACCTTGCTCGTTTAGTTCACTAACTAATGAATTAAATAGCTGATCGTCAAAGCCATCACTAACGAGAATACCGAGCTTCCTTCCCTCAAAAGTATTTAAAGCACTTTTTTGAATACTCAGTGCATCAGATACAGGTAAATCTTGGCGAGTTTTTAGTGCAGCTTCAGCAGGGTCAGGGATTGTTTGCAAGCCCAAACCAGAGGCCACTAATTTAGCTAACTCGCTATCAATATTTAGTAAATGAGACACCACACGCTCCCTAATAGCTAAATGTTCCACTTTTGAAAGTTCAAAAATCAATGCGTCCTGAATATGTGATTGCTCTATCTTAGTTTGACTTATATAAAACTGCCTAGCTTGGCTGTAATGATCGCTGAAGGTTTCTGATCGATACCTTAGCTTGCTACCTTGCGTTTCTTCATCAGAACTTTTAAAGCCATGAACAGGACATTCTCTTGGATTGTTTTCATCACTTTGCCAAGAGTTTGGCTCATAATTTACTCTTCCTTTGGGGTTATGCATTGCCATGTGACCATCCTGATGAAAGTGGTGCATTGGGCATTTAGGTGCATTAATAGGGATATGAGTGAAATTTGGCCCTCCCAATCGCTTGGTTTGCGTATCTAAATATGAGAAGTTACGCCCTTGTAATAGTGGATCTGGCGTAAAATCGATTCCGGGAACTATGTTCTGTGTGCAAAAAGCAACTTGTTCTGTTTCTGCAAAAAAATTATCAACCACTCTATCTAAAACCATTCGACCAATGATCTTAACGGGTACTTGTTCTTCAGGGATAAGCTTTGTTGCATCAAATACATCAAACTCAAAGTCATCAGCAAAAGCTTGGTCAAATACCTGTACGCCAAGTTCCCACTCAGGGTAATCGCCATTTTGAATTGATTCCCACATATCGCGACGGTGAAAGTCAGGATCTGCTCCATTAATTTTAACAGCTTCATTCCAAACCACTGATTGCATGCCTGATTTAGGTTTCCAATGGAATTTAACGTACTTTTGCTCACCATTTTTATTGATAAACTTAAATGTGTGAACGCCAAATCCTTCTATAAAGCGTAATGAACGTGGAATAGCTCTATCAGACATTGCCCACATGACCATGTGCATAGATTCAGGCGATAAACTAATAAAGTCCCAAAAATTATCATGAGCCGTTTGCGCTTGCGGAAAACCACGATCAGGCTCAGCTTTAGCGCTATGGATCAAGTCTGGAAATTTCATCGCATCTTGGATAAAAAACACAGGAATGTTATTACCAACTAAATCCCAGTTTCCCTCTTTTGTATAAAATTTAACAGCAAACCCGCGCACATCCCTTGCTAAGTCAGGTGAGCCCTTACTACCAGCGACCGTTGAAAACCGAGTAAATACAGGTGTTCTTTCGCCTTTTCGTTGAAATATATCCGCGCATGTCAGCTCTTCAAGTGTTTCGTAAGTTTCAAAGTAACCGTGTGCCCCATAACCTCTAGCATGCACCACCCTCTCAGGAATACGCTCATGATCGAAATGAAACATTTTTTCACGAAAAATATGGTCCTCCATTAATGTTGGACCACGCTTACCTGCTGACAATGAATTTTGATTATCACTAACAGGACAACCTTGTGCTGTAGTCATTGTTGAATACTGATTATTTGCATGTTGATGTAGCTCACCACCATGCCCCTTTTGACCTGAATATCTAAATGACTCCGGCATAAGTTTCCCTTTATTTTAAATTCGTTAAATTGTTATTACGTAAATTTAGGAAAACTAATAAGCAAGTAAAAAGCCAAAATTAAAATAAACAATATCAACAAGTTAAAACAAAATTAAATAACTTGTAATTAAACTTATTACACAATTTGTGTAATTTTTTCTAGCTAAAACAATCTGAACCACCTATTTTAGGTTTACCCTTCCCCCCATAAAAAACACTCAACATTCGGCATTTATTAACTTCGTCTTCTTTGGCAAGCACACAATAAAAGCTCAGATTTCACTAATAAACAGCAATGCGATTGCGTATTACACTTCACTACCGTGAATCTTTATCTTGCATTAATACATAACAGCTATTCCTAACCGCCCCTTTATTGATATATTATAACAAAACATTTAACGATTTTGTTTAATCTAATTAAGGGTCACTACCATGAGCAAACTTCCCGTCACCGTGCTCTCTGGCTTTTTAGGTGCAGGTAAAACCACTGTGCTCAGCCATATTTTGAATAACCGTGAAGAAAAAAAAGTGGCTGTAATCGTCAATGATATGAGCGAAATAAACATCGATGCAGCAACTGTTAAAAACGATGTTTCGCTTAGCCGCGGCGAAGAAAAACTAGTAGAAATGAGCAATGGTTGCATCTGCTGCACACTGCGTGAAGACTTACTCATTGAAGTACGCGCTTTAGCGAAAACCGGCCAATTTGATTATTTGGTTATTGAGTCAACCGGTATTTCAGAACCTCTTCCTGTAGCCGAAACATTTACCTTTGCCGATGAAGATGGCGTATCACTTTCTGATGTTGCTAGGCTTGATACCATGGTCACGGTCGTTGATGCCGTTAACTTTTTAAAAGACTTTAACGAAGCCAAGTTTTTACAAGAAACCAATGAGCACTTAGGCGATGAAGATGAGCGAAGCGTAGCCGACTTACTCATTGATCAAGTTGAATTTGCCGATGTCATTTTAATTAGTAAAACAGACTTAATTAGCGCCGATGAACTTGAGAGTTTAAAAGCCATTTTAAGCTCATTAAATACCTCTGCAGAGCTGATTGCCATTGAAAATGGCCAAGTTGATATCAATGCAATTCTCGGCACAGGCCTGTTTAACTTTGAAAAAGCTCAGCAAGCACCTGGCTGGCTAAAAGAGCTGCGCGGCGAGCATACCCCAGAAACCGAAGAATACGGTATTAGCAGCTTTACTTACGAGGCCCGCCGCCCTTTTCACCCTGAGAAGTTTTATAACTTTATTCATAACAATCAACCCGAAGGCAAACTACTTCGCTCCAAAGGCTATTTTTGGTTAGCCTCTCGACCGCAATTTGCCTGCCAATGGAATCAAGCAGGCGGCATTGCTCGCTATGGTTTTGGCGGCATTTTTTGGAAAGCCTTACCGAAAGATCAGTGGCCAACAGATATCGAATACTTAAATTCAATTAAACAAGTATGGCAAGAACCCTTTGGTGATATGCGCCAAGAGCTGGTTTTTATTGGCCAAAACCTTAATCAAGCAGCGATCACACACGCACTCGATAACTGCTTACTCAGCGACGATGAACTATTAGCAGGCAAAGCGCTTTGGCAAACCCTGCCCGACCCATTTCCTGTTTGGGAGGAAGCATAATGACAGTTTACGCATTTGAACATGATACTGATAACTTACCAACATCAGTAGCAACGGCGTTAAGCCCTGTGGTGTTTTCGCATATTTATAAACCAGAGCATAACATTGCAATTTGGCAGCGCAGCTTAGCTGAACAGCTGCAAAAAGAGGTAGCCGAGAGTATTGCAGCCAATCCTGATCTCAGTATAAACGCTGTGATCAACGAGGATTCTATTCGAACTGACATTGATAAAGCTCTTGAAAAACTTCCATCAGCGCAGGAGTTAAAAGCTGATTTGGCAAAGTTAGTTGATATGTTTTGTTATTTATTTGAGTTAAAGCGCACCGGATTACGCCTAAGAGTACTTGAACGTGCCATGTGCCCACGTTTTCATGTCGACAGAGTTCCTTGCCGGTTAGTCAGTACATATTGTGGTAGTGGTTCCCAATGGTTGCAAAATGCAGGACTTCATCGCACTAAACTTGGCGCTGGTCATCAAGGGTTAAGCGATGAAGAATCAGGATTAATGACAGCAAATACTAAAATTCACTCTCTTAATGAGGGTGATGTAGCCCTATTAAAAGGCGAAACTTGGCAAGATAACGAAGGTAAAGGGCTTGTGCACCGCTCACCTGCACTTGCTGCTGGCGAAAAACGGCTACTTGTAACCCTCGACTTTATTGCTTAATACAAGCGTACCAGCTGCGTCTATTAATTCTAATAGGCGCTATTTCACTCAAGAACACGCTATAACTGCACATGGCTTTAAATTAATGAAAAGCATACTAAGCGCACTTGCAATCGCTGTTAGAGCAAACATCCTTAGTAACAAAATTAAGACATTCCCTGCACCACCAGCAAAAGTGCCTTTAAAGCTTAATGGGTAGCCATGAAAAACCATTAAATATAATACGTTAAAAAGCCCTACCCGCATCCCGTCAATTTCATGGGTATCACCATTTTTTAAGTAAATTTCACACACTTGCAAGGTGGGTAATCTAACTCGTGGTTCGCCAAACTTTCGTTTGCGTTTTAGATCCATCGTATAGTGAAATAACACCTCTGCGATTTCATTTTTAGCAATTGTGATGGGACGATTTTGGTGCTTTTTAAACGTCAACTTATCAACTTTAAGCTCATCCTTGCTTATGCTCATTGCCCATTTAGAACCAAAGCCATACTTCTTGTAAGTCATGACGCGCTTAGTAATAAACACCAATAAAAAGCTTGTAAGGCAAATTAAAAAAGCCAACCATGGTTTAACAACATCTTCTAAATAAAAACTAGATAACGAAATCGCAGATACCATGAGCGCAAAAATCACTTCGCTCCATCCTGATAACGTCGCTAAGCCTGGCAAAGATTCTAGTTCTGTTAATGAATCTTCGGTTAGTGACGATTTTCCTTTAAAGGCTGCATATCGAAACCATTTTTTATCATTTAAATCCAGTTCTAGTGAGTGCTTAGCCATCGAGCCCATAAAAATCCCTTTTGTATTAATGCTTAATAGAAGCAACCTTTTTATTCCTTAAACTTATACATAACCAGAGCTCGCTCGTAAATACTTAAAGAACTAATAAGTTAAGCCCCCTTAGCCAATGAACGTGCTGTATTTAATGAAAAACCAGCTAAGCTTCGTATAACAAAGAAATTTATATATGTGAGCTGATATGGAGCGCCTTTTTCAAAATAGCCGGTTTTTAGTCATCATAGCGATTATCACTACAGCAATTTCGTCATTACTTGTTTATATAACCTGTGTTAACATCGTTTTTAATGTTGTTAAAACGACACTTATATCATTGCCTGACTCTGCTAAGGGAGGGAAAGAGATGATAGTCGAGCTTTTAAAAATTCTCGACTTATTACTTATCGGTATTACTCTTCAAGTTATTACCATCAGCCTGTACCGGCTATTCATTTCGCCTGCAACCACAAAGAGTAGCCAGTTTTTGGCCGCCTTTCATATCGAAGATTTTCATGACTTAAAAATTACTTTAGTGCAGGTAACATCCGTCATTTTAGTGATTCTGTTTTTAGAACACGCCGTTGAATTCGGCGGCACAATAGAAACCCTCTACCTTGGTATTTCTATTGCGATTGTCGTTGCCGCTTCGACCTTTGCATGGCGTTCAATGAAATAACCTTTAGTTTGGAAGCAAGAAAGTTGTTGCTGCAATCAAAGCTTAGTTATAATCGACTTTTCGACTCGATTTTGGTTTTTAAATGAAAAAGCTTTCTAAAGTACAATTAAAACAGCAAGCCCTTGTATTAAATGTTGCCGACGCCCTTGAAGAGCAAGGTCGCGCAGAACTTGAAGGCATGTTGCAATGCTGGTTTGATGTGGAATACCACTTATTCCCAGGCTCATTGCTTTTATGTTTTCAATTTGAAAACCAGCAATCACTCGATGCAGCGACCCCAGAGCTATTAAAATGGCAAAAACGCCTAAGTGGCGCAATGCTGAAAAAAGGTGTGATTTTAAAAGACATGCGCAGGCATTTAGTATTTACCCTAAAAGGCCCAGACGATTAAATCGGATGAGTTAGCAAGAGTGTAGCCGCGATTTTATATCGCGTAGGGATGGTGCTAGGTGCTAGGTGCTAGGTGCTAACATCATAGCGTTGGTTTTGGGTTGGAATACCCTCCCCTTTGACTTTTTTCGGCGTTAAAACGCCTCCTACACCTCGCATCTTGTCCCTCGAAACTCGCTAACTTATTCCAACACCTGCATACTTAACACCAGATAACAACGCCATATCTTTGTGCCATGTTGCTAGATCATTAGCATTGAACTTAGCTAAAGAGTCATGACCACATGCCCTTGCCATAACCGACATTAACTCAGTTGAAGCTTCAAAAAAGTTCTTCAATTGATTTGCTGACTTTTCAATATTTAAGCGCTGACGTAAATCTTGCTTTTGTGTGGCAATCCCTGCTGGGCAGTTATTGGTATTACACATACGCGCAGCAACACAGCCAATTGCTTGCATTGCACTATTCGAAATCGCCACCCCATCAGCACCTAGGGCAAGCGCCTTTACAAAATCAATCGGCAAGCGTAAGCCGCCTGTTATGATCAAAGTAACATCACTTGCACCTTGTTCATCTAAGTACTTTCTTGCTCTGGCAAGTGCAGGAATAGTTGGTACGCTAATATGATCTCTAAAGATCTCAGGAGCTGCACCCGTGCCACCACCACGACCATCAAGAATGATGTAATCGGCACTTGCATCGAGTGCAAATTGAATATCTTCCTCAATATGATTAGCACTTAGTTTAAATCCGATTGGAATACCACCCGTTACCTCGCGCACTCTGTCAGCAAACTTTTTGAAATCGGCCGCACTGTGTAAATCTTTAAATGTTGGTGGTGAAATCGCCGAAGTACCCGCTTCAATTCCTCTAACCTCAGAGATTTTGCCAACATTTTTGTTGCCCGGTAAATGCCCCCCCGTGCCTGTTTTTGCCCCTTGCCCGCCTTTAAAATGAAAGGCTTGCACATTTTTTAATTTATCTTCGCTATAACCAAAGCCTGCACTTGCTAACTCATAAAAATAGCGTGAATTGGCTTGCTGCTCTTCAGGAAGCATACCGCCTTCACCTGAGCAAATACCCGTACCAGCAAGTTCAGCTCCTTTCGCTAAGGAAACTTTGGCTTCTTCTGATAAAGCACCAAAACTCATATCAGAAACAAACAGCGGAATAGCCAGTTTTAATGGCTTTTTCGCTCGCGGGCCAACCACAAGCTCAGTATTAACAGCTACATCTTCCATTAAAGGTTGCGTTGCCATTTGTGCGACCATCAACTGTAAGTCATCCCATTTAGGTAATTGATATCGTGGCACCCCCATCGACACCATAGGACCATGATGACCAAGCTTTGATAATCCTTCTCGAGCTAATT
Organism: Pseudoalteromonas apostichopi; assembly: GCF_030297135.1. Taxonomy (NCBI): domain Bacteria; kingdom Pseudomonadati; phylum Pseudomonadota; class Gammaproteobacteria; order Alteromonadales; family Pseudoalteromonadaceae; genus Pseudoalteromonas; species Pseudoalteromonas apostichopi. The sequence continues at coordinate 739,180 of NZ_AP028065.1, forward strand.
GATGAATAAGCTCAACGGTAGGTTCCTCTTTAGTTGCTGTAGCAACTGGCGAATCAGAGGCTTGAATTTGCACGCCCGGCCCTTCTTGACCAACTAGGCTTTGATCAAATTGTTTGTGACTACCATCACAAAATGGCGCATTGGCAGTGTGCTTACATTGGCATAAATAGGCATCGCCCGACTCTTCTGCTGTAAATGCTTTGGGTTTGAAATCGGTTCCGGCATGTGAGCCGTCACAAAATGGCTGGTTTTTAGAACGCCCACAGGCACAAAAGTAATACTCTTGCCCCTGTTCTAAGGTGACTTTTTTCGGCGAAACGGCTGCAATTATAGGTTTGCTCATTATTGTTCCCTCACGGTTGCTACATTACATTGCTATGTTCAAAGTACAGCGATTGAGGTAAGTATTAATTTAAGGCTTACTTGCTTTACAAAGGGTAGTTCAGCTCAGTTAAAAAACGAGCTCGTAAGCGCCTTAGAATTTACTTAGCTATCACTAATCGACTATATAACCGCAACAAGCAGCCAAGATATCAGCCATTTCATATTTTAAGGTAAGAGGCAAATCGGTTTATAAAGCATTGTGGGAGTAATTATCACAAAGAGGAAAAGAGACGCTAAGCTTAAGAGGTATTATTAACAACAAATTTGATGGTTTTGGTGGGTTACTCATTCACTTCTCACTCTCTTCTCTTTGTGCAAAAAATATTGAACCACAGAGTACACCGAGGCGCTTCGCGCTGCACAGAGAAAAACAGTATTCAATACACGCGAAATAAATTTCACGCCTACGGGTGAGCATTTCAGCTCATCTGTTGGGTTTTGAGTCTGAAAGCTAATAGCTTAAAGCTGCTTTTCCACCCCTGCTTGCTTAACATGCTCAATCAGCTCGGGGAAAAACGCTAAAAACACAGCGTCTAACTGTTGATAATGGCGGGCAATATCTTCAGCGGCTCCTGCAAAGTTGTTGGTAAAACGAATACGTCTGGCGATGTTATCAAGGGCAAGGCTAACCCCATCGAGCGTTTCATATTCTTTAAACCAATCATTGTTTGTAATACTGGTAACAACTTGCTGCATGCGTGAAGGCATCATGGCTTGGCGCGCATTTAAAAGGCCATAACTGTGCTGTTTGAAATCAGCCAATGGTAGGTTATTAAACCGCTGCCAATGCTGAATAAGAAAGTGATCGAACGCCACATCAATTGCAACACTGGCAAAGCGTTTACGCGCTGGCGAAAAATACTGCTTAGCCTCTTTTACAAGTGGATGTGAGTCGGTAAACCTATCAACCAAATAATGATTTTCAAGGCCATTTTTAACCGCATCGGATAACTGCTCTGAATATCGACGTCCACCAAAATCACCCAGCAGATTACCAAAGTGTGAATCAGCCGTCGGTTGTGCTAAATAAAGGTGAGCCAAGTAGTTCAACGCATTCTCTGAATTAAGTCATTTTATGTATTGTAAAAGAATACTTGTAAAAGGGTCTAGAGATCGAGTTGCAAGTAAACAAATTGTGCCGCAACTTTATCTTGCGTAGCAATGGTTTGTAGGTGTTTTCTGGCATTGAGCGTTTTAAATAGATCATCGCGCTAAATAAATTTCAGGCCTACAGTAACGTGTTTAACCATAGCGATATGCAGGCACAATCAACTAAAAGCTTAAAGCTCTTTTGTTTTAATCTGACTTCTTACGACTGATATCTAATATCTCCATTTTTGTTCGGCGTTAAAGCGCCTCCTACACCTCGCATCTTGTCCCTCTAAACTCGTATCTTTCCCCTTACAACTCGCTAACTTAAGTACTTTAAGTCTGATAACTTTATAAATAGCTCACCTTTATGACTTTAAATTAAAAGCCAACATTACAAGAGCCGAAATGATCGCAGAAAGAGAAATTAGCCGCATAATCAAAATCACAATATTACCAGCACCACCTGCAGTCGTGCCTTTAAAGAACAGCGGGTATTGATAGAATTTTAAAAGATATAACACATCAAAAAGACCCACTCGCATATTATCTAGTGTAACAACCTTGCCATCTTTTTGATGAATTTCACAAGCGTGTAAATTGGCCGTTTTATCGTCCACAATACGGCCACTTCTGCCATGAAAAGTATAATTAAAAACGATTTCTTTGATATCGTCTTTAGTGATATGCAAAATTTTTGAAGCTTTTCCCTTTACTGCTTGCCTATCTATTTCGAGTGAGTCTTTTGATATGCTCATAACCCACTTACGACCAAAGCCAAACTTGTTATAAATCATGATTCGCTTGGTAATAAATACACAAAGGTAACAACTCACACTAGTTACAAAAGCGGATATCGGCTGCATCATTTCTTGTAACACTAGGCTCATTACAGCAATAGCGATAGTCATAAAGAAAAACAAAAACTCAGCGCCACCCGACAACACAGCTAAGCCCGGTATCGACATAAGTTTTGTATTAGAATCAGCCTGCAAAACGGGCTTTTTATAGAAAGTTGAAAACCTAAACCAAACTCGGTCGCTCAGGTTTAAATCAAGGGAGTGCTTCGAAAGTGGCTGATTATAATCCATTATTTAAGTTTCCATTTTTAAAACACAATTCTGCCATTACTTTTCCATTAAGCCAACCTATCTACTTGAAGGTACATTTCCTTTACGTTCAAGCACTAAACTAACTGCCCAACAAAGTTCACCATATTGTGCGCTACAATTGGAAAAACAAGACTGCCAGTACGCTCCCTTAACCACAGCAAAATAAATCCATAACTCCCAGTTAATACGATTCTGAATGCAGACAAATGCCACTCACCATCGATATACATAACACCATGAACTAGACCAAATAATAAAACTAAAAGTAAGCCTGCAATGTTTATTTGCGAGCCAAAGAAATTAATTCGCGATGAAACAACAGCCAATGAAAAACAAAATAGTAAAACACCTCTAAACATTGGCTCTTCATCGAGTCCTGGGATAAGAGCTTGATAGAGTAATGTTTCAAAGTCGTAATTTGGTCCATCGCCTAGGCTAAGCGTTACAATAACTTGCAATGCTATAAACAAACTTAAAACAAGCATTGCTGGCTTTATAGAGCCTTCATTCTGACTAAAAGTAAAACCTGCCTCCTTGATTTTAAAGTCACTTTTAAAAGCGGCTAATGAAGCTAAAACTAAGGCCCAAACAGTAATAGCGACTATTTTCCCTGACCAATTCCATTTAAGATCTGAAAAGACTAAATCCAGTGAGATGAGTTCTTTACCTTTGAATAAGGCCAAGAAATAGCAAAATAGAATAAAAAGAGTTCCAAGAAACCAAGTTAGGTTTATTGTAACTTTATTGAGTGTTTTTAAAATTAAAACGAGTAATAGAACAACGCCTAGATTGGCGATCATTCCAAAATACATATCTGGCATAACCATCCTTGGTGAGCTTATTAGCTCAAACTTTATTGTTGTTTAATTTCTATAATAAACACAAAAACAACCAACTAAACAGATATTTGTTTGTGTTCAAATTCAAACTGAGCATATTTTTAACTTCCCAAAGCAAATGAACTAAAGAGAAATAATTTTCACAAAGAGGATAAGAGACGCTGCGCTTAAGAGGTATTATTAAAAACAAATTTGATGGTTTTCTGGGTTACTCATTCACTTCTCACTCTCTTTTCTTTGTGCAAAAAATATTGAACCACAGAGTACACCGAGGCGCTTCGCGCTACATAGAGAAAAACAGGGTTTGAAAATAATAATCACAAAGAGGATAAGAGACGCTGCGCTTAAGAGGAATTATTAAAAAATTGATGGATTTGTTGGGTTACTCATTCACTTCTCACTGTCTTCTCTTTGTGCTAAAAATAAATTGAACCACAGAGTTCGGCGTTAAAACGCCTAAACTCGCATCTCGCAAACTTTTTCGTCTGATAGCTGACGGCTGAAAGCTGATAGCTCCTTCCCCTAGCAGCTCGCAAACTTGTTGGGTTTCGCTTCGCTCCACCCAACATACGATAAGAACTCCCCTTTATTCCCCTGCAAACTTTAACATTCGCGTTTGGTCGGTAAGCTCAATATCCACCAGCTCGAACGGGGCTTTGGCTGCTTTAGTGACCGCGAAAGGCATCGTGAAACTGCCATAACTATCAATCTGTTTTGCAACTTCGACCGTTGCTAGTTTAATGCGTTCACCTTTATCACCTTTACCAGTTAAGGTTGCACGAATAGCAAAGCGGCCTGATTCGGTCACTTGCACTGGCACCTTGGCTTGATATTTATTGTTGCCTAGCGCTGTCACTTTAGCTTTATCCATACTGATGGTTTGCATGCTGTGTACAAATGGCATTTTTATAGATCGTTTAACAGTTTGACCATTCACTTTAGTATTTACACTAGCCTCAAGCTCATAGTAACCATTTACTGCACCTAAGGTTTCAAGTGGGTAATTAAATACGGCTTCACCATTTTCGTAACGCACATCAAGCTTTTCGCCATCTGGACTTGAAAGTGTTAACTGCACATCGCTATCTTTAAAGCGTTTTTTGCCCATACTGAGCTGCATAGCGACACGTTGTTGATGATCTTTTACTCTAAACTGCGATTTAGCATGCAAAGCATTACTCGAGCCCTTTTCAATCACATGCAGCAAGTAGGTGTCGTTGTCGTTAAGTGCTTGGCTTGTTCTTAACATTGCCTTGCCATTGACCTGACCGAGCTTTAACCCAACACTACCATCGTTAAACCCAGCATTTTCCATTTGCTCTTGTGCAACCATTGTTTGCATTGGCATTTGTCTAAAGTTGTCATCACGTACCGACAGCTTATCAAGCTGTAAGCCATGAGGCTTAAATACTTCACCATTATCAAAACGTGCTTTTGGCGCGATACGAATAAAGTTATCAGCTTGGTTTACAAATACTGGCACACCTCGCTTAAGTTCCTTGCCCGAAACCTTCTGCCAATACTCAACGCTGTCTTTTTCAAGTGTTTGCAGCTGAGCGCCTAACGCAGGTTGAACTTGAGGAAACTGATAAACCGTTTGATCATTTGCTTGTGCTGCTGTGCTTACAAGCATGATTGCAGCTGTAAGTGTGGTTAACTTATTAATCATAGCTAGCTCCTAAATTCGATTTTTAAGCATGTTTGGCAAGCCAAAGCAGTTGCGTCGACTTTGCTGATGACTCAAAGGCTCACTGCCTTGGGTCCGTGATTTATCGGTAAACCACACTACCCCAGCTAACGACTGAGAACTGCAATTTAAAAAGCCATCTGAGCAGCTGTCTAACCAGTTTTGTGTTACTTCAAGACCCACTTGGTTTTGGTAACCACCGCAATAGCTGTCGCTATCCCATACAGCTGATTCAACATCACTGCCCACTACAGTTTCGAATCGAGACGGTAAACTTGGGCGGTTTGGAGTGCCATTCAGCCATTGTGCGTTATACGACGCCATCCAAGATACTTGCTGTTGTTTTACTGCATCGCTGCCGTAGCCCAAAAGCCAACCTAAGCTTTGCTCGAACGAATTACCTGCAATAACCGCATCAGCCAAAGGCGTGCCACCACTTGAAGGTGCCAGTGCAATAGTACGCGTTACTTTGCTAATAATATTTGGATAACGGCTATCCCATGTTGGATTAGATAAAATCCAACGCACCACATTACCGCCATTAGAATGGGTGATCAGGGTTAAATCAGTGATGTTTTTATTATTGATAAATGTAGTGAGCTGCCCAGCTAAACAGCCAGATGCAGCATCTGCCCACATGTACTGATCAAAGTCACAATTAATGACCGTGTAATTACTACTATTGGGCAAACCTTGGCGAACTGTGTCAACAAAGCTGCCTGTCCAATAGTCATTATACGCATCGCTTTGCTGGCCTGTACCGTGCACGAATGCGACTCCTTGCGCAGCAAAAACATTGTGGCTGATACCCGCAGCCAACATTAAAGCTGGCACTAGTGAGAGTGTTTTTATTTTCATGTGTGTTCCTGTTGATTGTAATCTTATCTATCAGGTTGGAGGAGTGACCTCCGACCAAAAACATAGACCAAACAGGTACGAAAGCAAGAAAACATTTACAATAATTTAACTTTTGGGCGTTTTTTAAGTACAAATTATTAGATTTTAGGAGAAAAAAGTGAGGACAAGACTCGAGTTGCTTTACTCTCTACTTTCTCTAACTTGCTAACTTTCAATCTGATAGCTAACGGCTGAAAGCTGATAGCTCTTTTGTTCATCGCGCGAAATAAATTTCACGCCTACAGTGCTAGTAAAATATAAACTCATACATTGCACAATGCTAAATAGTGCCGCTGCACGAAAGTACTATATCCTGCCCTGTTTAAACTTCATACATTGTAAATTAAATGTTAAACAGGAGAATACACAATGAGACGCCTATTGACGATGATTACGCTATGCGCAGGTATGAGCACAACGGCTCTTGCAGCATGCAGAGATAATGTTGTACTTGTACATGGAAATACCGCCTCCCCTTCTAGTTGGAGTAACACAATTAATGAATTAAAACGAAAAGGTTACGCCGACAGTGAAATTTTCACCCCAGATTGGGGATCTAAATCTTGCGCGAGCTGCAACGATCATAATGGCAGTGAAGAAACACCAGTGCGTAACGCCATTCTTACTGCGATCAACCAATCTTGCACAGGTAAGATTGATATTATCGGCCATTCAATGGGTGTAACACTCGCAGCGCAGCAAATTTATAAGTTAGCAATGGCATCAGATGTTGATACCTTTGTAGGTGTTGCAGGTGCCGCACGGGGCCTATTAAGTTGTGGTGTTTACCCATACAACGTGTGGAATAACACTTGTGGCTACTATGGCTTATCGGTTGGTAGCCCGTTATTAAACAGTATTTATGGTGAAGCATTAGGCGACAAAGTGTATTCAATAAAAAGCTACTCTGATCAAATTGTCTGCTCAACAGGCACTTGCTATGTGTATGGTATTCACAGCAGCCGTTTATGGAATGAAAATGCCACCTACACTTACGTACTAGGCCACTTTGGTTTGCAAACTGACACCTATGTTAAACAAGTGAGTTTGATTCAATAGCTGCTAACAGCATATTGTCAGTTCTGGGTTGATAAAGGGGTTAGGTAAAAGAAACACCAAACCCCTTTATGTTTTAATTAAACAAGATGCAAGTAGGTTCAGGAACATTTACTGTACTGTTGGTTCTATACTGAAGTAACCCTGTTGTTTGATCAATCTTAAATACAGCCACAGTATTAGAATGCTGACCTGCCGCTAATAACCACTTTCCTTCAGGGTCCATATTAATATTACGAGGAAACGCACCACGAACATGTTCTGTTTCAAGTAGTCTTAAAGAGCCAGTTGACTCATCGCTTGCAAATACACTCACAGAATCATGACCGCGATTAGCTGAATACACATATTTACCTGTTGGATGTACCAGAATTTCTGAAGCTGAATTAAAGTCTTCCTGCTCTTTAATTGCTTTGCCTAACGTAGGCACTACAAACTCTCGTTTAGTTTGACCAGTTTGTGCATCATACGTAAAGGTAGAAATGCTTAAATCCAACTCGTTTAATAAATAAATGAACTGGCCATTTTTAGAAAAACGCATATGCCTTGGACCGCCTCCTGCTATTGTATCCGCTTGTCCATGCCCGATTAATTCAGCTGCATTGTCTGCTACACGATAGATCATTACAGCATCCAACCCTAAGTCTGGAACAAAGGCAAATTTTGCATCAGGTGAAAAACCAACCCAATGAGGGTGAGGGCTATTTTGGCGATCTTTAACGACTTTTGAGCCACCAGTATGCTCTATTAACTGACTACGTTTGATAACTTTACCGTCAGCAGCAAGTGCAAATACCGCCACAGATCCGCCGCCATACTGAGCTGTTAATAAAAAGCGCCCAGAAGGGTGAACAGCGATGTGTGCCCCACTACCGTCACCAATTTCAACATGATTAAGCAAAGCAAGTTTTCCGTTAGTTAGCTTGCTATATGCAGCTACTACAGGCGTTTTGTCTATTGTCGCTGCTGCATATAATACATTCAGAGTTGGGTGATTGGCTAAGAAGCTCGGCTCTTTGATTTTTGCAACAAGAACTGGCTCAGATAACTTTCCTGTTTTTTTATCTAAAACCGAATGATAAATACCATCACCAGATACTGAGCCTGTACCAAAATAAACATCTTGCTTTGCATAACAAGATGAACCAAAAATAATAGACACACTCATTAATAATTTGATGAGTGTTTTACAGCAGAACATATTTATTCCCTTTTCATAATTTTTTAAGCAACCAGCAAATATTAACAAACAGATGGGGCCAGGTCTTTCTATTTGACTTTACTCTAACTTCTTAGCGCGAAATAAATTTCACGCCTACGGGTGAGCATTTCGCTTTAACTATATGCAGCTACAATCTAACCTAAACCTTATGGCTTAAAGCTCTTTTGTTTTAATCTGATAGCTGACGGCTGATAGCTCCTTTCTCCTTTCCCCTCGCTAACTTATCGAGTTTCGCTGCGCTCTACCCTACACGCTGGTATTAATACCCTTCAAACCTTGTTGCACAACCAATGCCTATGCACTCAACACGGCTGTCGAGTTCTAACAGCTCTAAATTATAGCTTTTGCTAACATCTACCTTTTGTAGTGGATTATTAAAAAGGCTGATATCAACTAAATTTTCATGTTCACGTAAATCAATATTTTTTAGTTTGTTATTCGACAAAAAGAGCACTTGAAGCATGGGGTTTGCTGTTAAATCGATAGTGCTTAAGTGGTTATTACTGGCGTAAAGTGCAGTTAACTTTTTATTATGGCTTATGTCTAAAGAGCTAAGCTGGTTGGCATCTAGGTTTAGTTCGCTAAGCATCTTGAACTTGCTTAAATCTAGGTTTTTTAACTGGTTATTTGCAAGCTCAAGGTTGCGAATACCACTCGGTATATTTACTTTTGTGAGCTTATTGCCCGACAGATTAAGTTGATACAGTTCAGAATTAACAAGCGTCAATTCGCCAGTCAGCTTATTATCATTAAGATCAAGCCATGTAAGTTTACTGTTAGTGCTTACATCAAGCTTTGAAAGCTTATTGCCACTCAGCATTAAAGTCATTAACTCTTCGTTGTTATTTACATCAATACTCGTAAGGCTATTCTGACTTAAATCAACAAGGAAAAGCTGGCTATTGTGGCTTATGTCGATTTCGGTCAGTTGGTTTGGCATTTTCTTATCGGTTGGTCTGCTTGTAATGCCACCAATTTCACCAACGATGAAGCTATCCCCTTCATTGCTGAGGTCGAGTTTTATTAAGTTACTAAAATACTCAAGCCCTTTGGCTGAGGTAATACCGCGATCTCTGCAATGTATTTTTGTCACCTCACCCACCGTTTTATAGCCACTTTCTTGTAAACACGCTAAGAAATTAGCATCAGCAACCACAGTCTCTATTGGTGTATCGTCATTAGCCGAAGCACCAGCAACCCCAAGATTTAACACAAGCAAACACGCAAAAACCATTTTAATAGCCACAAAGTTCCCTTTTAACATTATTTCACCTTCAATTTTCAACACCAAAATCAGATGGTTAAGTAAGAGCTCTCACCATCTAAAATCAAAGAATATACATAATACAGGTTATTTGACGATTGTACCCACAAAGGTTACAAAGGTTAATTGCTTATTAAAAAGTAGGGAGCTTGAAAGTTAGTATCCTAATGGAAAGCAAAGCCCACTAATGTGGGCTTGCAAGTTGAACAACTACTTCAGTACATACTCCACTTTGTGAAGCTGACCAGTAAAAGCAAAAGGAGCTTTATCATAGTAGCTTCGTGAAACAGTGGAACCGAGATCTTTTCCGATATCAAGTGTTTCTGTCGCTGAGTAACGAACAGGTGGTACTTTATCTATCTTACCGGTAGCAATCTTCTTACCGTTAACTAAAAGAGTCGCTTGTCCACCATTCGGAGCTTCACCTTGTTGAATATAATCAAGTGTCAAAGTGACCTCACCCGCAGGTAATGGCTCCTTAGATTTTAAGTAATAGTGATCCTCGTTGAAGAAATTCATTACATAGACAGGTTTATTATCTTCAATGTATAGACTATAACCAGCACTACCACCGCCTACAGCTACTAATACACCCTCTGCACCATCTTTAGGCATATTAAACGTTGCAGTAATTGTGTGAGAGCGACCATATACAGGAGGTGCACTACCCTCTGGCACGCGACTAGTACCTGGTAGATAAGTGAATTTTGATTTCCCTTTGGTCACACTTGGACGTTCAGGGTTCGATGCTCGCTCAACAAAACGATCATCAAGTGGATAGACGTTATATTTTTCTGCTTCTTGATCGAAAATAGAGATTAACTTATTAAGTTTATCTGGGTATTTATTCGATAAATCTACCGCCTCAGAAAAGTCTTCTTCAATATTATAAAGCTCCCACTTATCGTTACCAAAGCCAGCTGAGCCACTTAAGTCCCACGGCACACCGTGGAAAGAGGCAGCAACCCAACCGTCATTATAAATTGCACGGTGACCACCAGTCTCAAAGTACTGAGTCTTACGCTTACCTTCAGCATTTTTATCATTTAGTGAATACAACATACTTACACCGGCTATTGGAGTCTGCTCTACTCCATTCACTATTTTTGGCTCAGGTATATGTGCTGCATCTAAAATCGTTGGCACGATATCAATTACATGATGAAATTGCGATCGTAAGCCACCATGCTCTTTAATATAGTTAGGCCATGAAATAACAAGCCCATTTCGCGTACCACCGAAGTGTGAAGGTACTCGTTTCATCCATTGGAATGGTGAAGAGCCAGCCCACGCCCAACCAACCGGAAAGTGATTTTCGTGAAGAGGCCCACCGAGTTCATCGATTTTTTCAAGCTGCCCTTCAACAGTGTCAGCAATACCATTCTGAGTCATCATATTGTTAAGCGTACCAGTAGCACTACCTTCAGCACTTGGGCCATTATCACCAGCAATAAATATAATCATGGTATTATCTGCATCGGGTAATTGTGAGATAGCATCAAGCAACCGGCCTACGTGATAGTCGGTATGTGCAGCAAAACCCGCAAATACTTCTTGGTGTCGACTGAATAGTTTCTTCTCGTTGGCAGACAGAGAATCCCACGACTTTATTTCTTTAGGTCGTTTTGTCAGCTTGGTATTCTGTGGTACTACGCCAAGCGATTTTTGTCGTGCAAGTGTCTCTTCACGGACTTTATCCCAGCCCTGATCAAACTTACCTTTAAATTTATCATTCCACTCCTGCGGCGCATGCAAAGGAGCGTGTGTTGCACCCGTTGCAAAGTACATAAAGAATGGTTTATCACTATCGATAGACTCTTGTTGGCCTATCCAGTTTATAGCATCATCAACAAGATCTTCCGTTAAGTGATACCCTTCTTCCGGTTTTTTAGGTGGCTCAACAGGGGTGGTATTTCTAAATAATTGAGGCTCCCATTGACTTGTTTCACCGCCTTGAAAACCATAAAAATACTCAAACCCAAGTCCTGTAGGCCAATGATCAAATGGTCCTATAGGGCTTGTCTCCCAATCAGGAGTATTGTGCCATTTACCCCATGCAGCCGTGTTGTAGCCATTACTTTTTAATATCTCAGCAACGGTCGCTGTTTCATCGGGCCAAACACTGTGATAACCCGGGTAACCTGTTGAAAGCTCGGTAATCGTGCCTGAAGCAACCTGATGATGGTTTCTACCTGTCAGTAAAGCGGCACGAGTTGGTGAGCAAATCGCGGTAGTGTGAAAACGATTGAACTTTAAACCTTGATTAGCTAATTCATCGATTGAAGGGGTCGGTATTGGCCCCCCAAAGGTGCTGGGGTGCCCGAAGCCAAAGTCGTCAAGTAAAATCACTACGACATTAGGTGCGCCTTTTGGTGCCTGAATTGGCTGCGGATAATCCTGTTTTGAAGTTTCAAATGTTTTGCCTATTTTTCCTTCAAACTTCCCATTACTTATAGGTATCACTGTTCTATCTATTTCGCTAGCATATGCTTGTGGTAGTCCCGAAAGCAGTAATACTGAAATAATAGCTCCCACTCGACTTAAACGATTCATTCCTTTCTCCTTGAAATATCTGAGCTCGATACAGTTTCTAGTATAGATACTTTTTTTCATTTTTTGCGAGTGTTTTTTAAACAAAGTTAAAGGTGATGTAATTGGTTTTTAAATCGCATTTTTATATAGCTTTGTGCATCGAAGCCATTAGTAAAAAAACTGAATAATATCCATGTATCATTTTCAAACCCCAAATATTTTGCCTCTGAATTATTGTTGTTATTGAAGATATTACTGCTAACAAACTATTTCGATATTTAGGATATTAATAAGCTCAGCTGAAGATTTAAAAGCTGGTAGCATATTTACTCAAGGGCCTAACAAAAGAACAGCGTCGAAGTGGCTTGGAGTGTCAGAATAATCATCAAAAAGTCTGAAGTTACGAATATTAAAAGTGAAGTAAGAACGCAATTAATCGTGTATCACGCAGGGTTTCTCTTATCTGTATGGCAGATACTTTCTTCGAAAAGGCGAGCCATCGCTCCGCCATCTATATTTAGTGAATATTTAACCTAAATTGTGTTTGTATGAACTTGATAACAGAAAGATAACAGCTCCATATATTCGCCAACAAAAAAGCCGTTGCATTGCAGCAACGGCTTTTTGTATTTGAATTAAGTTAAAACTAATTTCAGACTTCTCGATTATTTATAACTCATTACTAGACAAAAACGTTTTAGGTCATCGGCTGTATTAGGTGAATTTCGGAATAAAACCTCTGAAGTATTCAGTTGTGTGATGATATTAGAATACTTATAAAGTGTTTCCATTCTCTGCTTTAGCCATGCATTATGTGTTAAAAGAAACAGAGGCTTTATCGTTAATATATAAGTTAACTTACTTTAAAATCCTAGAATTGCGAGTTTGCATTAATCCCTATCAGTTAATCTAACACTCTTTTCATTCTTCAGTTGGCTTGGGTTATATCCAAAGCGCTTTTTGAATGAAAAGGAAAAATGTGACAGGTTTTCAAAACCGAGTTCCAGATAAATATCTGAAGGTTTCTGCTGTTTTTGCTCAATCAAAAAATGCGCTTCATCTAGTCGTTTAGACGTTAACCAAGCCGCTGGTGAGAGCTGAAATATTTCCTTAAAATCGCGTTTAAAGGCAGCTAAGCTCCGTCCGCTAAGATAGGCAAAACGTTCAAGTGTAACGTTAAACTTATAATTCTGCTGCATGAAGGCTTTCAGATCGAGCTTACCGGGTTGCCTGAAATCAAACAAAATACGGCCTAAATCCGGCTGCTGTTGCAGTAAAATCAGTAGTAACTCTTCACGTTTTAACTCTGCAAAACGCTGGTTGATATTTCCCGCGCCTTGATAGTAAGGGGCTAAAGAATGAATAAAATTCTGCAACAACGAACTAAGTTGAACTTCCACATAAGCCTGCTGCGGCACAACGTGCTCTAAATTAATTGGATACTTATCTGCAAAGCCTTGCAAAAAAGACTGCTCAAAAATTACGACCACTTTTTCAAAATGCCCGTTAATAGGTTGTTTATTGTAACGTATCAGATGATTTTTACGCACGACACAACACTGCCCAGCGTGTAATTGATGGCGATTTTTACCATCAAAACCCGTGAGTACACCCTGCGCTAAGAAAATAAACATATGCTCAGGCACAAACTGCTCTGGGGAAATTTCTGGCCCCAAATAACAAGACTTAATTTCATTCAGTTTCATCATGTTAAAGTAACTTGTAGTGAACCAACGACTGAGCAGCGGCCAACACGGCCTGTTCGTTTGAGCGCGGCTGCCAACCCAACATGGTAAGGGCCTTTTTATTAGACGTCTGTCGACAAACCCCTACCAAAGGTTTAATCGCACGTGCTTTAGGATTGAATAGTGCCGCGATCTTTAATAAACAGGTAGGCAATGCTTTGGTTGAAATATTAGTACTATGTTGCGGCATGGCTTTTTTCAAATAATGTGCAATATCCATCAACGACATACTCCCCCCAGCCAGTGCCAGAAAACGTTCCCCTGCCGCCTGCGGTGACAACATGGCTCGTATATGTAAATCCGCTACATCACGCACATCCACTATGCCCATGATAATATCTGGCAACCTCTGCATTTCGCCGCTCATCAGTTGGCGAAGTATTGTATGTCCAGCAGACAGACGTTGATTAATCAAAGGACCAAAAATTCCCATTGGGTTAATTACGGTCAACTCTAACCCTTTCCCCTCGTTATGAATATAATCCCATGCAGCCCGCTCTGCCAAAACTTTGGATTTATTATACGCAGACAAGCCCTTCTGCTTGGGGTTGGTCCAGCTTTGCTCTGTAATTACTTGTCTAGTGTCGGTGTGGCTGTAGCCCACTGCACCAAAATTGGATGTCATCACCACACGTTTAATACCAGCCTGTTTGGCGAATGTTAAAACTCTGAGCGTGCCCTCAACCGCAGGTTTAATAACATCATCTTCTGTATTTGGCTCGCCCATGGGCAACGGTGAGGCAACATGCAGCACATAATCACAATCTTGCATTGCACTTAGCCAATTGTTGTCATCTAGCAAGTCAGCTTCTATGAGATGTAAGTTATCTTGGATTTCTAGAATACCTGCATGTTGCAGCGTCTCAAACAATTGGTTTTGACTACCCAAATTGCGCACTGTGGTGTTTACCCGATAGCCCTGCTGCAATAATTGTAATATCGCTTGAGTAGCGACAAATCCAGTGCCACCGGTTACTAATACTGTTTGTTGCATGCTGACCTCATTAAAGTTCAATATCTTACCAAGCCAAACCGTATGGCCTGCGCGGGTATTGTCATTGTAGAGGTATCTAATAATTTGATGGTTTGCTCAAAAGCTCAGTTTTATTTTATCGATTGGCTCACTAAACTAGATACGATAAATCCTCAGCACATGACGCCCGCCTAAGAGATTTAAAATGTTTGCCTAAAGAAGTGGGTTCAGGTCTTGCTTTTTAACTTTACTCAAACCTACTCGCACGAAATAAATTTCACGCCTACGGTAGCGAGTTTAGCTTTAGCGATGTAAAGGCACAATCTAACTTAAAACTTATGGCTGAAAGCTGATAACTCCTTTATTCTTTCCCCTTATAACTCGCTAACCTGTTGGGTTTCGCTTCGCTCTACCCAACCTACAAGCTCCTTTTTTATTCGGGTTTAAAACGCCTTCTACAACTCGGCATTTTTGCGAGAATACATTTTACGTAAGTTCAACAGCTTATCTTTTAGCCGCTGTGAATAGGTTACGAAATTTGTCAGCGTACCGGCATCCTTTCTGTTGGTATCAGCAAGTAGCATTAATAATTTTCGCTGCGCCTGATTCAGATGCAGTTGCAATAACCTAGCCGCTTTATCTATTTCGTCATTTTTAGGTTGTTCTAAATTCTCGCTTGTATGAGTAAACAGGGTTAGCGTATCACTTGAAAGCTCGCGAATCATAATCAAAATATCGCTTTCTAATTCAATAAATTGTTCATTCATAATCCGCTTACTTTCAAACAGATCAATGATGGAATCATGAATTTGGAACAAATAATCAAAGCGATTAATTTGCAACATTAACTCTCGTGACTGCTCTTCATCATTGATTTTACTAACAATGGTTGTGAAATAAGTGATGTATTCCTTCTCAACAAAACTGACATATTCCAAGCGTTTTTGTGCAGTATCTTGAATACCTTTGTAGTTGGTCTCTAAGCTCAGCGTGACCTGATTGTAGTTTTCCTTTAAGAAGTTAAGCAGTTGTTGGTTACCTGATTCTAACTTATCGACGACGTGCTGAAACTCTTCATCTTCTTGGTAAGTCGGCAATTCAAGGCGCTCAAAGTCCATTTTTCCTTCACCAAGCAGAAAATCAACAAAGCGCGTAAAAGGGTTAACAAAAACAATAAAAACTAAACTAGCAACCACATTAAAAATAAAGTGGATGTTTGCCAGTGCGACAGCGGGATCAAGCGTAATTTCACTTAACTTATCACCAAACAATAAAATGAAGGGCAAAAACAAAAGCACCCCACCCACATTAAACAACAGGTGGCTCAGCGCTGCTTTCTTAGCTGCGATATCCATACCAAACACCGAGATCATAGCAGTTGCTGTGGTACCAATATTCGCCCCCATTATAATGGGTACCGCGTTCTCAAGCCCCAAAATACCTTGCTGAGTAAAAACAATGGCAAGCCCGGTAGTCACCGAACTCGACTGCACCATAGCAGTAAATACACAGCCCACTAAAATCGCTAAAAGCGGGTTTTGCGGCTGAGTTAAAATCTCAATTAATGCAGGGTTGTTTTGTAATGGTGCAAGTGATGAAGAAATCAGGTTAAGGCTAAAAAACACAAAACCGAAATAGAAAATCGCCTTACCAAAAATAGAAAAGCGATTGCGAGTCAGCGACAGAAAAAAGCCAATTATAATGATCACAGGAGCAAATACCGTCAGCTTAAAAGCCACCAGCTGAGCCGTTATGGTGGTGCCCACATTTGACCCAAAAATAATACCGACACTATTTTTAAACGTTAACACCCCCGCATTTACCAAGCTTATCGTGATCACCGACGTCGCAGAACTCGATTGAATAAAGGCCGTCACCACAGCGCCAATTAGCACCCCGAAAATAGGAATGTTAGTCGCGCGACTTAACGATTTACGAAAGCGTTCCCCCGATATACTTTCAATTTCCCGAGAAAAGTTCTCAAGCCCAAAAATAAAAAGGATAATGGCGGTTAGCCCAGCCATGGCT
This sequence comes from Pseudoalteromonas apostichopi, assembly GCF_030297135.1. Taxonomy (NCBI): domain Bacteria; kingdom Pseudomonadati; phylum Pseudomonadota; class Gammaproteobacteria; order Alteromonadales; family Pseudoalteromonadaceae; genus Pseudoalteromonas; species Pseudoalteromonas apostichopi. The sequence continues at coordinate 756,008 of NZ_AP028065.1, forward strand.
ATGTTCAGATTTTCCATTCGCTTATAAAGTGCTGATATTGTTAATCAAGATCGATACAAAAAGTATAGATTTGAGTATCTTATAGCGCAATGATCGAAAACAAAGTAACTGGTTTTAGGGTAAGTTGCTAGGAACGAGATTCGAGATTCGAGGTTTAGGAGGCGTTTTAACGCTGAACAAAAACAGAGATATTAGATATCAGTCGTTAGAACTCAGATTAGATTGTGCCTGCGCATTGTTAAATTGAAATGCTCATCCGTAGGCGTGAAATTTATTTCGCGCGATAAACATAAGAGATTTCAGTCGTAAGCTATCTGTTTAAGAACACATGTTAGTGAGGTGCATAGTGTTGGTTGTAGGTTGGTAATGGGGTTAGGCAAAAAGAAAGCCTGGTCCCTTGGTTCTTACATTTGACTATATGGAAACACAGGAAGAAAACTAAATGACTTTCTAAGAGATTGTCTAGCTAATGATGATCCTAATACGTTTATAGAAGCAATTGGCTTTCTTGTGAAAAAACACGGAGTGAGTGATGTTGCGAGGTCAACAGGCTTGAGCCGTGAAAGTATTTATAAAATAAATGGTAAAATAAAACCCCGCTGGGAAACTATTTTTAAGCTAATGAAAGCTTTAAATCTACCACTTACAATGAAATCAATTTGATTAAAGGTGCACTAAACAGAGTGGACTCAAATTTCTCGGATAGCGCAAGGAAAGTCCAGAGAGGGGTCAACGGCAGCCCCTCTTTGGCTGCCGTCGCCAGTGCGACAAAACCTTAAATAAGGTTTTTAATGTGGTAGCTCAAGAAAACAACGTTGCCTGCTTGAGCGACACTTTCTAATGGGTTATGCCTTTGGCTCCTTTGGTTTTTATCCTTACCAAATAAAGGGAAAAGAACATTATTAGATAAAAATATTCAATTACTCCTCCTGAACTGCTCTCGCTCATCAATTGTTCAGATGGTTCAACATTATTTTTTATTAAAACTTTAAACTCTAGCTCTGAAGAATTACTTTCACTGTCTGTTGCCACAATTTTCAAGCTATATTCCCCTTCAGCTAAAGAGCCTGCACTCAATGACATAAAGTGGTTATCCATAATTGAATAATTCAGGTCTGTTGATATTTGAAAGCTCAATAACTCTTCATCCATATCATAGAAAAAATCTAATAAATGTATTTCAACTTCCTCAACTTTATTAAGCTGTATAGTACTTGGTTCTTTAATAATTTCAGGGGAATGATTAACATAATGAAGCTCAATACTAACAACATGCTCCACAAGTTCACCACCATAGCTAAGTAACAACTTTAAATTACTCGGCGCCGAATAAAATTCAGATTTCATAATTTTTCCAGTCAAAATATTAGATTGAATGGAAAAAAACTTAGACTCCTCAGGTATAGAGATATTTACATCTTCTCCATTATTATTTTTCATATACTCATTAAGATTTAATATAATTTCTTCACTAGTATTCAAAGTAACCTTTTCAAGGTTCAACGAAGGTTTATTATTAAGTTCCTCTGTAATCAGAAGATTGAGTGTTTTCGTTAAACTTACTTCTCCATCTGTTACTAATACATCTACTTTTATAGTCTCACCTACCACCCAACTTTTTTGATAATCGACAGTTAATTGGCCTAGGACATTTAATCTGAAATAACTTTCTTGATTCGCCAATCGATAAAGTAACACGTCATTATCAGCATCACTAAATAACTCTCCAATATTATAAATATTTTGTTCCTGATTAATAAGAATTGTATTTTCATTCTGAACTGGTGCAGTATTAACTCCATCATCATCTTTTAATACATAACTACTGTTAGTTTTATCATCAAATGGCATGCTAATTTTATAATTTGAGCCTATTTCCATGCCGACAGTAGTTATTGCTGATTTCAAATTTTCTGATAAGTTCCTATAGCTATATACAATAGTAGAACCTTGCTCAAAAATTAAAGTTTGAACTTCACCATGCGTATCCTCTAACTGATCATATTGATCATAATGGGAAGTAAAAATAACAACTCTATTTTTATCTTCTCCAGTAACTAATCTTTGATTGCTTATGGGTAAGGTAGTCAATTCTAGTTTTTGTAGGTCAAATTCTGAAGGGATTAAAGTAACTTCTTCTTCCCAAGGGTTACTGATACCATTGTAAACATATTTATAATCATATTCTTGTGGAGTACTTTCCTCATCAAGAATGTTGTGAGTTCTATTGACGGAAAACTGTGGTTCTGTTTTATTTTTCTCTCCTGAAATATTTGCATGTTCTTTAACTTTACCTTCATATAAAACAGTCGGCTTTATATTATTCTCAGAAGTAAATGAGCTAAAAATAGAAAGAGCATTATTTAGGTCAGCCCATCTATTTTGAATTGTTCTAACACTTGCATTGATCCCTTCTTTAAGACCACCTATTTTTATTTTGAAAGGGAAATCATCAAACGTATAGGCATTAATATCTTCCTTATCTAACCAAAAATCTCCTAACTCTGTATGGATTTTATAAGGGTTTACAGAGTAAACAGCTATCGTTTTATCAGATCCTACTGAAAGTTCATGCATTCCTACATCATCAAAAGTAATACTTGCTATGTTATAGCCATCATTTTCATACTTATCTAAGCCAAGACCATCATCTTTAGCAATATACTCTTTATTTTTAGTGAGATCTTTTATCGTCATGTCCCCAAGAGACACTGAGCAATTTATATTAATACCTTTAATTATTAACTCTTTTCCTTTTACCCTAGTAATAAATTGCTCTGTTTGAGGGTATAATCTTTTTGTTACCTGCTGATTTTTACAATCTAAAAGCCCTTGATGATTTCCGATAATGCTTAACCTTTTATTATTTAAAGAGCTATGTTCTGCGTTTTGTAGATCAACCCCTGATGAAATGATAAGGTTTCGAATAGAAGGCATTGATAAGTTTTTAGCTGACTTTAGTAATGCTGCAGCTCCCGCTACTTGTGCTACCGCCATAAAGTTACCTGATGAAATCCTATAATCATCTTTTTCAACTGTTTGACTTTTTTTAGTTATTTTAATGTTATCAACATACAAGTTGTTGTCATCTGAATCGCTCACATGTGTTACTAATTTAAATTTAACATCACTAAAATCTACATCCGAATACTCTAATGAAAATAGCCTTGAGTATTCATACCATTCAACACTCCTATGAAATGTATTACTAACTGGCAACCAAGAACCATCCTTTTTCATTACTTCTAAGTGTATGGATTTTTTAGAGTTATTAAGTAAATCAAATGAAATTACAAACTCCTTTTCCTCTGTTCTACTGAAGTCTAATGAAGGAAGAATTAGTGTAGCTTGATTATCAATAAACCCCCATGAATCATTACCAGTAGTAAAATGTTCTGTCATCACTTCCACTTTATGTAGATTTTCTAAAGGGACATCTTTTGGTTCAAATGTAAAGTCTGCGTTAAGTGGCTCATAACGCTTTTTATAAGACGTAGAAAAAATATAATCGGATGCAGCGAAAGTACTAATACTATTACCACCTGACATATTTAAATAACCATTTAAATAAATACCTGATACAAGTATCGTATTAGACATTAGTAAGCTTTGTGGGAGACTAAAAGTAAAATCAGTATCACCATCAATAGGGTAATCAAAGCCATATCTCGCTGGCGCTATAACTAAGATATCATTAGCTTCTAGCTTCTTTATAGCGTTGTGTGTCAATTGGGTAGCGTACAGTACATTATGATCTAACTGCCCGATTTTCAAACCAGTCGATGTCCAGTCATAAACAACCGAAGCAATATTTAAGTTAAGCTGATTTTTTAAACCTATTATATAGTCAATACACTTTATATAGTCTCTAGTGTAAACATCAGGGGAAACCTTACATCCTATAATTTTGTTATTTGATGATAGGCCATTAATACCGATATTGTTTTTAGTCCCAGCTATAACTCCTGCCATAGCTGTACCAAACCCATATTCATCAATCAAATCCCCATTTAAAAGACTTGGATTAATTCCATGTATGTCATCGATATATCCATTATTGTCATCATCGATGCCATTTGACGGTATCTCGTTTTCATTTACCCACATAGATCCACTTAAGTCTTCGTGGTTTACGTCTATACCGGAAGATAAAATAACTGTTACTACTTCGTTACTTTCATCTATCCCTTCTAAAAGATATTTATCATAGCCAATTCCCCCTACTTCAGTATCATTTAATGCACCACCATATAGATACCATTGATTCAGATAATAATCAGGAGAGCTTGCATAACTATAAAAATTTATAAATAAACTTATTATAAAAAATAAACCAACTTTTATTCCCACTTTCTAATACCGATTACTATAAAAAGAAATACATTACCCAATTTCTTTACAAAAATCGAGTAATGTATTTCTTTGAAACATTTTATAAACACTTGAATTTTGCCAAGACTAACTCCCAATCTCACGTTTAACATCTCCCCCCCCGTCATCATGCCCTAATAATAAGCAATTGATGAGTAATATCGTGCATGGATGCACGATAAGGCGAAATTAGGCCGTAGATGGCCTATTTTCGCCGCTTGCGTTCACTTCAATTATTGATTTGAAGGGTTACGCGTGATACTCGGGACGCCGCGGGGTTCCAAGAGACGGTCGGCGGCAGCCGCCCCTTGGTTACAGCCAGCAATCTGGCAAAAACCTTGAATAAGGGTTTTAATGTAGGTCGCGGATTTATCCCGATATATTCCTGAAAAATACTTTCAGGCTAAAGCCTGCGCTACAACAAGCGCTAATGCGGCGAAATAAACTTCACGCCTACGGTATCGGGGTTAACCATAACAATGTAAGGCAAAATCTTACTTAAAACTTATAGCTTAAAGCTCCTTTACTCTTTCCCCTTTCTAACTCGCTAACTTGTATTCTAATCTGACTTCTAACCACTGATATCTAATAACTCTTTTTTCGGCGTTAAAACGCCTCCTACAACACACATCTCGAAACTCGTTCCTCGCGACTTTCCCCTTTCCTCTCGCTAACTTTCCTCTCGCTAACTTTCTCCAACAAAAAAGCCGTTGCATTGCTGCAACGGCTTTTTGGCATTTGAATTTAATCAAACCTTAGTCACGGTATGTCTCAACCGCTGGGCATGAACAAACTAGGTTACGGTCGCCGTATACGTCATCGATACGGGTTACTGTAGGCCAGAATTTGTCTTTTGCTACGCTTGGTACTGGGAATGCTGCGTAGAAACGGTCGTATGCACGGTCCCACTCATTGCCTAGTACGTCTGCTTGTGTGTGCGGTGCAAACACTAGCGGGTTGTTTTCAATTGACCATTCGCCAGATGCGATACGGTCGATCTCTGACTTGATTGACACCATTGCTTCGATGAAACGGTCGATCTCAACTTTAGACTCAGACTCAGTTGGCTCAATCATTAGTGTGCCAGCTACTGGGAATGACATAGTTGGTGAATGGAAACCGTAGTCTTGTAGACGTTTAGCTACGTCCATTTCTGTAACGCCTGTTTGCTCTTTGATTGGGCGTAGGTCAACAATACACTCGTGCGCAACGCGGTTGTTACGGCCACGGTATAAAATTGGGTAGTGCTCGCTTAGCTTCTCAGATAAGTAGTTAGCGTTCACGATAGCCATTTCTGTTGCTTGTTTTAAGCCTTCAGAGCCCATCATAGCAATGTATGCCCACGAGATTGGTAGAATAGCTGCTGAGCCGTAAGGGGCAGCAGAAACCGCGCCGTTACCGATGTTTGTGCCAGCAACATTAATTACGCTGTGGTTAGGCATAAATGGCGCTAGGTGAGATTTAACACCGATAGGGCCAACACCTGGACCACCACCACCGTGTGGAATACAGAATGTTTTGTGTAGGTTAAGGTGCGATACGTCAGAACCGATTGAACCTGGGCTTGTAACACCTACTTGCGCGTTCATGTTTGCGCCGTCCATGTACACTTGACCGCCGTGCTGGTGCACGATGTCACAGATTTCACGAATTGTTTCTTCGTAAACACCGTGTGTAGATGGGTAAGTGATCATGATACAAGATAGGTTTTCAGATACCTCTTCGGCTTTCGCTTTAAGGTCTGCCATATCAACGTTACCGTTTTTATCACAGTCAACAACCACGATTTTCATGCTTGCCATTTGTGCAGACGCTGGGTTTGTACCGTGCGCTGAACTTGGGATCAAACATACGTTACGGTGACCTTCACCGCGTGACTCGTGGTATTTACGAATTGCGATTAAGCCTGCATATTCACCTTGTGCACCTGAGTTAGGTTGTAGTGAAACTGCATCGTAACCTGTGATGTTTACTAACCAATCATGTAACTCTGTCATCATGATTTGGTAACCCGCTGCCTGATCAAGTGGGCAGAATGGGTGTAAGTTTGCAAACTCAGGCCAAGTGATAGGGATCATCTCAGCTGTCGCATTAAGTTTCATGGTACATGAACCTAATGAGATCATTGAGTGGTTAAGCGCTAAATCTTTGTTCTCTAGGCGCTTGATGTAACGCAACATTTCAGTCTCGCTGTGGTACGAGTTGAAGTTAGGGTGCGTTAAAATTTCGTCATCGCGTACTAGGCTTGCAGGAATAGAGTTGCTGCCGTTTACTTCGATTTCGTTTGCCAGTGCGTCGACGCTTAGGCCGTGACCTTCACCTAAGATGATGTCGAATAGCTCAGCTACGTCTGCACGAGTTGTTGTTTCTGATACAGAAATTGAGTATTCACCTGCACGGTTAGACGCAAAGTTAACGCCGTTTGCTACTGCTCGTGCAACGATTTCGTCTTTGTTATCTGCAACAACAGTCAGTGTATCGAACCATGTGTCGTGCTTAAGGTTTACGCCTTTCGCTTTTAAGCCTGCTGCTAAGATGTCTGCAAAACGGTGAATACGCTCAGCAATCGTTTTAAGGCCCTGTGGACCGTGGTAAACCGCGTAGAACGCTGCCATGTTCGCTAGTAATACTTGCGCTGTACAGATGTTTGAGTTGGCTTTTTCACGACGAATGTGTTGTTCACGTGTTTGCATTGCCATACGTAGTGCGTCGTTACCTAAACGGTCTTTAGAAACACCGATAATACGACCTGGTAGTGAACGCTTGTACTTGTCGCGTGTTGCGAAGAATGCAGCGTGTGGACCACCGTAACCCATAGGTACACCAAAACGCTGTGCTGAACCAAGTACTACGTCTGCACCTAGTTTACCTGGTGCTTTAAGCATTAATAAGCTCATGATGTCTGCAGCAACACAGGCAATCGCTTTTTTGTCTTGTACTTGTGCGATTAGGTCAGTTACGTCAGTGATTTCACCGGTTGTTGATGGGTATTGGAATAATGCACCAAAAATCTCATGATTAGCCGCTTCGCTTGCAGGACCAACAACAACTTCAAAACCGAACTGGTCTGCACGTGTAGCAACAACGTCGATAGTTTGCGTGTGTACGTCATCAGCAATGAAGAAGATGTTTGCTTTTTTAGCTTTAGCAACACGCTTTGCAAGGCCCATTGCTTCTGCAGCAGCCGTTGACTCGTCAAGTAATGACGCGCTTGCTAAATCAAGACCCGTTAGGTCTAGGGTCATAGTCTGGAAGTTTAATAATGATTCTAAACGACCTTGTGCAATCTCTGGTTGGTATGGTGTATACGCAGTGTACCAGCCTGGGTTCTCAAGTACGTTACGTAAAATTACGTGTGGCACGTGAGTTGGGTGGTAGCCTTGACCGATGTATGATTTGAACACTTTATTTTTGCTTGCTACTGATTTTAAGTAGCTTAGTGTTTCAACTTCAGTGCGGCTTTCGCCAATTGATAAACCTTGCTCTAAGCGAATGCTTGCAGGTACCGTTTGACCGATCAGCTCTTCAACACTCGATACTCCAAGAGCGCTCAGCATGTCGCTTACTTGCGCTGGGCTTGGCCCAATGTGACGGCGAATAAAATCTTGCTTTTGCTCTAATTGTTCAAGAGATTTGGCGTTTGACATTTGTCCAGATTCCTATGATCCAAAAAAAAGTGGTTACTGCCAATGGGTAACTGGCAATAACTTAAAAACAGGTTGATTCAGTAACTTACAGCGTATGGAAAAGTAAGCTATAAAATCATAAAAGCCCCAGTGAAACCCAAGCTACGCATTTAATTAGCTGGGGATCTAGACGGGGCTTTTAGTCGGCGTGACTAATTAATTAGTCTTCGTCGATTGTGTTAGCGTAGCCTTCAGCGTCTAACAGGTTATCAAGCTCTGATGTGTCAGATGCTTTGATACGGAATAACCAACCGTCAGTGTACGGGTCGTTATTTACTGTTTCAGGCGAATCTTCAAGCTCTTCGTTGATTGCAACGATTTCACCGCCGATTGGTGCGTAGATGTCTGATGCTGCTTTTACAGACTCAGCTACTGCGCAGTCTTCACCCGCGTCAACTTCATCACCAACTTCTGGTAATTCAACGAATACCATGTCGCCAAGAAGTTCTTGTGCGTGCTCAGTGATACCTACAGTAAACGTACCGTCACCTTCGTCGCGAACCCACTCGTGTGAAGTAGCATATTTTAATTCGCTTGGGATATTGCTCATCTTTTTGTTCCTTTGGTTTATATTGGGTGATAACACCAAATTTTTTATAGTTTAGATAACTGATTTGCCGTTACGTACAAAGCAAGGTTTAACAACCTTAACGTTAACCAGTTTTTTACGCATCTCTACTTGGGCTGTTTCGCCAGTTGAACGCGGAACGCGTGCTAGCGCAACACTGTGACCAAGGGTTGGTGAGAATGTACCAGAGGTAATCACCCCTTCACCACCTTCAACGATGACTTTTAAACCGCTACGCAATACGCCTTTTTCTTCAAGCACTAAACCAACTAGTTTGTCTGTGCTCTTGTCAGCGCGTTGCTGTTCTAATACTTCACGACCAATAAACTTACGATCTTCTGGCTCCCATGCGATTGTCCACGCCATGTTTGCAGCAAGTGGAGAAACGCTTTCGTCCATATCTAGACCGTAAAGGTTCATACCTGCTTCAAGACGTAATGTATCACGAGCACCTAGACCTGCTGGCGCTACGCCTGCGTCTAGAAGTTGTTGCCATAAATCAGCAGCTTGATCGTTAGGCACTACGATTTCATAACCATCTTCGCCAGTATAGCCTGTTGTCGCAATAAATAAATCACCCGCTTGCACACCAAAGAAAGGCTTCATACCTTCAACAGCAGCTTGTTGCTCTGTAGTAAGTACTTTTGCTGTTTTGGCACGTGCATTTGGGCCTTGAACAGCAATCATTGCAAACTCAGGACGCTCAGTTACCGTTACGGCGAAATCAGCTGAAACTTTAGCTAAATGCGCTAAATCTTTTTCACGAGTTGCTGAGTTAACAACTAAACGGTAGTTCGTTTCTGAGAAGAAGTAGATGATAAGGTCGTCGATTACGCCGCCTTCTTCGTTAAGCATACCTGTGTAAAGTGCTTTACCCGGTACTGTTAACTTAGCAACGTCGTTTGCAACTAGCTTACGTAAGAACGCTTGTGCTTGCTCGCCTTGAATATCGACAATTGTCATGTGAGATACGTCAAACATACCTGCATCTGTGCGAACCGCATTATGCTCTTCGATTTGTGAGCCGTAGTTGATTGGCATTTCCCAGCCGTGGAAATCAACCATTTTTGCGCCAGCTTCTAGGTGCTTAGCATGTAAAACTGTTTTAGAAGTCATAATATTCCTTCACTTTTAAATTAACCCACTAGTGTGGGGCGTGGCCTCAATTTAATGAGGGGGAATAACATGGGCGGCGATTATACATTAGTTGCACAGTTGTCACACCCAAATTGCGATTTTGTAACTAAAAAACAGCTAAACACCCAAGTGCGTAGCTGTTTTAAATATTTTATGTTTTAAGCAACGTTGGCTAAGGCTAAATCAAAGCCGAGCTGCTGTAAGTGCGTTTGCCATTTATCAAGCTCTGCTTGGCGCGCCACCAGCTGAAATTGCTGTGTTGCTTGGTTATCTATCGCAGTAATAAATACCTCACCGCTTTGTGCACCATAACAACTGCGCATGTCTGATAAACGCAGCCCCGGTGTTAGCTTAAAGCTGTCTACCAAGGCATCAAACGCCTGCTCACCACTTAGGGTTAGCGCGCTTAAATCGTCACGCATTACATAATCAATGTCGTAACGTAGTTGTTGCTCATTAATAAGCGACTGTAATTGCACGCTAGCATCTTTACCTAGCACAAAACGAAATGCAGTTTCGTTAAAGTAGTACAGGGCATAAGCGTAGCTGCTTGTTAGGTCATCGTCTAATGAACTACGTAAGCCTAAACCGCTAGCAGTTAGCTTATTAATATCAAGACCTAAAATAGCCGTTAAAAATGGGATTGCTTCAGTGCCACTAAAATCCATAATGGCAATATCGCTATTAGCTCGTAGCACATTATCTGCTGGAGTCTCAGCTTGGCTGTGACGAGCAAACATTATTGGCGTAAAAGTCATATGTGACACCTATCAATCGTTAATGCTTGAAGTATATTGCGCCGTGCTGGCAACAACAAATTGTAATTATTTATCAATTGATAAATAATGCTTATATATATAGCCCTATAAATAGAATTTTTTAATGAAGAACATTTCTACCGATAGCTTACGTACTTTAGTAACCGTTGTTGAAGTTGGCGGGTTTGCCAAAGCAGGTGAATTATTGGGGCTATCGCAACCTGCTGTGAGCTTACAAATTAAGCGCCTAGAAGACATGCTTGGCCATAAGCTATTCAAAAAGCAAGGTCAGCGCCAAGTACTTAATCAATATGGCGAATTGCTTATGCCATTAGCTAAACAAATGCTGCAACAAAACGATGCTATTTTGCAGCAGTTCACCAGCGAAAATGTCACAGGTAAAGTGCGCTTGGGGATCCCCAGTGAATTTGCCGCACGTATTCTACCTTCAATCATTGGTGACTTCGTTGCCCTCTACCCGGATGTATCACTAGAAGTTCGCTCTCGCTTGAGTAAACATTTGTTGTCGGTCTCGCGCCAAGATCAATTCGATTTAGTACTGGCATTAAACGAAGAGCTAGAGTCAGCCAAGTTCCCTATTTTTATGCAAGACCAATTAGTATGGGTAGGCGATTTAAACCTTGCACAAAACGATGTGGTAACGCTAGTCACCGCTCCTGAGGGATGTATTTATCGCCGCAGAGCAATAGAAGCACTACAAAGTGCCGGTATTAAATACCGTATTGCCTACAGTAATGCTGACTTAACCGGCCTGACTGCCGCGTTAAAAGAAGGCTTAGGCATTACTGTGCTCGCAAAAAGCACCGTACCTAATGAGCTGAATTACCAATTACAAACCAAAGACCTACCTGAACTTGGGCAAATAGGTATTAGTTTAATTAAACGCACTGAAGACCCAGGAACCGCCGTCGATAAACTTGCTGAGTTCATCGCCCTGCGTTTGACATAGGTGTGAGTTAGCAAGTTAGCAAGTTAGCAAGTTAGCAAGTTAGCAAGTTAGCAAAATTGTAGTAGCGATTTCATATCGCATAATAAAATGAATATTCACAAAGAGGACAAGAGACGCTGCGCTTTAGAGGATAGTAACTAATAATTTTTATTGGGTTACTCATTCACTTCTCATTGTCTTCTCTTTGTGCAAAAAGTATTGAATCCCAGAGAGCCCCGAGGCGCTTCGCGCTATATAGAGAAAGTAAAAATCACAAAGAGGACAAGAGACGCTTCGCTTCAGAGGAAAACAAACTCTCTTTTGGCTCTTCTCATTCTCTTCTCTTTGTGCAAAATAATATTGTAGGTCGTCATTTATGGCGACACATAATCACTTACATTGACGGGCTAAAGCCCGACCTACGAATTACCCGTTGTTTAAGAAATATCGCGCGAAATAAACTTCACGCCTACAGGCGAGCATTTCAATTTAACTATGTGCAGGCACAATCTAGCTTAAAGCTTCTTTGCTCTTTCCCCTTTCTAACTCGCTAACTTGTTAAGTTTTACTTAACAGATCACCGAACCAGAATGATATTACAATACTACTGTAATTTATTTAAATAAATGAATACAACAACTTACAGATAACAGCACTTTTATTACAAATAGGATTGATTCGCATTATATTACATGTTTTAATTGCGCCCGTTAAAAAAATCTAAATACACAGGACACACAATGACACCTAAGTTTATTGTTTCTACGCTTTCGACTGCTGTCGCTTTATCTTTAAGCGCGAATGCTTTTGCAAAAGATGTAACTAAAGAAGAGAAAAACTTTGAGCAGATCACTGTAATTGGCTCTGCATCAGCAATTAACGATATTCCAGGTTCTGCTACATTCATAGACGAGCAAGAACTAGAAAAGTTTGAATACACTGATATCTCTCGTGTTTTAAGTGCTGTACCTGGTGTATATGTACAAGAAGAAGACGGCTATGGTCTTCGTCCTAATATCGGTATGCGTGGTACAGGCACAGGCCGTAACGACAAAATCTCTGTAATGGAAGATGGTGTACTTGTAGCACCTGCACCTTACTCTGCTCCTTCTGCTTACTACTTCCCTACTATGGGTCGTATGGAGTCTATCGAAGTACTAAAAGGTGCTGCTTCTGTTAAGTATGGTCCGCGTACAACCGGTGGTGTTTTAAACTTAGTTTCGCGTAGCTTACCAACAGAAGGCTCTAAAGGTTTACTTAACGCTGAACTTGGTAGCGATGGTTTCTACAAAGGTCATGCTTACTTCGGTAAAAAGAAAAACAACGCTGCTGGCCTTGTAGAAGTATTTACTTACGGCGCAGATGGCTTTAAAGACTTACCAGTTGGCAGCGACAACACAGGCTTTGAAAAGAACGATTTCTTATTAAAGTTTGGTTTTGACTTTGGTGACAACGAAGCACACAGCCTAGAAATGAAATTAAAGTACTCAGACGAGCGTTCTGACGAAACTTACATGGGTTTAACTGACGCTGATTACCAAGCAACCCCTTATCGTCGTTATGCTGCATCGCAAAACGACGAAATGAACACACAACACAATGCATACCAAATTAACTATGCATACCGTTTTGGTAAAGGTTACGAGCTACTTGCTACAGCTTACTTAAACGACTTCCACCGTAACTGGTATAAAGCAAGTAAAGTAAGCACAAGTTACCTTGAGCAATACAGTGAATTTGAAGCAAACCCAACGAGCGAAGGTATTGAGGGTGTTGGCGTAAAAGCAAATAACCGTGATTACCAAGCAAAAGGCTTACAAACTGAATTCCATATTCCTGCAGGTAACCACTACTTTACTGTTGGAGCACGTTACCATGAAGATGAAATGGATCGTTTCCAGTGGGAAGACAAATACACGCTTAACCAAGACTTATCAATGATGCTAACAGAAAAAGGCGTTCCAGGTTCAAACAGTAACCGTTTAGATAGCGCCGAAGCGACTACCCTTTTCATTCAAGATGAGTGGTCACTTGATGCATTAGTAATTAGTGCTGGTCTTCGCTACGAAGACATCACAATCAAACGTGTTGAATGGGCTAAGTCTGATCCAAACCGTGAAAATGGTTTAACAAAAGACATCAGCAACGACACTGAGATCTTAGTGCCATCTCTAGGTGCAACATACACAGTAAGCGACAACCTAACGCTGCTTGCTGGTATTCAAAAAGGTTACGCACCAGCAGCCCCTGGTAATGCAAACCAAGAAGAAGAAGAGAGTGTCAACATTGAGCTAGGTGGTCGTTACGATTACGCTGGCATTCAAGGTGAAGTAATTTACTTTAACTCTGACTACACAAACATGCACGGTAACTGTACTGCGTCTGTTGGTTGTAGCGATGACAACATTGGCGATCAATACAACTACGGTGAAGTATCGGTATCTGGTTTTGAGCTAAGCGCAGGTAAAGTGTTTGCTACAAATGCAGCTTCATTCCCAGTTCGCTTAACATACACTTACACTGATTCTGAGTTCGATAATGCATTTGAATCTGATCTTTGGGGTAGCGTAGAAAAAGGCGATGCAATGCCATACGTACCTGAAAACCAATTAGCGCTTTCTGTAGGTGCTGAGTTCTCAAACTTTGTATTCGATACACAAATGCGTTACGTGTCTGATGCACACGCAGACTTAACAGACTCAGGTCGCAATGCAATCGACAGCCGCGTTGTGTGGGATTTAGCTGCTAAATACCTAATCGACGACAAACAAAAAGTGTACTTAACAATAGACAACCTGTTTGACAAAACCTACGTTGCAAACCGTGCAAATGGTGGTATTCAACCTGGCAAACCACGTAGCCTACAACTGGGTTACAGCTACTCGTTTTAATAAAACGTTTTAGCGAAATTTAAAAAGCCGTGTGATGAAAATCCCACGGCTTTTTTGTGGGTGAGAGTTAGCAAAATTGTAGCTGCCATTTTATATCGCGTAGTAAATGAAATATGTAGTCGTTCTGCTTACATGACACGTTTTAAATAGATCATCGCGCGAAATAAATTTCACGCCTACGGTGCTAGGTGCTAGGTGCTAGGTGCTAGGTGCTAGGTGCTAGGTGCTAGGTGCTAGGTGCTAGGTGCTAACAGCATAGCGTTGGTTTTAGGTTGGAGTACCTACCCCTTCGATTTTTTCGGCGTTAAAACGCCTCCTACAACTCATATCTCGGTAACTTTTTCATCTGATAGCTGACGGCTGATAGCTCTTATGCTCAGCGCGCGAAATAAATTTCACTTTAACTATGCGCAGGCACAATCTAATCTGACTTCTGACTTCTGACTTCTGACTTCTGACTTCTGACTTCTGACTTCTGACGACTGATATCTAATATCTCCTTTTTTCGGCGTTAAAACGCCTCCTACAACTCATATCTCGGTAACTTTTTCATCTGATGGCTTTAGTTTACGATCAAAAAAGCCGCGGTGATGGGCGGACCGCGGCTTTGCATAACTTTATAATTAGTTTGCTAATTTACTACCAGCTTCTCATCTTATGGCCTTTTAAGGCATAGAATAAAATGAATACATAACTTGGGATCATGACAATATATGCACCTTGTGCGCCAAGGCCAGCAACATTGCCTAAACCAATTAACAATGGGCCGAGTGCACCACCGGCAATACCCATAATAAGTAAGCCTGATGCAGTGCCTGTTAAGCGACCTAAACCAGCTAAAGCCAGTGGCCAAATAGCAGGCCAAACCATTGCATTAGCAAAGCCTAATAACGCAATGCACAAAAGAGGGTCCGGTAACTCAGGGCCACCAAATGGCACTAATAATAAGTTTGAAATAATGAATGAATCATTGCTGCCAAGTACCACTAGCAACACGGTAATAATACCAGCAATACCCGACATTAATAACGCTGTTTGTTGGCTCATAAAGCGCGGAATAGTCAAAATACCAATTGCGTAACCAATCAACATACACGCCATAGTATAAGAGGTCATGACAGAGTAGTCGGCAACGCCAATTTGTAATGCGTAAGAGCCAATTGTGTCTGCCGCAATAACTTCAACAGCAACGTATAGTGCAATACCAACAACACCTAAAACCAAGTGTGGGTGTGCAAGCGTTTCTTTAATTTCACCTTTACCGTTTGATGTTTTGTCTTCATCAAAAACTAAATCAGGTAATGGAGCAAATTTAGCAAATGCGGCAAATAACATGATTAAAGCTGCAATCAATACATAGGGTATGATCAGGCTATTAGCCATAATATCTTTTTGTTCTTGCGATAGTTTACCTGCGCCATCTACAACACCGCTTACTACCACTGCAGCAAAAATCACCGGCACGATCACGCCTGCAAATTTGTTTAATAAGCCCATAATACAAACACGCACGGCGGCTGATTTCTCAGAGCCCATTTTAACCACATATGGGTTAACTGCGGTTTGAAGCACGGTTTGCCCAACACCAATCATTAGCTGCGCGAACAAGAAAATCTCGATCATTTGCAGTTTTGCAGCGGGAATATACATCAGCGCCGATAAAGCCATAATCGCACAGCCAATCGCCATGCCATTCTTATAACCAACGCGCTTGATCAGCATGGCCGATGGGATGCCGGCAACTGTTACCGCTATATAAAAAGAAGAGATGATAAACGAAGCTTGTAACGGCGAAAGCTCAAGCATTTGCTGCAAAAATGGCGTGATAGCACCATTAAGCCACGTTATACACCCTAAGATAAAAAACATTGAGCCGGCCAATACCATTGGCAGCCAGATGCTTTGTTTTGTGTTGTTGTCACACTCAACCGTTGCTTCCATAATTGTTCTCTTAGTTTAATTATTTTTATTTGGTTGGAATCTAGTATACAACTCGATAAAGCTGTTTAATTTCCATACCAATCACAAAAATTTAATCATACACCAACAAAAATGACAGCGCTATCATTTTGCGTTCATATAAGTGCAAAAAAGCCGCAGCTAATTGCTTAGCTGCGGCTTAAATTTAGAAATAACAATTATTTACCAATCGCTTCTTTTGCGAACAAATGTTTTATTGGACCAAGGTTATCAACTAGGCTTAAACCAACTCCACGTACAAGTTTTTTCAGTGGGTTAGCCCCTGCAAATAACTCTTTTAAGCCTTGCATCATAGCAATGTGTTTTTGTGCATCAAGCTTGCGAGTACGTTCATAATCACGCAGTGTGCGCGCGCTTGCAAACTCACCTTGCTCATTACTTAAAAGCTCAATTAAATATGCGGCGTCTTTTAGGCCAAGATTCATACCTAAACCAGCTAATGGATGAATGGTATGCGCTGCATCGCCCATTAATACCACTTTGCCCGACACCCACTGTTGGGCATAACGCATCTTAAGTGGAAATGCCATGCGCTCACTTTGCACTTCACATAAACCACATTGACCATCAAGGGCTGCCATTACTGCTTTATTAAAGTTGCTATCATCAAGCGCTAAGAGTGTCTCGCAGTGCTCTGGACTTGTTGACCATACAATTGAATGCGTGTGTTTGTCTGGTAACGGTAAGAACGCCAGCGGCCCTGTTGGCAAAAATACTTGGCGTGCCGTGTTGTTATGCTCATCAGACGTTTTAACCGTAGCAACAATGGCGTGATGGTCGTAATCTTTAAAAGTAATTGGCATATTGAACTGCTTGCGAATAGCCGAATTAGCACCATCAGCAGCCACTAATAATTTAGCAATCACAGGCTCGCCGCTTTCAAGCGTAATAAATACATCAGATTCAGTT
This sequence comes from Pseudoalteromonas apostichopi, assembly GCF_030297135.1. Taxonomy (NCBI): domain Bacteria; kingdom Pseudomonadati; phylum Pseudomonadota; class Gammaproteobacteria; order Alteromonadales; family Pseudoalteromonadaceae; genus Pseudoalteromonas; species Pseudoalteromonas apostichopi. The sequence continues at coordinate 773,257 of NZ_AP028065.1, forward strand.
TGATGAATTTGCTGATAACGGGTTTCGAACAATAAAGTGGCATTACTTTGCTTTTCAAGTTCGCTAATTAAAGCGTAGCGAATAATATCATTTTCAACGATATGACCTAGCTGTGATAAGTCGAGATCGTTATGATCAAAATGAATTTTACCAAAGCTGTCTTGGTCACGTACATCCATCGACGTATAAGGTGTGGCACGCTGTTTAATAATCTCTTGCCAAGCATTCAAAGACTCAAATAAGCCCTGACTGGCAAGACTCAATGCGCTTACTCGAAGTGCATAATCATCACCCGGTAAGGTTTGATTTTTACTTGCATCAACAACTACAACACTGATATCTGCTTTTGCTAAACCAAGTGCTAGCGTAAGACCAACACAACCACCACCGACAATACAAACTTGTGCTTGTTTCATATCCGTTTACCTTGCTTAACCTGACCCATAAGCTGTTTTGCCAGCGGGGTTTTTAACGAGGAGAATAAATCCATTGAGAAAAGGCCAATGCTGCGACCAAGTGCGAGCAATCGTGATGAGTTTGAGAACAAACGCACTAGGCTGTCTGTGAGTGTCATCACGGTAGTAATGTCCTTGCTACGCGTTTGACTGTAATAACGGGTAAAAGCGTAATCACCAAGGTCGCTTCTATTAGCCATATCACACAATAGTTGTACATCTCGCAGGCCTAAGTTAAAGCCCTGCCCTGCAATTGGGTGAATAGCGTGGCCTGCATTCCCTATTAATACCGTGCGATGGCTGCTAAGTGACTCTGCTTTACCGTACACAAGCGGATAACTTGCACGCATACCCACTTTGCTAAATGAGCCGCCACAATAACCAAATGCTTTTTGTAAAGCAGCTAAAAAAGCATCATCTTCAAGTGTCATATAGTGCTCAACTTGCTCAGGCTCCATGCACCATACTAGTGAGTATCTATTATTACTCATTGGCAACAGTGCCATTGGGCCGTATTCCGTAAAACGCTCAAAAGCATGATGATGATGACCACCAGCCACTTCGATGTTGGCAATAATTGCCGCTTGCTGATAAGCGCGGGTATTAAATTCAATATTGGCCAACTTACGGCTTTGTGAATGAGCACCATCAGCAATCACCACAAGCTTTGCACTTAACTGCTCACCTGAGCTCAGTGTGATGTTGGCACAGTCGCTCTGGTATTCAAGTTTGGCGACTGTATCAGGGCAAAATAAACGGACATCAGTTCGCATGAGTTGCTGATGAAGACTACGCCCAAATGGATTCACTTCGACCACATAGCCAAGGGCATCATGGCCGTATTCTTGGCAATCAATATGTGTTTTACCAAAATGACCACGATCAGATACGGTTACTTTTTCAATCGCTGCCGCAAATGGCGCTTGGCAATCAAAGGCATTGATTGATTTTAAGTATTGCACCGACTGCTGAGCCAGCGCAATGCTTCTATCATCAAAGCTTGGGTGATAGTCTGCGCTTACTTCATTTGCCTCAATTACAGCGATTGATAACTGCTTATTGCTCTGTTTTAGACCCAGTGCACAACTTGCACCCGCCATTCCACCGCCGATAATGACAACATCAAACTGCTTTGCCACGCTTGCTCCTAGCCTTTGTTTGCTTGCATCACTGCTTCAATGTCACTAATGGTTTTTGGAACCGAAATAGTCAGGTTCTCATGGCCATCTTGCGTGACAAGTAAGTTATCTTCAATACGAATACCAATGCCTTTATATTGCTCTGGTGCTTTTGCATCTTCGCTAATATATAAACCAGGTTCGATGGTTAGCACCATGCCCGGCTCAAATACACGCTCTTTTTCATCAAGCTTATATTCACCAACATCGTGAACGTCTAACCCTAACCAGTGGCCAAGTCCATGCATGTAAAAGGCTTTGCACGCTTGGTTAGCCATTAGTTCATCAAGCTCGCCCGTTAGAATGCCTAAATCAATGAGCCCTTGCGTAAGTACCGTCGAGGCCAATTCATTGGCTTTAGATAAGCTACCACCCGGTTTTACTTGGCTAAATGCCGCTTCTTGGGCTGCTAATACAATATTGTAAAGCGCTGCTTGAGGTTCGCTAAATTTGCCATTGATTGGGAAAGTGCGTGTAATATCTGCCGCATAACCTTCAAGTTCACAGCCAGAATCAATTAACACTAAATCACCATCTTTTAGCTCAGCGTCATTTTGTGTGTAGTGCAAAATATTGGCGTTGTCGCCACTGCCCACAATCGTGCCATAAGCAGGATGACGAGCACCATTCATTGCATAATGATGATGCAGTTCAGCTTCTAATTGGTATTCAGTTGCGCCTGGTTTGGCAAACTGCATAGCGCGAATATGACCTTGCGCACTAATTTCGCAGGCTTTGCGCATAATGTTTAATTCTGCGTCAGATTTAAATAAACGCATTTCGTGCACTAAACCACGAATATCTTTAATGGTGTGCGGGGCTTTGTAGCCTTTTTTAGGTGCGCCGCGAAGTGTGCTTAATAAATCCCAGATCTTTGCATCGAAGTTTGGGTAAGTGCCTTGTGCATAAAATAAAATCTGCTGGCCGTTCACCAAATCTAATAATTGTTCATCTAGTTCAGTAAGTGGGCTAGTTGCGTCGAATAAGTACTCAGATTTAGCCTTTTCGAAGCCTATTCTGCGACCATGCCAAATTTCAGCCAGTTTGTCTTTGTTACGGCAAATAAGAGTACTTGGCGTATCGCTCGACGGACACAATACTAAAACTGCATCCGGTTCGTTAAACCCTGTTAGGTAGAAGAAATCACTGTCTTGGCGAAATGCATACTCAGTATCACGACTACGTGTTACTTCTCCTGCAGCAGGAATAATAGCCACACTGTTTTTATCCATCATCGCAAGCAGACGCTCACGACGGGCTTTAAATTCAGCTTTATCGATTACAATAGACGACATGCTAAACCTCTGTAATTTGATTAGTGAAGGGTCTTCTTAGGATTTTTGTCTGTAGGCTCTTTACCTAGCTCAGCAAAACATAACAACGCAGAAACACGCACATATTCAATCACCTCGTGCAGTGCTTGGCTATCTTCTTCGGTCTCTTCAAACATGGTATCTAAGCGGGTAATTTCACTAAAATCGCTAATTACTTCTTTCACGTCAGCTGATAACTTGCCGTAATCTTTTTGTTTTAACCCAAAACCAAGCATAAAACCCGATACCCAAGATACTAATCCATTAGCTAAATCGATCAGTGTTTCATCATCGCTTGGTAAGAATAGATCAAACTGAAATTCTTCATCACTAAAGCTGGCCACAACCTGAGAATAAACGTCAGCAAAAAATGCTTTTAAATCTTTATTGAAGGCTAAGCCATCGTTGAATACATCACTTAGTAAACCTAAGTATTCTTCGGCTTCAATATTGATGCCACAGGCTAATAAACCACTGATCACACCATGGGCTTCGGCTGGTGCGACGAAAATTTCATTTTTTTCTAATAACAATTGGGCTTGTTGGTAATCAGGTAACGTGCTCATAACTTTTTCTTTGTTCGGCTAAGTAACGCCATGCTACCACTCGATAAATCGCAACTCCAATTAATTGTATGATTGAGGTCAAAAAGCAATCTGAAAAGTAAATAAGCAGTTAAAGGTGGGGAAAAACTACGCGAACGATCCGCTTTTTTTACTTCTATGGTTTAAGGATTGAAACTTGTCTTATATACTGAAGGTGTTCCCTAGGGTGTAGGAGCTTGGTTAAGTCCCTGAGCCGATAAATTTTATGTTAGGGTTTCTGTTCGTTTACTATTGTGCAAGCTCGGCATGTACCGAGAAGCCTACGGTAGACCGCAGATCCCCGCCCTGAAACCTCAAGGTTTCAGGACTGACACCGGGCACCGCATACTTGGGGAACACCATCAAGCTATCAGCTATCAGCTATCAGCTATCAGCTATCAGCTATCAGCTATCAGCTATCAGCTATCGAAAATCTTCCATGTAGTTTTTCTTTTATACAAGAACTTATTACTCTTATTCGCGCGAAATAAATTTCACGCCTACGGTATCGGGTTTAGCCATAGCAATGTGCGGGCACAATCTAACTTTACTCTTTCCCCTTGCTAACTTGCTAACTTTACTCTTTCCCCTCGCTAACTTTATTCTTTTAAAACAAAAAACGCGGGATAAATCCGCCGCCACTCGTTACCTGTAGCAGCGGGTTTACCCCGCGTCCTAGAACCTAGCTCCTAGCGCCTAATTTCAACCAAGCGCTAACTGTTAACTTCGAGCTCTACTTAAACCACCCTTGAAAACGCTCCATCAATAGATAATTAACTGGCACTAATAGCAAGGTGATAAGCGTTGCAAAGATAATCCCAAAACCAAGACTTACCGCCATTGGTATAAGAAATTGTGCTTGCGTAGCTTTTTCAAATAACAGCGGCATTAAACCAATAAAAGTGGTTAGACTGGTTAGCATAACTGGGCGAAAACGAGCTGCACCGGCAAGCTTAACGGTTTCAAGTAAATCACCGCCTTCTTCACGTTTCTTATTGATAAAATCAACCAGTACCAGTGAGTCATTCACAACCACGCCTATCAAGGCCAACATGCCAAGTAAACTCATAATGGTCAGATCCATTCCCATTATCCAGTGACCCATTACGGCACCTATCATGCCAAACGGTATAACGCTCATTACGATCAATGGCTGCATATATGATTTAAACGGAATCGCTAATAACGCATAAATAATAAAAAATACAAACACTAGGCCCCAAGCCAGTGAACCAAATGATTCACGCTGTTCTTTGGCTTCACCTTCTAGTGAATAATCAACTCCAGGATATTGCTGCATTAGCTCGTCTAAGTAAGTTTTTAGATCTGCTTGCAGCACCGTCATATTGGTATTTGATTTTTCGACATCCGCAGTCACATTCAGTGTGCGATAGCGGTCAATACGATAAATAGATGATGGGCTTTGGCCCGGTACTAGAGTTGCCACATGCGAGAGCGGCACAGTCCCACCAGCAGGAGTTTTAATTAGAATGTCTTTCAAATCAGCAACAGAACGACGCTCTTCAATAGGTAAACGCACCATAACCCGCACATCATCGCGCCCACGTTGTATGCGCTGAACTTGCGCACCGAAGAACGAATTACGTACTTGCTGCGATACATCAACACGGTTTAAACCTAATGCTAAACCTTGCTCTGTCAGCTCTATTTGCAACTCCTCTTTACCGTCTGACATGCTATCAGCAATTTCGAAGACGGTTGGATAAGTCGATAATCGTTCTTTCACTCTTTCGGCTACTGCTTCAAGCATTTCAATTGAGCTACCATTTAGCTGTACATCAATTGGGCTCGATGTTCGGCCAAACTCAGCACGGAACGTTACACTTTCTGCACCCGGTATAATGCCAATTAAGTCTCGCCATTCACTAGCAAGTTCACGAGAGCCAATATCTGATTCTCGCTTTTCAGCTGGCATAATCTCAAATCTAACACTGCCCGTATTTGACGAGCCACCACGCCCCCCCGTAGTTGCCAAAATATTTAAAATTACACTTTGACCGTCTTCATCACGATATTTATCTTGTAACTCTTTTGCCTTGTCTGACATTTTGATTACATATTTATTCGTTACTTCAAACGGTGTACCAGCAGGAAAAGTAACAGATGCACGCACGGTTTCACTTGGAATTCGAGGGAAAAAAGTAAACTTCGTCCAACCACTTGTTATTAAAGTCATAATAATTATAAAAATACCGACAAATAAGCTCACAGTGGCTACTTTATTCTTTAAGGCTAAATTCAATAATGGTTGGTAATATTTCATTATTGCGTGTTCAAAACCGTCGGCAAAGCGCTGCTGAAGGCGTTCAAGTTTGGTCGGTTCACCCTTCTCGTGGCGCAGCTTTAAATACTTTAAGTGTGCAGGTAAAACAAACTTTGACTCGATTAATGAGAATAGTAAAACCGGAATAACCACGACAGGGATTTGTGCAAAGATAGCGCCTCGCGCACCTTCAATAAAAGCTAAAGGTAAAAAGGCTGCAACGGTTGTCAACACACCAAAGGTCACAGGAGTTGCTACTTCCTGAGTACCACGAATAGCCGCTTGTTCACCACTTTCTGCCGTTTTTAAGTGGGTATAAACGTTTTCACCTGTAACAATGGCATCATCTACAACAATACCTAACACTAAAATAAAACCAAATAAGCTGATTACATTGAGTGTTATACCAAAGATAGGCATTATCAAAAATGCGCCCATAAACGATACAGGTATGCCAATAAATACCCAAAAAGCAATAGCTGGACGTAGGAATAGAGTTAATAGCGCTAGCACTAAAATTCCGCCCTGAATTGCGTTACTTGTGAGAGTTGCTATGCGGCTTTTTACAACTTCGGAGTCATCGTCCCAATAACTTAACTCAAACCCTTCTGGAAGTTGACTTTGATGTTCTGTGATAAAGTTTTTTACAGCATCAGCTACTTCAATCGCACTTTGTGGACCAATACGGTATACATCAATAAAAGCCGCCTGTTTACCATTAAAACGAGTACGAACGGGGGTTTCTTCAAAATCATCACTAATACGGGCAATATCACCTAAACGGATAATAGTGCCATCGGCTTGGTTCTTAACCACTATATTAGCAAATTCATCTTTACGGTATGCTTGCCCTTTAGAGCGAATAAGTACATCACCGCCCTCTGTTTTTAAATTACCAGCAGAAACGTCTGTGCTTGAGTTCTTAATAGCTGAAGAAATATCCGCTAAACTCAAATCATATTGCCGCAAAGTATCTTGACTCACCTCTATGGCTATTTCGTAATTACGAACTCCGCTTAACTCAACTTGAGTTACACTTGGCAAACGCAAAAGCTCATCACGTACAGTTTCAGCGTATTCAAGTGTTTCTTTTTCACCATAAATACTTGAAACAGATACTGCGATAACTTCGCGCTTCCATTCGGCAAGCGAAACTATCGGCTTTTCCGCATCAACCGGAAAGGTGTTAATCGCATCTACTCGACTTTTAATATCAGCCAATAGCTCCCTTGGGTCATAACCTGTCTCGACCTCTATACTTACTGATGAAGAGCCTTCTGATGAACGACTAGTGATCCGCTTTACCCCTTCAAGATCTTGAACAGCTTCCTCAATGCGAATCGAGACCCCTTTTTCTACATCCTCAGGCGTCGAGCCACGAAGTGATACACTGACACTAATGCGATCTGACTCAAACGATGGAAATACCTCAAGCGGGATTTGTGTCGAAACGCTAAATAAACCGGCTAATAAAATGCTGATCAGCAATAAGTTTGCTGCAACATGATTCTTTGTAAACCAAGCAATCATTATTGCGCTCCTTGCTCTTTAGGTTGCTCTTGATTATTAAGACGCTTAGCTTTCCCCCTCGTAGCTTGATACTCTTCGCTTCCCATCACAGTCACTTGCGTACCTGAGCTAACTTGTCCAAGCGGTGTAATAACTAAATTATCACCTGCAGACAGGCCATCAGCTATAACAGCTTGATTAGCATTTTGCCAAGCAAGTGAAATATTTTTACGACGTAAAACACCTTGCTCTTCAACATAAACATAAGTGCCTTGGTAAATCGCACTATTTGGGATCACAATGGCATTATCAATCGTCTTACCGGTGATCTGCGCTTTGATATATTGACCAATTTTGATTGGATATTGATTTATAGATGTTGCTTTATAAGGGTCATTAATTTGTGCAACCACATAAAGCTGCTGAGCGTTTTCGTCAATGGCACCTTCGGTGCGGACAACTTGACCTTGCCAATGCTGTTTACCAACAAGGTCTGAGCTGAATTTAACTAATGAACCCGCACTATTTTTAGCGCCGTCACGAAACTGCTCAGGTAAGTTAATAAACGGCAAGTCTTTATTTTTGATTGGTAAACGGATCTCAACACGGTCAATCGCATAAATGCTCGCTAGTTCCATGTTGTTACTCACAACTTGGCCTAAGTCTACACTGCGACTTAAAACACGACCTGCGTAAGGTGCTGTAATTTTTGTACGCTCTAAGTCGAGTTTAGCTTTCTCAAGGGTGGCTTGCGCCGATAATACACTCGCTTCAGCTGCAGCTAATTGTGGTTTACGCAGCACTAAGCTACTAGCTTCTTCGCCCTTACCTAAGCGCTGCCAGTCAGTTTCAGCTTGGCGACCGCGAGCTTGTTCTTCAAGTAAGCCTTGCTCTGCGGTTAATAAAGCAGCTTGGGCTGATTTCACTTCGGCGCGGTGATCTCTATCATCTAGCTGCAACAACACATCGCCTTTTTCAAAAAAACCACCTTCACGAAATTGTTCACTAATTTCTATAATTTGTCCGGAGGCCTGAGCAACTAACAAACTTTGCGTACGCGGCTTAACCGTTCCAAAACTATCTATCATCACTTGATAGGATTCTGGCGTCAGCGTTTTAACAGCAACATTTACTTTCGCTTTCGGTGGTGAAGAAAAGCGGTTTGCTTGTGGTGGGTTGCCTTTAATAAACATGACGAGCAGTACCGTCACAGCTATAACTACAAGTGGGATTAATATTTTACGTGTCTTACTATTCATGATTATTGCTCTTCTACTTCGCTGTTTGCTGCACTAAAGTCACCACCAAGGGCAATGTGTAAGTTAATTCGATTTTTAATAAGCTGATTTTTAAGTTCGATGACCGAACTCTGCGCGTTGAAAGAACGATCTTGCGCATCTAGAACGGTCGTGTATGTTACTAAGCCACTTTGATATTGCTCAAAGGATAAGCGCTCAGCGGCAACCGCATTTTCTTGGGCTTCTAAGGTTTTTTCATAACGAACTTTTAAAGCTTGTTCTTGGCTAATTGCAGTTTCAACATCATTAAATGCATCATAGAGTGTGGCAAGGTAAGCTTGCTCTTGACGTTTAACGGTAAGCCTTGCTTGTTCTTCATTAGCTTGTAAACGCCCCCCTTCAAAGAGCGGCATTGAAATGCTACCAATCAGCGACCAAGCTAAGCTAGAAGGCGAAAATAAATCACTTACTCTATTGGTGCTGTCACTGATTGATGCTGAAAGATTTAAACTCGGAAAACGCTGTTTATGCGCATAAGCAAGCCCTGCGTCTGTGCTTAAAAGCTGATACCAGCTCGCCATTAGCGCTGGTTTGCGGGTGATGAGCTCTGAAGGCAACCCCAACGGAATAGTGTTCTCAAGTAATGGCAAATCTGCACTGACAGTTAATGCGCCTGCAGGATATTGACCTGTTAAACGCTCTAAATCACGAATCGATTGAGTTAGCTTGGCTTGCTGCGCGGCAATATTCGAGCGCTCAGTATTTAACTCATTACGCGCAAGATATACATCAAGCGCTTCATTTAAACCTTGGCGGTATCCTGATTCAATAATATCTAAATTTTTCTCGGCGTTTTGTTCTCGTTGCTTAAACAACTCAAGCAATTTGTGATTAGTAATAACATCAAACCAACCAGCTACTACATCAGCCACTAATTGTTGTTTGCTTTGCGCAAATATGGCTTTTTCTGCTAGATAATCAAGGTTTGCCTGTCTTTCAGAGGCCGATAATTTTCCCCATAAATCAACTTCGTAGCTTAATTCTAGCGATGCTGAGCTGGCATTACTGTAACTGACAGGGCGATTATCTTTACTGCGGCTAGCACGTGTTGATAAATCTAGGCTTGGCCATAAATCAGCCCCTGCAGCAATAAGCTGCTGCTCTTTAATTGCCACATCAAAACCAGCTTGTAAAATTGCTTGGTTATGCGCCAATGCTTGCTCAACTAAATTAAAAACTTGAGGATCGTGTAATTGCTGCAACCAGTTATCTTGAACTGCAAGCACCTTGTCGTCTGCGGGAAGCTGCTGCCATGCACTCGGCACCGACTCAAGTTCAGCAACTCGTTCATTGTGAGCCGGCTGGCTTGCACATGCACTTAGCAAAATTACACTTAAAGCCAAAAAACTCGGCTTATATTGCCAATTCATTCTAAAAACCTGAAAACATCTATTTATGAGTGTAATTCAAGCACCACGTTAAGTTTTGCTCAACTGACTTTACATAACATTACACTGCCTGGCATGTGGCTACGATGAACGGTAGGAAAATGGAGGTAAGTTGCAAACTATCAGCTATCAGCTATCAGCTATCAGCTATCAGCTATCAGCTATCAGCTATCAGCTATCAGAACTTTGATCTAGCTTCTCTCTTTTACAAGAGTTTATTAGCGTGTAATAAATTTACATATACGGGTGAGCATTTATCTGAAACTGAGTGTAGGCACTTTTCAATCTGACTTCTAACGACTGATATCTAATAACTCTTTTTTCGGCGTTAAAACGCCTCCTTCAACTCGTATCTCGGGCCTCGAAACTCGTACCTTTACTCTTTCTAACTCGCTAACTTTTTCATCTGATAGCTGACGGCTGAAAGCTGATAGCTTTAAATTTCACGCCTACGGGATGTAAAATCGTGATTTGGAGGAGCCAAAAACAAAAAAACCTCGCAATTGCGAGGCTTTGAATCAATGGTGCCCAGAGGCGGAATCGAACCACCGACACGAGGATTTTCAATCCTCTGCTCTACCGACTGAGCTATCTGGGCAAAACAATTAGCTAAATGCTAACTATTAAAATAAATGGTGCCGACTATCCGAGTTGAACGGATGACCTACTGATTACAAGTCAGTTGCTCTACCAACTGAGCTAAGTCGGCACACGAAACCTGTGTGCGTTGTGCACTTAATCACATTGTGATTATAAATAATGGTGCCCAGAGGCGGAATCGAACCACCGACACGAGGATTTTCAATCCTCTGCTCTACCGACTGAGCTATCTGGGCAAAACAATTAGCTAAATGCTAACTATTAAAATAAATGGTGCCGACTATCCGAGTTGAACGGATGACCTACTGATTACAAGTCAGTTGCTCTACCAACTGAGCTAAGTCGGCACACTAAAATCGTGTGCGTTGTGCACTATAATCACTTTAAAAGAGATTATCAAATAATGGTGCCCAGAGGCGGAATCGAACCACCGACACGAGGATTTTCAATCCTCTGCTCTACCGACTGAGCTATCTGGGCAAAACAATTAACTAAATGCTAACTATTAAAATAAATGGTGCCGACTATCCGAGTTGAACGGATGACCTACTGATTACAAGTCAGTTGCTCTACCAACTGAGCTAAGTCGGCACACTAAATTTGCGTGCTATGCACTATACTGATGTTTTAATCAAAAATTTAACACCAATATATTTAATAATGGTGCCCAGAGGCGGAATCGAACCACCGACACGAGGATTTTCAATCCTCTGCTCTACCGACTGAGCTATCTGGGCAATATTTAGTTTTATGCAGAATATCCACAAGGATTTTCAATGCAATTCCAAAGGGCTCTAATACCGAGCTATTTTGGCACTAAATTTTAAACGCACTTTTAAGCAACAAAACTGGTTGTCGCTGTCTGGGCGTGCGGCGTATTAAACGGGTTTTGCCCTCTCAAGTCAACTTTTTTTTGAGGATTCTAACTATTTGCACAGTTTTCAATCAAGATTGCTGTTTTTAATAGCTTTTAGCTTATTTAATCTACAAACTTAGCGCTTTTGAGTTGACCCTCATCATAAAAGGGTTACCTATGTTAAAAACGTGGTGAATTTTTCTTCGTAGATGATAGGATTATCTAATAATCAAGAATATGCTCAATGTTGCTGTTTAATTGTTGGACTAATGCCATGCCAAGTAAATCGAATTCACCTGTTAAAGGCCTCTTACCGCTTTTTATAATCACGAACCTTGTCATCGCCTTGCTAGCGGTTGTTGCTTATTCCTTTTATCCAACTAGTAATAAACCACAAAAGATAGATAAACCTCAATTAACAGCTCAGCAACTATCAGCTCAACTCACTTCTCCACTTGTCAGCGCATTAACTATGCCAGGTCAAGACAAAGTAAAAGAAGTTTTAGACTTAGCACACCTCCTTCAGGCTAACTTTGATTATTACTTGTATAGATACGAATTCAATGGTGACGTTTCACTGGTTTACGCTAATAACAAAAAGCTCATAACGCCAAGTAAAGTAAACCAACAACTAGAACAAAACTCACTCATTCACACTGTACTTGAACTTAATGACCAACCTGTCGGTGAACTTATAGTAAAACAACATCCATCTGAGCAGCCTGTTACACAATCAACAGGGGTTTCACTCGCCCTTGCAGCCATGACTCTTCTTGCATTAATTATTTTATCCTTCGCACTGAGCATTTTTATTAATAAACGTTTTAGTAAAAGCAGTAGCGCTTTGAGTCAAGAGTTAAAAGCAATTACCGAAAATGCAGATTATCAGACCCACGTAACTGAAGAATTGGATTTTGGATTAAACTCTGTAGCTAGACACATCAACTTGCTTCTAAATAAAGTTCAGTCAGCTATAACGGAAAACAAAGCTTCTCAGGCTGATTTACAAAAACTACAAAGCAGCCTTGAAAATGAAGTACACAAGCGAACCCTTGCTCTTGAGCAAGCAACCCTAAAAGCCGAGCAGGCAAACGAAACTAAAACTACTTTCTTGGCGACCATGAGCCATGAGATTCGCACCCCTATGAACGGGGTTATCGGAACAATTGATTTACTGCGCCAAACAGAGCTAGATGGTGCACAGCACAGACTAAGCACAATTATTCGTGATTCTGCATTTTCATTATTAGGAATATTAGATGACATTCTCGATTTCTCGAAAATTGAAGCGGGTAAATTAAACATCGATAACATTCCTTTTTCTGTGTCAGACACCATAGAAGAAGTCGCTCGTGTTTTATCATCGGTTGCTAAAAAGCGTGATCTTGAATTAGAACTTGCTATTGCCCCTGATATTCCTACGAACTTGATTGGTGATACAGTGCGAGTTCGCCAAGTTCTTTATAACTTATGTAGTAATGCGATTAAGTTCACCTCAACAGACGACAAACGTAAAGGACACGTCAAGATTTCGGTAGAGGTGGCACAAAACACCACTGACCACTACACCCTGCGTTTTAGTGTATTAGACAACGGTAAGGGTATGACGCAAGCACAGCTTCGCGAGATCTTTAACCCATTCATTCAAGCTGAAGGCTCAATCACCCGTGAATACGGTGGTACGGGCTTAGGTTTATCTATTTGCAAAAGCTTAACTGAGCTAATGCTAGGAACTATTTCTGTATCTAGTGACCTAGGAATAGGCAGTGAGTTTGTTGTCGAATTACCTTTTAGTACACAAGGTAAAGTTGAATATGCTCATAAGCAGGTAATGAAAAACCAACGCGTAGTGGTTGTAACTAACCATGATGGTCGTAAAAAGATACTTACTCGTTATCTATCATTTATGGGAGCAACTCCTGTTATCGCTGACAACAGCGATATAATCGAAGTAGAACAGGATAAAAAAGATATTATTTGGATCCTCGATGGTATCGAGAGCATGGAAGATATTAACTATATCTTGCGCCGCTTACTCTACACCCTAGAAGATAATAAACAACAAGTTATAGTTCTAAGTAAACTGGACGAAGCCGCCGTTAATCATAAAAATATTTTCTACCTAAACGCAGCACCGCTATGCAAGTCCAACTTTATGATGTCGCTACTTGTGGCAGCTGGTTTACATAAACCAAAACAAATAACTTCAAAAAAATCACTTAACGACTACTTAAGTGTTGATAAAGCCCGCGAAGAAAATAAGCTAGTATTACTTGTTGAAGATAACGTGCTAAATCAACAAGTGTTAACCGATCAACTACACCTGCTAGGCTATGGTGTTGAGCTGGCTGAAAATGGTGAAAAAGGCCTTGAAGCATGGCGTGAAGGAAAACACTCAATTATTCTGACCGACTTACATATGCCAAAAATGTCTGGTTACGATATGGTTGAAATAATTCGTAATGAAGCGTCACAGCTTGAAGATATCAATGCACAACCTTACGTGATTGCCATCACAGCTAATGCTCTTAAAGGTGAAAAAGAGCGCTGTTTGAGCATAGGTATGAACGATTACATCACTAAGCCAGTTGAATTAAATGTACTAGAAGCCACATTACACAAATGCGCTTACAAAACGAACCCTGAGGCTACTAAGCTCGAAGTGAAAAGACCGGCAGCACCAATCGATATGAATGTATTGGCTGATTATGTTGGTACTGACGAGAACAAAAAACTACGCTTCTTTAAAATGTACTTAGAGCAAAGCTACCAGCTAAGTAAGGAAGTCAACAGTGGTGTCATTGAGCAGGATCTAGAGGCCATTATATCAGCCTGTCATCAGCTCAAGTCTATTTCAAAAACGATTGGCGCAATGAAAGTTGCAGAACTAGCTGCTGTATTTGAACAACGCTGTAAAGAAGATGAACTTTCTAGCGATGACTTAATTGAACTGCGTGACAGCTATGAAATTGAATATTCCAAAGTAGCGCAGTATTTAAAAGAACAAATAAAAAAAGCAGAGCAAGATACTGAATAACACCTATCAAAAAAGGGCCATAACGGCCCTTTTTGCTTTTAGATCATGGGCTTATTTTTCTGGTGGACGGTAGCCTTCTATTTCTACGTCTTTACCTTCAAATAAGAAACCTACCATTTGCTCTTCTAAAAAAGCACGGTGCTCTGGGTCCATCATGTTCAGATGCTTTTCGTTGATCAGCATTGTTTGCTTGTGTTGCCATTGGCCCCAAGCTTCTTTACTGATGTTGTTGAAAATCTTTTCACCAAGCTCACCTGGGTATAGTTGGAAGCCTAAGCCTTCAGCTTCTTTTTGTAACTTTTGACAAAATACTGTACGTGCCATAATTGCTCTCTACTCTTATTGCGTGATGCTATTGTAATCTATTGCGCTTAATTGTTTAACCAGCTTTTTCGTAGGCGCTGCAAGACCAACTTCAACTGACTCATCAAGCGGATACCAAACCAATTGACGCTCATTGATAAGATCAGGAATGTTCGGCAGTGTTAAAACATGCGGATTAATAGTCAGCTCAAAATGCGAAAATATATGGGTAAATGCTTCAAGTGCCTGCGTATCGTTAGATAAACCATGCTGGGCTAAAAATGTTTCCAGCTCAGTTAACTCGCTAAACTCAAAAAAGCCAAACAAACCACCCCATATCCCTGAACTTGGGCGTTTTTCCATGAGTACTTTATTATCACAGGCTAGAATAAGCTGATGACATGACTTTTTAGGCACTGCTTTTTTAGGCTTTGAATGTGGAAACTCTTTAACTTTACCTTCATTAAAAGCAAGGCATTTACTATTTAAAGGGCAAGGCTCACAGTCGAATTTACTCCGCGAACAAAGGCTTGCTCCTAAATCCATCATTGCCTGATTAAACTCAGTGACCGACTCTTTAGGCGTTAATTGCGATGATAATGACCAAAGTTGATTTTCGACCTTTTTCACTCCATACCAGCCTTCAACCATAAAAAAGCGTGCTAGTACTCGTTTAACATTGCCGTCGAGAATTGGATGATGTTGGCCAAGCGATAAAGACAAGATAGCCCCAGCAGTTGAACGTCCAATACCCGGCAAGTCCATCACCTCTTCAAGAGTTGTTGGAAATTTACCTTGGTATTTATCGCGGACTATTTTTGCCGTTTTATGCAAGTTGCGCGCACGGGCGTAATAGCCAAGCCCTGTCCAGTGGTGTAGCACCTGATCTTCATCCGCATTTGCAAGCGCAATGATGTCAGGAAAGCTTTGCATAAACTTTTCAAAGTAAGGAATAACAGTAACGACCTGAGTCTGCTGTAGCATAACCTCAGAAATCCATACTTTATAAGGGGTTTTATTTAACTGCCATGGCAGCGTTTTACGGCCGTGAAGGTGATACCAGTCAACCACTTGGTTTGCAAACCAAGTTGACTCCTTATTGCTTAAATTCAAAATAACGTCTTTACCTGCTGAAGCTCATTGCGGCCAAGTCTATTGCAGTTAGTTAGGCCAAGCAAGTCGAACAGCAGCAGCTTTACCTCAATGTCAAAATTAATCTCGCAAGATAAACAGGCCCTGACTATTGTACTCAAGGCGCTGGTCAGGGATAATACGCAACCTTTTTCTATAGTCAGTGTTTTTATCAGGCCAAATTTATGAATGACTCAAGCAACCCAAACCTCGAGCAAGCAAAGCAAGAGGGTAAATATATCCGCACGATTCGTAGTTTCGTTAAGCGCGAAGGTCGCCTAACAAAAGGCCAAGCCGCCGCCATCGAAAAGTGTTGGCCAACGATGGGCCTTGAGCACAAAAATGGCATGCTAAACCTAGCTGAAGTGTTTGGTAACGATAACGATGTCGTACTAGAAATCGGCTTTGGCATGGGCAAATCGCTAGTTGAAATGGCTAAAAACGCACCTGAGCTTAACTTCATTGGTATTGAAGTTCACCGCCCGGGTGTGGGTGCCTGTTTAATGGATGCGGACGAAGCTGGTATAACAAACTTACGTGTATTCGAACACGATGCGGTTGAAGTGCTTGCTGATTGTATTGCTGATGAAAGCTTATCTAAGCTGCAATTATTCTTCCCTGATCCATGGCATAAAAAACGTCACCATAAGCGTCGTATTGTACAACCTGAGTTTGCGCAAAAATTACGTAGCAAGTTAAAAATTGGTGGTGTTTTCCATATGGCGACTGACTGGGAAAACTATGCTGAACATATGCTTGAAGTAATGCAAGTTGCTGAAGGTTACAAAAACCAGTCAGAAACTAACGATTATGTTCCTCGCCCAGACTCACGCCCACTGACAAAGTTTGAACAACGTGGTCACCGCTTAGGTCACGGCGTATGGGATCTAATGTTTGAGCGTACTAAGTAATAGAAGGTAAAAGCAACATGAGTAAGTTAACCAATCCAAGTTTATTATTGCTTCGAAATGAAGACGAACTTATTGGAAAATCAATTTTAGTGGTTAACTTTGAGCAAGATGGCTTTTTACACGAACTTAAAACACTCAATCCTGACTCAGTAATTACCGCGTTCAGCTATAACCACGCAAATTTCATGTATGCCAGCAAAATTGCCGGCGTACATGCTGTGGTTGGTCACACTATTCCACATGGTAACTACGATTTAGTTATCTACTATTACCCTAAAGCTAAGCCAGAAGCACAAATGTGCCTTGATAACATCCGTGCTGTTTGTCATCAAGATGTACAACTTTTTGTGGTAGGTGAAAATAAAAGCGGTGTTAAATCAGCAGAGAAACAGCTAAAAGACCACTGTAATTTTAGTAACAAAATCGATAGTGCTAAGCACTGTATTTTGTATTTATTCTCTGAGCTTACGCTAAACGATAGCTTTGATATCAGCCGTTACCATAAGCAATTTCAGGTAAAAGCGGGCGAAGTCGAATTTACTGCGATCAGTGTGCCAGGGGTATTTAACCATGGTGCTCTTGATGTTGGTACTGCGGTACTTTTAAATAATGCGCCAAGTATTAGCAAGGGCAAAGTACTCGACTTTGCTTGCGGCGCCGGCATTATTGCTACTTACTTAGGTTTAAAGCAGCCTGAGCTTGAATTTGTTTGTAGCGATGTAAGTGCATTAGCAACTTATGCCACTGAGCAAACACTGGCGTTAAATCACCTTAAAGGCCAAACGGTATTGAGTGATGGCTTGGCAAATATTAATGGTAAGTTTGACTTAATCATCAGTAACCCGCCTTTCCATACCGGTATTGCTACAGACTACACCATTGCCGAAGCATTTCTTAGCTCAGCTAAGCAGCACTTAAGTAAACAAGGTCAGTTGACCATAGTTGCAAACAGCTTCTTAAAATACCCACCTATTTTAGAAGCGCAATTTGGCCAATACAGTACCGATTTCAAGAATACTAAATTTGCAGTTTACTCAGCTAAATAAAAGTTGAGTAAATAGCTTATTCGTAGTAAAAATATTTTTTAAAATATTTAGTTACTTTCAATTGTCTTTGCTAGACTAAACTCTTACTAATAACAAAAATTCTGGCCTTCAAAAGCGCATGCCGACATTTTCGACACAAACAAGTATTCGTAAAGCGTTGACCAATGCGGTAATGCTAGTTACTGCGTTATGTTTGTCTTTGTCTATTTCTATTTCGACTTACTTAGATGTCAAAGAGCAAAAAGCACTGATTGTCGATAAAATCTCTATTCTATCGAAAATAATCGCCTACAATGCACAAATCACCGTATTGTTTGATGATAACGAAACAGAATCTGAGCGCTTAAAATCATTTGAGTCTGTGCCGCTCATTAAAAACATCCACATCTACTCAATCGATGAATTATCAAACGAACCAGTGTTTTTTAGTAGTTTTAATGCCAACCGAACACCACCTGTACCCATTAAAGTCGGTAGCATCGATAATTTATTAGAACCGCGTTTTAAAGATGAAGATATAGAGCTAATAACACCTATCGTATACGAAGGCGACACGATTGGTTACGTGTACGTTCGCGGCGGCTTAGATAGGCTAAACCAGTACATTAATCGTAAGATTATCATCGATATTTTGCTCACCTTATTTGTTCTAGTTCTGGTGTACTTTGTTGCTCGACGTATTCAAAAACGCATTGCAAACCCTATTGATGAGCTGAGTAACCTGCTGCAAGATGTATCGAAAAATCATAACTATGAAACTCGTGCGAAAAAAACCAATATTGATGAAATAAATCAACTTGCTGGCAGCTTAAACATCATGCTCGCGCGCACTAAAAAGCAAATTGAGCGCCACGAAAAAGACAAACAAGAGATTAAACAACTAAACCAAAGCCTTGAAGAAAAAGTAAACCAGCGCACAATCGCATTACGTGAGGCTAACCAAGAACTACTCAATACCCTTGAGCGAATGCATCAATACCAAAACCAAATCGTCGAAAACGAAAAAATGGCTTCACTAGGCCAAATGGTTGCTGGCGTTGCCCATGAGGTAAATACACCTATTGGCTTGGGTATTACAGGCTCTACTCTACTCCGTGATAAACTCGCTGAAATTAATGCCCTATTTGAACAAAAAACTCTAACTTCAGCACACTTAAAACGCTTTATTAATGACGGCATTGAAAACTTAGACCTCATCTATCGCAACCTAAATCGCGCTGCTGAACTAGTTTCTAGCTTTAAGAAAGTTGCCGTTAATCAAGATGTCGAAGTCACCACCAAAATAAACTTAAATAATTTATTGAGCGATGTAGTGATGTCGATGCGCTCTGAAATTCAATACCGTAATCCAAAAATCACGATTAACTGCAACAATGATGTTAGTATTGAAACCAAATCTGGACCGTTACAACAAGTGCTACAACAGCTGTTAAGTAACTCGGTGATACATGCATTTAGTGACGATCAAAATAACGAAATCACCTTTAACGTTGAGCGCAACGAAAGTAGCTTGAGCATTCATTACTTTGATAATGGCCATGGTGTAGAAAAATCGATTCGAAAACGTATTTTTGACCCATTTGTGACGACTAAACGTGGTGAAGGTGGTAGTGGTTTAGGCATGCACTTGGTGTATAACCTAGTGACTCAAGCACTCGGTGGTAGCATCGTATACGATGAACTAGTCCAAGAAGGTACACACTTTATAATTACCCTGCCGTTGCAAGAAGGTGCAGCGTAATGAGATTAGTGAGTTGTATCTTATTAACTTTGCTTGTTGTGTGCCCGGTATCTGCAAAATCACCTGACCAGGTAAAATCGGCATTTTTGTATCAAATTGCCAAGTTCACTAAGTTTAATGAGCAAATGGATCCTCCACCTATTTCATTCTGTTTTTATGACTTAGATAAAGGCCCTGGTGCGTTTCTTAAAGATAGAAATGAACTGCAAATTAACAAAAAGCCAATCAAAGTTATATTAGTGAAAAAAACCCAGCAAATTTCTGAACTTTCTCAAGTTTGTGATATCACATACATTGATGAAACATTAGAAAATGATATACTTCCACTTTGGACCGATACAATTTCATTGGATACTTTAACGATAGGTGAAAGTATCAGCTTTTTAGAAAATGGCGGTATAGCCTCTCTGGTTCAAGAAGGAAATAAAATCCGACTGTATATCAATAAGCAGCACGTATTGCAGCATAACTTTAAAGTGCAATCTCGATTGTTAGCTATGGCTAAGTTTTATCCAAATTGATTTTACTTGTTAACAATTGGATCTAATCCTATAATCTCTAGTATTCGGTTTTGCTTGATAATACCGAATTTTTGTAAATAAAATTTCCGAAAAGGTTAATATACAATGCAAACGCCAGTCATTCTGATCGTAGAGGATGAAGACGTAACTCGACTAAACCTCGTTAGTTTATTTGAAGCTGAAGGTTACAAAGTTATTGAAGCCATTGATGGCGATGATATGCATGACAAGCTTACAAATAATGATGATGTGAACCTTGTAGTTATGGACATCAACCTACCAGGTAAAAACGGGCTAATCTTAGCGCGTGAATTACGTCAAAAACGTAACGTTGGTTTAATTTTCTTAACAGGTCGTGACAACGACGTTGATCGCATTTTAGGTCTTGAAATTGGTGCTGATGATTACATCACTAAACCTTTCAACCCTCGCGAATTAACTATTCGTGCTCGTAACCTTATTTCGCGCACAGCCCTTGGTGGCGAAGAAGCGAATATCGAAACAAATGGTGTTATCACATTTAACGGTTGGGAACTTGATGAAAACAGCCGTTGTTTAACATCACCAAGTGGCGATGCGAAGCGTTTACCTAAAGGTGAATACCGCGCGCTACGCTTAATGCTTGACTCACCGGGCCGTATTTTCAGCCGTGAGCAATTAATCAAGCACATGACTGGTCGTGAGCTTCGCGCTAATGACCGTACTGTAGACGTAACGATTCGTCGTATCAGAAAACACTTTGAAAGCGATAACAGCACATCTGAGCTAATCAGCACCATCCATGGTGAAGGCTACCGCTTCATTGGTAAAATCGACAGCTAATTAGAATTAATCTTCTAACTGTTGCAAGAATAATTGGAGGGCTTCACGCCCTTCATTTATTTTAACTGCTAGTTCATCAAGCCACAGTTGTAACTCTTCACTACTTTCATCAAGCGCGCCGTGTTCCATCTTCTTAGCGTGTAACTGCACATCGTTTAAGCCTACAGAACCAGCCGCACCTTTTAATTTATGTGCCACCGATTTGTACTCTTCTCTATCATCTGCCGCTAAGGCATCTGCCAGCTCAGTTTGGTACTGAGGGTTTAACTTATTAAATAACTCACAGCTACGATTAAATATAACCAGCCCCATAGAGCCTACAAAGTCTTCGATGGTTTCTATGTCGAGTAACTCAATGCGAATACCTGATAAATCTTTTTCAGTCACGGCTTTGATTGGCTCAGGCTGACAGTTTTTTTGCTGTTTGATATCAAATAGCTCGCCGAGCATTTTATCGAGTTTAGTGGTGTTGATAGGCTTGGCAAGTGCTCCTTGAATATTGATGCCAGCAAGCTCTTCTTCGGCGCTACGTACGTTGGCAGTCAAGGCGACGATTGGCAGCTTATCAAAGTGTTCATCGTCACGAATTTGACGAGCTACTTCATCACCATTGATATCAGGTAATTGCATATCAAGCAGAACTAGATCTAAGTCATCTTCTGTATAGACAAACGACAGTGCATCTTCACCAGTTTCAGCCCAAATAACTTCGTGCCCTCGCTGCTCAAGTAAGTTAGTAGCTATTTCAGCATTTAACGGCACATCTTCCACTAAAAGAATGTTTAAGCTACGAACTGCATAACTTTGCTCTGTAGGCGCAATACATAACTGAAGCGGTATTTCGACTACAAAAACACTGCCCTCACCTTCTGTACTGCTGACATTAATTTCACCTTTCATCGCGCTAACGAGTGCTTTCGTTACCGCAAGGCCGATACCAGAGCCAATGGCATTAGTACCATTGATATCAGGTGCTTTATAGTACATGTCAAAAATACGGTGTAGTTGCTCTTGCGGAATACCCTGCCCTGTATCACTGACTCGCATAACTAACCACGGACCATCGGCACGATTCTCACGACGACATTCAAGTTCAACATGGCCTTGTTGAGTAAACTTAACCGCATTGTTGATAAGGTTCCAAACAACTTGGCGTAAACGAGTTGGGTCGAGCGATGCGTAAACATCCAGCGTACCTTTGCGCTTAATATTGAACTCTAGCCCTTTTTGTTCAGCAATCAGACCGGCAAAGTTCACTACATCATTAATAAAGTCGGCCACGTTGACTGAGTCGGCAACAATATCGAGCTGCTCACGGTCAATTTTATCTAAATCAATAATATCGTTAAAAATATTGCCAAGGGTTTCGGCACTCGAAAATACCGTGTTACACCAGCTACGTTGCTGTTTATCTAGTTCAGTATCAAGTAGCATGCGGGTTAAACCCACAATACCGTTAAGCGGCGTTCTTAACTCATGACTTAAAGTCGCAATGAACTTACCTTTATCTTTATAGGCTGCTTCAAGTGCTTGTGCTGCTTCTTTACGACTGGTGATATCACGTCCAAAAGCAAGTAAACCAATGTACTCACCTTTTTCATTAATAAAGGGTAACTTACGCATTTCAAACCAACGCTTTTCACCCCCTACTGGATATTCAACATCAAGAGTGAGAGCTTGGTGAGTTTGTGATACTTTTTTATCGGTGCGCAGTACCTCAGGTAAATAATCACTTGGGTAGATTTCTTCAACACTTTTACCTATTAACTCATCGCTGCTTTTCCCTATCACTTGTTCGAACATTTTATTACAGCCAGCAAATACGCCGTTGTTGTCGCGGTAATAAAACAAATCGGGAGACGAGTCGACAATAGAGCGCAATAACATACCTTGTTGTGCAAGCTCTTGTTGGGTTTTCTTACGCTCGGCAATTTCACGCCTGAGTTCTTCGATTGCTCTGTGTTTGGCATGAAACGCCATTTTACGCTCATCAATCTCTTCATTTAAGCGACTGATATTGTCTTTTAGCGTTTGGTTGAGTAGTTTTTCTTGTTTGGTTGCGCTATCTAGATAGCTGTAAGAGGCTTCTAACTGACGAATTGAGTTAAGCAGCACAGTAATTAAAATCGGCGATACCACCGCAGTGAAGAACATCACCGCCAAAACATCAACTAAAGTCACCGTACCGACTGCTACATAATAAAACATGCACGATAAGATCAGTGACATGACCAATAATAAGGCATAACAGGCGGCGGCAGTTTTAAACTCACCGTATTTAGAAATAAAGCTTGAGAGTGTGCGAGCCCACGGACTCAAAGAAGAATCAATCATATATTAAAGCTTAGGCACATAATCGAAAAAAAACAGCATAGCTGATTTTATCACTATTCCTTTAGAAATATTCATATTGTGCGATAAACATAGAATTTTTTCATCAACGCCGCTTTTTTATATTTTTTCATGTAAAATACCGCGCTTTAATAATTGCAAAGAATGAGTATTACCATGCAAACCACGATGCCAGATATTGCTGATACGGCTCCCGCCCTACAAACAGGTAAATTAGACTGGGTTGGCATGGGCGAAATTGAACTTCCTTTCATTTTTGAAACTCGCAATATTGCCCCTGTAAATGTAATTGCCAAGGCACGAGCTTTTGTAAACTTGCATAAAGAAGACGCGAAAGGCATTCACATGTCGCGTTTATTTTTAGCGTTAGACACTTTATCAACCGAGCAGCAAGTTAATCCACAAACACTTGCCCAAGCACTTGATGCCTTTATTAGTAGTCATGATGATTTAAGTGACCAAGCACAAATCGAATTTAAATTTGAGCTGCCTTTACGTCGTAAATCTTTATTAAGTGGCAAAGTGGGTTGGAAAAACTACCCTATTCACCTGATCGCGAAGATCAACCAAGGTGTTTTAAGCTTTGAGTTAATGGTTGATGTAACTTACTCGTCAACATGCCCATGTTCAGCAGCCCTTGCTCGTCAATTAATTCAAAATGCGTTTAGCGAAAAGTTTGCAGAGCAAAATGTTGATAAGCAAACTGTTTTAGAATGGCTAGGCACAACTGACGGAATTGTTGCTACACCACACTCACAGCGTTCAATTGCAAACGTGAAAGTAAAACTCGATAGTAACGTTGACAGTTTTGATGTGGTTGGCTTAATTGATGCGTTAGAAGCTGAGCTAAAAACACCTGTGCAAGCGGCAGTTAAACGTGAAGATGAGCAAGAATTTGCCCGCTTAAATGGTCAAAACTTAATGTTCTGCGAAGATGCTGCACGTAAAATTAAAGGCTTACTTGAACAGCATAACTACGCAGATTATTGGTTGCAAATCAATCACTACGAATCACTTCATGCCCATGACGCAGTAGCAATCGCAGTTAAAGGGATTGCAGGCGGATACACAGCTTAAAAATTTCGAGTACCTCCACACACTTAGGCACGCTAATTGCTTTTAATTTTCAGTGTCAATTTGTTGTTGTGGAGTTACCGTATGGAATTCGCTTTATTATCAATTTTAGTTTTAGTCGTAGTAGCCTCTGTTGTTGCGTCGAAGTTTACCGATGAAGGCGGAAACCCCTATCCTTTCACTCGTAAGCAAACTGTTTTTACGCAAGTTGAGAGTGCTTTTTTACATCTTCTTGAACGTGCTGTAGGCGATCAGTATAAAATCGTAAGCCGCGTTAAACTGATTGATTTAATCGACTGTAAACAAGGTTTATCAGTAAAAGCTAAACGCGCAGCGATGGCTAAAGCCAAAAACAAACAGTTAGATTATGTACTTATCGACAAAGATAAACTAACTATTGTTGCCGCTGTTGATTTGGTAAATAACACCAACCGCGACGGCCACAAAGCTCAACGAGATTGGTTTGTTAGCGGCGCATTAGAAGCTGCAGGCATTCCACATATTCGTATGAAGGTAAAATCAGGTTATCAACCAAGAGAAGTACGTGATGCAATCATGTTTAAGCTTGGTAAACCTGCAGCAGCACCAGTTAGACCCGCACGTAACCGCGTAACTAAACCA
This sequence comes from Pseudoalteromonas apostichopi, assembly GCF_030297135.1. Lineage (NCBI taxonomy): Bacteria > Pseudomonadati > Pseudomonadota > Gammaproteobacteria > Alteromonadales > Pseudoalteromonadaceae > Pseudoalteromonas > Pseudoalteromonas apostichopi. The sequence goes on from NZ_AP028065.1 coordinate 798,281, forward strand.
GCCGTGTTGTCACCATCACAAGCAAAAGCACACTCAACGGCGCTCGCTGAAATTTAGCCTGTCATAATATTGGCAAAAGCAGACTTTAAAGTCTGCTTTTTTGTTTGTTTTAGCTGTTTTTAGGTATAATCATTCTATTCAATCTAAGGAATCAAATATTATGCACGTTGGTATTATTGGCGCGATGGAGCCAGAAGTAAAAATCTTACGCGAAGCGATGGCAAACCCAAGCATCATGACTAAAGCTGGTTTTACATTTTACACCGGTGAATTAGCGGGTAACACTGTTACTTTAGTTCAATCTGGCATTGGTAAAGTAGCTTCTGCAGTAGCAACAACACTACTAATCGATAACTTCAGCCCAGATTGTGTGATCAACACAGGTTCTGCAGGTGGTTTTGAAGCGTCACTAAATGTAGGCGATGTGGTTATCTCTTCAGAAGTGCGCCATCACGATGTAGACGTTACTGCATTTGGTTACGAAATTGGCCAAGTACCACAAATGCCTGCGGGCTTTGCTGCTCACCCTAAACTGATTGAAGCGGCAGAGCAAAGCGTAAACCAAATCAGCGATGTTAAAACCATGATTGGCCTAATTTGTACCGGTGATTCATTTATGTGTGACCCAGTACGAATTGAAAAAACACGCGCTGAATTCCCAACGATGCTTGCTGTAGAAATGGAAGGTGCGGCAATTGCTCAAGCTTGCCACGTATTAGAAACACCATTTGTTGTGATTCGTTCAATGTCTGACATTGCTGGTAAAGAATCACCGCAATCATTTGAAGAGTATATCGAAACTGCATCTATCAACTCTTCTAAAATGGTGGTTGCTCTACTTGAAAAACTGACGTCGGTGAGTTTATAAGGTGATTACAAATATTGTTCAAAACCATTTGGACATTATTGTATTTTTTGTAGCGCTCTTAGCTGAGCGCTTCTTTCCTTTGGTTAGTTGGTATCATCCAAACACCTTTTTAACCGTTATTTTCTCTGCACTCGGCGAGCGTTTATACAACCCAACGAACCCCAAAAGCTATCAGTATTTAGCCTCAACTTTGGCTTTTACACTCACTATTTTAGTGATAGTGACATTGATCGTGCTGTTTTTAGAGTTTGCTTTTTACCCTGAGTTATTAAATGGCTTAATTTTATATTTTTTACTCAGTAGCCGCGCTCAAGAGAAGAAATCTTTACGTATTGCCAGATTACTCAAACTCAATCAAAAAGCGACAGCTAGAGAGCTACTAGCTAGCCTCGTTGCCCGTGATGTATCACGTTTATCAGATCCTGGAATTTGCAAAGCAACGATGGAGTCACTGGTGCTACAAAGTGCACGGCATTATTTTGCCGTTATTTTCTTTTATATACTTGGCGGCGCTATCCTTGCTTTGGTTTATCGCTTACTCACATTAATTCATCAAGCATGGCGAAAAAACCGCAAACCCGACAACCCGTTTTTGGCTCCCATTGCTAAGCTCCTGTTTGTATTGGAGTGGCTACCCACTCGATTAGTCGCATTAACGATTGCAGCAACCAATGCCAGCAAGCAATGTATTCATTATATAAAACACTATGGCAGACACTTTTATCAAACCAATACAGGGTGGCTGTTGAGTGTTACATCGGCTGCTTTGCAAGTGCAGTTAGGTGGCCCTGCCCTATACCAAGGTGAGCGCTTTAATAAAATGCGTGTTGGTACCGATCGCCTACCAAATGCTGATGATATTCCCACATTAATCAATCGTTTAAATCAAGCGAAAGCATTTTGGTTACTGCTTATAGTCGGGATTGAAGTAATTAGCCTATTCACAAACTAATCAAAATATAAGCACAAAAAAACCAGCCGCAGCTGGTTTTTTTATTCTGTAGCTTATTTAATTAAGCTAACGTGATTTTAGCAAACTTACGCTTACCTACTTGGTAAATCTGTGTTGTACCTTTAGCAACTTCAAGCTTAGTATCCGTTACTTTTTCTTCACCATTAATCTTTACAGCGCCTTGCTTAATCATACGCATTGCTTCTGATGTACTTGCTACAAGGTTAGCTTCTTTTAATAAATTAGTGATGAACACAGTGTCTTCAGCAATCGTTACTGTTACTTCAGGGATCTCATCTGGTAATGCATTCTTTTGGAAACGCTTGATAAAATCTTGATGAGCGCCTTCAGCTGCTTCTTCACTGTGGAAGCGAGCAATCATTTCTTTCGCTAGCTCAATCTTGATGTCGCGTGGGTTCGCACCATCAGCAACACGCTGTTTAAGTGCAGCAATTTCTTCGATTGATAAGGCACTTAATAAGTCATAGTAACGCCACATTAGCTCATCGCTAATAGACATGACTTTACCAAACATATCGTTAGGCTCATCAGTAATACCAATGTAGTTACCTAATGACTTAGACATTTTTTGAACGCCATCAGTACCTTCAAGCAGTGGCATCATTAATACTGTTTGTGGCTTCTGACCTTCATCTTTTTGTAATTCACGACCCATTAATAGGTTAAAGCGTTGGTCTGTACCGCCAAGCTCTACATCAGCTTCTAATGCAACAGAATCCCAACCTTGTACCAGTGGATATAAAAATTCGTGGATAGCAATTGATTGACCGCCGGCATAACGCTTTTTAAAGTCATCACGTTCTAGCATACGTGCTACTGTTTGACGCGCAGCCAATTTAATCATACCTGCAGCACCGAGGTTCTCCATCCAAGTAGAGTTGAACGCAACAGTAGTTTTAGCAGGGTCAAGTATCTTAAATACTTGCTCTTTATATGTTTCAGCGTTAGCTAGAACATCTTCACGAGTTAACGGTTTACGTGTTACGTTTTTACCCGTTGGATCGCCAATCATACCGGTGAAATCACCGATTAAGAAAATTACTTCATGACCTAGATCTTGGAAGGTTTTCATTTTGTTGATAAGAACTGTATGACCTAAATGCAGATCAGGCGCAGTTGGATCGAAACCCGCTTTGATCTTAAGTTTCTTACCAGACTTTAGCTTTTCAACTAATTCGTCTTCAATTAATATCTCTTCTGCACCGCGTTTTATCTCAGCTAGAGCGGTTTGTAAATCCACTGTGTATTACTCCAAAAATTCAGCTACCGGGGCGTGGTGGCCTGTCAGGGTTATAAATATAGAGCTAAAAACTTTAAAATTTAGCTAGTTAGCACCAAAAAGCGACACTAGAAAAAAGCCTAACTTAAATAGTTTAAGAAACAGCCCTGAAGGCAGCGCGCATGATTGTTCTTTATACCGCGTTATTGCAATTTTATGAAGGTACTTTAGTTAACTAATCTAGATTTAGTTTAACCATAGGCATCTGCTGCAATTTCAACCAAAAAAGTTTAACGCGCAGGCCAATTCTAGCGTAAAATAGCGCCAGTTTAAATCTACAAAACACTGGTATTTGCTCTATTTTAGGTATATCCTGCGATATTAGTATTTAAATTTCTTGACAGCAGAAAAGGCACGATATGGTTCACGTAGTGCACAAACTTCCCAAAAAACACAAACTGCTTATTCTCGGTTTGGTTTCTGCTATTGTCGGCTTGGCATTATTGCCTTCTGAAAAAGCCACCGCATCAAAGGACAACAGTGCGAACGCACTTGAAATTGGCAAACGCTACGAATTACAAGTTAAAGTTGATGATAACGAAAAACTAACTGAGCTAAATTCGGAGCAAGCAGCAGCAAAACTTCCAGAATACGAGCTTATCGACCATGAAGTACGTAATGGCGATAATTTAGCACTTATATTCAAACGTGCGGGTTTCTCAGCGCAAACATTACACAAACTAGTTAATACCAACGCTGAAACTCGTAAGTTAACAAAAATTCACCCAGGCGAAATCTTAAGCTTTGCAACGGCCGAAGATGGCTCTCTAGCGCAGCTTCGTTATGTGATTTCAAAAACAGATACCTTATACGTTACATTAAATGACGAAGGTAACTACGACACCGCTATTGATAGCAAAGAAATCGAAACGCTAAGTAAATCAGCTGGCGGTGAGATCTCTAATAGTTTTTGGACGTCTGGTATTGCCGCTGGTTTAAGCGAGCGTCAAATTATGAATTTTGCTGACATCTTCGGTTGGGATGTCGACTTCGCTAATGACATTCGTAAAGGTGACCAATTTGGTCTTATTTACGAAGCTCACTATGTTGATGGTGAGTACATTGGTGATGGTAAAATTATTGCCGCAGAATTTATTAATCAAGGCGAGCGTTATACCGCTATTCGCCATACAGATGGTAACTTCTACACGCCTGAAGGCCGTAGCATGAAAAAAGCCTTCTTACGTGCGCCAGTTAACTTTAAGTATATTAGCTCGAGCTTTAATCCTCGCCGCTTACACCCTGTGACTAAGACGGTAAAACCACATAATGGTATTGATTACGCTGCACGTACAGGTACGCCAGTGGTTTCATCGGGTAATGGTAAAGTAATTAAAGCTGGTTACAGTAAGTACAATGGTAACTACGTTTTTATTAGCCATGGCACACAGTATGTGACTAAATACTTACACTTAAACAAGAAAATGGTTAGAACAGGCCAAAAAGTGAAGCAAGGCCAAAAAATTGGTACCGTTGGTGCGACAGGCCGCGTAACAGGCCCACACTTACACTATGAATTCTTAGTAAACGGCGTGCATCGTAATCCGAAAACAGTCAAACTACCTAAATCAGAGCCTTTACCGCGCGATGAGCTAGCTAAGTTTAAACCAATTGCTGATAACTTCTTAGCGCAATTACAGCGTAATAGAGAGTTACAACTAGCGTTAAATAAGTAGCTAAGTAAACATAATAAAGCCGCTTCAATTGAAGCGGCTTTTTCGTTTCTGAGACAATTCAAGATAAAACGGTTATGGCGTTATCAAACTAAACTTATTGCCGACTCTATTCATACCTTAAATTAAACACGCTCATTACCGATACAATTATTATCTTAATAATACATAGATAAGCTGAATAATTAGCGAAATCATCACTAGTGGCCAAATATACTTTGCATATTTAGTTGCGCCATCAAGCCCCATTTTAGACTGATACTTTTCAAGTAGCGGTATTAGAATAACCAAGGCAACAAAAAGGCAGAGTAAGATAATAAAAATATTCATGATGGCTTCCTTACACAAGAATCATTTAACTACCTAGTCTATAGACAAAAAAAAGCGCAGTAAAATTACTGCGCCAGTCGGTTGGAAGTAAATCGACTTAGCCAACAATAGCTAACAGAATACCTGCTGCAACGGCACTTCCTAATACCCCTGCTACGTTTGGCCCCATGGCATGCATTAACAAGAAGTTATGCGGGTTGCTCTCAAGACCAACCTTATTAACCACACGTGCTGCCATTGGTACCGCTGATACACCTGCTGCGCCCACTAATGGGTTGATTGGCGATTTAGAGATCTTATTAAGCCCTTTTGCCATAAACACACCTGAAGCTGTACCTATCGCAAAGGCCAAAGCACCTAACACCAAAATACCTATTGTTTCTACGGTTAAGAACTTATCTGCCGCAAGCTTTGAGCCCACCGCTAAGCCTAAGAAAATGGTGGTAATGTTGATGATTTCGTTTTGTGCACTATTACTTAAACGATCAACCACGCCCGATTCACGCATCAAGTTACCCAAGCAAAACATACCTACCAGAGGTGTTGCAGCTGGTAAAAACAAGATGGTTAAACTCAACACCATTAACGGGAAAACAATTTTCTCTTTCTTCGATACAGTACGAAGTTGCGGCATTTGAATTTCACGCTCTTCTTGTGTTGTTAGTGCACGCATAATTGGCGGCTGAATAATTGGCACCAATGCCATGTATGAATAAGCCGCAACTGCGATTGCACCAAGTAAATCAGGCGCTAACTTAGATGCTAAGAAAATAGCTGTTGGACCATCTGCACCACCAATTATGGCAATCGCAGATGCATCTTGTAGTGTAAATTCAAAGCCAGGAATAAAGTTAAGTAGTATTGCACCAAATAGAGTAGCAAAAATACCAAACTGTGCAGCCGCACCTAACAACAACATACGAGGGTTTGCTATCAAGGCACTAAAGTCTGTAAGCGCACCAACCCCCATGAAGATCAAAAGTGGGAACACCCCAGAATCAATCCCGATGTGGTACACATAATAAAGTAACCCACCCGGCTCAGATAACCCGGCCACAGGGATATTCGTTAAAATAGCCCCAAAGCCAATAGGTAATAACAACAGTGGCTCAAAGTTACGTGCAATTGCTAAATAAAGTAACAAGCAACCAACCGCAATCATGATCAATGCCGCAAAGGTAAAATTAGCAATACCCGTGGCATGCCAGAGGTTTAAAACACCATCCATCCTCTGCCTCTCCTATGCTAGCGCGATTAGCGCATCGCCAGTGGCAACAGAGTCACCCTCAGCTACTAATACTTCTGCAATTGTACCTGAGTGTACGGCGCGAACTTCTGTTTCCATTTTCATCGCTTCCATGATAATAACCACATCACCTTCATTTACTGTTTGGCCTGGTTTCACTTTCACTTTGAAAATATTACCAGCCAACGGCGCATTGAGTGTTTCGCCTGCTGACGCTGAAGCAGACTGAGGAATTAATTCACTGTCTTTTAAAGTTACTTCTTTAAGCTCACCACCTTGTGCTACGACGACATCGTAAACTTTACCATCAACTTTAACGCTGTATTGCTCCGCTTTTACAGGGCTTGAAGAAGCAGGTTTGCTTTCAGACTTGGCAACTTCACCTGTTGGAATTGCTTCAAACGCATCTGGGTTGTTGCGGTTTTTAATAAATTTAAGGCCTATTTGTGGGAATAATGCATATGTAAGTACATCATCAATCACGTCATCAGCAAGTTCTAAACCTTGCTCTTTGGCTTCACTTAATAACTCAGCTTCAAGTTTCTCAAGCTCAGGCTCTAATTTATCTGCAGGACGACAAGTAATTGCCTCTGCGCCTTCTAGCACTCGTTCTTGCAGCTCTTTATTCATAGGTGCAGGAGTGGCACCATATTCACCTTTGAGCACGCCCGCAGTTTCTTTAGTAATGGTTTTGTAACGCTCGCCAGTTAATACGTTAAGTACCGCTTGGGTACCTACAATTTGCGAGGTTGGCGTAACCAAAGGAATAAAACCTAAGTCTTCACGAACACGTGGGATCTCAAGTAATACTTGATCAAGCTTATCAGCCGCGCCTTGTTCTTTAAGCTGGTTTTCCATGTTAGTTAACATGCCGCCAGGTACCTGAGCTAATAAGATGCGACCATCAACGCCTTTTAAGCTACCTTCAAAAGCAGCATATTTCTTACGTACATCACGGAAGTAAGCTGCAATTTCTTCTAATTGGTTTAAATCAAGGCCAGTATCTCGCTCTGTGCCTTCGACAATTGAAACTATTGTCTCCGTCGCGCTATGACCATAAGTCATACTCATTGACGAAATCGCCGTATCAAGCATATCAATACCTGCATCGATTGCTTTTTGATAAGTTGCAGTGCTTAAGCCAGTAGTAGCATGGCATTGCATCGCAATAGGAATAGACACGGTTTCTTTTAGGCCTTTGATCAACTGCTCACAATCATATGGCTTTAATAAACCTGCCATATCTTTAATACAAATCGAATGACAGCCAAGCTCTTCAAGCTGTTTTGCGAGTTTCAGCCACATATCAAGTGTATGTACAGGACTTACTGTGTATGAAATTGTACCTTGAGCGTGAGCTCCCACTTTAACAGCTGCTTTAATAGCAGTTTCAAGGTTTCGTACATCGTTCATCGCATCGAAAATACGAAATACATCAACACCATTTTTGTGTGCTCGCTCGACAAACTTTTCGACCACATCATCAGCATAATGACGGTAGCCTAAAAGGTTTTGTCCACGAAGTAACATTTGCTGCTTAGTGTTTGGCATTGCAGCCTTTAGTTCGCGAATACGTTGCCAAGGATCTTCACCTAAATAACGGATACACGAGTCAAACGTTGCACCCCCCCATGATTCAATTGACCAATAACCCGCATTGTCGAGTTTTTCGGCTATGGGTAGCATGTCGTCTAAGCGCATACGCGTTGCCAAAAGAGACTGGTGTGCGTCACGCAATACTAATTCGGTTAATTTTAATTTAGCCATGTTCGAGCTGCCCCGTTATTTTTGTTTATTTCGAAATTGAGCGATTGCAGCGCTTATTGCTGCAATATGTGCCTGAGGCACACCCTGTTGAGGTTGAATTTTTGCTGTTCGCGTAGGTTCTGCACTTGCTGGATCATCAAATCGACCCACTAGTTTTGACATTAAAGTGACTGCTGTAATCAGAATAGTCAGAAAAACAAACACGCCTACCATGCCTGTTACCATCAAACTGGCCGCAGTGGTGAGTAATCCACCTATATCCATACGACTCCCCTCGCTTACTTAAAATAAAAAGTTATTTTTGTTAAATAATTATGCACCAATAATAACAAACCAAAATCATTTGTATAGCACCATTGTAAATTGGTAAAACCAATTAATTTTAAAATAACATGCCGCACATATAATTAACACCCTACATTTCCATCATTCAAAGCCTCGATATAGATGATATAAATAGTCGATATAGCCATAAGTTATATGTTCAGCTATTAACTAAAAACCAGAAAGCGTCTAAAAACCACACACAACAAGGTGTTAGACTTTACCAACCAATAAAAAGTTAAATTGGTCTTACCAATACTGTGGCAATCTGATGTTTTCCTCATGCAACTCAATATGAAAAAATATCACTATGAATAACTTACATGCTTACTCGTAAATGTTACCAAGTGATGAACATCTACCAGCATCACAAATAAAGGTAAACCATTGAAATAAAACAAGTAAAACATCTGGCACAGAACTCGCTTCAGTTACATCGAACTTTAGAAAATTTAAATAGCCAAGGAGACCATTATGTTACGCTGGACCATTACTTTTTTAGTTATCGCGTTAATCGCAGCAGTGTTAGGTTTTGGTGGTATCGCAGGAGCCGCTGCAGGCATCGCTAAAATTATCTTTTTTATATTTTTAGTACTACTAGTTATTTCACTGGTATCTGGAGCTCTTAGAGGTAACGCCCCTAAGTAGTTATAAGCAAATAACCACTTAATTTATTTTATTTACAAGGAATTTCGTTATGAAAAATTCAACTTTGAAAGCCGCTACTATCGCTCTATTTTCAGGTCTATTCATCATGGGTTGTGAAGATAACTCGGCAGAAGATGCAGGTGAGCGTATTGATGAAGCAATTACTGATACACAAAATGCTGTTGAAGACGCATGTGAAGAAGTAAAAGAAGGTGTTAACGCAGAAGAAACTAACTGCTAATCACAACACTTTATGAAGAAAGCGGCCAAGTGTCGCTTTTTTTGTGTATGCAAGTTAGCAAGTTAGCAAGTTAGCAAGTTAGCAAGTTAGCAAGTTAGCAAGTTAGCAAGTTAGCAAGTTAGCAAGTTAGCAAGTTAGCAAGTTAGCAAGTTAGCAAGTTAGCAAGTTAGCAAGTTAGCAAGTTAGCAAGTTAGCAAGTTAGCAAGTTAGCAAGTTAGCAAGTTAGCAAGTTAGCAAGTCTAGGCTGCCTGCTGCTTGTGTCAAGGAGCTTGCTAACTTTACTCTTTCCCCCAGAAACTCGCTAATTTGTTAGGTTTCGCTCCGCTCTACCCTACGCCACGTAGGTCGTTATTTATGGCGACACGTGTTTTATCACACATACGTGACGGGCTAAAGCCCGACTTACAGCCGCATAAATTGAGAGAATCGCGCGAAATAAATTTCACGCCTACGCGGGGTAAACCCGCAGCTACCTTAAGCTCGTAACTTTACTCTTTCCCCTAGAAACTCGCTAACTTGTTGGGTTTCACTTACAACCCGTTGTGAGGGGCTCGTTTGTCGTTACACTCGCTATATGCCACTTCCCATCAACAAAGCTCACTTTTGCTACATCACTCACAGCAAAATCACCAGGTACATTCAAGCGTGTTAAGTTACTTGCTAACTGTTGTTTACAGTATGGACCTGTATCACCATGCATCACTAACACAGGCTTATTGGTGTGCTTTGCGAAGTCACTGATGGCATCACGGTATACTTTAAAAGCATCACAGTTTGAGCGCTGTGATTCACTACAAACTGGTTTACTGGTCGGGTGGTAAATATCAGCCTGAAAGCCAAACACATACGCCTTAGCATCTTGCTGAATGAGTGCTTGTTTTAACCAAATTAAATTGTACTTATCACGTTTGTCGGCTGCATCAAGTGCTGCGCTTTTGTCACTTTTTAAAATTTGCGAGCGACCATTAAAAGTACCTGGTATATGTAAGGTGCGAAACTCAATGCCATCGAATTGCCAACGAGCATTCTCTAGCATTTCAGCTTGTGTTACATAACCCTGTAACTGTTTTGCTTTTTGTCTATAAGCATCGTCGAACATTAAGCCTTTAACAAAACTTAGCCGTTCGAGCTCATCGAATTGAGGAGTTAATGTGACGCGGTCGCAATCTGTCCACTCATTATCACCTGGGGTGTAAATAAAAGGCTGCGTAGTCAGCGATGTTAATAACGCCTTATTAGTTTGCAAAAGCTTATTCGTGCAAGCAAGCGCTCCTGATTTCATGTCGCCAAGGTGCATTAAAAAGCCATGGGGTGTTGCAGCGATTGCCTTAGTAATTTTTCCGTCATTTGCGAGATTAATTTCATCAATCGGGGTGTATGGCATATCGCCCATAACTAAAAAAGTATTTGAAGTCATTGCAAGCGCTAATGACATTGAACTAACAAACATACAACTTACCCCTAAAAATACAGATACCTTAAGCTCTCATAATGACAACTAAATGAAAACCAACTGCGGCAGTTTTTTTCTATCAATGTTAAACTGCTGCCAGTCGAATAAGTGAGTCTGAGAATGACATTAAGTACAAATTACACACTAGATAAACCGTATTATTACGAATGCTTTGATGAGTCTTTACCTTATTCATCACAAGCCAAGCCTAAATACCCGCTGTTGGCATTGTTAATAACCTTAGGCTTATTAGCTTTTTATCAATTAGAGAACCATTATCTGGGCAGCTTTATGATTATGCTTGCTGTCGTTGAGTGTTTATCGTTTTATTACAAGCGCCCATGGTGGGTCGCAAGACAAATGATGAGCCGAGCATCAGGTAGCGAAGTGACCATCATCTTTGATGATGAAGGAGTGAAGGCCGAAAACCCATATAAAAGCTACCAATTAAGCTGGCAACAAATTAGTGAGATTATTGAAACTGAACGAGGTTATATTTTAAAGGCGCAGCGCGGTATGCAATATATTTCTAAACAAGCGCTAAATGATGAAATAACAGCTGAACTAAATAAAAGAGCCACTCAATGAGTGGCTCTTAAAAATATCTATCGCTGATTAAACATTGCCCGGATTTGGGTTAGATTTCTCTGCTTGGATTCGCATGTAGATTTCTTCACGATGTACTGATACATCTTTAGGTGCATTTACACCAATGCGAACTTGATTTCCTTTAACACCAAGAACAGTAACTGTTACTTCGTCACCGATCATAAGGGTTTCACCTACTCTACGAGTTAGTATTAGCATTCTCTTGCTCCCATGTTCCAAAAAATTAAAAGATTCCGCGTCAAAAACATTCTAATGAAATCTAGACTTAAAAGTAAGTAAAAACTCTAGATCTTATTCATTTTCAGTTAAAAAAACTTTGTGTAGTGCACGTACAGCCAGTTCTAAATATTTTTCATCAATTAAAACTGATATCTTTATTTCTGATGTCGACACAAGCATCACTTTGATGTTTTCTTCGCCAAGCGCATTAAAAAATAAGCTTGCCACACCAGAGTGAGATTTCATCCCTACACCTACTGCAGACACTTTGGCAACATTGCTGACCCCTTTAATAGATTCTGCGCTGATACCATCTTGGTTTTTGGTCAGAATTTCGAGTGCTTGCTCAAAATCATTCGTGTGCACAGTAAAAGCATAGTCTATTTTTTCAAAGTTATGATTAACTTGATTAATCATATCTATTTCGATGCCGAATTCTGCGAAAAGTTTCAATATTTTTGCAAGGTTTTCCGTCCCTTGGTGCACGCCATTGACGTAAATCAAACTTTCGTCACGATTAAAGGCGATACCCGACACAATGTTTGCTTGCACATCCGGTTCCTCAAAACTGATCAAGGTTCCTTGATCCGGGTTAAAACTCGATAACACTCTGAGCGGTATATTGTATTTTCCTGCGGCTTCGACACTGCGAATATGCAGAACCTTAGCCCCAAGACTGGCCATTTCAAGCATCTCTTCGAAGGTAACATGGCTCATACGTCGCGCATTTGGTTCAATACGCGGATCAGTGGTGTATACCCCATCAACATCGGTGTAAATTTGACATTCATCCGCATTGACAGCACCTGCAATCTCAACCGCAGAAGTATCTGTACCACCGCGACCGAGCGTGGTGATATTACCTTCAATATCGCGCCCCTGAAAGCCTGCAATTATGGCAATACGGTTATGCTCAAGCTCATGCTTTAGACGAGTCGCAGCAACCTCTTCAATACGCGCTTTACCAAACATATTGTCGGTGCGAATATTAACCTGATCGGCAAGTAAGCTTACCGCTGAATGACCACGTTTAATGATAGCCATTGCCAATAAAGAGACTGAGACTTGCTCACCTGTGGTCAGCAATACATCAAGCTCACGAGCGCTAGGTCGAGAATCGATTTGTTTAGCGAGTTCAATAAGACGGTTAGTTTCTCCCGACATAGCCGAAAGCACTACCACAACTTGGTGGCCTTGTTGCTTAGTTTTTACAACAAGGTCGGCGACGGCCTCAATTCGCTCTATTGAGCCAACTGAGGTGCCACCGAATTTTTGGACGATAAGTGCCACTAGTGATTAAGAACGCTCAGTTAACCAGCCAGTTACACTTTCTAAGGCTGCAGTAAGGTTCTCTGGCTGAGTACCACCTGCTTGTGCCATATCAGGACGACCACCGCCCTTACCACCTACTTGTGCAGCCATGTGATTTACAAGCTCACCAGCTTTCACTTTACTTGTTAGGTCTTTAGTTACACCCGCGATCAGGCTTACTTTATCGCCATTGGCTACACCAAGAGCAATTACACCTGAACCAATCTTAGTTTTCAGGTCATCAACCATGCCACGTAGTGCTTTAGATTCAGTACCAGCAACATCAGCGACCAGAAGTTTGATACCATTCACTTCAACTACAGAGTCAAGTAACGATGCCCCTGCCGCACTTGCTAGCTTGTCGTTAAGCTGGGCAATTTGCTTCTCAAGACCTTTTGACTTCTCAAGTAATGCTGTCACTTTTTCAAGTACACTGCTGCTATCACCTTTTACTAGCGCTGCAACATCATTTAGCTGTTGCTCTTGCTCATTAACATAGGCAACAGCTTCTGCACCTGTTACTGCTTCGATACGGCGAATACCTGCAGCGATACCACTTTCTGACACAATTTTGAATAAGCCGATATCACCAGCACGCTTAACGTGTGTACCACCACATAGTTCAATTGAGTAATCACCAATGGTTACTACGCGAACTTCGTCGTCGTATTTTTCACCGAATAATGCCATTGCACCTTTTGCTTTGGCATCTTCAATAGCCATTAGCTCAGTTTCAAGAGCAAAGTTACGACGGATCTCATCATTCACTGCGCGCTCGATTTGACGTAATTCGTCTTTTGTTACCGCTTCAAAGTGAGAGAAGTCAAAACGTAAACGCTCAGGGTCAACAAGTGAACCTTTTTGATTTACGTGCTCACCTAAAATTTGACGTAACGTCTCGTGCAATATGTGTGTTGCAGTGTGGTTTTTCTTGATGCTATCGCGACGTGCTGCATCAATTGTTGCCTCTGCTTTATCATTTGTACCAATGCGTCCTTGAACACGACCGTGGTGCGCAAATGCGTTACCAAGCTTAGTAGTGTTAGTGACTACGAACTCACCACCAGCGACTTTTAACACACCCGTATCACCAACCTGGCCACCAGATTCAGCATAAAAAGGTGTACGGTCTAAGATTGCGATACCTTCTTGACCATCTTCAAGTACAGAAACTGATTGACCTTCAGAGAAAAGCTCAACCACAGTGCCAGTGTAATGCTCTGCATCGTAGCCTTTAAAGTCAGTGTGTTTTTCTGACTTAAGTTGTTGGTTGTAATCAGCACCAAACTTACCAGCTTGCTGTGCTTGCTTACGCTGTACGGCCATACATTCTTGGAAGCCGTGCTCATCAATCGTCATGAAACGCTCACGCGCCACATCTGCTGTTAAGTCAGCAGGGAAACCGTAAGTGTCATAAAGCTTGAACACTAAGTCGCCAGGGATCACATCACCTTTGATGTCAGTTAGGCTTTCTTCTAAAATAGCAAGACCACGCTCAAGTGTTTTACCAAACTGCTCTTCTTCAATACGTAGTACTTTCTCGATAATTTCTTGTTGCTTAGCAAGCTCTGGGTACGCTTGGCCCATTTGTTCGATTAGAGCAGCAACTAGCTTGTAGAAGAACGCACCTTTCGCGCCTAGCTTATTACCGTGACGAACTGCACGACGAATAATACGACGTAACACATAGCCACGGCCTTCGTTTGATGGCATAACGCCATCAGATACTAAGAACGCACATGAACGAATGTGGTCAGCAACAACGCGTAGTGATTTATCATCTAAGTCTTGCGCGTTTGTTACTTTAGCTGCAGCGGCAATAAGTGCTTGGAATAAATCGATTTCATAGTTTGAGTGAACGCCTTGTAAAATTGCAGAGATACGCTCAAGACCCATACCTGTATCAACAGACTGCTTAGGAAGAGGTTCCATTGTGCCGTCGGCATGGCGGTTATACTGCATAAATACTAGGTTCCAGATCTCGATGAAACGGTCACCGTCTTCTTCTGGAGAGCCAGGAGGACCACCCCAAATTTCTTCACCGTGATCGTAAAAGATTTCAGAACATGGACCACAAGGACCCGTATCACCCATTGACCAGAAGTTATCGCTAGTTGCAATGCGAATAATGCGATCTTCACTTAGACCCACTTCTTTATGCCAAATGTTGAAGGCTTCTTCATCATCGTGATAAATGGTTACTAGTAGCTTTTCTTGCGGTAGTTTTACAACATCAGTTAGAAACTCCCACGCAAACTTGATTGCGTCTTGCTTGAAGTAATCACCAAAGCTGAAGTTACCTAACATTTCAAAGAATGTATGGTGACGTGCAGTGTAACCTACGTTTTCTAGGTCGTTATGTTTACCACCTGCACGCACACAACGTTGTGAGCTGGTCGCACGTGAGTAAGGGCGGCTTTCGGCACCTAAAAATACATCTTTAAATTGCACCATACCGGCGTTATTAAATAATAACGTGGCATCGTTACCCGGGATCAGCGAGCTTGAAGGAACAATTTGGTGTTGTTTAGAGGCAAAAAAGTCTAAGAACTGTTGCCTGATCTGTGCGGTAGTCATATGCTGCATGTGAAAATCTCACCCGTTTATTGCTGTGCTTGCATTGCAAAATCAATTTGTTCGTAATTAAAGCCTCGATACATCAAGTAGCGTACACGTTTCGCTCTTTCTTTATGGTCGAGTTCTTTACCTGAATTTGAAAACTTCTTTAAATATGCGTCCTGCGCGAGTTCGAACCAATCGACTTCGAACTCCTCGAGCGTCTTATCTAATAATGCTCGGTCTATCCCTTTTGCCATTGCTTCGCTCTGAATGCGTTTTGCACCATGATACTTAGCTAAATGGCGGCGTACAAACCCTTCACAGTAGCGCTGTTCGTTGATAAAGTTGTGTGACTCACACCAGTCTAACAAGCGTTCTGTGAACTCCGGCGACGCCTCTTTTTGCAGTAACTTTCGTGTTAAATCTCGACGCGAATAATCTTGTCGAGACAGTAACCAAAGTACATAATTCTTTAACTTTTGTTCTTTATCATCCATTACGCGTCAAAGCGTCCTGATTGTGACTGTGCTTCAGGTGCTTTTGTTTGGTCATCACCTTTTGGCACAACCGGCATAAAAATAGCCTGAAAAGACACAAAGAAACTAATGTAACAAATTGGCATTAAAACCAATAGAGGAATAAATGATAAAGGAATACAGATTACCATTAAAACGGCGCAAATTAGACCATAAACACTCAGTGGCGCCATATTATGGTAAAACACCATGAATGAGGTTTTTAAAACCTGAAACATATTGCTTTGTTTTTGAAAGTAAACCAATGGCACTGCATAAGCAAAAGCTGTTAGATACACACAGATAGCCAATAGAAATACCGCAACTTGCCCCATTGAAATGGTTGCCAATAAATCTGTAATGTGTGTTTGGTTCTGCGGATCAAAAGTCTGGCTCGAAATAACTGCGTAGGCATCAGCAAAAATGAAATTAGAAAGTAAGGCTAATAAAATACCTGCTGCCATCTGATACACTGCAACGCGCACTAAACCTATACGGTTTCCTTTATTACTAAACGGCTTAAAGATATCAGCTTGGCTGATAGTCCCGCCTTGTTGTTTTGTTAATACAGCTTGATAAAAACCAGCCATCAAAAACGGGGTTACAAATGCACCAACAACTTGCAGTAAAGGTAGCAGCAATGCCAAAAAGCTAATTATCACGATTAGCAGGTGCATTAAAATAAAGGTAAACGGTTGCAGCTTAAAGATTTCCCATCCAGCTTTAAACCATTTAACGCCTGCACCTGCTTTAAAAATACGTACTTCGATCGACATAGTTTCTCATTCAATAACAACAAAACGCACCGAGTATAACTGGGTGCGCTACTTGTTTATAGTCACCTATAGTGAAAATTACTCAGGCTTTTTAATTTTTTTAATATCAAGCATGTGCGAGCCATGTTTGATTTTCGTTTCGAGGTAAGCTCGGTTACCTACCACACCCGCTTTGATGTGTGCATGAGTGCCAACCACCGACTCAACCTCAATGCCTGCATCACGCAGTGCTTTAAGCTTATTTGGGTTGTTTGTCATTAACTTAACGTGATTTAAGTTAAGCGCTTCTAACATTAACACTGCGTCTGAAAAGTCACGCAAATCGTCAGCAAAACCCAAGTGGTTATTCGCTTCGTAAGTATTCATGCCTTGTGACTGCAATACATACGCATCAATTTTATTGTATAAACCAATGCCACGGCCTTCTTGGCGTAAATATAATAAAATGCCACCTTGCTGGTGCATCATTTCGATACACTCATTTAATTGCTCACCACAATCACAACGAGACGAGTGAAATACATCTCCCGTTAAACATTCTGAATGCATACGAATTAATGGTACGTCTTGCTCTGTGTCGGCTTGATTAAAAACTAAAGCAACATGCTCTTGGCCATCTTTTAAGCCACTGAAAGATACGATTTCTGCAGGGATATCACTGTTTTTGCCAACATTCAGCTGGACTCTTGCTCTTACTTGCGCCACGACAAATCCAAATTAAAAAATAAATGCGATACTGCAAATGTGATTACAACAGCTTGAAGGTTGTAAGGATGCAACATACGACGAGTGATAACTAATATTGAGGCAGTTACCAGCAATTCAAGTATTATACACTCAAACCACCCCAAGATACGAGCTTTGCGCCTCGCTTTAGTGGCGCTAATAAAGTACCTTAAAAGCTCTACCCTCTACAGCTAGGCTATTGAATTAAAAAAATTACTTAATAAACCTTTGCAGATATTCGAAAAAATAGATTAGTTTAATCTCAATAAACCGCTAAGCCTTTTTTCAAACCATTAATAAAAACAACAATAATAGGGAATATTATGAAAAAAGCCTTCGTGCTAATTTGTAGCGCCCTGCGACTAAGCCTGCCAATCATCAGTTCAACGAATCATACTTCGTACCTTAAACCTTAACAGTGACACATCGAGTGTAATTTGCTACCTTGCACCTAATGATGATAATAATTATCATCAACAAGTATTAATCCCCCCTTCTCTGGGCAAAATAATAAGGACTATTATGAAAAAAAGCTCACTTGCCTTATGCATTACACTACTGTTTAGCCAGCAAGGCATTGCCAATGAAACGACCACCCAAGAATTTAACGAGACCTACCGCGCTTATGTCGCCGCTGTAGAAAATAAGCAAGACAGTAGTGAGCTTGCCAAAAAAGCGTTTGAGCTTGGCAAAGAAATTTATGGAGAAAGCGCCGACAACACCGCTAATCTTGCTATTAACTATGCAAACAGCCTTGCTGAATACAAACAAGAACAACGCTTTGAGTTATATCGTACAGCCTACGAAATACTAGAACAAAACCATGGCAAGCTAAGTGTACAAGTGTATGACTCATTAATCGGCATGGCAGAATCAACTCCCTCAGCAAAGCGTGCTGATACATATCTTGATGATGTCATTGCTATTGCTGAAAAACAAAACTCAGCCAAGCTTGTTGCAGATGCAAAAATGACCGCCGCTCGTATCCTCGCTTACAAAGGTAGTGGCGAGCGCTATTACACAGCAAAGGAATATCTTGAAGAAGCCGATAAGTACTACCAAGAAAACTTACCAAATAACGCAGTTGATCGGATCAGTGCAGACTTTTTAGTTGCCGCATTTGCAGAAAATCAACGTAAATACAGCACCGCCATTGAACGTTTAAATCACGTAGTTAGTGTATTTGATCAAGAGTTAGACTTTGATCATCAAACCGAATTAAACGCCCATTCAAAGCTAGTTCACTTATACGAAAAAACAGGTAAAAGCGACGAAGCAACTAAACATTGCTTAGCGATAGCGAAAATGGTGCCATGGAAAGAGAGCCAAGAACAAGAACCGTTATACCGCGTGCATCCTAAATATCCAAAATCAAAAGTTCAACGTATGGAAGATGGCAGTGTCGTAATGGAGTTTGAAGTAACCCCGTCTGGCTTTGTAGACAACATAACTGTGGTAGGTTCTGAGGGTGGCTCTGCATTTGAAAGAGAAGCGGTTAAAGCAGTAAAACAATGGCGTTATGCCCCTAAGTTTGAAAACGGTCAAGCGATTGCTGCGACTTCTCGGGTGCAATTAGACTTTAAAATCAACAACTAAATAACAGGGTCGCAATGCGACCCTTTTTTATACCAATTCGCTTTATTAAGTAATCTATTTTGAGGCAAGAAAACCTCGTTGATAGCAAGGCAAAAATTTCGTTATTTAGTTGTTCTAAATCAGAAATTTTTAACGTAGATAGCGACAGGTTTAATCCCTCAAAATGATTAAGTATTATTGCGGATTGGTATCATAGCTTTTTAAGCAGGTTATCGGCTGCATCCTCAATTAAATCGAGTACCTTTTCAAAGCCTTGATCGCCACCATAATAGGGATCGGGGATTTCGCTCTCTCCTGCATCACCATGACTTAAAAACAGCGACAACTTATATTCTAAGTGCTCTGGGCAAATGGCATGTAAATCAGCAAGATTTTGCTTGTCGGCTGCGAGAATTAAGTCAAACTCATGAAAATCAGCTTGAGCCACTGGTCGCGAATAAATCCCTTTAAAACTATAACCGCGCTTTTCAGCTGCTGCTTTTGAGCGTGAATCTGGAGGATTACCTTGGTGGTAACCAATGGTGCCAGCAGAATCAACTTTGACATTGACACCCAGCGCCTTAGCACGACTTCTAAGTACCGCTTCAGCAGTAGGTGAACGGCAAATGTTGCCTAAGCAAACAATCAAAACCTTTTTCATTATTCGTCCTTAAAATTGCTTTAAGATTGACTCATCATAACGTTCTGCATCAAGAGTAAGGTTGTATTTATCTGCAACATTATCAAGCTCTGCCTGCTTAATTGCCAGCTCATCCATGGTAATGGTGTTGTCATCAAGCTGCCATAACAAACGCGAACCAGCATAGCTGTATTGAATTGCTAATAAAGCATCTGCATTGCCTTCACGCCCTGCTGCTTTTAACTTTGGCATTTTACGGGTGATTTTATTAAGGGCTTTTTTAAGCTCCCACACATACACTATTTCAGTCATGTAATCATGATTGCGGTATTTATTAAGCACAAAGCCCACCAGCAAACTACACACAACAACACCTAATAGGTTCCAATGAAAATGACTACCGCTTGAGTCAGGGAATAACGCAATTAGCGTTTGTGAAATGGCTAAACTGCCAATGGCTAAAGCAATTACACAGGCAATAATCACTTGGTTTAAATGTTTACGGTAACGTGCTTTGTCTATTTGAATAAGTTTCATAACAACCTAAAAAGTCACACTAAAATTGGTGAAGAAATAAAAAGTGAAAAAAATTTCACCCCTTTTTTATTTGCCAGCCGTTTTAGCTATGAAAGCAATTATCCAAAGAGGAACGGCTATGCATACTTTACCACTAAACTCAGCAAGCTTGAATAACAGCAAGGCGGCTTTAAAGACAACCGCAGCAATTATTGGCGGCGGTGTCATGACCTTTGCAGCATTTGCATTTATGCAGTACTTAATTTCTGCTGAGCAAAGAGCCGATGTAAAAACAGGCCCAGATATCACGGTTGAAATTTATGAAGTACCCAAAGACTCAAAAGTACAAGTAAAGCAAACACTGCCGCCACCACCAACTGCAAAAATGCCACCAAAAACGCCACCACGCCCAGCGATTGATAACCCTGATACAGTTGTGGTAGCAGATTTAACACCAACGATGACATTCGATAACATTGGCGACACGCTAAGCAAAAGCATTAATCAACCAACGGGAGATGCAACGCCAATTGTGCGCATAAACCCTAAGTACCCACCAGTAGCAGCTCGTGATGGCATTGAGGGCTGGGTACAAATTAGCTTTAGCATTTCACCGACTGGCGAAGTGATTAACCCTGTTATTATTGATGCTGAGCCTAAGCGAGTATTTGACCGTGAAGCAATTCGCGCTATTAAACGTTGGAAATATCGCCCTAAAGTTGTTGAAGGTGTGGCACAATTACAAGCAAACCAAAGTGTTCAACTTGATTTTAAAATAGATGGATAACTGCCTATGCTAATGAGCATCAAGACATGGTTATTTGACAAGCCAAACACAGATTGTTTGGCGCAGTATGCCAAAACGGGCGACAACCGTTACCTTAACCAACTCGTTGCTCAATACGGGAACGATCTTTATCACTACCTAGTCACTCAGAGTGATAAAGATCTGGCCCTTGATATATGCCAGCAAACCTGGTTAAAAGTCATTGATAAACGCGACTTTTACAATGATAAGAACAACCCAAAAGCGTGGCTTTTCCGGTTAGCACGTAATTTATTAATTGATGAATTTCGTAAGCAACAAAAGTTCGTTGAGTTAGAAGACAACCAACTATTTACTGAATCTCAGGATACAAGTTATCACTACGACTACGAAGCCTTTGATAAAGCACTAATGGCACTTAGCTTTGTACAACGTGAAGCGCTGACCTTACAACAAGAAGGCTTTAGCCTCGAAGATATTGTTGCTATCACACAAAGTAACCCAGAGACCATTAAAACTCGGCTGCGATATGCCCGTCAAAACCTGAAACAACAACTAGGAGGCCATCATGAAGCGTAACGACGAGCAACTCGATGCTGATTTAAAAGCACATTTTCAAAAGCGTAAAGCACAGCACAGCTTAAGCAGCGACGAGCTTTCAAAAATGTCAAAGCCACAGTCAGCCACACCAACACCACAGCGCTTTTTAGGCCTACAAATGACCGGAGTTTTTGCTGCTTTAGCCATTCTTGGTTTTGTCATGCTGCAATACAACAACCGTGAGTTAACCGATGTTTATGCGGTAGATTTATCAGATTATCAATGGCTTGAGGTACACGAACTCGACGCCAAAGGCAGCTATGTGAGCAACCTTAAACAACAAAAACAAAACCTAGATGCGAACTACCAACAAGCATTAGCCAATCACCAAGCCCGCACCAGCTTCACTGGCCGTCTCGTCAGTGTTGATAATGACTGGTATATCGCCGACTGCGAGCAAAATGTCATAGTACAAATTAAACAATCACTCCTTGAAGAGCTACAAAAACACGGCACCCTAGATACTCATATTCACCAGGGTGACCTACTCGCTCTAGACCAAAACAAACAAGGCCAAATCATCGCACTCAAACAGCTGACTCATGAGGCGAAAAATTGTAAAGCTTGAAAACAGCTGTCAGCTATCAGATTTAAAACAAGTTAGCGAGTTACAAGGGGAAAGAGTAAAGGAGTACCGTAGGCGTGAAATTTATTTCGCGCGATGGTTCAACGAGCCATCAGCTTTCAGCCGTCAGCTCTCAGATTTAAAACAAGTTAGCGGGCTACAAGAGTAAAGTCGCAAGTTTTTAAGTAGCAGCGGGTTTACCCCGCGTAGTTAGTTTTCAGATGTCAGATCATTCTTCTGACATCTGATACCTAATATCAATCTCACTCCCCTACCTTCGGTAGCATGCTTTTACTAATCACTTCAAATTTACCTAGGTCTATCAGCATTGAGTAAACTTCATCGTTGTTAATAAATACAACGAATAAATTGCCTTCAGCATTGAGGTTAGACTCTACAATGCGGTTGTAACCTGAAATAACTTCGCTGTAGTTTGAGCCATCAATCTTGCTTAGCGCGAAGGTGCGCTTATCTTTGCCATCGAGCAGTTTGTCGTTGTTGGTATCGTTTTTGATAACTTCATACGAAACTGCCTTAGGAGCATAGACTTTTTGCTCCTTGTAAGGACGAGTATCAAACTCTTTGTAATGGCTTAAAGCACCAAACTCTATGATCAACTGATCCGTTGTTTTAAATAGCCACTTGGCGTGATTGGTTTTGTCATTAAGAAACAAGATGTTCTTTGAGCGCGTAGGTCTGTATTTATAACCACCGCTAAAATTATTGTAAACTGTTACGTCAGCTTTCACCTCAATATCCAGTTTTTCTGATTCCAACGGGATAAAGTAAAAATCACTCCCCTCGACCTTACGGGGGTAACCCAGTTTCCACTTTTCTTGCTGCTTTTCATCTTCAGCTAAGTTTAGTGTTTGTTGCTGTACATAGTTATCGGACTTTAGTAAGTAAGCAACAAAGTTATACCCTATTGCTGCTGCTCCAATGATTAAGCCTAAAAGTAAAATTAGGCCGTTAACATTCCACACCCATTTAAAAAACTTTTCTGACTTCATACGACTTGTTAAATCCTTTTAAGAATAAGAACTTGCTAAGCTAGCAGGTATCCACAAGCAAAGCTAGACTGAGAGCCATCAACTTTCAGGCTGACGGCTGACGGCTGACGGCTGACGGCTGACGGCTGACGGCTGACGGCTGACGGCAATACTCCGCTCTTTACCTCGCTTTTCCTACCAATAATCGCACATTGCTCTAATGTTAATAACACTTTAATGCTGAACCAGCTAGGCTAGTAACATCGTGTTTAAATATTATGGAGTTACCATGAAAAGGTCTTTGTTTAACAGTTTAATCATTGCCTCAATTAGCTTGTCGAGTTTGCAAGCGTGTGCTCAGCCGGAGCAAAAGATTCCTCTGGATGCCAGCGCTAATAACTACAAACTAGAATTAGTAAGCGAAGGAATTCAAATTCCTTGGGGTATGGCTTGGCTTAACGAGCGTGACTTACTCGTTACTGATCGACGTGGCGAGCTTAGATTGATTCGTGATGGCAAACTCGTTGAGCAAGCAGTTAAAGGCACACCTAAAGTACATGATGAAGGTCAAGGGGGCTTATTAGACATAGAGCTTGATCCGAACTTTACCGAAAATGGCTGGATTTACTTTTCGTACTCGGGCTATGAAGGCGATGGTGAGGGTTACAATACCTCGATTATGCGCGCCCGCTTTAAGGATATGACGCTCGTCGATCAGCAATTATTGTTTAATGGCGAGCCAAATATTAAAACAACAAAACACTATGGTTCGCGTATTGAGTTCGACAAAGAAGGTTACTTGTACTTCTCTATTGGCGACCGTGGCAAAAGAGGCGTTCACCCACAAAGCCTTGACTATGATGCAGGCAAAATTCACCGTATCAATAGCGATGGTTCTATCCCTAAATCAAACCCGTTTTATAACCATAAAACAACTCACAAAAGCATTTATTCATATGGACACCGTAACCCTCAAGGTATGGCAATGCACCCTGAAACGGGGGTTATATGGAGTCATGAACATGGCCCTCGTGGCGGCGATGAAATCAATATAGTTAAAGCAGGTGCAAACTATGGTTGGCCTGAGATCACTTATGGGATCAACTACATTGGTACAAAAATTACCGACGAAACCAGTCGCGATGGAATGGAACAACCTGATTGGTATTGGGTGCCTTCAATTGCCCCATCAGGCATGGAGTTTATCACCAGTGATAAATACCCACAGTGGCAAGGTCAAATTGCCGTAGGCTCGATGAAGTTTGGTCATCTTGTTTTGGTGAAACTTGATGGTGACAAAGTAATAGGCCACAGCAAGGTATTTGAAGGTGTAGGTCGTGTGCGCAGCCTTGCCACCCATCCTAATGGTGATTTATATCTTGGTGTTGATGGTGTGGGTGTTTATAAGGTTGTACCGAAAATATAGCTTTCAGTTTTCAGCCGTCAGCTATCAGATTTAATACAAGGTAGCGAGTTACAAGAGTAAAGTCGCAAGCTTTTAGGTAACAGCGGGTTTACCCCTCGTAGGCGTGAAATTTATTTCGCACGATGGTTCAACGAGCCATCAGCTTTCAAACTGACGGCTGACGGCTGACGGCTGACGGCTGACGGCTATCAGATTTGAATATGCGAGTTATCGAAATTCAAGCAATAAAAAACCACAGACTCCCTCTGTGGTTTTTTACTTATAACTTAAGACTTAAAGCTCAAAGCTATTACTTATAAAACAATAATACTCGTCACTAGGTAAGCGATGAAAGTTAATGCGCCGCCGAATAAGGCGTATGGCATTTGGGTTTTTACGTGAGTTAATAAATCACACCCAGATGCAATGGCCGACACCGCGCTGGTATCTGAGATTGGCGAGCAGTGATCGCCAAACACACCACCACCTAAAATAGCCGCAATGACCAATGAAGGTGGTAACCCTAAAGCTTGAATGAGCGGTACACCAATCGGAATAAGAATTGCGAAAGTGCCCCACGAGGTACCTGTGGTAAATGAAATCACCGCACCGGTTAAAAACAGTACTGGCACAACCAAATATATAGGTAAGAAATCACCCACAAGGCCTGCTACAAACACACCTGTACCTAAGTCTTTTAAGCTGGCGCCTAAGGTCAGCGATAACAATACAATAGCAACCAGTGGTAACAGCTCTCCCATACCTTTAAAGCCGATATCCACCAGCTTATGGTGAGTAAAGTCACGAGAGCTGATCATTAAGAAGTAAGCTACAACACACGCTAAAATAGTTGCATACAGCACTGATTTAGAACCACTGCCACTGGCAATATCACCATCGCCAGTCCAGAACATAAAGCCAACCATACTACCAATTAAAGTAATAAGCGGAACAAGCATATAACGCGCTTTTGAGCCTTTAACTTCTTCAGTCAGTTCGGTTTCTTGTTGTTCAATATTTTCTTCAGCTTGCTTTAATGGGCCATGTACCTTGTCAAAAGTAATAGTGTAAAACACGATGAGCAAAGTAATAATGGCGTAAAAGTTATAGCCAATACTGCCCCACAAAACGGATACCGCCGACTCTTCCATTTCGTAATTGCCAAGTAGGCCCAGCACGTAAGCGCCCCAGCCATTTAGCAAGATTAAGATACACACAGGAGCGCTGGTACTGTCGATAATATAAGCAAGGCGTGCTCGGCTCATTTTGAATTTATCGAATAAACCACGCGATAAAATCCCCGAGGTTAATACACTTAAGTTCGATTCAATGAATACCGCAATACCTGAGAACATGGTTAAGTAACCCACTTGGCGCTTACTTTTGGCAACCCCTTTGTTCATCAGTAAATTAACTGTAGCAGCCACACCGCCAGATTCACGAATGTAAGCAAGTAAAGCACCAATTAGAATACTAAAGATAAGGATACGGCTATTACCAGGGGAGCTGGCAACTTCAATAACTCGCTCAATGGTATTGATAAAGGTGAAAAACAAGGTATTACCTTCACCATTCAGAGCAAGTAAAAACTCAGACGACGCAACCGCGACCAATAACGCCATGATCACTTCTTTGCGCCAAAACACAATTAAGATAGCAATCAAGGGTGGTAAAATTGAATACCAAGACATAAAAACCCTTTTAAATTAAGAACAACATTTTATTTTTATTATGCGAAAACTCGCTAAGCTTAATGGCTTTGCCACTAAACTCAACTTAATTCGACTAGTGATTTAATATACTCTCATAAATCAGTGAGATAATAGAGCCATACTTACCCGTTTCGAAACGTTTGCCAACAAACTCGTAATTTTCTTGCGAACCTTCAATAGGTGTATGACGAGCATTAGTTAGTAGTACGATGGCAAGGTCATACTCGGGATCTATTACGGTTACAGTGCCAGTCCAGCCTGTATGACCAAAAGCTCGCGGGCTGGCATAAGGGCCAAAATGCCATTTACGCGCTTGATGCCCAGCTCGTCGCCACCCTAAGCCATAGGTCTCATCACTCGCCTCTGGCTTTGTAAATTGTTCGAGTACTTGCGGTGTAAAAATCTGCTTGTTATCGTAGCCGCCACCATTAAGTAGTACTTGCATTAACACTGACAAGTCACTGGCGGTACTAAAAAGCCCTGCATGTCCTGCTACGCCACCCAAGGCATAAAACGCTTTTTCGTCATGTACTTCACCTTGTAGTACATCGGTACGAATATTTTCAAACTCGATGCGTCCACCTCGGGTGTTACCATTAATCTCAGTGGCGGCAATTTGTGAGGCTAGAAAACCTTTTTGCAGCGGGTTATAAACTGTATGCGTTAAACCAAGCGGCTGATAAATTTGGCTTTCAACATAAGTATCGAGCGCCATACCACTAATGCGTTCAACCAGTACACCTAGCAACATATAATCGATATCAGAATATAAGTGTTTTACGTTACGGCCAGCGACGAAAGGGACGCCAGTTAATAGCAGGTTTTTAGTACGCAGGCTGTTTTGCGAAAAAAAGCGCTCACCAAATTTATTATCTTTGCGATGAAAATCAACCACCGCAGGATAACCCGCACTGTGGGTGAGTAAGTCTTTTACTAAGCGCTGCTCACGCCCGCTGCCTCTAAATTCTGGCAGGTAATAAAATAAAGGTTTCTCTACGTCTAGTTTACCTTCGCTGGCAAGCTTCATGAGTGCAAAGTTAGTGGCAAACATTTTTGAGTTTGAAGCTATATCAAACAAGGTATCGTTTTGCATGGCTTGTGGGCTGTTAAGCTCACTGCCATCAGCATGATACTTCTTAGCCACACCATAATGGCTTAATTTAATCAGTTTGCCATCTTTAACAACGGCAAGTACAGCGCCCGGAAAGCCCTCTTTAATCTCTTGATTTATTAATTCATCAACGGCAGTAAAGCGTTTTTGTGTGCTGCTTTTGTCCAGCTTTGGATAGGGAAAACGTAAGGTTAAGCTTGCCCCCTCAGGCAATACATTCTCTACTTTATAAGTGTTAATGCCATTATGGGTACGCTTAGCTAAACTGTATTGATATATTTTTTCAGCTGTTAATGGCGATGCTATATTAATTTTTTCGCCATTTATAAAAATGTCAGCACTGGTTGCATCCTGATTTTCAATGATGATCTCCCCGCGACCTTTATAAGCTGTAAATGTACCTCTGTCATTAACAAGCGCGCGACTACTCGGATCAAGCGCAGGAATTCGCGCGATTACTTGTGCATTAGAAAGTGTTTTTGGCTCTGGCTCAACCGCTTGCTGTTGTTGCTGGTATTCTTGGAATAATCGCTCAAGCTTTTTAGGAAAGTATTTATCTAATAAAGCAAATAACACTGCAGCACTTCTTGCATCATTATTACCGCTTACATGCCAAGGCAAAAAGTGCATTTGAAAAGCACTTAAAGCATCTAGCGTTTGCGAATCAAGCTGCCCCGTTGCAATCACCTCATAGCCGTAGCTGCGCAGCGCTTTTTGCATCAACTCAACTGATGGTTTTGATGCACTAAATACTTGCCAATATTTATCAAGGGTGTCGCTGTCGTACCACGCACCGATACCCGCTTTATATAGTTGATACCAAGGAAAGCGCGGACCAGGGTCGTTCTTACGGCTTGGGGCTATATCAGAATGGCCAATAACTTGAGTTGGGCCAATATCAGGGTTACGAGCAAGAATATCTTTACTTAACTTTATTAATAGCTCTATTTGCTTGGCGTCATAGTCTGGAAAAATACATAACTTACTAGCGTCATTTTCCATCGCAAGCTTAGTTTGCTCAGGAATATGACACGTTGGTACATTCACTATTTCAATACCAATTGAATGGTCATTTAAATCTTCTCGGCCTTGCCAAAAACTGCGTCCGGCGTGCCATGCTCTGTCTTTTTCATCAACGAGCTGAATAATTTCTAAATCGTCTTTTGGATAACTTGGATCGCCTGACTCAGGTAATAAATAATGAGAGCTCAAGCCCCCTTCATCGACTAAAGCGTGCATTGATTTTTCGTAATCAATTGCGGTGTAATGCATTACTAAAAACTTAACACGGTGGCTATAATTAGCTGACTGTGTGTAGGTATATGGATTACTGGCACAGCTTACTAATAATGCCGCACTACTGAGATAACACAGCTGTTTAAGAAATGTTTTCAAAGGGGTAAAACTCATAACAGATTCATACCTGATGATTTAAGCGTTGACGATTTTCAGCAATACAGTAGCAACACCTACTTAACATGTAAAATATTTTATTTCACAAATAAAGAATAAAAAGCATATATTATCGATAAGCTACTAAAAATAGAGCTATCTCAATAATTAGTGTTGTATCTATTATGGAATAAAACTATATTATTCCATCTAAATTAAGAAAAATATTCCAAACTTAGGTTAGCTAAAACAAAAATAAGTCGTCATGTTAAGCAAACAATGCGCCCAAGCCCTGTGTTTATAATTGAACCATTGCTTTGCGTTTTGACTAAGTTAAGCAAACAAAGTGAGCCCTATGTCTACTTTTGTAAAAATAAAAGCCTTACGTCAATCTCTATCGAGCAGCGAAGCCAAGCTTGCTGACTTTACGTTAAATTCAGCGAATGCTATTCGTAATTTATCATCGGTTGAACTAGCAAAAGTGGTTGGTGTAAGCCAATCAAGTGTGGTGAAGTTTTCACAAAAATTAGGTTATAAAGGCTTTCCTGCTTTTAAGCTTGCGGTAATTGATGCCCTTAATGATGAAAGCAGCGAACCTAAGCTACATGGTAAAATCACCCTTAATGACTCGCTAGAGCAAATCGCCGAAAAACTATTAAGCAGTAAACTGGCGGTATTAACCGAAACCAAGAACCTAAACGAAGCGCCGGCAGTCGAAAAAGCAGTAGAGCTATTAAAATCTGCAAAACGCATTCTAATTTGTGGTTTAGGTGGCTCGGCTCTGGTTGCAAAAGATTTTTCTTATAAATTACAAAAACTCGGTATGCCAGCAATTGCGGAGCCGGATGGGCACGCACAACTTGCGTATGTGGCGACGTTTTCAAAAGGTGATTTGGTCATTGCGATAAGTGAATCAGGTATGACTCGCGAAATTGCCGAAGTTGTAAAGCAAGCCAAGAAAAATTCAAGCTCGGTGATCTCAGTCACAAAATTTGGTAGTAGCCTTGTAGCCGACTCAGCAGATGTAAAGCTTTATTCGGTTGCTGAAGGCGAATCTGTGCGTTTATCATCAATTTTAGCGCGTACGGCACAAGATTTTGTAATCGACATTTTGTTTATCGCCCTAACGCAATCGAGCCGCCAAGGTCGCAAGTTACTAGAACATTCTAATGAAGTTGTTGGGGAATTTAAGAATAACTAATTTCTTATTTTCTACGATAAGAACACAAATAAGCAGCTCTGGCTGCTTTTTTAGTGCCTGAATTTTACCTTAAATTAACGACTCAATACTGCCTTCACCCCATATAATGCTTCTGTTAAGCCACTGACTAAGAAGTCATAATTTCTTACAAAATTGTACTAAGAATAAATTAGCACCCTGCTAAAGCCAGTCATTACTGAGCTTTACCTAAAATCGGTTATATATTTTATTCCTAAAAACCAACCTTTAAATGAAAAAATATTCTTGACCAACTTAGATAACACCTGTTTAATATGTGGGCAACATAATTTTAAAGTTCATAAGTCTCAATTGGGTAAGTAGTCCAGCAAAGCATATAAATATAAGGACGGGAAACAATGAAACAACATGCATCCACACTCGCAATGAGCTATATAGCAAAAGCGACAAGCAATGCACTTCGCGCAAAGAAAACAGCCTTCACCGGTGTTGTTATGGCCGCAGCTCTAGCCAGCGCGCCAGCCTTTGCAAATCTAACCGGCGGGATCAAAGGTAAAGTATCATCACCTAAAGCGCAGCAGTCACTGGCGGGGATCACAGTTACAGCAAAAAGTAATGTGATGCCAAAACCACGTACAGTCGTTACGCGAGAAGATGGCAGCTACGACTTACCGCAATTAAAACCAGGTACTTATGAACTGACTTTCACTGATAAAAACGGTGTAACTCAAACCATGACTGTCGACGTTTTACTTGAGCAAACATCAAGCTTAAATGTCACTATGGGCGGTGCTAACGAAAACGTTGAAGTCATTACAGTTACTGGCAGTAAATTATTCCGCCAAGGTAAGTCTGCACTGACTAACTCATTAGGCGAAGAAGCAATCAACAGCGTGCCAGTTGGTCAAGATTACCGTGACCTACTAAAACTTGTTCCGGGTGTTGAGCTATCAGAAAATGCAACGCTTGGTCCATCAGCAGGTGGTTCGGGTGTTGATAACTCTTACGGCTTTGACGGCGTAGATGTTTCACTCCCAATGTTTGGTAACTTAGCATCTGAGCCATCAACCCATGACGTTGCTTACGTTACTATGGACCGCGGTGGTGCAAAAGCCGTTGGCTTTAACCGCTCAGGTGGTTTCTCAATTAACACCGTATCAAAATCAGGTACTGACGAATTCCACGGCAATGTTGAATACAAAGTTCAACCTAAGAGTTTAGTGGCAACACCAACAGGCCAGGAAAGCTATGAGCTTGATAAAAGCTGGTTAACAGCAAGTTTAGGCGGCCCACTCATTGAAGATACCTTGTATTTTTATACTTCTTATTACCGCCCAGAAGAAAAGCGTACCAATAAAGATACTGCCTATGGTGCTGTAAAAGACTTTAAAAGTGTTCGTGATGAGTATTTTGGTAAATTAACTTGGGCACCTACTGACGATATTTTACTTAATATTTCACAGCGTACCTCAGAAAAAACCATTGAAGGCCGTTCAATTGGCGCTTACGAAACTGACAGTGTATCTGCTGGTGATGAAGCCAACCAAGATATCTTTACTTTAGATGGTTCGTGGATTTTAGGCGATGCAACAACTCTTTCATTCCAATACAGTAAATTAGAGATAGAAACAGCAGGTAAGCCAGATACTGAATTATCAGTAGTACCTTCATTAACGAGCCAGCTTGACTTAAATAATCTAACTGAAATGGGTTACTTCAGTGTCCCTAGCTTATTAGATGCTGATGATAACTACACTGCGGAACAAATTGCTGCATATAATGCAGGCGCAGCACCACTAATTGCACAATACGGTTATACCGAAGATGGTCAAATGCGAGGCGGCGGCGGTGTTGGTGCGTATTACCGATACGATAATATCGACTTCTACCGTGATAGTTTTGAGTTAAATCTAGAACATGAATTTACTTGGGGCGATAGCTACCATACATTACATTTAGGTGGCGAGTGGAAAGAAGGTAAAGAAGTACTGTCTCGTCTTTCAAATGGTTGGGGTAGCATCTCTTATGTTGGCGGCCTAGATGAAAGCTTAGAAGAAGGCAGCTCTGCGCCGGTTATTTACCGTGCTCGCGTGCAACAAATGAGCTTAGTAGCAGGTGGTGATGCCGTTTCTGCTATTAACTCAGAAATGGAAACCCTTAACTTCGAAATCAACGACACCATTGAAGTAGGTGATTGGACTTACAATGTGGGTGTGTTAGTGAGCCGCGATACTTGGTATGGCCAAGGCCTTAAATCGGCATCTGGTACCCTCTCTGGTTATGAGTTAGCCCCAGGCGAAAAATACAAAATGTACCAAACAGATTGGTCAGATATGATCCAACCGCGTTTAGGTGTGAATTGGAACTATGCAGATCAAGACGCTATATTTGCTAACTTCTCAATGTATAACCCAGAAGCAAGCTCACTTGCACGTGCCGCCTCTTGGGACCGTAATACCCGTGCCGAAATCGAAGTTGAATTTGATGCAGACGGCAACGTAATTTATGCAGAGCCGCGTCAAGGTTCATCTGGTAAAGTATTTGCTGATAACTTAAAACCTCGTCAAATCAAAGAGTTTACGCTTGGTACTACTAAATATGTGGGCTCTGATTTAGTATTACGTGCTCATGTTCGTCACCGTAAGGCATCGCATTTCTGGGAAGATATGCCAAACAATGCCCGCTTAACTGACTACTCTGGCGTTGATGCTGATGGCGTACCACAACATATTGCAGACAAAGGCCTTTATGTCGATAACCTCGCTGAAATCCGCGATGAAATTGGTGGTTCATCTTATGTTATTGCCGAAGTAGATGGTGGCGAGACTAAATATTGGGAAGCAAGCATCGAAGCTGAATACCTAGGTGAAAACAGCTATATCAATGCTTCTTATGTTTGGAGTCATTACTACGGTAACTTCGACCAAGATAACACCACAGCAACAACAGATGCGAATACCTTCATTGGTTCATCAAACTATGGTGATGGCCGTGGTCGTTACCCTTGGGATTACAAATACGGCACATTATCAGGTGATAAACCGCATAAAGTAAAAGTCTATGGTTACTATACAGTGCCATGGGATGCAAACATTGGTGCATACTTTGTATTCCAGTCGGGTAAACCTTGGGAAGCATGGGATGGTTCAATCTACGGTTACTCAAGTGGCACAACGCGTTACAGCGAGCCTGCAGGCAGTCGTCGTAGTCCAAGCCATTGGCAACTTGACTTAAACTACACCCAAGACTTTAAGTTCTCAGGTGATATGGAACTACAATTCCGTGCTGATATTTTCAATGTATTTGACCGTCAAACAGGTTACAACAATAACCCATATGTCTCGTCAGAAAACTTTGGTGAATATCGTAACTACTACAGCCCACGTCGCGTGCAGCTGTCGTTTAACTTCAAGTTCTAAGTTAATTTATCCTGTTGGGGCCGCTATTGCGGCCCTTTTTTATGCCTGAAAAAAGTAAAAGCCAAAAGCTTAAATTGTACAAAATGCTTTTGCCGCAGCTAAATTAGTCGCTTCTTTCATAAAGTAGTCGAGCTGCACAGTTCGAATAATCGCTCGCGACTCGTTGTTACTTGTACTTGCCTGCCATTGCCAATTTTTAAGCGACTCTCGTGACACATCGACAAACAGCCCTTCTGGGAAGCTCTCCACAAAACGAATATCGGTGGTATTACCCTGATTATCAATGGTAATTACAAAGCGAGCACAGCCCGTCTGCTTAGATATTAAAGCTGCTTTTGGGTAGTTAGGCTTTGTTGCATTTTTAAGTGTCCACAACTGCTCTGCTGCATTTTTATCATCACGAAGGTCGAGTACATCGGTTGAGTTACTTTTTGAAGTGTTAGGGAGTTGTGAGCAGCCAGCTAGTAAAGCAAGTACGGCAATGCTTAAATAAGCTTTCATGGTATATCCTTAATGATACCAACTCGTAATAATACATAATTGAATTAAGCAAACTGGTATGAAAACAAGTTCCTGAATATACCACAATTAATTTTTAGAGATATTAAAAAACGAGGCAAGCGCCTCGTTCTTTTTTATCTAGTTATCTAGCTATTATTGATACAGCAAATATGGGGCTCGCTTGCGTTTAAAAGCACTTAAATCGGCTTGCCAGCTTTGCTTTATTTGCTGCTCAGTTTGGCCTGCTTCAATGGCTAAACGCAATTTATCAGTACCTGCAAGTTTGTCCATAAAGTCAGCGCGTTCAAAAAATTCTTGATCATTCGCGCTCAGCTGTTGGTATGCCGAAATAAACACACTTAAATCTAAGCCATGAATATCAGCATCTCGTAAGTCTTGACCAAATACTTCAACTCCTTTGAATTTAGGGTTCATTGAAGCGCCTTTAATCGCCCTTGGCGTGAAACTAAATTCACCCAATTTTACTGGTGAATAGCCCACCACTTGGAACGGAAAGTCAGTGCCACGACCAATAGTCACGGGTGTTGCTTCAAAGAAACATAGTGATGGATAAAGCGCAATTGACTGTGCATTCGGTAAGTTAGGGCTAGGCTTTATTGGTAGCTCATAAGCCATAGTACGGTCATAATTCGCAACGGGCACAACGCTTAGTTCAAGCTTATTAGCATCATTTATCCAGCCTTCACCTTTGATCATTTGAGCAAGTTCCGCCACTGTCATACCGTGCAAAACAGGAATTTCGTGCATGCCAACAAACGAACGAAATTGTGGGTCAAGGATAGGTCCATCAACATAGGCAATATTCGGGTTTGGTCTGTCTAGTACCACAACCTCTTTACTATTTTCAGCAGCGGCTTCCATCACGTAGTGCATTGAGCTGATGTAAGTGTAAAAACGCACACCGACATCTTGAATATCAAAAATAATGACATCTAAATCTGCAAGCATCTCAGGGCTTGGTTTTTTGTTACTGCCATAAATCGACACAACATCGATGCCAGTTTTAGCATCTACTGTGCTTTTAACATGAGCTCCAGCGTCATGATCGCCGCGAAAGCCATGCTCAGGGGCAAATATTTTGCTAACGACAACGCCTTTATCTAGTAATGCATCAACCAAATGTTGACCATTAACGACTGATGTTTGATTAACCACTAACCCGACACGTTTACCTTTTAGTGCTGGAACGTAGGCTTGAAAATTAGCAGCCCCTACTTGCAAAGGCTGGGTTTTCTCAGGTGCTTGTACAGGCGTTTCTTGGCAACCTAAAAGCGCGAAACAACTAACGAGTAAAACAGCTAAAAAACGCATTATTCTTCAACCGCCTTACGTAAAAAGCCGCCGGCTTTTGAAAGTAACTGTTTTGCTTCAGGCGCAGGTTTTCCTGTTAGCACAATTAAAATAGCAAGTTTAGCACTTTGATCTGCTTGCTTTAATGCATCAACAGCTTGCTGCTGAGTACAGTCTGTTGCTTGCATAACAATACGAATAGCACGAGCATATAGTTTTTCATTACTAGCATTCACATCAACCATCAGGTTTTTATACACCTTGCCAGTGCGGATCATGCTAGCTGTACTTAGCATATTAAGTACGAGTTTCTGCGCAGTGCCCGATTTCATTCGTGTTGAGCCAGTTACGGCTTCAGCTCCAACAACAGGACAAATGCCGATTTGAGGTAAAAGCATCACCGCTGAATTTGGATTACATGTGACACCCACAGTCACACAACCGAGTGATTTAGCGTATTCAATTGCCGAGCAAACATAAGGAGTACGGCCACTGGCAGCAATGCCAACCACCACGTCTTTACTATTTAAATTAACATTTTTTAAGTCTTCAACGGCAAGTGTCGTACTATCTTCAGCACCTTCAACAGCCTTCTTAACAGCAGTGTCACCACCAGCAATAATACCCAACACTTGCTGATCGCTCACGCTATAGGTAGGAGCACATTCAACCGCATCCAAAATCCCTAAACGACCACTAGTGCCTGCCCCAATGTAAATCAACCTACCACCATTTTGAAAGGCTTCGACTACGTGGTCTACCGCTTCACTAATTTGCGGGATAACTAATTTAACCGCCTCAGCCACTTTGTGATCTTCATTATTGATTTTAGTGAGGATCTCAGTGGAGCTGAGCAGATCGATATCCAAAGTGTCTGGGTTTTGTCCTTCGGAGACAATGCCGTTTAACTCTTCGAGTAACTCACGCTGTTGCTTAAATACGTGCTCAGGGCTCATTGGGTTGTCCTTTTTCAATAATGTCATGGTAATGCTCTGCTGCTAAAATCGCAGCACCAGTTAATGAATCTCCCTTGCAAGGAGATAATTCGTTTTGTAAAGCAAGTGGCAATAATGGTTGGCTAACTTTCGCCAAACCACCAATTAAAATCACTGGTAATAGTGAGTTTCCTCGGCTTTTATTAATTAACTGAACTACCGATTGAGTGTGCTCTGTTAATACACTATTTGCCGCTTTACAGTCATTTTTCAAGCTAAACACTAAAGGACTAAATGCTGCATAGTCCGCAGGTTTTGCTTGTTTAAGCCAACTACTAATTGCTTGTCGAGTGCATCCTAGCTGCTCACTCAAACGAATCGTTAATCGGCTTTTTGGTAAATCATAAATATCTATATCGTTTAATAATTGCTGCACAGCCATAAGACCTATACGGGCACCACCGCCAAAATCATCAACAGTAAAGCCCCAGCCACTAACCAACTTTGTTTGCTTTTGAGCATTTAATCTTGCTCCGACAGCACCTGTGCCAAGTGCAATAACTACACATGGCTCGCCAAGGTTTGCACCATATAATGAAGTAATTGCATCACTGGTGATTTGCAAACTGGCAAATTCAATTTCGTACACCAGTTTAAGCATCACTTTTAATTGCTCAGCAAGGCTTACCGATGAGCCACCAGCCACTCCCATAACGGTGACGATTTCACTTGGCTCTGCGCCACTTTGCTGGCATACATCGCGGGTCACTTTAACAATATTTTCTAACGCTAAATCAAGATCATTCGAAATTGACGCCGAACCGGCCTGAGCATGAAAAACAGCATCACTTGCCAGCTCCTTAAGCTCAGCTAACACTTTAGTGCCGCCACCATCAATGGCTAGAATATAGCGAACTGCCATTTATGCACTCTTCTCGTTCGATGATTTACCAAAGCAACACACAAGTGTCGCAAGCAAAGTGCCTATACACAGTTGCCAAGTAAATCCTAGGTAAAAACGCATTGTCTCAGGTAGTAACCAGTCAATCATGTATGGCTGCATTAATAAGGTCACCATAAAACCTGCTATCAGCGCAGCTAACACTGAGCTTTCACTGCCACGTTTGGTGAACAACGTCGTAAAGTACACACCTAACAAGCCACTGTACGAGAACACCATCACACTTAAAGCAAATTTTAATAATGGCATATCACTGTATTGCTGCCAGAAATAACAAAGAATAGCCATTAGCGCTAAGGCAAGGCTCACCACTGCCATACCGACACGACCTGCTTTGACAAAGTGATGATCACTAACTTGTTTATTATGTTTTTCTAAATACGGACGATAGATATCTTGTACGATGACTGAAGACATCGAACTAAGCCCTGAGTTCAACGTAGAAATAGCGGCAGCAATAATACCAACGCTCACCAAACCTTTAACTCCTGCTGGTACTTCGTTCAATACGTAGTACATAAAGATTGTGATTTTTTCGCCATTAAACTCTTGTACAACGGCTTGGCCTGCCTCGCTGTTCATCAATGCTGGTTGCTGATAAACAATATAAAGCAGAAAACCTATAAAGATAAAAATAGCCATAACGGGAATCACCATCACTACAGATAGTAATAACGCCTTACTGCCTTCTTTAGGGCTTTTACAGGTTAATAAACGCTGCGTCATATCTTGGTCTAAACCAAATGCAGCGATGTTTAAAAGTACAAAACCTGTTAAAACAGAGGCCATGTTAAACACCCCAGACGGGCCAAAATCTAAATCAAATTTAAACAGTGCTAGTTTAGAATCTGCACCTGGGCTTGGCTCATTGAGTGTTGCGATAATAGTCGAAAAATCAGCAGGAATAACGGCAAGTAAGCTCCATATGACCGCTATAGCAGCACTCACGTAAACAATACTTTGCAACACGTCTGAGTAAATAACACTGCGAATCCCCCCCAAAAAGGTATAAAGCAAGCCAGCAAGTGCTAACACCAGAGTAGCTATAACCACACTGTCTGCATCTATATTTCCGTATAAAATCATCGCCACGGCAATGGCCGCCATGTACAAACGCGCACCACTGGCAAACACACGGCCAAATAAATACATCAAGCCACTGCGACGCTTTGCCTTTGGACCGATGCGTTTTTCTAGTAGCTCATAAACCGTAAATACTTTTTGCTGATAGAACTTTGGAATTAAAAATGCCGATACGACAAAGGCGGCAATAAACGCACCGATATTAGTGGCTATGTAGGAAAAGTCACCTTGATAGCCTTGATCTGGCCCACCGATAAAGGTTGCTGCAGATTGTGAGGTAGCTAAAACAGAAATAGCCACCATCCAAGTTGGCATACTATTTCCGCCTAGAAAAAAATCTTGGCTTGAGTTAGCGCGTTTGCGATTAAACCACCAGCCACTTAGCAATAAAATTGCACCGTAACTTGCGAATACTAGCCAATCAAGTAAAGCGTAATTTGCACTCATTTATTATCCTAACCCAAACCTCAATGGAATATATTATTCCATCATTATGACAGAATTAAAATACTTTTATTTTATTATTTTTATTCAGCTAAGTTAGGTAATTGCCACTGACTTTGCTTTTGTTGATATTGCGCCTTGGTCAAGCTAACTAATAAAGGCTTTTTACGTTCATCTAACCAAGCAAGCAAAGCGTCCATATTGCGTTCTGTCATTGCTGTACAACCAGCTGTAGGCTTGCTAGGCGCACGCCATAAATGCATAAAGATACAACTACCCGCGCCATTGATATTGCTTGGATTATGCTTAACAACAATGCCTTTTTTATACAAATTATCTTGGCTGTATATATCACGGCGCATCCATTCTGAAGAGTCTTTTACTGCGTCTTCGCCTACTTGTGTTTTGTCGACCAGTTGATTGTAAAAAGGCGAGCCTTTCACATCAATGCAGTAATCGTTTGCAGTCATTGCTTGATAACTTAGGTTCGTTTGTAATGAATCTAAATACCCAAATGCAGTACCTAGCTCAAAAATACCAGCAGGCGCTTTACCATCCCCTTCTTGTTTTTGCTGACCTGGTTGTGCAGGGTGCAGCCCCACTCCCCAAGCAAGACCGGTACGACCAAGTACTACCGCATGTTGTTCGCCTTGTTGTTGCCATTTACCGGCGTCTTTTTCAAAGCGATACAGCGTGGCATCAATAGCATCACTGTCATTAGCGACCACCACCACGAGTTGCTGATGACTGTTATCAATAACAGGTTTAGGTGACTCTTTGCTTGCACAAGCCGTTAAACTCATAGCTGCAATAAGACTAACTAGTTTTTTCATGCTGGCCATACTCCGTTTGTTATTAGTTCAAGCCCTTTTATTGATTCAATACCAAGACCTGGTTTATCTGATAAGCTTATTTGAGGGCCGATAAACTCAACCCCACCTTGTACAGGGTCATACTGACCAAGAGCTGGACCATCTAGGTCAATTTTACTGATTTGTTGTGCTTTGGCAGAAGCTAAATGCGCAGCCCCTGCGACAGCAATACTGCCCTCTAGCATACAACCAATCATACATTCAGCTTGATATTGGGCTGTGATGTTAGCAATCTCAATTGCCCGGCTTAAACCGCCCGTTTTCATTAACTTGATGTTGATAATATCAACCGCTCCCAACTCTAAAAGCTGGATTACTTGCTTAGGTGAAAAGGCGCTTTCATCAGCCATAATCGGTGTATTCACCCGCTCAGTAATATATTTGAGACCTTGAAAGTCACTGCTTTTTACTGGTTGCTCAACTAACTCTAACACCACGCCAGCTTGCTCAAGTTGTTGTAATGCAAACACAGTTTGTTTGGCATTCCAACCTTGGTTTACATCTAAACGTAATTGCGCCTTAGCAGCAAAGCCCGCGTGGATTGCTTTGACACGTTCAATATCTTGATTAAGGTTATTGCCAATTTTTATTTTTAATACGTCAAAGCCCTGCTCAACGGCTAGCTGACAGTCACTGAGCATTTTATCTATGTTATCGACGCTAATGGTAATATCCGTTTTAAGTTCTGACTTACCGCCGCCAAGTAACTTATATAAAGGTGCTTGATAGAGCTTACCCCACAAGTCGTACACAGCCAGCTCTAGGGCGGCTTTTGCGCTACTGTTGCCAACCACGGTTGATTGAATAATTTGAGTGAGCTGGTTGATGTTTTCAATTTCTTGCCCCACCAACTTAGGCGCAATAAACTGCTTAATGACCGCTATCATCCCTTGATGGGTATCACCAGTGATAACCGGTGTTGAGGCCGCTGAGCCATAGCCAGTTTGACCACATTCAGTGTCGATTAAAACCACTAAGTCTTCGATAAAACTCACTTCTCTCAGTGCTGTTTTAAATGGGGTAACTAACGGCACTTTGAGCTTTGCAAAGCGAACAGCTTTAATTTTCATATCGGCCTCTAGCGAATACGCTTAATGTTATAAACACGGTCTAAATAACTGGTTTCTTGAGATAATCTTAGTGGCAATAAAGGTGTCACAGACACCCCATTCAAGGCACTACTATAAAAGCTGCCATCGCCTTTGTTGTAACCTAATCCTTTGACATCATGAATAACATACGGCTCGCCGTGATGCTCCCCTAAGTACATCATCACGTGACCAGGAATATAGATCAGATCGCCAATTGCCATATTTTTAACCGTTGGTATCTTGGCATCCGCAGCGGTATTCTTATCAAAACGATTATTTTGCCCATATTCACTACTGCCTTGCT
The DNA here is from genome assembly GCF_030297135.1 of Pseudoalteromonas apostichopi. Classification (NCBI taxonomy): domain Bacteria; kingdom Pseudomonadati; phylum Pseudomonadota; class Gammaproteobacteria; order Alteromonadales; family Pseudoalteromonadaceae; genus Pseudoalteromonas; species Pseudoalteromonas apostichopi. Next base: position 839,170 of record NZ_AP028065.1, read on the forward strand.
GCCCTGAATTACGCGGCATTAATAGGCCAAAGCTTTTATAAATTTCACCAACAAACCCGGTGCAGTCGCGGCCATTGTAATCATGCCCCCAACCATAACGCTCACCTAAAAACTTAAAGCCTTGTTTAATTAGATTTTGCTCGTTGTAGTCTAAGTAACCTAAATTTACATCGGCAGTTTTGCTGATCATCGCTGGTTTAATTACAAGTTGACCTTGCTCATCACGAGTAGGTAACTGTACAACATGGCTGGCATAGCTATTTTGGCCGTTTAGCAAATAAGGTACTTTCTCACTATCAACTAAGGGTAAGCGTACCCCCATATCTAGTTGCACTTCTGAGCGGCTTTCATCGTTTGGCACATAAGCAGTATTTACTTTTGCACCTGTCACAACCAAGAAGTTATCTTGTTCACGATAAGCTTTTATTTTATCCGCATCAGCAAAGGCAAGATCTTCGGCAGGTGCCCATGCTAAGTAGTTGTAAGCACGTACTAACAACCACTTTTTATCTGCGCTTTGATGTAATACAGCCACAGCCTCACCCGGGAACATGCCACTTTCTTGGAAGCGATCTAAGTCTTGATCAAGGCCACTATTTAAAACCCGATCCCAAGTTGGAAATGTACGTAATGCAGTACGTTTAACTACCACTGCAAAACGCACCTTATTAGTATCTGCGACTTTGTTAAGATTTAAGTTAGCCTGATATTTAGCAAAATCTTTCGCAGTGAGTTGTCGGCCGTCGGTAAAAAAACGCGGGCTTTTTGGAATTGCACTTGCCGAGTGAATGGCACTTGTTAGCTCGTCTTTACTGAGCGATTTTTGGAAAGACAGTGGATCAACAATGTATTTATTATCTTTAATAAGTTTTTCGTTGAAGGCAGCAATTTGAGCCTCCGTCATAATCATTTTTGCCGATGCCCCTTGCGCTAACCAGTAGCTAGGAGAAAGCTGTGACTGCGTGACCCCGATAACATCTGATTGCCAATCTTCGGCATGCATGGGTGCACTAAAGGCAACACCTAAAGTAATTGATAAAGCGATAATTGAACGACGCATAGCTGTACCTTAATTCTTATTGAAAGCGTGAATCTAATAATTTTGTAAAAGCATGCTGCAATTTTTGCTGCATTTGCTTACCGACTGTCGGCAAATTGGCTTCGTCAGCCCCCTGAGTTGACTGCTGTACACTAAATGTAAACTCACGCCCACCTTGATAATTTCCTAGACACACATGTGCCAGCATCACGGCTTCTGTGGTGGAGCGCGTTTCACTTGGTCCCCAACCAATTTTTTGCCATACACGCCACTGCCCATTGGTTGCGCTATCGAGCACCTCTTTTGCAGAGCGACTATCATTTGGAGCAATAACATCTGCCAACGCATTTGTAACAATATGACTGATACCTACCATCATGCCGCCTACTTGAGCCTGTTCGTAGGTATGACCTGTGCCGTTAAGTAGCACATCAACATCACTTGCTTGTAAATAAGGCATTTGTGTACTTGGCTCACGCTGGTGACTAACCAAGCGCTTTAACCATTCAGCTTGAGCAAGTGTAGTCATTGCTTTGTTGCCCGTTAAGCCACAACTGTCGCAACGATATCCTAAATAGCCGGGATCATCACTGCTTGTTATATAATGAACGACTTTTGCATCAAGCTCATTATTTGCAGGGTTATGCCAATACTCGTCTGATGGCATAAACTGCTCTGAGCCATATGCGCCGTTAAATAACAAACGCTCATCCTGTAGTTTGAGCCAGCCATCATTAAAAAGTCCACGTAAGTACTCTCGCCCTGCCACATTCACAAAATAACTGGCAATAGCATTTGAGTTGCCATCGGCTTTACCAAATGCTTCATAGCTATTAATACTGCTGATCAAATCTGCCAGCGCTGTATCACCTGCATAGAGCGTTGCACCAAGCTCTGGGTGGGTTTGTCTTACTTTAGATAGCGCACCGCTAAATGCTTGAATTTTTGATGAGCTCCAAGGCTCATACAATTTATTATGGCTGCCATCACTTAAATAGCGATAGGCTAGCTGCCCTGCCTGTACTTGATAATCTATTAATAGAAATTTACCTGGCTGCTCAGAGGCTAAGAAATACTGCCAATCGGCCGCCACTCTGTTTTGCCAACCTGCCTGTTGATAATTAACCTCAGTTGCTGATTTATAGCCTGGCTGCTGACTTTCACCTTCCAGTGATAAGCAACCAGTATTTTTTAAATCTTTTGGCAAAATAGCGGGAGCTAACATTACCTGCTCAAAGTATTGTTGGTCGGTTAATGGGGTTTTTTCTGTGTTCGCTTCACAACCAGTCAAAAGCATCAAGCCGCAACTTATAGCCAGCCGTTTTTGATATGCACCTTTCGCATACATAAAATAAAATTCCCACTTGTTATTTTTTTTGGAATATTTTATTAAATCTAACACAATTTCTTCATGAAGCAAATTAACTCGGTTTTATTGCCTATAAGACGCTGGCTTAAAAAATAATTTAACGATTAAAGTCTATCGTCTCGAAGGGGTATTGTTCATCGTCTGGAGCGACATTATCTTAATGCGCGATGCGCGCGAAACAAGTTTCACGCCTACTGGGTGTATTTTTTGTATTTTGAGTTGGGGTTTAATTTGTGGAGTGGAAGCGTGATGTTCACGACTGAAGTCGCTGCTACGAATATTACGATAATAAACGCGATATAAAATCGCTGCTACAGGTTTATATCGAGTTTTCAAGCTCCTACGCGAATTGCAGGCACAAAAAAACCGACTTTCGTCGGTTTATGTCACTTTCCAGAAGAAAGTGGCGGACGCGGGAGGATTCGAACCTCCGACCGCCTGGTTCGTAGCCAGGTACTCTATCCAGCTGAGCTACGCGTCCGCAATGGTTCTGCTTATTTACGTCTTGCAATGACGGTGTTATTAAAACACAAAAAAACCGACATTTAGTCGGTTTGCACTTTCGAACATTGCAGTATGAATGTATAGAAAGTGGTGGGCGCAGGAGGATTCGAACCTCCGACCGCCTGGTTCGTAGCCAGGTACTCTATCCAGCTGAGCTATGCGCCCACATTCTATTTTAGTTAGTTTAAGTCTCACTAAGACTTTTCAAAAGTGGTGGGCGCAGGAGGATTCGAACCTCCGACCGCCTGGTTCGTAGCCAGGTACTCTATCCAGCTGAGCTATGCGCCCACATTTTGATTTTAGTAAAGGATGGTGGGCGCAGGAGGATTCGAACCTCCGACCGCCTGGTTCGTAGCCAGGTACTCTATCCAGCTGAGCTATGCGCCCATTCTTTACTTTACAAGAAAACCATTTAAAAAATGGTGGAGAAGGAGGGATTCGAACCCTCGATAGAGCTACAAACCCTATACTCCCTTAGCAGGGGAGCGCCTTCGGCCACTCGGCCACCTCTCCGTCTTGTGGGGCGTATAATAAAGATTTCAGGAAATATGTCAAACACTTTTCAAGGAAAATCGTATAGATGGTTATAGATTGTCCATAACGAGCTAAAACAACTTATTTTTGTTTATCCTTTCGCCACTTTTTCTTTATCACTCAACGGCTCAAGACCCGTCAATGGGATCAGCTCATCGGTTAATTCAGCGAGGTATTGATCTTGGTAACCTAATTGTTGAAATTCAGCTATACAAGCACGATAAAAATCTTCACGTTGATGCTCGTTTTTATTTGTATCTGTTGGCAACTGCGAAGGCTTTTTTGTCATTAGAATTAAGTCCATTTATGCGTTGAACGAATATGGCGCAATGATGTCATATCTTGGCTAAAAAAAACACTATCCAACTTTAGGTTTGTATAAAAAATTTACAATCTAGTAACTTTATTTGAAGGCTAATTCGGTATTTCTTTTTAGATCAGCTAATTACAATTTAGTAGTAAATTTGTGAGTAATAAAAATCAGAAATTTCTGATAAAAAAACGCCGCTAAAAAGCGGCGTTTTTAAAGACTTTTAGCTGATTAGTCAGCTTGAGGACGCATGTGTGGGAATAGGATCACGTCTTTAATCGTTGGTGAGTCTGTAAATAACATCACCAGACGGTCGATACCAATACCCTCACCCGCTGTTGGAGGTAAACCATACTCTAATGCGCGGATGTAGTCTTCATCGAAGTGCATTGCTTCATCATCACCCGCATCTTTCTCTTCAACTTGACGCGTAAAGCGTTCAGCTTGGTCTTGTGCATCATTAAGCTCAGAGAAACCATTCGCTAACTCGCGGCCACCAACGAAGAATTCGAAACGGTCAGTCACAAATGGGTTTTCATCGTTACGACGTGCAAGTGGTGACACTTCCCACGGGTAAGCGGTAATGAAAGTAGGTTGAATTAACTTATGCTCAGCAGTCTCTTCGAAGATTTCACATAAGAACTTACCAGGGCCCCATACACAGTTTTCAGGGATCTTAACGTGTACTTGCTTCGCATATGCTTTAAGTTCTTCAAAATGATTTTCTGGGTCATTAAATACCGCTGCATCGAAGTCAGGGTTGTACTTAAGAATAGCTTCGCTCATAGTTAGACGAGCAAAAGGCTGACCAAAATCGTACTCTACCGAATCAACCACTTCACCGTTTTCATCTTTAGTTGTGTTTACAACAATTGGTGAACCAAGTACGTCTGTAGCAACAGTACGTAACATGTCTTCAGTAATGTTCATCAGATCAATGTAATCAGCGTAAGCCTGGTAGAATTCAATCATCGTGAATTCTGGGTTATGACGTGTAGATAAACCTTCGTTACGGAAGTTACGGTTGATTTCGAATACACGCTCAAAACCACCAACGACTAAACGTTTTAGGTAAAGCTCAGGTGCGATTCGTAAATACATATCGATATCAAGTGCATTATGGTGTGTTACGAATGGACGTGCAGACGCACCACCTGGGATCACTTGTAGCATCGGCGTTTCAACTTCCATGAAATCACGCTCAGCTAAGAAACGACGAATACCTTCAACAACTTTTGAACGAATACGGAACGTTTCACGTGTCGCATCATTAGTAATTAAATCAACATAACGTTGACGGTACTTTGTTTCTTGGTCAGATAAACCGTGGAACTTTTCAGGTAACGGACGTAATGACTTAGTCAGTAACTCGTACTCAGTCATTTCTACGTATAGGTCACCTTTACCAGACTTATTTAGTGCGCCTTTAACACCGATGATGTCACCAATATCTAGTTGACCGTATTTAGCTTTTAATTCTTTTTGTACGTCTTTTGATGCGTACGCTTGAATTTGGCCTTTCATATCTTGTAATGCTAGGAAAGGACCACGTTTAGCAAGGATACGACCAGCAACTGATACAACGTGTTGTTCAGCAACTAATTCTTCTTTCGATTTATCACCAAACTCAGCTTGCAAATCAGCCGTGTAATGTTCACGACGGAATTGGTTTGGATGACCGTTGGCTGGGCAATTTTCGCGGATTGCGTCTAATTTGCCACGACGCTCAGCGATTAACTTATTTTCGTCTTGGATTTGATCAGTCATTTTTTAGCTCTTTTTTAGCTTGGTGGTTATAGGCCAGATTTAAGGCTGGCTTCAATAAATTTATCTAAGTCGCCGTCAAGAACCGCTTGAGTGTTACGGTTTTCAACGCCTGTACGTAAGTCTTTAATGCGCGAGTCATCAAGTACGTATGAACGTATTTGACTACCCCAGCCAATGTCAGATTTAGCATCTTCTTGACTTTGCTTCTCTGCATTCTGCTTTTGAATTTCAAGTTCAAACAACTTCGCTTTTAGCTGTTTCATTGCTTGGTCTTTATTCTTATGCTGTGAACGCTCATTTTGGCACTGTACAACAGTATTGGTTGGTATGTGAGTAATACGAACCGCAGATTCTGTCGTATTTACGTGCTGACCACCGGCACCTGATGCGCGGTAAACGTCAATACGTAAGTCAGCCGGATTAATATCAATTTCGATATTATCGTCGATTTCTGGATATACGAATGCTGATGCAAACGAAGTATGGCGACGACCACTCGAGTCAAATGGGCTCTTACGTACTAGACGGTGAACACCTGTTTCTGTTCGCAGCCAACCGTATGCATATTCGCCAACAAAGCGCACTGTTGCACCCTTAATACCAGCCACATCACCGTCAGTTGCTTCAACTAGCTCAACTTTAAAGCCTTTTGCTTCACCCCAGCGTAAGTACATACGCAACAGCATGTTACACCAGTCTTGAGCTTCAGTACCGCCAGAACCTGATTGCAAATCAAGGTAAGCATCGTTTTGGTCATGATCGCCTGAGAACATTCGACGGAACTCTAGCTTTTCAAGTTGTGCGTTTAAATCGCCCAATTCAGCTTCTGCTTCAGCAAAGGTTTCTTCATCTTCAGCTTCAACTGCAAGCTCTACTAAACCTTCAACATCTTCGGTACCTGCCACTAGATTATCAATGGTCTCTACGATAGCTTCGAGTGCCGACTTTTCACGGCCAAGGGCTTGAGCTCGTTCTGGCTCATTCCACACGGCTGAATCTTCAAGTTCTGCGTTAACTTCTTCTAACCGCTCTTTCTTAAGAGGGTAGTCAAAGGTACCCCCGAAGCAGTTCAGTACGTTCGCGAATTTCCTTGATTTGATTAATCACAGGATTCACTTCAAACATGTACATTACTCCAAAATGGCTGATTTACCGTGCACCGATATCGACGATAATTACGGTAAATTATCTACAAATATTAAAAACGCCCGATTTTAACAAAAAACCGAGCGTTTTATTAGCCTTTTATGTCGATTATAACGATATTTTTATGTCGCTTTTTGTAGCTCTCGAATAATCAACTGTAAGGTATATTTACCACGGAATTCATTTATATCGAGTTGGTAAGCTGCTTTTACATAACGCACTTCGGTATCTGGCCATGCACGCACATCCACGCCAAATGCAATCCCATCAACTAACCGCCCAGACTGATGTTTTAAAACCAGTTTTAGGTGTTTTTCGCCAACAATTCGCTGCTGTATTACTTCGAATACATGTTCGAACACTGGCTCAGGAAATTGCTGCCCCCAAGGACCTGCATTTTTTAGTTGATTGGCAAACTCCATCGAAAAGCAATCATTTGGCAGCTCACCATCGGTAAGTAAGATGCTTTGCTTATGCTCTTCAGTAAGAGTATCTGTCACCATTTGCTCAAACACTGTTTTAAACTCATTAAAACAGTGTTCATTGATACTCAGCCCCGCCGCCATAGCATGACCACCAAATTTACTGATCAAATGCGGATAGAGAGTATTTACTCGCTCTAGCAAATCACGCATATGCAGCCCTTCAATGGAACGACAAGAACCTTTTATTTCGCCGTTATCGCCAGCTGCAAAAATAATCGTAGGACGGTGATACTTTTCTTTTAAACGACCAGCCAAAATACCAATTACACCTTGATGCCAATCAGCTTGGTATAGACAAATGGCATCAGGCACGGACTCGGTTTTGAAGGCTAAACGGTCAAGCACGGCTTGTGCTTCAGTTTGCATGCCCTGCTCTATTTCACGGCGCTCGTGATTAAGGCTGTCGAGCTCACTGGCAATACGGCGTGCTTGATTTATATCGCTAGATAACAAACAGGCTATACCTAAACTCATATCATCTAAACGCCCTGCTGCATTTAAGCGTGGCGCTAATGAAAAACCAAAGTCACTGGCACTTAAACGCCCTGCATTGCGATTTGCCACTTCAATAAGTGCACTAATTCCGGGCCGTGTTTTACCACTGCGAATGCGTGCTAAACCTTGATGAACTAAGGTACGGTTATTGGCATCAAGAGCGACCACATCGGCAACGGTACCAAGGGCTACAATATCAAGTAACTCAGCCAAATTTGGCATTGGCTGATGCTGAAAATACCCTTGCTCACGTAAGTGGCTTCGTAAAGCAATAAGCAAATAAAAAGCGACCCCAACGCCTGCTATCGACTTCGATGGAAACTGACAGTCATGACGATTCGGATTCACAATGGCATCAGCATCTGGCAGGGATTCACCTTGCAAGTGATGATCAGTCACCAGCACTTTAATACCAGCTTTCTTTACTATAGCAATACCATCAATACATGAAATACCGTTATCAACGGTGATCACAAGCTCAGGCTGCATGGAAACGATTTGCTCTGCAAGTGCAGGGCTTAGGCCATAACCAAGGCTGAATCTGTCTGGTACTAAATAATCAAGATTCTTTAAGCCAAACATAGCAAGACCTTGCATCAAAGTTGCAGTGCTGGTTGCACCGTCAGCATCAAAGTCTCCTACAATTAAAACGCGGCTTTGTGCGGCAATTGCTTCTTGCAATAACGCAACAGCTTTGTCGATGTCTTTAAACAGCTTAAAGTCATGTAATGTCGCAGCGCTATTATCGAGTTCAGTTGCATTTTGCACCTGTCGAGTCGCGTAAATCTGCTTGATAACAGGGTGTAAATGGTGCGGTAAGTGTGAATCATCAACACGTGGACGAGCTTGAATTATTTTTTCCATGTCGGAAACGGTACTTCTTAAGCAAAGGCAAGTAAAAAGGCCTACAACAAATAGGCCTTTTCGTTTAAAAAACAGTTATGAAGATGTTTTTGGTAAAGCATCAAGTGCTTGGCTGATTTGCGCAGCTGATTGATAACCTGGGATCATCGTGCCATCTTCTAAAATAATTGCTGGTGTCCCCGACATACCAAAACTTTGACCAAGTTGGTAATGCTCTGCAATTGGTGCGTGGCAACCAGGCACCGCTGCTACTTCTGCACCCGCTTTTGCTTCTGTTAACGCTTCAGCTGGATCTTTAGCACACCATACATTCATTAAATCTTGATACCCTTTACCACGTAAACCACCACGTGGGAAAGCAAGGTATTTAACTGTGATACCCGCTTCTAAGAAATCATCAAGTTCACGGTGTAACTTACGGCAATAACCACAGCTAATGTCAGTAAACACCGTGATTGAATGCTTTTCGTTTTTCGCTTTGTAAACGATCATCGAATCTTCGTATTCAGCTATACCTTCTTTACGTACATCGCTCAGTGCATGCTCTGTTAGGTTAACTCGGTTATTAAGGTCAATCAGTGTTCCTTGCATAAGAAATTGACCGTCAGGGCTTGCATACAGCACGCCTTTGTCAGTAATTAGTTCTTTAAGGCCTGCCACTGGGCTTGGATTGATTTGCTTAACGGTTACGCCTAATTCGGCAAACTTAGCAATAATTGGAGCATCAGCAGCGTCTGTTGTTGATACGCCATTGGCAAACACATTTAAGCTTGTGCCTAGTAGTGCTGTGGCTAAAACTAACTTTTTCATAAATATCCTATATCCTGATCATTTTTTATATAGACCGGTACATCTTTAAAAATCTTGCACTAAGCTCGTGGATGATGTTGCTCGTGTACCGACTTCAATCTTTCATTCGCTACATGGGTATAAATTTGTGTTGTTGATAAGTCACTGTGACCTAACATCATTTGCACGACTCTTAGGTCCGCCCCATGATTAAGCAAATGCGTTGCAAACGCGTGTCTGAGCGTATGCGGTGATAACGGCGATTCAACTGATGCCAAAATAGCATAGTGTTTGATGCGATGCCAAAAAGTTTGTCGCGTCATACCAATCCCACGCTTAGATGGGAACACAAAGTCAGTGGCATGCTTTATCATTTGCGAACGGCCCACTTTTAAGAATTGCTCAAGCCAATACATTGCTTCTTCACCCAAGGGAACTAAGCGCTCCTTATTACCCTTACCTTTTACAAAAACCACAGCTTGGCGCAAATTAATTTGCTCCATTCTGAGCCCCACCAGCTCAGTAACACGAAGCCCTGTAGCATATAAAAGCTCAAGCATGGCTTTATCGCGAAGTCCCATAGGGTCTTCTATGTCTGGGGCTGCAAGCAATGCTTCTACTTCGGCTTCGGATAGGGTTTTCGGTAATGATTGCCCAGCTTTTGGTTGAGCAATGTTTACCATGGGTGAATCTGCAATCACTTTTTCGCGCACAAAATACTGATAGAAACGTTTCAGTGCACTAATGCTACGTGCGGTGCTGCGCGACTTCAGTCCTAGATCTACGCGGTAAGCTAAATACGCTTCGATATCATCTGAGCTAACGGCAAGAAGGTCTTTATCTTTTATAAATTGGCAAAACTTTTCAAGGTCACTGCGATAGGCCGCCAATGTATTTTCGCTGACGCCTTGCTCAAGATACAGAGTATCTAAAAATAACTCTAAATGTTCGGCGTTATTTGCTGTCATTACACCTTTTTGTGCTTGTGAATTATTATCAGCCACGCGTACTCTCATCCTTATCAAGGTATCAATTGATTATACCTTACGGTAAACTTAGGCCTATCATATCAGGCAAATACACAGTGATAAATACGATGCAGATTGGTTTATTTTATGGTTCTACAACCTGCTACACAGAAATAGCGGCAGAGAAAATTCGCGATATTATTGGCCACGACATAGTGAGCCTTCACAATATCAAAGATGAGCCATTAAAAAATGCAGAGCAATTTGATTTCGTTATCTTCGGCATCTCAACTTGGGACTTTGGTGAGCTGCAAGAAGATTGGGAATCAATCTGGGACGACATTAAAGATGTTAACTTAAACGGCAAAACCGTGGCTCTGTTTGGAATGGGTGATCAACAAGGTTATGGTCAATGGTTCCAAGATGCACTTGGCATGTTACACGATGAGATTTGTGATCAGAGTATTACCTTGCTCGGTAAATGGCCTAACGATACAAGTTATGAATTCGAAGCCTCAAAAGCGCTCACAGAAGATGGTAAACAGTTTGTAGGCTTAGCCCTTGATGAAGACAGCCAATACGAGCTGAGCGATGACCGTATTGCAACCTGGGTTGAGCAAGTAATGACTGAATACAGCGAAAGCTTGTAACATCCTGTTATTTATAAAAAGCCAAGCATTGCTTGGCTTTTTAATTTTTATTCAACACGTTGCCAATATTGATTACGGTAGAAAAAAGCAATATAGCCGCGCACTTCAAGTACCTTACCCTGTTCTTTTGGAGTCAATTTTAGGGTATAAGTTTTACCATTGTTTGGGTCCAGAATTTCACCATCTTGCCAGCTACCATCCCCAGCATCTTTAGCACCTTCAATAATTTGTAACCCAAGAATAGGCTGATTTTTCTTATCACCTTTACACTTTTCGCATATTGCATCTTGCTTGGCTGGGTTAAGTATTTTTTCAACACTACCAATCAGCACGCCATCTTGCTCACTAATACGCACTAAAGATTTCGCTTCATTGGTTTCTTCGTCAATGGTTTTCCAAAGACCCACGGGTGTCAAAGCAGCAAAGCACAGCTTAGAAAATAATAAGGCAAATAAAACAATTGATAAACGGATCATAAAAAACTCGTATAAAACTTAAGACTTTGGCACTATATCAGGACTTAGTAAAACACACCATTTTGCTATTTTCAGAAATAGACAACACATTGCGAGGGAACACAATGAGTCAATTTACATTACTTACCGGTGATATTGTCAGTTATGACAGTAATCAGGTTACCAAAATTAACGCAGCAGGAGATATAATAATAAATCGCTTTGCTGAGCCATTGTTTATCCCTGATAGCGCTAAAGCCGCTCTTGAACTGGGTCGGCTTGACGATAACTTATTCAATTTAAATAAGTTAATGCGCTCAGGCTATGCCGATCCCTGCCCAACTACCCGCGTTCTTATCGAAACCACAAAACCTTTACCAGAAATTAAAGGCCTGTTGATCAAACGCCGCTTTAATATTATTGATTTTTGCAGCGCTGAAATAGAAAAATCACACAGTAAGTCGGTGTTAGATGCCTTATTAAAGCTTGAGTATGTTCAGCAAATTCAACTTGATGAGGTTATGCAATTACAGCCACCTTCCATGCAAAAACCACAGATATAATTACATTTTTAGGTAATAAGCTTTACATAGCTCTTTGTAATCTTGGCTGTAGCTACCATCAGCTGCGTGTATCGTTAACGACGTTGTTTCACATTCACACTTGCTTTGGCTGAATAACAAAAGGCTACGACTTGGTTGCTTTTCCTCGGTAGTGCGTACCAAGCAATGACGTGTTAAGTACCAGTCTGCTTGCTCTGCCACAGCAATAAATTGTTGCGCTTCGACGCAAGGCAAAATTACATTCAATACAGTTTTGCCGTGGCTAAGCCGAGTACAAGCCGCAATTAAATCACTAAAGCTAAGACCATCTGTGTGGCGAGCAGTATTGCGAGCATCGTTATCACCTTTTAAGCTCGCATTAAAATACGGCGGATTGCTAATGATTGCATCAAAAGGCTTTACTGCACTGAACGACTGCACCGCACCTTGAAAAAGACTAATATCAGGCCAAGGGCTATTGGCGAAATTTTCTCGAGCATCACTGCAAGCACCAGAATCAATTTCGATGGCACTGATATTTGCTTCAGGTGATCTTTGCTTTGCCATCAAAGCCAGTAGTCCTGTGCCAGTGCCTATATCTAAGATGCGTTCAGCCCTTTTCAGATTAGCCCACGCACCTAATAAAATACCGTCGGTTGAGACTTTCATCGCAGTGCGTGTTTGCGTTACTGTAAATTGTTTAAACACAAAGCCTGACATTTTTTCACCTTTTCATTCACCACAGCCGCGTTAACGCGTATAATTAGGCTTAATTGTCCTCTATTTATGTCACTCTATGCAATTTTCTGAATTTGATATTGATAACAAGCTGTTAAATGCCATTAATAAAATGGGTTTTGATACGCCAACCAGTATTCAACAACAAGCGATCCCTGAAGCACTTCAAGGTCGTGATATTTTGGCATCTGCCCCTACTGGTACGGGTAAAACAGCCGCGTTTTTGATCCCTGCAATTCAATACTTGCTCGATTTCCCGCGTCGTGAACCTGGTTTTGCACGTGTCTTGATCATGACACCAACCCGTGAGCTTGCGTATCAAATTCATGAGCAATGTGAATTACTTGCAGCACAAACTCATCTTAAAATTGGCGTTGTGACTGGAGGTATAAACTACGGGACCCACAAAGAAATTTTCGAAAGCAATAACGACATTCTAATTGCGACGCCGGGACGCTTAATGGAGTATCTCGAGACAGAGAACTTTCATGCCGAAAACGTTGAAGTGCTGATCCTTGATGAAGCAGACCGCATGTTAGACATGGGCTTTCGTAAAGAAATGCTTCGCATTTGTGATGAGGCGCGAAACCGCCGCCAATGTTTCTTATTTTCAGCCACCCTTGAAGGTGACAGCGTTGAGTTATTTGCAGAGCGTATCTTAAATGATCCTGCACTACTTGAAGCTGAATCATCACGAAAAGAGAAAGGCAAAATTCACCAGTGGGTTCACCTTGCAGATGACTACAACCACAAGCTGAAAATGCTAGTTGAAACGTTAAATGGTGATGACATTCAGAAAGCTATTGTGTTTGTTAAAACTCGTGAGCGCCTAGAAACACTGATTGGTGAATTAAACAACGAAGGCATTCGTGTTGCTTGGTTACGCGGTGAAATGCCGCAAGACAAACGAATGAAGACAATGGAGAATTTCCACTCTGGGCGAAATAATATATTAGTTGCAACGGATGTTGCCGCACGTGGTATTGATGTTGCTGATATCAGTCACGTTATCAACTTTGATATGCCACGCACCGCAGATGTATATGTTCACCGTATTGGTCGTACCGCTCGCGCTGGCAAAAAAGGCATCGCGATTTCATTTGTTGAAGCCCATGACGTAGCAATTGTTGGTAAAGTTGAACGTTATATCGAACAAAAACTCAAACGCCGAGTTATCAAAGGGCTCGAGCCACAGCATAAAGAAGCTAAGCTCCCATCCAAAAAGAAGAAAGATCCAGAAAAAATGAAGGCAAAGAAAAAAGCCAAGTCTAAAACTAAGAAGAAAAAATAGTTTTACTGACACTGTTATAAAAATGCCGAGTTTGTCTCGGCATTTTTATGCCCTACCTTTTTTACTTATTAAGTGTGTAATTAGTTCACACTTTCTTACCCTCACATACTCAACACAAAAATAAAAGCATAAAAATCAATTAGTTAAATTTTGGAATAATAATTGTAACAGGTTCAGCAATAGTTCACAGCAGACTAGATTAACGAGGGAATTGTATGAGCCGCTTCAAATTAACCATAGCACTTACTTTATTAAGTTGTTTGTTTTTACTTGCTTGCGCAACTACTGTAAGCGCCAATACCAGCGTACTAACAACCAGCACATCGGCACAACCACGTCTACAGCAAATGGCATTGCAAAAATTAACGAGCAATCCAAATTTTCAAATTGAAAACCTACAAGTAATTGTTGATGGTGATACTGTTGAACTAAAAGGCATTACAGAAACAGGGTTTCAGCGAGCTTTGGCACAAAAGTTTTTAGAGCACAGCCAAGGTGTGATGCAGATAAAAAACAACCTTAAAGTGAGCAAGCTTAATCACTCATCACTTTAAGGCTAAGTTTACAAGTGGTGTGAGATTATTCGCCGCTTGCTTGTAAGTTAATAAATTTAGCAAGCTCTTCTGGTTGACCCATCAGCATTTGAATTTGCTGATTAATCTCCATCATGGTTTTACCTTCAGGTAATTTAGCAGACACAGAAAAAGACGATAAACCACTCACAAAATTGCTAATCGCTGTTGCAAGTTCTTCACTCACAGGCACTTGTTGTAACTGCATGGTAACGACTTGCTTAAATTGCTCATGAGTCATTCCTTGTGCAGTTAAAAAGCTTTCAAATACCGCTTTAAGCTCACCTTCGTCAGCAATCGACATATTTATGCTACGCGGTTCTAACTGAGTTAATGCTGCCATCATTTTCGATTGCTGTTGTAACTGCTGCTCTAATGTTAATTGGCCGTCAGCTGCTTCATTTTGCATCTGGCTAACAGCCAAAGATGCTTCCATCAGTGCTGTGGTTTTAGCCAAGCCTAGATTAAAATTAACATCAGCCACCTCATTCGCAGTGACTTTAAGTGCAAAATCACTATCGCCTGAATCTTTATTGTAATCAAGAGATGAGTCAACGTTATAACTTGTTGATGCTAGCTTGTTATTTGAATTTTCAGGAAGCTGTGCCAAAAACTCATCGCTAAAACGAAAGTTTTTCATCACAAAACCTGTGTGCGGCGGTACAGCATCAACTTCGTAACCCGACACATCAATACTATCGATTGTCGCAACTTGCTCATTACTCAGGCTGTTCGAAACAGTGATTTCTGTTAACTGCATACTACTATCAAAAATACTGGCTGAGATATCGCTGTATTTAATATCTACACCGCTTTGTGTTGATAATGCACTGATTTGCTTATCAACCACCTTTTTCACTTCCTGTGTAGCTGCGTAATTTGCGTAAGCTACGCCACCGACAGCCGCAGCAACAACCGCTGCAATAATTAACTTCTTCATTATATTTCCTTTAATTGGTGTAAATTTTTTATCAGTGTATCAAATTGTATTTAGTTTATTAACGACAGTAATTCATGCACTGTTTTCACTGGCGTGATCTTAGCTCCAAGTCCTTCCATTGATTTATGGTAATTGCGATGCGGAATAAAAATTTCAGTAAAGCCGTGTTGGGCAGCTTCTTTAACTCTGGGTACTCCGCTGTCTATTGGTCTAACATCGCCATTAAGACTTAGCTCGCCCATAATACAAGTTGTGCGAGGCACTACAAACTCGTTCAAACTGCTTAATAACGCTGTTACTAATGCTAAATCGATACAGGTTTCTGATTCATCTATTTTTAAACCACCAACAATGTTAAAAAAGGTGTCATGAAAGATTTTTGTTTTTGTATGTTTGCGTAAAATTCCCGTAAGCATCTTGATACGGTTCATGTTTAAACCAACACACACCCGCTGCGGAAACTCAGCTTCTGTTTCTGTAGTTAAGCACTGGATTTCGAGAAGTAAATTACGGTTACCTTTACGAATACAAGTAATAGCAGATCCCGGAGACTCGGTACTAGAACCAGATAAAAAGATTTCACTCGGGTTATCAACACTCAGCATTCCGCGCTCACACATTCTGAAAATACCCACAGTGTCGATATCACCAAAACGGTTTTTATTAGCTCGTAGCGTTCTGATTTGCCCATCGTTAGTATCGATATGTAATAAAGCATCGACGATATGTACTAACGTTTGCGGCCCGGCAATTTCATTATTTTTGTTTACATGGGCAATGATGAACATAGTTACATCATTTTGCTTACAGTATTGCGTTAATGCTTGGGCTGCACTTTTTACCTGTGAAGGTGAACCTGGACTACCATTTGCCGTTTCTGTTACTACAGCCTGAATTGAGTCTATCACCGCAAACTTAATTTTATTTTTATCAAGCTCTTCAATAATAGCTTCAACGCTGGTTTCAGAAAGCAAATACAACTCTTCTTCGTTGTAATCTAAACGTAGGCGATTCACACGGTTTTTAAACTGCGATAAAGACTCTTCGGCTGTACAGTACAAAGACGGCATGAGCTTTGACATACGTGCAACCAAGTCTGACAACAAGGTGGTTTTACCTGCACCTGGGTCACCAGAAATAATATTGACTGAACCTGTGGTTACGCCACCACTTAATACTCTATCTAGCTCACCAATTTCAG
Organism: Pseudoalteromonas apostichopi; assembly: GCF_030297135.1. Taxonomy (NCBI): domain Bacteria; kingdom Pseudomonadati; phylum Pseudomonadota; class Gammaproteobacteria; order Alteromonadales; family Pseudoalteromonadaceae; genus Pseudoalteromonas; species Pseudoalteromonas apostichopi. The sequence goes on from NZ_AP028065.1 coordinate 855,829, forward strand.
TGAGACGTTTTTCAGCCTCTGCTGTGGCTACTTCATTTATTTTCTTTGAACCACCGCTTACGACACCGGCATAACCTGCCACAGCGGCGCGGCTTGCTGCTTGTTTTGATTGCCCTGCTGAGGGTTTAAACTCTGCGAGCGTATTCCACGCTCCACACTTACACTGTCCTTGCCAGCGCTGATAGTTCATGCCGCACTCAGTGCAGACAAATTCGATTTTTGCTGATTTTGCCATTCGGCCTTACCTATTTTGGTAGCTGATTTGTGACTATTTCTGTATTTTCAAGCATATAATAGCTAAAGTAAAACATACGACTCAGGCGATTTAATTAGAGCCAATTTATAGTCACAAATGATAACATGCTGTAACCTGCCCCTAAAAAGTACTTAATTTAGCTAAGCACTTATTTAAGAAATAGTTAAGGGCACAGTTTTTGCTTACAAATAAAACTTTACAGTGCTTGCCATTTAATTGGCGAATACATATAACAATAACTAATAAAATAAAGAAGTAGTCACACTGTTTTGGCTTTAAATAGCCCGCTAGTATACCTACTTTTTTAGATAGACGGTGATGGTTTTATAAATGGCTGAAGACATTCTGCTTAAATATGAAAGCCTAGTTGATGAACTAAAGGCACATTTAGGCACTCCCCAGTTCGATAAACTGTTTAAATCAAAGACAGCTAGCTTAACAAAGCCAGAGCAGTTTTTGATCAAAATGGAAATGTCGCGCTTATCTCAGCCTGTAGCTCGCTTTATTGATTTACGTGGTCAAGTAACCGGCCAAGTGAAACCTTACGAATATGACGGCAAGCAACACTTTATGGACGATACCGCCATTGAAGTGTTTGAAGATGCCATAAAACGCCACGGTGGTTACACGCTTGCCGTTTACGAAGCGGTGATGAACACTGAAAATAATCACCGAGTAATGCAAAAAAAGGCTGCAGAACAAGCTTTAACCGACGATAGTACAGCTACAGAGCAGCCAGCCAAGGTCATTAAATTTGCATCTTACGAGAGTCGCCGCGAAGAGCGGATGAACTATTCAATTAAAATCACCGTTGAGCTTGATAAAGACCGCAAAGTTGCTGCATCAACCTCAGATATTTCTTTAAGCGGTGCCAAAATTAAGCTGGGGCCTCGTTACTCAGTTAAAAAAGGTCAATTAATTGGTTTACGTCTGGTTGGCCTAGAGCAAGACTTCGAACTGGGCCTAAAAAACGGTATTCAATACGAAGTGGTTGCGGTAGAAAAGGTCTCTCGTGAATACAATCATGTACGCTTAAAACGCACCTTTATTGAGAATAATGAAAAATTTGATGAGTTTTTAGAAAGCTTTATCCACGGCAACAAACGCCGCTATAAAGTTAATTTAGACAATACGCTAGATGCTGTTGTCTCAAAAGGCTACGAGCAATACTATATTCCACGCGTTACCTCGTTTTATGCTTTTTTAAGCTTACAAGGCGACAAACTTTACCCTAGCCTTGCATTAACCACTGAGAATAATATTTTTATTCAGCGCTATTTTTGTGATGAACGTAAGTTGTCATGTTTATACAGTATTATTAATCAGCAGCGTTTGGGTCACTTACTTAGCTCACCTGATGCAGTAAAAGAAGAATACCTTTATACTTTCACGCATACGGCTGCGGGCAAAATTTATTATTATTCCGCTACAAAAACTGAGCTTGAAAGCCAACCACACCTAAGAGATTTATTCCTCGGGTTTGGCAGCCAAAAAGACAGCTGGCAGTGCTTTAAGCTACAGTTGATGCCAAGCCATCCGGAAGACTCTTACATTCCATTGTCACTGCCAAGCAGTGCTGGCAAAAATATCGAAAAACTAAATAAACCACCTACACCACGAGTGCAGGGGTTGATCAAAGATGTTAAATATCTACTAATTTTAACTTCGGTTGGTACAAAGTTTGAACAACGAACATATCAACAACTTGATTACAGTAAAGATGCAGTAAACCAGCTCAAGCTTTTCGGTCACAGTAAGCACAAAACGCCCCCTCATTTAGAGCCTGTGGCGCTCGAATATGTAAACCTTAGAGCTCATAAACGCTACTTATACAAAACAGCTGTCAGCATTGAACACCATGAGCAAACTATTACAGGGCATACCCGAGACTTATCAGTGATGGGATTGCAAATTGAATGCGACCAACCAGTTGAGTTCAAAAAAGGCGATATCATTAAGTTAAACTTGCCTGATTTGCAAAAAATTACCAAAAAGCATGATTTGACGAATCTTGCCTATGAAGTGATGGCTGTGAGTAAATCACTGACAACAGTAAACTTAAAAGTCCATCGGATTGGTGACCTACCACATATGGCAATTAAGTTTTTCACTGTTTTAATCGATAACAACAAAGACAAATTACGTGTCTGCGAAGAAACGCCTAAGATTCCGGGGTTATCGACCGCACTCAGAAACATGGTGACCAAAAGTGTATGCCAATTTCCGTTTTATTTACATAAAGAAGCAGCTCACTTTAAAGCTGGCGCAATTGGTCAAGGTTTATATCCAAGCCCACTACATGTGTTACTGCAAAACTTTGCGTTATTAAATGAGACGACCAGCATCGATGGTTTCTTATCGACGGATCAAATTACAGAGGTGATCACCCCGTTAATAAAAGATCGTAGTCGCCAAGATCCGCCATTACCATTTACTTTATTTTTACGCTTTGATCCGCGCCAAGCCGAAATTAGCGATGCAATTACTAGTCGCTGTATCAGTGAAGATGACTACAAACCACAAACTTTATTTGTGAAAAAAGCGCTGAAAAACGATTTAGTATTTGTGTTTCGTTTATATGTTTCACGTACTGGTCGACCTGATATTGATTACTTAGCGAATGAGCTTAAATATATTAGTCAGTACGCATTGCACAAAGCAAAAGATTTAGAAGAAGCGCTGTGGGCAGTAGCCGGTGTAGGTGATTTAATTGATATAACCGAAGAAGCGCTTACCCATTTTGATATTGACCAAAAGCTGATCACGGAAATGAGTAAACGCAAAGCGACTTGGTTAAAGCGAGTAATCTAACGGTAGAGAGAGTAAGTAAGCAACTTGCAGTAATGAACCTTCATTAATTGCAGTTTGTGCTTGCTCAACTACTTTAGGTTTACCATGCACAGCAACGCCAAGCCCTGCCGCAGCCATCATTTTCAAATCGTTAGCACCATCACCCATGGCAACTGTTTGACGATTATTTAAAGTCAGCTTTTGTTCGATTCGTTTAAGTACACGAGCCTTTTCTTCAGCATCAACAATAGTGCCAATGACTTTACCCGTTAAGCGATTATCTTTGAATTCAAGAGTATTGGCATGCACCTCATCTAAACCAAGCAGTGACTGCACTTGCTCTGCAAAAGGCACAAAGCCACCTGATGCGATTGCTAAATGCCAGTTATGCGCTTTTAGGTATTGGCATAATTCACTCACGCCCGGCATAAGCGGTAAACGCGCTTTTAAGCCGTCAATTAAATCTACATCGATGCCCTCAAGCTTCGCGACACGCTGCTTTAAGCTTTGTGCAAAGTCGAGCTGCCCGGCCATAGCTTGCGCGGTTACAGCGGCAACTTCGTCATACACATCGGCAAGGCGCGCAATTTCGTCGATACACTCAATAGTAATGGCTGTTGAGTCCATATCCATTAGTAATAAGCCTGGCTCATTCACTGTCGGTGGATTAGTTAGTTGCACCAGTTGAATACCTAACTGCTTGGCAAACTCAACTAATACGAGTGGGCTCAGTAAAATTGTAGCATCGCTATGAAAGCTCCATGCCACAGGTATATCTGTAATTGGTTGATAACAACAAAGCGATAAATTACTTAACCCATGTGACGCTAAAAAATCACTAATAGTAAGCAGTTTCTCTGCATTAAGCTCATTACCAAAGGCAACACTAAACACGCCTTGGTTTGCTTTTGGCGTAAAGTCTGTTGTAATAAGGTGTTTGTTTTCAATTTTATACCAACAATTTAGACTGATTTGTTCTGCTAAATTTGCTGAAGGTGTAGCAGCTAAGCTAAGCTGTGACATAGTGGCTCCACATTAGACTTATGTCTGTCCTTGGTCGTGCATTTGGCACTCGCACACAAGGGGCTGTTAAAGTTATCATGTTGTACCATCAAAATTAAAAGCTGTCAGTAACGTATACGGTGACTATGAAAAATAACCAACTTAAAATTCCCTTTTCAGCCACTTATCGCCAGCGCTTTGTGCGCTTGAGTTTGGCTACAGCCTGCTTTGTGCTGTTAAGTTGGGTTGCCATGAATAGTAGCTTCCAAAGTCACCAATTACTTTACGATAGTGCTGATAGCACAGCAATAAGCTTAACCAAGTTTATGGCACTAAATGCAAAGACCCCACTGCAAGAGAAAAACAAACCAGAGTTAAATGAACTATGTAATCATATTGCTGAAGATGAGTATGTGTTAGCTGCAACTATTTACGATCAACAAGGAATTCAACTTGCTGCCAGCGATAATTGGCAAAGTCATCACACATTTGGTTTATTACCAGACTCAACACCGGGTATCAGTAAACTCAAAACGCCATTTGTTGAGCCGGTGATAAGTGATGATGAAAGACCTATTGGTTTTGTATCAATTACCTATTTAACACAGGCTTCCATTGCGACCAGCCACAGTAGTTTTCATGATTTAGGTCGCCAAGTGTTATTAATGTTAGTGATCACCTGTATTTTTACTTGGCAGCTAGGTCGCGGGTTAAAACTCTGGCAAATCAACCGTTACATCAAAAAAAGCGCAGAGCAAGAATCGTAAAGTTCAGCAGCGAGTTGCTGCTGTGCATCACCTGTCACACCTTTGAGCTCACATAAATGAGCGAATACGTTGCGCACTTTAAGTGGCGTATTAACCTGCCCCTGAAAGCCTGCCAGCGGCATTGACGGCGAGTCGGTTTCTAACACTAAATGTTGTGGTTCAATTGCGCTTATAACTTTACGAGTTTTAGCAGCACGCGGATAACTGATAACGCCCCCCACTCCGAGCTTAAAATTTTGTTTTATATAACTTTGAGCTTGTTGTTCAGAGCCTGAGAAAGCATGAATCACACCACCAAACTTTGGCTTGCAGCGCTTAAATGAGCGAGCAATTAAATCATGGCTTTGTCTGTGATGCACAATCAGTGGTAGAGCGAGTTGATTGGCAAGCTCTATTTGCCCTTCAAAAAGCCATGTTTGTTTATCGAGGTTGTCGATACTGCGATCAAGCCCGCACTCGCCGATGGCAATAAATTTTCCTAAATGGGCTTTTGCTAACTGCTCTAACTCAGCAAGGTGATGAGCTTGGTGATCAGATAAAAAATAAGGGTGTAGACCTAAAGCAACTGAGATACTAGGCTCTGATTTAGCAAAAGAAAAAAGTGCTGTAGATTGTGCCAAGCTCACACCCGGCACAATAAAATGTTCGATCCCTACTTGCTTGCACTCTTTGATGAGCTCTGAACGAGTCTCATCAAACTCACTAAAATCAAGATGGCAGTGAGAATCGATGAAGTGCATTTACGGATTTAAACGACCAAACAGCCAACTGCCATCGGCATGGCGTTGATACATAAACCGGTCATGTAAGCGGTGTGCACCACCTTGCCAAAACTCAATTTTAGTAGGCTCAACGCAATAGCCCCCCCAAAAATCAGGCAATGGAATTTCACCATCAGAAAACTTTTGCTTCATTTTCGCAAATGTTTCCATTAATACCTTACGTGATGACACTGGACGGCTTTGCTGAGATGCCCAAGCTGCTAATTGGCTTTCTTTTGGACGCGATAAAAAGTACTTAGCCACAGCGGTTGTTGGTAATGGTTTTGCCTCACCATACACAATGACTTGTCGCTCCATATGATGCCAAGGAAAGTGCAAGGAAATTTTGTTATTACCTTTAAGTTCTTGCGCCTTGCGCGAGCCAGTATTAGTAAAAAACACAAAGCCATTTTCATCAAGATGCTTTAACAGCACGATACGCTGTGAAGGTTGGCCATGTTCATCAACCGTAGCAACCACCATCGCCGTAGGATCAGGTAAGTTAGTTGCAACAGCTTGTTCTAGCCATTTTTCAAACTGCTTGATTGGAGACGCATCAAGCATGTCTTCAGATAAACCATCCTGTAAATATTCACGGCGAATATCTTCAAGTTTCATAAAATTCCCTCTACGCTATCGGCTAAAGATTAATCAAGGTTATTGAGCTATCAATTTTGTTGGGTTTCGCTACGCTCTACCCAACCTACGAAGCTATGAGCTCTTAAACGTTCTGCAAGTGTAGAAGTGCTTTCAAAGCGAACTACACGAGGCAGAGTTCACCTAAGTAGTTTAGCCTAAGACAAGGCGGAAAACCGACTTATCCCTATGAGTTCTTAAACTTTCTGCAAGTGAAGGAGTGCTAGCAAGGCAATGAGTTTATTTATGCCAAGGAGCATACGTGTTTTGTATGTGACTTAGGCTAAATAAACTCATTAACGCAGCTAAAGCGAACTACACGAAGCAGATTACATTTGCTCCATTACTTCGATACCTAAAAGATCCAACCCTGATTTCAGGGTCTTAGCAACCAAATTACATAACACTAAACGGCTGTCACGTACATTTGGCTCCACTCCTTCTTTTAGGACTGGGCACGCCTCATAGAACGTCATGTATAGGCTTGCTAGTTCATATAGGTATCCACATAATACGTGCGGTGTTGCTTCGCTGATCATTAGATCAAGTACTTCTTCTAATTGTAGAAGTTTAAGTGCGAGTGCTTTTTCTTGTGGCTCGTTGATTGCAACGTCTACTGTTAATGACGCAGCATCAATACCTGATTTACGGAAGATACTGCGAACGCGGGTGTATGCGTATTGAAGATAAGGCGCTGTAGCACCTTCAAAGCTCAGCATACTATCCCAGTTGAAGATATAGTCGCTAGTGCGGTGTTTAGAAAGATCCGCATATTTCACTGCGCCAATACCGACTTTACGGGCTATTTCGCTACGCTCTTCGTCGCTTAAGTCTGACTCACGCTCAGCAAGTTTAGCTGCAGCACGAGTGATTGACTCTTCTAGCAAGTCTGCAAGTTTAACTGTACCGCCAGTACGAGTTTTGAATGGCTTACCGTCGGCCCCCATCATGGTACCAAATGGGCAGAATTCATAACTTGTTTCATCACGTAATAAACCAGCTTTACGTGCTGTTAGCTCAACTTGATTGAAGTGCAAGCTTTGACGCGCATCAACGAAGATTAGGATACGATCCGCACCCAGTTTGTTTGAACGGTAATCACAGGCTGCTAGGTCAGTTGTGGCATATAAGAAACCACCACCTGATTTCTGTACGATAAATACTGAAGGCTCACCGTCTTTATTAGCAAGCTCATCTAAGAACACCACTTGTGCACCATTAGATTCAACCGCAATTTCTTTGCCTTTTAATAGCGCAATAATGTTTGCAAGTTCACTGTTATAAGCACTTTCAGCCATGATGTCATCGGATGTAAGCGTTACGTTTAGACGCTTATAAACTTCTTCAGAATGCTTCACAGAAGTCGCAATGAATAGCTTCCATAGTTTTTCACAGTGTGCGTCGCCACCTTGTAATTTAACAACGTAATCACGCGCTTTATCAGCAAAACCTTCTTCATCATCAAAGCGTTTTTTCGCATCACGATAGAAGGTCTCTAAATCAGCTAGTGCAACTTTGTCTAGATCAACACCTTGGTTGATTTGATCTTCTAAGTGCGCGATTAGCATACCAAACTGAGTACCCCAGTCACCCATGTGGTTTTGACGGATAACTTCATCGCCACGGAACTCAAGGGCACGAACAACCGCATCACCAATGATAGTCGAACGTAAATGACCTACATGCATTTCTTTAGCAAGGTTAGGTGATGAGTAATCAACAACCACTTTTTGCGCCGTTGCATGCGGTGCAACAGCCAGCTTTTCATCTTCATTTGCCGCTTTTAAGCTAGCTGATAAAAACGCAGGCTTTAAGTGAATATTGATAAAACCAGGGCCTGCAATTTCAGTTTTTTCTGCGATATCAGCAAGATCTAGGTTATCGATAATTTTTTGTGCTAGCTCACGCGGGTTCGATTTTAGTTTTTTTGCAGCCCCCATCGCGCCATTGATTTGGTAATCACCAAATTGCGGGCGTGTGCTTTGCGTTACCGCTGGGTTTGTGTCTTCTGGTAACCCTGCTGCAACCATCGCAGCAATTGCTTTTTCGATTAAAAGAGTACGAATATTCATTGTAATTTTTACCTTTATGGCCCGTAGTACGGGCCCTTAAATTTGAAGCAGTCTTAGCGTATTAGTTTTCGCGCGTGTGGTTAAACTTGATATCTGGATAGCGTTCCATCGACAAGTTTAGGTTTACACGGCTTGGCGCGATATAAGTAAGGTTATCGCCACCATCAAGCGCTAAGTTGCTTTCGCACTTACGCTTAAACTCTTCAAGCTTTTTGTTATCGTCTGAGCTTACCCAACGTGCAGTATTAACACTGACACCTTCGTAAATCGCATCAACGTTGTATTCAGCTTTTAAGCGAGCAACAACCACATCAAACTGTAGTACACCTACCGCACCAACGATAAGGTCGTTATTTATAAGCGGTCTAAATACTTGCACAGCACCTTCTTCAGATAACTGAACTAAGCCTTTTAGCAATTGCTTTTGTTTTAATGGATCTTTTAAGCGAATACGGCGGAATAATTCTGGTGCGAAGTTAGGAATACCACCAAACTTCATTTTTTCACCTTGCGTAAAAGTATCACCTATTTGAATTGTACCGTGGTTGTGTAAACCAATGATGTCACCCGCATAAGCATCTTGCGCTCGCTCACGGTCACCTGCCATGAAGGTTACCGCATCAGAAATACTCACTTGCTTACCAATACGCACATGGTTCATCTTCATACCTTGGCTGTATTTGCCCGATACAATTCGCATAAAGGCAATACGGTCACGGTGTTTAGGGTCCATGTTTGCTTGAATTTTAAATACGAAGCCAGAGAAGTTATCTTCAGTTGCCGCTACTTGGCGGTCTTCTGTTTCACGAGGTAGTGGCGCCGGAGCCCATTCAGTTAAGCCATCAAGAACATGGTCAACACCAAAGTTACCAAGTGCCGTACCAAAATACACAGGCGATAGCTCACCCGCTAAGAACAGATCTAAATCAAATTCGTGTGATGCACCAATCACAAGCTCTAGCTCTTCACGAAGCTGCTCCGCAAGTTCGCTACCAATTGCATCATCAAGTTCTGGGTTATCTAAACCTTTAATAACACGTACTTCTTGAATCGTGTGACCTTGGCCTGTGCTATACAAAATCGTTTCTTCACGGTGAATGTGATACACACCTTTGAATTCTTTACCACACCCAATCGGCCAAGTAACAGGCGCACAGGCGATGTTAAGCTCAGTCTCAACTTCGTCTAATAACTCCATTGGGTCACGAATATCACGGTCACACTTATTCATGAAAGTTACGATAGGTGTAGTACGTAAGCGTGTTACTTCCATTAATTTACGAGTACGATCCTCAACACCTTTCGCCGCGTCGATTACCATTAGACACGAGTCAACCGCAGTCAGTGTACGATAAGTATCTTCAGAGAAGTCTTCGTGCCCTGGAGTATCAAGTAAGTTAACTAGACGCTCATTGTAAGGAAATTGCATAACAGACGTGGTTACCGAGATACCACGTTCTTTTTCCATTTCCATCCAGTCTGATTTTGCGTGCTGGTTTGAGCCACGACCCTTTACGGTACCCGCTTTTTGAATCGCTTGTCCGAATAACAGAACTTTTTCTGTAATAGTGGTTTTACCCGCATCCGGGTGCGAGATGATCGCAAAGGTGCGTCGTTTATTAATTTCGGTAGTTAAATTAGACATGTAAGCTGCTTTTAGTCATAACAAAGCGCACTTGGCTGCCCTATAAATTATAAAGCTCGGTGCGCACTGTAAAAATAAAATAGAATTGCCGACTATTATACCTTGTTTGTCTTAGCCAAAAAAGCAACGATTGTAAGTAATTATTCACCATAGGCTGGGTATATGGGTTGTTCACTTTTTTGCTAAGCTTGTGTAATCAAGTTGTAACGCATACTATTGATAAATTGCACGGAGGGATATCAATTTAGGTCATGAAAACCAGTAAGCTCAGTATTCGATTATTATGGTATATCACACCTTTAGTGATCTTACCTTTGTTGTTTTTAGGTGGCTTTACGTTAACCAATGTGACCAATTCAACAAAAAAACAAGCAGAGCTTATTGTCAGTCGCTTTGTTGAGCAACAGCAACAAAAAATCTTCAATTACATTGACTCATTTCATTCGATTACCCGGTTACTTTCGACTTCTCCAGTATTGGCGGACTTTTTAGCCCGTGAACCCGAATCAAAAAACCAATACATTGAACGCCTTGGCGAGTTAATGAATGTATTTGCAAGTTATTCAGAAGCTTACCCTGATATAGTCAGCATTAACTATGTTGCCCCAGACGGCAAAAGTGATGCATTTTATTCAAGCCAATTAACCCCTGCGCCTAAAAGCTACCCGTTTTTTGATCAAGTACTGCAATCAAATTTGCGCCAGCAGCAATTTATGATCCCCAAAGAAGATGGCTCCACCAGTTTGTACTTTGTGCACCCTATTTACAATATCGATTACTACTTAAAACAGCCGCAACAGTTAGGATTTATTGTTGTACATGTAGAACCATCGATATTAAATGCCAGCATTTTAGAAGCGCCTTTTAATAACACCCTAAATTTGTTTTTGACAACTAAAGGACAAATTTTATTTAGCTCAGACTATGACTTACGGGGCAGCTACTTAAGTGAATACGAGCTTGAACAAATTAAGAGTTTGGCCGATTACGGCAAACTAGCCAGCATTGAGCTTTCGAGTATCGATAAAGAAGAGCGTATCATCTATGCGGTGCAAATGACCGACGGCGATTACTTCATCTCGACCACCCCCAAAGATTTACTGTATCAGTCAGGGAAAGCCATCAGTTTAATTACTGCATTAATTGTAATTATCTCTGTGATTTCACTACCTATTCTGATTTACATTGTGGTGCGTAATTTACTACTCACCCCAGTCGAGTTATTAGGCGCTGCAAGCCATCGCGTTGGTGATGGTGATTTATCTGTGTATTTGCCCGCCCATACAAATGATGAAGTAGGTGTGCTTTTCAACGACTTCAATCACATGGTGAACCAAATTCGTCATTACCAAGACGAACTCGAAGAATATAAGCATCACCTAGAAGAAAAGGTTGAAAGCCGTACTAAAGCGCTCGAAGCAATGAATAGCAAGCTAGAAGTGGCAATCGCGCAAGCCGAACAAGCCAACCAACTAAAAAGCCGCTTTTTAGCAAATATGAGTCATGAAATTCGCACCCCACTTACCGCAATTATGGGTTTTACAGAGCAACTTCTGCACAACAAAGATGCGGTGAATGATGAACAACATTTAAGCACCATTTTACGTAACTCTAAGCACTTGCTTGAGCTCATCAATAACATTCTTGATTTATCAAAAATTGAAGCTGAAAAACTCGCCGTTGAGCGTGGGCCATGTAATGTAGTGCAGCTTATTCATGATATTGATTCGATTATTCGCCCACTGGCTAATGAGAAGCAACTGGCGTTTAATATCAACTACAAGCTACCAATCCCCAAAACCATTAATAGCGATACCACACGTTTAAAACAAATCTTGATCAATATTGCCAGTAATGCGGTTAAATTTACTGAGAAAGGCAGTATCTCGATTGATATTAGCTACAACAGCGAAAAACAACATTTACAATTTGCGATTCAAGACACAGGTATTGGTATGTCAGAGCGCGAAGTTGAACGGGTATTTAAACCGTTTGAACAAGCTGATGCGACGACAACTCGCCGCTTTGGTGGTACAGGTCTTGGCTTGTGTATTTCGAAGAACTTAGCCCAGTTATTGGGTGGTGATGTGCAACTTATCAGTGAACCTGGAAACGGCAGTTGTTTTACCGTGCAAGTTGCAGCTCACTTAAATGCCGAGCAGCTTAAGTATGAGGCCTTTATTCATAACTATGAGCAGCTCTCGCCGAGTAAAGACGTACAGCTTTCATTCGCTGCTAATAGCTTTGATGCCAATATACTGGTGGCCGAAGATAATCCAGATAACCAGTTGCTGATCAAACTACTGTTACAAACTTGGGGGCTTGAGCCTGACATCGCAAAAAATGGTGCTGAAGCGGTAGAAATGGCATTGGTTAATGATTATCAGTTGATCATCATGGATATGCAGATGCCTGTAATGGGCGGCTTAGAAGCGACGCAAATGTTACGTCATGCAGCCTACGATGGACCTATTATCGCACTTACAGCCAATGTGATGAAAACCGATGTCGATACTTACATAGAAGCGGGCTGTGATGAAGCCCTTGCAAAACCAATCGATAAAGACGCATTAGAGCAAGTTCTCGTAAGCTACTTACATATTGAAAAAGATAGCCAAAACAAATGGGAAAATTTACTGAAAAGTGAAAAATTCCAACAAATTAACGACAACTATCGTTCAAAGCTGCCTGATTACTTAAGCCAGGTCGTGCAGTTGTATCGCACTAAAGAGTGGGAAGCGCTGCGCTCAGTAGCGCATAGCCTAAAAGGCAGTGCTGGGTGTTTTAGTTTTGAAGCAATTCATAAGACCGCAGGACAACTTGAAAATGCCTTACGTAGTAATCAAACTGAACAAATCGAGCAATGCTACAACGCGCTTATAAGCGCCCTTGAAGAGGCATCTTAAAGGCTAAAGCTCATGCCCATTAAAATAGCGTCTTCATTCCCTGTTGCGGTTGGGTAGTAGTTCTTTCGCACTGACATATGTGAAAAGCCAGCACTTTCGTACAAGCCAATAGCAGGTGCATTAGACTCACGCACTTCTAAGAAGAGGTTTTCAGCTTGGTGCTGTTCACCATGCTCAATAAAAGCATTTAACAACTGCTTAGCAATGCCCTGCCCTTGGTGCTTTGGCGCAACACAAATATCCATCAGGGTGTAATCTGGGCCCGCTTGCTCACCGATATAAAAACCTAGCATATCATCGCCATGAAAAGCAGCCAGGTTAAAGTAACGGCCCGCTAAACACGACAGCATGGTTTTCTCTGTCCACGGGTGACTATGGCAGGCATTTTCAATAGCCATTAACTGGCTGATATAAGTTGCATCTACAGATTTAAAGCTTATCAAGTTGTTCACCGATTAAAGACCAAAGTTGTTTTTTCTGTTTACTATTAAGCTTATCGCTCGGTAAACCCAAGCACCCCTCTTGCCAGCTAATACTTGTTGTTTTAACGATTTCAGTAATAACTAACGGCGCAAATGCTTTTTCGAGGTCTTGGTGAAACTGTAACGGTAGCGTAAGTGTTTCTTGTTGAGTATTTGACATCTCTTCGCTAGAAACGTCAGGCACAGTTCGATAGTGTTGATTCAACTCTAAAGATTGTACAGAGAATATCGCAGCGTAACTTGGATTCATAACGACTCAATCATGATTAAGAGCAAGTAATATAGGGAGATTTGCGATTAAAGTAAAGAAGGAAGAAATGGCAGGGGCGGAGAGATTCGAACTCCCAACCGTCGGTTTTGGAGACCGCTGTTCTACCAATTGGAACTACGCCCCTGCAATGACGACGAATTATATAGAGCTTTTTTCAAAGGTAAAGTAAAAAAACACAGTTTTTAGTTTAACTGCTTTTTAAATAAACAAAACGGCGAATTAGCAAGCTAATTCGCCGTTTTTGAACCAATTCAGGTCAGAATAATAAAATTATTCCCACTCGAATATCAATACGAAGAAAATACATTTACATAACAGCTAGTTAGATAGGTAAATTTTCTCAATACCATCATCTATACCATGCTCAGAATTTTTTTGATTTTTCTGCTCGTCGGCGTTTTAGCTCAACCTTGGCCCAAGCTGAGGATTCGGCCATGTCCTGCCGTAACTGAACGATCTCTTCAGGGGTTAGCATGCGCACCTTAGCTTCTTTTCTATCAGAGCCAAAATCAGGGAGGGAAGGTTTATCTGAACTATGTGTCATACAAGCAAAGGTTATATAAGAGAGTCTAGGCAGCCCCACCCTCCATGCGACTTAGCTTTCGCCTCGCCTCACGTCTGGTAGGACTGCCGAAACCGAGCGGCTCATGCGGACCGCTCAGGCATACATCTCCATGCGTAGGACAATGTCTACCCATGCGCGCTGGTGTGTGAGCTGCAAACAGCCATTAAGTCGCACGATGCGCTTTTTTCAGTATACATCTTGGCTCACTTTAGCGTCTAGCTCTTTAGCGAAGTTGTACCCTGACCACTTAGTGAACCAAGTCGAGCAATAGCTGATAACTTTTTTTCGACACGCCTTAGGAACATCACTTTTTTCTAAAATTTCATCTTTGAGTTTATCACTCACATATGGACACGCAATCAAATCAAGTGTCATATGTGTGATTTCACTATCAATGTTTATTATCGAATTTTTTTGTGCATATTTTTGCAAAACGTATTCTTCAATTGGCTCTTTTAAAAAATCATACCGTTTTTTGTTCTCTATATAAAACAGCAAAACAACAATAGAAAAGTAGTTTAAATCTTTTTCAAAATTAATGCCCTCAGAGCTTTTTACAATCCCAAAATATTTGCACAAGGAAAATTCATCAAGCCAATAGAACTTACCTAGCTGACGCATTAAAACAAGCAGGTACAATGTCTCAACTGGAGTTTCATTTCCTACCTTTATGTCTTCCAATACAGAACAAGAGCCATTAAATATAGAACGAAATATTACATCACGGTATTCAATCCCCAGAGTGCGATCATTAACAAACAGAATAATCTGCTGCATAATCCTACAGAGCTTAATGGTTCCATTAACTTTTGGAGACATTGAATATATGAAGAATGAAAATTCAATTAAACTAACTAGCGAACTTACAAGTTGTTTATCAACATTTTCACCTTCAGGAACCTTGGTATAAACAAGCAATATTTTTCTTACTTTTTTCTCTAATATAGAAAGGGTGTAGTTGAGTATATCCCCATATGAAACATCTGACGTATGGAGGATAGATTTAAAGTCTGTAATTAAACTTGATTTTCTGAAATACAAACTAGCTTTCTCAATCTCCTTAGTTCCCTCTATATATTCTATATTATATTTCAGCTTGTCTGACAAAAGATCAGCAATTTTCTTTTTTGCTATTGTGATAGGCGTTATCACAGGCCTATCAAAAAAGTACTCTTTACTTTTATTCAGGTTAAGCTTGTATTTTGCCAAACAAAGACTAATTGAAGACTTTATTTTAGAGAAAACCTCTTGGTCATTATAAAAAACAAAGAAGTCATCAACATACCTAAATACATGGTAGTCAACCCCAAAGAAAACACTCTTTCCCTCCAAGTCTGAGACAATATCACTATCAATAGCTTGAAGTATAATTTCGGCAAATATTCTAGACAATTCAGGACCAATTACAATTCCATTTGTCTCATTATAGTTAAGCTGCTGCATCAAACTATCAAAAACATTTGGAAAAGTTGATTTAGTTTGACTAAGATTATTTTTGGCATATTCTTTACTGTATACAGCCCAAGCTATCGAGTGGGTATAAATGGAATCAAAACAATTCGAGATATCAAGCTTTGATAAAAAACTATACCTTCCCTCGCAATCATGATATTCATCAGATTCGTAAAAATTAAAGATACTGCTATATTTGTCATATACAAAAAACGATTTCAAATTTTCGTAATTCTCGCCTTCAACCTCTATTACTTCACCATCAGTATCAAACTGCTCAATAAGTGACTTCTTATCTACATATGTACAACCAGCAACTCGCTTCGCCGACCTGAGACTAAACTGGCTTTTATCGCAATAGTAAGTGATCAAATCTTTATTGTTCTTGTAAAATTCTACAGCAAAAACTTGTGACCTTGGGTGGATTAAAGATAAATGTCTATACTGATCCGCTTTGTGTGATATATTAAATGTGAAAGGTATAGTAAAAGGGTTTATCTTCTTTGCACTAACTTTGCTGTACTTGATACCTTCTTTCTCAAAGTTCTGAACCTGCTTACTTTTAGGCAGGCCAAGCAACAGCATAACAAGGCTATCAAAAGCGGTATCTTTTTTCTTCCAGTAAAAATAATCATTCGAATACTTAACTTGATTATCTACTATGAAGTTATAAAAATGCCTATTCGAAAATGTTATTGGAACCTCATATGGAAGCAGGTCTGAAAGGACTACTCTCTCAATTGGAAAATTGATCGATAATGTTTTCTTAGGCATCCTTCCATCCTCTAGTTATATTTTTCAAGTCAGCAGTAGTAAAACTTCTGAATACTTTATTTTCAAATCCCTCAACAAAAGAAAATTTATTTAGACGCCTATGTAACCTCTGATCTGTTATTGCCAGAAACTTATTTCTCAGGTACTTATCAATCTCTTCCAGATCACTAATGTCATTTATATACATGTTATTAAAATAGACACCAGTAAACGCTTTGCTTTTGGCATGCAAAAGCCGAGTATTTCCAGTTAAAAAACGAATTTTATCTATTAGAAGGTCAGCTTTTTTATCAGGATTATATTTGCACTTTTTAAAATAGTTATCGAAAGCCTGATTGATACGATCTTTGTATTTATCAACCCTTTTACTGCTAATCCGGATTGCTATATCTTTACCTTTAAATAAAAACCTATACCCCAGATACTCAAACTCTTGAGCTTTATCCGCTGTCAGATCAATTTCTTTTGTTTTATTATTTAATTTTAATTTCTTCCTACCAACAGCTTCATCTACAACTTGGAGATAATAAGACTTATCCTTTATAACATCTGGGGAGTATATCAATATTAAATCATCAACGTAGCGAGAATAAAAAGTTAAATCTGGATTATTCACCAGCTCATCATCCAAGTCTTTCATATATACTTCTGATAAATAGGCGCTCAAACCAACACCTCTTGGAAGCCCTTTATCACACCCCACCAATTTAGCATATGATCTAAGAAGTTGGGTAAGTATTCTCTTAGGCAATACAGACAGTTTTGTAGATGCATGCAGCTTTTTTATAATTAGCTCATGCTCAATGCTTTCGTAAAAATCTTTTACGTCAGCTTTAACAATATATTTAGGACTTTTATCCAAACAAATACTTTTAACTCTGCTAACGATTAAGTCACGATGCGATTGCTTTATATTATAAGTACTTCTTATTATGTTATGTAAATGCCTTGTAACAAATACACTCTCCACGCTTTTCCCAATTGTAAATACATCTTTACCAGAAATCTGATTGGGAAGCTTTGATAGTGGGAGATTATACCCCTTCCTATTTACCTTATTGCAAATACTTTCAATTTCATCATTTACAAAACTATTGTATCTACCCTTTCTAACCTCCAATAACTTACGGATCAAATCCACCCTTTTCTCATAGGATTCTTTTGTTATCACGCCTTTTTTAAATCTGGATAGAATCCGACACTTAAATTTTTTTAAAACTCTAATTTTCAGTCTTTCTGCATATGCTTTTTCGAAGTATTCACGCTCTAAATCTCCTCGATTTTTCAGATCAAGATCATAAATACTCCGGAAGTTTTTAACTGAAAAAGACTGTTCCATAATCGATCACCTTACTCCATCCCTAGCCCACTAAATAAATATGGAACTAAAATATAAAGATTTATACTTATATACTACTTTACCATTCTCGCTACAGTAATCGATATACTGACATAAATCCAACGGTAGATCCTTCGTTGGTTTAACGTTAAAAAGGCGACCAGTTGGCCGCCTGCTCTGAATCAACCTGTTGTGATTCATATCTTCGGCATGACCACCTTGGTCATAACCTTTCCCATTTCCTCCTGTGTAGCCTCAATCTTGCTGAGGACAGCGAGGATAGTTGCCTGGCCGAACTGAGCCGTACGCATGTCATCTGACAGCCATAACTTCAATAGGCCGCCCAAACGGCCAAGGTCACCGTTGATTCGAGCCAACTCCCGGACCTGCTCATAGTCCACCACACCAGAGATGTGATAACCCTGACCGACTTCGCGTAAGTACCGCGCAGCACTCATACCAGCTCGTTTTGCCTGCGCCTCGATCTGCTCCTTTTCCTCTGGCAGGCAGTACACTTTGATAGGTGTGCTGCTCTTCCTCGTTATTCGTTCTGTCTTATCGTTCATCATCTTTTGCCTTGGTTCCTTGTCACATGGCGGATAGTATCCAGCGCCTGCTCGAAGTCCTCCGGCGTCACCCGGCCAGTCTCAGCCTGGTAGTAGAGGATCGTAAACATATTGGCGACCGCCTCCGCGACGGGCGAAACCTGCCGGGCGGTTTCCTGGTCAATGAACTCCAGGGCGGCCAGCTTGGTCGCTGCCTGATGAATTGCTTGCTGAACTTCGATATTATGCGTGGTTGTCATGTGTCACCTCTCTGACAGGTGGTATGTGAAAATGCGGGCCGGTGCACCATCACCGGCCCGTGTGCTTTCTAACTACTTGCGTCGGCCAAACGGCCAGCGTCTCATTTTGTCGATTTGATCGACCGATCTCGTCATGTCCTTGTAAGCACGCCCGGCCAACCTGTTTTGGAATACCTCCATTTTAACGGCAATGGCTTTCATCTTCTGGCCGTGTCCGGTGTTGTGCAGCCACTGCCCCAAAAAATAGAAGGCCAGCATCACAATGAACATCACTGCGAAGAAACCAAATACCTCCGCAAGGTTTTGAGGTGGAAAGCTAAACTCCATAATCAGTAATCCTTATCTAGTTAGGCCATGCGACCCTTTTTAACAAAACTGGCAACCTCTTCGTTGCGCTCCTGCTGGCGTTCCTGGGCATACGACACGTAGTCCTCAACGTCGAAGGTGTGCTTTTCCGGGTCGCGCTCTTGCCATTCTGCGTGTGCTTGGCGGGCTTCTTCCTGGTCCTCACTGGACAGGCCATCAAAGCCGCCTGTTTGATTCATCCAGCCAGTGCCGACACCGCCTAAGCTATCGTTGTCAAATGCAAGGGAAGCGTCGTCAATCGCCCTCCTTGTCGTCATCATCCCCGTCATTTTTCGTACTGTTTCGGATCGAGCTAGCTAAACGACCTCCAGCAGTGCGGCCAATTCGATCCCCGGCCATATCACTCATTCCCTTCATCAAATTCGCACCGGTATCCGCTGCAATACGACCCGCTTTTACAGCGCTGCCTTTAAAGCCGCCGCCAGAGGATTCGCCACCGCTAGAGGATTGGCCAGAGGCTTGGGAAAAGGAGCCAGCTTCGTCAGAATCGCCGCCACCGCTAAATGCTCCGCCCAGGCTCGACATAACGTCAGTATTGTTCGCTACGTTCTCACCTGCTTTTGCAAATGCAGCCTGAATAGCAGACGCACCGCCGGCGGTAGCCATTGCTGCACCAGCAGCCATACCACCAGTGGCAACAGCCGCTCCGGCCATCGCTCCGGCACTGATACTGCCTGCACCTGCCGCCGCGCCGCCTCCAGGAACCAGGCTGGCGACCACATAGGGAACCGAGTGAATAAGCATCACGAGAACCAGTGAAACTACAAAGATCACCAGCAGTTCACGCATAGGGGCATCATTGGATAGATCGGCATAGAAACCGTCCATGATCGACATGGCAATGCCAATGAGCAACGTCATTGTCATCAACTTCAAAGCAACGCCCAATACGCTTTTGAAGTAGTTGATTGCTATATCTGAAGTCCAGCGCGAACCACCAAACCCCAGCACGAAGACACCGGCATAGATCAATATCCAAGCCGTCACCAAGGCCAACAACACATTGGCCGCCACTACCGCCATACATGCTAAAATTGCCAGCGTGATTAAGAAGATAGACAAGTTATCTATCGGGCTTGTGATGCTGTAGGACTCACCAGCTTTCACAATAATGTCGAACGCAATACTAATAGGCTCTGACGGGGTTAGGTCTCTCGGAAGGCCACCGGCTTGAGCACCGATCATTCTCAACGAGTCGATGATTGACGTCGCAAAGTCTGGGCCGTTTCTGAGCAACCAGAGAAAGAAACCAAACGTCAGGATGAAGCGCACGAACTCGGCAAAGAACTCCCTTATATCCGCTTGTTTAAGGATTAAGGTCCCGCCAGTCCAAACAAGGGATATAGTACCCAGCGTCCAGAACAGCCAGGCGGCATAGTTTGTAATTACCGTGCCCCAAGTAGCACTGGCCGTCATGAAACGCACGGCCACTTCATCCAAGACACCATTAGGCTCAATGGCCGCTGACGCAGTTTGCGAAGTCAGTACAACTGCTAGGAGCATCACAAGTCGAATGAATATCTTGCTCATGATTAGAACCCCTTGTTCTTGGAGCGATCCGTGGGTTCGCCCATATCCCAAAGACAGTTCCCTTCTTCCCTCTGCTCTTTCGTCAGGTTCGGGTTGTCACAGTTGATCGTTGCAGGGTTTGGCCCGTCATCTTCACCGCACCCCACCAGAACAAAAGAGGCCAACGCGCTAACGATAAAAACTCGGGTGATTTTCTTCATGATTAAAACCCCCTGTTTTCTGAACGGTCGGTTGGCTCGCCCATATCGAACAACCTTTCACGAGACGCTTGATATTGAGCTTCGCGGTCAGCCTCTGCCTGCATTCGAGTGCCAACGGCATTCTGCTGGGCAATCAACAGGCTTCGGATTTGCAGGAGCTGGTTGGCCTGGTTGCTAGCGAGCTGGTTAGCGTAACCAATGGCGGCCAGTTGGCCGTCCGCGCCTTGGGCGGCAGATTGCAGACGCTGGAGCTGTCGAGCGTCGGCCTGCAAGTTGTCTTGCTGCTGCTCCAGGCCCTTAAACAGCGCGTCGTTGGCCTTCTTCTGCGATTCAGATGCCAAGCGGCGGTTCTCGGCCATAGCGACCCGTTCGGCATCGCTGCATCCCGCCGACGAGAAACAAGGCGAGCTGCGGTAATAGGCCACGTCCTGGAACTTGCCTAGGTAAGCATCGAGGCTACCAAGCTGGTTTTGGTAATAGGCTAGTGTGTTGGTCGCCTGGTTCAGATCGTTGATGGTGCGCTGCGCCTGGTCCCAAATATGAGCCGCCGGGGCCATTGTGTTTTGCAGTTGGTTTTCATACTGCTGGAGTTGGGTTTGGTATTCCTGAATCTGCTTGAGTGTCTGCGCTACGGCTTCCATCGCAGACATGATGTTCTGAACTAGATTCGTACCATCAGCAACCGGAATCCCCGCATATACAGGATTAGAAAGGTTTAACGC
The DNA here is from genome assembly GCF_030297135.1 of Pseudoalteromonas apostichopi. Lineage (NCBI taxonomy): Bacteria > Pseudomonadati > Pseudomonadota > Gammaproteobacteria > Alteromonadales > Pseudoalteromonadaceae > Pseudoalteromonas > Pseudoalteromonas apostichopi. The sequence goes on from NZ_AP028065.1 coordinate 877,170, forward strand.
CAAGGAGATGGCAAGCACGGGAATTTTAGCCGCTAAAATTTTTCGTTTTAGCATGGTTAATTACTCTTAGTTGTTATGACTAAAAGTTGCATTCACCAACCTGTAGAAACTTGATCTCTACTCCTGCCGTTACCAGCGGTGAATGTGGGCCTGTACAGAGCTAGCTCGCCACTTACTATCTCGGTGCCCGACCAGCGCGACACCGTTAAACGCGCGGTCAAATAGGGTTAAACATCGGTGTCATTACCAACCGAAGCGGTTAGGGCTTCCGTCGATTCCTTTGCCATCACATCAACGTGATCGGCTCTTATGTTGTCGTTTCGCTTTTTTAGCTGCCTGCTCAGCTTGCAGCTTGGCTTTACGCTGCTCTAATGCTGGCATGACCACCGCTTTTTCAGTTACAGGGGCTGACTGAATAGCTAAAACCTCTAACTGAGATAGATTCTGCAACCGGCCACGGCGTGAAGGTGGCACTTTGCCAATCGGTAACACACCAGGCTTATCTGACCGTTTGGCCTTTTTGCTCTGGGCTATTAATGCCTGACGGCGACGCTCTAGCCCTGGGTCGGCAAACTTTATAGACAGGTTGCCATCTACTGCCGCCTTGATCACTCGCGCCTTGAACTCAGGCGAGCCATTCACGGTAATACGATCACCGTAACGCTCCATTGCTACCTTTAGCGCAGCTAAAACACTGGTTTGGTTGGAAGCCGTCGACACTTGTAGACGCTCACCATCATCACGCACAGCACTGTTACCTACTCGATAAATAATGGTGCCTTTTTTCGTAATCGTATCGACCGTTGCTTTGGGCTCGGCCTGAACGGCATCTCCTTTGAGGGTATTGCCTTTAAGCTTTTGTGCAGCCTCTCGGCTACGTAGAGCTTTCAGGGCTTCTCTATCTCCCTGCAATGCCTGGCTCTTTAACCAATCCGCCCAGGCTTGGCGTTTATTGCTTTGATATATCGTTTGCCGTTGCTCTTGGTAACGCTTGTGAATGCGCTCAAGATCGCTTTTCAATGCATCGCTGGCCTGTTTGTACAAAAGCTTCTTAGTAAGCTTATTACTACCGGTTAACTTAATCGCTGCGCGACGGCCACGCCCTTTCCTCTTGGCGTTTTCAACCTGTCGATCTTTATCACGACGAGCCTGTTCAAGGGCTTGCGACTTACTCGCTGCGGCACGTTTCTGCTCTGCTTGATAACGGGCATATAGCTCGGTGGTATTCACCTTCAAGCGAACAGGTCGGTGTGTATATTGGCGGCTCGGCTTAACAGAATCCGATGCAGTCTCTTCAAAGGGACCAAGGCGCGCTTCGAGTTTGGGTTTAGAAAACTCACGTCCCAAGGTGCTCGCTTTGATGATCGCTTCACCGTCGGCAACGATCACTAGACCATTTCCTCTGGTTCTTAACTGCAAACCATTGTCCTGCATAACCTGGTGCAACGCCTGCCAGCTATTGGCTGATTTAATCTCGTCTATGCATTCGCGCCTCACCCACCCCACTAAGCTTTCAATACCCGAATGCCACTCCATATCCATCGCACGTGATTCGGCCCCGCGCTTGCGCGGTATATGATTATCCGGCTGCAAATCAAAGTCCTGCTCGATGGCCTCGCACATTTCCGCTAGCTTCTTATGCGGGTAGTACGGCTCATGGATTGTGTTGCGAGTAGGGTGAATCTTGTTAATTGCGATATGGATATGTTGATTGTCCGTATCGTTGTGTACAGCACTGACACGCTGATGCTCGCCATAACCCAAGCCTTGGCAAATGCGCTCTTCTATGGCGGCTAAAGCATGCGCTTCTAACTGTTCACCATTAGGGAAGCTCACTATCAGGTGGTAGGTTTTATCACTCTTCGCTCGGGTGTTCGCAAACTGAGTCGCCAACACCTCACTGATCGCATCGCGCACGGTTTCCGCTTCACAGTTATTTAAACGAACGCTACCAAGTCGATGTTCTTTGCTCTGGTGATCGGTGATGTAATTCACCAAGCCTGCAAAGTCAGATTTCCCCTGAGAACGCATCGGTACATGCTTGGCGATCATTGGTCCGCCCTCGGGCGAAGAATAGACTCCATAAGTGAACTCATTTGGTCTTGCGTCGCCTCAATACGATTAAGCACTGCCAAGATCGTATTGGCCCCAACATGTGCCACCTTGGCATCGTTACTAAGCCATAACTTCAGCAATCCCCCCAGACGTCCTAAGTCACCATTCACTCTTACCAGTTCGCGAACCTGTTCAACATCAGTAACTCCTTGAATGCGATAACCTTGGCCGACTTCGCGCAAATAGGTCGAAGCACTGAGCCCAGCCTGTGCTGACATGGATTCGATCAGCGCACGCTCTTCCGGTAGGCAATAGACCTTAATCGGAGGACTATTCTTTCTCGTCGTCTTATTTGTGTTGTTCTCCATCTGGGTATCCTCTCTCAGGCCCCGCAGGGCAGGATCAACGTTGAGTGCCGAAGGTGCGAATAAGTCATAAGTGAAGAGGCTTCGCCATGCTTGCATGGAGGGCCTACTTCACACATCCTGCCCGCATTTCAACTTTGGTTTTATCACGGAAAGTTATGCATGCCCTTGTGCATTTCTCTGTATTTAACTGTTTATTCCTGTGTAAACCTGTTTAACCGATAAGTGCGCCACTTATCACGGTATGACACCGCACTTATAGTGATTTAATAGCGCTAAAATAGCGGTCTTATAGTGATTTATCTGTATTGGCTTTACTCAATATCACGACACAGAAAAACACAGCTTTCCTACACTTTCCGCTCTAGGCTAAATTCAAAGCCTTCGTGTTTAACTGCCCCTCAAGTGTCAATGAATGTTTAGACGTCAAGGAGAAAAAATAAAAAAATGCTTTATTTTCATTAAGTTAAAAATACATAACTTCCAAAAAAATGATTTCATTGACAGTTTTAAGCCATTTATTTTTATCAATCTTATCCACAATATCTGTTTGCTTAACTACAGGTTAATTTTTATATAGGTATACCTACAGGAAAGTACTATAGGGGGTTCTACAACCACCTGTTATTAAAAAGATTTTTAGCACTTCGCGGGACAGAACATGCGCACTCCGGGACAGAACATGCGTAAGCCGGGACAGAACATGCGCAAAATACCCCCTTTAAAGCGGGACAGAACATGCGTGGATAACTTTCTAAATACCCAGGCTTAATAACATCAAGAATGGTGCGTACATAATGTTTCATGCCGCTCACTCTACCTCTTTGTCCGTCGAGGTACTTGCGGAGCACTTGGTTTCAAAAGCAATCCTTTTTCGGTTGAAGTAGCATCTAGCTCTGGCCATGCATATTGAACCTTTTTAAGCCCGTCGAGAAACCGTTTTCTGAAATCTCGATGCCCCTGAGAAGTATTAGGATAATTGGCTCCTATTTGGTCCATTAGCCCTTCCCAAGGAATGACTGTTGAACGTTTTAAATAGCTGACTCGGTATGTTGCCCAGCAATATATATCGAGAGCCATAGGAGAACGCTTAATCAACCGTAATACCCTCATATCTAGAGGAACTGGTTTATCTGTTATCAGTTGAAAAAACTTTGGCGACAGATCTACCCAAGAGCCCCATAATGAATTTTGATCTGGATGCTTTGTGCTCCACCATATATGTGAAACATCCGCTACTCTGGCACCAATCTCATCCTCAGAAATATATTCATCACCTTCATTATGTTCCGTAAACATAACGCTAATGGTGGTTTTAAAAAGTTTGCTCATCTGCTCACGCAAACGCGGAATAGAACCATCTTTCCCCCCAGTTCCCGATAACCCTAGTTCGGCCATAAAGCTTCTCTGAGAATTCCCTAATTCAAGCCTACGCGCCTCTGTCTCACCGATATAACCCTTATCCAATCTGGACTTGTTTCTTACTGCTTGAGTGGTCATCCAAACCAGAAGCAAACGTGCATAGCAACCGTAAGGCAAACCTACAGATGAGGGGGCCATCATGTGCATTGTGAAATTACCATTCTTCCGACTCCACTCATTCGATTCTGGCTTACTGTGCGGTATGGTTGCTTGAATCAGAAGCCGAGCAATAAAACCGAGTTCATTAGCCTCCTGAGCACTGCACTCCTGGATTGCTATGATGTTGTCTATATATTTCGTGCTTAGATCTAGTTTACCGCTGGCACCCGAGGCACTTTTTTGCCGAGTAGTTCCCCTAGCCTGAACATCCGTTACATCTTTAAGCGTCATGTGAACTCAGACTTACCAAATAAAACCAGGTCTTGCGGCTTTTAACGCAGACCTACGCTTTTCTTCTATCCAGTTCTCCACTTCAGCCAGGTCCCAAGCAACACTTCGGCTGGTCAGAACAATACGACGAGGAAATTCACCCCGCTGTTCCAGGTTATAGATGGTTCGATCAGACAAAGGAATCATGCTGAGTAAGGTCTTGCGATTTATCAGCGTTTTGTTTGTCATTGATGGATTCATAACCCTCTCCTTTTCAACATTCTTGGGTTGATAATGCCAGGAGCTGCCTGTAGATTAGACTAATCATTGGACAAAAAAGTTGGATATGAAAATATTTGAAACTGAGATGGATGCGTCAGAACGACTAGGTCAGTTTTATATCCCTGTATGGGAGAATTCTGACAACTCTGTGGCAAATGCCATTCGCATTTTTAGGGAGAAATGGCATTCATACTCGGAAGAGTCTAAAAGCCACAACATCATAAACTTGATTAAACAGGTGATTGATCCCGTGGTATCGGAATACTTGAGTAGCCTTCCAAGCCAGTATTTGTCCTTTTGCCCTATCTCAAGAGAAAAGTGTAACTATAGTGACCTCATCAAGTTGAGAGGTTTTCGTTATACGGTCGACCAAATTCACTTTTATTTACGCGACTTTGTTGATAAGAGTTCCCACACAGAGCAAGACATAATATTCATATCGACTCAAGATATGCTCAAATCATTGTTTATGATTTGTGAAGGAAAGAAACCTAATAGGTCAAAACTAGCGCCTGATATCAGTTTAAAAGCGGATAAAAAAACACGAATATGTCATCTGTGTGGAAACCCAACAGAGTTTTCACAGTTCATGCACGCATGGACAAAAAACGGATATATTGAGAGAGAAAACAATGATAGTGACAATGATGAAAAAGAAGGAAAGAAAAAGCGACCAGATCTGAGTACGAATTACTGTCTAAACCATCGTCCCAAGCTTCATGATGGTTCTTGGAATTCTCTATATAAGCAAGCCAAACGCTCTGCAGAACAGTTTGAGCAAGAAGTCTTGAGATTACGACGCCAAATCGCGCATCCAGACCGTCATAACGCTAAGTCCGGAGATAGATTAATTGATGAGTACTTTTACCACTACATGCTGGACTCTTCACTGAACCCAACTAATGTGCCCGAACTGCGCGACTTAGCCCGAAAGATGGTAGATTCTCGGCTAACGGACAATAAAAAACGCATGCTGGTTCTTCGTAAACAGAACCACTCTAATAAACAGATTGGTATATTGCTGGGTGAAATCACTGGTAAGCAGTTGTCAAATCAAGCTGTTTCGAAAGCGATAAAGTCAATTCGTGAAGAGTTTCTATTATCTGGTTCGAAGACCTAAAAATTTTAGCGGCTAAAAGCACTAATTGACTACCAAAGATTCAATTAGGCTAAAGAAGTAACTAAAGAATACGTTAAACCTATTCCACCACTAAGGTTTAACGTACTACCTTATAACTTTAGAGTAAACCAGCCCTTTGACCATTTTCAGCATTATTACCGTAAAATGTATCTACACCAATACTATTTGTGATCGAATCGGGTATATCTATATTTTCGACAATAATAAATTGCCCAATATTATTTTCGGCTAAATATTTTAAGAAATGATAACTAACCTTAGTATTTGCCAACTCTTTCTCATCATCATCTAAATCTCCATGTTTACTTTTAAATGGATCTCTATAAGTAACTAAAGGAGAATCGAGCACAATAATCCCTGGGTGGTAAAGGCTACTTTCCTTACAGTGTTTAAGGAGAGCAATTTTAAACACTGAATGTAATATTGCCCTAACTCCTTTACCATTTAAACTTCTAGGCTTACCATCGATAACCACATCAAAAGTAGAAAAGTCGAAAGAAACCTCATTATTACCAGGAAAATTTATTTGATTTAAAATATCTTTATATATCCTACAAAAATTGTCTATAGCTTCATTTTCAGGATAAAAATCATGGGATTTATATTTCTTCGGTGTAGAGGCGACTTCTGTTTCTTGGAGTCTTTTATAGAAAAGATTTATACGTTCAAGCAATCGGATATCTGATAAAACAAGATTTCGCTCTTCCGTCAACTCTGATATTTTTTTATCAATAATCTTTATTTCTGGAGTTCTATTTTCAACTTCATCATCTATACACTTCAAGTCATAGCTTAAGCTTTGCGATCTTGAATAATAAGTATCTAGCTGGGATTTTAATTTTAATCTTGTTTCATTTAACTCTAATAATTTATATTTTATTTTTTTAATTTCTACTTGAGATGATTTAGCTAATTTTTCAACATCCATCAAGTCTTCACATATTTTCTCTGGTGTCTTACCGCAATGTTCACATTGAGCATGATGTCCGACGCCTAATAGGAATGCAGCTTCCTCTTGAGAACTCAATCTTTCGATATCGCTAATATATATTTTCTCTAATATTTCAAAATTAGCTAGATTTGATTTAATATTATCATTTCTTTCATCAACACTAATTAATTCATTGGCAATATTTCTTTTATTCTTTACAACTTCTGATAGAGACTCTTTCATCAAACTCATACTATGATTCAACTTTTCTATCGTACTATCTAGCTTAACCTCTCTTTCTTTAAGATCTTCATAACTCTCATCTTTAAACATCAAATCAGATTGTAAAGTCTCTACAACATCTCGTAATACATCTAACTGCCCTTTCTTTTCGCTCTTAAATTCATTACCACGAACTACAGTTTTTACGTTAGAGTCATCATTTCCAGTAAGTAGAAACTTAAATATATTTTTATTTTTACTATCTTCGCTAGTATCTCCAACGACAATCGGAGAATTAGAACTGATTATTTTCTCCTCACTAGAAAAGAAAACCCTTGATAATAATCGTATTGTAAGAGAACTTTTTTCACCATATAGATTAGATGATATTTCTACATCCCTTAAACCACTTAGATAAAAGTCACTAATATTTTTTACTGTTTTTGTTTCTTTTCCTACTTTAAAATAGCTATAAAATTTTTCACCATCTTTTTCTTCAACGAAATCATGATATATTTCAAAAGAGTTCGAGGGCCATTTTCTAAAAACAGTATAAGGTTTACTATTTAGATAAAGCTGCATTACTACTTCTGAGTATTTTTCACTTTCTGGTTTAACCTCTTTAAGCTCCTCAGAACCAAACATATAATCTATAGCTTCAATTAATAGAGATTTCCCTGTATTCGAGGCACCATGCACAATATGAAGGTGATTGGAAAAATCAATCGATGCTTTATTATCATCACCAATAAATAGTATTTTATTTATAAAAAAACCAGAATTCATTAAAACACCTTATTTTCCAGAGTTATGTTAAACTTTTCAAATCCATTTTTGTTTAATTCTTTTGCTAGCCATTCTGATATTGTAATTAATGATAACGAATAATTGGACTTCATTAGATCTAAGTAAGGACTAACATACTCTGATGCTTTATAAGCGACTCCATTATTTGTGTAATCAACTTCGACAAGCCCAAACTTTCTCATAAGATCAAGTCCTGATCTGACTTTCTCTCTACGGGAAAAGTATTCCCCTTTTCGATTAGGTGTTACTGGATGAAGACTTTCCGGGCCACCAAAGTCACTAGAATGAACAAGTATGAAATCAATTTTCATCAATCCATCAAAATCCATACTCTCTGGAAAGTATGAATCAAGAAAGCAGATAGTCCTAACACCGGCTTCTAACGAGCTATTGAAAACATGTGTATTGGACATTATTTTTTCCTCCAGTGTAACTTATCTTCATTAGCAAACTGATGACAATACCCTTGTTTGACGTCTATCTTTCCATGAATTGCTAATTTACCAGATGGCTGTAGTTTTCCAGCTTCAGACAAGACAGTACACATTCTTATAAATGAATTAGGATAATCTAACCTAAGAGTTGGTTTTACACCTTTAAGTATTTCTTTCTCAAAACAATCTAAAACACCATCTACTGTATTATCTCTATAAAATAAACGAAATGCTTCTGCACTATAAAAACGTTCTCTTTGCTCCACAAAGTCTTCTTCAAACTCATCATGACCAACCACCTCTTCTGGCTTTGAGTATATTATTTGGTCATGATCACTATAAGCATCTAGAATTTTATTAACATAATTTAGTTCACTATCGTCGATATTTTTAGGAACCTCTACAGCTGGAGCACTAGGAAGCTCCCCACCATATAAATCGACTAAAATTGCTCTAAAATTCGAATCATCGACTATATCATCTATTCCAATAATACTTACAGAAGAGAAATCATAACTTAAAATAAATCGTTCCAGCTCTGGTTCGAGAATGATTTTCTTACCATCAACAATAGTGTCTTCACAATATTTACCCCAGTTTTCTATTAAACCTTTCTTCAATTGTGAGGGGTTTAGTATCCAAGTTCTAAGGTTTCTATTAATACCTTTTGGCGCTACAAAATAGTAATTTTTTGGTTTTGAGAACTCACCTAAGTAAGAATAATATAATATTTTTCCAAGCTCATGCATTCCTTTATCTGTTGGGACTGCTTTATTGTATTGTTTGCATTGATAGTTATCCCAATCTCCTTCAAATTTATTTGGAGTATAGAAACCTATTACGTCACAACCTCTATCACCGGCTCCCGCAGGCCGATGTACTGAGGCATACTTACTTGATTGGGCGCTTACCCACTTTCTAACCAATATCTCCAGTTCATCCGAACCCATTGATAGAATATAACGTGTGTAATCAAATATGTTCACATTCTCGTCCTAATGATTGATTAAGTGGACAAGCCTCTGCCTGCCGCCATTTCCCTACTTATCGTCATTACAGCGAACTACTCAAATAATTGAAGTTACTATATTATTGACTGGCATAGGTATTCTATCATTTGAAAACTCTAGAACTATTCAAACTAACACATATGACAAAAAAAATTTGCTCAAAAGTAAATTTTATTGATCTAGCTATTGCTATAACCCTGATTCGCTCATCTACATATCTAGACTGTCCACTCATCAATCATGTCAGCCCAATCCTGCAACATGGCCGCGCGCTGTTCTCGGTACTCGGCTTTGTTGTAAACCGCCCTCACCCCTTTCTGTTCGTGCGCCAGGCATTTTTCTATCCAATCCGTGTTGTATCCAGCTTCATGCAATAAGGTGCTCGCGGTTCGACGCAGGTCATGCGGCCCAAACTTACTTAGTGACAGACCTTCCTTTTGCGCGGCCTTGTATGTCAAATCCATGACTCGGTTCATCGTCGCACTACTCATGGGAGCATCAGAGTCATAACGGGAAGGAAGAATGTAATCAGACCCACCGGCAAATGTCTTCAAGGCAATAAGAATGTCCATCGCCTGGCGTGACAAAAATACCAGGTGAGGTTTTCGTCGTTTCATTCTTTCTTTCGGAATCGTCCACAACGCTTCGCTAAAGTTAATTTCACTCCAGGTCGCATTGGTTAATTCGCTTTTGCGTACCATGGTCAGCAAAAGCAACTTTACCGCAGCACGAATCGAAGGCGTGGTTCCTACCTTTTCCATATAGCGGTACATCAAACCGATCTCAGCCGGTGTTAACGTTCGGTCTCTTGGCTCAAACCGCGCGATACTTGCGGGCCGAACCAGGTCTGCTGGGTTCTCAACTTTCTGCCCTCTCTCAATCGCCCATCGATACACCTGGAGTACAATGTCACGCGTATGCACAGCCGTTGCGGGCGCGCCACGCTCTACTATGGCGTCAGTCAATGCTCGTAAATCTTCATGTGTGATTTCTGTTAGCTTCTGATTGCCAAATTTTCCCTCTAACTCTCGGGCATAAACTGAGCGACGCATATCCCGGGTAGAGTCGGCCATCTGATAGCCACGTAGCCATTTCTGAGCCCAGGCACCAAAGGTTTCAGCATCTTTCGTTCTCGCCTTAGCACGAGCTTTCTCTTTGGCCGGAGACTTTCCATCAGTAACCATTCGCTTCGCTTCATTGAGACGCTCACGAGCTTCAGCTAACGTGATGCCTCCTACTCCGTAGCGGCCAAAGGTAATGGTTTCTTGCCTGCCATTGATCGAGTAGTTGTAACGAAAGGAGATAGATCCCGCGGTGGTGACGGCAACATAGAGGCCATCACGGTCATTGACTTTGTATAGTTTATCTTTGGGTTTGAGATTGCGTAGCTTGGTATCAGTCAGCATGTTTCGACCTTTTATTCTTGTTTGATACCATGCTGAAAAACCTCTAAATAATAAGAAGTTAATCTTTATAAAACAGATAGATATAAAAATTTAATACCATGCCCCATCAAAAACATTCAGCATGGTATCGGGCGTAATCCATGGCATTACCGATGAATCATACCCATCAAAATACCACGGTCAAACCGTGCTTGGCGTTGCCAGACATTGCCAAAAATGACTAGGCCAAAAACAAAAAAAGTCCGCAATTACGCGGACTTAAGTATGATTTAGTGCTTGTTAATGCCAGACCTTTCTTAAAGGAGCATTATTCCCACTCAATTGTTGCCGGTGGCTTACCTGAAATATCGTAAACAACACGTGAGATACCATCGATTTCGTTGATGATACGGTTTGAAACCACACCTAAGAATTCGTAAGGTAAGTGTGACCAACGTGCCGTCATAAAGTCGATTGTCTCTACACAACGTAGTGATACAACCCAGTCGTATTTACGTGCATCACCCATTACACCTACCGATTTAACTGGTAAGAATACAGTGAATGCTTGGCTTACTTTATGGTATAGCTCAGCTTTGTGTAGCTCTTCGATGAAGATAGCATCTGCACGACGTAGTAAATCACAGTACTCTTTCTTGATTTCACCAAGTACACGAACACCTAAACCAGGACCCGGGAATGGGTGACGGTAAAGCATGTCGTAAGGCAGACCAAGCTCAAGACCAATTTTACGTACTTCATCTTTAAATAGCTCACGTAATGGCTCAACAAGACCCATTTTCATGTCGTCAGGTAAACCACCTACGTTGTGGTGAGACTTGATTACATGTGCTTTACCTGTTGCTGATGCAGCAGATTCGATTACGTCTGGGTAGATAGTACCTTGACCTAACCATTTAGCGTTTTTCAGCTTTTTAGCTTGCTCGTCGAATACTTTAATGAACGTATGACCAATCGCTTTACGCTTATCTTCAGGGTCAGACTTACCTGCTAAGTCTGCTAAGAATTGATCTTCAGCATCCACTTTAACAATGTTTAGGCCAAACTTGTTGCCAAACATGTCCATGACTTGCTGACCTTCGTTTAAACGAAGAAGACCGTTATCAACGAATACACATGTTAGCTTGTCGCCAATTGCACGGTGAATAAGCATAGCTACAACAGATGAATCAACACCACCTGATAAACCTAAGATAACTTCGTCATCACCTACCGTTTCTTTAATACGCTCAATAGCATCGTCGATGATTTTAGCGGGTGTCCATAGCTTTTCACAGCCACAGATATCAATCGCGAAGCGCTCAAGTAAGCGTAAACCTTGGTGAGTATGAGTTACTTCTGGGTGGAACTGTACGCCGTAAAAACGTTTTTCTTCCCAAGACATTGCAGCATGCGGACACGTTGATGTTTTAGCAGTTGTTTTGAAAGTCTCTGGTACTTCCATCACTTTATCGCCGTGGCTCATCCAAACGTCTAGTACGCCTGCACCGCCGTCAGTAATGTGGTCTTCGATAGCATCGAATAACGCACAGTTACCTACTTTTTCAACTTGCGCATAACCAAACTCTTTCTTATCAGAGCTGTGTACGCTACCACCTAGTTGCGTTGCCATTGTTTGCATGCCGTAACAGATACCAAGTACTGGAACGCCTGCGTTAAATACATACTCAGGAGCACGTGGGCTGTTTTCAAGTGTTGTAGACTCAGGGCCACCCGACAAAATAATACCTTGTGGATTAAATTCGCGGATTTGCTCTTCAGTTACATCCCATGCCCATAGCTCACAGTAAACACCAATCTCACGTATACGACGTGCGATTAACTGTGTGTATTGCGAACCAAAATCTAAAATGAGAATTCGTGAATCGTGAATGTCTTTGCTCATGGAGTATCTCGTTAGTCAGGAACTGCTCTCCCAAAGGGAGATGATCAATAAATTAGGGCTAGCAAATGCTAGCCCATGTAATTTCAATACCTTAAGGTAATTAACCTAAGCGGTAGTTTGGCGCTTCTTTGGTGATTTGCACGTCGTGAACGTGTGACTCACCCATACCAGCTGAAGTAACGCGAACAAATTGAGGTTTAGTGTTTAACTCTTCAATTGTTGCACAGCCTGTTAAGCCCATTGCACTGCGAAGACCACCCACTTGTTGGTGAATGATTGTCGCGATAGGACCTTTATAAGCAACACGGCCTTCGATACCTTCAGGAACAAGCTTGTCTGCTTCGTTCGATTTTTGGAAGTAACGGTCTGATGAACCTTCTTTTTGGTCCATAGCACCAAGGCTACCCATACCACGGTATGATTTGTAGTAACGGCCTTGATATAGCTCGACTTCACCCGGTGCTTCTTCAGTACCCGCTAACATTGAACCAACCATTACACATGATGCACCCGCAACAAGTGCTTTTACGATGTCACCAGAGAAACGAATACCACCGTCAGCAATAACAGGAATATCACGGCCTTTTAAGCCTTCAACTGCGTCAGAAATAGCAGTAATTTGTGGAACACCACAACCTGTTACGATACGAGTAGTACAAATAGAACCAGGACCGATACCTACTTTAACAGCATCAACACCTGCATCAGCAAGGGCAATCGCGCCTTCAGCTGTTGCAACGTTACCCGCTACGATTTGTAAATCAGGGTATGCTTGACGTGTTTGTGCAACACGGTCGATAACACCTTGAGAGTGACCATGTGATGTATCGATAAGTAGTACATCAACACCTGCTTCAACAAGCGCTGCGATACGCTCATCGGTACCCGCGCCAACACCAACAGCTGCACCTACACGTAGACGACCTTGCTCGTCTTTACATGCATGCGGCTTGTCTTGTGCTTTTTGATAATCTTTTACAGTGATCATGCCTTTAAGTTTAAATGCATCATCAACTACGAGAATTTTTTCGATACGGTGCTCGTGCATTAGACCTAAGATTTCATCACGGTCTGCACCCTCTTTAACAGTCACTAACGATTCTTTTTTCGTCATTACTGTAGATACAGGTTGCTCAAGCTTAGTTTCAAAACGCATATCACGGCTTGTAACAATACCAACAAGGTTATTGTCAGCGTCAGTTACAGGGAAACCTGAAAAACCTTTGTCTTCTGAAAGCGCGATAGCATCAGCAATTGTAAGATCCGCAGTCACAGTAACAGGGAAAGAAACAATGCCCGCTTCGTAAGTTTTTACTTTACGAACGTTTTTAGCTTGCTCTTCGATTGTCATGTTCTTGTGGATGAAACCTAAACCGCCCTCTTGCGCTAAAGCAATCGCTAAGCGTGCTTCTGTTACAGTATCCATAGATGCTGAAACTAACGGCAAGTTAAGATTGATACCACGCGTTAAGCGAGTTGAAATATTTGCCGTGTGTGGCAAAACAGTAGAATGACCTGGTACTAAAAGTACGTCGTCAAAGGTAAGAGCTTCTTTAGCGATTCTTAGCATAGTGCAACTTCTCACATGTGGATCTGAGTATAAGGAATTGCGGCCAAATTTTATCAGCGTTGTGAGCACGAGTAAATAAAATTATTCATTTATTTGTGTTAAAGTACACACAGAATTTGTTACTGGGGTTATTAATGGCTTTTACGCACTCAACACAGCCTGTTTACACGGTCTCGCGCCTAAATAAGGAAATTCGCCATGTTTTAGAACAAGGCTTCTCATCGCTTATCTTAAATGGTGAAATTTCTAACTTTATAGCCCCTGCATCTGGACACTGGTACTTCACTCTAAAAGACGACCGAGCACAGGTAAAAGCGGCGATGTGGCGCGGCAATAATCGCGGCCAAACTTTTCGCCCAAGCAATGGTGCACAAGTAACTGTGCGCGCCCGCGTATCCTTGTATGAACCCCGTGGTGATTATCAGCTGATTGTTGAGCACATGGCCCCTGCTGGTGAAGGTTTATTAAAACAAGAGTTTGATGCGCTTAAAATGCGCTTAGCTGCCGAAGGCCTATTTAGCTCAGCTCACAAAAAACCATTACCAACCAATATCAATCGTATTGGGGTGATTACCTCAGCCACTGGGGCAGCTATTCGCGATATTCTTACCGTACTAAAACGCCGTGCTCCGCAGCTTGAAGTCGTGATTTATCCAGCGATGGTACAAGGCGCAGATGCCCACAGCCAATTAATAGAAAAAATAAACATCGCCAATCAGCGTAATGAAGTGGATGTACTTATATTAGGTCGCGGTGGTGGTTCACTCGAAGATTTGTGGTGCTTTAACCATGAGCAATTGGCTCGCGCCATTTTCGCAAGTCACTTACCAATCGTTAGTGCCGTTGGTCACGAAGTCGATACCACAATAAGTGACTATGTAGCCGATATTCGTGCCGCAACCCCTTCGGCTGCTGCTGAGCTAGTTAGCCCAAACACGGAAGAGCTACATAATAAAGTTACGCAGTTAGTTAGGCACTTAAATCATGCTTTTAAACATTCCTTGGCAGTAAAGCGCAGTACTGCAACACAATTTGAGCATCGCTTACAACTTTGCCATCCACGTAATCAACTCAATCAGCAAGCGCAAAAATTAGATGAGCTTAGTTTAGCCTTGCATGGTGCAATGAATAACAAAATTCAGCGATATGAGCGAGTACTTGCTAACTTAACACCACGCTTGATGCAACGTTCACCTGAAAATCAGCTCGCAAAAAACGAGCATCAGCTCGCGCAACTACACGCCCGACTGAGACAAACGATGCAGCAGCAACTTTCAAGTTCACGCAATCAGCTTTCTTTGCAAGCGAGCCGCTTAGATTCTGTAAGCCCACTCAGTGTATTAGCTCGTGGTTATAGCATTACCAAGAACCAGCAAGGCAAAGTGGTGAAATCAGTTAACGATGTAAGTTCAGGAGAGTTTATAACCACCGAACTTACCGATGGTCAGCTGCACTCGAAGGTCGTTTAACTTTACTCGGTACTAGCGATAACGGTTAGACTGCCATCACTCGAAGTGCTGGAAGTAAATTTAAACTGCTTCCACCAGCTTTGTTCCATCATTTTATCGCCTAAATCACGCCAATAACGACTTGGTAAGTCATCTACACCCTCTGGTTGCAGTAGCTTAAACTGACAAACGGAGCTTTTGCACGTTGCGATTTTTAGCTCTGGTTGTACAGGTAAATCTGCCATGATTAAAAAATCGCTCATCGCAGTTTCAACTTGGTAAGCCCACGCTTCATCACGAGATTGCTCTTCTAACAAGGTATAAAGTTCTTCAAGATGTGAATCAATTTGCTGCGGGGGAATTGCACTTGAACGGTAGTTAGCAATCACAGCTTGTTGGCTTTCAACTTGTAGCTTTAGCTCAGCAATTTGTTGTTCAAGCTCACTTTTACTCAGATTTTCTGGTACGTCAGCTTTAGGTGCAGCGATTTTTTTAGCATTCACAGGGACTACCGACTTGGTTTGCTGTGGCGCCTCAACAGTTTGCGCTTCAATAAATTCTTGCTGGTGAGTTTGAGTCTGTTCTAGTGGATTAGACTGAAAGAGTGACATAGCAAGAGCGCCACAAAAAAATGACGCTATAACAGCTAATCCGAAGGATAATTTAGACAATTCCATTGCTCTTTATTGATGTAAAACTACAACATAGCACTGGTGTGTGAGGCATTACTAGCGGTAGTTGTGCCATCATCTAAAAAGTTTTGGTTCATGCTTTCGGCTGGACAGGGACAGCTCGGTTTGCCGACCACTTTAGCAGGTACCCCAACCACAGTTGTGTGTGCAGGAACCGGACTTAACACCACTGAATTAGCACCAATACGCGCCCCCTCACCGACTTCGATGTTACCTAGTACTTTAGCACCTGCGCCAATCAATACACCGGCACGTATTTTAGGGTGGCGATCACCTTGTTCATTACCTGTACCACCTAAGGTTACAGATTGTAGAATCGAAACGTTATCTTCGATAACTGCAGTTTCACCAATTACAATCCCAGTTGCATGGTCAAACATAATACCATGACCAACTTTACAAGCAGGATGGATGTCAACGCCAAATACTTCTGAGGTTCTGCTCTGAATGAAACGAGCAAGCTCTTTTCGGTTTTGTTGCCATAAGCAGTTTGCGAGTCGGTGTGCTTGTATTGCATGGAAGCCTTTAAGGTTCAAAATAACAGTTAAGTAACTATCGGCCGCAGGGTCGCGATCTTTAACTGCTTTTATGTCATGAGCCACATGTGTCAGCATGAGGTCACATTTAACAAAGGCTTGATCGAATAATTCACGGATAGTAAATGCTGATACCACCGCATCTGCGAGTTTATTCGCGACAATAAAGCTAAGCGCCGAACCTAAGCATTCATGATTTAACACACACGAATAAACGTGACTTGCTAAAAGCGGTTCACGGGAAACGACTTCGTTTGCTTCATCTCGAAGCTTTTGCCAAATTTCATGACGCATAATATTGCCTTTCTGGTTGTACCTAACTGCTAAGCCTTTAGTTTAACGGATTTGTAGCAAGATGTACTAACCCGTTATTTATTTGTTCTGGTTATATGTAATAACCAGAGTATCAAACCTTATTTTTGATCATTTGCAGGTGTTTTTAAATCAATCTCATATGACAGCTGCAAACTCTAATGACAGGCACGCGGTTTAATTAAAGTACTTATTTTTCAACAACAAAACAGATATGACATCTTGTCTGTCATATGCCAAAATAGGAACTGGCGTATTACTGACGGCGTAAAAAACAAAAATAATCATTAAATTTACATCATCAACTTAACAAGGAAACGATGATGAAAAACGACGTACTAAACTCACACAAATTAGGTTATAAGTTCTACTTTCAAGATGGTGATAATCAAATCGCATGCTTTGGTCACATCATGAGTGGTAAAGAAAAAATATATGTAAACGATGAATTGGTTAGTGAAAAGCGCAGCTTCGGTTTTAAAAGTCACCACGACTTTAATTACCAAGAGAATGCTTATGCAGTCGAATTTGAGATGCAAAATATACTAACAGGTAAGCTTGAATGCTCGTTTTACAAAGCAGGTAAATTAGTTCAACAGAGCACACAGACTTCACTTACAGATAACCCAAAGCAAGTGGCTATGGTTACCTTAGGGTGTTTTATTGGTGGAGCAATTTTTGGTTTTGCCCTAATCACGTTAATTGAACCGTTCATTGGGAAGTAAGTAATGCAACTGAACCCTAATACAATTAAAGCATTGAGGCTTAAATTCGAGTGGACGCAGCAACAACTGGCCGATGCCTGTGATGTAAGCCTACGAACCATTCAACGAGTTGAAAAAGAAGGCGCTGCGTCAAAAGAAACTACCATGAGCTTATGCGCAGTGTTTGAAGTACGCCAAGGTGAGCTCATCAAGCTCGATGACGAATCAACTAATGACAGCAAAGCACACGCAGTGAGTAAGCAAAACCTAGCTGTAATCGTAGCGACTTCTTCGTTTATTAGTTTCGCCCTTGGTATGGCAACAGTATTTGTTATTTTTTAGGAGTGAAATATGACCAAAGAACAACGCGGCTATGCCACACTTATCGGCTTTGTAATAGTAACCATGCTATTTGCGCTAGGTGTTAAAATTGGTTCTATACTTTAGCATTTCCTGATGCTTTACTTAGAGACTTAGGCCAACTGTCAGAACTGAACTTAAAATGCAGTACTGACAGCTGTTAACTACATGAGCTAAATAGGAGCTTTACACTCCCCCTTCAGGACTCTAGCAAAACACTTTTATGAAAGCTTTAAGCGTAGCTTAGAGGAAAATTCGCCATTTATTGCTAACCTTAAATAACTAAGCACTGGCTAGGTTATAAAGTGGTTGAATCAAAAGAGTTTCTAAAGTTAATACTCGATACTATCTCTGAGCATATTGTGGTGATTAATGACTCGGGGGATATCACATTTGTAAATCGCAGCTGGCTATCATTCGGCGATGAGAATGGATGCGAGTGTAACACTCAGTGGGAAAGTCAAAACTATCTAGCTATTTGTAGATCAGCTGCGGCCCATGGCGATGAGTTTGGTGAAAAGGCCTACACCGGAATAAACCAAGTTATCAATCAACAGCTCGCAGAGTTTTACTTGGAATATCCTTGTCATAGTGATACTGAAAGCCGCTGGTTTATGATGCGCGCAGTACCTTTAAAACTTGGCAAAACAGATTATGTTGTGATCAGCCACTTAAATATTACTGAACGTAAACTTGCCGAGCAGCAAGTTCGAGAGCTTGCTCGTATCGATGGTCTAACGCAAGTTGCTAACCGACGTCATTTTGATGATTTTTATTCGCAAGAATGGAGTCGCTGTGCACGCTTAAAACATCCCTTATCCATAGCGATGGTCGATCTTGATAACTTTAAGTCTCTTAACGATAACCTTGGTCATCTAGTTGGTGATAATTGCTTAAAAGAAGTGGCAAAACTATTGTCTGAATTTACTCGCAGGCCCAGTGACTTGTGCGCAAGATACGGCGGTGAAGAATTTGTTCTAGTACTTGGTAATACTCAAAGCCATAATGCTCAATTACTCGTAACACGTTTTATGACAAAACTTGCTACGCTAAAGTTGGCTGAACTGGCTGGCTACCCATTAACAGTAAGTGTCGGGTTAGCCACGCTATATCCTAGTAGTTGTGATGATGCCATGTTACTCATTGAAATGGCTGATAGCGCGCTTTATCAAGCAAAAGAAGCTGGCCGAAATCAACTTGTAGTTGCTGATAACATCGAGCCATTAAGCATAGAAAAATGCCCCTAAATAGGGGCATTGATTAGTTAATTAGTAATTATTGAAATACTTTTTCGACATCAAGTACTTTAATATTTTTCGCTGGTATTGCAAGTTTATAGTCTGCAATCACTTTATCTTCAGCAACAAGTTCTGCCGGTTTTTCAGCGTTATACACCATAGGTGATGTTTGCTCTGATGCTAAACGTTTTTGCATATCTTTGCCGTCACCGGTAATAAATACATAGTGAATATTCTCGGTTTGCAGGTTATCGCGAATAACGCGGTTAACATCATCAAGGGTTAGCTTTTCAAGCTTGCCGCGCACATAGTCTACAAAGCTCTCTGTGTTATAGAACTCACTATCAAGTGCATAGCCTAATTGACGATCTTGGCTTGCAACCATTTGCGGCACAAAGTTAATTAAGAAATTACGAGTCGCTTCAAAATCTTCCTTACTAATGCCATTTTTAATTAGCTTATCAAGCTCAAATAATGCCGTACGTGTTGCAAAGTGAGCATCGTTATTAGAACGCAGCGGGCGTAACCATACTTGGAAAATTTGCTCTGAACGACCTAAGTTAGCATCTGGTTTTGTTTGGAACATACCACGTGGGAAGTATTCGATGTATGCATAGTCGCCGTAGTTCATACCACGGGTTTGACGAATGCGTTGATATAAGAAGCTGTTTGAACTGCGGTGTTCACCAAAATAAGAGCGAACTAACCAAAGGGCTGTCCAATCATCGCTGCTACGAATTGTATCAATTGGGAAACCAAAGGACACTGCGGTAGATTGCGCTGATTTCTCAACAATAGTCGCATGATGACCTTTAAGTACTGGCGCATCAGGGATCATTAAACGGCTTTCTTTACCTTGTGGAAGTTGGGTTAAATCTTTCATCATTGTCGATTTAACATCACTTGGGATAGCACCAATTAGACCCACTGTTAGTTTAGATTGTGTAAACTGGCTATTATAAAACGCTTTGACGTCATCAAGTGTCAATGCTTCAAGATCTGATATGTCACCGTAGTTATAACTTTCGTAAGGATGACCTTTATAAAGCTGATGATAAAGCACTTCTTTACCTAGTTCCTCATCATTTGACGCTTTAAGGCCCGCTTTAATGCTATCTATAAGCTCTTTTTTCAGACGCTTGAAATCATCTTCTCTAAAGCCAGGGTTTAACAATTGATCGCTAACAAGCGCATACCATTTCGCAGCATTATCTTTGTGTACTCGACCACGAAGTGAAATCATCTCTTTATCAAGTTGATAACCAAAGCTTCCCGCCAAAGGATATAAGGCTTTCTTAATATCTTTATAGCTCATTGATTCTGAACCACCTTGCGCTAGCATCGCGGCTGTTAGCGCCGCTAAACCTTTTTTGCCTTGTGGATCAGCTGCCGCACCGGTATTGAATAACCAGTTTACATCAACCAGTGGTGAACTATTTGTTTTATCAAGTACTTTAAAATGACGTTCTGTTGGTGCTTGCTCGATACTTGCCACCGCTGCATTTAAATCAACTTCCTGCTCAAAACCAGTTACTTTATCAAGCGCCGACATTGTCACAGTGGTACGGCTTGAATCAACAAAATACTTGTTTGCTACTGCTTTGATATCTTCTGGAGTGATGCTATCAGCAGTGGCGTAAAGTTGGTTAATAACTTCAGGGTCGCGCTCAAAGTGCATGTAGCTTGCAAGCGTTGAGGCTATTGATTGCGATGAATCAAGACCATTGATAAAGCTGTATTTTAAGTTAGATTTTAAATCAGCTAACTTTTGCGCATCAACTAACTCAGTACGTGCTTGTGCATAAGTACGGTTAATCGCATCACGGGCTTTAGCAAGATCAGCTTCGTTTTCTACTTTTACAAAAACATGTAATAAACCGGGGTCTTTAGTATCTGGGTTATAGGTAAACATTTGACTGGCAATTTGTTTATCAACAACAAGTTCTTGATAAAGTGCCGAGTTATTTGAGAAATAAAGCTGCGAAATCAAATCAAGCGCAGCACGGTCTTTTTGAGTTGGATCCCATGCTGTGCCTTTGTAAGACACTAGTAACCAATGACCCGGTAAACCATCATATTTTTCATGAACGTACTTAGGTGCTTGTTGTTTCGGTTCAGTTGGAATGTCGGCTTGGTAATCACCTTTTTTCCAGTTACCCCAATGCTTTTTCACCATTGCCATAGTTTCTTGTGGATCAACATCACCAACAATGACTAAAGAGACGTACTCAGGCTTATAAAACTTAGCGAAAAACTCTTTACCATATGCCATTTGATCAGGCATGGCTTCGATGTCTTCAAAAAAGCCCATCGTGGTGTGTTTATATGTGTGCTTCTCGAATGCTTCGTTACGAACGGCAGAAAGTAACTTACGAATTGGGCTAGCATTATTCTTTAAATATTCACCTTTTACAGTCAGTGCTTCAGTACGGAACTGCTCTTCGCTGTAAGTCAGGTTTTGGAAAATATCAGCTTCGATTTCGAGTACTTTATCTAAGTGCTCTTTTGAGAAATTTAAGTGATAGTTAGTGTAATCGTTGGTCGTATACGCGCGATTATCAACACCTGAGTTCTTTAAAATATCTGAATAGACATCTTGCGGGAATTTTTCAGAGCCTTTAAACATCATATGCTCAAAGAAGTGTGCAAAACCAGTTTTACCTGCTTCAACTTCATTACGTGAGCCAACCGATACCGGAATTTGCAGTGACACAACATCTGGGTAATCGGTTTTTACTACCATTACGCGAAGGCCGTTCTCAAGCTCTTCTAATAGGTAATCTTGGCTAAATACACGGTTATCATCTTGGCTTACTTGCTGCTCAATTTCGACTTCTTTAACCATATTTGACTGTGAGTTACTTGCGCAGCCACTCAGCGCAAGTGTTACAGCAAAACTGGTTGCTAATAATCTAAATTTCATAATGTTCCCTTGTTAGTTATTTTTCTCATAATGATTGCAGCTTGATTATGCATCAAAGCGCCAGAAAATATGAGGGTCAGGGCAATAATTTATGTAAACAGGTGTGTCAATTTCGTAGAACACCTCACATTCAACTTGAGTAAAATTCATAGTCATTGAAAAACTTTCATCAGAAAAATCTATCTAGACGTCTAAATGGCTGCTATATTGTTTACATAGACATTAGCACAAGCTGGAATGAGGATTATGGCTTTATCATTACAAGAGAAAATTGAAGACACCAATCAAGGCGTCTACCTTATCGGTACCACACCACCAAAATCAGGTACTGATAAAGCCATGCTTGAAACTATTGCCCAAAAGCTACTAGGTCGCTTGCACGAAATTGAATACGATGGTGTGATCATTTACGACATTCAAGATGAAAGCAGCCGAATTGCTAAACCGCGCCCTTTTCCGTTTAAAGAAACGGTTGATCCACGTGAATATAGTCAACTACTTCGCAGCCTCTCACAACTGGATGTAATCACTTATAAAAGTGTTGCCCAACGTGGTGAAGCTGAGTTTACCGAGTGGTTAAATGAAACTCGAAATGATTTTGAATTAAAGAACTTAGTGCTAGTAGGTAGTCCATCATCTCATGGTGACATCAAATTAAGCCTTTCTGATGCTTATAAAACGCTAGTAAAACAGAATAGCGATGTATTTTTAGGTGGCGTTACTATTGCAGAGCGTCACGCTAGCAAACGTAATGAACATGAGCGTTTAGTCGAAAAAACAGCGCAAGGCTGTAAGTTTTTCATCTCACAAGCCGTTTACAATGCCCAAGCGACTATTGATTTGATTACCAGCTATGCCCGCAGCTGTAAAGCACAAGGCACAACCCCAAAGCGTATTATTCTAACGTTTACTCCATGTGGCGGTGAAAAAACCTTAGAATTTATGGAGTGGTTAGGAATTTCGGTACCAGAGGCGACTAAGTACCGTATGTTAGATTCGGCAAATACATTGAGTGAATCGGTGCGTATTTGCCGTGAGAATCTTGACTTAATTTTACAAAGCTGCGCGCATTTAGATGTACCGCTCGGTTTAAATATCGAAAGCTTAACTAATCGTAAAGAAGAAATTGATGCGTCAATTAACCTTTATCGTTTACTTAAAGCGACCATGGAGCTGAACCTAGCTGAGAAACAAATAGCTTAACGTGCTGCCTTCGAGGCTTGCTTTTTCTCATACATATCTTCATCTGCTCGTTTTAATAGCTCAGCAAAGTTTTCTTTTGGCTGAGCTATCACCCCAGAACCAATACTTAAACTCGTAACTGGAATGCCCCGCTTTGCTAAATTAGATTGATAGGTGGTGTTGAGCTTATCGGCTATGCTTTCTATGCAATCACCTGGCTGAACTTGCAATAAAGCAATAAACTCATCGCCCCCTAAGCGGCCAATAATATCGGTTTCACGAAGACACTCTTTCATAGTGTCAGCTAAACAAATAAGCGCGAGATCGCCAACTTCATGGCCGTAAGTATCGTTGAGCGGTTTAAAACTGTTTATATCAATAAACAAACAGCTAATGTCAAAGCCAAGACGTTTCGATATATTCAGTTTATGTTGACAAAGTAGGTCTATTGCGCGGCGATTATAAATATTGGTAAGTGAATCGAGCATGGCAATTTCACGCATCTGCGTAAAATTATCTAACAACGCAAGGTCGTCCTCAACCATATCGCGAAGTTGCTCTATTAATTCTAAAAAGCTCTGTTGATAGTGAGTCTGCTTAAAATCCATTACACAAAATGTGCCAAACGGTTCACCATTAGGCCAACTAATAGGTACGCCAAGGTAAGATTCAAAACCATCTTTCACTAGTGGGCTATCATCCCACTGAGAGTCTTTACTTGCATGATCAACATAAAGTGGTGCCATATCTCGCACAACTTTTTTACAGAAGATATTATCGTCAGCATTTAATTCAGCCCCTGCTTCATAGGGGTTTTCTTGCTGCTCACTGGATACAATAATACGATAAACATTGTCAGTTTTATGGACGATAAAACCCGCAGGAGCAGAAAACAACTCAGTCATGAGATTAATTGTTTTCTGCCACTTTTCTAAGGAAAATTGTTTATCAGCGCGGCGAAAAACCCACTTATTTTCTTCTAACATACTAAACTCTCAACTTTAGCCTGAGGATAGTATAAATATATGCCAAATTTAGGAACGTCTCCTACTTTTTTGCCCTAAGATACGTTTTTTATCACGCGAGCGCCGTGCTTTATTTGTATTTTTACGAACCTGTTTTGGCTCTTTGGTTAAATCAGGCTCATATCCTGGTAACCACTGTGGAGTAAGTCTCGTGTCGAGTAAGATATCTATTTCATCCAGTAACCATTGCTCATCAATACTAACCAGCGACATCGCCATCCCTTTCTCGCCAGCACGACCTGTACGACCAATACGGTGTACATAATCTTCGGCCACATAAGGCAGTTCGTAATTGATTACATACTTTAACGAAGCAATATCAAGGCCACGAGCAGCAACATCTGTCGCTACCAGTACTCTTGTTGCACCGGATTTAAAGTTATGTAGCGCTTTATCTCGTGCTCCTTGGCTTTTATCACCATGAATAGATTCAGTTTTTAAACCGTCTTTACACATTTCTTTTGCAAGCACATCAGCGGTTTGTTTAGTACGAGTGAATATTAGTACTTGCTGCCAATTCTTCATACCGATCATATGCGATACCAGTTCACGCTTACGATCTTCATCAACCGCATAAACTAGCTGCTCAACTTCAACCGCTGCTGAGTTGCGTTTATTTACTTCAACTAATTTAGGATCATTCAATAACTGCTTACTTAGCTTAAAGATGCTGTCGTCAAATGTTGCTGAAAACAGTAAGGTTTGACGATCTTTTGGCACGTGACGCAAGATACGATTGATCTCGTCAATAAAGCCCATATCAAGCATGCGATCAGCTTCATCGAATACCAAAGCATTAATACTAGAGAGCTTAATACTGCCCTTGATCACATGATCAAGTAAGCGCCCAGGTGTTGCGATGACAACCTGTGCAGCTTTTATGGCTTTAATTTGTGGGCCAATACTGGCGCCGCCATAAGCAAGCGCCGCTTTTATATCTGTGTGCGCAGCATAGCGCTCTACACTTGCAAATACTTGCTGAGCGAGCTCTCGGGTGGGCGTTAAAATAAGTACCTTAACAGCATCAGGGAGTACTTCAGCAGACATCAAGTTGTGCAGTAGTGGTAAAACAAAGGCGGCTGTTTTGCCCGTTCCGGTTTGTGCACTGCCCATTACATCAGCTCCCGCTAAAATGAGTGGGATGGTTTGCGCTTGAATTGCTGTGGGGGTGTGATAATTCTCTTCTTGCAAAGCACTTAGCAATGCAGGTGCAAGATTTAACTCTGAAAAGGTCGCTACTGACATATTCTGAAGTACATTTGGCTATAAAAACGCTATTGTACGCTGAACATCAGCAACAAAAAAGGCGCAATGAGCGCCCTTTATAGCAAATGTAGAGATTACTCTGGTTTAAGTGATTCTTTACGGTGATTATAAAAACTAATTAAGTCATCAACCGTTGCTTGGCAATAATCACGAATACCAGATACAAGCATGTGCTTTTCACCTGAGCCTACTTTCTTGCCGTTTTCTAAAAGGTTAAAGCGAAGCGTAATTTTTCCACGCTTGCCAGTAAATTCAAAATCAGGTTCAGCAAATTGTAATTCAGGTGCGCTAATATCAAGACGATCTAGGTTAATCAGCATTGACTCGTAAATCACCATAGGGCGCGCAGGGTTGATCATCACGTCTTGCTTACCCATTAATGGGATGATGACATGCGGAAACGTAGTACCAGAAAACTCAACATAATTTTTAATTAAGCTATTCGTTAATTCTGGACACTGGCTAACAGCACCTTCTCGTTTAACTTTTAGCATTACTTTTTCGCCATCGGTAATCGCAAATTCATCAGCACCATCAGGGAAAGTTAGCTTTGAATTTTCATCAACCATACCAGCGAAAGTAAACTCCATTTTTTCACTTATGCCGTAACGGTTTAAAACCAGCGAAAAAAGTAAATCGCCCGGTACACAAAACTTTTTAGCGTCTTTATCGTGTAACGGATTGAAATCATCAGCCACTAATTTGGCGAAACGACAGCCTTGCTCACGTGAGATAGAAACGTAATCAGCATGCTGCTGATAATAAGGACTTAACATAATTGTTCACTGCTTAAACTACTTATAACCTGACTATACTACCAGAAAAATAGAAAATAGAGGTCGAATCTGTTAATTATAAATCACGAACTTAGGAGATGTTTAATGACATCAGCTAAAATATTGGTTTCGATAGGCTAAATCTAAATTGTATCAATTTGTACGAAAGGATTAACAAATAAAGCAGATTAGTAAACACTTAGACTCAGCTAAACATAATGAAAAACTATTAGCTAAAACTAAATATAAATTCAGTTTTCTTTTTAAAACAACAAACTAACTTTTTAAACATTAAGAAATATGCCAACAAGCTGAAAATACAGGCTTTGCATAGCACCTATTTGTAGCTACAACGATAAGTAAGGTATGATAGAACCGCTTTTTTATCGTGTAATCGCCGCTCATAGGCTGCATAAATAACAATTATAATAAGCGGCAAAAAAATGAGTACTCAAAGTGAGTTGAGCAGATTACATCAATTTTCGATGGTTATTGTTACTTTGAAGAAAAGACTATTAAAAAACAGAGACTTGGTTAGATGATATACCGATTAAGTTGGCTATTGCTGTTTTTTTGTCTTTGTTTTTCGTCGCTTTGCTTAAGTGATGACAATCCTGAGCAACCTTTTTTTAAAGTCTCTCCCACCGTGTGTGTGACAGATACGAAACAAAAGGTCTGTGAATTTAATATACAAATTCATTTTCGAATTGCTCCCTTTAAAGAGCTTTGTTTAGAAATAACTCAGCGTCCACAGTATACGCAGTGTTATAAACAAGGAGGTTTAATTAGCGAAAAGTTTAAGATTAAAACTGAGCACCCACTTACTGTGAAATTAATAAATCCATTGAGTAATCAGGTTGTTAAACAACAACTACTCTCAATAGCAAGCTATGAAGCTAAAGATTACCGAATAAAGCGGCGCTTTGGCTGGAGTTTATAATGCAGCATATTTTTATAATTGAAGATGATGTGAAATTAGCAAGCTTAATTCAAACATTTTTGTTAAAGCATGGCTATACAATTGATGTGTTTAATACTACGGAGGCTTACCGTAGCAGTGAAATCACCTTCATGCCTTCACTAATTATTTGTGATGTTATGCTACCGGATGGCAATGGCTTTGAGTTAATTTCCCAGTTGAAAGAAAAATACAGTTGTCCTGTCATTTTTTTAACAGCGCTGGACTCAGTACAATCACAAATTAAAGGTTTGAACTTAGGCGCCTATGACTACCTTGTAAAACCCATTAAGCCTGAACTGTTATTAGCTAAGGTTAAAACAATTATCGCCCATACTGTTGGCCAAGATAACTTTTCACATCAAAGTGATATTTTGCGTATCGACACTAAAAAACGTGATATCTACTTTCATAATACTGCATTGAACCTCAATGAAAGTGAGTTTGAGATCATTGCCTATCTAGCTAAAAGCACACCCCAACCGGTTTCTCGAGAAGTATTATTTAAGCATGTTATTGGTCGTGAGTATGATGGACTTGACCGAGCTATTGATTTAAAAATTAGCCGTTTACGTAAAAAGCTTAAAGAAACCATTAGCAAACATAAGGAGTCGTTGGATATTAAGTCTGTTCGGGGTAAAGGATACAGCCTGGATATTTCAAAAATATGAAACAGCAATTTTTTAAGCTGTATTTAATTATCACTGTCAGCTTAATTGCCTTAGTTTTGGCTTTTGGTCAGCTTTATAATCAATTTTTCTCTGAGCAGATACCGAGTGTGCAAATCAGCGTCGCAGAACTTGCGCAAATCGCAGAGCAAAAAGCATCTAGGATCAGTACCTTTAACCAAAACGAACTTGTGTTACCCGATTCATTGCAAGCTAGTTTCAATAAAGATGGCATTATCAGCGTCACCGAGAATAATCAGCAGTATATATACCTGAAAGGAAGTTTCGGCAGCATTCAAAAAATAGGCCCTATTTCCTTGATTTCACAAGCAAAGACTGACTGGTTTGCATTTTTTGCCTTTTACTTTTTACTTGGTGCCATGATCTTGTTGTTCATTCGCCCTGTATTTCGTGATTTGAGTTTATTACAACGCGCAGCCTACCACTTTAGCAAAAAGCCACAGCGGATAGAGCTAGATATAAAACCTAATTCATCTATCGCGCCATTGGCTAGCACGTTTACCCATATGTCTGAGCGCATTAATAAATTTGTGCAATTACATAACGATTTATCACGCATTATTTCTCATGAAATTCGTACGCCTCTTACCCGTATGCGATTTGCTTTATCGATTGCAGAGCTAGAATCACAAGAAAGTAGGCAAATAGAACGCGATATCGATGAAATTGAATTACGTTTAGAGCAATACTTATCGTTTGCTCGCTTAGAGCACCAGCAAAGCGTGTTTAATCAGGAGAAAGTTAACTTAACTAAACTTATCAATACGGAAGTAGCTAAATTCGATTTATACAAAGAACTCGAATTCATTTCAGCGCTTGAAGTAGATACTGCCTATTGTGAAGCAAGCTTTATGGCTATTGCAGTGCAAAATTTACTGATCAATGCCACTAAATACGCAAAAAACACTATCCATATAAGCAGTAAAGAACAAGCGGGCTATTACCTTATAAGTATTGCAGATGATGGACCTGGCTTACCAATTAATGCAGATGCGCTGATTGAGCCTTTTAAACAAGGTGAAGGAGATAAGTTGGCTAGTGGTTATGGATTAGGGCTTTATATAGTTCATCGTATTGCCAGTTGGCATGGCGGTAAAATAAGCTTAGCCAATTGCCCACAAACGGGCGGTGCACAAATCACAATACACTGGCCTAAAAGTGGTAGGTAATACCTGTAAAGCCTGAGAAGTATCCGTTTTTATTGATCATGTTTGAATTGGCTAAGTTGCTGTCTAGCCATGTATGTTTGAGTTTGAAATCAAGACTGAAACTATCGCTGATCGGATATTCATAGCTCACTTTCAAATAGTAGTTGGTGGCACTTTCTAAATTGTAGCTTAGTAAGCGGGTTTTACTTTCAGTTGGGTAAACTGTGTAATAATAGTCAATCAACTCTTCATTTTTGTAATTAATGCCCGCCTCAATACCAGCAGTACCAGAAAACAGCTCAAATATTTGGTAGCCGTTAAACAAGATTTCATAACCATTATGAACATTGGTCACATCGTTCACATAAGCTGCACTTAACCAGATGTCATCATAAACGTTTACAGCAGACGATAGCCCAGCCATATAAGAAAGGTCACGCTCTATGGGCGTTAGCTCAATGGGTGAAGCTGTTGGTAAAGTTGGTCTTCCTGAACTCGATCTTACAACACCTACCGCATAAAGTTTATCTACTCCATCAAGCTCAAAGAAAAAGCCATCGTCATTAAAGCGACCAAGTAAATCGACATAAAACTTTTCTGTTTCATATAAACTGTAGCCAACAGAAAAGTCATCGAAATACCAATTATCACTGTAATAAGCAAAGCTTGGCAGAATTGGCGAAGTGACGTCATCAGCATCAAGTACTGGGTTTTCAATACCCCCATAGCCAACTGTGATGCTGGCATGTATTGTCGACTTTTTAATTAATTGCGGCTGTATACCTTCAACCTGCGCAAATGCAGTTGATGCAGATAAGCAACACACTAAGCCAAACAATTTCTTCATTAACCCAATTCACCTTTATGTCATAACAAATAATTATTATGACAACTTAATACTACTAAAAACTTTTTAGTCTTTACCCAATCGGGAACGATCATATCGTTTGCACGCATCTTTGTATAATTTTTTTACCATACAAAGTGCACAAGGCACCCCTTTTATACCTTATCTTTAAATTAACACACTGAAAAAAATATAAAACTGCCTGTACATTTTGCTACATAGGTTTTCAATTTTAGATATTCTTTTTGGTTATTAATAAATGCCCATTAGGTTTTACTAGACGCAAAAAAGGGCCCTAGGGCCCTTTGTCACATAACATACTTAGGGATTTATTAGTTTCGTTTTACACGGCGACGAACACCTGCAAAACCTGCTAATAACATAGTTAACCAAGCAAGTGAGCCACTTGATGATTTCGCTTTTTCTTCAGGAACCACAGTTGTTTCTTGTGCGGTTACCGTCACAGTTACACCAAGCTCCATCGCTTCAATACCATCACTTACCGTTACAGTAAACTGATGCTCACCAGCCGTTAAACCTGATACTTCAGTGATTGCTGATGCTGGGCTTGCTATTGCACCTGGGCCTTCCCATGAGAAAGTTAACTCATCGTTGTCTAAATCATGTGATGCAGATGCATCTAAAGTAATAACGCTGCCCTCAGTAACTTGCTGAGCACTTGCTTCAACAACTACAACTGGTGCGTCATTAACAGCTTCAACCGTTAACATGAAGGTTGTACTTGCAGCATCTGATGGATATTCGATATCAGACACCATTACAGTTACTTCTGTTTCACCAGAGAAGTTCTCGTTTGGTGTAATCGTTACTGTATCGCCATCAACTTCATAGGTAACATCATCAGAAATTACTGAGATTTCATTCTTCGAGTTCTTCTCATCAATGTGATGAACTTCAAAGCTAATTGGTGTTTCCTCAGTAGTTACCATGTCATCAAGTGCAACAACAGTGATATTACCCGGAATTGCCAGTGTCGCTGTTGAAATCATGTCATTAAGACCTGAGATAGCAGCTTTCGCACCAACTTCAAGTGTTTGACCTGCTGCCGAAGGCATAACTTCAGCCCATGCAGTCACTTCAAACTGTGATGATTCTGGACCTATGTAATCCATACAAACAACATAATCATCGCTAATTACTTCATCTAGGTTGTTATAAGCAATTTGGATACCACGGTAATTTTCAAGTGGACCATACTCATACTGCGCACCACGGAAACCTTGTAAGCCGATACTACCTGCAGGACGAGTGCTGCCAAAATCTAAATTATCGTATGCGTAGTAAATTTCATGTTCACCTTTACCAAAACGAGTATTAGCATTGAATAACACTTGGAAGTCAAATGAGTTATCACGTTTTGTATAAGTGTATTTACCCGTAGAGCGATCATAAACAGGGTTGTCGTAGTCTGATGCGTTATCCCACTCAACGATACCCCAACCTGTTGTTGTGCTTGCAAGTGAAATACCTTCGTCAGACGATAAGCCAACCGACATTACAGAGCGTAATAAACCGTGGTCACTAAATTCCCAACCACGCCATAATGGACCCATGTTCTCATATGGGAATGAGTTATAAGGGAACGGATTATGCACAGGGTAGAAGTAACGGCTGCCATTGGTGTTTACTGTACCCATACCACGAATTTGAATTATCGAGTTTTGGATATTAGTATTTTCAGCATTATTATAAAGGCTGAATGTGTCGTATGCGCCATTATAAAAACTAGCAATTGGGAGTGAATAACCCATGCGAGAGTTGTACAGGTTATCCTCATCAAAACCAGATAGCATAGGCATAATACCGAACTCTGCCAAGTCAACATAGCCACCTGGGTTTGAGTTACCAAAATCAGGCGTACGGCACATTTCATCAGTGATGTTATCGGTTACGATATAGTCAGGCTCAACATCGCGAGTATCCGCTTGTGTGCCAGTTACAATTACTTTGCCGTCAGCAATTTCAACATTGATTTCAGATGCTGTTGAAACCATTACGTTTTCTGCTTTGATATCAAGACCTGCAGGGATATCAAGTTCCAATGAGAACTCACGGTCTACACCTGAGTTATTCGCTAACACTTCAAACGTGTAAGGTACCATATCGCCTACTTTTGCACCTGTATATGGCGCATCAAGATGAGCAACGTCATTACCACGATTAAGTTTAAATGGAATAGAACCTAGGTTGCCATGGTTTACTGCCGACGTGCCTACATCAAGAAGTGAGTAGTACACACTGTCAGCATCAAGGTCCATATCCCAGTCAACAGTCATTTCAACAGTATTTTGACCATCACTTCCTGGAAGGCTCGCAGTCATACCTGAAGCAACTTGGTCTGAGACAACCGCTGTTGCAAGTTCAAAGGTTTCTTCAACTGCACCCACTGACGCTTTATTCGGACTATAAGCAACAACCCAATACTCGCCTTCTTCTGGGTTATTAATATTACAGAAGTTTTTATAAATCTTGTGGTTAGATGCACACAAAATTTCATCTTGTGGCTGAACAATCCCATCACCATTGTAGTCTTTACCTACATAAATAATAGGGTTTAATACATTCAAGGTGCCTTCTAGTTCAGATTCAACAGCAACAGTTTCTGCAATAAAACGTTTTGAGTTAGCTGGTACTGTCACAAACTTAGTAAATGTTGCTTCATCTAAAATATCAGCTGTATCCACATCACCTGTGCGGTTCATCGTCCAAGGGAAGGTACGTTCATCATCTTTTGGTAAAGTCACCGTTGTGATATCTGCTTTTACTGGCTGATATGCACGTGCTACTGGCGCTTCTACATTTGGCAATACAATGCCCTTAGCAACATATGTTCCCTCATTAGAGTGAGCTGTCGTCTCTAATGATGATGGTAAGTTACCACGGTCATATTTGAATGCCACAGGCCAATGCGCATCAGGGATATTCGCTTCTTCGGCTTGGAAAACAAGGTTTGTATGAAGCTCAACTTCAGAGTTACTGAACCAATCTTGGGTATCCATGATTGATGCTTTAACAATGATTGTTTGTGTTTCACCTTTTTTCAGCGTGAAGGTTTTCGGGAAGATATCAATGTTCACACCGTTTTGAGCTGATTGTGAATTAACATCAAACGCCCAGTTTTCAACATCTTCATGACTTACAGTCCACGTGCCATCTTCAGTTGCCTTAATGGTACGAACCCACTGACACTCTGGCGCACATGAGAAGTTAACAAGGTTTGGTAAGTTTAATTTATGCGGCGTACCACCATTGTATGGATCTGCTGCTAAAAAGTTATCAGCAGTTTCATCCATAACAAAGCCAGCCTTTGCTGCTAATGCTACATTAATTCGACCAGCACCAGAGCGATAAGTTTTCGCATCTGCAACCACATCATTTTGGTCGTTTAAACGGTGATATTTAACAACATTCTCAGCTGTCATTGATAATGCTGATTGTACTTCAGCAGCAGTCCAATCAGGGTGAACCTGACGAAGTAATGCCATTGAACCGGCAACATGTGGTGATGCCATCGACGTGCCGCTGATTGCCGCATAATCTTGACCATGCGGCGTCACGAACGGATGCTCATCAGAGTAAGCTGCGTAAATATCTACACCTGGTGCAGCTAGAGTCGGCGCTAAAACTTCAACGTTTGAGTATGACGGACCACGTGATGAGAAAGTAGCTAGCCAATCCGCATCTTCAGCATCCACACGACGCTCAATTACGGTTGGTTTAATAGTAACCATGTGGCCTTTCTCTGAATAGCTATCTACCCAGTCTTCTAAACCATCTTCTGGGTATACTCCATTCCATTGATCATATGTAAAGTGAACACCTGGTAATGAATAGCTTTGAGGAACAGTACCTTGATCACGGTCACGGTTAAACAGGATAAAACCATCTGCACCGCCTGCTTTAACATGATCTACTTTTGCGGTTCGCGCGTTAGCTTCTGGGTCATTGGCATCATGGCGCTGACAGATAACAATAACATTCGTGCTACCATCGGCCGCACCTGCGATTTCAGTACCATCTTTGTAGAAGTTAAAAGTATTTTCTGGGTAATCTGCAGTACAGTAACCGTTGTAATCTTTATAGCCATTTACGTCTTCGTAATCTTTAGCCCAAACAACCACACCAGTAATTTCTTCACTGTTGATTGATCCCCCAACAAGCCCCATTTCTGACCAGCTTGGTACTTCTGAACCTAAAGTTTCGTCCGCAAAGCCTGCAAACTCTACCGCAGTTTCAACAGCGACAGTACGACCATGAGTTGTTGCAGCAACTTGTGCAAGCCAAGGTGAAGAGTTATCAAGATAACCAAAACATTCTGATGAACCACAAGCTTGACCACTGTTACCAGCCGCAGCTGCAACGTTGATACCCGCTTCTCGTGCTGCTAAGAATGCTAGTTGCACTGGATCTGCCCAAACATTTGAATCTGCACCGCCGATTGAGAAGTTGATTACATCAACACCATCCGATATCGCATCTTCAATACCTGCAACAAGTGCCTCGCCGGGACAGCCAACGTATTCATCACTTGATGGGTAACATACTTGATAAGCAATAATATTTGCGTGCGGTGCCACACCTGAGATTTCAGGGAAAAGGTCTTCTTTTAAAATATTACCATCGGTATTTTCACCGTAGCTTGGAAGCATAAATGGTACGTTCTTAACCACGTTACCAGCAGCAGTTGATGCAACATGCGAACCGTGACCTTGATAATCTTCACCAATTGCTGGCCAACCAGGGATCATGGCATCAAACGAATCAGTGATCACATCATAAGAACGCACACCGATTAATTTATTATTACATTGAATTTCTTCAGGTTCTTCAACACAGTCACCTACATAAACGCCCGCACCAAATGGGTTTTCATGTTCGTAACCATCACCGCCAACGGCCGCAAATGATGGATGATCTGAGTTAATACCTGTATCGATGATACCAACGATTTGACCTTCACCTTTGCCCTTGATGCCACTTGGAACGCTTGAACCATCCCAAACTTGATCTGCGCCAATGTGCTTAGGACCTTCATCTGAAAGCAAGTCATAGTTCTTAGAGCGCATCACAGAAACAACCGCACCAAGCTCAGCAACGCGCATTGCTTCTTGCTCTGTCATTTTTACAGAGAAACCATTTAATGCTTTAGTGAATTGACGACGCATCTCTGTACGGCCTGTCACGGCTGTGACGCTTTGCATTACAGTGCGTTGTTTTGAAAGCAATTTATTTTGATAATCAGTTACGGCAGAGACTGCCGCTTGACCTTTTTCGAATACTTTTGAAACGCCTTGTGCTTGAAGTGATTGTGATAATGGCGAGGTTAAATCGCGTGCTTCTAGGGCAACAGCATTATCACGTAAACGAATGATGTAAATATGTTCGCCATCAATGCCTTCTTCTTTAAATTTATTAGCTTTGCTGTTTAGCTGAACATTAAGACCATCGTTTTGCAACATGCTTGAAGAGTTACCTTGACTAAGCTCTTTGCTAAACGCTTTTACTTCTTCAAATGTAATATTAGGTGCTTTTAATTGGTGTTTGACTAGATTGTTATCAACACCCACTGCGTGTGCAGCACTGGCACTATAGAGAGCTGCAGCGACAGCGATCGAAAGTGTTTTGACTTGCATAAGTATCCCCTGGATAGTTAGTTAGAGTAATTATTCAAGCTCTGTGAACATCCATTTCACTGCTTGCGACTACAATATAACCACAGGGTGTTTTAAAACTGTTGCAAATTCGTGTAGCGTTTTGTACACACTGTTAACATTGAAGTTACTTTGTAGAGGGAAAAATATTTTTAAAAACCCCATTCCTATTGAATGTTATAGGAAAGCTGCACGCGAATAGTTTTATAAAAACGAAGGAGGGTTGAGTAATCAACAACTATTTTCTTGTTACTGATAAGGGGTTCTTGCCTTAAAATAGACCTCTTAATTAAGCATGTTGTTAAAAGTGTGAATTAGCTTGATTTCAAAAACAAAAAACCGAGCATAAGCTCGGTTTTTGCAACTAATTGTACGATTAAGCTTGTGGATAATCGCGGTATGCACGCTCAATTTTTTTCGCTTGCTTTTTAGACACACCTAAGTGTGCTAATGCAACACGTAAACGAGCACGCGAAAGATCTGAGCCTAAAATTTCCATTGCATCAAGTACTGATGTTGATGAAGTCTTACCTGTGATAGCCACAAAAATTGGCTCAAGAAAGTCTTTAATCTTCAGTTCATGGAAAGTCGCCACTTCTTTTGCGATTGCAAAAATCGCTGGTTTTTCCCAACTGCGTAAGCCTTCTAATTGCCAGATGAAGAACTGTAATGCTTGACGGATTACGTCTTCATCAGCTTTACCTGCTGTTAATAGTGCAGGATCATAGCTTGGAATACCACCCACAAAGTGACCGGCAAGATCAACCATGTCAGAAAGCGTATTAATACGCGTTTTTGCTTCTGGCAATACTTTCGCGAATAGCTCTGAATTAAATTTCCAATCAACAAAACGTTGCATTAATTCTGCATCAGATAAGTTTTCACGGATCCACATACCGTTTAACCAGCTTAACTTATCAATATCAAAGATAGGACCACCAAGCGACACTCGTTTCATATCAAAGTGTTCAATCATCTCTGCTAACGTGAACTTTTCACGCTCGTCTGGCATTGACCAACCCATACGGCCTAAATAGTTTAATAGTGCCTCTGGTAGGTACCCCATTTCTTTGTAGTAATTGATTGAAGTTGGGTTTTTACGCTTAGATAACTTTGATTTATCTGGGTTACGAAGTAACGGTAAGTGACCTAATACAGGCGCTTCCCAACCAAAATCTTCATATAATTTTAATAGCTTAGGCGCTGAGTTGATCCATTCTTCACCACGGAAAATATGGCTAATTTGCATGTGGTGATCATCAACAACGTTTGCAAGGAAGTAAGTTGGGAAACCATCAGCTTTAAGTAGCACTTGCATGTCTACATTTTCCCATGGGATCTCAATCTCGCCACGCAGATAATCGTTAAACTTAAACGTACCCTCGCTTGGGATCTTCATACGTATTACGTAAGGTTTACCAGCTTCAAGATTCGCTTTAATTTCATCTTCAGAAAGATTTAAACCACGACCGTCGTATTTTGGGCGTAGGCCTTCTGCCATTTGCTCTTCACGCATTTGGTCAAGTTCTTCGCTCGTTGCAAAACAGTAAAATGCTTTACCTTGCTCAACTAGCTGATGCGCAAATTTCTTATATAAATCGCTACGCTCAGATTGACGGTATGGACCAAACTCACCGCCTACATCTGGACCGTGATCCCAGTTCAAGCCTAACCATTTTAAGCTATCCATAATAGCTTGCTCTGATTCTGGTGTACTACGAACTTGGTCTGTATCTTCAATACGTAGCACAAACTCACCGCCTTGCTGCTTAGCAAAACAGTAATTAAATAATGCGATGTATGCAGTACCTAGGTGCGGGTCGCCAGTTGGTGACGGAGCAACACGGGTGCGAATTGTCATGGTAATATCTCTCAAAAGACAATTAAAAATTTGCCCAAATGCTAGCACAGCACGGACTATAATCGAAGTGAAAAGCCGCCTTATGCAGCGACTTTATCTAAATAAGCAATGATATCGTTTGATTCATACAACCAAGTTACTTGGCCGTTTTCTTCAATACGTAAACATGGTACTTTAACTTTTCCGCCCTGCTCTAAAAGCTCTTGGCGAAACTGCTCGTTACCTTTTGCATCACGGGTTTCAACTGATAGACCTTGGCGTTTAATAGCACGACGTACTTTCACGCAAAATGGGCAGGCCTTAAATTGATATAGCTTAAATTGTGATGTTACTGAATCAAGCGCCGCTTGCTCAGCTGCCGGACGCTTTTTACTACGTGGTGTGAATACAAAATCAAAAAACAAAATGATGCGGCCTAATAACCAACGAACGAACTTCATCTCACCTTCTCATAGGGTTCTAAAAATAGTGGGCAATTTTAACACAGCAAAGCGCGCTGCAACACCTTAAAACAACTCTATTGAATCATCATCTAGAGGTTGGCTTTGTTGGATATCTAATTCGGAATAAGCAGTAACGCAATTTCGTCCACTATTTTTAGAATGGTATAGGGCTTGATCGGCTTTTTGTACAAGGCTTGCAACCATTTCAAACTCGTAAACCGGCATAAAACCACTACTCACAGTTAAATTACCAACCTGAGGAAATGGGTATTCTGCAACACAACCTCGAAAACGGTTAAGAGCATTTCGTGCATCTAACTCGTCACTTGCTTGAAATAACACGGCAAATTCTTCACCGCCATAACGAAAAACGTAATCTTCAATGCGAAAGTTATTTTTTAATAGTTGTGCCACTAACAAG
Source organism: Pseudoalteromonas apostichopi (assembly GCF_030297135.1). NCBI lineage: Bacteria > Pseudomonadati > Pseudomonadota > Gammaproteobacteria > Alteromonadales > Pseudoalteromonadaceae > Pseudoalteromonas > Pseudoalteromonas apostichopi. The sequence goes on from NZ_AP028065.1 coordinate 915,570, forward strand.
ATAACTTCATCACCAATAACGTGGCCATAATTATCATTCACACGTTTAAAGTAATCAATATCGACTATAGCCAGATACCAATGACGATACTTAGAGTCAAGCTCCTTGGTATGCAATGAGGCTTCTGAAGCTATTTCAATTACTTTTTTATCAAAGGTCTGTCTGTTAAGCAGTTCAGTTAAAGGATCTAATTGAGATTTATAAAGCAAAGATACCTGATTGGCATATATATTAAGCATGTAAATAGCTAACATACTTACACGCTCTGAAAGCTCTTTCTCTGACTCAATTACTAACACACCAATAACGTTACCCATGAAATAAATAGGCACATAGGTAGAAACATACCCATAGTTACGGCTAATACGAATTTTATTACGGCTGACTTTTTCGATGAGCTCATTGACTTCATGTTCGCTGAGCTCTTCGATAACAGAATCTCTATTTAAAAGTCGTGCTGGAAGGCCTGGTTTAAAGAACTTATTGATATAGATAGCAAAGCGAGAGAATCCTTCTAACTCAGTCACGGCATTAATTAGTGCCCGATCCAACCCTAACTCATCTTCTTGCTGCGTAATATCTACAACCCAGTCATGTCCGCAAGGGTTAGCTGCCATCTATTAAAGCCTCAAAAGCTGTTTCTCACTTTAGTTTAGTTAACTTTATCAGATTTACTAAAAAACTATAACAAAATCATATCATCTCGGTGAATTACTTCACTGCTTGATGCAAATGTAAGCAGCTCAGTAATTTGCGATGAATGACAACCTTTAATTTGATCAATTTCTTGATGGTTAAAGTTTACAAGTCCTTTAGCAATGTATTGCCCCTGACTCGACACGACGTCAATAAAATCACCGCGCTCAAAACAGCCACGTACAGTTTTGACTCCTTTCGCTAACAAACTTGCGCCACGCTCTTTAAGCGCAACGATCGCTCCATCGTCTATTACCAACTGGCCCGTACTTTTTGGCCCTGCAAGTAGCCATTTTTTACGGCCATCTTTTGGTGCCTTTAGTTTTAAAAAGCGTGTGCCTGGGAGCTCATCGGCCATGCAATTTAGAATCACATTTTTACCCGCGCCTTTGGCGATAATTACTTCTACACCAGCGCGACGTGCAATATCGGCAGCTTGCAGTTTGGTAGCCATACCACCGGTACCTAGGGTGGTGCCACTTCCACCAGCGAGTTCTCTTAGCTCATCGTTAATGTGCTCAACTTCATTAATGAGCGTTGCATTAGCATCAGAGCGAGGATCGCCTGTAAATAAGCCTTCTTGGTCAGTTAAGAGTAAAAGCTTTTCTGCATTCGCTAAAATTGCCACTAAGGCTGATAGGTTATCGTTATCACCCACTTTAATCTCGGCGGTTGCCACGGCGTCGTTCTCGTTAATAATTGGCACCACATTATGTGCAAGTAGCGCATTTAAGGTATCGCGGGCATTTAAGTAACGTTCACGGTCTTCTACATCTGCACGTGTAAGTAACATTTGCCCAACATTCACCCCATACAAAGCGAACAGACTTTGCCATATATGAATAAGCTGGCCTTGGCCGATAGCAGCAAGCATTTGTTTTTCAATCAAAGAACGACCACAGGGGGTAATTAGTTGCTCACGACCTGCAGCAACCGCGCCGCTTGATACTAAAACAACCTGATAACCCTGTTTTTTTAATTCGCAACATTGGCGAACAAGTTCAACCATGTGCGCTTTATCTAATTTGTCGGTACCGCCTGTCAGCACACTTGTGCCCAGCTTTACAACAACGACGTGTGGTCTTTGCATTTGATTCTTATATTCTGCATATTGAGGTAGTTTGGGTATATATATACCAGCTAACAGTTTTTGAACAAGTTAAATAAATTCATGCTAGGATCGCGTTCTCGTTTTTTTACTCAATAGCGACACCTATGCCAGCCAGTTTATGCTTAATTATCGCGACCTTTTTATGGGGCAGCTCCTACATTGCTTTAAAGCACGCAATCAATATTTATGATCCTGTGTTAGTCATTTTTTTAAGAATGCTAACCACGTTATTGATTAGCTTATGTTTATGGCGCTACATAATCCGTTTTGAGTTTAAAAAAGGTGACTGGAAGTACTTAATTGGTATGTCACTAGCTGAGCCTTGCTTTTATTATTTATTTGAGGGCCATGCACTAGAATACACTTCTGCATCGCAAGCAGGGGTAATTGTCTCTTGCTTGCCAATTATTGTCGCTATTTTGGCGTTCTTAATATTAAAAGAGTACATCAGTAAAGCCATCGTCGTTGGTTTTACCTTGTGTATTGGTGGCAGTATTTTATTAACGCTATTATCACCAAGTACTGAACAAGCCCCTAATCCACTGCTTGGTAACTTTTTAGAGCTGATGGCGATGGTATGCGCCGCATTTTATACCGTGAGTGTAAAACACTTAGTAGCGCGTTACTCACCGCTGACCTTAATAGCAATTCAAGGGTTTAGTGGTAGCTTGTTCTTTGCGCCTTTTTTATTTTTTATCGAATTACCAAGCGAAAATCAGCACGATTTAAGTGCCCTACTGAGCATTTTATATTTAGGTTCTTGTGTCACTTTAGGTGGCTATGGCATGTACAATTACGCCATCAGTAAGGTGTCGGTGTTAACCGCTGCCGCTTACTCAAACCTGATTCCAATTTTTGCGTTAATTTTGTCAGCCATTCTACTAGGCGAAGTACTAACCGTATGGCAATGGGTGAGTATTGCGGTAGTATTCGCCGGTGTTATTGTTAGTCAGCGCCATCAAGAACTCAAAGTTGACGTAGACGATAATTTATCAGCCGACACCAGTAGCCTAAACTCAGTTCCAGAAGCTAACGAGTCAAAAGGGTAACAGGTTAATAAATAAAGGCCTGATTGAGCTAAAAAGTCCTGTTCGCTTTGATGAATAATATCTATGCTGCGAACTTGATAGTGTTCAATCTGGCCATTTTGCAATTGCACACTGAACTGCTCACCCACTATAACATTTTTTAAAAATGCAAAGTGGGTGTCGTTATGGCCAGCTATTAACACCCCTTTTGAGCTGCCAAGTTCACCGCTTGGCAAAAAGTGCCCGGGGGCAAACGCGAGGTTTCGCCCCGATGCACCAGCAAGTACTGTCAATTCTTGCTGCTGACTTGGCCAATTTATGTGTGCGGTGACATAACCATCGGCGTAAAACCATGGCCTTACTTGCTCATAAGGACTCAGCAAAGCTTGCTGCCAAGCCGACTCAATTAACACCTGAGCAAGCCAAGCCTTCGCCTGCATATATCCCCCATTAGCAAACAATGCGATACCTAGTAATGCGCAGCAAACTGGCAGCGCTTTTTTTAGCGTCGCCATTGCCATAACCACGAGGATGCAATCAACATCAACCCCAGTAGCATAAACACCCGGCTTTGTCCGTCGGTTTGCGGAAGTGTCATGCCGTTCGGTAGTTTGTTTCGTACTTGCATTGAACGCTCTGCAATCTCATTACCCGCATAGTTATCAACCGCAATAAAAGCTGTAAAAGGGCTGAGTAAATGATGCTGAAGTGCCAATGTTTCGACTTCTGCGCGTACCGCCTGTTTTTCGTTATATAGCAGCAGAGACTTAATTTTTTGTCTTGCCCAAAGCCTTGCTATACCTTCACCGCTTGCGGCATTATTCGTTGCTAAATTAATAGTCATTGGCCCTGAATTTGTTTGCCCCTTTAACGTTAAGTGCTGACTGCCATCAAGCTTTACTGCAACCAAAACAGGCTCAGAAAAATACAGGTCCGGTAACGGCGATGGCCAATATTCAAGTGCACCTTTATCGCCTTCAAGAGCAAGCTTTGTAACAGCGGGGTGTGCCAGCTTATTAAAAAGCAGTTGCATTTTTGGCTGTACTTGACTGGTACTACTAATAAAAGTGAAAGTACCACGGCCAATATCGGCAGCCCTAGTCATAAAAAAGCTATTAGGTGCGCTGCCGATACCGACAGTAAAGAGCCTACTGTCACCTAAACCCGTTTGAATTTGCTTAAATAGCTGCGTTTCATTACCAACACTGCCATCTGTTAAAAACACCACTTGGCGTACAAAACCATCATGCTGTTTACCATCAAGTACCTGAGTCAGTGCTTTTGCTATTTCGGTGCCACCATCTGCTTGTAAACCATAAATAAAGCGCTCTGCGCGGCGGATGTTAAAATCATTGGCAATCATAGGTGTATCACTTAATACCGACACTTCGTCATCAAAACCTATAATGTTAAAACTGTCATTTTCATCTAATAACGATAAGGCATAGAACAGGGCTTGTTTGGCCTGTTCCATAGATTGACCATGCATTGAGCCAGAGGTATCAATAACAAACACCATTTCACGCGAAAGGCGTGCCTGCGAGGTAAAGTGATCGCTTGGCGGCACTAACATCAGTAAGCCATATTCTTGCCCTGCTACTGTTTCGGTAAAAAATGCAGCTTGTGAATGGGCTTTATCAAGGGGTTTAAATTCGAGCTCAAAGTCTCTATCCATTGGAACATCACGATTAAGTGATAATTGGTACTGACCAAAGCTTGGATTATCGATTTGCATGCCCGCTAAATTAGCGCTGATATCACTCAGTTCAAGGCCAATATCCATCGAGATAACAAGGTTTAAGCTCGCATCAGACTCTTGGCTTTTCGCACGGTAAAAAACAGGTTTTAACCAAGCTGATGCCACTTGCTCTGTGTCAGTTGTTGGCTCAAACTTTTTCTCTGTATTAACTGTTTGCTGAAGCGCTGCCGTCAAAGGTTCGTAACGCGGTGTAATCGCTGTAGGAAAACGCAATGAAAATACACCATCACGAAAACCGATGATCTCCTGATATTGCAAGGTGATTTCAATTTCTTCACCAGCTCCAAGGTTTGCCACATCGGTAGAGAAAATATTAGCACGTTGCTGACGCACTAAAGCGGCACGTTTACCCTGCTTTTGAGCTTGCTCAAATTGCTGTTCAGCCTGCTGCTTAAGGGCAATATTGCCTGTGATAATACGCTCACCAATTTGCATTTGCATGGCATGAACAGCACTTTCATCAGGCAACGGAAACACATACCGGGCATTTACCGAAAATGGGTGCGGGTTTTGATAACGCTGTTTAACAACAACATGATTAATAAGCCCGGTGAGCGTCATAGTGACATCGTTTTTCACTAATAAACCCGACGACACTTGGCTATTTGAGTCATCATAAAAACGCAGTTCGGCACTGGCATTTTCAGCAAATGCTGGATTAACGGCATAGCCTAATAAGAGGATAAAAAGGCTCCCAAAAAGAAGCCTTTTGGTACGGTTACTCAACATATTATGTCACTCCATCGACAGATGAATTAGTGGTTACTTTGCGCTGTGCGTAAACGACTTTGTGCCACAGGGCGTGTCGTTAAGGTTACGCGGCGATCAAACACGTTGTCTTCGTAGTTATTTGAATCAGCGACACTTTGCTGCTCACCAAAGGCGGTTGCGGTTAAACGGGTATGAGGCACGCCTTGCTTAATCAAATAACTTTGCACTGCATTTACACGCTGTTTCGAGAGCATTAAATTAGCTAGCTCATCACCGCGCTGATCAGCAAAACCACTTAAATCGATAGCAAGATTTGGCTGGGCTATGAGTAACTGCGCGACTTTGTCGAGTTGATTAGCAAAGTGCGGAGCTATTTCGCTAGAGCCGGTTTTAAACTGTACCGTCATAGCCAGTAAGGTGTTTAATTGGGCTTGTAGTAACTGCTCTTTTTCATCAGCTAATAATTCAAGTTGCTCACTAAGGGCTTCATTATCAGCAATCACTTGTTGGTAATCTGCGGTTTGCTCTTTCATTAAAACTAATGCGTGGGCTTGCTCATCAATGGTGTTTTCTGCCGCTTCTTTTTCGCCAATTAAGCCACCAGCAAACGCGCCAATAAATGCGCCAACTGGGCCTCCTACTATGCCACCTACAACTGCACCAGCACCTAGGCCAATGGCCGTTTCTTTCGGTGTCTCTTGTTTTGTTTTACTCGCAGCTTCTGCAAAAGGGGTTGCAGTTAGAGCTGATGTGATGACAGCGGCAATAATTAATTTTTTCATGTTTTAATCCTTTTTCTACTTAATTGCTTGGCAACATTGGTTGGTGTTGCGAACTTGGTATGGAGCTATTGAAACAAGTCGAAATGGCAATAAAAGGGATCAAAAAAGGCAAACTGCTGAGCAATTGTGGCAGAAAAATGGCAATCGCGTTTTTGCCAGTACGCAAGGCAAAAAATTAGGTATAGTTCGCTATAGAAAGAATTTAAGTAAGTATTAACAATGAAGAAAATAGCAATCGTTGAAGATGAAACAGCAATCCGCGAAAACTACACAGAAATGCTCAGTGCTCAGGGCTATCAAGTTGTAGGCTTTGCTGACAGAGCTAGTGCTGAACTGGCATTTAGTCAATCTTTACCAGATTTAGCCATTGTTGATATTGGCCTTGGCCATGAAGTGGATGGTGGTTTTTTACTTTGCCAAACATTACGCAGTCTATCTAAAACCTTACCGATTATATTTTTAACCGCCCGTGATAGCGAAATTGATACCGTATGCGGCCTGCGTATGGGAGCTGACGATTACTTAACCAAAGACATCAGTATGGCACATCTTGCTGCTCGCATTGGCGCATTGTTTAGGCGCCTTGATGCCTTCGACCAACCAGCTGATCAAACCGCTCTTTTGCATCGCGGTCCATTAAAGTTAGATACCCAGCGCATGCAGGTTTTTTGGCAAGAGCAACTGGTTGATTTAACTGTGACAGAATTTTGGATGGTGCATTCACTTGCACAGCGCCCAGGCCATGTAAAAAGCCGTAACGAATTAATGAGTGATGCGAAAATTTATGTTGATGACAGCACCATTACCTCGCACGTAAAACGCATTCGTAAAAAGTTTATTGCCTTAGATGATGCGTTTGACTGCATTGATACAGTGTACGGTATGGGTTACCGCTGGGAGCAAGCTTAATGCTGCGTTTTGGGCTTAGAACAAAGTTTATTTTCTTATCCTGCTTTTTGTTTTTATTGCCTTGGCTTGGCTATGAATATGTTTGGGAAATGGAAAAGTTCTTAAGACAAGGCCAAGAAAAAACCTTAGTTGGTACAACCCGCGCGCTAGCAACTGCATTACATGAGCGGCCCGCTTTATTTGACTCGCAAACCAATTTTTTAGATCAAGTTGTAAAAGGTCGAGATTTATATGCCTATAACCTAAATAACCCGATTCAACTTGATGGTAAATTGTCGGAGTGGCAACCTTATCAAAGTTTATTTTGGCATTATGACAAGCGCTACTTACAGGGGTTAAGTAACGATCATCAAGATAGTGATCTAAGTTTTGATCACATGGTAGGCAAATACGAAAACTTCCTTTATGCGGCTTTTAAAGTCACAGATAGTTCACTGGTGTATCGTGCTAAAAATGTGCTTAGTTTTACCCGTAATGATCACTTACAGATCATGTTAAAAACACCTGAAGGTAAATTTAATAGTTATGTGGTGGCCGCCCGCCAAGATGGTTGGGTTAATGCCTTTGATGCTACAACACAAGAGCCTGTCACGAAAATTCAAGGCTATTTCAAAAGCACCGACACGGGTTACAATATAGAGCTGCGTTTTCCGCTTGCGATGCTAGGTAATAAGCTTGGTTTTGCGATTGAAGATTGGGATGAAGACAAGGTTGAGCCTCAGCTTATGTCGACCTCAAACCTACAAAACCCCAATGATATCGGCTCTGTTTTAGTGCCTTCGCCAGAAATTAACCGTATTTTGAAAGGCATGGGCCACAGTGGCAGTCGAATTTGGGTGGTCGATAACCATCATCGTGTACTTGCACAATCAGGCTCAATTCACCATGCCGATGGTGTTTGGGCAGACGGCCTAAAAGAGGAGCCCGCAACAACCTGGTGGCAACGTTTTGAGCAAGATTACTTACACCCTCTGTACTATAAGATTCTGACGCGCCCAGAGAATGAATTCATTGATACCTTACATGACGTAGCAGCGATGCAAGGCACACATATTGCGAGTGCCTTAAAAGGAAAACCCGCATCATCATGGCGCTTAACCCCAGATAACAAAGCCGTTATTTTATCGGCGGCCTACCCTATTTGGATCCAAGATAAAGTAATTGGTGCAGTAATCGCAGAAGAAACTACCAACGGCGTGCGTACATTACGTAACAAGTCACTAGAAAAGCTATTTAATGTCATTTTAGCGGTGATGCTTGTTGGCACTGTGACCCTGTTCTTTTTTGCTTCAAGAATTTCCAGCCGTATCCGCCGCTTACGTGATAATGCTGAACAAGCCATTGATGCTCAAGGGCGGATCACTGGCAACATAACCTATGCCGACTCTAATGATGAAATTGGCGACCTTTCTCGCAGCTTTGCCAATATTGTTAGTCGCTTAAGTGGTTATACTGATTATTTAGAAAATATGTCATCACGGCTATCCCATGAGCTGCGTACACCTGTGGCTGTTGTTCGTTCATCTCTTGAAAATTTACAAATGCAGCCACAATCTGAGCTCAGCCAAAAATACTTAGACCGTGCCAGTGAAGGGGTTGAGCGATTAGGGAAAATTATTACCACCATGAGTGAAGCGACGCGTCTAGAACAAAGCATTCAAAACGCCGAAACAGAAGAGTTTGATCTCACCAAGGTGATCACTGGATGTATGCAAGGCTATCAAATAACCTATGGTGAAAGCCTATTTACTCTATCGCTTGATAAAGAACCATTGAATGTCAGTGGAGCACCAGAGTTTATTGCCCAATTACTCGATAAACTTATCAACAATGCACTTGAATTTAAAACCCCACAAAGCACAATTTCAGTTAGCTTAACCAAGCAAGATCAACATGCGCTATTAACGATTAGCAACCAAGGGCCTTTGTTACCCGATGGTTTAGTTGAACACATTTTTGACTCAATGGTATCTGTGAGGAGCCAACAACATCAGCAGCAGCCTCATTTAGGCTTAGGTCTTTACATTGTAAGGCTTATTTGCGATTACCATCACGGTAAGGTATTGGCAGAAAATTTAGATGATGGCACAGGTGTTGTGTTTACTGTGAAGCTGCCTATTAAATAAGCACATTTGCGTTACATATGATTACAGTTTAGAGACGTTATATTCACCAATAATTCAGATTACAGAACGTAATATTTGTATTACAAAAGGAAAATATTTTTGGAGAGCATCATGCGATCTGGATTACAACGTGAAGAGATTGAATTCATTATGGGGCTATTTAACCATAATGAAGTAACAGATAAACAAGCGGCTCCAAAAAAGCAGCCAGTAAAAACTGACACAAAAAAAGTTGATACAGCGCAATATAAAGCAAACTACAAAGCAACTTATTTGACCTGACTAAGCTGACATCATTACAATGGCGCACTTTCTAAAGATGGCATTCTGTAATGAAAAAACACTCACCTAAAAAAGAACTGATTTTACTGCCTGTTTTATTCGTGGCTATTCTGCTTTGTGTTGCAGGGCACTTCCTACTTCAGCCTAACTATCAAGACAGTCATACCGTTGAGTATTTACTTGCTGCACTTCCATTTGCCTTGTTTGGATTAGTAATTATCGCCTTTAAAGTTGCCAGCAAAAACGATAACCAAGAATAGTTAATACCAACTCGCTTAATTAAGTATTATTGAGCATAGATATCACAATACATGATAACCAAACCAGTCGGGCTTCATGGCTTGTGCCTGCCCACTTGGCGTTAATTTGATTGATAAGTTGCTATCAAGCAAATCAATCGCAAAACAATCGTCCACATCGTGTAAATCATCTTTATGAAGATGAGTCATTCCAGCTAATAAAGACTCTTTAGCGCGTTGCTTTGCTTCTTCACTGCTACTCGCAACGTACAAGGCAAAATCATGTTGCTCAGCAAGACTATCTGCTCGGTAGGCACCTAAATTCACAAAATACAGTTTTTCAGCTTGGCTATGTTGAGTATCAACTACTTCAACCTGATAGCCATCGATATGCTGAATTTGCATGTAGCTATCCATATGTACTTTGCTTTTATCACCCACCCACTGTGCTTTAAGCTTTGAATAGGTTTGTTCAATGTTATCGCCTACGACAAATCTAACATCGTGCATTTCAATGTGGCATCCTTGAATACGACCGCCCAAATAGACTAAAAAAAGTGCCATGTTTTTCCTTATATTAAGCTTTCAACATTAATATTGTGCTTTTTAATTAATTTATAAAAATCTGAGCGATTACGTTTCGCAAGCTTAGCGGCTTCGGCAACATTACCCGCTGACATTTTCAGCGTATTAATTAAATAATCTCGCTCAAATTCTTTTTTTGCATCATTTAAAGAAAGCGGCTCAGCAATACTAGCATTGCTGTTTAATGCACTTTCTACGAGCTGAGCTGCAATCACTTTACCGGGTGTTAGGGCTACTACCTGCTCTATCACATTCTGTAATTGACGAATATTACCCGGCCAGTCATAGCGAACCAAGGCATGCATCGCATCATTAGCAAATTGCTTTTGCTCTTGTCCCATACGTTTAGCAATTAAACCTGCAAAATGCTGTGCTAGCAAACTAATATCTTCTCTGCGCTCACAAAGCGGAGGGAGTTTTAAGTTCACCACATTTAATCGGTAATATAAATCTTCACGGAATTGCTGGTTGCTGATTGCCTCAGGGAGGTTCTTGTGAGTCGCTGACACCACCCTCACATCAATTGGGATTTCTTCTTGAAAGCCCACAGGGCGAATGGTTTTCTCTTGTAAAACCCTTAGCAGCTTTACTTGTAAATTTAGCGGCATATCACCTATTTCGTCTAGAAAAAGGGTACCACCTTGGGCTTGTTGAAACAAACCTTGGTGGTCTTTTACCGCGCCTGTAAACGCGCCTTTTTTATGACCAAACAATTCAGACTCTAAAAGCTCCCCCGGCACAGCGCCGCAGTTAATAGCAACAAATGGCCCTTCACTAACATGGCTATGTTGATGTATCGCTTGTGCTAGCAGCTCTTTACCTGTTCCGCTAGCACCGGAAATCAACACATTCACTTGCGTTGGGCCAAGCAATTTAACTTGCTCAAGTAAATGCAACATCGCGCCGCTGCGGGTGACAATATTTGTTTGTGTCGGTGTTTCATCACCATGTACACCATGGATCTCGATAGCTTTAGCAAGGCTGTCGAACAGCTCATCTTTATCAACCGGCTTGGTAATAAACGCAAATATACCTTGTTTAGTTGCTTCAACTGCATCAGGAATCGAACCATGCGCTGTCATCATAATCACCGGCATCGAAGGATAACGACTTTGCAGCTGGCGATGCAGGGCCATGCCGTCCATTTCATCCATTCTTAAGTCAGTGATCACCGCATCATAGGTTTGGCTTTTTAGCGCTTGTAATGCCTCAATGCCACTTTCAACAGTACTTACCAAGTAGCCTTTAGACTCAATTCTAATCGCCAATAACTTTAATAAACTAGCATCGTCATCAACTAATAGAACTCGTGGTTTTGTTACTTCATTCATGGTTACTGCTCCTTGGTTTCTTCACGTAGCAGAAGTTGTTGTTCGATAGTCGCAAGCGACGATAAGGTTTTTTCCATTTCATCACTCAGCGCTTGCTTTGCTTGTTTTGCCGCTAAACTTTGCTGTAAATATTGCTTTTGTAGCCAAAGATACTGCTTAATATCATCTGGCCAATAATAAGCACGGTCGCTTTTATCAAGCAGGTTAAGGGCCTTTTCAGGTTCTGAAGCAGCGAATAAACATATCGACTCAAAAAGACGTTTTAGTTCATTTTCACCAACATAATTTACTTTGTCAGATTTTGCTTTAAAGCCACCACACTTGGCAGCATGCCATGCAATAACGGTACTTGCGGACGGATACAAAGGCTCACTTTTTGGTCGAGGTTTAGGGTTAGGTTGCCCATCAGGTTTAACCTCTGCTTTCGGCTCTACTTGTTCTGGCTCAACATTCTTTTGCGTGAGCGTGCACCCAGTTATAAAAAACGTGCCTATAACAAGCATAAAACTGGCTTTATTAGCTAAGCCCATATCAGTTAACTCCTTGGGTTAATTGAATTGGTAAAATGGCTGTAAATACACACCCTTGAGGGTCATTATCAGTAATAGAGAGCTTACCGTTTAATTGCTCTACGGTTTCTTTGACTATGGTTAACCCCAGTCCGCTGCTCATTTCAGTATGTTGTTTTGCATTCTTGCCTTGGTAAAAAGCCCCGAACACAGCGGCTTTTTCAGTATCATCAATGCCTTCGCCTAAGTCGCTTACACTCAAAATTAATTGCCCCTGCTTTAAGCTTGCCTTGATTATCACTGACTCATGTTCTGGCGAAAACTTTAACGCATTTGAGGTCAGCTGAATAAGCACCATTTCAAGTAGTTCTATTGATATAAACAAGGCTTTATTTGGTAACTCGTTAACCCAAACAATGGATAAGTCACGCGCAGATAATCGGTGCTCAAAATGACGCTCAATTTTATTCATCATCACGTTAAAATTAAGCTCGCTCAGGCTTTGCTTACTAGTGCGGATAGCGTTGTAACTCAATAAGCTTTCAATCATGACTCTAAGTCGCACCATACTTTGTGTTATTAGCTCAAGGACTGCTTGTTGCTCGCTATTGATTGGGCCAACAATTTCATCTGCAAGTAAATCTGTGCCTTCAACCATAGAAGCTAGGGGGGTTTTCAACTCATGTGTCACATGACGCAAAAAAGTATCTTTTTGCTGCTCAAGCATATGTAACTGTGCTTGTACCCATTCAAGTTTATTGCCTAATTCAACTAACTCTGAAGAACCACGGACATGAATTTTTTGCTGCCAGTGCCCTTGCCCTAATTTATCAATAACATTGGTAAGCTCTCGTAGGCGTCCGCTGATCCGCCATAGAAATCCACCACCTACCAATAGCGTGAGTGGAATTAATGCTATTAACCAATTAATAAATGAAGCTTGTAATGCTTTTAATTGCTGTTGGTTTTTTGTGATCCGTAATTCATTTTGCTCTTTAAGCCAGTTTGTTTGTTCACTGATAAGCTTGCTAGCAGGAGCAAACAGCTCACCATCTTGCTTTTGTTCAACTAGCAAATGCTGCTCTGCAAATTGTAATACCTCAGCAAGCTGACGCCACTGCGACACATAATCAGCTGTAGGGCTCAAAAAAATAAGCTCATCAACACTTTGCAAAGAAGATTGCCACTTGTTAGCAATCAGGCTATCGAGAGATTCACTCTTAAGCACCCAATTTTGTCGAGTCGCCCTTTCTAAACTATTTAAGTCTTGTTTAAGGTTATTGAATGCTTTGGTAAGTTCGTAATTGTCACCGACGATTTCTTGGGTCAGCGCAAGCTGCTTATTAAGGGCATTTAAAAACAAAATCACCACTAAAGATAACGGCAGTAAAGACAGCAAAATACTACAAACGAACTGACCAATGAGACTAGGCCGCCAGTTGACTAACTGTTTCATTTTTATCGCTACTTTATTTTGCATATTCACTCTCAACATAATTGCTGATGCTGATTATTAGTGAATAAACTTAGACACTCGCTGAATCCGACCTTAAAAAGTACTGACTTTTACCCAAAAACTGATACATAGTTGCTATTTAGCAACACGCTAACTCATTGAAACAAGGTGAATAAAGCTTAGTCGCCTAAAAAGCGTTGCAAAAAAGACACAATACTCTGTAACTATTTCGCATTAAAAACCTCACAAAAGATATAACCCACTGATAATTAACACATTTAAAAACTGGCACCAATTTTGATAACTACAAAGTAAATTAGTCATTTAGGACACAAAATGAAGATTACGGCCATTTCAGCCGCAGTGTTGATAAACCTAGTTACGGTAGACTGTTATGCATTCGATCTGCAAACGACTTTTAACGAGCTAGATAAAGACAGTAACGGCTTTTTGAGTGAAGCAGAGGCATCTGAAGATGCATTATTACATAGCAACTTTACTCAAATAGATAGTAACCAAGATGGTCAAATTTCATTTTCTGAGTTTCAGTCGTTTATTCAATAGGAGATTGTAATGAAACAACTTTTAGCAGCGTTTTCACTCATGTTTTTGGTTATCAGCGCTACCGTTTTAGCATCACAAATGGATGTTCGATTTGCTAAATTTGATACAAACGCCGACGGTGAGATTTCTTTAGCTGAAGCGACTAAGCACGATAACTTACTTAAGCAATTTGCCGACCTAGATGAAAACGGCGATCAAGTTTTGTCTGAACAAGAGTTTGAAAAATTCAAACCTTAACGGCTTAAAGTGCTTGCCATAATCCCAGAGGGAATGTGTAAACGGATTTAAATTATGGGAGTTAAATTATGGCAAGCACTTTTATTTATAAAGGAGTGTAATTATGAGAATTTTCTGGCTTGCTTCATGTACCTTAATTACAATAAGCTTCAATAGCTTAGCATTGGATGTAAAACAAAGATTTGATCACCTAGATAAAGACAAAAATGGCTTTTTGTCTTTGCAAGAACTGTCATCCCAACCACACTTGCAAAAACGCATGGCAGAGTGGGATACAGATAAGGATCAACAAATTTCGCTCCTAGAATTTAAACACTATTTAACAAACAAGAGTTAAAGTAATGTCAAAATTAACCTTTGCCAGCCTAATTTTATGTTGTGGATTTAGCACATTGGGTTTTGCTGCAGATAGTATTGGTGAAAAATTTAAACAACTTGACCGTAATGACGATGGCTACCTTACTCGCTCAGAGTCTGCAAGAGATCCTGCTCTATGGTCACGTTTTAAAAATTACGACAGCGATAAAGATAATAAATTATCGCTGAGTGAATTTAAGGTCTACGCAAGTAAATAAAAATGTCTATTTGATTATTTAATTGCTGCTGAGTTGCAGTTTACTGCAACTCTGATAATGTTTTCATAATTCAATAAAAACTATTAGAAGATTATGAAACTCATCATCAGCTTACTGGCAACAGCTTCGATAAGTTGTTTTGCCAATACCACAGTAATTTACAATGTAAATGGTTACACACCAACCTACAAAGGTGAAACTCAACACTTTTCAACACTGGTTTTTAAAGACGGTAAAGTTGTAAAAACCGGTAATGATTCAATCAAAAAAAGCTTTCCTGATGCCACCACGATTGATGGCCAACAAGCCACGTTATTGCCTGGTTTGATTGATGCCCATGGCCATGTGATTGGTTTAGGTAATAACCTTTCACAACTTGATGTTAGAAGTACTCGCTCGGCAGATGAAGTTGGCAAAATGCTAGCTGAGTTTGCTAAAGATAAACAAGGCTGGATCATTGGTCGAGGTTGGAACCAAGAGCAGTGGCCTGGTGGACAGTTCCCAAATGCTGCTGATTTAGACAAGTATTTAAAAGATAAACCCGTAGTGCTTTCTCGAGTTGATGGCCATGCTGTGTGGGTAAATTCAAAAGCAATGGAGCTTGCAGGTATCACCAAAGAAACTCGCTCTCCTGCCGGTGGTGAAATTATAAAACTGGATTCTGGTTTACCTTCAGGGGTATTCATTGATAAAGCCGAAACGCTTATTACTCAGCATGTACCAAAAGCAAGCCATGCCAGCATTAATACTGCATTAGATAATGCAGGTAAACATCTACTTAGTTTAGGGATTACATCAACCCATGATGCCGGTATCGATTATGATACCTGGCAAGTGTATAAGCAGCGCTCTGAACAAAGCACCCTTCCCGTTAGAATAGTAGCCATGCTAAGTGCTGCTGATCCTCAGCTAGAAACAATGCTTAAAGCGGGCCGATATAAAGATATGAATGACATGCTGTCGATTCGTAGTGTCAAAGTGTATGCTGATGGTGCGCTAGGAAGTCGTGGTGCAGCCCTAATAGAGGAATACGCAGATCGAAAAAATCACCATGGCTTAATGCTTGAAACCCAAGAAAAGCTTGAGCAACTATTCAACTTAAGCTTTACCCATGGCTTTAGTGCTAACACCCATGCAATTGGTGATAAAGCCAATCACGTAGTGCTAGATGCCTATGAAAATGTGTTTAAAAAAACCGGTGGAATTTTACTTCGTAACCGAATTGAACATGCACAAATTGTTACTCCTGAAGACATTCCTCGTTTTAAAACGTTAAAAATCATTCCATCAATGCAGCCTGTTCATGCAACATCTGATATGCATATGGCAGAGCAACGTCTAACTGAAAAACAACTTGAAGGGGCTTACGCTTGGAAAACCTTTTTAGCGCAAGGCTCAGTGATTGCGGCGGGTTCTGATTTTCCAGTAGAGCTTGCTGATCCGTTTGACGGCTTATATTCAGCCATTACTCGCATGGATCATAATCAGCTGCCAGAAGGCGGCTGGCGACCACAAGAGCTACTATCGCGTGATGAAGCTTTACGTGCTTTTACTTTAGGTGGTGCATATGCTGCACATCAAGAGTTTAAACTTGGCAGTTTAGAGCAAGGAAAGTGGGCTGACTTTATCTTGATTGATAAAGACTATTACAAAGCGCCAGTCTCAGAGATCCACGATATAAACGTGACACAAACTTGGATTGCGGGCCAGCTTAAGTATAAAAAAGAAGATTAGTATTACTGAGTGTTACTTAGCGTCAGCTTTTTGCTGACGCTTTAATTTTATGATGTGGTAAATATTCACAAATGCTAGTAAAGCATTGGTAAAGGCCACAGGAACAGCACCAATTGCCAGCCCGTAGAAGGTAAATGCAATACATCCTGCTAGGTTAAGCCAACGTAGCTTAACAACATCGCTCATTGTCAAAGAAGCAACCAAAAGTGCTGACGCTAAATAGCCTAAATATTCCCAACTCAATTGTTCTCTCCTAGGCTTTAGGTTAGCATTGGAGCTTGTCATTTTTTTTGACGCACTCAGTGCTACTTTGACAATAAAATAAAAAAGCTAACTTACTAAAAACCTTGTAAAGCTGCAGAAAAATCTTGGCTTTAAAATCATTACACGGGAAATGAAGGTATCAGTAACGTGAAACACCTTACTAGCAAGTTAGCGTAAATTCTTAGAATCTTAATGCTAACGTCATTAAGATGTAATAAATAGGACAATTGTCCGAAGAGCGGCGTTAATGTTTCAATATCATTTTTCAAGCTATCTTGTTGACCAATTACTGACATTTGCTGGCAGCAGTTTTCAACAAGCTAAAAAAGAAGTGCTGATCCATCAGGATCAACCTTTATCAAAACTCGTATTAGTTAGAAGCGGCACGGTGTCATTCAGCTATGACGTGGGTAACGGCCGACGCCTTCTTTTAGGTCAACTTGACTGTAATAACACCCTGATTGGTGAGATTGAAGCACTGAATAATTATCCCTGTATTTACACAGTAACGTGCTTTAGTGATGTAAGTTATAACCTAATTGAGCTTAAACATTGGCGTGCACTACTATTAGAAAAACCAGAGCTAAGCTTATACACAGCGCAAACAATCGCTGCTAAATTCCAAGAAAACCAAAAAATAAATTTAGATAAGCTGCTATTACCACTTAGCTACAACATAGCTAAAGATTGCTTATTAAGAGCTGAGAATAATAACCCAACATTACTGCGTGCCTACCCTACCGTAAATGCAGAAGCTGAGCGCTTTGCCACCACCGAAAGAGCTTATAGACGCGTTGTAACAGAATTAGTTGAAAAAGGCTTAGTAAAGAGAAGTACTCAAGGCTTACAAGTGGTAGATATCGACAAGCTTAGTGACTACGTCGAAAGTTTTGCGCAGTTATGAGTGTAAGAACACTCATAACTTTGTAAAAATGATGCTTATTTTTCTAAAAGTATGTCGTGAATATTAGCTAAATCAGACTTTCCTTCGATGATTTCGTCTGGCGTTAAGCCTGAAAGCTCATGAGGGAATACTAACCACTCTTCAGACTCATGAATATAATAATCTGGCACCATGTCTACTTTTGAGTTCTTTGGCTTGTAGTATGGACATGCAACACGAATATCACGTGGTAAGTTCAAACGCATTAATTCAGAAAGCTTTTCTTTCAATGCAAAAATACTACGGCCAGAATCGAACACGTCATCAACGATTAATAATGAGTTATCTGCATTCGCATTTTCAATGATGTAATGCAAACCGTGAACTTTGATCTCTTTTGACTGCTGGTTAATACCGTAATACGATGAAGTACGCACTGCAATATGGTCAGTTTCGATACCTTTATAATCGTAATATTCTTGAACTGCGATACCAATTGGAGCACCACCACGCCAAATACCAATGATGAAATCAGGACGGAAACCATCTTCATAAACTTGTGCCGCAACACGAAATGAATCTTCAAGAAGCTGCTGCGCAGTGATATAGCACTTATCTGACATAAATAGAGACCCCAGTGTGAATGATCATTCAAGTGTAGCTAATTTAATAATAACTAACCACAGGATGAGAAAATGTGGGGCGGGATTTTATACTAATTTACTCAAAAAAGCTTGTATCAGTTTGTGAATTTACAAAAAAAGCGCCTTAACTTCATCTAAGTTAGGCGCTTTTTATTAATCACAGAAAAGTAAATTACTTATGCTTTTTCTAGTAAGGTTCTTGCAACTGTACGCATACCTTGTGTTGTCGCACCAGCAGCCCACTCACTTGTACTACCCATATTAAATGCTGCTGCCAGGTCAATGTGTACCCAGCCTTTACCTTCATTTGGCACAAAGCGAGATAAGAAACCAGCCGCATTAGATGCACCACCATAGCCACCGCCCTTTTGAGGACGGCTATTTGCGGTATCTGCATATGGTGATGGACAGTTTTGTTGATGCCATTTTTCAAGTGGTAATGGCCAAGCAGCTTCCATTTCCTGCTCTGCAAAGTCTTGTACGTCACGTACAAGCTCTTTATCAAGACCAAATAATGCGTTGTACTCTTGACCAACAGCTACCAGTGCAGCGCCTGTTAGTGTTGCCGCATCAATAATTAATGGCGCACCCGACTCACCTGCAGCCATTAAACCATCAGCAAGTACTAAACGGCCTTCAGCATCAGTATTAACGATTTCAACCGTTGTACCATTCTTATAGGTCAGGATATCGCCAAGTTTATATGCATGGCCTGAAATAAGGTTTTCTGCACAACATAAGAATAATTTAATGCGTTTGTTGATACCACGGTTAATAGCAAGTGCTAAGCCTGCAGTTACTGTAGCAGCACCACCCATATCGCACTTCATGCCTAGCATGCCTTCACTTGCTTTGATTGAGTAACCACCTGAATCAAAGGTAATGCCTTTACCAACCAAAGCGGCAGCAACAGGGGCATTTTCGTCACCAGTTGGGTTGTAATCTAATGCTAATAATACCGGTGGGCGTTCACTACCACGACCTACCGCATGGATACCAATCCATTGTTGCTCTAATAAAGCATCACCTTTAATGATTTGATAGCTTACGTGTTCAGGCGCTAATGACTGAATGAATTCTGCCGCTTTACCAGCTAGGCTCTCAGGGAAAATATCATCAGCTGTGCCATTGATCATTTGACGAGCCCAAGTCGCAGCTTGCTTTAAAGAAGCCAGTTCTTTGCCGTCTGTTTTTGCATTTTCAACAAACTCAATTGCATCTAAATTTTTTGGTGAAACAAAGCCTTGATAAAAAGCCCATTGTGTTTCTGTACACCAAACATCGCCCACTAAAGCAATATTTTTTAAGCCTTGATTAGCTAACGTACGTGCTGCTTTTTGTACGTTTTTAAGTGTATCTTGCTCAGTTAAATGAACAGTTGCGCCTTGTTCAGTAAAAGAAAGAGCGGCTTTTTCGCCCCAATGTGCGGCAGCGCCCTGCTCGCTAAGTTGAACTAAAAATTTTTCTGACATGTTAGAATACTCTTTGCGCTAAAAATGTTGCCTGAGTTTACTACAGCCAACGTAAGTTCCCAACAGCTTGCGATAAATAGCATTATGTTGAGTGGTTCAATCCTCGTAATGAATGACATACAATAAAGAAAAACGAAATTATTAGAGCCATGAAGTTCACTCCCGCATTACAATCAGCCACCTTAATAAAACGCTACAAACGCTTTTTAGCCGACTTAAAAACGGCTGAAGGCGAAGAGTTTACAGCGCATTGCGCCAATACAGGAAAGATGACGGGCTGTGCTGAGCCAGGGTTTAACGCTTTTTATTCAACCAGTGATAACACCAAACGCAAATACCCCCATTCACTACAACTAACAGAGAATCAATTTAATCATTTAATTTGTGTCAATACCGCTATTGCAAACAGAATTGTGCAAGAGGCTCTCAATGCTGGCACTATTGCTGAACTAACTGATTACCAAACAATTACAGCAGAAGTAAAATACGGCCAAGAAAATAGCCGTATCGATTTTTTATTAACAGATGAAAACAAGCCCCATTGTTATATTGAAGTAAAATCAGTAACTTTACTCTCGCAATTAGAGCCGCAGTCTGGGCAAGGTTATTTTCCAGATGCAAAAACTGAACGAGGTCAAAAGCACCTAAGGGAACTAGTAGAAATGGTGCAACAAGGGCATCGTGCAGTCTTACTGTTTGCAGTTTTACATGAAGGTATTAATCAAGTAAGTGCTGCAGCTCATATCGATCCCAAATATGCGCAACTTTTAGCTCATGCAATAGAGCAAGGAGTTGAAGTAATTGCTTATAAAGCAAAAATTTCAGCCAACGAGATTCAATTGCAGGAAAAGTGTAGTTTTCAGCCTTAAACAACTCTTTTCTTAAAACAGCAGTAAATAACACGATTTAAGTTGTATTATTTTTTTTCGCCCATATAACTATGCAAATTTTAAAAAATTAACGGATAGTTAAGGGCTTACAAAACCGCCCATAATTATTTGAGCAATCATCAGCTCGAGGCCTATAGGATTAATTAAAAATAAATTTGCCTCAACCTAATGATTCTGCTATTTATAGCCGCCGGCTAATGCTGGGCAAAATATTAAGGATTTAGGAGAAAGTTATGCCAGACCAAAAAAGACTAGGGTTATTGGCTCAAGCCGGGTTGGATCCATATCAAGAAAAACCAGGTGAAGAGTATATGAATGAAGCACAACGTGCTCATTTCAAAACAATTTTAGAAGCTTGGCGTAACGATTTACGTAACGAAGTAGACCGTACTAAATCGCATATGCAAGACGAAGCAGCTAACTTTCCAGATCCAGTAGACCGTGCAGCACAAGAAGAAGAATTCTCATTAGAACTTCGTACTCGTGACCGCGAGCGTAAACTGATCAAGAAAATAGAAAAAACGATTCAATTAATCAAAGAAGACGATTTTGGTTTCTGTGAATCATGTGGTATTGAAATTGGTATCCGCCGTTTAGAAGCGCGTCCTACAGCTGATTTATGTGTAGACTGCAAAACGCTTGCGGAAATTAAAGAAAAGCAATCTGGACGCGGTTAATATCCTTTAATTAGCCCATGTCTACCACAGCCGTTAACACGCCAATGCGTGAATATCGTGGCCGCTTTGCGCCATCCCCTTCAGGGCCATTACATTTTGGCTCACTTATAGCGGCTGTGGGTAGCTTCCTTGATGCAAAAGCCAATCAAGGAAAATGGTTAGTACGCATTGAAGATATCGACACAACGCGTGTTGTAAGCGGTGCTAGCGACGATATATTACATACCCTAGAGGCTTACGGCCTATACTGGGACGAGCCCGTCATTTACCAAACCCAGCGTCATGAGCAATACCAAGCAATTGTTGATGAGCTAATTTCACAAAACCTTGTTTATGCATGTCATTGCACCCGTAAAGAAATTAAAGCTATCGGGGGAATTTACCAAGGCCATTGCCGAGATAAAAACTACTCTTTAGCTGATTCAGCACTGCGTTTAACCCAGCAATATGCAACAAGTCACTATCATGATTTAATTCAAGGTGAGGTTAGTGTAAATAGCCAACTTGCCAAAGAAGACTACTTAATAAAGCGAAGTGATGGTTTATTTGCTTACCAACTGGTCGTGGTCGTTGATGATATTGCACAAGATATAACACGAGTAGTTCGTGGCGCTGATTTAATTGAGCCAACTGCACGACAACTCAGTTTGTTTAAGCAACTCAATAAACCTGCTCCACAATATGCACATCTACCGTTAGCGGTTGCTAAACCTGGTTTTAAGCTATCGAAACAGAATTACGCGCCAGCAATAGCGAAATCAGATCCAAAACCGGCCTTGTTCGATGCCTTTCGCTTTTTAGGTTTAAAGCCAGAAGTCTCTCTACTGTCATTAGATATAGAACAAATGCTAGCATGGGCAGTCGAAACTTACCGTCTTGAATACATTCCAAAGGTACAAGAAATACAAGTTAACGAGGATTCGAACTCTACTTTTTGTGACTTTGTTCCTATTGAAAAATAAATTGCCAATTTTAAAGGCCGAGTAACTTAATTTTTCAGCCCTGCTGGTATATGATAGCGACCCAAAGTGTGCGAATCATCAACACCTTAATTTAGCGTCATTTAAAACACATTGATTACACGTCAATCTCACATCGGCGAAGTAACAAACAAACGCTATACTTGATGAGTCGCAAAGTCCGCGTCGTAGGAGACAGATTATTATTTCCAAGCTTTTTCAATTTTGTCGGCAAATTATTGGCCCAAATGCCACGACATCAAGTGATGCTTTATCAACGAGCGAATTACCTTTGGTGATCGAGCGCAGTGAACATGGTATTTCACGCAAACAATTTAGCCCAAATGCAATCAAAGTATTATACCGCCTTAAAGAAGGTGGTTTTGATGCCTACCTTGTTGGTGGTTGTATTCGAGATATATTGTTAGGTCAACAACCTAAAGACTTCGATGTTGTAACAAACGCAACGCCTGAACAGATCAAAAAGCTATTTCGCAACTGTCGCCTAATCGGTCGTCGTTTTCGTTTAGCCCATATTGTATTTGGCCGAGAAGTGATTGAAGTGGCGACCATGCGAGGTCACCATGAAGCTGACGAAAGTAAAAATCAAATTAGCCAATCAAGCGAACACGGACAACTACTTCGCGATAATGTCTATGGCAGCATCGAAGAAGATGCCGAGCGACGCGATTTTTCTATTAATGCACTTTATTACTCAATTAACGATTTTTGTATCTATGACTATGCCAACGGTATTAGTGCTATAAAAGCAAAACAAATTGAGCTTATTGGCGACCCTGAAACACGCTACAGGGAAGACCCTGTGCGCATGCTGCGTGCTGTTCGTTTTGCAACAAAACTGGGCATGAGCATTGCACCAGGCACCGAAAAGCCAATTAAAGGCCTTGCTAATTTACTTGACCATATTCCGCCTGCTCGTTTATTTGAAGAATCACTTAAGTTGTTCTTAAACGGCAAAGCTGAAGAAAACTACTTAATGCTGCGCCAGTATGGGTTATTCAAAGCATTATTCCCAGCGCTTGATAAAATCTTAGATGCAAACCCTGATGGCCTAGAACATGCGTTTATCCTGCAAATGTTTAAAAACACCGATAAACGTATTAACGCAGATAAAAAAGTCACCCCAGCATTTATTTTTGCAGCCTTGTTGTGGTTCCCATTACTGAGTATTGCTAAGAAGTTACAACTACGTGATCAACTTTCAGAGTACGATGCATTTGCACAAGCGATGAATAAAGTACTGAGTGAAAACGCACAACATGTCGCAGTACCCAAACGCTTCACACTTGGTGCACGCGATATTTGGCATATTCAACAACGCCTTGATAAACGAGGTGGTCAGCGCGCTTACAGGCTCACTCAACAGCCTCGCTTCAAAGCCGCCTATGACTTCTTACTACTTCGTGTGCAGGCAGGTGAAGAACAGCTGAAAGAGCTAGCAGATTGGTGGACAGCCTACCTAAGCCAAGACATCAATGGCCAAAAAGAGATGGTTAAAAATTTAGGGCACCAAGGCGGTCCTAAACGCCGCCGTCGTCCGCGCAAGAAAAAAGTAGACTAAGCATGCATACCGTTTATTTAGGTTTAGGCGCTAATTTAAACGCGCCACGTAAACAAATTCATGCTGCTGTCGCTGCCCTAAAAGCATTAAAAGATGTTGAGTTTGTTTGTGTATCGCATGACTACGCAAGCAAACCTATGGGGCCTCAAGATCAACCCGATTATGTAAATGCGGTCGCTTGTGTTAAAACTGCACTTGAGCCAGAACAATTGCTTGATTTAACTCAAGCTATCGAACTTGAACATGGCCGTGTTAGAAAAGAAGAACGCTGGGGTCCTCGCACCCTTGATATAGATATTCTATTGTTTGGTAATGACGTGATAGACACCCCTCGCTTGACCGTGCCTCATTATGGCCTAACACAGCGAGAATTTGTTGTTTATCCATTGTTGGAAATTGCGCCAACTCTTGTCCTACCGAGTAATCAATCACTTGCTGATATAACAAAAACGTTACCTTTAAACGGTTTACAACAACTCCCTCAGCAGTAATCAACCAAGGCTAAGCCTTAGAGGAAATTATGTCTAAAATCACCGTTTCAACACTTAATAAAATGAAACATGAACAACAAAAAATCACCGCATTAACGGCCTACGATGCCAGTTTTGCTAAATTGTTTCATGATAATGGCGTCGAAGTGATTTTAGTGGGTGACTCGTTAGGTATGGTTTTGCAAGGTGCTGATGATACATTAGCGGTAACCAACACAGATATTGCTTATCATACGCGATGCGTACGAGCAGGTAGCCGTGAGTTATTTGTTATTGCAGACTTACCATTTATGACTTATGCCAACCCAACTGATGCTTGTAAAAATGCTGCTGAGCTTATGCGTGCAGGGGCAAACATGGTCAAGCTTGAAGGTGGTGAATGGCTTCACGACAGCATCCGTGCGATGACCCAGCAAGGTATTCCTGTTTGTGGTCACTTAGGCCTAACACCACAATCAGTACACGTATTTGGCGGTTTTAAAATTCAAGGCCGAGAGCAATCTCAAGCAGACAAAATGGTTAGCGATGCTAAAGCACTTGAGGCTGCTGGTGCACAATTACTTGTTTTAGAGTGTATTCCTAGTGAGCTTGCTAAGCGTATTACAGATGAGCTGAGCATTCCTACGATCGGTATTGGGGCAGGTAATCAGACCGATGGTCAAATCTTAGTAATGCACGACCTAGTAGGTATTTCTGCAGGCTATATTCCAAAGTTTTCAAAGAACTTTTTGTTAGAAACCGGCAATATGCCAGCTGCAGTGCAAAAGTATTGTGAAGATGTAAAAAGTGGTGCTTTCCCAAGTGCCGAACACGAGTTTAAATAAATGCAATCAATCACTGAAATAAAATCCTTACGCAGTCAAATCAAGGCTTGGCGTCAAGCAGGCTTAAGCATTGCGCTAGTGCCTACTATGGGCAATTTACATCAAGGCCACTTTTCACTTGTTGAAAAAGCCAAGACACTCGCTGATAAAGTAGTCGTGAGTATATTTGTTAACCCGATGCAGTTTGGGAAAAATGAAGATCTTGATAGCTATCCGCGTACATTAAACGAAGATAAACAAGGTTTAGCTGATCTTGGTACTGATATTGTATTTACACCATCCGTTGAGACCATTTATCCAAATGGTTTAGGCGAGCAAAGTTTTGTCGATGTACCAGGTGTCTCTATGGGTTACTGTGGTGGCTCACGTCCTGGTCACTTCAAAGGTGTCGCAACGGTTGTCACTAAGTTATTCAACCTAGTTCAACCTGATTTTGCCTGTTTTGGTGAAAAAGATTTTCAGCAGCTGCAAGTCATTAAAACCATGACGCGCGACTTATCTATCCCTGTTGAAATTGTTGGCGTTCCAACTTGCCGTGAAATATCAGGCCTAGCGATGAGCTCTCGTAATGGTTACTTATCTGACGAGCAAAAAGACACAGCAAAAGTTCTGTTTGCCACTCTAAACAATACTGCAGCGGCACTTAAAAAAGGTAACGATGACATTGCTGCACTCGAAGCTGCTGCAAAAGCACAGCTTGAAGCTGCAGGGCTAAAGCCTGACTACTACGCTATAGCAGATCGTTCAACACTAAAAGCTGCCACTGCGGCTGACAAACAACTTGTTATTTTAGCTGCCGCCTATTTAGGCTCAGTGCGTTTAATTGACAATTTACAAGTTGAGCTGGATTAAATAGCTGTAATCTGGGTAAGATGGATTGCAAAGAAAAGACATAAACTAGGGATAAGCATGAAAAAACTACCAGCAATTGCAGCTACATTGTTTGCAATGACATTACTGTCTGCCTGCTCAAACAAAATTGACAATCCAGAAATGCAGCAATGTGCTCAACAAAACTATCAATGTGAAGCAAGTTGTGAACAACAAAGTACCGCTGATGGCTTAGTTCATAAAGTCTGTAGCAATAAGTGCATTGAAGCTTACAATCAATGTAAAGCAAATGCAGAAAAATTAGGCGAAGTTAAATAATACCATTGATTCGTTTAGATTAATTTTGAGGCACTGAAAGCCTGTTCAGTGCCTATACTCCCCCCTTCCTCGATTACAATTTCGCTTTCATAATTAAGCCTCTGGTAATTTTGTTCATATTTTTATTTACCCATTAAGCCATTCATATTAGGGCAAGCTTTCGTTCATTAAACTTCTCCATATTGGTGACGAATAAACAACTGCAACCATGTAATTGTTTCTCACTAATTTCAAAATTTTACTCTTCGCATTTAGCTGTACCAACTCAAAGTCATTGAGAATATTATTTTTTATTTGGGTTCAGGAATTGCTAAGGGGTATGAATGAATTAACGTGATTTACGGCTAAAGGAAAATTGAATGAGACCAGAAACCCGAACTAAGCTCTTCAGCGCTGTCAAAAAGAAGACCTTCTTGGGCGTATTATTAGCCATGAGTGCAGGTCATAGTTACGCTGTTGAAGAACCAGACCAGCCAAAAGCGACTAAAACAGAACAAACAGCCGCAGAGGTTCAAGCTACCGAAAATGAAAAACAGCAAGTAAAGGATAATGCTGCTGTTGAGCTTAAGCCTGCAATGATCACTATACCTCAAGAAAAGTTATTTGAAGTTATCACCGCGCGTGCGAAAAAATTAGCATCTGAGCCGTATGTTGCGCCTAAAGAATTAGAACTTGAAGCATTAACTAGCATTGGTTATCAGGACTATCGTGCAATCCGTTTTCGTACTGAGCAAGCAATTTGGAAAGATCAAAGCCTTTATGAAGTGCAGTTATTCCACCCAGGTTTTTTATATCGCTCACCAGTTGCAATAAATACCCTTGAGCAAAATGCTGAAGTAAAAAGTTTACCGTTTAAAACCGATTACTATCGTTACGATGCAACCGCAGCCCCGTTAGAGCAAGAGATCAATACTGCCATTGCTAATACGCAACTGGGCCACGCGGGTTTTCGTTTGCATTTTCCACTGAATAACAACGAATATAAAGATGAAGTAGCTGTATTCCAAGGTGCTTCGTATTTTCGCTTAGTTGGCCCGCATCAAGTATATGGTCTGTCAGCTCGTGGTCTTGCAGTTGATACAGCACTCAGCTCAGGTGAAGAGTTTCCCGTTTTCAAAGAGTTCTGGTTAGTAAAACCGGCACCAGAAGACACAACTATCGTGCTCTATGCACTACTCGATAGCCCATCAGTTTCAGGCGCATATCGTTTTGAGTTAACACCTTCAACGAATACTGAAGTGAAAACACAGATGCAAATTTTTGCACGCAAAGACATCAAAAAGCTCGGTATTGCCCCGTTAACAAGCATGTTCTATCACGGCGAAAACAGTACCAAGTTCTTTGATGATTACCGTCCTGAAGTACATGACTCTGATGGCCTTTTAATGCAATCAGAACAAGGCCAATGGGTTTGGCGTGCATTGAATAATCCGAAGAAATTGAGCGTTACTTCGTTTAGCTACGACAACCCGAAAGGGTTTGGTCTAGCACAGCGAGATCGTGACTTTAATAACTACCTTGATACCGAAGCGCATTATCACAACCGTCCAAGCATGTGGATTGAGCCAGTGGGTAATTGGGGTAAAGGTCGTGTTGAGCTAGTAGAAATCCCTACAGATACAGAAACCAACGACAATATTGTTAGCTACTGGGTGCCAGATCAGCCAATGAAAGCTGGTGACAGCTTAAGTTTTAGTTACAATCTTTCGACTTTCAATGCCACGCTTGCAGCTCAAGATAAAGCGAGTGTTTTAAGAACCCGAATTGGCAGTGCAGCACTTCCGGGTGAGAAGAACCCACCACCTAAAAGCCATCGCCAATTTACCGTCGACTTTAGTGGGGAAACTATTAACAAATTATCTGCTAATTTCGCCATGCAAGCGGATCTTACACTCTCTGCAGGGCAAATAAGTGATAAAACGGTACAACAGTTACCAAACAAACAAGGATGGCGCGTAGCCTTTAAAGTGGCGCCAGAGGGAGATAAGCCTGTTGATATGCGCTTATCGTTAAAACTACGTGATAAAGAAATCAGCGAGGTATGGAGCTATGTCTGGTATCCAAACGACGTCCAATAGTAAAGAATTAAAGGCAACAGCAATGCCATTTAAGAAAACCCGCGCTTGGCTTTTTTCGAGCCTAGCGCTCACCATTACCGCTTACGGCGTGTGGATCATGTTCGATATTTTAAATTCTAACGGCATGACACCGCTTGAGTACGCTTTACTAGCATTATTTACAGTTACCTTCGCGTGGATCGTTACAGCTTTTTGTAGTGGCTGCATGGGCTTCATCCTGCAATTATTTCGTATTGACCCTTTAACCTTAAAACGTCAAAAGCCAATCGAAATTAATCAGCATGCCTTGAGCCAAACTAAAACAGCCATTGTTATGCCTATCTACAACGAGGATACAGAGCGTGTAATCGCAGGTTTTGAGGTAAGTTTACGCTCGCTGGCTAAAACAGGGCAAATGCCACATTATGATTTTTACTTGCTCAGTGACACCCAAAACCCTGAAATTGCACGTAATGAACTTAAAGCGTGGAATGCACTCACTGAGCGCTTAGGTGATTTAGCTAAACACACTTTTTATCGTCGCCGTGAAGACAATAAACACCGTAAAGTAGGTAATTTAACTGACTTTTGCGAACGTTGGGGCAGCCAATACGATCACATGATTGTACTTGATGCCGATAGCATTATGACGGGTCAATGTATGCTTGAGCTGACTTCTAGCATGATCAGTAATCCAAAATCAGGTTTGATCCAAACTATTCCCATCCCAGTTCGCCAAGACACTTTTTTTGGTCGCTTTTTACAGTTTGCATCAATTTTATATAGCCCAATGTTGGCAACAGGGTCTGCTTTTTGGCAAACAAACCAAGCAAATTACTGGGGCCACAATGCGATTATTCGCGTTGAAGCATTCACTAAATGCTGCGGTTTGCCTGTTCTAAAAGGCAATGCCCCATTTGGTGGTGAAATCTTAAGCCATGACTTCGTAGAAGCTTCACTTCTACATCGTAGTGGTTGGGATGTGTTACTGCTTAGTGATATTGAAGGTAGCTACGAAGAAGTACCAAGTAACATTCTCGATTACGCAATCCGTGATAGACGTTGGGTGCAAGGTAATATCCAGCATTTAGGTTTATTGCCTAAATCGGGTCTTAAGCTAATGAGTAAAATGCATTTTTTATTTGGTGCCACAGCATATATCTCATCGTTAATTTGGTTATCTATGCTGGCATTAAGCACATTAGATGCGGTGACTCGTGCACTTAATAGCGACGTGTACTTTAACCATGCTTATCAGCTTTTCCCAACTTGGCAAATTGCCAAAACTGACTTAATTGATTCGTTGTTATTTATTACTGCAGTGCTGTTATTACTACCTAAATTAATGGGTGTTATTGTGACTTTAGTTCACCGTAATAAGGCCTTTGGTGGCACTATGAAGCTAATTGCAGGTTCACTAATCGAAACGATTTTTGCGATAGTGATTGCACCGCTAATGATGGTATTTCATAGCTATTTTGTAGTGTGCGTATTTTTAGGTAAAAAAGTAAGTTGGGATGCACAGCCTCGGGAAGGCAGAATGGTGCCGTGGAAAGAAGCGATTGGTTATACATTATTTTCGACTATTACGGCGATTATTTGGGGCTCGGTTGCTTACTATTACACACCGACTTTCTTTTGGTGGTTATCACCGATTTTAGTGGGCCTTATTTTGGCAGCACCAATTGTGCGCTACTCAAGCAGCATCGGCTTAGGTGTTAAAATGCGTAAAATGGGTTTATTTTTATGCCCAAGCGAAGTTGAAAACGATGATACCTTAGCGGCACTTCGTGTACACCAACAAGAAATTGCTTTGCCTAAAGATGAACACGCTAACTTTAGTGTGCCTACATTACCCAATGAATACCCAACGGTAATGCCAATTCAAAGCTTTAAGGCACCATCAGGTAAAAAGCGTAAACAAGTACGCCTCGCTCAAAAGCGAATAAAAGCCAAGCTATTTGCCAAAAGCTAAACGAAAAAAACCGCTCAATGAGCGGTTTTCATCTATGTCTGTATGGTTGTTACAGAAGGCCTAGCTTTTTAAGTTCAGCCATTGCCATTTTGCCTGAAAGTGGCACATAACCATCTTTCTCAACAATTTTTTGACCGTCTACAGAAAGAACCATTTTTAAGAACTCTGCATCGATTGGTGAAAGCGGCTTGTTAGGGTGCTTGTTCACGTAAACGTATAAGAAACGAGATAGTGGGTATTTACCTTTTGCAACGTTTTCTAATGTTGCATCAACAAAGTTGTCGCCTTTCTTAGAAAGTGGAACTGTACGTACACCTGATGTTTTATAACCGATACCTGAGTAACCAATCGCATTTACTGAAGAAGAGATTGACTGTACTACAGATGCAGAACCTGGTTGTTCGTTTACGTTGTTACGGAAGTCACCTTTACACAGTGCTTTCTTCTTGAAGTAACCGTAAGTACCCGATACTGAGTTACGACCGTAAAGCTGGATATCTTTTGCAGCCCAATCACCCTCAAGACCTACTTCGCTCCAACGATTAACTTGTGCATCAGCACCACATTTACGTGTAGAAGAGAAAATCGCATCAACTTGGTCAATACGTAAACCTTTGATTGGGTTATCTTTGTGTACGAATACAGCTAGAGCATCGATTGCAACGCGTACTTCAGTTGGCTTGTAGCCGTAACGCTTTTCGAATGCTTCGATTTCTTTTGACTTCATACGACGGCTCATTGGGCCGAAGTTTGCTGTACCTTCAGTTAATGCTGGAGGAGCAGTTGAAGAACCCGCTGCTTGGATTTGAATGTTTACGTTTGGATAGAAGCGCTTGTACTCTTCTGCCCAGAACGTCATCATGTTAGCAAGAGTGTCAGAACCTACAGAT
Source organism: Pseudoalteromonas apostichopi (assembly GCF_030297135.1). Classification (NCBI taxonomy): domain Bacteria; kingdom Pseudomonadati; phylum Pseudomonadota; class Gammaproteobacteria; order Alteromonadales; family Pseudoalteromonadaceae; genus Pseudoalteromonas; species Pseudoalteromonas apostichopi. The sequence continues at coordinate 946,961 of NZ_AP028065.1, forward strand.
GAGAAGTTACCAGAGATACCACTTGTTTTAGTGTACTCAGGCATATCTTTATCAACTGCAGCTGCTTGTGCTGATACAAATGTTGTTACAGCCACACCCATTGCGGCAACGAGATTTTTGAATTTCATAGGGGTTACTCCGATTTGTTCGTCCCATTTCCTAACTGCGGTCTACTCTAATGACACTAGATGACAGTTAGATTACCCTTAAATGACATTTTTATGACTTTGCTGTTTTTTCGGTTTTTTCCGTTTTATTAGCAATACGCACGACTTTATCGCTACCGAATGCGAACGCAAAGGTCGAGCCTTGTCCCAACTTACTGCTGATATCTAAGCGACTGTCATGTCTTGTAAGTACATGTTTAGTAATAGCTAAACCTAAACCAGAACCACCTGTAGTGCGGCTACGAGCCTTATCAACACGATAAAAGCGCTCGGTTAAACGATTAATATGCTCAGCGGCAATACCATCACCATTATCGGTCACACTAAACGCGGCTTGGTTATTTTTAAACTGCCAATCAACCACAATCTTGCCACCTGGCTTTGTGTAATGAATGGCATTAAATACTAAGTTAGAAAAGGCACTCCTTAATTCGTCTTCGGCCCCTTTAATATCTAAACTTGCATCAACATTAAAAATAAGCTCATGGCCTTTCTCTTGGTTTAATGACTTTGCTTCGGTTTGAATATAAGTAAGTAGCTGAGGCACATTTACTGGCTTGTCGTTATCTTGCCGACGCGCTCCTTCAATTCGCGATAACGACAGTAATTGATTAACCAAGCTATCCATACGCTGACATTGCTCAAGCATGGTTGTTTGTGCTTTTTGCCACATAGCAGGGGGAGGTAAGCTGTCTGAATCAAGCATTTCTAAGTAGCCTGTCACCACAGTAAGCGGTGTTCTCAGCTCATGAGAAACATTGGCCACAAAGTCTTTTCGCATCTGCTCAAGTTGCTTTAAACGTGTAACATCACGTACCACCATCATCAATTGTGAACTTGCATAGGGCATAACACGAAACTCTAACGTTTGATCGTAGCTATGGCCGCCATCAAGCTCAAGTGGTTCATCAAAACATGCTTTATGCATATACTTTGCAAATTTAGGATCGCGAATGAGATTATCTAAGCGTTGTCCATGATCAGTTGGCCACTGTAAACCTAAAACTTTTAAAGCCAGTTGGTTACACCAAATGATGCTTAGATCTTTTTGTAGTACTACAACCGCATCAGGTACGGCTTCTGCACCATCTCGAAAGCGGCGAATTAAATCTGCCAGCTCATTGCGCTTTTTACGGTTACGATGTTGTAAATGATAAATTCCTTCAAAGACCTGCTCCCAAGCCCCCTCCCCTTCAGGTGGGTTAAAGCTACGTTGATTTAGAAGCCAATCACTAAGGCGATATAATTGATGATAATGCCAAATTAAAAGTGCAAAAGAACCTAAAAATAAAAGCAAAAAAGGCGCACCTACAAGTACGCCAACTAATAACAAAGGTAAGAAATACATAAACAGACGTTTTGCTAACGCCTGTTTATTCACTACTCGATACATACACTCACTTTACCTTAAGTATGTAAATTAGCTTGTTAAGGTCATTCCTATGACACTTATAATTTACTTGAAAAACGATAGCCTGCACCGCGAACGGTTTGCACTAAACGGTCATGCCCCAATGGTGCAATAGCTTTACGTAGACGACGAATATGCACATCAACAGTACGGTCTTCTACGTATACATTTGTACCCCATACATGATCAAGTAATTGTTCACGGCTGTAAACACGTTCAGGATGAGTCATGAAAAAATGCAGTAGTCTAAATTCAGTAGGCCCCATATCTAATTCACTACCTTCTGATGTTACACGGTGTGAAATAGGGTCAAGACGTAAACCATGTACTTCAATGGCTTCTTCTAATGAGGTTGGTGAAACGCGTCGAATAACCGCTTTAATACGCGCCATTAATTCTTTTGGAGAAAATGGTTTTGTTACGTAGTCATCAGCGCCAACTTCAAGACCGCGTACTTTGTCTTCTTCTTCGCCGCGTGCTGTCAGCATAATGATAGGAATTTGACGAGTATATTCGCTTTGCTTAAATTTTTTCGCAATTTGAATACCGCTACCACCTGGTAACATCCAATCTAATAAAACCATATCTGGGTATGGCTCTACCATTGCTTCAATTGCAGAGTCATAATCTTCTGCTTCAATTGCTTGAAAACCATTTTGCTCTAAAACAAAAACCAGCATCTCTCTGATAGGTGCTTCGTCATCGACGACTAGTACTTTACGTGACATTCCAATTTATCTCTTTCGTTAGCGAACTGGTTTCATTATTATGACTAAGTATGACATTTTTATGAAAGTCTAACGAGTAATTGAAAAAGCGCAAAAGAATCAATGCAAAAATAGCCATTTTTTACGCTTAAAAGATGAATTCGAGATTAAAAGTCATACCTTAAAGTGACCGCCACATGATCTTCATCAGCATTATTATCTAGTGAGAATTGCGTATACCACATATACATACGTGCTTGTTTTGACAGGCTTCGTTCAACACCTACAGAGGTACCGCTACCCGAGTCTTTCAACTTTCCAAAGCTGCCATCAGTATCTTGATACTGCGCTAGTAACTTATATTTATCGATTTTGTAAGATGCGCTCACTAAAAAACCATCTTCTTTGTCAGAACCTGTTACTTTTTCACTTTGTTGATACATACCGCCTAAGGTTAAATCGCCTAATTTACCTTGCGCCGTAAACCGTGTTGTATCGTAGCCGGCTACTTTACTATCGTGGGCAACACTTACGAAGTAAGGCGCTTTTTTAAATTTACTATCGCCATACATAAATGCCGCAGAAACGCCGGTTTCTTCATCTTGTTTGGAATTATCTTCAGCAATATAAGTGACCACAAATTGCATATTGCCGACAACGGGCGAACTATAATGAACCACGTCGCCAAGACGATTTTCACCATTAAACAAGGCTTTAACATCTCCATTAAAGTCGTTCATTAAATCAATTTTACCCTGCGATACCTTTAACGCGGTATCGTGACGACCAAGCACTACCTGCCCATAACTGCCTTGAAGGCCAACATATTGATTACGAGCGGTAATATTCTCTTCAGTTTTACCATCACTATCTTGATCAGCCGCATTTACTGCAAATTCAAACTTATATACAGCTTTTAAACCATCACTTATTTCACCGCTACCCTTGATCCCCATACGTGAGTTATAGCTCTCAATGGAAGTTTCACTGCCATCGCCAGTATCGCTATTAGCAACCCCTAAATGGGCCCGACCATACACATCTACGGCTTCAGCAGCACTATGAAATGAAATAAAGCACATTGCAAAGCTCGACAACATCATGGCAGGTTTATTCATGGTAGCGATCCTTAATTTAAGCAGTAACTTAAAAATCGAACATAAAGGGCTTTTGGTCAAGGCAAGGGGGAAATATTTCGCCTAAAAATTACGGATCACTGATCTACTAACTTAACCAGATCAGGATCAGGTTTTTACTAAGTTGATCAATCTCAGATCAGTTTTTTACTTAGAGAATAAGATAACTTGTTGATTTAATGTTAAGGTGATCTGTAATTCGTTTAAAAGGTGAACAATAAAAAGTCATTGATCAGTATCCAACTAGTAAAATAATGATCTGTGAAAGCCAAGGTTAGTAAAACATTGATCCTGAAATGTACGAGTAAGTATATCGTTGATCCGGCTTGAGCAAGGCATAAAAAAACCGGCATCTGAAGCCGGTTTTTTCAATTTACTATCAATTATTTGATTTGTGGATCAAGTTCACCCGATAAGTATTTAAGGTGCATATCATCTAAAGAGATAGGCTTGATCTTAGCTGCTTGACCAGCAGTACCAAAGGCTTCGTAACGAGCAACACAGATCTCTGTCATTGCTTTCGTTGCTTCAGCTAGGTATTTACGTGGATCGAAGTTAGCTGGATTTAAAGCCAAGTGACGACGAATAGCACCTGTTGACGCTAAACGAAGATCAGTATCGATATTTACTTTACGAACACCGTATTTAATACCTTCGATGATCTGCTCTACTGGCACACCATAGGTCTCAGGGATTTCACCACCGTATTGGTTGATCACTTCTAACCACTCTTGTGGTACTGAAGACGACCCATGCATTACTAGGTGAGTGTTAGGGATACGTGCGTGGATCTCTTTGATGCGATCAATTGCTAAGATATCGTCTGTTGGTGGACGAGTGAATTTATACGCACCATGTGAAGTACCACAAGCGATAGCAAGTGCATCAACTTTAGTTTTACGAACAAAATCAGCTGCTTCTTCAGGATCTGTTAGCATTTGATCAGTAGAAAGTTTACCTTCTGCACCAACACCGTCTTCTTCACCTGCTTCTCCTGTTTCAAGTGAACCTAGAACACCTAGCTCGCCTTCAACAGATACACCACACGCATGGGCCATTTCAACGGTTTGACGAGTCACATCAACATTGTATTCGTAGCTTGAAGGGGTTTTACCATCAGACATTAATGAGCCATCCATCATAACTGATGAAAAGCCTAACTGGATTGAGCGCTGACATACACCTGGTGAAGTACCGTGGTCTTGGTGCATTACAACTGGAATATGAGGCCATTCTTCAACGGCTGCTAAAATCATATGACGAATAAAAGGGGCACCAGCATAGGCACGTGCGCCTGCTGAGCCTTGTACAATTACAGGGCTGTTTGTTTTATCAGCCGCTTCCATAATTGCACGCATTTGCTCTTGGTTATTAACGTTAAAAGCAGGTACGCCGTAACCATTTTCAGCTGCATGATCAAGAAGTTGTCGCATACTGATTAAAGCCATTTGGTATTCTCCAAATTGTATCGACAGTAGTTCCCTACTATCTAGTTTGAACGGATAAGTTATTTTTGATGCATCACTGCATCACGAAAAGCTTGCGCTAACCGTAACAGCTGTAAATAAAACGAGGGTGAGAGGTATTTTATAAACAGCTAAACCAGCGTAATTACTTAATAATTACGCTGGTTTACGCACTAATTACTTAGCGCGTTCTTCAAGCATAGCAACTGCTGGTAATTTTTTCCCTTCTAAAAATTCAAGGAAAGCACCACCACCGGTTGAAATGTAAGAAACTTTATCGGCAATGCCGTATTTATCAATCGCTGCAAGCGTATCACCGCCACCAGCAATCGAGAATGCATTTGAGTTAGCAATGGCATCAGCAATAGCACGAGTGCCGTTACCAAATTGATCAAATTCAAATACACCTACTGGACCATTCCATACAACGGTACCTGCATTAGCAATGATTTTTGCTAATTGGTTTGCTGTATCTGGACCAATATCGAAGATCATATCTTCGTCTGTTACTTCATTCACATCTTTTAATGTTGCCACTGCAGATTCAGAGAACTCATTACCTACGACAACATCAGTTGGTACCGGGATTTCACCGTTATTGGCTTTTGCCGCCGCACTTAATTTGTTTGCTTCATCAATTAAATCAGCTTCAAATAAAGACTTACCTACCGGGTGACCTGCCGCTGCAATGAAGGTATTAGCAATACCACCACCGGTTACAAGTTGATCAACCACTTTAGAAAGTGAATCAAGTACAGTTAACTTAGTCGATACTTTAGAGCCACCAACGATAGCGACTAAAGGACGAGCTGGTTTATCAAGTGCTTTACCTAGTGCGTCTAGCTCTGCTGCAAGTAGTGGGCCTGCACACGCAACGTCAGCAAATAAACCCACACCGTGAGTAGATGCTTGTGCACGGTGAGCCGTACCAAATGCGTCCATTACGTAAACATCACATAATGCAGCTAGTTTTTTAGACAAAGCTTCGTCGTTTTTCTTTTCGCCAGCGTTAAAACGGACGTTTTCGAAAACAACTACTTCGTTATCAGCAACGTCTACGCCCTCTAGGTAGTCTTTTTCAAGACGAACAGTTTGCTCAAGTGCGTCATTTAAATAATTAACTACAGGGGCAAGTGAAAAGGCTTCATCATATTCCCCTTCCGTAGGGCGGCCAAGGTGTGACATTACCATTACTTTAGCGCCTTTTTCTAACGCTAATTTGATTGTAGGTAATGCTGCACGAATACGTGCGTCAGAGGTCACTTTACCTTCTTTTACAGGCACATTTAAATCTTCACGAATTAACACGCGTTTGCCGTTTAAATCTAAATCTGCCATTTTAATGACCGACATGGACTTCTCCTTTGTTAACGATACTAATATTATATTTATAAATTATTGACTTACAGCCATCATCGCACGCGCGGTATCGAGCATACGATTCGCAAAGCCCCACTCATTATCACACCATACTAACAACTTTATCAGTCGTTTATGACTAACACGTGTCTGAGTGCCATCTATGATACAAGAATGTGGGTCATGATTAAAATCTACTGATACCAATGGCTCTTCTGTGTAGCTTAATATACCCTCAAGACGATCTTTGGCTGCTAACTTAAGTGCTTGATTGACAGTCGCTAAATTGACATCTGTATTCACTGTTACACTTAAATCCATCGCCGTAACATTGATAGTTGGTACACGAACAGCGATAGCTTCAAAGCGGCTATGAAACTTAGGTAAAATACGCTCAATACCTCGAGCAAGCTTAGTATCTACCGGAATGATAGACTGGCTTGCAGCACGAGTACGACGTAAATCATGATGATAGGCATCAATCACTTGCTGATCATGCATCGAGGCATGAATCGTCGTAATTGCTCCAGATTCAATCGAAAATGCGTCATCTAACACTTTAATCACTGGCACAATACAATTCGTGGTGCATGAGCCATTAGAAACAATGGTATGTTCTGCTTTTAATTCATCATCGTTAATACCATACACAATCGTGGCATCAACATCAGCATCTGCAGGCTGTGAAAACAATACTTTTTTTGCACCAGCAGTTATGTGTAGCTCTGCATGTTCACGAGAGTGATACACCCCAGTGCATTCAAGAACCACGTCAACATCAAGTGTTTCCCAAGGCAGTTCTACAGGGTTTTCTTCTGCAAACAAAGCAATAGAATCATTAGCAACCGTTAAAGTATCTTCACCAAGATTAACAGGGAAAGAAAAGCGGCCGTGAGATGTATCGTATTTAAGGAGATGGGCAATGCCCTTAGGGTCGGCTAATTCGTTAATAGCGACAATTTTGATTTGATCTTCAAGCCCAGATTCATACAGAGCACGGACGATATTGCGCCCGATTCGACCAAAACCATTAATTGCAAGTTTGATTGCCATGAAGAAGAAAATCCACTCTATTTGCTTGCAGATAAAGGCAGCTGCCTTTTAGATGGCGGTATTGTAATCGACCTTTGAAGTTTTTATAAGAGGTCAGGTGAAATAAAAGTTGCTTAGCATGTTTTAGATGGCGCAGTTTTGGTAATCGACCTTTGAAGTTTTTATAAGAGGTCAGGTGAAATAAAAGTTGCTTAGCATGTTTTAGATGGCGCAGTTTTGGTAATCGACCTTAGACATTTTTATAAGAGGTCAGGTGAAATAAAAGTTGCTTAGCATGTTTTAGATGGCGCAGTTTTGGTAATCGACCTTTGAAGTTTTTATAAGAGGTCAAGATAAGTCAAACTGCTTCAGCGACCTCATTCTCTTACTTTTTTCCTTTATAGCCAACGACGAACAGATTTTATGTATTGCTGATAAGCTAATCCAAACCTCTCTGCCATAAACGTTTCTTCTGGCATAATTTGAAATCGATTCATATAGAGAATAAATACCGGCAGCATTAAAAAACTCGCAATATTGCCAAGATAAATACCCCAACCAACTAGCATTAATAACATACCAACATACATTGGGTTACGGCTAAACTGATAAACACCACTTGTAACAAGACTCGCTGACTGTTCTGGAATTCGAGGATCAACGGTCGTGCCTTGCATGCGAAATTGATAAACACCTAATAAAGCAAACACCACACCTAAAAATGCAATGAGTAGTGCTACAAAAGATGATGCGAAAAACGAGAAGCTAAAACTTATAACCTAGTCTGCTATGCCCCACATCATCAACGCAATGATCAGCAGCAGCGCGACAGGAGGAATTTTTAATTCTAACTGATTCACACTAGCTCCCCTACTTTCAATGCCTTACCACGACTAATTTGATGACACTGGGCTAAGAATAACTCGGCCGTTGCCATGGCATCAGTGAGGGCGTGGTGCGAACTATAATGCGGTAAGCTGTATCGCTTGCGGCATTCACTAAGAGTTAAATCATCGTGGCCTATTTCGTGCCCTTGCTGGTGCAGGCGTTTTTTTTCTATAACAAAGGTATCAAGAATTAAACGCGCTTTAGCATCTAAGCCAAGCGTTCTGCATGCCTGTTTTAAAAATCCCCAGTCTAGCGCCGCGTTATGAAACACTAAAATACACTCATCAAAATGCTCATGCAGCTTGCCAAGGATCATTGCTAAGCTTTCGCCTGTATCTATGTCTTGTTTTGCAATACCGTGATAAATCGGGCTTTGCTCTAAACTTTGCACATCTTTATTTATTAAATGCTTTGCGCCGCTGAGCTTAATGCACTGATCTTCTATCATCACCCACGCCACCGAGACAATTTCGTGCTGGCGAGGGTCAAGGCCTGTTAATTCCATGTCTATCACTACATAGCGCTCTTTATAAGCATCGGCTGCCAAAAGTTGCTTGCGCGCTAAATACCGACTTAACCAGCGTTTAACCATAACGCCTCCTATAAACTACCGCGAGCAAACTTAAATGCGGCGGCTTGCTGCGCCTGTTTAACCAAATAAAATGCTTCTTTTAATTGATGTCGTTCCAATGAATTCAAAGCATTTGGGTTAATGCAGTTGCTAGGCAACCCCTCTTCGTTAATTTGTGTACCTAAACGCAACTGAGTTAAAAAGCGCCAACAATCTTTTAAGTTATAAAGGTCATCTTTATTAAGTAGTGAAAACTTCATTAATGCATCAATACGCTCTTGGGTATTAGCGCGCTGAATACCTGCTTTGAGAGAATATAAACGTACTATGTCGTTGATTATCACCACACCGCGTTTTTTTAAGTCGAGATACTTATGCTGCTTTTCGTCTTTCTCTAATTTAAATTGATTAAACAAACCAATAGGCACAGGGGTATTTTTAATGTCGCTCGCCATGGCCGCATAGAATAAGTCATTTTTAGAAATGCGCTTTAACTGCTCACAAAAGCGCTCATACAAAGTAGTTGAGCCTTCAATAAAACGTAAGTCAAAAAATATCTTACAATTAAGCATCGCCTCTGGAGTCGGTGAGGTGATCCACTTATAAAATTTATTGCTCCACGCGCTTATTCCCATTCGACACTCAGAGTTGCTCGCCATAATATTGCCAGGACAACGCTTTATACCGCACTCGATTAAATGCTCACAAACATATTCGCCCATGCGTTTAAAGTACGCTTGTTGCTCTTCAGTTAAATCATCTGGTAGCAACAGACCATTATCTTGGTCTGAATGGAGTGTCTGCTCTTCTCGTGCTTGAGAGCCAAAACAGATAAAGCTAAAGCTGGTTGGTGCAGCACCATTATCTTCTTGAAACAAACGAATCAAGCGCGAAGTCAGCGCATCGGTTAAGCCACTTAATAACTTACCAATTAAGGAGATGTCATCAATATTGTTCGAAAAGCCTTTTAATAAACCGGGTATCTCTTGCGAATAACGTTTTAAATCAACCACACTATGTGCTTTATAAATTCGCCCAATCAATTGCACTGGGTCGCTTTTTTGCTGCCGCAGCAAATCGGTACTGGTGAGCATACCAAGTGGTTTGTGATATTCATCAAGCACTGGTAGATGGTGAATATTGTGTTTAAGCATTAAGTGTAAAGCAGAAAACACGCGATTATTTTCAAAAATAAACTTGGGCTTACAAGTCATGATACTGCTAACAGGCTCTTGTGGGTCAACCTCATCTGCCAATACGCGGTTACGTAAGTCTCTGTCGGTGACAACCCCAACGAGGCGATCATGTTCAGTTAACATAATCGACGAAACCCCCTGTTGTTTCATTTTTTTAGCAGTTTGACGAATACTTGCATCTGGCGCCAAGGTAACGGCCTTACGATTCATCAATTCGCAGATTTTTTTCTCGGACCAACTTTCGTTTTGACTCTTATAATGGGACGACAATAAACGGTTTTTATGGGCGCGAACAAAGTACTGCTCAAATACCTTGTACTCACGGCGTAAATAATCAAATGCCGCTTGGTTTAACATGTAAACAATGCCTTCCTTTTGCACTGAAATGCTATTTTGAATCGCTTCGCCAGTTAACAGTGAAGGAAAACCAAAGTAATCGCCACTCGATAACTTAGTGATCACATCTCCTTTTGGGTCAACTAAATCGTAATCGCCAGAACGAATTAAAAATAATCTTAAGTTATCTGAACTTAACCACTGGTTTTGATTTTCTCGGGTCAGATAAATAATATCGAGATGGTTAACAAAGTACTCGCATGCAGCGCTATCAAGCTGATTAAATGGCGTTTGTTGCATCACAAATTGGGCGACTTCCTGTTGCTCGGTATTCATGGTCATTCTCGCTATAGAATAGAGACAATATCTACACTACCCCTGTTTGAAATAAATAAAAAGCCCGACTTAAGTCGGGCTTTTGAACTTCAAGAGTGTGTTCTCATAAAATGGTTTTATTAGTGCGCGTGTGCTGCGCTCGAACCTTTAGGGTTACGGATACCTTCGACCATTTCTTGGATTTCAACCGGTGTTTCAGCTGTTAGTTTAAGTACGATACCTGCAACTACAAAGTTAACAATCATACCAACTAGACCGATACCCTCAGGTGAGATACCAAATAACCAGTGTGCCGGTGCATTCAATTCAGGGCTTACGAACTTGAAGTAGATAATATAAGCCGCTGTGAATGTAATACCTGTCACCATACCCGCAATCGCACCTTCTTTATTCATCTTCTTAGAGAAGATACCCATAATGATTGCAGGGAAGAAGCTCGCCGCTGCTAAGCCGAAGGCAAAGGCAACAACCGAGGCCACGAACCCTGGCGGGTTAATACCAAAGTAAGCTGAAATAACAATCGCTATCATCGCTGCTAAGCGCGCAGCAAGTAGCTCTTGTTTGTCGCTAATATCTGGTTTTAAGGTACGTTTTAATAAATCGTGTGATACCGAGGTCGAGATTACCAATAGTAAGCCTGCGGTTGTTGATAGCGCTGCTGCGATACCGCCTGCTGCTACTAATGCAATCACCCATGCTGGTAAGTCTGCAATCTCAGGGTTTGCAAGTACCATGATGTCGCGGTCAACTTTAACTTCGTTTGCGCTGTTTGGATCCTCAATCTTACCTGCTGAGTAGAACATTTTGCCGTCACCATTTTTATCGTTAAAGGTGATTAAGCCTGTTCTTTCCCAATTTTTAACCCATGCTGGTGCTTCTGCGTACTCTGTACCGCTACCGTCTTTACCGTTAATTGTATCAATCATGTTTACACGAGCGAATGACGCTACAGCAGGTGCTGTTGTATAAACGATTGCAATGAAAACAAGTGTCCATGCAGCTGAGATACGCGTGTCTTTAACACGAGGAACAGTGAAGAAACGAACGATTACATGCGGTAAACCTGCAGTACCCACCATTAACGCGCCAGTGATTGCGAATACATCAATCATGCTCTTCGAGCCTTCAGTGTATTGCGCAAAGCCGAGCTCGGTACTGAGTCCATCTAGTTTATCGAGTACAAACTGTCCTGAGCCATCGCTAAGCGTTGCACCAAAACCTGTTTGTGGGAAGAAGTGACCTGTCATCATCATTGAAATGAAGATTGCTGGGACAAGGTAAGCAAATACTAATACACAGTACTGAGCTACTTGCGTATAAGTAATCCCCTTCATACCGCCTAATACAGCGTAGAAGAATACAATCACCATACCAATGTAAACACCGGTCTCAATATCTACTTCTAAGAAGCGAGAGAAAACCACACCTACACCACGCATTTGACCTGCGATGTATGTGAAACAAATAAAGATGGCACATAAAATTGCAACAACACGTGCAGCTTGTGAGTAGTAACGGTCACCAATGAAATCTGGTACCGTGAACTTACCAAACTTACGTAGGTAAGGAGCTAAACAAAGTGCAAGTAGTACATAACCACCTGTCCAACCCATTAGATATACACCACCGTCATAACCCGCAAACGAGATAATACCCGCCATTGAGATAAACGATGCCGCACTCATCCAGTCAGCAGCGGTTGCCATACCATTTGCCAGCGGCGGTACACCACCCCCTGCAACATAGAATTCATTTGTTGACCCAGCACGAGCCCAGATTGCGATGCCGATATAAAGCGCGAAGCTTAAACCGACGATAATAAACGTGAGTGTTTGAACATCCATTGCTTAGCTCCTATTCGTCTACGCCGTATTTTTTATCTAACGTATTCATTTTGAAAACGTAAACAAAAATCAAAGCAACAAAGGTGTAAATAGCGCCTTGCTGGGAGAACCAGAAGCCGAGTTTAAACCCAAAGAAACGTACCTCGTTAAGTACGTCTACCAGTAAAATGCCGAAGCCAAATGACACGACAAACCAAATTGCTAATAATTTAAATAGCAGTGCGAGGTTTTCCGCCCAATAAGCTTTTGCTTGTTCTTCATCTTTAAAAGCCATTTTTTATCCCCTTATGCATTACAAAAAAGTAATGAGTGGTATTAGTTGTCATTAACTAAGTTAGCAAGGGTTCTGATTTATGGAATTGAGACCATAGTCGTAACAGCTAGTTTACGTTTACGTAAACTGCAGAACACCATTTGTTAACAAACAGTAAAAAACAATATTTAACAATGACTTAACCTACAAAGATAAATTTACGAAATAGCGAAAATAGTAAAAACGAATGATCTGCGACATTAGTCTAATAACAACACAAAAAACAACACTATTTATTAAATATCAATAACTTGTATTTTATTAATAATTATTGCAAAAAATCTTGCCATCGAAATCGCTCATAATTCTGGTAAGGTAGTGTTATTACAATAATTACTGAATTTAAACATGACAGCTGCGCTTTTATTTGTTGCACTCGCCTATATTGGCGTGTTGTTTTGGTTGGCAAATTGGGGAGACAAAACCACTCCTCTTGCAAAAAGAATTAGTCACCACCCATTTGTTTATTCTTTTTCATTAGGAATTTACTGTACATCTTGGACTTATTACGGTTCGGTCGGAACAGCAGCCACCAGCAGTTGGAATTACTTACCTATATTAATTGGCCCTGCGCTGTTATTTTTCTTCGGCCAAGGATTTTTACGCAAATTAGTATTAGTAAGTAAAAAGCAAAATATCACCACCATCGCCGACTTTATTTCAGCTCGCTATGGTAAGCGGCAAACCACCGCCATTATGGTGACGATTATCGCTTTATTAGCGACGATTCCGTATATCGCACTCCAATTAAAAGCACTTAGCAGCAGCTTCTTGCTGTTACAAAACGACAATCGTATCTCCGGCTCTATGCTGGCACTTTCAGCAACACTCATCATGGCAATGTTTGCGATATTCTTTGGCACTCGTAAGGTGGATGTAACCGAATATCGCTCAGGGCTGATGCTTGCTGTTGCCTTTGAATCTATGATTAAACTACTGGCTTTAGTGGCCGTTGCTGGGCTTGCCTTATACACATTATTTAATTTAAGTACGGTGCAAACCGAGCAGCTAACGGGCTCTATTTGGCAGCACTGGCAGAACTTCGACTTTTTTAGTTTTAACTTTATTGGCCAATCACTAATGGCGGCAGCAGCGATTATCTGTTTACCAAGGCAATTCCACGTTACGGTGGTCGATAACCAAGATAAACGCCACCTTTATACTGCCCGCTGGGCATTCCCACTTTATTTGTTGCTTACAGCAGCAATGATTTTTCCTATTGCCACTGCAGCTATACACCCAGGCATTGGCAGTGGTTTTTCACCTGATAGCTTTGTGTTAGCACTGCCGCTAATGCACGAGAACGCTTTTTTAACGACCTTTGTATTTATTGGTGGTCTATCTGCGGCGACGGCGATGATTGTAGTAGCCACACTCACACTCAGCACCATGATCTCAAATGATGTGGTGTTGCCGTTAATGCTGCGTCGTAAGTTTAAACGTAACCTCATCACCAGCAGCTATAAGTCACAAATTCTCTTAGTAAGACGCTTCACAATTGCTGGTATTTTGATTTTGTCGTATTTCTACCAGCAATGGTTTGGCCATGGTAAAGCACTCGCTAGTATGGGTTTAGTCGCCTTTTCTTTGGTATCACAATTACTCCCAGCCATTGTTGGTGGCTTATATTGGCGAAAAGGTCATGCTTATGGAGTTTATGCCGGATTATTAGCAGGCTTCATTTGTTGGGTCTTGTTCTTAATGCTGCCTATTTTAGATGCGGGTAATAGCCTAAACGCAGAGCTGCAACAAACACTTATTACTCGTGGCACCCTAATCGCTTTATTTGCAAATATAGGTTGTTACATTAGTTTTTCGCTCGGAGCGGATGAACGTTTAATTGATAAAATTCAAGCAGCTGCTTTTGTTAATCCTAAAGAGCAAGCAGTATTCGCAAGACGCTTAAATAAAAACGTTAAAGCCACTGTTTATGACTTTAAAGTGCTGCTACAAACCTTCTTAGGTGTGCAGCGCTCACAACAAGTATTGGCTCACTTTGCGTTATCCAATAACTTAGATGATAACAACGCACACCCAGAGCCTGAGTTTATCGCTTATTGTGAACGTGCCTTAACCGGTGTGCTTGGTGCATCTTCAGCACAAGCGCTGATCCACACGGTTGCTTCTGGTAAACGCATGGCCTTTGAAGAAGTCGTTAACTTTTTTGATGAAACCACGCAAGCTCTGCAATTTAACCAAAACTTACTATTTACCTCTCTTGAAAACCTCAGTCATGGTATTTCGGTTGTTGATAAAGAACTGAATTTGGTGGCATGGAATAAACGCTACGCAGAGATGTTTGCCTACCCAGATGACTTTCTCGAAGTCGGCCAACCTATTGAAGACGTGCTCAGATACAATGCCGAGCGCGGCGAATGTGGCCCAGGTGAAGTTGAGCGTCATGTAGAAAAACGTGTACAGCACCTTAAAAATGGCACGCCCCATCACTTTATTCGCCATCGCCGCAATGGCCAAGTGTTCGAAATGATAGGTAACCCACTGCCAGATGGCGGCTTTGTAACAAGTTTCTCTGATATCACCACGCATATCGAAACACAAAATGCACTTGAAGAAGTAAACATGGATCTTGAAAACCGCATTGAAGCGCGTACTCAAGAAATTCGTACTATCAATAAAGATTTACAAGCACAAATCGATAGCCGGGTACAAACTGAGCAAGCACTTACTTTAGCTAAAAAAGAGGCAGAGCAAGCCAATGATAGTAAAACGCGCTTTCTGGCCTTAGCTAGCCACGATATTTTACAACCGCTGAATGCGGCGCGCCTGTACCTTGCCGCTATAGATGATAAAACCCTTTCGAGTAACAACCTAAACAACTTTGAAAAGCTTGGTGCTAGTTTAGATTCGACGGTGCATTTAATGTCGGCACTTTTAGAAATCGCTAAGCTAGAGCAAGGGGCAATGACCCCTACCCCGCGTCACTTTAGTATTGATGACATACTTGCCCCGCTGAAAAATGAATACGCTATTATGTCGAGCGAAAAAGGTTTAAAACTGACAATACGTTCACAGGGGATTATCGTTCACAGTGATATCACTTACCTACGCCGAATTATTCAAAACTTGGTTTCAAATGCAGTTAAATACACCGAGAGTGGTCGAGTTTTAATTGCTTGTCGCAAACGTAAACATCATTTACGCATTGAAGTATGGGATACAGGTCCTGGTATTAGTGAGGTAGAGCAAGCAAAAATCTTCAATGACTTTTATCGTATTGAAGCCGGTGATAACAAAGGAGTTGGTCTTGGCTTAGGGGTAGTAAAACGAATGGCTGACTTACTCTCTTTACGTTTAGATGTAAGCTCAACACCAGGAAAAGGTAGCCGCTTTAGTATTGAAGTGCCTTATGGTGAAAGCCAATTTATCCAACAAAAAGATACTCCTAAGAAAGGTGTTGAGAATCGCAGCGCAATGAACATTATTGCGGTTGATGATGACCCGGAAAACCTTAATGCTATGGCAAGCCTATTACAAAAATGGCAGGCAAATTATCAACTATTTGATCAAGTTGAGACCGTGATGGCCTATGCCAAAGAGCACCGTGCGCCAGATGTGATTTTAATGGATTATCAGCTTGGCCATGATTGCGATGGTATTACGCTTATTAAAACTCTAAGAGAAATCTGGCAAAGCCCAGTACCGGCAATTTTAATCACAGCAGTACGTGATGAAGCGCTAAAGCAGCAAACCAAAAAAGAGCAAATTCATTACCTTAGTAAGCCTGTTAAGCCCGCTAAACTAAAGGCACTGCTTAACCACAGTGCTTAACCAAAGTTTTTAACAACATCGATTTAAGGCAAAGCTGAGGGCTTTGCCTTAAATTTTTGGAACAACCAACTAAGTGCAACTAGCGATAAGCCTAAACCGATAAACGAAATAGCACGCAGTAACCCGGTTAAGTTTGCCATATCAACCAAGAACACTTTTAATACCACCAGCGCCAATATCCCTAGGCCGAACTTTTGTAATACCGTAATGGTTTTTAACTGCCCTACCACGACTACCAAAGCACCGATGATAAGCCAAGCTAAAGAATAACTGTAAAGCTCTGCATCTGAGGTCGGCAAAGCAAGATTTATAAATTCTCCTTGCCAGTTGTGGCGAATTTCCGCATTGATGTATAACACACTCAACACACCTGAAAATACTGTAAACAGCTTATGCAAATAGCGCTGAGATTTTGTCAGTTGGCTTGCCCAAATTGCAATACTAGCAGGAACTAACCAGAGTAAGAGTAACCAGTTAACAATCGGCCAACTGCCTATATTTATCGGCTCAAAAAACGGATTTACAGCGGTAAAGCTTTTCAGTACGAGCAAGCCACTCAATGTTAATAAAGCAAAACCTGCAACTTCATAAAGTTTACCTAATTGCTCAGTAAATCGTGAACGCATTAGGTAGACACATCCCAATATTCCCCAGTTACAAGTCAGCAAAATATATTCATACACAGACAATTCCGCAAAGTCAGGATAGTGCCCTACCAACTGATAGCTCGTCTCTGTGGTAATAAATAAAGCGATACAATGAAGCATGGCACCTTCTAGCCAAACGCGAACAGTTTGCTGCTGCCAGTGCCTTGCTGCCATGTAAAATAAGCCTGCACATACAGGGTACACAACTAAACTCCAATGCATCCCGAGCAACAGCGCATCACTGTAGTCAGCTGACCAAGGAGCAAAGCTTAACCTAACAAGTAAAGCGCCAACTAAGCCTTTAAGGGGCCAAGTAGGAATACTGAGTTTATGTTTATTGACATAAAAACTGACTAACAACACTTGCGCAGCAAGCGCTAAGCTTAAGCTGCTACCCTCTAATAGCATGGTTAACGCTAAACTAATGTTGGCATTACCACCAAGCCAGTAACTAAATACCTGCATTGGATTTGTACTATTGATTGATAACTTAAATAGCCAAGCAGATAGTGCCAATAATACAAAGCACCAAACCGGATACGCCGTCATCAAGGCATGATCGGGAGTAATGACATATAAGCAACTAATAATCACAAAGCCTGAAAGTGAAGCGAGTAAAGCAAAACCTAAGCGTTTAGGGTATTTTCGACCAAACAAAAACCCATAACCAGCAAACAAAGCAATAAAAAATAGCCCTGCTCCATAATTTTTTCTAAAAACAAAAAGCTGCTCAGAATAATCTACTGCATTGTATTGCCCTGTAAGCAAGCACACCACACTCACTACAGCTATTATCAGCCAGTGATCCCATACACTGTTTTTTAATACCAAAAACAACAGTAAAGCCACTAACGACAACATACTAAGCTGCCAGGTTAGTAGCTGGTTACTGCTTATGAGTAAAAGATAAAGTGGCATGACAACAGCTAATAACAGAAGGTTATCGGGCAGTTGTTTCAGTAGCGTTTTAAAGCGGTGTGGGCGGTATTCAACTTGTTTAATAGTCAGCCCTAAGCGTGGAATCGCAATTAACAATACAATGCTAAACAGCGCATAAAGATTAATAAACCAGTGCAGGTTTTTCGCTGCACTCATTGCAACCAAGCAATACCAGCCTAAATGCCCCGCCCATAACAGATACCACAACCAATGCCGTTTTACGTAATGTGCGACTAGCGAAGCTGATACACTGACAAAAGCAACATAAGTAAGGAGTGCAACAAAGTCATTACTCCCAGTATCTACCCATACAGGCACACTGTAAGCGCCAATAATACCAATTACAGCCAGCACGGGGCCAAAACGTAATGCCATCCAGCTTGCAGCCAAAGAGACCAAGGTTAAAATGCTAAATGCTGGTAAGGCTTGTAGTAAGCCATAATGGCTGTAGGCTAGTAAGGTCAATGCAAAACAACTAATAAAGCCGCCACTTGCCAGCGCCGCGGGAATATAGTTGCTAAACCCATCTAAGATAATACCTTTACGATGTAAAACCTCAGCCGCGACAATTAAGCTCAAACCAAAAATAGCGCCAAGTATGAGTCGCATGGTTTCGGATAATAAACCGGCTTCAAGTGAATAGCGGGCCAAAAAGATACCACCAAAGGCAAGAGCAACCGCTCCTACCCAAGTTAGCCAATTGGCTTTAATTTGTGTAACGAGTTGGCTAACTAGCGGATTAAAAGTTGCAGGCTTGGGTTTCGTTTGCTGTGGCTTTTTAGCCATTGCCTCACTTGGCTTATTAATGGCTTCAGGCTTTGGTTCTAGTTTTGAAGTGTCGGTCAGATCTTCGTTTAAACTATCAAACGAATTTACAGTATTTGCTTGTGAATTATGAATATATGGCGCGTTAAGTTTTATTCGAAGAGCAGCCACTTCTCGCTTCAAACTAGACAGTTGAAAAAAGGCAATAATGCCAGCAATTGAGCCACCTACAACAACTAATGCTAGTAATATTAGTAACGCAATACCGTCGTCCATACTCACTCCATGTGTACGCTTTAAACAAAAAAGCAAAAACCTTAATTGTTTATATAATAAACACTTAGCAAGAGTAAAGAAACAACGATATTGCGTTCAAGCCGGTTAAGACTGTTCAGTCACCGTACGCTCTAAGGTCATTTTATAACCTGAATAAGTAGTTTCATCGTGTTCAATCACCAAGATATAGTTACCTTCTTCAGTAAAATCCATATCGCTCTGTTGTAATAGCACAATCTGTTGGCCGTTATCTTCAAACACCACATAGGTTGTATAAACTTCGTTATCAACCACCTGCTCTTTTTGGTCGTATTGATCTAAACCTTCAACGACATTACTAGTATCATCAACGGTTTCACCATTGAGAGTGAAGTACACATCGACTTCATCAATCTGTTGCCCTACATAGTTATCAATTAAATTAACCACAGTAACTGTGTGGCTATAGCTGCTAGGTGTTAGGTTTTCTTCAATGGTCATCATACGAGGGCCGTAATCTTTGTCATTGTAGAATAGACCAACCGCACTTTGCTCACGCTCTAATGTCATTAAGAAGTTATCAACAATCTTGTCGCCAGCCTCATCTAACATGGCTACGCTATAACTATTTGGTGACATACTCATGTATTCAGAGTAATTATCGTTGCTTACAACTTCGGTATTGGTAGACGTTGTTCCTCTTGTTACTTTAAATTGGGTTTGTGTGTAATCATCAATAGTATTAATAAATCGCAACTGGCCTTGTGCGTCTTGGTGGTTTAGTTGTGTCACCGAGCTACTTGCCGTCACTACATCAAGGGTAATGCCGTCTTCTTCTGTTGCATAACTTGGGCGGATCATCGCCATGTAAGTTGCTTCATCATTAAAGTACAATTTTGGTGATTCAAAAATCACATCAGTGCTACCACTGGCAGTGACATAAATAGTGTAATAACCTTCCTCAAGCGTGGATAGTTCTGGCTCTACCAGGTACTGCGAAGTCATCAGTAACTCTGCGGTATCAAATAAACCGTCATCAGTGGCAATGTAAACATCGTAAATCTTGTCTTCGCCGACGATATTAAAAAAGCCAACATTAAACTCATCCTCTTCGCTTGAAGATGGCACACTGAGCTCAGTAAACGTTGGCTCAGCAAAATCACCATTCATTACTAGCAACTGGGTTTGATCGTCTTTAATTTTAATGGCTTCTTCATCAATAGTGATATAGCTATCGTTGACATCAACATACTTAAAACTTAGCTCATACTCACCCGAGCTGTAATTATGGCGGGTTGATACATCACCAAAATCTGCGCCCGAACGTTCAGTGTCATCAACAAATAAACGTGTATAGGGGCTATTATAAGAGCCATTGTACAGTTGCACATAGCCGCTGTTGCTATTGCTGCTGTCGTCACTAGAACAGGCAGCCAGCACCGAAAGCAAACTTGTGGCAACAATTGTTTTAAGCAGAGTACTTTTCATGGAGTTTATTCCTTATTGTTTGTAATAATCTACTTTGACTCAACTAAAGCAATAAAATTCTATATTTTACAAACGATTACCTTCACTTACAGTTACTTACGTTAAGGTTAAAAAGTGTAGAAAATGATGTAGAAAAGCACTTAATTAATCATAATTATGGACAAAAAATCACATTTATAATGAAAGAAGCCTACTTTTACACAAAAAGTAAATAATGGTTACATTTTAGGCGCCTAAGCAATCAAATAAGATAAATTATTAGATAGTTCAATTTGCGCTATGCAGCGCTAAAAAATTAGCAAATAATGAGGCTCACACAAACGGGATTAGAATGAGGACTATGAACACGATTTTAACCACACAATGCGATGATGATGTTGGTCTAATTGCCAAGATCACCGGTCTTTGTCATCAGCATAATTTAAACATTACACGTAATAACGAATTTGTAGATAAAGACGCTAAACGCTTTTTTATGCGTACAGAGTTAAGCGGCGTTATTTCAGATGATTTTTTACCAAGCCTTGCTGAGCTACTGCCTGATGGCGCAGAGCTTGCCCTGCATAGCAACGAAAAAACCAAAGTAGTATTGCTTGCCACCAAAGAAGCCCATTGTTTAGGCGGTGTATTACTTAAGCAATTCGAAAAAGCATTAAATATCGAAGTACTGGCTGTGATTGCCAACTATGCAGATTTAGCTCCGCTAGCTGCAGGCTTTGGCGTACCATTTCATGTGGTGTCGCACGAAGGTTTAAGCCGTGCAGAGCATGATCAACAAGTAGGTGATTTAATTGCCAGCTATCAGCCAGATATTATTGGCCTAGCTAAATATATGCGTATTTTAAGCCCCGAATTTGTGGCGCGCTTTGAAGGTAAAATTATTAATATCCACCATTCATTTTTACCCGCCTTTATTGGTGCAAAGCCTTACCATCAAGCATTTGAACGCGGCGTGAAAATTATCGGTGCGACCGCTCACTTTGTTAATAATGAGCTTGATGAAGGGCCTATTATTTTACAAGATGTGACGCATGTCAGTCATGCTGATACCGCAGAGATGATGGCAAAAATGGGTAAAGATGTAGAGAAAACGGTGTTCTGTAAAGCACTGCAACTAGCATCTGAGCATAAACTGTTTATTAATGGTAATCGAACAGTGGTGTTCGCTTAAGCTATAAAATGAAGAGGCTGTATGGCCTCTTTATTATTTTTGTTATCAGTAGTTTTTATGCCGACTCAATAGGCTCTAATTGTAATTTAGAAGCAATTAATACCGCTTGAGTACGATTATACACACCTAGCTTTCTAAAAATTGCTGTAATGTGTGCTTTAACTGTTGCTTCAGAAATATGTAATTCGTAAGCAATTTGTTTGTTTAACAAGCCTTCATGTAAGTATTGTAAAACCTTATATTGTTGTGGCGTAAGTGAGGCCACTTGCGCTGCAATTTCTTTGTCTTCGCCATCAACAGCAGCCACTTTGTCTTTAAGTTCAAGTGGAAGCCAAACATCGCCTTCAAGAATGTGGTTGATTGCCAATGCAATATCATCTGATGAAGATGACTTAGGAATAAATCCCATCGCACCATACCCCATTACTTTAGAAACTACATTGATGTCTTCGCTGCCAGAAACAACAGCTATTGGTAAGCTTGGATAGTCTTCGCGAATGCGAATAAGGCCGTATAAATCGCCATTGCCTGGCATGTGAAGGTCTAGTAGTAAGATATCAAGATCTTCTTGTTCGCTTAGCACCTGCAAAGTGGTCTCAAAGTTTTCCGATTCAAACACTTCTAAATCAGCGAACTTAGCACTCAATGCCCCTTTCAGCGCTTCACGAAATAACGGATGATCGTCCGCTATTAAAAACTGACTCATGGTTCACTCCTAATAAATTCGGCTGACACCTATTTCTAAGTGACAGCCGATATACTACGTTTAGAATCAACTTCTAATCAAGTTTTTAACGCGATTTTAACGATTTAATCGGTTTTCGATTAGCTCATCAACAACACTTGGATCGGCTAGTGTAGACGTATCACCAAGCTGTTGGTGCTCGTTTGCCGCAATTTTACGTAAAATTCGACGCATGATCTTACCAGAACGTGTTTTTGGTAGACCCGGAGACCATTGGATCATATCTGGTGAAGCGATTGGGCTTAATTCTTTACGAACCCAGTTACGTACCTCTTTCGTTAGTTCATCGCTCACTACAACACCTTCATTTGGTGTGATGTAAACATAGATGCCCTGACCTTTAATATCATGCGGGTAACCGACTACTGCAGCTTCTGCTACTGCTTCGTGAGCAACCAATGCACTTTCGATTTCTGCAGTACCTAGGCGGTGACCTGATACGTTAAGTACGTCATCTACACGGCCTGTGATCCAGTAGTAGCCATCTTCATCACGACGACAACCATCACCTGTGAAGTACACGCCTGGGTATGCTGAGAAATAGGTTTGTTCAAAGCGTTCATGGTCGCCATAAACTGTACGTGCTTGTGATGGCCAGCTATCTAAAATAACAAGGTTGCCGTCAACCGCGCCTTCTAGTGTATTCCCTTCAGCATCAAATAGTGCAGGGGCAATACCAAAGAACGGACGTGTTGCTGAGCCTGGTTTCATATCTGTCGCACCTGGTAATGGTGTGATCATGATGCCACCAGTCTCTGTTTGCCACCAAGTATCTACGATTGGGCAATTTTCGTTACCAATATGCTCGTAATACCACGCCCAAGCTTCTGGGTTAATTGGCTCACCCACTGACCCCATTACGCGCAAGCTTTTGCGTGTTGAGGTAGCTGTTGGTTCATCACCTTTTGCCATTAGAGCACGAATAGCCGTTGGTGCTGTATATAGGATAGTCACGTTGTGCTTATCAATCACTTCACCCATACGGCCCGCTGTTGGGTAGGTTGGTACACCTTCAAATACCACTTGCGTGCAGCCATTCACTAATGGGCCATAAGCAATGTAGCTGTGACCTGTGATCCAGCCCACATCAGCACTACACCAGAAAATATCATCTTCTTTTAGATCAAACACGTATTCATGTGTCATCGATGCATAAACGAGATAACCCCCGGTTGTATGAACTACACCTTTTGGTTGACCCGTTGAGCCTGAGGTATAAAGAATGAAAAGCGGATCTTCTGCATTCATTGGCTCTGGTTCACACTCAGCAGGTAAGTCAGCGACAAGTTCATGCCACCAAATATCATGGCTATTCCACTCAACTTCACCACCGGTTAACTGATGCACAATAACGTGCTCAACCGTGGTAACTGAATCTTGTGATACCGCTTCATCAACATTTGCCTTAAGTGGTACGCAATTGCCAGCACGACGACCTTCGTCTGAAGTAATTACCACTTTAGCGCCTGAATCATTAATTCGGTCAGCAATCGCTGATGGAGAGAAACCACCAAATACCACAGAGTGAATCGCACCAATACGTGCACAAGCTTGCATAGCGTAAATAGCCTGTGGTGTCATTGGCATGTAAATAGCGACACGGTCACCTTTTGATACGCCTAATTTTTTAAGGCCATTGGCTAGTTTAGCTACTTCGTCATGAAGCTGTTGGTAGCTAATATTTTCGTTGTGTTCAGGGTTGTCGCCTTCCCAAATGAGGGCTGTTTTATCGGCTTTAGTGGCAAGGTGGCGGTCAATACAGTTATAAGATGCGTTAAGTTGGCCGTCTTCATACCAGCGAATGCTGATGTGGCCTTTGTCGAATGAGGTGTTCTTTACTTTATTATAAGGAGTTGACCAATCAAGACGTTTACCGTGCTCTCGCCAAAATCCTTCAGGGTCATCAATAGATTGCTTGTACAGTGTATTATATTTATCGTTATCAACTAGTGCTGCATTCTTGATATGCGCTGGTACTGGATAGATACTTTCTGACATTGTTGTCGTCTCCATTTTAATTACTTGCCTACGGCCTGCTTCAAGGATCACTCAGCAAAGCCCCTGAAAGTATTAGACCTTAGTTGTATATCTTGCCATTTAACAAAAAACTTCGAAATTGCCTTCTATAATCTAGTCCAATGTTAGGTTGGATGCGATTTAACGACCCATTCCACCTTAGTCTAATAGACCAATAGATAATTGAGAGAAGTCATTTCTTAAACAACAGTGATACAACAACATTAATGCAATCAACAAGTAGCTTCGACAGGAATACACATTATGACAACAACAAAAGTAACCGCATTAAAAACACTCACAGCTTCAGCTGTTTTATGTGCACTTGCAGGTACCGCTAACGCCGCAACCATTGGCAACACTGACGTTTCTTATGGTGGCTATGTAAAACTTGATGCCATGTGGAGTGATTACTCTGCAGGCGTACCAGCTGGCGGCAGTATTGGCCGTGACTTTTACGTACCGGGTACAACACCGGTAGGCGCAGACAGCGACAGCGATGCTGTGTTTGACATGCATGCACGCCAATCTCGCTTTAACCTAGGCACAGCAACAAAGTTAGACGATGGTAAAACCATTAAAACTAAAATTGAAATCGACTTTATTGCTTCAGCGCCAGGCGGTAATGAACGTGTTAGTAACTCTTACGCGCCTCGTATTCGTCAAGCATTTGTGACTTATGATGGTTGGTTATTTGGTCAAGCTTGGTCAAACTTCCAAAACGTAGGCGCATTACCTGAAACGCTCGACTTCGTTGGTCCTGCTGAAGGTACTGTGTTCGTCCGTCAAGCACAGGCACGCTACACCACAGGTAATTGGTCATTCTCTATCGAAAACCCAGAGAGTACAGTCACTGTTGGCGGAGCACGCGTAGCTACCGATGATGCATCAATGCCAGACTTTACAGCACGTTACGCACATAAAGCTGATTGGGGTGAATTAGTATTTACCGGTCTTGCTCGCCAGTTAACTTATAAACAAAATGGTATTGATGCTGATACATCATCGTTTGGTATCAGTGCCTCAGGTAAAGTTAATTTTGGCCAAAATAACCTTAAATTTATGCTTACTCAGGGTTCAGGTTTAGGCCGCTACATTGGTCTAAATGTAGCTAATGGTGCTGTTCTTGACGGTGATGATCTAGATGCAATTGATTCAACATCAGGCTTTATTGCCTACCAACAACACTGGAACAGCCAATGGCGCTCAACTTTCCTTTACTCATTCTTCTCAGCAGATAACAACACAGATTTACTTGCTGTGACTGGCGATCCTACAGAAATGAGCCAAAGCTATAGTGCCAACCTTTTATATTCGCCTGTTAAAAAGCTTACATTTGGTGTTGAATTTAAACATGCTGAGCGTGAGTTAGAAAGCGGTGCAGACGGCGATATGGATCGTCTGCAATTCTCTGCAAAATATGTGTTTTAAGATTTAAACTCGTTTTACTTCCTGAAGCGGCTTCGGCCGCTTTTTTTATATCTCCTTTCTATATTTCTATGCCCTTTAAACTTTTTTACAAACAATTATTCACTAAAACAAAAACCCTAATTGCAAATTATTTTCATTTAGATTAAATTACGCATTAATTTCACTATTCATTGAACTAATTGGAACTTTGCATGTCATCAACAAAATTTTTGCGCTTATCTCAATTAAGCCTTGTGACCTCAGCACTTTTAAGTGGCCACGCTTTTGCAGAACAACAAAAAGAAGAACAAGCAATTGAAAAAATTGCCGTTTATGGCCAGCATCATAAAAACTACATCACTGAAGAAGCACAGTCGGCAACCAAATTAGGGCTAACAATTAAAGAAACACCGCAGTCAATCTCTGTTGTTTCACGTGCTTTAATGGATGACTTCTCACTTGATAACATCAATGCAGT
The DNA here is from genome assembly GCF_030297135.1 of Pseudoalteromonas apostichopi. NCBI lineage: Bacteria > Pseudomonadati > Pseudomonadota > Gammaproteobacteria > Alteromonadales > Pseudoalteromonadaceae > Pseudoalteromonas > Pseudoalteromonas apostichopi. The sequence goes on from NZ_AP028065.1 coordinate 973,426, forward strand.
GTTAGAAAGTACGCCAGGTGTGACTGTTGAGCAAATCGAAACTGACCGTACTTATTTTAAAGCCCGCGGTTTTGAGATCACCAACTTCCAAGTTAATGGCATGGGTATGCCACAAGACAACGGTTCAATCCAAGGTACTCTTGATACTTCTATTTTCGATAGTGTTGAAATTGTCCGTGGTGCCAATGGTTTAATGACAGGTGCTGGTAACCCATCGGCAACTGTGAACATGGTTCTAAAGCGCCCTACTTACCAAACACAAGTCAATGCGTCTGTATCCTATGGCTCTTGGGACAACAAACGTTTAGAGCTTGACGCCTCTACAGCTATCAACGAAAACCACGCTGTACGTGCAGTATTCACTAAGCATAAAACCGAGTCATACCTTGACCGTTACGAGCAAGATAAAACAATTTACTACCTAGCCTACGAAGGCCAGCTAACTGATAGCACAGTAGTAACTGCAAACTATGTAAATCAAAAGAAAGATGCCGACAGCCCACTGTGGGGAGCCTTACCGCTTTATTACAGCGATGGTTCAGCTACAAACTTTGATGCTTCAACCAGCACAGCGTCTGATTGGTCTTATTGGAATAATACAACTGAGCAGCTGTTCTTATCAATTGAGCAAGCAATCACCAATACTTGGTTCTTAAAAGCAAGCTACGCGCACTTAGAAAATGAGCAAGACTCGGAGCTTTTCTATGTTTACGGCACACCAGACAGAGAAACAGGTCTTGGCTTAACGGGTTATGCCAGTGAATATGACCACAAAGATAAGCACGACATTTTAGATATCTACGCAACAGGTAAATTTGATTTATTTGGTATGGAACATGATCTGTCGTTTGGTGTAAACCAAGCAGATATGGATAACAAAGATAAATCATTGTATGACTACACTACAGGCAATGGTTTCCCTGCAATGCCTGAGCTAGGTGGTTGGGATGGTGTTGCGCCAGTACCAACACTTACTGATGGTTTAACAGGTGCTGATATCACTAGCCGTCAACGCTCTGCATATATTTCAACACGCATTCGTGCCACTGACGCATTCAGCATTTTAGCAGGTGTGAGCCAAGTAAATTGGGAAACTGAAGGTGCCTCTTACGGCGTTGCAAAAGACAAAGATAGCGACCAAACTGTGCCTTACTTCGGTGCTGTGTATGATATCAACGAAAGCTTCTCAACTTATGCAAGCTACACAGAAACCTTCGTACCGCAAACAGAGCGTGACATCAATGGCGATTACTTAGATCCAATCACAGGTAAAAGCAGCGAAATAGGTGTAAAAGCTCAGCTACTTGATGACGACTTATTTGTAACAGTTGCTTACTTTGACGCTAAACAAGTTGGCCTTGCTGTTGCTATCCCTGATTCATTACCTGATGACACTCGCTACTATGGCGCAGATGGTATTAACAGCGATGGTATTGAAGTAGAACTTAGTGGTCAAATCAACGAAACACTAAGTGCAAGCTTTAGCTACAGCAACCTAAACATTGATGGTGATGAGTTAGTCAAAGACTACACACCTGAAAACCAATTCAAACTTGCTGTAACTCATAAAGTGCCTGAAGTTGATGGTTTAACCTTTGGCCTAAACTATCGCTGGCAAGACGATACAAAGCGCGTACAAGTGCGTGATGCGGCTACGAATGCTGCACTTATCACCACAACGCAAGATGCGTACGGCCTATTAAACCTAATGGCAACGTACGATATTAACGACAATATGAGTGTTAACTTGAACGTTAATAACGTGACCAACGAAAAGTACATCCACAGTCTTTTCTGGGCGCAAGGCTATTACGGTGCACCGCGTAACTACTCAGTGTCTTTCAACTGGCAGCTATAATTTTATAAAGCGACAAGTTTTAAGCTTTAAGTACATTAAAAGCCGCATCATATGCGGCTTTTCATGAAAGAGTTACAAGAGTAAAGTTAGAAAGGAGAAAGTGATTAAACGCGATATAAAATCGCTGCTACAAGCAACCATAAAAAAACCGCTAACAATGTAGCGGTCTTTTTGTGTTAAGTGCGGGTCAAATCACGCTTAATTGTACTTTTTTAGCGGTACTTATAGCTCGTCTTCAGCTATTAGGCCTGCATCTTCACCATCTTCAGGTTGCACAGTTGCTTGAAGTAATAGCATCTCACGTAACTTACCTTCGATCTCATCTGCGATCTCAGGGTTGTCTTTTAAGAACTTAATTGAGTTTGCTTTACCTTGACCAACTTTGTTGCCATTGTAGCTATACCAAGCACCTGATTTTTCAACAATCTTATGCTTAACACCTAGGTCTATTAACTCGCCTTGTTTAGAAATACCTTCACCATACATAATGATGAACTCAGCTTGTTTAAACGGCGGAGCAACCTTATTCTTAACTACTTTAACGCGGGTTTCATTACCTACAACCTCATCGCCTTCTTTCACTGAACCAATACGACGAATATCGATACGTACTGAAGCGTAGAACTTAAGTGCGTTACCACCCGTTGTTGTTTCAGGGTTACCAAACATAACACCAATTTTCATACGGATTTGGTTGATGAAAATACATAGCGTGTTTGAACGCTTGATGTTACCTGTAAGCTTACGTAATGCTTGTGACATTAAGCGAGCTTGAAGACCCATATGTGAGTCACCCATGTCGCCTTCGATTTCAGCTTTAGGTGTTAAAGCTGCTACCGAGTCAACAATCACAACATCAACAGCACTTGAACGAACTAACATGTCACAGATTTCTAATGCTTGCTCACCAGTATCTGGCTGAGAAACAAGTAAGTCATCGATGTTTACACCCAATTTTTGTGCGTATACAGGATCTAGAGCGTGCTCAGCATCTACGAATGCACAGGTTTTACCTTGCTTTTGAGCTTCAGCGATAACTTGTAAAGTAAGCGTTGTTTTACCTGATGATTCAGGACCATACACTTCAACAATACGACCCGTAGGTAAACCACCAATACCTAATGCGATATCGATACCCAGTGAACCTGTTGAGATTGCTTCAATATCTAGGGCTTTGTTGTCGCCCAGTTTCATAATTGAGCCTTTACCAAATTGACGCTCAATTTGTGATAAAGCAGCGTCTAAGGCTTTTTGTTTGTTATCGTTCATTCTGTTCTCCAAATCCGGCTAATGCAGACAGTATACTGTATGAAATCACAGTATCAAGCTAATTTTCAGATTTTATCAGTTCAATTATACTTTTTAGTGAATAAACAATAGCTTGCAGCCTAACTTCAGCTCTATCGCCAGAAAAAACCTGCTGGCTTGGGTAGTTTTTACCTGAAAAATGAATACAAAACCATACTAAGCCCACAGGCTTATCCAGTGTTCCACCACCGGGGCCTGCAATACCAGAAATAGCTATTGCGATATCTGCGTTTGCAGCTTTAGCAGCACCCGATGCCATTTCAACAACTGTTTGTTCACTAACTGCACCGAAACTGTTTAAAGTTTGCTCATTTACGCCAATTAGCTCTTGTTTTGCTTGATTACTATAAGTGACAAACGCTCGATCAATATAGTTAGAACTACCAGGGGTATCAGTTAAGGCATAACTAACGCCACCACCGGTGCATGATTCTGCGGTAGTGATCCATAAGCGTTTATCCGTTAAAATAGATCCTAATTTCGCAGCAAGTGTTTTAATCTCTTGATGTAATTTCATATTCAGCCTTTGGGTAAATACATGTCGTTTGATCTTTATGCACCGCACACTATAAAACAACAAACCCCTATGATGCAGCAGTATCTAAAAATAAAAGCCGAGCATCGGGACATTTTATTGTTTTATCGTATGGGCGACTTTTACGAACTTTTCTTTGATGATGCCAAGCGTGCAGCACAACTTCTTGATATTTCTCAAACACATCGTGGTAAAGCCGGTGGTGATCCAATACCAATGGCAGGCGTACCCTATCACGCAGTCGAAAACTACTTAGCTCGCCTTGTACAAATGGGTGAATCAGTGGCTATTTGTGAACAAGTTGGTGATCCTGCTACCAGCAAAGGCCCAGTTGAACGTAAAGTAGTACGTATTGTTACGCCGGGCACGATTTCTGACGAAGCGCTGTTACAAGAACGCCAAGACAACCTGCTAACCAGTGTTTGGCAAAATAAACAAGGCGCTTATGGTATTGCTTATTTAGATATTAACTCTGGCCGATTCAATGTATTAGAAGTTAATACGGATGAAGCGTTTAGTTCAACATTACAGCGTTTAGCCCCTGCTGAACTGCTTTATAGTGAAACATTTGCAAATGTTCACCTAATTGAGCATATCAAAGGGGCGCGTCGCCGCCCAGAATGGGAGTTTGATTTAGATACTGCTCAGCATTTACTATGCGACCAATTTGGCACCAAAGATTTAGTAGGTTTTGGTGTAGAAAAAGCACACGCGGCTTTAGTTGCTGCAGGCTGCTTAATGCAATACGTAAAAGATACTCAGCGCATTGCCTTACCGCATATTCGTGCTATTACCCTTGAGCAAAATGAACACGCGGTGATCTTAGATGCAGCGACCCGTAAAAACCTTGAACTAACAGTTAATTTATCGGGTGGTTACGAGAATACACTTGCACAAGTACTTGATAAAACAGCGACTGCAATGGGTTCTCGCTTATTAAAACGCCGTATTCATACCCCAGTGCGCAGCAAAACAGAGCTCAATTCGCGACTAAACGCTATCAGCGCAATTATCGATGCTCAATTATGTGGTGAGCTACAAGAATCGTTAAAGCAAATTGGCGATATTGAACGTGTTATTGCACGTTTAGCGCTTTGCACAGCAAGGCCGCGTGATTTAACGCGCCTTCGAAGTGCACTGCAGGCTCTAGCGCCACTACACGAATTACTTATGGATGCTAACGATCCGCGTATTAGCCAAATTATTGCAAAGTCGCAACAGTTACCTGAGCTACAAGATTTACTAGAACGTGCTGTAATCGAAACCCCACCGGTGCTTATCCGTGATGGCGGTGTAATTGCACCAGGTTATAACAGCGAACTTGATGAGTGGCGTGCGCTAAGCCAAGGTGCAACCGATATTCTTGAAAAGCTTGAAGAACGTGAGCGTGAGCGTACAGGCATTAGCACCTTAAAAATTGGCTATAACAAGGTCCACGGCTTTTTTATTGAAGTAAGCCGCGCTAATTCACATTTAGTTCCTGCGGATTATATTCGCCGCCAAACGCTAAAAAATAATGAGCGCTATATCATCCCTGAGCTTAAAGAGCACGAAGATAAAGTACTTGGTAGCCAATCAAAAGCCCTCGCGCTTGAAAAACAGCTATATGAGCAATTATTTGAGCTTATTGCTCCGCACATTGAGCAGCTACAAACAATGGCAGCAGTACTGGCAGACTTAGATGTACTGAACAATTTAGCAGAACGAGCGCAGGCGCTTAATTATGCTAAGCCAATACTGTGCGATAACGATAACATCAGTATTAAACAAGGTCGCCACCCGGTGGTAGAGCAGGTTATGAAAGACCCGTTTATTGCCAATCCAGTAGAGCTTAATAACGACCGTAAAATGTTGATTATCACAGGTCCAAATATGGGTGGTAAATCAACCTACATGCGTCAAACTGCGCTTATTGTTCTGATGGCCCACATTGGCTGTTACGTTCCTGCTGATAGTGCAGAAATCGGTAATATTGACCGTATCTTTACGCGTATTGGCGCAAGTGATGACTTAGCATCAGGGCGCTCAACCTTCATGGTTGAAATGACAGAAACTGCAACGATTTTAAATAATGCTACAGCACAATCACTGGTGCTGATGGATGAAATTGGTCGCGGCACCTCAACCTATGATGGGTTATCGCTTGCCTATGCAACAGCTGACTATTTAGCATCAAAAATTGCCGCCAAAACCTTATTTGCGACCCATTATTTTGAGTTGACAGAACTCGCCGAGCAAAAAACAGGACTGGTGAATGTGCACCTAGATGCCATTGAGCATAACGACACAATTGCCTTTATGCATACCGTTCTTGAAGGCGCTGCAAGCAAGAGCTTTGGCTTACAAGTTGCGGCCCTAGCAGGTGTGCCAAAGGCGGTAATCCAACAAGCAAAACAGAAACTTAAAATGCTCGAAAATCACCAACCTGTTACAGCCCCAATTGAGCAGCAACAACAAACATTAAGTTTTGATGATGAACCTTCCGAGCTTGAATTAACCTTAGAACAGCTTGACCCAGATAGCTTAACGCCAAGGCAAGCTCACCAACTACTGTATCAATTAAAAGATTTACTGTAGGTATAAAGTTGATATAAAAAAAGCTGACATTACGTCAGCTTTTTTGTGTGTTCTAGACCCAAAGGCCTAATACCCTTGATCAGGTATACATTGTTGTCAAATTAGGTGAATTGATCGAATAGGCTGTCTGTGCTTAAGCCTTCGTGTTGCAAAATATCTTTTAAGCGACGTAATGCTTCCACTTGAATTTGTCTAACTCGTTCACGTGTTAAACCAATTTCACGACCAACATCTTCAAGTGTTGATGGCTCGTAGCCTAGCAAACCAAAACGACGAGCAAGTACTTCACGTTGTTTTGGATTTAATTCCCCAAGCCAATCAACAATGTGTTTATTAATGTCGTTGTTTTGTACTTCGCCCTCAGGACCATAGTCTTTTTCATCGGCGATTATATCTAATAGCGCTTTGTCATTTTCACCACCAATAGGTGTGTCTACAGAGGTGATTTTTTCATTTAAACGCAGCATCTTAGTAACATCTTCAACCGGCTTATCTAAGCACTCTGCAATTTCTTCTGCGGTTGGTTCATGATCAAGTTTTTGCGTCAATTCACGGGCAGTTCTTAAATAAACATTAAGCTCTTTTACCACATGAATAGGTAATCGGATCGTACGTGTTTGGTTCATGATGGCACGTTCAATGGTTTGACGTATCCACCAAGTAGCGTAAGTTGAAAAACGGAATCCTCGTTCAGGGTCAAATTTCTCAACGGCTCTGATAAGGCCTAAATTACCTTCTTCGATAAGGTCAAGTAGCGCAAGGCCACGGTTGTTGTAGCGGCGGGCAATTTTTACCACTAAACGTAAATTACTTTCGATCATTCGCTTGCGAGAGGCTTCGCAGCCTTTCAGTGCTTTTCGAGCAAAATAGACTTCTTCTTCTGCACTTAGCAGCGGAGAAAAACCAATCTCACCTAGATACAGTTGTGTAGCATCTAGATTTTTGGCAACTTCTTCTTTTGCAAAAATTTCATCTTCGTTGTCGACTTCTTCTAATAATTCAGAAGATTCTTCTTCGACTACCGTGTCTTCAAATTTATCGTCAATCGTGTCAGTTTTTTTCTCAAGTTTTGCTGTGTGACCCATAAGCGTCCTCCCGAGCAAATATGTGATTGAGCTAAATCACTTTATCAATACCCTAAATGGCTAAGGTAGATACTTAGCAGGATTGACTGCTTGACCCCGATAACGAATTTCAAATCTCAAAGCCGTAACCGAAGAGTCTGAACTGCCCATTTCTGCTATTTTCTGCCCCGCCTTTACTTCCTGTTTTTCCTTTACAAGCAACTTTGAATTGTGCGCATAAGCACTTAGGTAATCATCATTATGTTTCAGAATAATTAAATTACCATACCCCCTCAATGCGTTGCCCGCGTATACCACAGTTCCATGTGCAGCAGCTAAAACAGAAGCCCCTTGTTTATTAGTAATTTGTAATCCTTTAAAGCCATTCTCTTTATTAGAGAATCGTTGTGTTACTTTACCTTTTGCAGGCCAGCTCCATACAACTTTTGCATTAGAATTACTGTTTTTATCACTAATTATTTTGTTGGCTTGTTTCTGAACATACTCTCGTTGTTTTGGCTGATCAAGCTCTTTCTTTAATTTTTTGTTATTTTTTTGTGTATAAACAGTAGACTTTTTACTCAAATTCGTATATTTTTTCGTCTTTTTTGGTTTTTGTGCCGATTTTTTAAGCAGCACTCTCTGCCCAGGGAAGATAGTATAAGGTGCTGGAATATCGTTTATTTTTGCAAGAGTGCGAAAATCTTGCTGAGCGCTGAAGGCAATTGAGTACAAAGTATCTCCCTTTTTGACTACATATTTTGAGCCAGAGATATTTACTTTGCGAGTGGCTGGTTTAACTTTATTATCTAAACTACTGACAGGCGCCGGTGCTTCGCGAGAAGTACAACCAAAGAGCAAAATACTAAGAAACAAAGTAACATAGACTGTTAACTGCCTGCTCATCGTAAAATGCTCCTTATCGTACTAATTTAATGGTTTTGCGGGTTATCGCAGTAAAAAGTACGCAACCACTACTAAAACAACTAATCCCCAGCCAAGCGCTTCAACATATTGACGTAATTTTTGTTCCATTTTAACACCCCCCCACTTCATTAAAGCCGACACTAAGAAGAAGCGTGCACCACGGCCTATTGTCGAGGCAATTAAAAACGGCAAGAATGCCATTTGCATCAAGCCTGCACCTATGGTGAAAACCTTATAAGGTATAGGTGAAAAGCCCGCTAAGAAAACAACCCATACACCATAGTTTTCGAACCAGCTTAATGCAGTATCAAATTTAGCTTGCCAACCCATTTGTGTGATGAGTGGTTCAACCACAGGTTCAAATAACCAAAAACCAAGTAAGTAACCTAAAATACCACCGATTACAGAAGCTATGGTGGTAAAGCTGGCAAAGCGCCACGCTTTATCTGGTTGGGCTAGCGACATAGGCGCTAGCATGACATCCGGCGGCACCGGAAAAAAAACGGATTCAGCAAAGCTCATCCCTGCTAAATAGCGCTCTGCATGGCGGTGTTTAGCCCATATAAGCGCCATATCATATAACTTAGTAAACAACTTCAAAGTTTAACGTCCTATTCAATATCACCAGGTACCAAAGGTACAAATCGTACTGGTGCAACTTTATGTTCTGTAAATGTGTCGCCATTTCTAACGACCATCATTAATTGCTGATCTTGCTCACCAATAGGTGCAATCATAACGCCCCCATCAGCAAGTTGTGCAAGTAGCCCTTGCGGCATAGTGGCAGCTGCAGCTGTAACAATAATTCCTTCAAAAGGTGCTTGTGACTGCCAGCCCTGCCAACCGTCTCCGTGTTTCATGGTGACATTGTATAAATCAAGCTTGTGTAAACGGCGCTTTGCTTGCCATTGCAGTGCTTTGATACGCTCCACCGAGCACACTTTAGTAAAGGTTTTTGCCAGTATTGCGGTTTGATAGCCGGACCCAGTACCAATTTCAAGCACTTTGTCACGTACCCCAGCTAAGCGAAGTAATTCTGTCATGCGCGCCACAATATAGGGCTGCGAAATCGTTTGTCCTTGACCAATTGGCAATGCGGTATTCTGATAAGCTTTGTGCTGTAAAACATCATCGATGAAAATATGTCTGGGTGTCGAGGCAATCGCTTCAAGCACAGTGCTATCTTCTACACCCTCGCGTTTTAATAATTCAGCTAATGCGAGTGCGCTGCGATTATAATTAGTCAGCACTATTAATCTCCATATTTGCTAACCAGCTATCAACGGCTTGTAAGCTTTCTTTCGCCGTCATATCAACACTGAGAGGTGTGACTGATGCGAAACCATTATTAATGGCGTAAAAATCAGTACCTTCACCAGCATCACTTTCAGCACCTAAAGTCCCATACCAATAAATATCACGACCCCATGGATCTTGTTGTTTAGTCATGGTTTCAGCTTTATGGCGCGAACCTAAACGGGTGACCTTTACGCCTTTTAGCTCAGTTAGCGGAATATCTGGCACGTTTAAGTTGATGATTTGATCTTTCGGTAATGGGTGCGAGGCCAACTCTTTAATAATGCTTACAGCAACGGCCGCAGCAGTCTCAAAATGATTTCCTTCTTTAGAGCATAACGAAACAGCAATAGCAGGTAGTCCTAGATGGCGTCCTTCGGTAGCAGCTGCAACAGTACCTGAATACAAGGTATCATCACCTAAATTTGCACCGTGGTTTATACCGGCTACAACTAGATCTGGCTGCTGTTCAACTAATTCATTAACCCCTAAATGCACACAGTCAGTCGGCGTGCCATTAATCGAAATAAAGCCATTATCAAGCGTGGTTGCACGCAATGGATTCATTAGCGTTAATGAATTACTTGCGCCACTACAATTGCGATCTGGAGCCACTAAGGTCACATCAGCAATTTGCGTTAACGCATGATACAAAACCGCAATCCCTTTAGCATGCACGCCATCATCATTGCTTAGTAAGATTTTCATTTACGCATCCTTTTGTTTTTGTTCTTTAGGGCTAGCGTCTTGATACTCCACCAGCTCTCTTAACAAGGCTGTAGCAAAACAACCTTTTGGCAAACCAAAACTTAACTTTAAAGTGCTTTCGTCAATGGTTTCAACTGCCAATGAGTCTGGAATAAGACGTAACATTCTACGTTCGTTCTTAAGGCCTAACTCGCTTAGCCCATCTATCCAAGATTGATAAGGTTCGAGCCACATTTTTTCGGTCTTGGTCAAACCCTTTTCGCCTTTACCAACCATAGGGGCCGACATCATAATATCGCCAGACGCTAAACGCGCTATATTGTCATCACTTATATTGTCTTCAAAAAACGCATTACTTCCGCTAAGCATAAACACTTCGCGGTGCATTGTTTTAGCAAGGCCATGCTCGGCAACACGCTTGCTTACTATTTCATTAAAGACATAAGAGCGTGCAGCTGAAATAACTAAACCACGCAATTTTTTATCACGGATACGCTCTCCAGCAAACATTCGCTTTGCCATTTCAAGGTTGTGGCCACCATGACCAAAGCGCTGCTCACCAAAGTAATTAGGCACCCCTGCGCGCACCGCATTAATACGACACAAAATATCCAGTGGCTCAGTCACATTTCGTAAAGTAATGCTAAAGCGATTGCCTTTATGGCAGCCGGTTCGAAGCTTACGATTATGACGCTGTTGCGATACAACAAAAAACTGCTCGTTATTTAACTCACTAAATTCAATGTGCTTTTTAATCGGTACTGGCACACTAAACCATTGTGTACACACACCATGGCGGTCTTTTAAACCCGCATAACTTACATCACGTGGGGATACGCCAGCTTTTTCGGCAATGCGTTTAGCAACAAACTGAGTATTTTCGCCTTTTTTTACAACCTGTAAGCAAACATGCTCACCAGAGCCTGTAAACTCAATACCTAAATCTTCATCAACCATGAAGTCTTCGGCGTGGGTTTTAAAATCAGCCTTAGAAAGGGGTTTACCGTATAAGTAGTTTAACTCACTCATGCGTTTTGTTTGCTCATAATCACTACAGCGTGGCTAGAGATACCTTCTTTACGGCCTTCAAACCCTAACTTTTCTGTGGTTGTTGCCTTCACATTTACTTGAGAAATATCAGCTTCAAGGTCTTGGCATAAGTTTTCACGCATAGCTTGAATATGCGGCAACATTTTTGGCGCTTGAGCAACAATCGTGACATCGGCATTGCCAAGTACGTAACCTTGCTCTTTAGCAAGACCAACCACGTGGCGTAGCAAAATTCGGCTATCAATATTTTCGTATTCGCTGGCGGTATCAGGGAAATGCTTGCCAATATCACCCATTGCTAATGCACCTAAAATGGCATCACATAATGCGTGGATTGCTACATCACCGTCTGAATGAGCTAAGAAACCTTGCGGATAATCTATTTTTTCACCACAAATTACCAGCGGTCCTTCGCCGCCAAATTTGTGTACATCAAAGCCATGGCCAATTCGAATCATGAGGTACTCTCGTTTTGTTGTTTTTGCAGTAAAAATGTTGCTAAATCTAAATCTTCTGGGGTGGTGATTTTAATATTATCACTACGACCAACAACCAGCTTAACAGGCTGCTTAGCCCATTCAATTGCCGATGCCTCATCGGTGATAGTCACACCACTTTTAAGAGCTTGTGATAGCGCATCTGTCAGCGCCTGATAAGGGAAAAATTGAGGGGTTAAAGCCAGCCATAAATCATCACGTGGCACCGTTTGCTCACTGTGCGTATGGCCGCGCTTGATGGTGTCTTTTACTTTTGACGCTAAAATACCGCCTTCATTATCTTTTATACATTCAGTTATTAAACGCTGAATATCAGCCAAACACACTAATGGTCTTGCTGCATCGTGAACAAGCACCCAATCTGGCGGATTGTCGGCAAGTGATACCAAGGCATTTAGCACAGAATCAGCGCGCTCTTTGCCACCTGAAACGCGTTCAATACGCTTATCAATATGAGGTAAATCAGCAAAATAACCATCATCATCGCTGATTGCTACTTTAATAGTATGTAAATCGTTCAGTTCGGCAAGCTTACTCAGGGTATGTTCTAAAATAGTCTTACCCGCAAGTTCAATATACTGTTTTGGCGCCGAATGCTGCATTCGACTCCCTACTCCCGCAGCGGGAACAATGGCGGTTATAATTTGCTTAGTGTTCATTTTGCTGTTGACCTGGTAATACACGAATAAAGGTTTCGCCAGGTTTGATCATTCCTAATTCATTGCGCGCTCGCTCTTCGATTCCCTCTTGACCGAGTTTTAAATCTTGAATATCGGCTTTGAGGACCTTGTTGCGCTTTAATAATTTTGCATTAGTGTCTTGATGAGAGGTAACCGCCTGTTTTAAACGAGTGTAATCTTGCACTCCATTATGGCCAAACCATAAGCGATACTGAATAAATAAAGCCAAACATAACAAGGCGAATTGAAAAACCCGCATTGAACACTCCTTCGCGGTTAAATTAAGTCAAAGGGCGTTTTAAATTACGCCAATTTATATTGCTTGCAAGTAGCATTTCTCTTAATGACAAACGCTTAGGTGTAGTGCGTTTATTAAATTGCCATTGATGGCCACAGCACGCAGCTGCCATCACCGCTTTTGCAGGCTTTAACAGGTGTACATGTGTGTGCTCTAACGATTCACCTGAATTATCAAACCAACCAAGCTCGTTGCAATGTACCTTATTGTCGCTTACTTGATCTAAGCTGTCTATGCGCACCGTAGTACATTGTTCGTCATTAATTAGCACGGGAACAATTAACCCGCGCTTAGCATGGTGACTATAAAACTCTTCTGAGTCTTTTTTATTATAAACTGGCGGCGTTGTTTTTTGTTTTTCAAGCCAACTACCGTTTTGTGAATCTAGCTGCAATGGCGCATCACCACTCACAATACGCATAGCCAAACGCTCTATGTAGTAGGGCAAGCTTGCTAATAAGCGTTTTAGCCTTGCAGCATCTGGTTCATCAACCAAACGTGGGATCTCACGAGCATAAAATGCGTTGCATAACTGCGCATACAAAGCACGATCGGCATCAGTCTGCCAAATTTCGGCTTGTTGCGAGTGTTCGCTCTGTGAAGTTGGTTTAGACAATGCGCGCTCTTATAAAACAAATGCTTGACTGTTTTATAGCATAGAGCGTTTATTGAGCGCTACTTTACTGCGCCTTTTTTACCCAATTTTGCGTTGCCAGTTTCTAAAAACTGCACCACTGCATCACGCTTTTTACCTAATAACAAACTACCATCAGCTAAAAACATAAAGTTTTGCCAACAACGTTTAAAAACCGCAAAGCTGGTTTCAATAATATTGTCGCGAGCCATACAAAAATACACAGTGGTGTTTGCTTCCCACGCTAAGTGGTTAAGGATCTCTTCTGGTAACTGCTCATCACCAGCTTCCCACGCATTTTCCCAGTTAATGGTTTCTGAAAAGCTGTCTTCTTTGCCACACCAATCTGTTTTATCAAAAAAGTCCGGGTGGTCATGCTCACGGCTTACCATAGTGGTCCATAAAACCGCAGCGCGTTCAGCGCTCATAGGTTTGATTTGCGTTGCGTCTTCGCTGCTTATAGGCATATCTTTATGACGGAAAACCCAGGCTTTTTTGTATTCATCTAACGAAATATAATTCATAGTTTAGGCAGTTTGTTTCAGCGTATAATGTGCAAACTGCAATTATACCCAAATGACTCCAAGATGCGAGATAAACACATGACAATCAAACCTGGTATTTACCAACATTACAAAGGCCCAAAATATAAAGTTGAATATGTTGCTACTCATAGCGAAAGCAATGAGCCACTGGTAATTTACCAAGCGCTATACGGAGAATTTGGTATGTGGGCACGCCCGCTCAGTATGTTTACAGAAACAGTCATTGTAGAGGGGAAAACTGTACCGCGTTTTGCATACCTTTCAGACGTCGTCTAACTGTGGCATCATGACGTTATTAATCACTGCTCAGACCAGATAAGGTGACATCGTGCTTTTTAATTCAACCGATAACTACATTGCCAGTAACTCATTAAAACAAGCGGTTAACGCAGCAATCTTGCTCGAAAAACCCCTGCTTATAAAAGGTGAGCCAGGCACAGGCAAGACCATGCTGGCGGAAGAGCTTGCGAAAAGCTTAGACACCACGCTGATTCAATGGCACATCAAATCAACCACTAAAGCGCAGCAAGGCCTTTATGAATATGATGCGGTATCACGCCTGCGCGACAGTCAGTTAGGTGATGAGCGTGTGCACGATATCAGCAACTACATTGTAAAAGGCAAATTATGGCAAGCCTTTACCTATGGAGAGCAACATAATAAACGCCCAGTGCTATTGATTGATGAAATCGACAAAGCCGATATCGAATTTCCAAACGACTTGCTATTAGAACTCGATAAAATGGAGTTTCATGTTTATGAAACCGGCGAGCGAGTGATTGCTAAGCAACGTCCGATTGTGATCATTACGTCGAATAACGAAAAAGAGCTGCCAGATGCCTTTTTACGTCGTTGTTTTTTCCATTACATTGATTTTCCAAGTAGCGAAGAAATGGCACAGATTATCGATGTACACCACCCTCACGTTAAACAAGATTTAGTTCGCCAAGCACTTGAGGTGTTCTTTAATCTACGTGAAGTAAACGGCATTAAGAAAAAGCCATCAACCAGCGAATTGCTTGATTGGTTAAAGCTACTGATGGCTGAAGATATAGACGCTAAAACACTGCATGATAAAAGCCAAAAAGGTGGCTTAATGCCGATGTTTGGGGCGTTATTAAAGAACGAGCAAGACATTAGCTTAATCGAAAAACTTGCTTTTATGAGCCGCCGTTAAGATGTTAATTGCGTTTTTCTTTAAGCTTCGAGAATACCGCTTACCAGTTAGTTTGCGAGAGCTACTTGATTTGATCAATGCGCTCAAGCAAGGGGTTATTTTTGCAGACGTTGACGCGTTTTATTACTTAGCGCGTACCATCATGGTTAAAGATGAAACCCATTTTGACCGTTTTGATAAAGCCTTTGCTGATTACTTTAGTGGAGTCGCTGACCTTGATCTTCTCGAAAGCTTAAAACAACAACATGCCTTGCCTGATGATTGGCTGCGTAAAGAGTTTGAAAAGCATTTAAGCGAAGAAGAAAAAGCGCAATTACAAGCCATGGGCGGCCTTGATAAACTCATGGAAACCCTCAAGCAACGCCTTGAAGAGCAACAAAAGCGCCATGCTGGGGGTAATAAGTGGGTGGGTACTGGTGGCACTTCGCCATTTGGCGCCTATGGTTATAACCCAGAAGGTGTGCGAATAGGTCAAGACGGTAATCGACATCGCCGTGCAGTGAAAGTATGGGATAAACGCAGCTACCGAAACCTTGATAGCGACCGTGAAATAGGTTCTCGCACCATTAAACTTGCTCTTAAAAAACTGCGTAAATTTGCCCGCACTGGTGCCAGCGATACACTCGATCTAACCGAAACTATCCGCGCAACGGCAAAGCAAGGCGGTATGCTAGATGTAAAAATGGCTCCAGAGCGCCACAATGCAGTAAAAGTATTGATGCTGTTTGATATCGGCGGTTCAATGGATGATTACATTCATACCTGTGAAGAGTTATTTAGCGCTGCACACAGCGAGTTTAAACACCTTGAGTTTTACTATTTTCACAACTGTTTATATGAACATGTTTGGCAAGACAACGAACGTCGCCACTCAAATGTGATTGATACCATGACCTTGATTAACAAGTTCACCAGCGACTACAAGGTGATCTTTGTTGGCGATGCCACTATGGGGCCCTACGAAATAGCCTACCCCGGTGGCAGCGTAGAACATTGGAATGAAGAGCCTGGCAGTGCCTGGCTAAATCGTATAACCAATCACTTTGATAAAGTCGCTTGGCTCAACCCACAACCTGTTGAACACTGGCGCTATTATCAATCGATTGATTTTATAAAGCAGCTAATGGACAACCGCATGTACCCACTCACGCTAGATGGGATTAGTAATGCCATTAGGGAGTTGAGTTAGAGCCGTCAGCTGACGGCTGAAAGCTGATAGCTGATAGCTCCCTTTACATTACCTTCCAAACCAAAAACACCAGCGCAAAGCCAACTAAATAAAGCAAACCCAGCCAGCTTAGGGTACGTAATAAGGGTGAGTGATGAATGCTAGGTTCTGAGCGCACTAAACTAAAGTTCAGCCATGCAAATACGGGAGTCGTTACAAAAGCGAGGGTCATTGCAAAAGTAAGCATTGGCCCAAGGGCTGATTTAAAAAATAAAATCACTGCCATGCCAGCAAATGCTTGCAGTAATAACCACATATTTAAACTATGTTTAGATTGTTTAATCGATAGCAGTTTATGCGACTCATTTAATGTTCTGGCGTAGCCGTCAAGCACTGTTAGCGTGGTACCAAACATACATAAAAAAGCGATACCCGAAACCAGCGGCCTTGCCCACTCGCCCATAGTGAGGGCATACATATCAATTAGCTGCTTAGCAAAGGCCACGCCACCTAATTGCACAGCTTGTGCTTGGCCATATTGCACTAATACACCTAGTGAGAAAAACACGAGCGCCAGTGCTGCGGTAAGCCAGTAACCCAAATTAAAATCAAACAAGCCTTGTTGTTTTGTCACCGCTTGTTGGTGCTGCTTTTCTTTTAGCCACAGTGAGCTAATTGCTGATATTTCGATAGGTGCAGGCATCCAGCCCATCAAAGCAACCATAAAGCCAAGCATGGCAAGTTCATAAGGCGACGGGCCCACATAGTCAACAGACGCCGCTGTTCCATTATTCATAACGCCATTATTAATCGCTACTATCAACGCAGCTACTGTTGTAACCGTTAGCAGCCCCATAATTAGCTTAGAAACATTATCGAGCGCTTTAAAGTGCCCCAATAACAAAATAAGCAAACATACAGCCAAAATCAGCCAGCATAATAAGGTTACAGAAATAGTAATAGGTAATGCGTAGTGCAGCAGGCTAGCCGTTAATAATAAAACCCCTGCAGTGTTCACCACAGCGGCAACAATATTAAGCGCAATAAAACTATAGAAATACCCAGGCCCTTTTTGCTTATAGCCCTCAACTAAACTTTGCTTAGTCGCGAGTGTGTACTCCATGCCAAATCGAAAGAATGGGTACTTCAATACGTTTACTACAATGATTAGCCAAAATAGCTGCCAGCCGAATAACGACCCTGCTTGTGTTGATGCTACTAGATGTGAGCCACCAATGGCGGCTGTAGCCATTAAAATACCCGGCCCTAGAGCATTTAATTTAGATTGCCAATTTGATACTGCTGATTGCATACGCTTTGTGTGTTTTATTCTTAGTTACAAGCAACTTACAGCGTTTTAGGTGAGATTGGAAGCAGAGCAAGTTAGCAACTCTAGACAACTTACAATATGTGTCAAGTAACTCACTAACTTTACTCTTTCCCCTAGTAACTCGCTAACTTTTTGAATTTCAACCTGAGTGACGGCTGAAGGCTGAATAATAAGACTAAAAAAGCCAAGCGTTTCGCAACGGTTGGCTTTTTTAGGTTAAGTTTTAAGGCTAGTCACTTGGACTGGCGAATTATAATTAGCTCAGATTCATTTCCTGAATGATTTCGTGGGCAATTTCCGGTGTAGTACTGACCGGCTTTTCGTGTAGTTTGGCTTTCATTTGCCCTTTACGATGCTTCAGAGATGCATCTAGTTTTTTTGCGGCACTTGCAATTGCTGGGTACATCACATCATCCTCAGCTTTTACTGATAAACTTGCACCTTCATAGGTTGTGCTGATCTCAGCTTGATGTTTGTGATGTTCTTTTGAAAGAATAATATCAAGAGATATTAGTGATGGAAAATGGCTTGCAATTTTCGAGAACTTCTCGTTGATGTGCTCTCTTACAGAGTCAGTAACGTCAACATGATGACCAGAAATATTAATCTTCATAGGGTATCCTTTTTTATTGTTACCTCACAGTTAGTATTGGGGGCGAATTGAATTAACACAAGCGAAAATTGCAGATAATTAGTAATTGATTGTAACCACTGATGATTTAGATCATGCGTTGCGGATAAAGTATGCAAAAGCCCGCACCACACGGGCTGTTCAGAGAGGTTAACATCTGCTCATTAAGTGTACGAGCAACAATAATCTGCGAAATCAGTTACCTTGACGCGGAAGGTAACGTTCGCGTCTACATTAAATGAATCTCCCGCCTTCATGGTTTGCCACTGTGTTTCGCCAGGCAGTAATACTTGCCACTCTCCCGCTAGCAGCTCCATGTGCTCTTTTTGATTTGTGCCAAACTCAAATTCTCCTGGCTGCATAAAGCCCAATGTTTTAGTGCTGCCATCGGCAAATAGCACAACACGGCTCGAAACTTTTCCATCAAAATAGACATTCGCTTTTTTTACAACACTTACACTGTCAAACTGAGTCATACTTACTCCTGAGATGTTTTGTTATTAACGTATAAACATTGCCAGTTGTCGGTTTAGTATTCAAGTAGGGCTGGGTGAGAAATAATCAAGCCGGATTAGCTGTAAGATCGTACAATTGTTGTAGGACAGGCTTTAGCGCGAGTATCTGAATGGATCGTTTTACGTTTTAATGGAACCTCAAAGAATATGGCTTTAACGCTTTGTAACGCGGCTTGCATCCAAGCTCAAACCGATACCATATTTAGGTATCTATTGGTATTTAGGGCTATATCATGGCTAAAACACTAGCATTACTTTGGGTGACCATTTTGACAGTTTTATTGCTAATCAACTCCAAAGCGGCCGCTATGGCTCAGCAAGTGAAGTCATACGCGCCGCTTTACGTTTACTTGAAAGCCAAAAAACGAAAATGAACACTTTACGCCAATTACTTATTGAAGGTGAAAATAGTGGAGTTGCGGATTATGACCTTGATTCGTTTATCAATGAATTAGATAAAAATGAAATAAAATGAGGCCATTTTAGTTAACTAACAAGGCAAAATCTGATTTAAAAGATGCAGCCTTGTTTACATCTCGACGCAGGGGTCGTAAACAGCGAAATATTTATCTAAAACAGTTTGATGACATATTCTGGCTATTAGCCGAAAACCCTGAAATTGATAAAGACTGTGACGAAATTCGCGATAGCTACAGAAAATTTCCACAAGGAAGCCACGTAATCTTTTATCGTCAAATCGGCAGTCAAAATATTGAGATTATCCGTATTCTCCACAAAAGTATGGATGTGAATCCAATTTTTGGCGCATAGCCTTCATTTAAAAGGCGAAAGTAGCAAACTCAAATCTGACTTCTGGTATTTAACTTAGAAACATGACTTTTCCCGCCAAATAAATTTCACGCCTACGGTGAGGAATTTTTAAAGCTGACGGCTGAAAGCTGAGAGCTAAAACCGTTGGGTTTCACTCCGCTCTACCCAACCTACGGGGCATAAAAAAGCCCGCGCTGTGGTTATACAGGGCGGACTTTTAAATTTTAGCGGCTAAAGCTTAGAACAAAGCGTTTGCTTTGTTTACGATGTTTTCAACAGTGAAACCAAAGTGCTTGAATAGTTCGCCTGCCGGTGCTGACTCACCGAAGGTCGTCATACCAACTACTGCGCCATTTAGGCCTACGTATTTGTACCAGTAGTCTGCGATGCCCGCTTCAATTGCTACGCGGCGTGTTACGCTTGCTGGTAGTACGCTTTCTTTATAAGCAGCGTCTTGCTCATCAAATAAATCAGTTGAAGGCATAGATACCACGCGTACTTTTTTACCTTGTGAACGAAGTTCTGCAGCGGCATCTTGTGCAAGCTGTACTTCAGAGCCTGTTGCAATAAGGATAAGTTCTGGCTCACCGTCACAGCTAAGTACGTAACCACCTTTTTTCACATCAGCTAACTGCTGTGCAGTTCGCGTTTGTTGCTCAAGGCCTTGGCGAGTGAAAATCAGTGACGTTGGGCCATCTTTACGTTCAATAGCTTGTTGCCACGCAATTGCAGACTCAACTTGGTCACATGGGCGCCAGTTCACTAAGTTTGGCGTTAAACGCATGCTAGCAATTTGCTCTACTGGTTGGTGCGTTGGACCATCTTCACCTAAACCAATTGAATCATGCGTGTATACGAAGATGCTCGGCTGCTTCATTAATGCCGCCATACGTACTGCGTTACGAGCGTATTCCATGAACATTAAGAAAGTAGCGCCGTAAGGGATAAAGCCTTTGTGCAGTGCAATACCATTCATAATCGCTGACATACCAAATTCACGTACACCGTAGAAAATATAGTTACCGCTTGCATCGTTTGCTTCTAAGCCTTTTGAACCATCCCAAAGTGTTAAGTTTGAACCAGCAAGGTCAGCAGAGCCACCCATGAATTCTGGTAATAATGGACCAAACGCGTTTAATGCATTTTGTGATGCTTTACGAGTTGCTGGGTTTGCTGGGTTTGCTTGTAACTCTTCGATGTAAGCTTGTGACTTTTCAGCCCAATCAGCTGGTAACTCACCATTTGTACGGCGTTTAAACTCAGCAGCAAGTTCAGGGTATGCGCTTGCGTAAGCGGCAAATTTTTCGTCCCAGCTTGCTTCTAGTTGCTTACCTTTTTCTTTGCCATCCCACTCGCTGTAAATATCAGCAGGGATCTCAAATGCATCGCCAGTCCAACCTAGGAACTCACGAGATGCTTTAATTTCGTCTTCGCCTAGTGGTGCACCGTGACAGTCATGGCTACCTGATTTGTTAGGTGAACCGTAACCAATCACTGTTTTACAACAAATGAGTGATGGCTTATCAGTAATGCTGCGAGCTTCTTCGATTGCGGCGCGAATTGCATCTGGGTTATGACCATCTACATCGCTTACTACGTGCCAGCCGTATGCTTTGAAGCGTGCTGGTGTGTCATCGCTGAACCAACCTTCTACTTCACCATCAATTGAGATGCCATTGTCATCCCAAAACGCAACTAGTTTACCTAGGCCTAATGTACCCGCCAATGAACAGGCTTCGTGAGAAATACCTTCCATTAAGCAGCCATCGCCCATGAATGCGTACGTGAAGTGATCAACAATATCGTGGCCTTCACGGTTAAACTGTGCAGCTAGCGCTTTTTCGGCGATTGCCATGCCCACTGCATTTGTGATCCCTTGACCTAATGGGCCCGTAGTAGTCTCAATACCAGGAGCGTAACCATACTCTGGGTGACCTGGTGTTTTTGAGTGCATTTGACGGAAGTTTTTAATTTCTTCTAGTGGTAAGTCATAGCCACTTAAGTGCAGTAGAGAATAGATCAGCATTGAACCGTGACCATTCGAAAGAATAAATCGATCGCGGTCTGCCCACTCTGGATTCGTAGGGTTGTGCTTTAGATAATCGCGCCATAGTACTTCCGCGATATCTGCCATGCCCATAGGGGCGCCAGGGTGGCCAGATTTGGCCTGTTGTACTGCGTCCATTGATAAGACGCGAATAGCATTTGCAAGTTCTTTGCGTGATGGCATGAATTCTCCTACCTTTATGTATTTGCGCTGGTTGTTTATGAAGCCCCATTCTTACTTATTGTAAGGGTACAGTGCAATTAAAAATCCGCATTAAATGCACCAATTATGGGCGTTTATTAAGAACAATACGTTATTAGTAATTTTAAATGGACGTCTAGGCGTAAAATTACTATGCAAACATATTTGTTTTAGATAAAATACGCCCCTTAATTTTTTAGCGCTATTACCGACGTTTGTGAAGCGCAATATTTGTGAGCAGAAATACAATGGCAAAACATTTATTTACTTCTGAATCTGTTTCTGAAGGTCATCCGGATAAAATCGCGGACCAAATCTCTGACGCGGTTCTAGATGCTATCTTAGAGCAAGATTCTCATGCCCGTGTTGCATGTGAGACTTACGTTAAAACTGGTATGGTGATGGTTGGTGGTGAAATCACAACTAGCGCTTGGGTTGATATCGAAGAAATCACACGTAAAACAGTACGTGAAATCGGTTACACGCACTCTGACATGGGTTTCGATGCTGACTCTTGTGCAATCCTAAATACTATCGGTAAGCAATCTCCAGACATCAACCAAGGTGTTGACCGTGCTCGTCCTGAAGAGCAAGGTGCTGGTGACCAAGGTCTAATGTTCGGTTATGCATGTAACGAAACTGACGTTTTAATGCCTGCACCAATCACTTATTCACACCGTCTAGTTCAGCGTCAAGCTGAAGTTCGTAAAAGCGGTGAGCTTAACTGGTTACGCCCAGATGCAAAATCTCAAGTAACGTTTGCATACGAAAATGGCAAGCCTGTTGGCATTGATGCAGTTGTTCTTTCAACTCAACACTGTGATTCAATCTCACAAAACGACTTAGTTGAAGCGGTAATGGAAACTATCATTAAACCGGTTCTTCCTGCTGAGCTTATCTCAAGCGCAACTAAGTTCTTCATCAACCCAACTGGCCGTTTCGTAATCGGTGGCCCAATGGGTGACTGTGGTCTTACAGGTCGTAAAATCATCGTTGATACATACGGTGGTATGGCTCGTCACGGTGGTGGTGCTTTCTCTGGTAAAGATCCATCAAAAGTTGACCGTTCAGCTGCATATGCTGCTCGTTACGTTGCTAAAAACGTGGTTGCTGCTGGCCTTGCTGACAAATGTGAGCTACAAGTTTCTTACGCTATCGGTGTTGCAGAGCCAACGTCTATCAGCATCGAGACATTTGGTACAGGTAAATTAGAAGAAGCGCGTCTAATCGAATTAGTACGTGAGCACTTCGACCTACGCCCTTACGGCTTAATCCAAATGCTTGATCTTGAGCGTCCTATCTATCAACCGACTGCGGCATACGGTCACTTCGGTCGTGATGAGTTCCCTTGGGAGCGTACAGACAAAGCAGACGCACTTCGCGCAGCTGCTGGCCTGTAATAGGTTTGATAAAATGAAAAAAGCGCCGTTTGGCGCTTTTTTTGTGTCTGATTTATAAGTAACTCACTATCTTTTCGTAAACTGCGACACCCCAAACTAAAGCAAGAATAAGCAAGCTCAATGTCACTGCCGCAGAAGCCATATCTTTAGCCCTTCCCGATAATACATGATACTCAATCCCTACTCGGTCAGTGAGCGCTTCTATTGACGAGTTAAGTAACTCAACAATTAATAATAACAAGTAAGGAATAAACAACACTAACCAATGATTCAACGACTGTGCAAACACGACTGATAAAGGTAATAAACACACCCCTAGGTAGATTTCAGAGCGAAATGCGGACTCTTCTTTAAATGCCGCTTTAAATCCTTTAACTGAACATTTAGTTGCTTTAAAAATGCGTCCAATACCAATACCATTTGGCTTATTAACCAAGGGAATTTTTGGTTCTTTCATGCTTTTCCTACTGCTCGCCTTTTAGCAACAAGTGCCACGCTATGCCCATATATTGGTTATATGCGTTGAATGTTGCGTTATCTATTTTTGCAAAAGGTGTGCTTTGTTTGTTGTAACGCACATCATATCGCTGCTTTTCGTTGATCAAATGATATTCATAAATCCCCGAAAAGTCACCTCGCCATAATTGTTGTCCTTTGCGAGCTGTCTGAAAGCCATAAATTGTCCGGTCTGTTGTTGGTGATAATAGTGATTTACCAACGCTATAGAATGCACTATTTGGCTTTGCCACCAAATTCAAAATAGTAGGAGCAATATCCATATGGCTGGCCAGCTGCGGTTCTGCCTTTAGTTGCTGTATAGCTTGACCATAAAAAACAATGGGTACATGAGTGAGTTCATATAAATTAGGCTGGTCATGAATGTAACGACGGCTGTAATGATCGCCAGTAATAACAAAAAGTGCATCAGGGTATTGCGACTCCATCTTATCAACAAACTCTCCAAGCATATGGTCCGCATACCAAAGGTGGCCAAGTGTATAGGGCGACAAAAGTTCTGAGTTTAACTCTCGTAATGCTGAAGGGTAATCATCAATAGACTCCAAGGGGTAGCCATACTGTTTTAAATTTAAATTAAAAGGCCCGTGATAACTGGTTGTCATTACAACATTAAAGGTATTTTCTTTCGCTTTATTAGCAACCAGTTCGAATAGTTGTTGATCATCTATACCCCACACACCTGCTGAACCTTTACCTCCCATGTCTGCTGCTGAATATAATCTATCAACACCTTGTGATTTTGCGTATGTCCCAATATTCTGCCAAGACAATAACCCCCCATAAAAAAACTGGCTGCGATAGCCTTGCTGTTCCAATTGCTCGAATAACGACATTGGACTAGCTGGTTTTTGTGGGCCAATCTTGCTCATATTAACGCCTGCATAAGGAATGCCGGATAAGATGCTTGAAAGCGAGTTCATTGTGCTACTCGCTGCAGGCAATGCATCTGGGAAATACAAACCTTTTTCAGCCAGTTTTTGTAACTGTGTTGTAAGACCTAGCCCAAAATACTTTTCTTGCAATGGCCACGAATCATAACTTTCCATTATGATAAGAAATATTCTCGATGGCTGCGTAGTAAGTACGCCAGTTGTAGTATGCTTTAAATTAATTAGCGGTTCGCTAATAGATTGATCATTAGCTAAATAAGGATTCTTGGAGTTAGCGCCATGACTCTGAAGTTCATTATAATCTCTGATTGCGTATATAAAGCTTCTCAACGGATTTATGACTAAGTTATTGGCGAAAGGATCTGGTGTCACTGCAGACCATTTGCGCATTGCAGGGCGAGATTCAAAAGACCCTCTTACAGCACAAATTGTTAAAACAACCATGATTATAACAAGCACTGTGCGCTTGACTTTACAATCCGTAAACAAATTACTCAGTACATGAAGCTGATGCCGATTAATCCAATTGCAAATGTTAAATGAAAAATACAATAAAACACATAATGTAATGACACTACCCCATGGTTTATATTGCATAGCGACTGTCTTGAGAATTGCGGCCTGATCGTCATGCAGCCCTTCAAACATGAAGTAATTAAACTGACTACCATACTCAGCTATGTAGGTCACACTAACAACACATAGTAACACGCTTAAACTAAGATATATCTGAGCACTGTAATGACGAACACTAGCAACCCAATGCGATTTTCGAATTGGTTGTAAGAAACAGTTAAAAATAAATGGAATTGCTAAGCAAACACCAGCAGCAGCAGAATCAAAGGCAAAGCCTGCTTTTAATGTCGTTGCAAATGTATCGAGTGTTAAAGGACTACTAAGATGGTCATAAAAATAGAATAAGAAAAACACTCTAAATGCCATAAATAAAGTGACACCAGCTAGCCATAACATTGCCAACCGAGTATTTTCCTCAACAAAGGCATACCACCGACTTGTAGCAAACGGCTTAAGTTCCATAAATACAATTTCCCTGTAATAAAAACGAAACAGAGTGTACTTAAAAAAGGAACGAATTCAATCAATCTATTGTAATTATATGTAATATTTTTGTATTACTACTCAAAATGAGGGCATGAACCGATACGGCTGGGTGATTTGATACGAGAAAATTGATTATTAGCTAATTGTTCTCGGAGTGCTTCTAGAGTTTTATAGACGCTTTTTAACGACACTTTATTACTTAACCAGCGGGGAATTGAGCCACTTGGATCTGCATAGGCTTGATGGCGTACCAACAAATTGCTTTGTTGCTCTTCTAAACGCCAATAAGCGGTAAGGTCTTTAATACGCACAATGCCTGCAACTTCGGCTTTTGCATACGGTTGGCTTTTGATTTGTAACTCTGTTTTGTGTTCATCCAAAGCATGATAACAAGAGTAACTCACTAAATCTCGGTCTGACACCGGCCAAGGCGAATTAAAATGGGTGTAAACAAGCGTTTCCGAGGGGCTTAAGCGCTCCATTAAGGTCACGCTTTTTACATTTTCAAGCCAATTTGGTGCATTGTCGGTATCACTTAACAACGCCATAAAGTCACTTGCTTTGGCATTTTTAACCAGCACATAGGCATTAATTTCTACAATGCCAGTGTCGTGTTTTTTGTAGCTAACTTTAATATCGTCTTGCTGTTTGTAAGTTTTCCATTCGATAGGATTAGCAAATGCCGATAAACTCAACCATGCTAACCCAATCCATAGGCCAAAGCGCATTAATTTACAGCCAGTAAGGGTCTGTATTAAATGAAGCGTGGCGACTTTGCTCCATTGCACTCACTAAAAATTCAGACTTTTGATCAAGCCATGATTGAATTTTTGTCAGCTCTAAGTCGTCTTGTCCTGCACATAATTGCTTTAAGTACTCAAGGGTACTTAACTCATAAATACCATGCGAGATATCGACCCACGGCATACGAAACTCATTTCGATCTTCTCTATCGAACAAAGCCCCTAAGCAGTTGCCGCTAAGTAATGAGTTTTCAAGACGCGTGCGCAGTGCCAAATAATCTTTATCTGTAAACACTTGCTGCTCAGGAATGAGCTCGTGCATGTCGTGCCAATCTTTAGCAAATAAACGCTTAGCAATATCGGCAACCGGTTTTTCCGCAGCCTGAAACTCAGCTTGCCCCCATGATTTGCGCCATTGCTTTTCAATTAACCACGTCGTTAGCTGTAATAGCAAGCGGTTGTATCGGGTGCTATGGAATAGTGTTTCAATATCGTCAATGCTTGGCTGTAGTTCTTTTAAGTCATTAATAACCTGTGTGAGCTCTGGCGCACTGTTGATCTTTTTGTAGTATGCATGGCGCTTTGAAGTGTACGTTTTTAGCTGAATTGCATTTTCAACCCAAGCTAATTCACTTAATAACCACTTTAACTCAGTGCGCAATGATTCAGTGTCGTCTTTGCTAACAATGTCGTCAAAAAGCCAAAATGTATGACGAATTAAACGAATACCGTCGGTCACACGCTTAAGCGTTTTTAAACTCGGTTTAATGAAGTAACACGCTTCATGTTTTTGTACAAAACGAATCGCGTAGTTGATACTTTCGATTAATGCTTGCTCTTGCGTAGCATCACGTTTTAACGGCACAAAGCCGATTGATTTACTTGCTTTTAATGGCTTGTCATCGGCAAGCCCATAACCACGTGCAGCTTTAGAATAAAGACCTAAGCGAACATGACTCTCACTAACTAATTTATCCGCTAATGCAAACAGTTCATTGCGGCTACCTTCGATAAGTTCGATTTCAAGTTCAGAAATTGGCTCAACCTGACCCGATGCAGCAACTTCACCTTTATCTAACACCACTTCAATTTTTGCACCATTTTCGGTTTCGAGTAACCATGTACGGCGAATGAAATTTGTACTAAAAATTGGGTATAGATTCTCAGCAATGGCAGACACTTGCATTCCATGCGGCCAAATAGCGGCATCAAAAGCAAGTAAATCAGGGCGATTACCTGTGAGTGGTAAGTTGTATTCAGGGCGCTGATGAAGACCACCAACCACTTCGCCGGCAAGTTTGATGGTTTGCTCACAATCACTATCGCAACAACGAGTACGTAGGCCAATATCTAAAGCACGTAATTCTCGGCTTGGCGTATCGTAATAAGCATTTTGTAAGCTTCGCGACGGTTTATTAGTAACGGTTTTTGCAAATTGGGTAATTAATGCGGGGATCAGTGGAACAACGGCATCTGACACCAAAAACTTCAGTTCTATCTCAGTATCCATTCGTTTTGCGGAGTACATTTAAAATAAATAAGTGCTCAAAATAAACAAAGCAGCTACTTAATGCAAATTTTTTCCTGATTTTTGCGACCAAGTCTAATCACGGATTACAATATCAGCCTTGCTATTGATAGTTGAAATCCCTACTATCTCTATACTTAAAGAAATTATAAATTTAGCCACTTCTAGGCAAGATCACATTAACAAGGTAGATTGATGTTAAAACAGTGTATTTTTGGGTTGCTCCTTGCGGCCACCTCTTTTATTAGTTACGCAGAAGAAGCGCCAAGCAGCGACAGCCAAAACACCGCCTATATAGTCGATAACCTGTACACCTTTATGCACTCTGGTCCAAGCAAAAACTACCGTATACTGGGCTCAGTCGATGCAGGCACACAAGTTATGTTGTTATCGGATGAAGATAATGGTTACTTTAAAATTCGTGATGATAAAGATCGTGAAGGCTGGGTAGAAGCAAAATTCGTAACCGAAAATGCAGGTATCCAACAACAATTTCAAGCCCTAAATAATGATATGACGTTAATGCAAGAGCAACTTCGTCAAGCAGAGATTGAGCTGCCGCAATTACAAGAACAAAATAGAGCACTGACAGATCAAAACCTAGCACTTAGCAAGCAAATCGAAACCCTTAAGAACACCATCGAGTCTGAGCGTAATGCAAAACAAACCGCAAGTGCTAAAGAGAAACGCCAGCTATTAACTTATGGCGGTGCCATTGCATTTATTGGTTTACTGTTAGGCATTATCCTAACTGTAGTGTTATCTCGCCGTAAACGCTATGACGGCTGGGCATAACCGGTAAAACTGCAAAAAAGCACCTATTGGTGCTTTTTTTGTATCTATATATCGAATCTAAGTCCGGTATCTTGTTTAATTTTTTCGATAACCATATAAGTATGATGTGTACCAACCCCTGGAATATCAACTAAATCTCCAAGCACTTGGCGGTATTCATCCATATCTGAGACTCGCACTTTTAATAAATAGTCATAGCCACCAGCAACCATGTCACATTCAACGACTTGAGGAATATTTAAAATATACTCGCGAAACACTTTAAAAACAGATGTATTAGATGTCACCAAGGATACTTGCACGTGTGCTAACAAGCTCTGGTTAAGTTTACCTTCGCTAAGCTTTGCGTAGTAGCCTTCGATGTAGCCTTCTTGCTCTAAACGTTTTACACGGTCTAGACATGGGCTTGGGCTCAGGTTTACCTGTTTTGCGAGGTTTACGTTCGATATTCTGCCATTTTTTTGCAGAGCGTCTAAAATTGCTAAATCGATGCGATCTAACATGCGTAATCTATTCGGACTGGTCATAACAGAATTTTATGCGGCTAAGTTAACGGTATGCCCTGTAAATTATCGTAAATCGAAAAATTTAACCAGCATATTCTGCTGGATTTTAATTAGAATGCACGAATTATATCAATGGTAAGAAATGCAATTAGTTCATTTTTTAGACTCCACACACCAGAGGGTTACATATGCTATTTAATGGCGATTTGACAACTGAATGTCCAATTAGACAAAAGATCCGTGATTTCTACCGTATTGACGAAAATGCGGTTATTGATCACATTTTGCCTTTGGCTGAAGTAGGCGTGAAAGCGCGTAGCCGAGCGTGGGAACGTGCTCGTCAAATGGTTTTAAATATCCGTCGCGATCAGGATGGTCAAAGCGGTGTAGATGCACTATTAAATGAGTTTTCACTTTCAAGTGAAGAAGGCGTTGTTTTAATGTGTCTTGCAGAAGCACTATTACGCGTTCCAGATAAAGCGACGCAAGAGTCACTAATTCGTGACAAACTTGCTAAAGGTGACTGGAGCTCTCATTTAGGTAGCAGCGATTCTTTATTTGTAAACGCCTCATCTTGGGGTCTGTTAGTAACCGGTAAAATGGTTAATTACAGCGACAAATCGAAAGAGCAACAGTTCGGTGTGCTTAAGAAAACAATAGGTCGTCTAGGTGAGCCTGTTATTCGTAAATCTGTGAACTTCGCGATGAAGATCATGGGTAAGCAATTCGTTATGGGTCGTACTATTGACGAAGCAATTGAACGTGCAGCGGATAAAGAGCAAAAAGGCTACGTATATTCATACGATATGCTAGGTGAAGGCGCGCGCACCATGAAAGATGCTGAGCGTTACTTCCAAAGCTATATGACTGCTATCCACGCAATTGGTAAAGCGGCAAATGGCCGTGGTCCAATCAAAAGCCCGGGTATCTCAGTTAAGATATCTGCAATTCACCCGCGCTATGAATTCACTCATCGCGAGCGTGTTATCGCTGAAATCGTACCTAAGTTAAAAGAGCTTGCGCTTGCAGCGAAAAGCTACGATATCGGCTTTACTGTTGATGCTGAAGAAGCTGACCGTTTAGATATCTCACTAGATGTGATTGAAGCAGTATTTAGCGATGACGATTTAGGTAACTGGAACGGCTTTGGTTTAGCAGTTCAAGCATATCAAAAACGCGCTATTTTTGTGGTTGAGTGGGTTGCAGAACTTGCTCGTCGCGTTGGTCGTAAATTAATGGTTCGCCTTGTAAAAGGCGCATACTGGGATACCGAAATCAAAACGACTCAGCAAGATGGTTTAGATCACTACCCTGTATTCACACGTAAAGCGACCACTGACGTTTCTTACAAAGCGTGTGCTATCAAACTACTTGAAGCTCGTGATGTTCTGTATCCGCAATTTGCTACTCACAACGCATATACTGCAGCAACAATTTTAGAAGTCGCGAAAGGCGACAACGAAGGTTTTGAGTTCCAACGCTTGCACGGTATGGGCGAGTCATTATTTGATCAAATCGTTGAGAAAGAAAAAATTCAATGTCGTGTTTACGCACCAGTTGGTCAGCACGAAGACTTACTTGCGTACTTAGTACGTCGTTTATTAGAAAACGGTGCTAATTCATCATTCGTAAATGCGATAGTTGATACCACTAAGCCTGTTGAATCACTATTACCTGATCCTGTCGAAACGCTGCAAGGTTTACGTAATAAATACAATACGCAAATTAAAATGCCAATTGATTTATATGGTGAAGAACGTGCTAACTCAAAAGGCATGGACTTGACTGACATCAATGTAATCACACCATTTAAAGAAAACCTTGATACGTGGTTTGAAGAGCATCGTATTGAATTAAGCGATGTGCCTGAAGGTTCTATCCCTGTGAAGAACCCTGCAAACCATAAAGAAATCATTGGTCATGTGAAATTACAATCATCAGAAGAGATGACTGCACTTTTAGAAAATGCAGAGAAAGCATTTGAATCATGGTCACAGACACCTGTTAAAGAGCGCGCAAACTTACTACGCCGCGTTGCTGATATCCTAGAGCGTCACCACGATGAACTTGTCGCTATTTGTATTAAAGAAGCAGGTAAAATTACCCAAGATGGTATCGATGAAGTTCGTGAAGCAGTGGATTTCTGCCGCTACTACGCAGCACGCGCTGAGGAACTATCAGAAGATGAGCGCTTTGAAGCGCGTGGTGTGATCTTATGTATCAGCCCATGGAACTTCCCGCTTGCTATCTTCTTAGGTCAAGTTGCCGCAGCAATCGTAACTGGTAATACAGTTATTGCTAAACCTGCTGAGCAAACCAGCCTAATTGCTCTTCGTACCATTGAACTTATGCTATCTGTAGGTTTACCAGAGCATGTTGTACAACCTGTTATTGCTCGTGGTAGCGAAGTAGGTAAAACTATCGTTCCTGATGAGCGAATTCAAGCTGTTATGTTCACAGGTTCTACAGAAACAGGGACTCTCATTTCGCAAACACTTGCTGCGCGTAACGATATTCAAGTACCGCTTATCGCTGAAACCGGTGGTCAAAACTGTATGATCGTTGACTCAACAGCTCTACCAGAACAAGTTGTTGATGATGTGATCAGTTCAGGTTTCCAAAGTGCTGGTCAACGCTGTTCTGCACTACGTGTATTATTCTTACAAGAAGATGTTGCTGATGGCATCATTGAGATGCTTAAAGGCGCTTTAAAAGAGCTTCACGTTGGCGACCCTTCATTACTTTCAACGGATATCGGTCCTGTTATCGACGAAAAAGCACTTAAAAACTTAACTGACCACGTTGAGTACTTAAAAGGTAATGCAACACTTCACTATGAATGTGCAATTCCTGATAACAGCGAAAACGGTGCTTATTTCTTTGCACCTCGTTTATACGAGATCAAAGATTTATCGGTGCTTAAACGCGAAGTTTTTGGCCCGTGTGTACATATCATCCGCTTCAAAGGCACAGAGCTTGATAATGTGATTGATCAAATCAATGGCACTGGCTTTGGCTTAACCATGGGTGTGCACTCACGTATCGAAGAGCGCTGCGAGTACTTAGCGAAAATGTCACGTGCAGGTAACGTTTACATCAACCGTAATATGATCGGTGCGATTGTTGGCGTACAACCTTTCGGTGGCCGTGGTTTATCTGGTACAGGCCCTAAAGCCGGTGGCCCTAACTACTTACAACGTCTTGTGAAAGAAAAAGCATCACCAGATAACGTACAAATGACAAATCTAACACCTGATGAGTTAGATACTCACCACTACTCAGGTGCTGCTGAGCAAGTTGCTAAGCTGATGGATAACTCATTACGTGATGAAAAAATCTGGCGTGCAACACCACTTAACGACCGAGTTTCTGCTGTTCGTCAATTACTTGCAAAAGTAGCGACTGTTGAAATCATTGATGAACTTGCTGATGACTTAGCGTTAACCTTAGCTGATGCACGTGCACAGCTTAACCGTCTTGAAAAACACATGCGTAAACACACTGTGTTGCCTGGGCCAACGGGTGAGTCTAATACGCTGCACTTAGAGCCTCGTGGTTGTGTAGTTTGTTATGCCGACAAGAGCACATCGTTTAACTTCTGGGCAATTTCAATTATCACAGCATTAGCTGCTGGTAACACAGTAATCACGGTTGCTTCTGAGTTATTCTTTGATGAAGCAGTTGCATTTAGAGATAAGTTTATTTCAACAGGTATTGCTGAGGGTGTATTCCAAGTTGCTAAACCTAATCAGTTACAAGCAATTTTAGCACATCCTCACCTTGCTGGTGCTGTTGTAGCTGCACGCTCATCACGTTTAGGCTACTTCAGCCAGCAGCTAGCACAGCGTAAAGGTGCGATTCTGCCAGTGATCAGCTCAGAGTACTACGACACGCTAATCAAGCGTTTATTAACTGAGAAAACAATTAGTGTTGATACAACCGCATCTGGTGGTAACACATCACTAATGACATTGGTTGAAGACGACGAGTAATCGTATTGATTAAAGGAAATTAACCCCTCCTGATCTAAATAAAAGCCCTCGCAATTGCGAGGGCTTTTTGATTTTTAAAGATACCTTTTCATTATTCTTGTTTACCGAGATACAAATTTTCTGCTAGTTTTATAGTATTGAACTCGATTAGAAGTAAAGGCCTTGAAAACACTCCCTATCAATCAACTTAAGCCGGGCATGTTTGTCCAAAGTGTAACGAAACAGACTGGCAAGATCCGTATTAAAAACCAAGGTTGGGTAAAAACACAGGGAAGCATAGACAAGCTGATCAAGGCTGGCATATTAGAAATAGCTATCGACCCAAACAAAACACTGACTTTAGACAGTGAGAATAAAGTGGTTGAGCAGCAAAATAACCCACAACCTGCTGACGACACCACTGCTTTTGATCCCTGGCACACCACTCATAGTGTGTCGGCAGAAATGAGTAAGGCAAATAGCTTATATAACGAAGCAAAGTCATTACAAAACAAAGCCTTTGACGATATACGTGATGGTAATAAAATTGATATAGCTCCTTTTAAAGACCTAGCAAACGGTTTTATTGATTCGGTTTTTCGTAATCAAGACGCCCTCGCCTGTATCACTCGTATGCGTGAGAAAGATGCTTATCTACTTGAGCATTCAATCAACGTATCAATTTTAATGAGTATTTTTGCCAAACATTTAGGGATAGAAAGATCGATAATCCAAGAAATTGCCACAGGTGCATTACTGCACGATATCGGCAAAATTAATATTCCGGATGAAATTCTCAATAAGCCAGGCAAGTTAACAGATGACGAATATAAAACCATTCAAGATCATGCTCGCTTTAGTAAAGAGATTTTAGAGCAAGCAGGCTTGAGCGGGATTGCTGTTGATATAGCTGGCTTCCACCATGAGCGCCTAGATGGCAGTGGCTACCCATTTGGTAAAAGCGCTGATGAAATAAGCTTGTACGTACGTATGGCTTCAATTGTTGATGTGTATGATGCATTAACCGCTGAGCGGGTCTATAAAGCTGGTATGGAGCCAATAAAGGCGTTTAAGATACTTAAAGATGGCTGCCCAGATAGCTTTGATGGAGACCTAGTAACCAAATTTATACAGTGTATCGGTATTCACCCTGTTGGCACCTTGGTAAAACTTGAAAGCCAAAAATTAGGAGTGGTAACACGTAGTAACCCTACCAGCCCATTAAAGCCCTCTGTAAAGGTTTTTTATAATGCCAAACATGCACACTATACCGAAGTACAAGATATCGATTTAGCAAACAGCCGCTGTCACGATAGCTTAGAAGCAGCTGTCAGACCGACTGACTTTAATATCGATCTGATCCGCTTCTTTAAGAACTCTATTTTACCTTAGCCCTTAGTAAGACTGGCTACTCAGGCCAGTCTTGTAATGCTTTTAATGTAAACTCATAACCATCGTAGCTTAATAAAGTTTGCTCTGGGGTGATTTCCACCACAGATAAAACGCCGATGTTATCTCCTTCATATAACTCTCGGCCATTAAGCTTTATCCAACGCTTAGACGTTTCTGAAGCATAGATGTGTGCTTGGTATTTAATTGTTGGAATAAGGCTTTGTAATGCATCTGGCAAGAGTTCAATAGGCTCTGCATAGGACGTGTTTTTAGTACTTCGAGTAATATCGACACTACGTTTGCTGTCAACATCTTCAACAGCCTTAGCAAAAGCGTCTTTCAATGTATCTGGCACATCTCTTAACTCATCATTGGCTGATGATGTAGAAACAGGTTGAACTGGCTGACTACCGAGTGGTTTACCAAGCACCTTATATTTACTTAAATCGACACCGTTACTACTCATTTGTTGAGGATTAATTTGCTGCATTGGTTGCGAGAACTGTGGCTGTGATTGATACGCAGGCTGATTTTGGTATACCGGTTGCTGGTACTGAGGTTGTACTTGATAGCCTTGATTGGCGTACACAGGAGCTGAATTAACTGGCACTTGCACCCATTGATATTGCTGACCTTGCACCGGAACTTGCTGCATCATTTGTTGCTGTACCGCTGCTTGTTGCATTACTTGACCTTGCTGAATCGCAGGTGCTTGTCCTGCATTATTTGTAGCTTGCTGAGGTTGAATTTGTGCTACTTGCTCTTGTTTAGCAGGCTGTTCTTTTTCAGGGCTTGTCTTAATCTCAGTCGAGGTGCTTTCGGCCACTTCATTATTGTTATTAACGACCTTTGGCTGCTCGGCAAATGGTTTAGTTTTCTGTAACCATTTACCAATCGAAAATCCAGCCATAAGCGTTAATATTGCCGCTAGTAATAGGCCAAATAAAAAAGCTAATCGACGATAACGTTTAAGTTCTTGCTGTTGTTTGAGCGCTAGTGCAGCTTGATCGTGATCAACCGCGGTTTGTTCGTGCTGACCAGACTGTTTAATTGCATCTAATAATAATGACATAAATGTAAACTCGTTATATTAGGTAGGATAAACCAATACCCATCCCTAATACGGCTAAAAATGAAACTGGATAAAGCCAAACATAACTCGGCTCTTTATTTTCTACTGCAGCAACAGGAGTGCTGGTTGGCGGTAGTGCTTCGGCGGCAGAGCGCATCACAAGCTCACTGTCAATACTCAGTTTTTGTTGAGAAAACGCGCCGACTAGGCAACGCTCACACAGTAAATTGATTAACCTTGGAACGCCTTGAGTAACTTGATAAATCGCTTTTAATGCATCACCCGAGAATAAAGCTTGTTCTGTCCCCGCTTTAAACAAACGATGCTTAACATAGGCAAACACTTGCCCTTCAGTTAGTGGCAATAAGTGATAACGCGCAGTGATTCGCTGAGCAAGTTGTCTTAATTCAGTGCGTTTTAGTAGCTCTTGAAGCTCCGGTTGCCCTACTAACACAATTTGCAGCAGCTTCTTATGATCTGTTTCGATATTGGTTAACAGCCGCAACTGTTCTAACACATCTGGCGCGAGTAGTTGTGCTTCATCAATAATTAAGATGGTATGGCCGCCTGCTTGATTATTTGCCTCAAGGTGTTTTTTGATTACATCAGTGAGGGTCTTTAAGGTCGCATTAGTGCTGTCATAGTCGATATTCAATTCATCACAAATACTGGCAAGCAGTTCAAGCTGTGACAAAGCAGGGTTATGAATTTGTGCTACTTGAGTATTTTCAGGTAGCTGCTCTTGCAGGCTTCTCGTTAGTGTTGTTTTACCTGTACCGACTTCACCTGTTAATAAAACGAAGCCACCCGCTTCACCTAATCCGTAGGTAAGGTGTGCTAATGCCTCTTTATGACGCTCACTAAGAAATAAATACTCAGGATTTGGGGCAATTGAAAAGGGTTTTTCTGACAAGCCAAAATAGCTTAAATACACCGTGTTATTCCTTGCGTTTAAAATCACGGTCTATAATGGCAAAAAACCTCGCTACTTAAAACCTTGTTTACATTTTATTGGTTAAATAACGTAAAATAGCCAAAAGGCAAAATTAGAGGTGTTTTATGCAGGTTTATTTAGTCGGTGGCGCAGTCAGAGATGCCCTACTTGGTCGTGACATTAAAGAGCGTGACTATGTGGTGGTTGGCGCAACGCCTGAGCAACTTATTAGTCAAGGCTATCAACAAGTTGGTAAAGACTTCCCGGTATTTTTACATCCTCAAAGTAAAGAAGAATACGCGCTAGCTCGCACCGAGCGAAAACAAGGCCAAGGCTATAACGGCTTTATTTGTGATTTCGCGCCGGATGTGACACTAGAGCAAGACTTAATTCGCCGAGATCTCACTGTAAATGCCATTGCACAAGCTGAAGATGGCAGCTTAATTGACCCTTTTTCTGGCCAACAAGACTTAGAAAATCGCTTACTTCGTCATGTTTCTGATGCCTTTAGTGAAGATCCATTGAGAATATTACGGGTAGCCCGTTTTGCAGCTCGTTATCATTACCTAGGTTTTACTATTGCTCCAGAAACCAAAGCTCTTTTAATTGATATGGTGAAGGCGGGTGAACTTAACACTCTCACCGCTGAACGAGTGTGGTTAGAGTGCGAAAAGTCTCTCAGTGACGGTGCATTTAGCGAGTTTCTAAATGTGCTTGCTAGTATTGGCGGTCTGCATGTCGTAAGCGCGGAGCTTGAAGAAAAGTGGTGCGATGAGCTTTACAACACGCTACAAGCACGCTTTGCCTATGCTAATAAACTGCAAATTAATGACATTGCAGTGTTATTCAGTCAAGTCACCTTATCGCTTTCAAGTGACGAGATAAATACCATTGCAACTAGCATACGCTTACCTAATGAAGTACGTGATTTAGCGCTATTTAGTCAAATACATCAAACAACGTTAAGCGCAGAAAAACCGACTAGCGAGGCTATTTTTAGCAGCTTTAATCAACTTGATTTATGGCGTCGCCCAGAACGCTTTGAACAGGTATTAAAGGTTTTAGAGGTTAGTCATCAACAGTCAGTTGCCTGCTATGAGTCAATAATAAAAGCAGCAGCGCAAGCGCGTGCAGTTAATCCGCAGCAGTTTATTGCGCAAGGTATTAAAGGGGCAGAAATAAAAACCGCGCTTGAGCAAGCGCGGTTAGAGGTTATTAAAAATTACTTTTCGTAGCGCACCAAACGCAAATAAACATCAGATGTTTTTGCATGAAGGCTATTTATGCCTTTATCAAATTGATACACCCAAGCAAGATCAGTGCGACTGATCCCTGAAGTGCTACTCCAATAGTTTTGCAGCTTAGTTGATAAAAACGCCGTTTCGTTAATACTAGGCTGCACACAACTGTGCTCTAAAATGCTTGCTAACTCCTTAACATTTGGCACATGCCAATCGCTGTAATCAGCAAAGGTTGCATTTTCAGCCCCGCGCAGTGCCTCACCCCAGGTAAGTTGCTGGCTGGTCCCTTCACAGGTATCCGTTTCACTATTATAGCTTTGACCAAATGTACAACGTTGCCACATAAGGCCCGTTGCGCTGTCGCTGACTGTACCATCTTCGTTAATCACAAAACGGCTATCAGGGGTGGTCTCTGTGACGGCGTTATAACATACTTGCGCTGCGACATAACCCGATTGCAAAGCAATAACGGTAAGTGCGGTAATTAAAGGTAACTTTCGCATATTACTCTCCCGGCGTTCTGACTAAGCGCACAAAGGCGGTGTTATTTTTGGGGTACGCTAAATCATTAGCACTACTCATATCAATAATATAGGCCTGCGATAGACTTGTACCATCTGCCGCTGTTTGTGAGGTCCAATATGGCATAAACGAACTGCTACTAGTACTTAGCTGAGTATCACTAGGCTGATTAGGGAAAAAGTCTGTATTAAGTAACGTAGACTCACCTTGTTTGGCATAATCTAATAGCCCTAATAATTCAGTGTAAGTGGGCACACGCCAGTTTGTACCACCGCAAAAGTCGCGGCTATTTACATCATCAATATAAGTTTGCAAGCCACAGTTACTAGTACTTGGGCATGAAGAGCCCGCAGCCCCTTGCACACTGCCAGTTTGTACTCCAGTTGAACCATTTAGATACCAAGTATAATGATTTGATCCAGCACGCTCGGTGGTTGACGGTGGCAATGTTGAACTTGCTTCTTTCACTTCCCATATTAGCCCTGTCACGTTATCGCGTACGCAGCTAAAGCGAGTAGCATCATCAGGTAGTTCATCGGCAAATTCATTCATTTTCGTAAAATCAAACGCCAAGTCACCCTGACCAACTTTATCGAGTTGATTTGCGACGCTGTCACGACCTATATCAGCGTCTTGGCTTGGAAAGTCTTCGCTGTCACAATTAATTTTTTGTGAGTTGTTGTAGCAATCACTCATGCCGGTATCATTAATTAAACCCAGAGGTTTTGGGCTTATATCTATAATCACAATATCCGTGTCGCTACGTGATTTACTGTCTGTCACGGTAACTTCAAAGCTCAGCTCTGAATCGGTATCAACATCAGGAGCGACGAAAGTTGTGATACATTGATTCTGGTTTGCCAAAGTCACTGTTTCGCCTGTTAATTGCTGCCAAAAACATGATTTTGTTGCCGTCACGATTTCACTATTGCTAGCATCAAGCGTCACGGTATCAAACTCAATAACTTGTTGATCAACGCCCGCATCAGCAATAATTACTTCAACCGTTTTATTTAATGTAAACGACGCTTCAGTGCTCGCTGAACCACCTTCATCGTCGGTTACAGTCAAGCGCCAAGTCATCGCTGTATTTGATTCAAGTAGTGGGTGAGTGAAACTAATGGTTTGCTTGTCGTAACTATCAGCCGTTAATTCAGGACCATCAAGTTGAGTCCATAAGTAGCTATCAACCGAACCATTTTCATCGATATCAGCAGACTCTTCGCCACTTAATGTAATCACATCATTGTATTGTGATGGTAACTCTTCTGGCGCGGTTTGAGTGATCACTGCAACAGGCAGTTGATTATTAGAGGTAATAAAAATACTAACTTGATCGGAAACAAGTTGCCCATCAGTTTGATAATTTACTTTTAAAACAAGTTCAGAGTCGAGTTTAATATCAGGAGCGGTAATGGTTTGTTCTGCGCCTTCAGCTGGAAAACCTTCTACTGCTGGGCCACTGACTCGCTCCCAGGTAAAAGTGCCATCTGCTGGAGAGCCTTTGGCAGAGACAGTAAATTCACTTTTTTCAATAATTTGCTGATCTGAGCCTGCATTAACTGTTGCTGCGACTGGATTCGAATCACTCGAACCACCACCGCCGCCACAGGCTGTTAATGTCGTTAATGCAACTAGGGTAAGAGGCACTAATCTCATGTTTACCACCTTAAAATGCAAAGTCGGTCATGGCCGACTGCCAAATAAGCTAATAATAAGCAATTAAAGTGCCAGACTCGGGTTTATAAATAACTTTCTTGATGGATACGAACGAAAAGCTTTGTACCTACTTTACTGTAATCGACTTTGTATTCTCTGCCATCGAGGGCTTGGATAAACAACAAACGTTTTTCTTCTGCAAATACATCAGGGCTTGCTACATACACCATCTCTAAGTAGCGCTCTTTGGCTTCACGACGGTTTTTTGGCAGGTCTTCTTTAAACGGCTCTAAACCATTTTGAGTAACTTTAATGCGTGGGTGATTCTCACCATTCACAACCACTAAGTCGAGTTTTTTATCTTTGTGTATTATTGTGTTTCGACCGCTTTTAATAAAAGAACGTTCTTGACTCATAGTCTTATCCTGCTACTTACTGCACCTAACTGCTTACTTTTTCTGTAAACGCGCCTCAATAAACTCATTAGGATTCAGTTTCCAACGATTTAAATCAGCACTAAATTGCCAAATATCAACATCAAGAACATTGGCTGGCAATAATAAATCGTATCCTGTTAATTGCCTTAAATGCTGCGTACGATTAGCAAACATGGCAATCAATCCTTTGTAAAGCTGACCACTAGGGGCAGTGTAGTCCGTCTCTTCTATTAACCATTCTGATGGGCAATCACCATTTTTGCAATATTTTTGAATGACTTGCATAAATAAATGACGTTGCTCTATCAGTAATCGTCCAGCAATTCTCGGGGAAATCTGAGTAAAAAATTCATCTATGTTATTGAGTTTAATACCAACTGCGTTTAACTCAAGGTATTCTAAGCCTTGTTCCACTTTTGGTATACCACTATGATGAAAATTAGCACGATTTAGCTGCCAATTCCCAATTTTATGATGATAAATAAGTAAATTCTGAGTAAATGTTAGGCTAAAGTATGGTTCTTGAGTTTTTAAAAAGCCAATAAAAATTGCGGCAATACAGGTTGTTGCTAAAAAAATCTCAACAATGCTAATTTCACCGGGCCTCAATAAGTTAACCAACATAATAATGATTAACCCAATACCGCCAACAATTAAAAACTCGCTGCCATGGCGAGATGCTTGAGCACGCACTTTGAGTGCAGGAAGTTTCTTATCCATATACTGAAAAGTAAAAAATAAACATCACAATTGTGACCAAAACTATCTTTCTAAGCGTTAAACAATAATTACACTTTGGTTCTTTACCCATACTAAAACCTCTCTTTTAGTCACAATAAAGGAACAAATTAG
Organism: Pseudoalteromonas apostichopi; assembly: GCF_030297135.1. Lineage (NCBI taxonomy): Bacteria > Pseudomonadati > Pseudomonadota > Gammaproteobacteria > Alteromonadales > Pseudoalteromonadaceae > Pseudoalteromonas > Pseudoalteromonas apostichopi. The sequence goes on from NZ_AP028065.1 coordinate 1,014,766, forward strand.
CCGAACTTTTAACTTTTACGCCAAATGCACAAATTTATGAGATACCTGACATACGGGGCACGTACTAATTTTGTACACTACACTCAACTAATTTTCTGGTAACACGATGATGTATTCTACACAATCTGGTAAAGCACTTTTTCCTTTTATTATTACCCTTTTACTTGGGTTATGTATTTATTTGTATTTACCTTCAAGCCAAGGGGAGCAAAGCAACTTTGGCAACCGTGCAACACAAGTAACAGCGCACACTGTTACAGCCGAGGAAAATGCAGTACTCATTGAAGCAATTGGTAGCGCTCGTGCTAACCAAGCGATTTATATTCGCAGCGCGCAAAACGATTATGTTACCGATATCTTTTTCAATGATGGCGACTTAGTGAGTAAAGGTCAAAAACTAGTTCAATTGCAATCTCAAGAAGAAGAATTAGCAGTAAAAGAGCTAAGTATTAATTTACGCGAAGAACGCCGTCAACTTGAGCGCCTCACTGAGTTATCTCGCTCACAAGCGACTGCTAAATCATTACTTGAAGAGCAATTATCGCGGGTTGACGCAACCGAAGCACAACTTGAAAGTGCTAAAACAAAGCTGGCAGAAATGACCATCAAAGCGCCATTTTCTGGCTTGCTAGGCAAGCGCGAAATTTCAATTGGTACTTATGTTAGCAATACAACAAACATTACCACACTTGATGATATCAGCATTATTAAGGTCGACTTTAAGGTGCCAGAAAAATACCTAGCTCAGTTGCAGCTTGGTATGAAAGTGATGACGCAAAATGATGCCTACCCAGAAAAAACCTTTAACGGTAAAGTGACCCACATTAGTTCTCGTATTGATTCTATAACACGTAGCGTTGAAGTAACTGCAAGCTTTATTAATAAAAGTGGTTTATTGCGACCAGGCATGTTGCTGAACACGGCGTTAGAGTTAAGTTCAAACCAAGCGCTAATGGTGCCAGAGAAAGCCGTAATCCCTCAGCAAGACAAACACTATGTGTTCCAAATTGAAGATGGCGTTGCTAACAAAGTAGAAGTACATGTGGCAGGTCGTCACAATGGCTGGGTAGCCATTGATAAAGGCCTTGAAAGTGGTCAGCAAGTTGTGACTGAAGGCATTATTAAGATCCGTACTGGCAGCAAAGTAAGTATCAAGGGCTAAACCATGAAAATTACTGATACTAGCGTTAAACGCCCGGTCTTTGCGATCGTAATCAACCTGTTATTACTTACCTTTGGTTTGGTGGCATTTTCTATGCTCCCACTGCGAGAATACCCGGATATTGAAACACCGATTGTCAGCGTTAGCACTGATTACACTGGTGCCAGCGCAGAGATTATTGAAACCAAAATCACCCAAGTACTCGAAAACCGCATTTCGGGTATCGAAGGCATCAAAAGTATTAATTCATCGAGCCGTAATGGTCGCTCAAATATCACCATTGAGTTTAATATCAGCCGTGATATCGATGCTGCATCAAACGATGTACGCGAACGTGTAGCCCGTGCCCTAGATAGCTTACCTGAGCAAGTTCGCCCGCCAGAGGTATCTAAATCAAACAGCGATGAAAGCCCAATTGCATGGTTCGTACTAAACAGTACTACCATGGATTCATTACAGTTATCTGATTATGCACAACGCTTTATTGTTGACCGATTAGCCGTTGTTGACGGTGTCTCAAACGTGCGTGTTGGTGGTGAACGTAAATACGCAATGAAAATCTGGTTAAACCGTAAAGCGATGGCTGCACGCGGTATAACCAGTAGCGATATCGAAAACACGTTACGAACTGAAAACGTTGAATTACCCGCTGGAGAAATCGAGTCTATCGACCGTGATTTTACAGTACGTACCGCCCGTAGTTATAAAGATCAGCGAGACTTTAGAAACTTGGTTATTAAACGTGGTGAAGATGGCTATTTAGTACGTTTAGGTGAAGTGGCTGATGTTCACTTAGAAGCCGCTGACGACGAAAGTCTGTTTCGCGGTAATGGCAGAAATATGATTGGCTTAGGCATTGTAAAGCAGGCCAAAGCCAATACTCTTACCGTCGTTGATAATGCCCGCGCAGAACTTGAAAAAATCAAGCGTAACCTGCCAGAAGGCACAACCATTCAAGACAGCTATGACTCATCTATTTTTATCAAAGAATCAATTGATGAAGTATATAGAACGCTTGGGATTTCAATGGCACTGGTTGTATTGGTTATCTACCTATTCTTAGGTAATATTCGTGCAACACTCGTACCTGCAGTCACGGTACCAGTAGCGCTAGTTGGTAGCTTTATGTTCTTGCTTGCTATGGGTTACTCAATCAACTTACTGACTCTATTAGCTCTCGTTCTTGCGATAGGTTTAGTCGTAGATGACGCAATTGTAATGCTTGAAAATATTCACCGCCGAATAGAGTTAGGTGAACCGCCTCTTCTTGCTGCGTTTCGTGGTGCCCGTGAAGTTGGCTTTGCGATTATCGCCACTACGCTCGTACTAATTGCAGTCTTCGTACCGCTGGTGTTTATGGATGGCCGTATCGGCGCACTATTCACCGAATTTGCTATGGCAGTAAGCGCCGCAGTGTTCTTCTCTAGTATTACAGCCTTAACCCTTTCTCCGGCACTTTGCTCAAAAGTACTGAAGCCATCAGAAAAAGAAAGTAAGTTTAGCCAGTGGATGGATAGAACATTTAACAAAATTGAAAACGCCTATCGTAATTCACTTACTTCAAATATGAGTCGTAAGTGGAGCTTACTACTAATGATGATTTTGGCTGGTGTTGCCAGCTTTATGCTATTTCAAAAAGTGCCATCAGAGCTGACGCCAAAAGAAGACCGTGGAACATTCTTTATTATGATGAGCGGCCCAGAAGGCGCTAGTTATGAGAATAATGCGGCTAACATGGCAAAAATTGAAGAGCGTTTGATGCCTTACTCTGAATCTGGTGAATTAAGTCGCGTGCTTATTCGAGTCCCGGGTTGGGGTGGTCAAGGTGGCGTGGCTATCATAGGAATGGCTGATTGGGATAAACGCAAGCGCTCAACTTGGGAAGTAATGGATGAAATTAGCGGTAAGATGACGGAAGTGACCGACGTACGGGCTTTTGCGATTATGCGCCGTGGTATCGGTGGCGGTGGTTCATCACGCCCAATTGAGTTTGTATTGCAAGGTAACGATTACGATCAACTAGCTGATTGGCGAGACCGTATTATCCAGCGTGCAGAGAAAAACCCTGGTTTGGTGAGAATCGACCATGATTACAAAGAAACCTTCCCGCAGTTTTTAATCAACATTGATAAAAACAAAGCTGCAGATTTAGGTGTTTCTGTATCTGATGTAGGTCGCACGCTAGAAACCATGTTAGGCCAACGTCGCGTAACGACCTTTATCGACCGCGGTGAAGAATACGATGTAATTTTAAAAGGGACCAAAGAAGATTTTGCTAACCCGACTGATATTTCAAATATCTACTTAAAATCACGCAGTGGCGAATTGGTTCCGCTAGATAGCTTAATTAGTTTAAAAGAAGAAGCCACAGCGTCTCGTTTGAACCGCTATAACCGTATGCGCGCAATTACGTTAAGTGCGAATTTAGCAGATGGCTATACCTTAGAAGAAGCGCTGAACTTCTTAAATCAAGTTGCGGCTGAAGAAAATGACATAGACGGTGCAATTGACTACAAAGGTGAATCGCAACTATTCTATGAAGGCGCATCAGCAATGACCTATGTGTTCATTCTTGCACTAACTGTAACTTTCTTAGTACTTGCAGCCCAGTTTGAAAGCTTCATTCACCCGTTTGTGATCATGCTTACCGTTCCGCTTGGTTTAGTCGGCGCATTATTTGGCTTATGGTACACAGATCTCACTCTGAATATTTACAGCCAAATTGGTATCGTAATGCTAATTGGTTTGAGTGCGAAAAACGGTATTTTGATTGTTGAGTTTGCTAACCAACTACGCGATAAAGGCGTTGAGTTTGACGAAGCGATTACTCAAGCAGCTACGCAGCGTTTACGCCCCATTATCATGACCTCACTGACCACTGTAATGAGCTCGGTACCGCTAGTACTTGCAAGTGGCCCAGGTGCAGAAAGCCGTATGGTAATTGGTGTGGTGGTATTTACTGGTGTTATTGTTGCAACCTTACTTACCTTATTCGTAGTACCTGCAGCATACAGTGCGCTAGCCAGAAATACCCAGTCGCCTGAGTACTTACAAAGCAAGTTAGAACAACAGGCAAAAGATAAGCCGTTAGAAGAAATTTAAACGAGTTTAAGATGTTACAAAACGCCGTCTTTACGGCGTTTTGTTTTTTCAGCTATAGTCAGCAAAAAGGTAAGGAAGTTAAATATGGATAACAACATACAAATAGCTACTTTTGGCGGCGGCTGCTTTTGGTGTATTGATGCAGCATTTAGACGTGTGAAAGGAGTACTTAATGTCAGCTCTGGCTATGCTGGCGGCGAGATTGAAAACCCAAGTTATCAGCAAATTTGTACTGGCTTAACAGGTCATGCAGAGGTTGTTCAGCTTGATTTTGACAGCAGTGTTGTGAGCTATAACACCCTACTTGAAATGTTCTTCACTTTACATGATGCCACACAGTTAAACCGTCAAGGTAATGATGTCGGCACGCAGTATCGCAGTGTGATTTATTATCATGATGAACAACAAAAAACTGAGTCACAAGCCATGATTGATGCTTTACAAAAGCAAATTCGTGAACCCATTGTGACTGAACTCAGCCCTCTATCAAACTTTTATCCTGCAGAGCAGTACCACCAAGACTATTACAATGAAAACCCGAATCAAGGTTATTGCAGCATACTTATTGCCCCAAAGCTTGCTAAGTTCGAGCAATATTTCGCTGATAAACTAAAATGAAAAAAGCCCGCTAAGTAGGTAGCGAGCTTTTAGACGCAGAACTAATAATGAAGCTGAGCTTGTTTTTACTTATACAAATGACATGAATGGGCAAATTAATGTCAATTACTCGCTTTAAGCAAACAGCTCAGTTGACCTTAAAGGCTATTAGAACTGATAACGGGCACCTACAAACAGGCGACGCTCAGCCGTGTTGTAGTAATAAAATTCGTCATTGATAAAGTCACCATCTAAATCAGTGCCATAGGCATCAACGGCGTTGTACTCTTTATCGAATAGGTTTTCTATTCGTAGTGACACAGTTAAGTTGTCAGTCGCTTGGTAGTGACCGACTAAGTTCCATAACGTATAAGAAGGTAAGTGCGTTAACTTACCATCACGATCACCACGGTATTGCATATCGATACCGGCATCAAAATCACCCCATGCTTTGTGCAATGACCAATTCACACTGTGATTTGACACATAGGTGAGTGACTGACCTGTTTGTGTATCTTCCGCTGAAAGGTAGGTAAAGTTAAAGCTATGATCAAAGCCAAACACTTGGTTTTTAAAACTAAACTCAACACCTTCGTGGCGAGCTTCGTTTATATTGGTTGGGATCCATTGCCCTGATGCATTTGGTGCCCAAGCGATTTTATTGTCGATTTCGCTGCGGAAAATCGCAATATCAAGACTAATATCATTCACATTGAGTGATAAACCAAGCTCTTGGTTATCTGATGTTTCAGGGTTTAACTCTGGATTACCTGAGCCTGGGTAATATAGATCATTAAATGTTGGAGATTTAAAACCAGTACTTTGACTAACACGGAATGTGGCGATGTCATTTAAGTGATAGCCTACAGCTGCAGTGTATGTTGTTTCATCACCAAACTGCTGATCATCATCTTGGCGAACTGTCAGGTTAGCGAGTACTTGTTCGTCATCATAATATGCGCCAACAAACACAGCGAATACTTCACGGCTGTCTTTTAAGTATGTACCTGAGTTAGTGTTCACTTCATCTTTATACCAATTCAAACCGCCACTAAGAGTCAGTGCTTGATTGAAAAAGTATTGGCCATTGTAATCGATTTGCTCACGCTCAGTTTCAAACTTATCAACCACCGTTGCACCAGTGTAATCAAAACGTGAGTCATCTGAACTATCACTTGATATGGCAATATCGATGGCATGGCTGTGTTTTTCGAAGGCTTTTTTCCAACCTAATGAAGCTTGGTAATTTTCGAACTCGCCTTTTTCTACGGTACTGTTTGCTGGGCTATAAGCACTGTCGTATTTGGCTTCGCCTTCTGAGTACTGTGCTTGAGCTAAAAATTCACCTAATTGCTCATTTTGATAACCTAGATTAAAGCCAAGGTTTTTGTTTTCGTAGCCGTCTTCATCTGGCGCTAGACCTTGAAGAACATCAAAACCATCTGTTTTTTCATAACCAGCATTAACAGCAACATCAACACCCGCAAACTGACCACCCGTCGCTACTTGGTACGCTTGATAAGAGTCTGAGCCAAAAGTCACGTCTAAGGTCGTGTTTTGTGCTTTACGCGTAATGATATTAATCACACCTGCTAGCGCATCAGAGCCATATACAGCAGCACGTGAGCCTTTAATTACTTCAACACGCTCAATACTGTTTAAAGGAATATTGCTAATACTTTTATAACCAAGTGTTGCAGAGCCTGTACGTACACCATCAATTAAAATAAGCGTATGACGAGAGCTTGCACCACGTAAAGAAACACCTGAGCTTTGCCCAAAACCACCATTAGCATTAATTTGAAAGCCTGCTTGAGTCGCCAGTAAGCTTGGTAAGTCACGCACATAGCTTGCTTCAATATCAGCACGGTCAATAACAGTGACACTGGCTAATACATCATTAATTGATTGTTCGAATTTATTGGCAGTAACTGTGATGTGCTCTATTGATTGCTCGTCAGCAGATACAGAAAAAGATAACGCAGCAGCAACCGCTACGCATAACGCAGATTTATTTAGCATGATATCCCCTAGCCTGTGCCCACCGCACACGCGAATAGTAAGTTAATTCAAGGCCGGTCTCCGGACTCTGTACATGCATGGCATATACATTACCGTTGCGGGGGCAGTGTTGGCATTGTTTTCTCCCTGAAAACGCACCGACTTCCCGATTATCTTGCGACTATTTCACCCTTTGAAATATAACGTATCTGAAGATACAGCAAGCACCTCGAAAATAGGCCGTTATTGTGATGATTTTGGGGAAGAAAGTCAATGGACGGCTATACTTCTAAAGTAAAGCTTTAAGCCTAAAGCTTCAAACTGTAAGTGGAGTCAGATCAAAAAGCCAATCAGCATGGTGATTGGCTTTTATAAAACAATGATTACCAGAAGTACTCGTGAGGTTTTGAATTTCCTAACGGAAAAACAATTCCTTCTGGGTCAGCACCATTCAGCACAAGCTTGCAAAGAGCTTTATTTAAGCGTCTTCTTGGCTTGGTCATCGTCATTTTCACCCACCAACTTGGTGTTTGTTGGTAAAAATAAGTACTGTGTGGGCCTGTGTATTTTCTGTTTATTTTACCGTGTTTATTACGGTCAATTGTTTTGTTCTTTACTGACATAAATATCCTCTAGCTGAAAATAGCTAGAAGATATCTTTTTCTCTGTAACCTAATATTCGTCTCAAAATACGCTCCTTGTAAAGTTCAGAAACTTGCAGGTTTATAGCTTAAAACCTACAGCTCAAAGCTATAAACACAGAGTATTAATCGCGGAAGTTTTTGAACTGGAATGGTTGACCTAAATCAGCAGTACGAACAACTTGCATTGCTTCTTGTAAATCATCACGTTTTTTACCTGTTACACGTAATTCTTCACCTTGAATAGCGGCTTGCACTTTGATTTTTGAGTCCTTGATTAATTTAACGATTTTCTTCGCTACGTCTTTTTCAATACCTTGCTTAAGCGCAACGTCACGCATTACGTATTTACCACTACGCGACTCATCTCTTAATTCTAAGCTAGATACATCTAAGCCACGCTTTGAAATTTTCGCAGCAAGAATGTCAAAAAGTTGCATAACTTGTTGTGGTGCTTCTGCTTTTAACTTGATTACTTTATCACTTAGTTCGATTGATGCATCAACACCACGAAAATCAAAACGCGTCTCTAGTTCACGCTTTGCATTATCTACTGCATTCTGCGCTTCGTTCATTTCTACTTCAGAAACAATATCAAATGAAGGCATGGGGTTCTCCTAACATAGTCTTTTTTAAATTCATTTATGGTTGGCAATTATAACGCTTATTTGTCGATTCTTTCTATTTTTATCCGATTTGTTCAGGTGCGATGCAAAAATTGTTTGATATACTGACCATTCAATTTCGGCATTTTTAGGGTTTATTGTGACAAGGCGTGTTTACCAAGTTATCTTTTTAGCCAGCATTATTGGCTTTACAATTTTATTTGCCAAAGAAATTAAAGGGGTGAGCAACCTCTTTCCACACGTAGATAAAGTGGCGCATTTTGGTATTTTCTTTGTACTGGCTATGGTGATGGACAAAGCCTTTAAATTGCCTCTTTTGGTGCAAATTTTACTATTAGCCGGATATGGTGCGGCCATAGAGTTTATGCAAGATATGCTGCCTTACCGTCAAGCTTCGGTTGGGGATTTTGTCGCTGATTTTATCGGTGCTGTAAGCTATTTTATTATAAAACTTGGTTTTCATGTAGGTAGTAAGCAACGTAATGGCTAACATATTAATTGTTGGCGACGGTGCGATTGGCTTGTTATTTAGCCATTTTTTATCTGCACAACATGACATTACATTACTGACCCGTAAGCCAACCCTGACCACGCGCTTTTATCAAGCCAGTAATGGTAAATCACATCCAATTAAAGCTCGCCTTATTCACCACAAAGAGCTTAGTCAATTCGCCCCCTTTGACTTAGTATTAATCACAGTTAAAGCATTTCAGGTGCAAGCTGCCTTTGGGCAAGTAAAACCTTACCTTAGTAAAAAATGCCAAATCGTTATTTCTCATAATGGTATGGGTAATGTTGATGAAGTTAATGCCCTGTTGTTAGACTCTCAAGGGTTAGCGTTTTTAACAACGCGTTTAGCTGGCTTTAAAACAACGCCTTATAGTGTGAGCCATACTGGTAATGGCGAAAGCGTGCTGGGTGCTTGCAATATCGCTGCTAGTGGAAAGCTCAATGAGCTAAAGCAGCAGTTTAGCTATTTACCACACTTTTCTGTTAGTGATGATATCCACTCATTGCGTTGGCAAAAGCTGTTAGTGAATATTGCCATAAACCCGTTAACAGCGATTCATAACATTAAAAATGGCCAATTACGTGCACCGCAATTTAGTACTCGTATCATTAACTTGCTCAATGAAGCATGCCTTGTTGCCAATAAACAAGGTGTTGACGTAAAGCTTAGCGAGGCACTGGACCAAGCCTATTCAGTGATGACGGCAACCGCTGAAAACTTTTCTTCTATGCAGCAAGACATCAGCCATAATCGAGAGTCTGAAATTGATGCAATTTGTGGTTATGTGTGTGAACAAGGCGCTAAATTAGGCGTAAAAACACCTTATAATCAAGCAATGCTTAGCATGATAAAAATAAAAAGTTAGCGAGGGGAAAGAGTAAAGTTACTAGCTTTCGTTTCTCGCAGTTATTTTCGGCATTAAAAAAGCGCGAACATGTCGCGCTTTTATCACTATCCCTTACGGGCGATACACTTTTACGTTGCTGTAGCCTTCTTCGTGAAGGATCAGCGCTTGTAGCTGGCTCATCACACCTTTAGCACAATATAAGTAATATTCTTTATCTTTTGGTAAGTCACCAAATTTAGTCGCTAAGCGGAAGAAAGGTAAATGAACAACTTCAATACCTTCAAGCTCTAATGGGTTTGCATCTTCTTCTTCAGGTGAGCGAATATCAACAACAACTGCCCCCTCTGGTAAGTCAGATACAGACTCAGCTTCTTTCACTTCTTCTTTTGCTTCGGTGTCGATATCGCGAATATCCATCACACGGGCATTCTCAACAACCGTATTTAGCACGTCGAAGTCAAACTTAGCTTCTTCAGCAAGAATCGTTTTGATTTTTGCTTTAACTGTTGGCTTCTTAGAAATAACACCACAGTACTCAGGCATGCTTTCTGCCATTTCAGCCGTACCAATTTGACGTGCAATATTAATAATATCTTGTTTATCGTGTTGGATTAACGGACGAATAATTAAGGTTTCAGTTACACGGTCAATAACACTTAAATTAGCAAGCGTTTGGCTCGATACCTGACCAATGCTTTCACCAGTTACCAGTGCTTGTACACCTAGCTTTTCTGCAACTTGGCTACCTGCACGCATCATCATACGTTTAAGAACAACACCCATTTGGCTGTTTTCAACGTTTTCTAAAATTTCAGCGACTACAGGTTCAAAATCAACCGTAACGAACTTCACTTTATGAGTAGAGCTAAACTGCTTCCAGATGTAGTAACTCGCTTGCTTAACACCGATTTCGTGAGCCGCACCACCTAGGTTAAAGAACAAGAAGTGAGTACGTGCACCTTTACGGATCATTTGATAGCTTGCAACACCTGAGTCAAAGCCACCCGACATTAGCGATAGTACATCTTCTTGTGTTGGTAGCGGGAAGCCTGCCATACCGTAGTGAGTTTGAGTAACGATATAAGCTTTATCATCACGCACTTCTAAACGAACTGTCACCTCTGGGTGAGATAATTTAACGCGTGCACCTTCAACATGCTGGTTTAAGCCACCACCTACGTAGCGCTCTACATCGCTTGAGGTGAAATCATGCTTACCTGAACGTTTACAACGCACACAGAATGTTTTGCCTGCAATGGTATGACCGATTAGTTCAAGTGCTTTTTGGTAAATATCGTCGATTGAGTCGAAGTCTGTTTCTGTTACTTCAATAAACTGTACGATACCTGGAATGCGTTTTAAGCCATCGATAATATCTAAGCGAACTTGCTCAGAGTCTAGCAAACTGACAACAGAGATATTATCCCAGTTGTTTCTTACCTGAACTTTTTCGTCAACGCGACGTAAAACGATCTTAATATTATTTTCTAATAACTTGGTAAAACGTTTACGAACAGATTTACTCTTGATCGCGATTTCAGGGTGTAGTTTGACGATAAATTTAAGCATAGTTCACTCTTAGACTGTGGATTTCACACGCCCCAAGGTTAAGCAACCTCAAGGGCGCGCGATTATAACAAAAATTATAGCGTCTAGGAAATAAACTGCTTTGCGGGATTATTGTTCGCTTTGCTCTGTTTCAGCAAGGGCTAAATACTTAGCTCTTAATTGGTTAACTTGCTCTAGATGTTGCTCTGTGCAATGAGCTTTTAATAGCAGTAATACTTTTAAAATACCGTTATAAATATCAGCTCTGGCAAGTTCACCACTTAAGCGGCGAGCTTTGATGTAAGGCGTCCAAAAGCTCACAGTCATTTTAAGCATATGCGCAAGCTCTGTAACATCTTCGTCTGCAATGCAAATAACACCGCCTTCACGTAATGCAAAAAGTACATCTTTAACTTGCTCTAAAAGCTCAGTTTGAAACGCAATGTAGCCTTTTTTCAGCTCTTCATCACGAGATAAAATATCGCCTAAGTTGTCGTAGAAAAACTGAAAGCGCCACATTTGTTCAAACAACGAATCAAGATAACCCGCTAGGTTTTCAAGCGCATCGTCATCAGGAGTCAGTGGCTTGAAATGAGTGTGTAGATGGTCGCTGTACAAAGCAAATATGTGACGAATAATATCTTCTTTATTTTTAAAGTGATAATACAAGTTTCCTGGGCTTATCCCCATATGCGAGGCGATATGGTTGGTTGTTATGGCACGCTCACCGTGGCGATTAAATAACTCAATGCTGGTGTGTATGATTTTGTCCTTTGTGCTCATAGCCTATTTACTCTGTTTTTTATGATTATTACGTTCCCCAGCCAAGCAGTATAAACAAATGCGTGGCAATTAAATACTACCTTGAAAAATAATAACCTCAATCGGTTTACTACCTTATATAGGTGAAGGTTCCTAATCCGATACGCGTATTTTCTAAGCTGCATAGTCGAGAAAACACTGTTAATATAGCAGGCAAATTTATAAATCGCTGATAGTTATGAACGTTACTGCAATCTATCCGGGTACCTTCGACCCCCTTACAAATGGCCATACCGACTTAATTCATCGAGCTGCAAAAATGTTCGAAAAAGTTATTGTTGCTATTGCACATAACCCTAGTAAGCAGCCGTGCTTTACACTCGATGAGCGTGTTGAGCTTGCCAATAAAATCTTAGCGCATCTTGATAATGTAAGTGTGATTGGCTTTTCTGGCTTATTAGCTGATTTAGCTCGCGAGCATAAAGCCGAAGTACTTATTCGAGGTATTCGTGCAGTGTCTGACTTTGATTATGAATTTCAGTTAGCAAATATGAATCGTCGACTAAATCCAGATCTAGAAAGTGTATTTTTGACACCTGCAGAAAAAAATTCATTTATTTCATCTACTCTAGTCAAAGAAGTAGCACGCCACAATGGTGATGTAAGCGAGTTTGTTGACCCTATCGTAGCCAAAGCACTACAGGAAAAAATTCACGGATGAAATTAAAAAAGTTCATTAGCTTAACTGCATTACTAATGTGCTCTGCGCCAAGTCTTGCAGAACCATGGATAGAAAGCGACGACCCTTTACTTCGCGCTTCAATCGAAATGCTATTTAACCAAGGTGTCATAAAACAACCTATTAATAGTTACCCCTTAATGTGGCAAGGTATTGCACGTGATCTAAACATTGCAGATACCAGTCAACTTGATGAGCAGAGCTTATTTGCTTATCAGCATGTTAAGCATGCCCTTGATAATGCAAAACAAAAGTCGAGCTCAGGCATTCGCCTGAATTACAACAGCGAACCACTAACCCAGCAAGGGTTTGGTAAACGCCACCAGCAAGAAAGTGGCATAAATAGCTATGGTTCTATCACAGGGAAGCGCGTAAGTGCTAAGGTCAGTGTTAATTACGCCGATGATGCACTTGATAAACAACATGTGACCTATCAAGATAGCTATTTAGCAGTTTTACTAGGTAATTGGTCAATCAGTGCTGAACAAGTAAGTCATTGGTGGGGGCCAAGTAACGATAACGCCCTACTGCTATCAAATAATGCCGCGCCAATGAAAGGCCTGCGCTTTACGAGAGCGAATACGCAATATGTAGGCCCAAGTTGGTTATCGTTTATCGGTAACTGGCAGTTAACGGGTATTTACGCCAAACAAAAGCCATTTCTTAATAATTCCGAAGACGGTGACTTTTGGGCGTTAAGGTTTGCAAGTACACCATTAACAGGGCTTGAAGTTGCTATTAATAGTGCAGGCTCTGACTATTTAACTAACCTAAAAATTGACCCTGTTACCCTTGAGAGCATCGAATCAAAACACCGATTAACCAGTTTAGATGTAAAGTATTCTACAACTCTAATGACGCAGCCTGTTGCCTTTTATGCTGAAGTTATGGGTCGAAATAAAAGCGGTTTAGCACCGAGCGAGCCATTCTATACGCTGGGTGTTGAAAGCTACTTTGGTTCAACAGAGGGTTTACTAAAGAGTTATTTTGAATACTCAAATACAGAGCAAACTTGTGAGCAAATTAGCGATTGCGTATATGGCTCTGGCAGCTATACACAACGCTCACGTTTACTTGGCAGCTCAACACCACTGCAAAGTAAATCTGCTATCCTTGGTGCCTATTACCACACTTTAAATGGCTATGGTGGCCATGCAAAGTTACGTTGGATTGAAAGCGAAACCACACACGCTGAGGTCGCATCTGAGATGAGTCAGTTGCAGTTAGAGCTCGGTTATCAACAATCTATGTTTAATGGTTTGTGGAAAGTGACAGGGCTTATTTCAAAAGATGAAATAGGTGATGAGTCAGAAACAAACACAGCCCTTAGAACCAGTTGGGAATACCGTTTCTAACGAATCGAGGTCAAGCCGCTTCAGCTTGGCCTCGAACTTTCCGATAAAGCTTCACAAAACCCAGAAAATCTTTATTACTGAAAAGTGCAATGAGCATCATTGCATCCATAATATTGACAGTAACTGTATAAAAACCCCATAACCACCACTCTTCTGTATTCTCGAGTATATTAATATCTATATACATACTTATGAAAAGAGCACTGTTAATTAGTAAGCCTATTATCACATAAAGTTTTGCTGGGTAACTATTGATAGACTTATCTTTAGTAATCAACAGTATTGCACCAATACAAGTTAGATCTAGAGCTGTCCAGACTACATAAGCAGTTGCATAACTCATCGACTCAATCTGGAAAGTAGCTGAGGTTAGTGGATCGGATGCTAAATAAGACAAAAACATTGTTAGCGAAATCCACATTAAAGTTTTATCACCATTGGGAACTATTGACTTACTGACCATGTTATATAGGAAAGCCATCAGAAATCCCCACATAATAAAAGTTGCTAGATAAGCACTCACATACTTATGAAACTCAGCCAAAACTATTCACCTTTTCTTTTGGAAAGTTCACACTTACTACACGATGAAGCTTTAGAAAATCCTTATTGAAAAGCAGTATTAGAATCATAGTTACATCTACAGTATTTACGCCAAATGAGTACAAAGTCCAAAGAAACCACTCTGATTTATTCTCATAAATGAAAATATCTATATATATATGGATAACATTAGTATGGAATTAAGAGTTAGCCCTAAAAGGATATATGTTGTTCCGCAAAAGTTAGCTACCTTGGCACAATACATCCAAGATAAGATTACAACAATCGTGAGTAAGTCAAAGTAAAACCAGTTCAAATAGCTATAAACGGAGAGCTTGACGAAGCCGCTGATGAAGTATGAAACCATCATAATAAAAGATAAAACGAGAACTCTACTGTCTGTTTTATTTATATTAACCGCTAAGTTAAATAAAAAGGCCATTAAAAAGCCCCACTCAATGAAGGCCCCTAATAGGTCCCCCAAAAAAGCATCTATATACATAATTTAAGCTTGTGGGTGGGCTACTTTCTGTCTAAATAAATTTGATATGGATGACTTAATTTTTACTAAGCCCAAAAAGTCTCTGTCAACGATAAGTGCAACTATCATGACGAAATCTGCAATGTTGACACCAAAAGAATAGATATCCCAAAGAAGCCAAGGTTCTTTTGTGTATTTGACATAGATGTCATAGTAAATAGCTAGAAATAATACTGTATTTATTAATAATCCCGCACAAACATAATAAAATGCAGTAGGTTTATGGTCTTTTACAAATTTAGCAAAAAAGATAATTAAAGAGAGGGTAACTAAATCCCAGACAGCCCAATGTAGGTATGTTTCAGTAGTAGAGAACCAAGAAAAAAAAGAATCACTTGAGAAGTAAGAGACAAACATTATAAAAGAAGAAAATAATAAAATGATATTTTTCTTCGGAGTAGCTGTATACAAAAAGATATTAAAGAAAAAAGCCATCATGAAGCCCCAAACCACTAGGGCTCCTAATGATAAACCGAAATGATCTGTCAAAAACATCTACTATCCACTTTTATTGTGGCCTTTTATCTGGATCAATAATGATACCACCGCCACGTTGAAGGTCAGCATCACCAGATAAAGCCAAGGCTTCACTTGATAAAGTTACTGTATCAGATTGCAGGGTTTTATTACTAGTAGTTTGTTCCAAAGCAGGCTTTGTTTGTTGCATTTGGCTGTATGCTTGCATTTGCAACTGGCTATTGTTTGAAATTTGCATGAGTTAATTCCTTTAAGTTAATTGTTTTTTCAGTACAGCTTACAATAGCTTGCAAGCTGAGTTAAGCGCTCTCATTTTTTTGACGCTTTTTTATACTTTAACGCGACATTGTCGCCGCGTCGATAATAAAAGCAATTAACGATCCAACTTTTCTAAAAGTGATCTTTTTTGATCATAAAAGTTAATAAACCAAAATTTCAGGCATAAAAAAACGCACAGGGGTAACCGTGCGCTTTTCTTATCCAGGGAAATTAAGCCACGTGTTTACACGGGATCACCGCGCTATTACTTGGCTTTAAAATATATTCCATCGCTACTTCATCGCAATTATCTTTGCGAAGACAAAGCTCGCAATCTTTGATCACTTTTTCTGGCAAACTATCTTTACTACAAAAGATAAAGCCTTGGCTTGCAAAGAACTCTGGCACCCGCGTCAGAACAATTACGCGACTAAGCGCCAAGCTTTTAGCTTTTTTAAGCAAATGTTCAACAAGTCGACGCCCCTGCCCAGCAATACGTGATTCAGGGCTCACACCAAGCGAACGAATTTCAGCAAGACCTGTATCGTAAATATATAGCGAGGCACAGCCAGCCACTTGGTTTTCAACTTCAGTGACAGCAAACTCATTAATTGAGTGAATCATATCGCTCTTAGCCCGTGGTAGATTTTCACCTACCGTTGCCCAATGCTGAATTAGCTTAGCAATAGACTCAACATCATTTAAGGTTGCGTCACGTACCGCTATTTGCTGTTTTTTTTTGCGTATTTAATGGCACTCGTTACTTGCTCGATAGAGGTGCCACCCTGTGCTTGTCTTGCTTTAATGCAGGCGTCTATTTCTAATACAGCATATACATCTGACTCGAAAATGCTATGCACAGACTTAAATTGCTCTAAACTTAAATCTTCTAAGTTATTCCCTTGTGCAATAGCCATTTGCACGAGCGTACCAACAATATGATGACCTTCTCTAAATGGAATACCTTTAGCCACTAAATAGTCAGCAAGTTCAGTCGCATTTGAGTGACCACCTTTTGCTGCCGCTAATGTTTTATCAGCATTAACTTTGATGCCTTTGATACACGCCTGTGCCATATGAATACATGCCAACCAGGTCGGCATTGCATCAAATAAGCCTTCTTTGTCCTCTTGCATATCTTTGTTATAAGCAAGTGGTAGCGCTTTAAGTGTCATCATCATTGCACTGAATGCACCAAAAACACGGCCTGTTTTACCACGGATTAACTCAAGAGCATCTGGGTTTTTCTTCTGCGGCATAAGTGAAGAGCCTGATGTTACCCCATCAGAAAGCTCAATAAAGCCTGCTTCACCAGAGTTATAGAAAATTAAGTCTTCTGCCATACGCGATAAGTGAATCATTGAAATTGATGCACAGCTTAGTAGCTCAACCACAAAGTCACGATCAGATACTGCATCAAGGCTATTACGTGTTGCACCGGTAAAACCTAACCCTTCGGCAAGAATCTGCCTATCAATTGGGTACGCCGTTCCAGCTAAAGCACCACTACCAAGAGGGCAATAATTCATACGATTTTTAGCATCGGTTAAACGGCTTTCATCACGTTCAAGCATTTCAACATAGGCCATGCACCAGTGGCTAAATAATACAGGTTGTGCACGCTGTAGGTGTGTGTAACCTGGTAAGATAGTGCCTAGTTCACGCTCAGCCAAGGCAATAAACTCACCTTTCAGCTCTGCGATTGCTTCAAGAATATGCTCAGCTGTATCACGACACCATAAGCGGAAATCGGTCGCGACTTGGTCATTACGACTACGACCTGTATGTAACTTTTTAGCTAGGTCGCCCACTTTATCAATTAGCGCTGACTCAACATAAGAATGAATGTCTTCATGCCCTGCGACAGCTACTGCTTGTGGATTTGCTTTAACCTCATCTAGCAGCTTATTAAGTGCTGCAACTAGGTCATCGTATTCTTGCTGATTAAGTACGTTAACTTGTTTTAACGCTCCTGCCCAAGCAACTGAACCAATAATGTCTTGCTCTGCAAGTTGATAATCAAAAGGAAGTGAATCGTTGAATTGTTTAAACGCTTCATCTGGACCCGTAGAAAAACGTCCGCCCCATAGTGCCATTGAACTGTCTCCAAATTCGGCTATTGCCCTGCCGTGCAGGGCAATAATTAAATTACTTTTTCGTTAGTGCTGAGATTCTGCTTGATAGCGAGAATAAACGAATGAAGCCTTCTGCATGTGATTGATCATATACATCATCTTCACCGAAGGTTGCGAAATCTTCACTGTATAAGCTATTCGGTGATTTTTTCTGTACCGCAGTTACTTGGCCTTTATAAAGCTTAAGCACCACTTCACCGGTTGCTAACTTAGACAGTGATTCAGCACCAGCTAGAATCGAGTCTTTTAATGGTGTAAACCAACGACCGTCGTAGACTAAGTGAGAGAACTCACCACCAAGTACTTCTTTCCACTTACGGCTTGATTTGTCTAATACTAGCTCGTCAATCGCTTGAAGAGCAGCCATGATCACTGTGCCCCCTGGTGTTTCATAACAGCCACGAGACTTCATACCGACTAAACGGTTTTCTACAATATCAACACGACCTACACCATGTGGCGCAGCAATGTCGTTTAATTTAACTAAGCAGTCATATGGTTTAAGTGACTCGCCATTTACAGCAACCACTTCACCTTCAACAACATTTAATGTCACATATTCTGCTTCATTAGGCGCTTGCTCAGGTGAGTTTGTCCAAGTCCATACTTGCTCACTTGGTTGACACCATGGATCTTCAAGCTCTCCACCTTCGTGAGAAATGTGCCATGCGTTAGCATCACGACTATAGATTTTTGTCGCAGATGCAGAGCACGGAATATTACGCTCTGCTAAGTAATCAAGTAATGATTCACGACTTGATAAGTCCCACTCACGCCATGGTGCAATGACTTTTAGATCTGGTGCAAGGGCTGCGAAACATGATTCAAAACGTACCTGATCATTACCTTTACCTGTACAACCATGCGAAAGCGCATCAGCACCTACTTTACGGGCAATTTCAACCTGTGCTTTAGCAATAATCGGACGTGCCATAGACGTACCTAGTAAATAAGTGCCTTCGTAAATAGAACCCGTTTTTAATGTTGGGTAAATATAGTCACTTACCATTTCGTCTTTTAAGTCAACGATGTGGCACTCTGAGGCACCCGAAGCAATTGCTTTTTCTTCAACGCCTTCAAGCTCTTCAGCACCTTGGCCTACATCAGCAACAAACGCGATTACTTCACAGCCGTAGTTTTCTTTTAACCATGGCACAATTGCCGATGTATCAAGACCACCAGAATAGGCTAATACGACTTTTTTAATTGAACTCATTGGTGTTCCTTAAACAAAATTTGGATTTAATAATGTGACAAGTAGAGCATTTTGCGCGTGCATACGATTCTCTGCTTGTTGAATAATTTTTGATGCTGGGCCATCCATTACCTCAGAGGTAATTTCAAACTCACGATGCGCTGGCTGACAATGCAGTACAGTTTGCGCACCCGTTTTCTCTAATAGGGCTTGATTGAGCTGATAAGGCATATATTTAGCTTTCACCTGCTCAAGCGGTGTTTTATCACCCATTGAAACCCAGGTATCAGCATAGACTGCATTTGCTCCGACTGCCGCCTCAATTCTGTCACTGACCATTACCGAAGCACCATTCATCGCTGCAATTTGCTCTGCTTGCTTAAGAATTTGTGAATCCGGTGAGCTACCTTTAGGACAAACAGCTACAAAATCAGTGCCTAACGTGGCAGCTAATAACATGAGAGAGTGTGTTACGTTGTTACCTTCACCTAAGTAAGCAAGCTTAAGCTTACTTACGTCGCCATGTACTTCTTGTAGCGTCAAAAAGTCTGCAAGTGCTTGGCATGGGTGATATAAATCACATAAGCTATTCACTACAGGCACAGATGAATACTCAGCAAGCGTAGTCAATGTTTTGTGTGCATACACGCGAGCAACAATGCCATCAGCCCAAGCTGACATATTGAGAGCAAAGTCTTTAACCGATTCACGACCACCCATAGCACCGTTTTGTGAATCTAGATAAACCGCGTGACCACCCAGTTTATTAATACCTATATCAAATGATAAACGAGTACGTAAACTTGGTTTTTCAAAAAGTGTAACGACAGATTTGCCTGCTAATGCTTGGCTAAAGTCTGCTGGATTTGCTTTAATTTTTTGCGCTAAATTAAGTAATTTAAGAGCGCCCTTTTGGTCTAATTCAAGACCGTTTAAGAAATTTTTTAACATGAAATACCTATGGTGTAATTTTTGTTCCTACATGCTCGCCTTTTAATAAGGCGACTAAATTTTCTGGCTTTAGCCAGCTGGAGATATACACACCACGTCGTAAATGTTGGGCAGCAAGAAGGCTGGTCTTTACTTTGACCTCCATCCCGCCCTGAATAACTCCTTCAAGGATTAGTGTTTCGATTTGCTGCGTATTAAGGTGATGTAGTGGCTGCTTATTTGCATCAAGCACAGCTTCTACGTCAGTCATAAAAATAAGTTCTGCATCGAGTTCTTTAGCAATAGCCGCCGCGGCTTCATCCGCATTGACGTTGTACCATTGACCATCTTCGCCAAAGCCAATAGAGCTCACCAGTGGTAAACGACCTTGCCCAAGTAAGCTTGGCAATACGCTGTCACAACTACCTGAACACTGGCCAACTTGCGCCAATACTTTAAGTTTTTCAGATACCAGTACACCCGCTTCATAAAGGCTTAAACCCACAGGTTTGTGGCCAGCGCTGATTGCTTGACTCATCAATTGTTTATTGGCACAACCTGCCAGGGCGCCAACAATATAAGGCATTTGCTCATTTGGGCTAATACGTAAGCCTTGATGTTTTGCTGTTACAAAGCCTGCGTCTTTAAGCCAAGCATCAACCAAAGCTCCACCACCATGCACAATGACAAAGTTATCTTGTTGCTCAGTGGCTAAAACATCAAAAAGAGCTTTTGCAGCATCAGCGCTATTTAGCACAGCACCACCGACTTTAATGATCCAAGTTTTCATTACAGCGCTCCTACTAAACCAGTGTGGTGAGGTTCACCCATAGCTAAATTAATACACTGTAATGCTTGCCCAGCCGCGCCTTTTAATAGGTTATCAATTGCTGACATAACAATGAGTTGTTCACCTTTTTGTTGCCATGCAATATCAACAAATGGTTGTTTAGCCACGCCTTTAATACTTGGAACTTTATTTCCAAGTAAACGGATTAAAGGCTCATTAGCTAACACTTGATATGCTGCATCCACTTGCTCTGCTGTCACACCTGGCTTTAATTGCACATAAATAGTTTCTAAAATTCCACGGGGGAAATTACCTAAATGAGGGGTGAATAACACAGGGTGACCAAGGTGCTGCTCAATCTCAGGTGTGTGTCTGTGATTAAATAAACCATAAGGGGCAAGTGATACTTCACAAAAATGCGTATTAACACTGGCTTTTCTACCTGCGCCAGTAACTCCAGACACAGCATTAACAATAATGGCTTGCTCAGCTAATAAACCAGCTTCTTTAAGTGGTTTTAAAGAATTGAGTGCTGCTGTTGGGTAACAACCTGCTACAGCAACAAGCTTTGCTTTACTTATAGCATCGCTATTCCATTCAGCTAAGCCATAAGCCGCTTGCTCTAAAAGCTCAGGGTGTTCATGTGCGAAACCGTAATAAGTTAGGTAATCCTCATTCCCAGCTAAACGGAAACCACCAGACAGGTCGAATACTTTTTTACCCATGGCTAAAAATTGTGGTGCAAGGTCAACGCTTACCTTGTGATCTGTACATAGACATACATAGTCCGCATTACTTTCGATATCCTTATACGCTTGGGCAGTCAGAGGCTGTAGTGGATACTCTAACAATCCAAGGTGCTCTGGATATAAATCGCTTAATAATTTGCCTTTATCTAAGCTTCCTTCAGATACATAACATGCTTTCAGGGTCAGTTTTGGGTGCTTAGCAACTAAACTTGCTAGCTCTGCGCCGCTATAACCACTTGCGCCAATAATCACTACATTCATTGCTTACTTTTACCTATTCAATCTATTTATCGATACGCCTAAAAATACTCGCTCAAATGCGAATAAAAACACTGTCTAAAGTAATGAAATCAGGTTATCGTCGTTTCGTGTTCATCGTAAAGCTTTACTAATATTTATGCTTAAAAAGTGAATTGATATTCATCATAAATACTTTTATATTGTTATGCAATTAGATTGAATAATTATTTTTGGATTTTTTTATGTCGCTACCCTCTTTTTTATCTATGTATCAGCAGCTAATTGCTGCTCCTTCAATTAGCGCGATTGAAGATTCTTTGTGCATGAGCAATAAAGGGGTTATTACCTTGCTCGCACAGTGGTGCGAAAGCCTTGGGTTTACATGTGAAATCACAGAGCTTGAAAACGGTAAAGGGCGTTACAACTTATTAGCTAGACGTGGTGAAGGAGACGGCGGTTTAATGCTTGCCGGCCATACTGACACTGTACCATTTGATGATAGTCGTTGGAATTATGATCCGTTCAAACTCAGCGAAGATAACAATAAACTTTATGGTTTAGGTAGTATTGATATGAAAGGCTTTTTTGCTTTCGTACTGCAAGCTATTAGCGAACTTGATGCAAGCAAGCAAACTGAGCCTCTATTAATTCTAGCCACAGCCGATGAAGAAACTACAATGGCGGGTGCACAGCAAATCTGCCGTCACCCGAACTTAAAACCTGCACGCTGTATTATTGGTGAGCCAACAGATATGACTCCGGTATTTACACATAAAGGTCATATGAGTACAGCTATTCGCGTAATTGGTCGCTCGGGCCATAGCTCAGATCCTGAACGAGGTTTGAACGCCATCGAAGTCATGCATAAAATGATTACAAAATTGTTAATCATAAAAGAAGAATTAAAGAATAAATATTCAGTAGAACACTTTGAAATTCCGTACCCTACTTTGAACCTTGGCCATATTCATGGCGGTGATAATGCCAACCGCATTTGCGGCTGCTGTGAAATGCATATTGATATGCGACCGTTACCCGGTTTAAGTGTACAAGAACTACAAGCGATTTTGCTTAGTGCCGCAGAGGAAATTAATACTCAATACCCCAACGCAGTGAGTGTTATCGATATGCATGAACCAATCCCTGCGTTTAGCGGAAGTACAGATACTGCACTTGTGAAACTGGCCGAAAAAGTCTCCGGTCAGCCAGCTGTCGCTGTAAACTATTGTACAGAAGCCCCTTTTATTCAACAACTTGGCTGCGAAACAATTGTCATGGGGCCAGGCTCAATTAACCAAGCTCACCAACCAGATGAGTTTTTAGCGATGGAAAAAATCAAACCTTCGCAAGCGATTATCAGTAACATGATTAAAGCTAGCTGCTTTAACGACTAATTAAAAAAGGAGCATCATGCTCCTTTTTTATCACTAACTCATATATTTACTTAAGTACTTTTTAAATACTGGGTCAGTTTTCGCTAGCTCTTTTTGCTCCGCTAAAATATCTTTTAGAATAGCTTTTGAGGTTAATGGATTGGCTAATACGACACGAAAAACCACGGTGGGTTGATGGTCATATTTTGCTGGTGTTAAACGAGTACGAGATACAAAAGAGCGTCCAGCTTCACGCTGGCGCTTTTGCATACTTGCAGTGAAGCGATTCAACGAAGCGTAAATATCTAATTTAGTTTCTTCGTTAGCACCTTTGAGCTTAGCTTGAATTTCTTTTGGAACGTAACGATATGTTAATAGGCACAGCTCAGGTTCAGAGATTAACTCAAAATCTTCATCTTGTTTGATCATTTCGGCAAAAGTGCGCGCTTTAACAATACTACGGTCAATCAACATCTCGTAGCCTTTACGGCCAATAACACGTAAGCAAGCATGCACTAACATTGCCATACCTGGGCGGCTTCCCTCTAATGTATGACTACCTAAATCTTTAGAGCCTTTACGAAGAATATATTCAGCATGATGCTCAATAGCATCTGTCGCAGCGGGGTCTTTAAATAACACAAGACCCGCGCCCATTGGCACATACATTTGTTTATGCGCATCAATAGTAATTGAGTCAGCACGTTCAATACCGCTTAAAAGATGGCGATAGTTTGAAGAAAGTAAGGTTGACCCACCCCATGCGGCGTCCACATGAAAATGACAGCCAAGCTCTTCGCTTAAATCAGCCATTTCATTTAGCGGGTCTATGCTGCCAGTTTCTGTCGTCCCAGCAACACCAACGAGTGCCATTACCTTTATACCAGACGCTTCCAGTTCATGGGCTTTTTTGCGCATAGCATCGACATCAACTTTATTATTTTCGCCTGTCGCAATTGCGACAATGTTATCGCGACCAATACCTAGCAAATCAACAGTCTTGCCTAATGAATAGTGACCTCGCTCAGAAACCAGTACCGCTAAGCCTTTGTAACCATAGTGCAGCATCCCAGCGATTAATCCCTGTGCTGCAATACCTTTATAATCGCCATCGGCTTTCAATAAGCGGTTGCGAGCAATCCATAACGCAGTAATGTTAGCTACGGTTCCGCCTGAGCAAAATGCGCCTAAAGAGGTTTTTGCACTGTGCATCCACTTGCTATAAAAACTCTCAGCTTCGCCATAAGCTAGGTGATGCATCATCCCTAAGACTTGTCTTTCAAGTGGGGTGAATGCCTTTGAGGTTTCAATTTTTACTAAATTTTGGTTAAGACCTACCATTAACTTAGAAAGCGGTAATACAAAATGCGGTAACGCTGAGGTCATATGACCAATGAAGCTTGGTGCAGCTGTATGAACAGAATGAGCAACTAACTGCTCCATAATGTCTTGAGCATAATCAGAAACAAAAGTTGGCTCTTCTGGAATAGTGGCCGTTTGAAAGTCTTTTTCAATTTCGTGCAAAGGCTTTTCAATTGCAGCTATGTTCTCATTCAAGAACCCAGCTAAATTACTAGAAATTTCAGATTCGATTTTACTTAATGTCGAGTCTGGTGCTTCTGGCACCGTAAAAATACGAATCAAGCTTTCTTTAGAGGCGACGGCACAACGCTTTTGATCCATCCTAATACCCATAATTAGCAGCTAAAAATGCACCCGATGATGGAACACCTAAGAGAGCACTTTTGCGGCACTGTTTCTACGAAATTGGCTAACTTTACTGGAATATCACGAAAATGTCTCGTATAAAGCAAAAAAGCCCTAATTTCGATGACAAAAAAGTGAACCGTTAATGAAATTTACGGTTATTTTCTACTATCAGACAAATGTTTTTTTAGTATAATCAAGTGATAACTGCTAAGGGAACGTCTATGCCCAAAGGATTGCAAAAAACCAGTTGGCTACTATATGGCTTCGCCGCATTTTTTATTAGCTTATTTGGCTATATCTATTACACCTATGAAACTTCGCGTAGCGAGATCATGGCGAATATCGATAGTAAATTGTTCAATGCCGCGGTCAGTGTCAGACATATCCTCGGTGATGACTACCACAATATAGTCAATGCAGGTTTACCTATCTCCGCATCAATGTATAAAGAAAAAAGTCGTGCCCTTTCTGAATATGCAAAACAAATGCAACTTGCCTATGTTTACGCCATGGTACTTCGTGATGACAAAGTGTACTTTAGTGCATCTAGTTACACACAAAAAGATCAAAATAATGGTCGTGTTACACAATTTTTAGATGCCTATCCTGAAGCGACTGAACTTAACAAAGAGGCATTTTTTTCTACTGAGCCTGTATTCGAAATTTCAAAAGATCAATGGGGCTATTTTAAAAGCATCTTTGTGACTTTTGTCGATGATAATGGTCACACTTACATCACTGGTGCCGACATAACCATTAGTGACTTAAATCAGCAACTGCAACACAGTGTTTCACGAGCGATGATTACCGGCTGCTTTTTTTTCTTTATTGCAGCATTAATTGCAGGGCTCTATTTTTTACAGTTAAAACGCTCGCTCTCAACTGATGCGCGTACAGGTTTTGCAAATCATGTAGCACTTGAATACTACATAAAAAGAACCACCAAGCATCGCATGGAGCTGGCAGTAATTGTTATTAACGAACTAGAAGATATTAGCAGCTTTTATGGCAGTGAAGTTAGCGACAAAGTGATGGCTAACTTGCTTGGCTATTTTCAATTAAGGATACCTAGCGAAGGACTTGTCTATCGTTTAGCAACCAATAAAATTGCGTTATTGCAAACTCATAGTGATGAACGCAATATAGATGATGTAATTAATGCCTTTAACTATGCAATTCCAGCGTTAAAAGAGCCTTATATCTACGTGAGCTTGTATGCGGGAATTGCCACAGGTAATAAATCAATGCTTATAGAGAACGCCCACGTTGCATTACAGCAAGCAAAACTAAATAATCAACGTATTGTGCGTTATGAAAATATCTTTAAACAAGTTGAAGAGCAATTTAGAAATAACGTTACGCTTGCCAAAGAAGTGAAAGAAGCCTTCGATAACAATCGCATCGTGCCTTATTTTCAAGCAGTCTATGACAGCCAAAGGAAACATATTAATCATTACCAGTGCCTAGCCAGAATGGCCAGTGCTACAGGTCGTATCCATACACCTGATTACTTTATGATGGTGCTGAAACGCTCA
This sequence comes from Pseudoalteromonas apostichopi, assembly GCF_030297135.1. Taxonomy (NCBI): domain Bacteria; kingdom Pseudomonadati; phylum Pseudomonadota; class Gammaproteobacteria; order Alteromonadales; family Pseudoalteromonadaceae; genus Pseudoalteromonas; species Pseudoalteromonas apostichopi. The sequence continues at coordinate 1,041,133 of NZ_AP028065.1, forward strand.
CGTATGGATGGTCTTTTAAGGCGTACTATGTTTACCCGATGCATTGAGCAGTTTAGAAAAACCAATGTGTGTTGGAGTATCAATATTACCGCACAAGATATTCTTGATCCAAGTTTAAGCGAGTTTTTAGAACTTCAGCTAAGGCGCTACCCGCAGCCCCACAATATTATTTTTCAGTTTTATGAGCGTGATGCCATTGCTTACTTTAGTGAAGTAAAAACCTTTATTAATATTCTAAAAAATAAAGGGGCTCAGGTTATTATCAATGAATTCGGCACGGGCTTTTCAAGCTTGCCACACATCAGAAAGCTCGAAATTGATGGTTTAAAACTTGATAAAGGGTTAGTGAGCCAAATTCATACTAATACAGATAACTATCTGTTTATTGAGAACTTGGTAAAATATGCTCAGCAACTAAAGTTAGATGTGATTGCTGAGCAAGTTGATAACGAGCAAATAGCACAGGCACTTGCTCGAGCAGGTGTTACTTTAATGCAAGGGAGCCACTTTGCACCGCCGACTCCTTACATTCATTAAAGATTAATCACTAAACGATGACTTTGTTGACCACTAGCCCAATATTTACGTTCAAACGGAGTAATTGCAGTATCGCTTTCATACTGCTGGACATCGCACTTATGCCCTGCAAGTTCAAGTGAGCGAGCAAACTCCTTTACGTAAATATCCCAGTTACTCCTAAGCTCTAAACGACCACCTAGTTTAATGATAAATGGGAAGATAGCAGCGCCGTGCCATCTTCTTTGCAAGTGTTTTGCTTTCGGCCATGGATTTGGATACAGCAGGTAATGATGGCTTGGTTGCCAGTTTGCAGCGACCGCTAAACGCCAAAAGTCGTTTAAGTCAGCTTGCACTAAAATATACTGCCCTGCATCAGTTTGCTTATATTCGATATCATGTTTATCTAAACGATGTGATGATTTATCAATTCCAATCACTAACGCATCAGGGTGATGTTTTGCTAAATTAGCGGTACTTTCACCAACACCACAACACGAGTCAAGAATGATAGGTCCGCTAAACGCTTGCACCTTTTCATTGACCTGATCAAAAGCCGCTTGCGTATGCCCTGCAATCGGCTTTTTAAATTCAGCACTTAAGTGCTTTAAAACTATTTCGTCTAGCTTTTCATGTAAGCCAGGTTGATTCGATACAATACTTCTCGAATTTGCATCCGTCATTAGTGTCTAAGCCCCACACCACGTTTAATAAGGGTTAATGCTAAAGTAAATAAACCCACAATAAATAAAGCAAGTACACCAAATGCTACCGATAAGTCGACATCCGACACACCTAAGAAGCCATATCTAAATGCATTTACCATGTAAATAATTGGGTTTACTTGCGATACACCTTGCCAAAATTCTGGCAACAGGCTGATAGAGTAAAACACCCCACCTAGATAGGTCAGCGGCGTTAAAATGAAGGTCGGGATAATACTAATATCATCGAAGCTATTAGCATAAATTGCGTTAATAAGTCCACCTAACGCAAACACAGCCGACGTTAAAATAACCGTAGCCATAATCACAAAAATATTATGAATTTGAATATCAACAAATAGCAAAGAGACACAGCTAACAATTAAACCAACCAGCATGCCACGCGTCATACCACCACCCATGTAGCCTAGTACGATAATGTAATTCGGCACTGGCGCAACTAATAGCTCTTCAATGCTTTTTTGGAATTTAGTAGAATAAAAACTCGAGGCAACATTTGAGTACGAATTGGTGATCACCGACATCATTATCAGACCCGGTACAATAAACTCCATATAAGTAAAGCCACCCATATCACCAATACGAGAACCGATCAGATTACCAAAAATCACAAAATACAGGCTCATCGTGATTGCAGGCGGAACTAAGGTTTGCACCCAAATACGTAAAAAGCGAATACACTCTTTGATCCAAATACTTTTTAGCGCTACTCCATATTTAAACATTATTCGCCTCGCCCTTGTTCTAATAATCCTACAAACAACTCTTCTAAACGGTTTGCTTTATTTCGCATACTAAGCACTGTGTTACCTTGCTCACTCAGTGCACTAAATACATGGTTTAAGCCCTGAGACTTCGCCACTTCAACTTCTAAAGTGTGGTCATCAGTCAGTGTATATTTGTAACCTGCAATGCTAATAGGCTGCACAGGCTGCTTTAAGTCAAGTACAAAGGTTTCTTTATCAAGCTTGGCAAGTAAGGCTTTAATGGTGGTGTTTTCAACAATCACGCCGCTGTCGATAATCGCGATGTTTCTACATAACAGCTCAGCTTCTTCTAGATAGTGGGTAGTCAAGATGATGGTGACACCTTGCTTATTAATCTCGCGAAGAAAATCCCACATAGAGCGGCGTAGCTCAATATCAACACCTGCTGTTGGTTCATCTAAAATAAGCAATTTAGGTTCATGCATCAGTGCACGAGCAATCATTAAACGGCGTTTCATACCACCTGAAAGGGTGCGCGCTTGCTTATCTTTTTTCTCAAATAAACCTAGCTGCTTTAAGTACTTTTCAGCTCGCTCATGGGCCAGCTTTCTTGGTACACCGTAATAACCTGCTTGGTTAACCAAAATTTGGTTAAGTGTTTCAAATTGACTAAAGTTAAACTCTTGCGGCACTAAGCCAAGTTCAGACTTAGCGGCTTCCAAATCTTTATCAATGTCGTGACCAAACACCTGTACACGACCGGCACTTTTGTTCACTAAAGATGAGATAACACCAATGGTGGTTGATTTACCGGCACCGTTTGGGCCAAGTAAGGCAAAGAAATCACCTTGCTGAACTTGTAAATCAATACCTTTTACAGCTTCAACACCATTTTTATAAACCTTTTTTAGGCCTTCAATATTTAATGCGATCGTTTTTTCGCTCACTGTTTGCCCTCTCCATAACCCCAACGCTTCGTCAAAGTATGTTCAATGTTTAAATGATCTAAAATTCGCGCCACCATAAAATCGACCAAATCTGAAATCTGCTCAGGTTGGTGATAAAAACCAGGTGCCGCCGGCATAATCGTTACGCCTAGTCGCGCTAGCTTCAACATATTTTCAAGATGAATTTCGCTAAATGGTGTTTCGCGCGGGACTAAAATTAGCTGACCACGCTCTTTAATAACTACATCTGCCGCACGTTCAAGTAAGTTATCTGATGCTCCCACTGCAATTGCAGAGACAGACCCTGCGCTACAAGGGCAAACCACCATTTTTTTCGGCGCTGCTGAGCCAGACGCAACAGGACTAAACCAATTATCTTTGCCAAATACTTTAAGTTGCTCAGGGGCTGCATTAAAAAGCGTGCTGAGTTGTTCTGTCGCTTTCTCTTCGTTACCCGAAAGTTTGATATTTGACTCTGTATCAAGCACTACTCGTGCTGCACTTGAGATCAGTACATATACCTGAAACTGCTGTTCAAGTAATACTTCTAACAACCTTAAGCCATAGGGAGCACCTGAAGCACCACTAAAAGCTAATGTTATTTTATCTTTAAATTGCATACAGTTAAGCTCCTGATACTGATTAGTTTTGTTCAAGTGCTGTGATTAAACGCTGATGAATACCTTCAAAACCACCATTACTCATAATTAACACATGTTGTGAAGGCGCGATACTAGCGATGACTTGAGCAATTATATCCTCAGTGCTTGAGCTACAATGCATCCCAGCTTTATCTGCGTATTCTTTTAGCGACCAGCTTAAATTTTCTGGCTCAAATAAATACACTTCATCGGCCGCTTTCAGTGAATCAATCAAGGTTTGTTGATGCACGCCCATTTTCATGGTGTTTGAGCGAGGCTCTAAAATAGCAATGATCTTCTCTGTGCCCACTTTTGCACGAAGCCCTGCTAAGGTTGTTTCAATTGCCGTTGGGTGATGGGCAAAATCGTCGTACACTTTAATCGAGTTGATGTCAGCTTTGAGCTCCATGCGGCGCTTAGGAGAAATGAACTCAGCTAGGCCTGCAATGCTGACAGATACGGCAATGCCTACATGCCTTGCAGCCGCTATCGCCATAATGGCATTTTTCACATTGTGCTCACCCATGGCTTGCCAGCTGACAACGCCTTGAACTTGTGAATTTAATAACACTTCAAATTCACTACCATCTGCTTTAAGTAAACGGTAATCCCAATCGCCAAAGAGTGTTTCACTCTCGCTCCAAAGGCCTCGTTCAATCACATCTTGTAGAGCTTCGTCTTGGCTAGGCCAAATAACTTTGCCACTACTAGGTAGTGTACGCATCAAGTGGTGAAATTGTTTTTTAATCGCGTTTAAATCTTCAAAAATATCAGCATGATCAAATTCGAGATTATTTAGAATTAATGTGCGCGGTAAGTAGTGCACAAACTTACTACGTTTATCGAAAAAAGCAGTGTCGTATTCGTCGGCTTCAATAACAAAAAATGGTGTTTCGCCAATACGAGCAGACACACCAAAGTTTTGAACGATACCACCAATCAAAAATCCCGGCTTCATTCCCGCATATTCTAATAACCATGCCAGCATACTGGCTGTGGTTGTTTTGCCATGGGTACCCGCTACGGCTAAGACCCAGGAGTTTTGCAATAAATTATGTTTTAACCATTCAGGGCCTGACGTGTAAGGCAAGCCTTTATCAAGCACGTATTCAACACAAGGGTTGCCACGGCTCATAGCATTACCAATTACTACCATATCGGGCGCGGGATCTAGTTGGCTAATGTCATAACCTTGGGTTAGGGTGATACCTAGCTCTTCTAATTGTGTACTCATCGGTGGGTACACATTTTGATCAGAGCCTGTCACGGTATGACCTAACGATTTAGCGATTGCGGCAATACCACCCATAAAGGTGCCACAAATTCCAAGAATATGAATATGCATCTACTGTCCTGAGCAAAATGAATGAGAGTTTAAATAAAGCGTTATAATGCCAAATATAAGCTTTACTTACCATTACTACACGGCAATAGACTTTTGCCAAATAGCCAACATAAAAAACACCTCAATTTGAGGTGTTTTTTAATTGAAGTGAGCGCCTATTTTACAGCATTAAGAATGCAAACAAACCAACGCCTAATAGTAAGCGGTAGATAACAAATGGCATCATGCCCATGCGCTCAATTACTTTTAAGAAAAAGAAAATACATGCATACGCTGATACAAATGATAATGCAGCGCCTAATAAAATAGCATGCCAATCAATCGCTTCACCCGCTGTTGCCAATTGATACACATAATATGAACCTGCAGCTGCAATAACCGGAATCGACATTAAAAACGAGAAACGCGCAGCACTTTGCTTGTTAAGACCCAGCATTAAACCCACTGTAATGGTAATACCAGAACGCGATGTCCCCGGAAATACCATCGCTAGCACTTGCGAAAAACCCAGTAATAACGCACTAAAAAAGTTTACTTGGTAAATATTCTTAACTTGTTTTGCTTTAGCATCGGCATACCAAAGCAGTAAACCAAATACGATAGTCGAGGTTGCAATAACCCAGGCATTACGTGAGTAGCTTTCTACAAAGTCTTTAAATAGATAACCGATTAATAATGCAGGAATAGTCGCAACAATAATCCACCAACCTAAACGGCTGTCATCAGTCGCGCCTTGTGATCCAAACGATTTAAACCAAGCGCCAAGAATATCCACTACTTCTTTACGGAAATACAGTACCACGGCACCTAAAGTACCAACGTGAACCGCCACATCAAATGCTAAGCCTTGGTCGTGCCAGCCAAAAACTTGTGAGGGTAAAATTAAATGTGCTGAGCTCGAAATAGGTAAAAACTCAGTCAATCCTTGAATTAAGGCTAGAACAATTATCTCAATAATACTCATGGGTTAGAAAACTCCACCTTCCATAGTTTTTGTTGCGGATTGTTATAATTTTTCCATAGTTCAGCTAAAGTTAGCTTAGCTACGGGATGAAAAAAGTTAGGGGCTACTTCAGCTAATGGCTGTAGTACAAACGCATTTTTGGTAATTTCGTCACGAGGTAACTGCGCAGGCGAATCGCAGATAATGTCATCATAAAACAATAAATCTAGATCTAAAGTGCGCGGGCTAAATTTTTTATCCTCGCGGGTGCGACCGTTATCAAGTTCAATCTTCTTCAGAAGTTTACACAGTTCGGTTAATGGCATATCGGTTTGAGCAGCAATCACAGAGTTATAAAAATTGTTCCCTGCAAAGCCAACTGCCTCACTCTCATAAACTGACGAGTGTTTATAGTCAGGAAAGTAAGGCTTTAGGGCAATAAGCGCCTGTCTCAGGTAGTGCTCTTTATTAACATTAGAGCCAAGACTTATAAAAATTTGCGCCATAATCAGTTAGCCTTACGACGGGTGATTTCGACTCCCACCGTTTTAGCTTGTGGTACCGCAGCCGGCTTACTCACACGAATAGTCACTTGACTGGTCGCAAACTCACTAAGGATCAATGCAGCCAATTGCTCAACTAAGGTCTCAAGTAACTCAACAGGCTTTGCCGTAGTATGCTCAATAACTCGCTCGCTCACTTTGGCATAATCAAGTGCTAAATTTATATCATCCGTCGCCGCAGCGGCTGAAATATCACATAACATTTCGATATCAAAATACAGGCTTTGTTTACTTTCTTTTTCAAAATCATACACGCCAATGATGGTGTCTACATGTAGTTGTGATATATATACCTTGTCCATTGATACTCCAAGTGACATAAATATTTTAAAACAATACTCATCCTAAACGCTTATTGATTTCAATAATGCGCTATATAAGCTGTCATACTGTTTTAATATATAAAAATTACCCCTACAATAACGGATAGATGCATTGCAATATGGTGCGTACATTCTACTCGATGAGAGCGGCAGATGGTTTTGCCGCCAATGATAGCCCAAAAGTGCAGATTAAAAAATAAGGAAGCGCGTGTTAGAAGTTTTAATGTTAGTTTTAGCTTACATACTGGGATCGGTCTCTTCCGCTATCCTTGTATCACGGCTGTTTAAACTACCAGACCCACGCAGTCATGGATCGAATAACCCTGGTGCAACAAATGTTTATCGCCTAGGCGGAAAAGTCCCCGCTGTTTTAGTTCTTGTCTTTGATATTTTAAAAGGGACGATCCCAGTTTGGGGTGCCTACTTTTTAAAAATAGATCCTCTAATGTTAGGTCTAATTGGTGTAGCAGCCTGTCTAGGGCATATGTACCCACTGTTTTTTAGTTTTAAAGGCGGTAAAGCCGTTGCAACTGCCTTTGGTACTTTATTACCTATTGGTTTATCGCTAGGTGGGATGTTAATTGCAACCTGGATCTTAATTGTTGCTATCACGCGTTATTCATCACTTGCGGCACTGGTAACAGTTTCATTAGCGCCTCTTTATACCTGGTGGATAAAGCCCTTGTATACTTTGCCTGTTACCTTTCTAACCGTACTGATAATTTTCCGCCACAGAGCAAATATTACTCGCTTGATGGCTGGGGAAGAACCTAAAATAGGGGCTAAGAAAAAAGCCCCTGAACAAGAGTAGTGCTATAAATTAAAGCGCTTCGAGTGAATCAATAGGCCAGCGTGGCTTAGTTTTCATATCGAGGCTCGCGAATTGACCTGCTTTCAAACGCTGCATACCTGCATAAGCAATCATTGCACCGTTATCTGTACAAAACTCTGTGCGCGGGTAATACACTCGCCCTTTCATACCTTGCATAACTCGTTCTAGTTGAGCACGTAATTGCACGTTAGCACTCACGCCACCAGCAATAACTAAACGTTTGATACCTGTTTGTTTTAAAGCTCGTTTACATTTAATAATTAGGGTATCAATAACAGCTGTTTGAAATGCATGGGCAATATCTGCTTTAGTTTGCTCATCGTCATCGCTATCACGAATAGCGAGCGACGCTGCTGTTTTTAAACCACTAAAACTAAAATCTAAGCCAGGTTTATCGGTCATCGGACGCGGGAACACAAAACGCTCTGGTGTGCCTTGCTCAGCAAGCTTTGCTAAACGTGGACCACCTGGATAATCAAGGCCTAACAACTTCGCTGTTTTATCGAATGCTTCACCTGCAGCGTCATCAACTGACTCACCTAATACTTCATACTCACCAATACCAGATACTTTAACCATCATGGTATGACCACCAGACACTAAGAGCGCGATAAACGGAAACTCTGGTTTGTCTTCTTCTAGCATTGGCGCAAGTAGGTGGCCTTCCATATGATGCACAGCGACTGCTGGAATATTCCAGCCATAGGCCAGTGAGCGACCAATTGAGGTTCCCACCAAGAGTGCACCAACAAGTCCGGGCCCTGCGGTGTAAGCAATACCATCTAAGTCTTCTGGACCACAGCCAGCTTGCGCAAATGCCGCATCAATTAAAGGTAAGGTTTTACGTACGTGATCGCGTGAAGCTAGTTCAGGGACCACGCCGCCGTAATCGGCATGCACTTTTACTTGGCTATACAGTTGATGTGCTAATAAGCCTTGTTCATCATCATAAATGGCAATACCCGTTTCATCACATGATGATTCAATACCTAAAATTCGCATCAATTACTCCGCCAAGAAAAAACAAATGCGCATTTTACAGTGAAAATACGCATTACTGAATATTAAATTGCAATACCAATGTTGGTTTGGCCATCAGAAACCGCTAGTTGTTTAAGCTCTTTTACGTTCTCTGAAGTAATTCGGCCCATTTGCTCTACAAAATCAATAAGCTCTGCAAGCACATCAATTTCATATTGCATTAAAGGGTGTTCACGGACAGCTTTGTTGTCTGCCACTTCACCATCTACTGTTAGTTGGTACTCAATAAAGCGAGCCACTGAAGCCTGTGAAATTTTACTAATATTCAAAAACTCTTGTTCATCTTTAGCTATTAAACCGTGCAGCATACCAAGCAGAGCTGTAGCAGTATCAATTGCCGGATAAGCCCCAAACATATCAAAGTCAGTGAGCTCTGGCACATTCGGTTCTATTTTTTCAATTTGCTTTTCAAGGCTGATTTTACTTTTTGGCAGTAATATTTTTTCCCAGCAGACACTAAGTGCGCTTCGAAAAACCGCTGCATCACCAAACCCTGTTGCTTCACTAAATAAGCTGTAATTAGGCAGCATACGCTCAAGTAAAGCTCCACCTAACACTGCTTTTTGCAAATAGTTTAATTCTCTAATACGTTGAAAATTATTCGCTTTCGTCATTCTTTACAGTCCCACAAGACCAACATATTTCAAATGTTGCTCCGTTAAGCTCAAGACACTTAGGGCATACCCAGTCAGGAGCCGATTGTTTTAATTGTCGGTAGTTTAGCAATATTTCTTGCGCCTGGCGCTCTTTTAATGCGTAAACAAGTATATCAACCCCCGTTTGTTCAAATGGGATCTCCCCAAGCGCTCCTTGTAAAAGCTCACCTTGTAATTGAGATTCTATCCCCTTACTTTGTAAAAGCCCTTTAATAATATTTGCTTCTAAGCCATTTTCAGCTTGAAATACTTTCACCCAAGAAAATGGGTCCGGCTTGTTTGGTTGATTTAAATTCTTGTTTTGCAAATCACTTCTCTTTTACTTTTTTATCTTTAAATCCTAAACTACGCTAGCAATTGACTTCGCTGCAACGCTTATTTCAAGGTAACCACATGACTTTAACAACACCGGGATTGTTATTCCCTGCAATTTCTTTACTGTTACTTGCTTATACCAACCGCTTTTTGGTGCTTGCTCAGCTTATTCGAGAACTCAATGCACGTGAAGGGGAAAGTATCCGCCCACTGGTTGTTGCACAAATTACCAACTTAAGAAAACGTATCAAACTCATTCGGGTGATGCAGGTCTATGGCGTTGCCTCTTTTCTCATGTGTACTTTATCGATGTTTGCATTATTTATAGAGTTTAATACCACTGGAATCATTTTATTTGGGAGCAGCCTCGCTTGCTTAGCCTTGTCTCTTCTAACCTCTTTGTATGAGATCCACATCTCCTGCCACGCTATCGAAATCGAATTGAAGAATATCGAAAAAAAACCAGTTTCAGATAAGGCAGAGTAAATTTCTGCCTCTATACTTATTGTATGAGATACAACAATAAGTGGTGTTTTTGTGGATGATTTCTTATTTTCTGAAGAACAGTTAGAAGAAAATAATATAGAAACTGAAGAACCTGAATACTGGCATATTCTTGTTGTTGATGATGAAGAAGATATTCACCAAGTTACGAAACTAGTATTAGCTGGGTTCAGTTTTGAAAATAAAGGTCTGCGCTTTTATGACGCCTATTCTGCGGCCGAAGCAAAAGAGTTTTTAAATAAAGATATTCCCTTTTCTGTTGCCCTAGTTGATGTGGTAATGGAAACCAACCATGCTGGTCTTGAGCTTATTCAATTCATTCGCGATGAAATAGAAAACCACGATATTCGTTTAATACTGCGCACAGGCCAGCCCGGTGAAGCTCCTGAAGAAGCCATTATCCGCGATTACGACATCAACGATTACAAAAATAAAACAGAGCTCACCGCGATTAAAATTAAAACCCTGCTCTACTCAGCCTTAAGGGCACATCGTGATATTCAAATTATTGACCGCCATAAGCATGGTCTTGAACAAATAATTAATGCTTCAGCAAATTTTTTAAAATGTGACAGTGTTCATGAGTTCGCCTCAACAATTTTAAGCCATGTCACTAACGTGATGGGAATTAATGATGCGCAAATCTATTGTGCTGCGGCTGTTAACTTACAATCGTCTCCAGCAAAAGATTTCCAGCTTCTTGCTGCCTCAGGCGTAGGTCCTACACCACAGCAAAATACCATTCCAGATGAGGTAAAAAACTTATTTATAGATGCACATGAGCGTAAGTCATCACTAAAAACAAGCAATGATTACATTGGTTACTTTCCTACCAAAGCTGGCCTAGAAACCATGCTTTATGTACATAAAGGTAGTAAGTTGCAAGCAACAGAGCATCAACTGCTAGAGTTTTATGCCAATAACATCGCGCTTGCTTACGATAATTTAAAACTCAGAGAAATGGTAAAAGAATCACAAAAAGAATTGTCGTACATTCTCGGTGAGGCTGTAGAAAAACGCTCTAAAGAAACTGGTTCCCACGTTAAACGTGTTGCTTTATATAGTGAACTGCTTGCTCAGCTTTCAGAACTAAACCCATTTCAATGCGAAATCATTAAACTTGCCTCACCTTTACATGACATAGGTAAGATCAGCATTCCCGATAACATTTTAAACAAGCCTGGCAAACTCACTGATGATGAGTGGGAAGTAATGAAAACCCATGCAGAAATCGGCTACGAAATATTAAAAAATTCAAGTAACGAGATATTGACATGTGGTGCTTTAATTTCCTACCAGCATCATGAAAAGTGGGATGGTTCAGGATATCCGCAAGGTTTAATAGCAGACGATATCAATATAGTTGGCCGTATCACCGCCCTAGCAGATGTATTTGACGCGCTTTGCAGCGACCGTTGTTATAAGAAAGCATGGCCATTGGATGAGGCTTTAACGCTTATAAAAGATCAACGCGGGAAACATTTTGATCCAATTCTTGTCGACTTATTACTTGAAAATTTACCACTTTTCTTAGAGATTAAAGATCGTTACCCTGATTAGATGTAACTTTTCTGTAAAACACTTCCCAAAAAAGGTACAATAATTTACTATGCCTTCCGTGAAGTATAATAATACCGCCTATATGTAAAAAGGCTTACTTATAACAAGGGACTATTAAAGTGAGATTTGAACAACTTGAACAATTTGTGGCACTAGGCGTGCTGAGGCATTTTCGCCAAGCTGCAGAAAAAACCCAAATCAGCACTTCAGCGTTAACTCGCAGTATTCAGACGCTTGAAGATGAAATTGGCTATGAGCTAGTTACCCGCTCTACACGCTCAGTTAAGCTAACCAAAGAAGGTGAACTTTTCCTTGAGTACGCTAAACAAACCCTCGACAACCTTGAAGAGACCAAAAAACGTTTATTCGAATCTTTAAACGGTTGCACTAACGAAAAATTAGTTATCGGTTATACCAATAAAGCTAGCACGGTTGTTCCTGTTTCTTGCGGCCAATTTTTAGCGCAGTATCCACATGTAAAAATCGAGATGCAGTTACAAGAACAAAGCGAGCTTGTACGTAAACTGCAGTTAGGTGAAATTGATATCAGCGTATGCTCGCAAGCAATGAACAGCATTGGCAGCGATATTCATTTACCCGATCAACTCATTATTTTTGTGGCTAAGAACCACCCACTTGCCAATAAAAGCGATATCAGTAAACGCGACTTTGCTGACTACCCAATGTACAGCTGCTTTTCTCAATCAAAACAGGTTCAATCTATGCTGAATGATGCAATTGAATCTTTTGATAAAACATCAAGTATAAAAGTAGGTAGCATTGAGCAAGTAATGGATGGCCTTAAAAAGTCAAACCACATCGCAATAGCCAGTATTGAACACACAAGTATTGTCTCTTCAGACCCAGATTTACTGTTATTGAAAACCAATAAAGGTATCGCACACGAGCAGCTTGTGATCCAAACTAACCAACAAATCAATGAAAATTCTCATGTTAGTCATTTACTTGACCTCATTGAAAAAACGGCGTTAGCAAGCCAAAGCTAAAAGCTATTTTATATGCTGTTAGCCTGTAATGAATCAGGCTAGCCCCCCCCCTTTTTTTTATTGCATAAAAAGCGTGCATCGCACATTTTTTCATATACACTTACTCACCTTTTTTTGATTGTGCATATGAATGACCGCACCACTAATTTCCGACTCTTATTTAGATGCCATCGAACAGGCTGGCTATGCTGTTGTTGAAAACGCCATTGATGAAAACCTAATCGCTGATTTAATTGCTGATTGCTATCGAATTAACCCACATTTTCATACTGCTGGTATTGGCCGTTTAACCGACCAACAAATAGATAAAACCGTGCGAAAAGATAAAACTTTTTGGTTCGATAGTTCAAGCCAAGCACAAATTACCTATCTGGCGACCATGGAAGCGATAAAAACACAGTTAAACCGTAACTTTTATTTAGGGTTATTCGACTATGAATGCCACTATGCAAAGTATCAGCAAGGTGACTTTTATAAAAAGCATTTTGATGCTTTCAAAGGCCGTTCGAATCGAATTTTCACAACGGTTTGTTACTTGAACACGCCAGAATCAGGTGGTGAATTGGTAATTTACAAGCCAAAAAGTAAAGACATTGAAATTGTCATAAAGCCTCAAGCTGGTTTGCTGGTTATGTTTGAAAGTGAGCGCTTTATGCATGAAGTATTACCGGCACACGATGTTCGCTATTCCATTGCTGGTTGGTTCAGGAAAAATGCCTCAATCAGCGGTATTATCGACCCACCAAGGTAATTAAAATGGCAGTGGCAAGGATGCTGCTAAACCAATAAAAACCACCAACCCGACATAGTGGTTATTCAAAAATGCTTTAAAGCAAGGGTCTCTCTCTCGATTATGAATAAGCGTTTGTTGATAGAGTAAAAAACCAATCGCTGCAATTAACCCTAGCCAATAAGGCAAAGCAAGGTTGTTACTCTTACCAATGTAAGCAAGAATCATAATAAACAAAACATTGAGTAAAAAGATGATATGTCTGTCATAGCTGGCAAACAATATTGCCGTTGATTTAACACCAATTTTTAAATCATCATCTCTATCAACCATGGCATACATGGTGTCATAAGCCACAGTCCATACAAGATTAGCTGTAAATAATAACCAAGCTTCTAATGGTACAGAGCCAATTGATGCCATATAGGCCATTGGAATAGCCCAGCTGAATGCAGCACCAAGCACAACTTGCGGTAATTGGGTGTAACGCTTCATAAATGGATAACAAAACGCCAGAGCTAAAGCACCAAACGACAGTAAAATGGTTGGCAATCCGAGTGTTAACACTAAACCAAACGCTACCACGATAAGCAATACAAACAAGCTCAAAGCTTCACCACTTGATACCAAACCTGCTGCCAGCGGTCGCTGGGCTGTGCGCTTAACTGAGCCATCTATTTTACGATCGGCAAAGTCATTAATTACACAGCCGGCACTGCGCATCACAAAGACACCCAAACTAAATACCACAAAATTTAATAAGCTCGGCGTGCCAAGCTCAGCAAGCCACAGCGCCCAATAAGTTGGCCACAACAATAGTAAAGTGCCAATTGGCTTATCGGTACGCATTAACTGTTTATAGTAAGGTATATGTGCGACCTTAAGTGCAGCTAGCTTCATAGGTAAATATACGCTCCAGGTAAGAATACTTCAGCCACGAGAAAATGAGCATTAGATAAGCTAAATACACTGCGTCTTCCCCACAATGGTTGTGAAGAGTAGCCGATTTCAGCTGTTAAAGCTTGAATAGCGTGCTGCTGTGAAAACTCAGCAACTTCGATTTCAGTTCGCGATAAGCTTGGGTCTTGAAAAATAACATCGCCAAGCGGTCTTGTTCCCATACTTAGCAACTGTTGCTTTTTTAATGTATCATCCGCTGGCAACCAGCTTTGAGCATAAACCATTGGTTTACCATCACACAGAAGTAAAACTTCACGGTTTAATGCCTGACTTAAAGAAGTATTTAATAACGCTTGTTGCTCGCAGGTTAAGTCAAAAGGTGCTTCGTTTAAAACTTCAACTGAAAAAGCCTGACAATGACTTTTAAGCTTAGCCGTTAATGACCCGGCTTCAAGCAGCCAACCTTGCTGTTGTTGCGTCAAATCTGGAAATGCTGAAGCAGGCTGCCAATTTGCAGCTAGTGAAACTGGGAATGTGATCACAACGACTCATTATTTAAAAAAAACATGCAAATGATATCATCGCTGCACGTTTCGAAAAAGTCATGATTTAATCTCAAGCAAGGTTAAAAAACACAGAACAGCCTGTATCTTAGGTGAATTTGGGTATAGACTAAAAGTCATTGAAAGGGTGGAATATTCTTAACTATGAAAAAGTCATTGTTATCAATTTACTTGATAAGCATTCTGCTTGTTAGTGCAATAACAAGTTGCTCTGTGCGGGCTGAATCAAATGTTGGCTACTTTGGTTTTGAGCCTGACATCATCACCAACTACATAGGCCAAGGTAATAAAAAGCTTGGATATGTACGTATTACGGTGGATCTGATGCTTAATGATATGTCAGATATTGCTGTGGTAGAACACCACACTCCGCTATTGCGTGATGCGATTGTTGAAATACTCTCTAAAGAGCCAGAAGAAAATATTAAATCGCTTACCGGCCGCGAAGAAATCAGAAAGCGCTGTACCGAGAAGCTAAAATCACTACTAAAACAAGAAACAGGACAAGAGATTGTCCGAGAAGTGTTATTTACTAAGTATTTATATCATTAATTGTAAAATGGCGGCATTAGCCGCCATTTTTATACCAATCCGCTTAATTAAGTAGTCTATTTTGAGGCAATAAAACCTCGTTGATAACAAGGCAAAAATTTCGTTATTTAGTTGTTCTAAATGAGAAATTTTTAACGCAGTTAGCGACAGGTTTAATCCCTCAAAATGATTAAGTATTATTGCGGGTTGGTATTATTTACGCGATAGCAGCTTGTCAGACACAGCGTAAGCCATTCCAGCTAATAACCCCGCCAAATGTGCCCAATTAGCCATACTCACGGGCAACAATTCAACAAAGCCTAAAATAAGCCAAACCAGCATAAAACCGACGATGCTATTACTTACTAATGACGGCTCTGATGGCCTCATTACGCTGTAAATCCAACAAAAACCCAGTAAGCCATAAACAACGCCACTTAAACCACCAAAGTTCGGCCCTACAACTAAAAACTGTGCCCAGTTACTAATGAATGCAGTAACTAAAAATAAACCAACTAAAGTTAACTTACCGCTACGTTTTTCTATATCGTTACCCAGTGTCATCCACCAGATCAAATTAAAAATAAGATGGATAGCGCTAAAATGCACAATGGCAGGTGTAAACCAAGTTAGAGGCTGTGCAGGATTAAACTGCAACATACTATAAATAGTTTCAAAACCACCTAATAAGAAGGCTACAAATATAACAATCGACACTAATGTAACAGTACGATTTAGCCAACTTAATGCTTTAAAGCGAGCTTTTAAGTTAAGTGACTGACCTTGATATAATAGTGGCGATTGAGTGCTTCCTACCTGCCATGAAGCTTGCTGGTATTTTTCGTCATGTGGATTAGCAGCAAAATCCTGCCAAAGTGGTTGAGCTTGATGAAAGTGCTCTGGGGCAACACAAATAATCACTGTTTGTCCATCTTGTGAGCGCAACTCGCCATGTAACCCCTTACTTTTGATGTAATCTATAAAGCCTTGTGCGGCGCGAGGATTATTTATGCTGCCCAACTCAATCATCGTTCAATATGCTCCGGAAGTTGTGTCTGCCAAGCAGTAAAACCACCATCCATACTGTAAACGTCTTCAAACCCCTGCTCTACTAAGTAGCTCGCAGCACCTTGAGAGCTCACACCATGATAACAAACGATGATAATTGGCTGATCAAACTCTTTATGCATCATAAAATCACTGATGTTGGCATTTGATAAATGCTCAGCGCCTGGAATATGCCCAGTTTGAAATGAGTTAGGATCGCGAATATCAGCAATCACAACATCTTCTTTATCTAACAGGGCAAAAGTTTCGCTCACTGAAATATGTTTATACGACATAGTACTCTCTAAACTAAAAAGGCGGCCAAAGCCGCCTTATCAAACAACTTGGTATTAATCCCAGTTAAGGATCACTTTACCTGATTGGCCTGAAATCATTGTATCAAAGCCAGCTTGGAAGTCATCCACAGAGAACTGGTGAGTGATAATTGGCTTCAGATCAAGACCTGATTGGATTAAGCTCGCCATCTTGTACCAAGTTTCAAACATTTCACGGCCGTAAATACCTTTAATGATTAGACCTTTGAAAATAACTTGGTTCCAATCAACCGCCATATCTGAAGGTGGAATACCTAGCATGGCGATTTTACCACCGTGATTCATGTTGTTTAACATGCTGTTAAATGCAACTGGCACACCCGACATTTCAAGGCCAATATCAAAGCCTTCTGTCATTCCGAGCTCTTTCATAACATCTTCAAGGTTATCAGTAGCCACGTTTACAGCACGGGTAGCACCCATTTTACGCGCTAAATCTAGGCGGTATTCATTTACATCAGTGATAACCACATGACGCGCACCAACATGTTTAGCAACAGCTGCAGCCATGATGCCAATTGGGCCTGCACCTGTGATTAATACGTCTTCACCCACTAAATCAAACGACAGCGCAGTGTGTACAGCATTACCGAATGGGTCAAAGATAGATGCTAACTCATCAGAAATGTTATCTGGAATTTTAAATGCGTTGAAAGCTGGGATCACAAGGTATTCAGCAAATGCGCCTTCGCGGTTAACACCCACACCAGTTGTGTTACGACATAAATGTACGCGTCCGGCACGACAGTTACGACAGTGACCACATGTGATATGTCCTTCACCAGAAACACGGTCACCTACTTGGAAACCACGTACCTCCTGGCCCATATCAACCACTTCACCTACATATTCGTGGCCAACAACCATTGGCGTAGGAATTGTATTTTGTGCCCACTCATCCCATTTATAAATATGGACATCAGTTCCACAAATTGCTGTTTTGCGGATTTTAATAAGCAGATCGTTATGGCCAACTTCAGGCTTTGGCGCATCAGTCATCCAGATCCCTGGTTCTGCTTTTAATTTAGATAATGCTTTCATGATTCACACTCAATTAAACAAAACCGAAGCAATAGCTTCGGTTTAAGAAATAAAATTAGATAACACCCATTTCTTTACCAATACGGGTAAAGGCAGCAATAGCGGTATCTAATTGCTCTTTTGTATGCGCCGCAGAAATTTGCGTACGGATACGTGCTTGGCCTTTAGGTACTACAGGGAATGAGAAACCTGTTACGTAAATACCTTCAGCAAGTAATTTGTCAGCCATGGCTGAGGCAACTTTAGCATCGCCTAACATAACAGGGATAATGGCATGGTCTTTACCTGCACAAGTAAATCCAGCTGCTTCCATTTGTTCGCGGAAATATTTTGCGTTATCCCATAGTTTTGCGCGTAACTCGCCACCATTGCTAAGCATTTCAAGTACTTTAATTGATGCTGTAACAATTGATGGTGCAAGTGAGTTTGAGAAAAGATAAGGACGAGAACGTTGACGTAACCACTCTACAATCTCTTTTTTACCTGATGTGTAACCCCCCGATGCGCCACCAAGTGCTTTACCGAGCGTACCTGTAATGATATCAACGCGATCTAGTACACCACAGTACTCAGGCGTACCTTTACCATTTTCACCAACAAAACCAACAGCGTGTGAGTCATCAACCATTACTAATGCATCATATTTATCTGCAAGGTCACAAACCGCTTCAAGATTACAAATAACACCGTCCATTGAGAAAACGCCATCAGTTGCGATTAGTTTTGTTTTAGCACCCGCTTCATCAGCAGCAATAAGTTGCTTTTCAAGGTCGCTCATGTCGTTATTTGCGTAGCGGAAACGTTTTGCTTTACAAAGGCGCACACCATCAATAATCGAAGCATGGTTTAGAGCGTCAGAGATAATTGCATCATCTGGGCCTAAGATTGTTTCGAATAAACCCGCGTTTGCATCAAAACATGATGAGTAAAGAATAGTATCTTCTGTTTCTAAGAACTCAGAGATCTTTTGCTCTAAGGTTTTATGAATATCTTGAGTACCACAAATAAAGCGTACAGAAGCAACACCAAAACCGTGGTCGTCAAGGCCTTGTTGAGCTGCTTTAATTAACTCTGGGCTATTTGCTAAGCCAAGGTAGTTATTAGCACAAAAGTTAATGACCTTATCACCAGAAGCAACCTCAATTTGAGCCTGTTGCTGTGACGTGATAACACGCTCGCTTTTGTATAAGCCTTCAGCTTTCACTTCATCAATTTGCTGCTGCAACTGATTAAAAAACGCAGATGCTCTCATCTGTAATCTCCACATATTCTTGTACCTAACCAGGAATGATTAGCATGACTTTAAATTTTGCGCCTATTGTAAAAGCTTAGGCGAACAATTGCACTGTTTGCAGTTCGTCGCACACCTTGAGGCGTGCGAAATAAAACTGGTCTTACCTGCTAAGATTGTAAAATCAAAGTAGGTAAATCAGCTAAAGACTCACAGACAATATCGGCATGTTGCTCTGTTGATTCTGCATAACTTTGCCCTGAACGAACTAAAACACGCGTAGCGATATTGGCTCTCTCAGCGGCAATAAGGTCGCCAAGCTTATCACCCACCATTATACTTTGTGATGGGTCGATTTGATGTTCTTTGATAGCTTGTAAAAGCATACCCGGAGCAGGCTTGCGACAGTTACATTCTTGCAAATAGGCAGGTTCCGCTTTGGTTGGGTGATGCGGGCAAAAATACACATCAAGAATAGCAACGCCATGACGTAAAAATTCACCTTTCATCCACTCAGTGAGCTTAGAAAAATCTTGTTCTGAATAATAACCGCGACCAATACCCGACTGGTTAGTAACTATCACAATTTTATAACCCGCATCCGCAAAGGCTTTGCACGCCTCAAATACACCGGGTACAAATTCAAATTCTTGTGGTTTGTATACATAACCATGATCAATATTGACCACACCATCTCGGTCTAAAAATAAAACGTTGCTCATTACAGTTGCTCTTTGTGTATCACGTAGTCAAACATCGAAATTACCTTTTCGACACTTATTTGCGCCATTAAATCAGCCCCTTTAACGCGTACTCCCCAAGGTAGCTCTTGCGCCGTTTTGCCAGTTTGTTCAAGTAAATTTTGGTGATAAACCTCAACAACATAATCTTGATACAAATAAGGTCCTGTGCGTTTTGGGTTTGAATGGGCATACAAACCTATAACAGGTGTTCCTACCGTTACAGCCATATGCGCAGGCCCAGTATCAGGAGCTAACACTAACGCCGAACGTTTCAAAACACATAGCAGTTCTTTTAGTTGGGTTTTCCCTACTAAGTTAAGCACAGGAGCAGAACTATGTGCGATAATTTGATCTGCTAGTTCGTTCTCTAAAGGCGTTGGACCGCCGGTGATAACCACCGAAAAGCCTTGTTGATAAGCATGTTCAGCAAGTGCAGCATAACGTTCGGGTAACCAGTTACGCTCTTTTTTACTTGCCGCAGGTGAGATAACAAAAATACGCCCGGTTAAACGCTCTTCACCTAATAGCGCATCGGCTGCTTGTTGGTGCTGCTCGGTAATTGGCATTTGCCATTGAGGTTTGTAATCAGGCGTACCAATAGCTTGAGCAAAGCCTTTAAAGCCTTCTAATACATGAGCCTCTGATTGCGGGGCAATACGTTTATTAATAAACAAGCTATGTAACTCTTTTGAACGAGCCCAATCAAACCCCACTTTGACTTTTGCTGGAATACAACGGGCTGCTAAATTCGCTCTTAGTGCTACCTGCATATGTAATAGCACATCAAATTTACGACCTTTGAAAGTCTCTTTTAGTTGCTGATAAGCCTGTTTACCCTGCTTTTTATCGAATACAACAAACTCAACACCAGGTAAATCGGCCAATAACATAGCCTCAACTTTACCTATCACCCAGGTAATTTTTGCCTTCGGGTGTGCCTTTTGAATTGCTTGCACTGCTGATACGGCATGACATACATCACCAATAGCCGAAAGCCTTAAAATACAAATATCTGAATAGGAGGTTGATTGAGTCACGTGCGCCCTTAGCTACAGCAAATAATATGCGATCTTAAATTAACTTGATGCTAATGCAAGCACTTATGCGAAAAGCTAAAAATACGGTAAGATAGGGCTAATTTTATTTAATCTTGAAGTTGTTATGTTCGAAACTCAGCATCTACAAAACACCACACTTTTGTGTCACCCAGCCTATAAAGATGAGCTCACGCAACAGTGGTTTGATGCCAGTTATTGGCAACAACAAGAGAAAATAGTCGGAGCTAAAAAAGGCCGCGCAACAGCGTGGTTTTTTAAGCATCAACAGCTTACAGGTGTTCTGCGCCACTATTGGCGTGGTGGTTTAGTAGGTAAGTTGCTGAGCGACCAGTATTTATATTTTGGTTTAGAGCAAACCCGTGTCTATAAAGAATTCGCGCTGATGATGCGTTTGCGTGAGCTTGGTCTAAATGTGCCAAACCCTATTGCGGCAAAAATTACCACCAGTGGCTTTATCTATCGCGGCGATATCATCACCGAGGCGGTGACAGGGGCAAAAAGTGTGTTAGATATTTTAATCAGTCGCTCTCTCAGCCAACCTGAACTCAAAGCGATTGCTGTGACTCTCAGCGAGTTTCATAATCACGGGGTATATCACGCAGACTTAAACATCAATAACATCTTATTCGATGATACAGGAAAGGTGTTTATCATCGACTTTGACCGGGGCGAAATAAAACAGCCGCACGCCAGTTGGCAAAAAGAAAACATTAAACGCCTTGCCCGTTCATTTGCAAAAGAGCAAGGCCGTAACGAAGTGATGCATTGGCATCAAAGTGATTGGCAATCACTGCTGTGTGACTACCAAGCTTTGCTTAAGACTTAATTTTGCTGATAACGTTAGATGTTGAGCACCCATTAAGAAACTCAAGTACTTCGACTTTTCCGCCATGGCGTAGAACATGATCAGCACCTGCAATTTGATCTACGGTGTAATCGCCGCCTTTGACTAGCACATCAGGGCTAATTTGCTCGATTAGCTTTGCTGGTGTGTCATTTTCTTCAATGCTGCCAAACGGAATAACCCAATCAACTGATGCTAGCGCACTTAATACCATGGCACGTTCATCCAGTGGATTAATTGGTCTTTCTGGGCCTTTTAAGCGAGAGATTGATTCGTCATTATTTAAGCCAACAACAAGCCTATCACCACGTGCTTTAGCCTGAGCAAGGTAACGCACATGACCAGCGTGAAGAATATCAAAGCAACCATTAGTGAAAACTATTTTTTCACCATTTTGTTTTGCAAACTCAATGTGCTGAAGCACATCTTCAAATGGTGTTTGATAATGCTCACCGGTTTGCTGTAAATATTGACCAAGCTTACGACTCAACTCTTCTGGCGATACTGTTGCTGCGCCAAGTTTACTTACCGCAATACCTGCAGCAAGATTGGCAATTTCAACCGCATCTTTTGCTGCCATACCCGCACCAAGCATCACTGCAAGCGTCGCGATTACGGTATCACCAGCGCCGGTTACATCACTGACTTCAAGCTGCTGGGCCGCAAAGTCGAATTTATCTGTCTGACTGATTAACGACATACCATGCTCTGAACGAGTTAATAGCATAGCGGCAATACCCGCTTCACTAATTAGCGCACGAGCACTATCAGTTAAGCTTTGCTCTGAATCAGTTTTACCACCAGCAAGCTTAAACTCATTTAAGTTAGGGGTAATGTAATCAGCACCGCAATATAAGCTTAAGTCGGATGATTTAGGGTCGATAAGTACCGTTTTACCTGCTTTCTTTGCAACCTGAACCATTTGTTGAATTAAGCTAAGAGAGCCTTTGTTATAATCAGAAAACAACACAAAATCGTAGTCATCTAACACCAGCTCTAAACGGTTTAGTAACAATTGGCTGTGTTGCTCAGTAAAGGTCTCTTCAAGATCAAGACGTACAACTTGTTGATGACGGCTAATAACACGCATTTTGGAAATAGTTGGTAAATCGCAAACACTGACTAATTGCGAATCAATTTTTTCTGAACTTAAAATTGTTTCAAGAATTTGCCCGCTTTCGTCTTCACCAACTAAGCCTAACAAGCCCACTTTACCATCTAAACGTGCAATATTTTTTGCTACGTTGGCTGCGCCACCTGCTTTGTCTTCAAACTTACTGACTTTTACAACAGGTACTGGAGCTTCAGGCGAAATACGTCCTGAGTCGCCATGCCAGTATCTATCTAGCATGACATCACCAACGACTAAAATACGTGCCTTTGAAAGGTTTTTTAGTAACGCTAAATCCATTACTTTTGCTCCGCTACAACCATATCGATGGCTTCGCATAACCAATGACCGATGAACATATGCGCTTCTTGAATACGCGCTGTTTCATCATTTTTAATGATAATTGGTAACTTAGCGATGTCTTTTACCTTACCACCATCTCGGCCTGTTAATGCGACTGTAAAAGCGCCGATTTCATTTGCAGCTGCCAGGGCGAGGTTGATGTTAGGGCTAGTACCAGAGGTAGTTAAACCAATCACTAAATCTTCTGGCTTACATAACGCCTGCACTTGACGCTCAAATACAGTATCAAAATGATAGTCATTACTGTGAGCGGTTAAAATTGAGGTGTCCGTTGTCAATGCAATAGAAGCTAATGGACCTCGTTCCAATTTATAACGCACAACAAACTCAGCAGCTAAGTGCTGAGCATCTGCCGCGCTACCACCATTACCAAACCAAATCACCTTACCACCCGCTTGCAAAGCACTGTGGCATGCTTCAAGTAATTGCATCACTTCAGGGTGGTAGGTTTCCATCGTCTCAAACAACATTTGATGACGATTTAAACTTTCGAGGTAGCTTGCCGCTACTGAATCAAGATTTGACATAGATATTCCTTAAAAAGTATTAACGGCTTTGCTTACCAAAAATATGCAACAGATAACCAAGTATAGTTATCTCCAAATACATCTTCACCATAAGTAAGAGTTGTCTCTAATGTATGCTCATTTAATTGGCGTGTGTTACTTAGTTGAAGCTCAACGGCGCGTTCATAATCGCCAGTCGTTTGACCCCACTCATTTAGATAGTTACTTTCATTTTCTATCAATGTTAGCTTACTGCGCCAGAATGAGCGGTAGCTTTCACTATAAGTTAACTCCATGCTGTGCACCTGTGTAGGAGGTGCATCAGCGTAAACTCTCGCAACGCCATTGGCATGCAAGTCAGTATATCGCTGATCAGCCGCATAATGTCCCGTTACAAAACCACTAACCGTATTACCATATACTGGGTATATCTCATTGACGTACCACAGACTATGCATATTGGTATATTCGTACCTAAGCGACATTTTATTACTCAGCTTTGGTAAGAAGAAGCCAAAATTACTAACAGTATTACCAAATTGGTAGTTCTTATGATTTTTTGTATCTTCACCACCATATTCAAAGTAAAGTTCAACGGGCATTCCCCAATTAAAATTTACAGTGCTGGTAATTGTTACGTATTGGTCACCTAACTCATTATCTTTACTACCAGTGAGGCCTGAGTTGTCATTACCTGCGGGATCAAAAAATGCGTCAACCACATCACCAGCATCTACTTTACGGGGCCCACCGCCAAACTGCATCATTCTATTAAGGCCAATCTTCCAACCATCAAGCGGCTCAATACTAAAATGCGTTCCAGCAAGCTTTGGTGTGCCACTATGAAGCTCATTTTGATAAAGAATGCCATTATCGACATGTTCAAGTTCAGAATAATAAAGCTCAAAGTCAAAATTCCACCAGTTATGAGCTGGTTTTACCATTCCCAAAGAAATCGAAGGTGCAGTTTTAGCATTGGTAGAAATAATTTGTGCAGAGTGCTTAAAAGGTGAAAACCAGTGCTCTTTATAGCCAAGGTTTAACTGTAAATCTCTCCCTGCGAAGCTGATAAAGGAATTGTAATTTACAAACTTATTTGCTTTGGCTCGATAATCAACACCAACTTGTACTAAAGTGTAATCATTGGCACGCCAAATACCTTCGAAGAAGCCTTGCCCCCATTCATCAGAACTAAGTCCGCGTTGATTAGCTATTTTCTTGGTATTATCTGTATCTACTTGTAATTTTACACCGACACGAGTGATTGCATCATCACTTTGATACGGCTTTATTTTTGAACGAATAACAGCAGCTAACCCCGGCTCGTCCTTTGCTAGTAAAAGAAGTGCTTTTTCGACTTCTGCTAAACGATATGGCTTAGCCATAGGAGTGCCAATTGTTAGTGCAAACAAAGTATCTAATTGATGATCAAGCTGTGCATCCATACCAATAGGTAAATAAGCAGTTGGCGTTGCTAATAAAGGCATTGAGCAACTTAGTAAGGCACCTATTACCGAGGCTTTTATCATTTTAAATTTCATAATTGCTTCGTTGATTTGTTAAGTAACCGAAATACTACCAAATAAGCCAATAGTAAACACTTAAAACTCTCATTGATAACCGTTTTTAACATTTTATATTTAGATCGCGTAGGTTCCACGCTATCATAACGTTTTATCCATATAGGCTAGGCAATGGCGCGCATTTTATACTCTTTACTTTTATACCTACTAAGCCCACTGGTTATTTTCTACCTGTATGTTTTACGTGGTAAAAAGAATAAGGGTTACCGTGAGCACTTTGCTGAGCGCTTTGGCTTTTCGAATTTATCGCATCACGATGTTGTTTTTCATTGTGCCTCTGTAGGTGAAGTGCTAGCGGCAACCCCGCTTATCAAGGCCGTTCAATCAGAAAATCCAGTGCTTACTATTTTAGTAACCTGTAACACCCCTACAGGCCGCGAACAAATAAAAAATAACTTTAAAGACTCTGTTAGCAGCTGTTATTTACCGATTGATTTTTTCTTTGCTACGCGTCGATTTTTAAAACGTATCAAGCCAAAGGTACTGTGTATTTTAGAAACTGAACTTTGGCCTAACCTTATGGCTCAAAGCAACAGCTACGGCACAAAAGTTCTTGTGTTAAATGCCAGACTTTCAGCCAAATCACAGCAAGGCTACCAAAAGGTAATACCTTTAACTAAAGTGATCATGCAGTCTATTAGCGACCTTGCCAGTCATAATCAAGATGATGCCAAACGTTTTATTGAGCTTGGTTTAAAGCCTGAAAAGGCACGCGTATTTGGCTCAATTAAATTTGATATTACGCCAACAAATGAGCAATTAAATAAAGTCGCAGCACTTAAAAACAAATATAACAACGAGCGATTTATCTGGGTTGCAGGCTCCACTCACCCTGTTGAACATGAGCTTATTTTAAGTGCTCATGAAAAGCTGTTAAAAGCCTTACCCAATGCTCTTTTGATTATTGCTCCGCGTCACCCAGAGCAATTTGATAAAGTCGCAGAGATATTAAAAAGCTCAACGATGAACTTTAGTCGTCGTAGTGAAGATAACTATGACAACCAACAAGTTGTGCTAGCTGATACTTTAGGCGAGTTACAATGCTTATATGGTGTGGCAAACATCAGTTATGTTGGCGGAAGCTTAATAGAGCGAGGCGGCCATAATCCATTAGAGTCAGCTGCGTTTTCTGTTGGGGTATTAGCAGGTCCTCATACCTATAACTTTGACCATATTTATCCTGAGCTGATTAGTGCTCAAGGAGCTAAAATTGTCATCGATGAAAACCAACTAGCTGACACACTTATCTCTTTGAGTGCTAATCCACAGGAGACGATTAAGCTTGGTCAACAAGCTGCGAAATGCGTTGCTAATAATCAAGGTGCTATCAGTAAAACGGTCAATTTAATTGAGCTTTACTTAGAAAAGTAATATAGAGAAATAGAATAGAGAAAGAATGTGGCTGCAAAACAAGCGATGAATCGCCCAGAAAAACAAATGCGCGAATGGGTATCAAGCGTAATCGTAAAATACAATTTCTGCCCCTTTGCCCGTAAAGAAGTTGAAAGCAATTGCATTCATTATCAAATCAGTCAGTCTATTACACTTGATGATGCAGTAATGGATATGCTTGAGCAGTGTAGCGAGTTAGATCAGCAAGCACAGCGCGAAACAACCCTTTTGATGTTTGAACAAGGCTTTAAGGACTTTGAAGAGTTCTTAGATTTAGTCGATTTAGCCAATGCGCTTTTAGCTGCGCAAGGTTATGAAGGTAAATATCAAATAGCCAACTTTCACCCTGACTATGTCTTTGCTGACAGTGATGACAGCGATGCTGCAAATTATACCAACCGTGCACCTTACCCGACACTGCATTTGATTCGTGAAGCCAGTATGAGCGAAGCGTTAGATAACTACAATGAACCAGAGTCTATTCCGGAGCACAATATTAAACTTGCAAGGCGCAAAGGCATCGACTTTTGGCAGCAATTGTTACAAAACTGCATCGATAAACGCTAATGTTTACCAATCGTGTAAATGTAAAAAAGCCAGCAGTGCTGGCTTTTTCTGTTTTGTACTGATTCGTTTAATAAAGTGAGTTATTTTTTTACCCACTGACCGTTCACTTCAATGTAGTGACCCGGCTTAGTTTTCTCGATAGTTTTAGCGGCTGCAAGTGCTTCAACTTGCGCTAAAGAGAGGTTGTTCTTTTTCGCCAGTTTTAAATATTGCTCTTTGCGCTTTGCATTTATTTCTTCAACCACCGCTTTTGCTTCACTGTTATTAACCACTAAACCCAAATAGCCTGAGCTGTTTTCACCCACTAGCCCTTGGCTCTTTGCATCATCAAGGCTGATAGCCCATACAGAGAAAGATAAACAAACAGCACTGATCATGGTGATCACATTTAGTTTTTTAAGTTGTAATTTACGCATGTTTGCTCCTTAGAATAATTCACTATCATCACTGAATAAGGTATCAAGTTCTTTATCCACTTTTACGCGGATCTCATGATCAACTTTTACATTTAAGTTGATTGTAATCGGCTCTTTTGCTGCCACCTCTACACGGTGAGTACAGGCACTCAGCATGCCTACAGCCGTCAGCATTACTAACCACTTAGCCATCATTGCTTCCTTTTTTTGCATACTCTTTCTCAACTCTTTGAGTAATTTCATCACTTAAACGCAGTGCCCGAAGTAAAGTAAATACATTCTCTTCATGATTATAATTAAAGTTCACCGCTTGCTGCTGCGCTTCATTATAACCCTCTAAATTGACACCTAAATGTAACCAACCATCTGGTTTGAGATTAACACTACTACGTAGTTTTTTAATATCTAAATTTTCAAGTAAACTCAGTGTTGTGCTCAGTTCCTGCTGCTGCGCCTTTACAGCTTCAAAACCTGCATTATTGGTGATCAGTAATTTACCGTCACCTTGATTAACCAGCTGCCCTTGCTTTACTTCTACCCCCTGTTTGCTTATTACAACAGGTAAGGTGCCCGCTAAGCGGCCACTTAAACTAATTCCAGACTCAGCATCAAGGGTGACCAGTTTGCTGGCATCAATATTTTCAAACTTAACAGTCGCGGTTTGGTTATCACTCAGTGGACAGTAGCTATTCACCACAAATTCCCCTCCCATAACCTGACCGGTTAGATTAGCTGCGCAAGGCTGGTTAGCCGTTACCTGCAACTGACCCTGTATATTTTTCACCACTGCACCTGCACGCAGTTCATTAAGTGTAAATTTAGTCGCTGCAATATTAAGCTGCCCTGAATTAAACTTCCCGTTTAGATCCACAGCAAAATCGTTCGCGAGGTAATCGTTATAAAGCGCACTGAATTTATCTATGTGCAAACTACCCTGTGCTTGTTGAAGATTTACATCACCTTTAATAATGCCCGAAACAACCCCATCAGTGACGGTAGCAAGGGGCTCAAACTGATAAATTATAGGGTTAAGCTTAGCAATTGTCTGCTCTGGTATCACGAGTTCAAATGGGTGCGCAACCTCAGACATATGGTGGCTAATTAGCACTTCAAAGCCATCTGCAAACACATGATGCGTTGCCTGTAAGGCGCGACTTTGTAGTGCCTTTGTAACGACGGACAACTTATTTAAGGTAAGCTCCGGAGTTGTTAATTTGGCGGCAGAGGTTTTGGCATCAATATCAGCAAATAACTCCCCCACACTTAGGTCTGTTCTGAGAGTTAGCTCATTACTGATTTTTGCTGCGTTAATATCATTATAATTTAATGATTTAACCTTGCTGTTAGCTTTAACAATTAAGTGCTGCTGGGCATTATGCTCAGCGTCAATAGTGCTAGTAAAGTCAGCTATCGTTGCATCCGATATAAGCGCGTTTTTAACACTTACATTTGCATTCAGTTGAGCAACTATTGGACTCGCAAATAACTCATCAATGTTTAGCTTTCCTTTAGCCTGAATCCCGTCAGCCTGTAAATCTAAAAATGCTGGTAATGAATTCAATGACAGCTGAAAACCTGATTTAACAGTTCCATCATTTAAATGAGCATCAAGCTTAAATTCACTTATATCTTCACTATTAAAATGAATGCCAACTTGGCTTTTAAGTGATGTGAGCGGGTTCTGTAAAGAAAGTGACGTATTACTTACTTTTATCTCGCTTTGCCCCTCATTTGCTTGCAGCTTAACTATAGGGACTGATAGCAACTCACCATCAACACTTAACGGTTCTGCAATTTGCAACTGCCAAGCAAGCGGCAGCTGCGCTCTAATAAATGATTGGTACTGTTGGTTTGCTATAGAGATAAAACAATCTTGGTGTGCACTAAATTGATTCCGTAAAGCTGATAAATCCGCGTTTAGATGCTGTTGATTTAGTTGGTACTTTGCACTCAGGCTCCCTTCAGTAGCAAAACTTAAGTCACATTGCTCTAAAGCGTGCTGATAATTTACATTTACCACGCTTTTAATAGCAACCGTAATACCATCAAAATTAACCTGTGACTGAGTAGTAAAATGGCTGTTTTTGGGCAGTTTGATGAATCGTTCAAGCACTTTCTCATCAAGGGTGAGATTGGCTTTCACTTCATAATTTGATATTTCAACGTCTGCACTGATATCACGTGAAATCGTAAAATGATTTAAGCGTTTTTCCCGTATCGCCAACCTAACAGGATTGTCGGTAAACGGTGAGACTACATCAAGCTGCTGAATGCTAATTAGCGGTCTTTGCTCTGGTAATACTAAAGCAAGCTTTTTGAATTCTGTTTGTGAAGAGTCAGGTTGTTTACTTACCTGATTGCTAAGAGTGAGATTAGCGCGAGAAACTGTTACCTGCTGCTTATTAGCAATAATACCAGCCAACTCAATTTGCTGTCCTTGGTAGGTTAAACATAATTTCTCGATATTTAAATCAAGCTTGCTGGTTAATGACCAATCAATACAATGAAGCGCAACGCCATTTTTACTGAGCATAGGTGTTAAGTACCACGATGTCAGTGGCAATCTGAACAGATACGCCAAAAGCACCATGCTTAGCACGATACCTAGCAACCCTACGCTTATCCGTTTAAAACTCAAAAAACTCTCCTTGCTTCTCGCTTCTCGCTTCTCGCTTCTCGCTTCTCGCTTCTCGCTTCTCAGATCATTATAAACAAAAAGGCCACACATGATAGTGCAGCCTTTTTAGTTTAAACGGTTTGTATGAACCTAGCTTGTATAGCTAGGCACATAGCTAACTTCTAGCCAACGTTTTTGCGTGCGTTGCGGAACATACGCATCCACGGGCTATCTTCACGCCATTCATCTGGGTGCCATGAGTTAGCAACCGTACGGAATACACGCTCTGGGTGCGGCATCATAACCGTTGCACGACCATCTGTAGAAGTAATACCTGTGATACCCTCTGGTGAACCGTTCGGGTTAGCTGGGTATTGCGTAGTTGGGTTACCGTAGTTATCAACAAACTTCACTGCCACAGTACCTGACTCAAGCGCTGCTTTAACTGCATCAGCGTTTGCGAACTCAGCATGGCCTTCACCGTGAGAAACAGCGATAGGCATACGTGAACCTGCCATACCATTAAAGAATACTGATGGGTTTTCTTGCACTTCTACAAGGCTAAAGCGAGCTTCAAAGCGCTCTGACTTATTCGTCACGAAACGTGGCCAGTGCTCAGTACCAGGGATCAATTCTTTCAATGTTGAAAGCATTTGACAGCCATTACACACACCTAAGCTGAATGTATCTTCGCGGTGGAAGAAGCTTTGGAACTGCTCACGAGCCATCTCATTAAATAAGATTGACTTAGCCCAGCCTTCACCTGCACCTAGTACGTCACCGTAAGAGAAGCCACCACATGCCACTAAGCCTTTAAATTGCTCAAGTGTTAAACGACCTTCAAGGATATCGCTCATGTGAACGTCAACCGCAGCAAAGCCTGCACGATTAAATGCAGCAGCCATTTCTAAGTGAGAGTTAACACCTTGCTCACGAAGTATCGCCATTTTCGGCTTCGCACCTGTAGCAATGTAAGGCGCTGCAACATCTTCGTTTAGGTCAAAGTTTAGTTTTACGTTAAGACCTGGGTCTTTTGCATCAAACTTAGCATCAAACTCTTGCTTAGCACATTCTGGGTTGTCACGACGTGCTTGCATTTGGTAAGTTGTTTCAGCCCAAATAGTACGAAGCTCAGTACGCGTGTGGTTAAGTACTACATCATCACCACGAGTGAATACCACGCGGTCATCAGCGTTTAATGTACCAATTTCATGACTGATAGCAGCTAGACCGTGGTCGGCAAGAACCGCTTTAACTGCGTCTAAATCGTCATTAGCTACTTGAATCACTGCACCTAACTCTTCATTATAAAGCGCTTCGATGTCTGAACCTGTTAAGCCTGCAAGGTCAACAGTTACACCCGTGTGGCCAGCAAATGCCATTTCAGCAACCGTAGTGAATAAGCCACCGTCTGAACGGTCATGGTAAGCAAGTAACTTATTATCCGCTACAAGTGCTTGCATTGCGTCATAGAAACCTTTTAATAATGCTGGGTTATCAACATCAGGTGTCACATCACCTAGTTGCTTATAAACCTGTGCAAGGCTTGATGCACCCATACGGTTTTGACCAGCACCTAAATCAACTAATAATAATGATGAGTCACCTTTATCAGTGCGTAGTTGTGGGGTTACTGTTTTACGAACATCTTCAACACGACCAAATGCAGTGATGATCAGCGATAATGGTGCAGTAACAGATTTTTGTTCACCGTCTTCATCCCATTGAGTTTTCATAGACATTGAGTCTTTACCCACAGGGATTGTTAAACCAAGTGCAGGACAAAGCTCTTCACCTACAGCTTTAACTGCTTCATAAAGACCCGCATCTTCGCCAGGGTGACCAGCTGCAGCCATCCAGTTTGCAGATAGCTTGATATTTTCAAGGCCACCGATGTTAGCACAAGCGATGTTAGTTAGAGACTCAGCCACAGCTAAGCGAGCAGAGGCACCGTAGTTTAAAAGTGCAGCTGGTGTACGTTCACCTAATGACATTGCTTCACCGTGGTAAGTATCAAACGCAGCAGCGGTTACCGCACAGTTTGCTACTGGCACCTGCCAAGGACCTACCATTTGGTCACGAGCAACTAAACCCGTTACCGTACGGTCACCAATAGTGATTAAGAATGTTTTCTCAGCAATCGTTGGTAAGCGTAATAAACGCTGTGCAGCATCAGCAGCATCAATGTGAGCAATGTCTAATGGTTGCGATTGTGCTTTTTTCGATTCAACTTCGCGGTGCATTTTTGGTGCTTTACCAAGTAATACATCAAGCGGAAGATCTACTGGACTGTTACCGAAGTGGCTATCTTCAACCGTTAAGTGACGCTCTTCTGTTGCTTCACCAATAACAGCGTATTCTGCACGCTCACGTTTACAGATTGCTTCAAAGCGCGCGAAGTCTTCTGCCGCAACTGCTAATACGTAACGCTCTTGAGATTCGTTACACCAAATTTCGTGTGGTGCCATACCCGGCTCATCGTTTGGAATGTCACGAAGTTGGAATTTACCACCACGACCACCGTCGTCTACAAGCTCAGGGAATGCGTTTGAAAGACCACCTGCACCCACATCGTGGATGAAAGCGATTGGGTTTGCATCACCTAGCTGCCAACATTTGTCGATAACTTCCTGACAACGACGTTCCATTTCTGGGTTTTCACGCTGTACCGATGCAAAGTCTAAATCTTCGTTTGATTGACCAGATGTCATACTAGACGCAGCACCACCACCAAGACCGATGTTCATTGCCGGACCACCTAGTGCAATTAGCTTAGCACCTACAGGGATTTCACCTTTTTGAACATGTTCAGAACGAATGTTACCTAAACCACCTGCAAGCATGATTGGCTTGTGGTAACCACGTACTTCTTCACCGTTATGGCTTGATACTTTCTCTTCGTATGTACGGAAGTAACCAAGTAAGTTAGGGCGACCAAACTCGTTATTGAATGCCGCACCACCTAATGGACCTTCTGTCATAATATCAAGTGCATTAACGATACGACCAGGCTTACCGAAGTCAGTTTCCCAAGGTTGCTCGTAGCCAGGAATACGTAGGTTAGATACCGTGAAACCAACTAAACCAGCTTTAGGCTTAGAACCACGGCCTGTAGCACCTTCATCACGAATTTCACCACCAGACCCAGTCGATGCACCTGAGAATGGCGCAATCGCAGTTGGGTGGTTATGAGTTTCAACTTTCATCAAGATTTCGATGTTTTCTTGATGGTACGCGTACTCACCCTCAAGATTAGGGAAGAAACGACCCGCTACCGAACCTTTCATTACCGCTGCGTTATCTTTATATGCCGATAACACGTTTTCAGGGTTCTGCTCGTAAGTATTTTTGATCATTTTGAACAAAGATTTTGGCTGCTCGATGCCATCAATTGTCCAATCAGCGTTAAAGATTTTGTGACGACAATGCTCAGAGTTTGCTTGTGCAAACATGAATAATTCGATGTCGTTCGGGTTACGCCCTAACTTTTGGAAGTTTTCTACTAAGTAATCGATTTCGTCATCTGCAAGCGCAAAACCTTGCTCAACGTTTGCTTTAGCAAGTGCTTCACGGCCACCACCTAAAATGTCAACTGATGACATTGGACGCGGGTCATCGTGGCGGAATAATTTAGCTGCATCAGCCATATCTGCGTGAGTTGCTTCAGTCATACGATCATGTAACAACGCTGCAACTTCAGCTGTTTGATCAGCTGATAGATTACCTTCAACGTAGTATGCAATACCACGCTCAACACGGTGAACTTGGCTTAAGCCACAGTTATGTGCGATGTCAGTTGCTTTTGATGCCCAAGGCGAGATAGTACCTGGACGCGGCGTTACAAGAATTAACGTGCCTGCTGGCGTGTGCTCAGCAATCGTTGGACCATAAGTAAGCAGTTTTTCCAGCTTTGTTTGCTCATCAGCTGAAAGTTCAGCAGTGAGATCTGCAAAATGCATGAACTCAGC
The DNA here is from genome assembly GCF_030297135.1 of Pseudoalteromonas apostichopi. Taxonomy (NCBI): domain Bacteria; kingdom Pseudomonadati; phylum Pseudomonadota; class Gammaproteobacteria; order Alteromonadales; family Pseudoalteromonadaceae; genus Pseudoalteromonas; species Pseudoalteromonas apostichopi. The sequence goes on from NZ_AP028065.1 coordinate 1,075,304, forward strand.
ATAAACGTCAGTGACTGGAAGTTGTGCCTGTTGGCAACGCGCTAAAATTTTCTGAACTCTAAAATCGGAAAGTGCTGGTGCACCACGAAGGATCAACATAGGTATTTTCATCCGGGGTTAGGGATTGAACGATATTTTAGGCGCATATTATAGTGCAAATAACGTCTAGATTTAACTCAAAATTACGCTTTTATTTAAATAATCTCGATAACCGCTATTATGGTCACAACAATTAACTATCTTAGTACTCATTATTTTTCTGCAGGTTCTTGTTCTGTATGACTTATCTATCTTCACCCTGTTACGATTATTAATTTTTAAATAGATATATAAAACTATTCGCCAAGTGACGTGGCTTTGAAGTTTTGTTATAACGGTAACGTAATGGTTTAAGGGGCATTTATAATCTATGCAAAAGTTACTCGCTATTTTTAGTTTAGTGCTCATGTTATGTGCGTGCGATATGCAACAGCAACCCTCGCAACTCGCTCATATCAAGGCACAGAACAAAATTAGAGTCGGCACTTTAGCTGGTGCGAGTAATTACTATCAAGCACCGCAAGGTGTGCAAGGCTTTGAATATGAACTCGCTCAAGAGTTTGCTGACTATGTTGGTGTTGAGCTTGAAATGGTGCCCTTTTTTAATCTATCCGATATGTTCGCACGCTTAGAAAGTGGCGATTTAGATATAATAGCTTCAGGTCTTACATATAATACGATTCGAGCTGAACATTATCGCTTCGGCCCAACCTATCGCACAATTAGCCAAAAGCTGGTCTATAAACAAGGCCGCACTCGTCCTCGTGAGTTTTCAGATTTAACCGGTAACCTAACTGTTCTAGCAAAAAGCAGCCATTCGTTGGCGCTACAGCAATTAAAACAGCTGAATCCAGAGCTTAGCTGGAACGAAACTGAAGACATGGATGAAGAAGAGCTTCTGCAAGCTGTTATCGACGGTGAAATTGATTATACCCTAGCTGATTCACACACCTTGTCGTTGTTTCGCCGCTACCACCCAAATTTAAGCATAGGTTTCTCGGTTACGCGTAATGACCCTATCGCTTGGCTACTAAGAAAAGATGGTGACGATTCTTTATATGCCTTGATGGTGCCATTTTTTGGTGACGTAAAACAAAGCAACCAGCTTTATGTTCTAGAAGAAAAATACTTCGGCCATGTTCGCCAGTTTAATTATGTGAACACCCTAGCTTATATCGAAGCAATAAAAGAGACCTTACCTAAATACCAACCTTGGTTTGAGCAATACGCTGGCAACATAGATTGGCGATTACTGGCAGCCTTGAGTTATCAAGAATCAATGTGGAACCCAAGAGCTAAGTCACCAACGGGTGTGCGTGGTATTATGATGCTCACTCAAGCAACTGCAAAACAGGTAGGCGTAACTAATCGATTAGAACCAGAGCAAAATATTAAAGGCGGTGCAGAGTACCTTGCCAAAGTGATCTCTTGGATCCCTGAACGCATCCCACAGCCTGACAGAACTTGGTTTGCCTTAGCCTCTTACAATGTTGGCTGGGGACACGTAAACGACGCTCGTATCATCACTGAGCAAGAAGGTGCAAGCCCTGACAAATGGGCTGATGTTAAAAAGCGCTTACCTCTTTTAATTAAAAAGCGTTACTATCGTAAAACCAAATATGGTTATGCGCGGGGCGATGTCGCTGTGCAATATGTTGATAATATTCGTCGTTATTACGATGCGTTAGTTTGGCTTGACGAAAATGATGCTATTGCTAATCCCGAGAGCGAGCAACAAACAGCTGAAGAAGCAAAACCTGCAACAGAGGCAAGCGAAATAAAACCAAGCGACAACACTCAACAAACTAACTCAGAGCAGCAGAAGTCAGAAAACAACTAACTTCAAGCACCGAAATCTGTTTACTTGTCATCAAATGATCATTATCTTCCTGTAGAGATCAATATAATGCTTTACTCTCACTTAAGGAGCACACATGTTAAAAAGAAGACGCAAGACACATAAGTTCAAGCGAAATGTTATTTACTCAACGGCTACACGTCGTCGTATCATGCTACGCAATACACACAAAAAAGTTATCTGGCGTCGTCGCCTATTTGCGATGCAGTTAATGGAAGCACAAGTTCCTGCAACGCCGGTTGTCTAACTAGGCGTTGCGAGCAGCCAGCTTTGCCGCCTTTTTCTCTTCTCTACGACGCTTAAAAAACTTAGAAATCACCGCTCCACACTGCTCACTCATAAAATCACTAGTTACTTCAACTTGATGATTAAGCCTAGGTTCTTGTAGAAGATTCATAATTGAGCCTGCCGATCCTGTTTTTGCATCCTTAGCGCCAAATACAAGTCGCTTAATACGGCTATGAACCAAAAGGCCTGCGCACATCGAACAAGGTTCTAAAGTTACATACAGAGTGCAATCTATTAGGCGATAGTTGTTAAGTACTTTTCCTGCTTCACGGATTGCCATCATTTCTGCATGAGCTGATGGATCGTTATCAATAATTGAGCGGTTATAGCCATAAGAGATCTGTTGATTGTCTTTTACGAGTACTGCACCAACTGGAATTTCATTAATCGCAGCCGCTTCATTGGCGTAGCTCAATGCTTTCTCCATCCAATACTCGTCGCTAAATTGTTCGCTCATATATCACACAAATCTTGTAAAACTGTGAGTAATTATACCTAGTTAGTGAAAAATGTCGGCAATAAATGCTGCTACAATTAAAAATTAACGCAAAATTTAGTGGCTTTTTCATGGCTCAATGGACCCATATTGCGCTATAATCTCGCGCTTTTTTTATTTAGCTTACAACACGGGTAGCAAATGAAATTTCCTGGACGCCGCAGGCATAAACATTATTTTCCGGTGGAAGCCAAAGATCCACTGACGAATCAACTTAACTCAACCGACCGACTACAACGTAGTTATATTACGGGTATCGACCAAATTGTGGTGGATATTGAAGCGAAAGTTGATCAAGCTTTCCTAGATGAATTTCAATTGCGCCGTGGCATGTCGCAAGTGATCGAAAACGATATTACCAATGCGTTATACGACAGACTGAAACTCGATAACATGATCGATTATGAGTTTGCCGGTGGTACGGTGGGTAATACCATGCACAACTATTCAACACTTGCTGACGACCGCTCTGTGTTGTTAGGAGTAATGAGTGAAAATATCAAAATCGGCAGCTATGCATACCGTTTTTTATGTAACACCTCTAGCCGCGTCGACCTTGACTATCTTCAGCCTGTAGATGGCCCAATTGGTCGCTGTTTTACCTTAATTGACGAGACAGGTGAACGCACCTTCGCAATTAGTGCAGGGCTTATGAATCACCTTCGCCCTGAATCAATCGATCAAGCTCTTATTGAAAATTCATCAGCATTAGTGATCAGCGCATATCTGATGCGTACTCAAGGTGATGAAACCATGACAGAAGCCACTATGCAGGCAGTAAAATATGCCAATGATGCAGGTGTTCCTGTGGTTTTAACCCTTGGTACTAAGTTCTTAATTGAACAAGATCCAGCTTGGTGGGCTGATTTTGTTAAAGAACATGTTGATATTCTTGCTATGAACGAAGAAGAAGGTCTTGCTATTACAGGTTTTGAGGATCCGCTTCTGGCTGCCGACAAAGCGCTAGACTGGACTGATTTAGTTATTTGTACTGCCGGCGAAAAAGGCTTATTTATGGCAGGTTACGTAGACGATTCATTCAAGCGTGAAACAGAATACCCATTATTACCAGGTGCAATTGCTGACTTTAACCGTTATGAATTTTCGCGCGCAATGCGTAAAGAGGACTGCCAAAACCCTATCCGTGCATACAGCCACACAGCACCGTTTATGGGCGGCCCTGATAGTATTAAAAACACTAATGGCGCAGGCGATTGCGCTCTTGCTGCGGTCCTACATGACTTGTCAGCCAATGTTTACCACAAACTAAATGTGGCAAACTCAGCGAAGCATCAACAACCTGCAATAACTTACTCATCACTTGCACAAATCAGTAAATACGCTAACCGTGCGAGTTATGAAGTACTGGTTCAGCACTCACCACGTTTATCTCGTGGCTTACCAGAACGTGAAGATTGTTTAGAGCAAGTTTACTGGGATCAGTAACCGCAACTAAAAAATAGAAATATCCAGTTTCTGGGATAAACGCTCAAGAGCCGCTATCCCAGCAACTGAATTCCCATATGAGTTAAGTCTTGGCGCCCAAACAGCCACTGTAAATTGATTCGGTAACACAGCTAAAATAGTGCCCGAAACCCCTGATTTACCCGGCATACCCACACGGTAGCCAAAATCCCCCGCAGCATCGTATAAACCACTAGTAAACAGTAACGAGTTTAACTGCTTGTTTTGTCTAGCACTAAGTACTTCTTGCCCATTGGCATCTTTACCTTGGTTCGCTAAGTAGCTGTAAGCTTTTGCTAATTCTACGCAGTTCAGCTCTATGGCACAGAAGTTAAAGTAAGCCCATAAAACATCATCAACTTCATTATTAAAGTTGCCAAAAGACTTCATTAGATGCGCCATCGCGGCATTGCGGTGACGAAACTCATATTCAGAATTAGCCACTTTCTTATCAATAACAACCTGAGCATTACCTGATAACTGGCGAAATGATTCAAGCATAGAGTGCATCGGTGCAGATAAACGACTGTATAAAGCGTCACAGGTGACAATAGCACCGGCGTTAATAAATGGGTTGCGTGGTATGCCCTGCTCAAACTCAAGCTGTGTGAGTGAGTTAAAAGCAGTGCCTGAAGGTTCTTTTCCGACTCGCTGCCATAATTCATCGCCATAACGCTGAAGCGCTAAGGTTAAGGTCATTACTTTTGAGACAGATTGAATCGTGAAACGCGTACTGCAGTCACCAGCGCAATAGGTTTGCCCATCCACGGTATGAATTGCAATTGCGAATTGGTTTGGTTCAACCTCTGCTAGCGCAGGAATATAATCAGCAACCCTCCCTTGGCTCAGTAATGGCTGAACTTCTTTTGTTATTTCATCTAATACGTGTTGATAATCAATCTGTGACATACCGCGTCCTTTAAAACAAAAAGCCCCGCATTTGCGAGGCTTTGTAGTCTACTAAAGATGGTTTGCTATAGCGATTGCTATTAGCTCATAGCTGATTGCAGTTTTTTCATCGCTGTTTTTTCTAGCTGGCGAACACGCTCTGCTGAAACATTGTATTTCTCAGCAAGTTCTTGCAGTGTTGCTTTATCGTCAGCTAACCAACGCGCACTTACGATGTCTTGTGAACGCTCATCAAGCGTTTTTAACGCACTGAATAAGCGTGCATGAGACTGTTCTTGCCATTGCTGCTCTTCGATATCATCAGCAAGATCTGCACTGCCATCAGTTAAATATTGTACTGGCGAGTATGTACTTGTCGGTGCATCGTCATTGTCATCGCCCGTTAAGTCAAAGCCCATATCTTGGCCACTCATACGTGATTCCATCTCACGTACTTCTTTTTCACTTACACCTAGCTCATTAGCAACTGTGCTAACTTCAGCTTGGTTAAACCAACCTAAACGCTTTTTATTTTTACGTAGGTTGAAGAATAATTTACGTTGCGCTTTTGTTGTAGCAACTTTCACGATACGCCAGTTTTTCAGTACGTACTCATGAATTTCGGCTTTAATCCAATGTACTGCGAATGAGACTAAGCGGACACCTACACTTGGGTCGAAACGTTTTACCGCTTTCATCAGACCTATGTTACCTTCCTGAATTAAATCAGCTTGCGGTAAGCCATAACCTGAATAGCTTTTCGCAATATGAGCAACAAAGCGCAGGTGCGACATAATGAGTTGCTTCGCAGCTTCAAGATCACCTTCTTCCTGAAGACGAGTCGCCAACTGCTTTTCTTTCTCTGCATCAAGCATAGGAATAGTGCTAACCGCTTGAAGGTAGCCGTCCATACTTGCGCTCTGTTGACCTGCAGTAAGTGCCATTGCGTATAAATCTTTACTCATTTTTCACCTCAGTGATAAACATTTGAAACCATCTTAGCACTCTTTAAGCGAGAGTGCTAACTTCAATTAAAAACTTTTTTAAAGTTCAAATCAAGTGGTTTTTGTATCTATTTTTAGTCTACGCTAACACGCTGAATAAGCGATGAATTCTAGCTTGGAGTGATATTTTTAAAAATTTACGCGAATACTATTTATCGCTAAAAACGAAGTGTAACAACGAATTGTTACACTTTATCGGGTTCAATTTCTTTTATGTAGCGGTTAACTGATAGGTAAGAACCAACAAATCCTAACCCTGTTGCAAGGGCAACCAAAATGCCAAACTCTTTCAGTGTTAAGCCAATTAAGTCAAAGTTGGTTTCATATACGCCAGCAACATCACTCACCGCAGCGCCAAGCCACCACATCATTAAAGCAACGCAAATAAAAGAGAACAAACCACCAATAATGCCGTACCAAATACCCGTCCATAAAAATGGCGCATGAATAAAGGTATTTGTCGCCCCTACTAACTTCATCACTTGAATTTCATCTTTCTTATCCATGATCGATAAACGGATCGTATTACCAATGATCAGGGTAACGGAGGTTAATAATAGTAGAGCGATGGTAATCACGCTTTCTTTTAATAAACTTAAAAGTGCGTTTAAGCGTTCAAGCCAAGCAATATCGAGCTTACCAAAGTCAACTTCTCTTTCGGCTTCCAGCTTTTGTAATAATTGCTTTGCCGTATTAGGCTGACGGTATCGTGCTGTGGGTGTGACAATAACAACATCAGGTAACGGGTTAGCATCTAAATACTCAAGTGCTTGACCAAATCCTGATACTTGTTTGAATTCAGTGAGGGCATCGCCTTTTGATATAAACTCCACTTTATCTACTTCAGGGTAGAGTGCTAAACGCTTAACTAAAGTCTGCGTTTGTTGTTCAGTCATGGTTTCTTTTACGAACAACGAAATCTCTGCAGCATCTTCAAAGCCACTGCTTACTTGAGAGACATTTTTAACTACTAAATAAAGTGTCGCAGGGAGCGTTAAGCTTAAACCTAATACCGCAATGGTCATCAATGAAGCAAGAGGCGTTCGCCACATTTCACCTAGGCTGTGCACTCCTTGACGAATAAGGTTAATAAAGAAGAAATAAGGCGCAGCTAAAAATGACTTTTTCTGACGTTCGTTTTGGCTATTACGACTTTTAAATAATAAACTCATAGCGTCCCCTCAGCTAAAGGGTCCTCAATCATGCGACCATCTTTAAGCGTTAGACTGCGATAACGCATACGCGCAATTAAGCCGATATCGTGAGTTGCAATGAGCACAGTTGTACCATGATTATTAAAGTCTTCAAATAAACGTAATATGTCCATTGAAAGCTCAGGATCTAAGTTACCTGTTGGCTCATCGGCTAGTAAAATAGGTGGTGAATTTACGATAGCTCGGGCAATACCAACCCGCTGCTGCTCACCACCCGATAACGTTGCAGGATTACACTTTGCTTTATCAAGTAACCCAACTTTATCAAGCGCACCATGAACACGCTTAGCTATTTGCTTATGGTGTGTACCTTCTATGATTAAAGGCAAAGCAACATTATCAAACACTGAGTAACGTTCTAGCAAACGATGATTCTGGAAGATGATACCTATATCGCGACGAACATAAGGGATCTGACGGGATTTAACTGCATTTAAATCAACACCATTAATAAGCACCTGCCCCGCCGATGGACGCTCCATCAAGCTAATGAGCTTCAATAAGGTACTTTTACCTGCACCACTGTGCCCTGTTAAAAAGGCCAATTCGCCAGGTTTAATATGAAAGCTGACTTTTTCAAGGGCACGATGGCCACCTGGATATGTTTTACTGACTTGCTGAAAATTTATCATTTTAGTTATCAATCATCTTGCAGCGAAAAAAGGGAGCAAGCTCCCTCTAATTAATTATGCGTCATCCTCGTCTTGGCTAAATAGCGCATCAATAAAGTCACTACTATTAAAGGTACGTAAATCATCAATACCTTCACCAACACCAATGTAACGAATTGGGATGTTAAATTTATCTGCAACGGCGAAAATCACACCGCCTTTTGCGGTACCATCTAATTTAGATAAAGTGATACCTGTTAAACCAACACATTCATTAAATAGTTTAACTTGGCTAATTGCATTTTGACCCGTACCAGCATCGATAGTTAGCATCACTTCATGCGGTGCATCTGGGTCAATTTTCTTCATTACACGAGCTATTTTCTCAAGCTCCTGCATTAAGTTGTCTTTATTTTGCAAGCGACCTGCTGTATCAGCGATTAACACATCAACATTACGCGCTTTTGCTGCCTGAAAAGCATCAAAAACTACTGAAGCACTGTCTGCACCTGTATGTTGAGCAATAACAGGTATGCTATTACGCTCTCCCCAAACTTGAAGCTGCTCAACCGCTGCAGCACGGAAAGTGTCACCTGCAGCAAGCATCACCGACTTACCTTCACTTTGGAATTGCTTAGCTAATTTACCAATTGTAGTGGTTTTACCAACACCATTTACACCCACCATTAAGATAACAAATGGTTTTTTATCACCACTTACAACCAGCGGTTGCTCCGCAGTTTTGAGCATGCTTGCCATTTCTTGCTTCATTAGCTCGTATAAAGCATCACCATCTTTTAACTGCTTACGATCCGCTGCATCTGTTAGGTTATCAATCAACTTCATAGTTGTATCAACACCTAAGTCCGCTGTCAGTAACTGTGTCTCTAGCTCTTCGAATAACTCATCGTCTATTTTCTTACCACTAAAGATAGAGGCAAATCCTGAGCCGATATTAACGCGAGTTTTTAATAAGCCCTTTTTAAGGCGCGCGAAGAAGCCTTCTTTCTTCGGTTTTTCAGCGGCTTGAGCTGCTTTTTCTTGCTCTAAACGTTCAGCTTGTGCTTTTTCTGCAGCAATGCGCTCTTGTTCTAAACGCTCCGCTTCCGCCTTTTCTGCCGCAATACGTTCTTGCTCTAAACGTTCAAGTTGTGCTTTCTCTGCCGCGATGTGTTCTTGTTCTACACGTTCAGCTTCTGCTTTTTCTGCAGCAATGCGCTCTTGCTCTAAACGCTCAGCTTCTGCTTTTTCTGCAGCAATGCGCTCTTGCTCTAAACGTTCCGCTTCCGCCTTTTCTGCCGCAATACGTTCTTGCTCTAAACGTTCAGCTTGTGCTTTCTCTGCCGCGATGCGTTCTTGTTCTACACGCTCCGCTTGTGCTTTTTCTGCAGCAATGCGTTCTTGTTCTAAACGCTCAGCTTCTGCATTTTCTGCCGCGATACGTTCTTGTTCTAAACGTTCAGCTTGTGCTTTCTCTGCCGCGATACGTTCTTGTTCTAAACGCTCAGCTTCTGCATTTTCTGCCGCGATACGTTCTTGTTCTAAACGTTCAGCTTGTGCTTTCTCTGCCGCGATGCGTTCTTGCTCTAAACGCTCAGCATCGCGTCTTTCTGCAGCAATGCGTTCTTGTTCTAAACGTTCAGCTTGTGCTTTCTCTGCAGCAATGCGTTCTTGTTCTAAACGCTCAGCATCGCGCCTTTCTGCAGCAATGCGTTCTTGCTCTAAACGCTCAGCATCGGCTTTTTCTGCAGCAATGCGTTCTTGCTCTAAGCGCTCAGCATCGGCTTTTTCTGCCGCGATACGTTCTTGTTCTAAACGCTCAGCTTCTGCTTTCTCTGCCGCGATACGTTCTTGCTCTAAGCGCTCAGCATCACGTCTTTCAGCTGCAATACGCTCTTGCTCTAAACGTTCTGCTTCCGCCTTTTTGGCTGCAATAAGCTCAGCTTCGCGTTGCGCTTGTTCAGCGGCAACACGTTCTTGCTCTAATTTCATAGCCGCTTCTTGCTCTGCAAGACGGGCTTGTTGTTCTTGGCGTTGCTGCTCTGCTGCTTGTTGCTCTTGAGCTAAGCGATCCGCTTCGGCTTTTTCTGCTGCAATGCGCTCTTGCTCTAAACGCTCCGCTTCCGCCTTTTCGGCTTCAATACGCTGCTGTTCTTCTATTTGCTTCTGGTTATCAGCCTCTTTTGCTGCTTGTTCTGCTTGTTGCTTATCTGATTTGCCAAAACCAAACCAAGACAGGAATTTACTTTTTTTTGCCATACTTGCTAATAACCACTTATAAAAATCTGATAAACTTATATGAATAATAGTTTGGTGACAGTTCAGCTTTTTAGCCAAACATAAACAGGTACCATCTATCGCTAAGATCGCAATACTATCACTTTTAGCGCTGTAGAAAAATGACACGCTAGCTATTGCATACAATATTATCTGAGCTAGGGGTCAGTTACCAATAATTAGTGAATTAAATGAGAAAAAAATCAACAGCTAACCGCCAAACAAAAGCAGCGAATAATAAATCATCAAATGGCTTTATTCGTATCATTAGTGGGCAATTTCGCGGTAGAAAATTACCAGTAAAAGATGTGCAAGGCTTGCGCCCAACCACAGATCGTATAAAAGAAACGGTATTCAACTGGCTAATGCAAGATACACGTGGCGCAGCTGTACTCGATTGCTTTGCCGGTTCTGGCGGTTTAGGTTTTGAAGCTTTATCTCGCTTTGCAGAACGTGCTGTCTTTTTCGAGCTAGATAAAGGTGCCGCTAACCAATTACAAGAAAACATTAGCACTCTTAAATTGGATAATGCCGCAATAAAACAAGGTAATAGCCTTTCATTATTGGACCAAAACACGCAAAACGAGCAATTTGATCTAATTTTTGTTGACCCACCATTTCGACAAAATTTGGCTGAAAAAAGTTGTTTTTTACTCGAAAAAAATAACTGGTTATCTGCCCAAGCCCTTATTTATGTTGAGGTTGAAAGTGAGCTCAGTGATTTAGACACCCCAGATAACTGGATGCTTTTAAAAGAAAAAACTGCTGGGCAAGTGATTTGTCGTTTGTATCAACGCGAGACAAATTAACACTATTTTGCAAACCTAGTTTCTGTTAATATTATTCTTTACATGTGGTGTTGCTTCGGATTACAATACCGCACCATTTTTGAACCACTTGATCGTTATTCGATCAACTTGAGCAACGCTCATTATTTAGGTAGGTGAATTTTTAATGCCAGTAATTAAAGTAAGAGAGAACGAACCGTTTGACGTAGCACTTCGTCGCTTCAAGCGTTCATGTGAAAAAGCAGGTATCCTTTCAGAAGTTCGTCGTCGCGAGCACTATGAAAAACCAACAGCTGAGCGCAAGCGTAAAAAAGCTGCAGCAGTAAAGCGTCACATGAAGAAGCTTTCTCGCGATAACGCACGTCGCGTTAAATTATACTAATCAGTATTTGGTCTTGTATAAATGAGCCTTTTATTAACGCTAAAAGATGCGCAAAAAGATGCGATGAAGGCAAAAGACAAAGAACGTCTTAAGCCTATCCGCATGGTACTTGCTGCAATCAAGCAACGTGAAATTGACGAGCAAATTACGCTTGACGACGACGGTATTACCGCTGTTTTAGTAAAGCTTGTTAAGCAACGTCGCGATTCTTACACCCAGTACATTGATGCGGGTCGTGAAGATTTAGCTGAAATTGAAGCCAGTGAGATTAAAGCACTTGAAGAATTCTTACCTCAACAATTGAGTGAAGAAGAAATCATTGCTCTTATTGACTCGGCTATAGCTGATACAAACGCAGCGGGTATGCAAGACATGGGTAAGGTAATGGGAGTTATCAAAAGCAAAGCTGAAGGTCGTGCCGATTTAGGTAAGATTTCTGGCTTAATCAAGCAACGATTAACTGCCTAACCCCCACATACAGATGTATGATTCAAGCAAACCGAGCCTAGTGCTCGGTTTCTTGCTTTTAGCCTTTCATAAACACAGTAATTGTGTTCAAATCTTATTTTAGAACGCATAGATAGTGCAGGAAAAACAACAGCTATGGCCGGAAAGATCCCTCGACAATTTATAGATGATTTACTCGCTCGCACCGATATTGTTGAGTTAATTGATTCGAGAGTTGGCCTCAAAAAAGCGGGTAAAGACTACCAAGCCTGTTGCCCTTTCCATAACGAAAAGTCACCTTCTTTTACCGTTTCTCAAGATAAACAGTTTTACCACTGCTTTGGTTGTGGTGCGAATGGCAATGCAATTTCGTTTGTTATGGAATACGACAAATTAGAGTTTGTTGATGCTATTGAAGAATTAGCGAGTATGCTCAATTTAGACGTACCTCGCGAACAAGGCACAAGCTCAGGCCCGCAACGCACCGCAGAACAAAAGCGCTCTGATTACGATTTAATGTTGCATGCTGCTCGCTTTTATCAACATCAATTAAAGCATCATGCCAACTCAAAAATGGTTATCGACTATATTAAAGGTCGTGGTTTAAGCGGTGAAACAGCGAAAAAGTTTATGATTGGTTATGCGCCTAGTGAATGGGAAGCACTCTGCCAACAACTTGGCCGCAACAAAGAACAAAAAGAACAACTTGTTGAGTTAAAGCTTGCCTCTGAAAAGTCGCCTGGTCGCCAATTTGACTTCTTCCGTGACCGACTCATGTTCCCTATTCGCGATAAACGCGGTCGGGTGATTGCGTTTGGTGGCCGTGTTATGCAAGCGGATCAAGGTCCAAAATACCTCAACTCACCAGAAACGCGTATTTTCCATAAAGGCTTTGAACTTTATGGTTTATACGAAGCAAAGCAAGCACATAAAAAACTTGAACATATTTTAATTGTTGAAGGTTATATGGATGTTGTTGCTTTAGCTGAGCAAGGCATCGAGTATGCCGTTGCAGCCCTTGGCACTGCAACTACCGCAGAGCATATGCACACTTTATTTAGAACTACAGATAAAGTAGTTTGCTGCTACGATGGTGACCGTGCTGGCCGCGATGCTGCTTGGCGTGCTCTGGAGAATGCGCTTCCTTATCTTGCAGATGGCAAATCATTAAAGTTTGTGTTTTTACCAGACGGTGAAGACCCCGATTCGCTGGTACAAAAAGAAGGTAAAGACGCTTTTGAAGCAAGGTTAAAGGAAGCCGATGATTTTACCAAGGTGCTGTTTAATAAGCTCAGCCAAGAGATTGACCTTACACAAGATGCAGGTAAAGCAAAGCTACTTAGTGATGCCCTACCGTTGATTGAAAAAATTCCCAGTGATTTTTACCAAGAAAATATATTGGAACATCTTGGCCGCTTAATAGGTCGAACAAGAGAGCAATTAAATAATCGCGTTAAATCACCAAAGCAACAGCACGCTATTGAACGTAAATTTAAAATAACGCCGATGCGCCAAGCGATTGGTATTTTATTGCAACACCCAAACTTGGCGACCAGCATAGCTTATATGCCGGAATTGGCAGAAATGAAAATAGCTGGTATTGAGCTGTTTTTGCGGATACAGCACTTAGCGCTAGAGCGTGAAGGCATAACGACAGCACAAATTTTAGAGTCATTTCGCGATACCGCCGAATATGACGCGCTGGTTAAATTAGCAACTTGGCAGCACCAAATAAATGACGATCGTTTAGAGACTGTTTTTAAAAATACTTTTAAATTTATTGAAGACCAGTGTTTAAATTATCGACTAGAGACCCTATTAATAAAAGACAAGACCCAAGGCTTAAGCAGTGAAGAAAGGCTAGAATGCCACTTACTGACGCAAGCGTTAAAAGGCAGCAACAGCTAGTCAGAATTGAATAATGCTGTTATACTGTGCTATTCACTGCGTCTAGTTAGTTTTCGTGTCGCTTAATTAATAAGCGAGCTGGCGCCTGTTGTATCAACTTTCAGAGTGGAAGAATAAATCTCTATGGATCCAACTCCTCAGTCACAATTAAAGCTTCTGATTCAAAAAGGTAAAGAGCAAGGTTATTTAACTTTTGCAGAAGTTAATGATCACCTTCCACAAGACATTATCGACTCAGATCAGGTAGAAGATATCATTAGCATGATTAATGATATGGGTATCAAGGTAAGTGAAAACGCGCCTGATGCCGATGAATTAATGATGCAAGAAACAACGACAGACGAAGACGCAGCAGAAGCCGCGGCAGCTGCACTTGCGACTGTAGAAAAAGAGATCGGTCGAACAACTGACCCTGTACGTATGTATATGCGTGAAATGGGTACTGTTGAACTTCTTACGCGTGAGGGCGAAATCGTAATCGCTAAGCGTATTGAGGAAGGTATTAACCAAGTACAGATTTCAGTTGCTGAATACCCAGAAGCAATTACCTATCTACTAGAGCAATGGGACAAGTTTGAAGCAGAAGAAATGCGCTTAAGCGACATTATTTCTGGTTTCTTTGACCCTAACAATGAAGATGAATCACAAATCTCTGCAACACACATCGGTTCTGAGTTAAACGAAGAGCAACTCGACGACGAAGACGACGAAGAGGATGATGATGAAGACAGTGATGACGATGACGATAGTGATGGCGATACAGGCCCTGATCCTGAAGAAGCGCGTATTCACTTCGAAAATTTACGTGAGCTTTATAACAAAGCACGCGATACGTTCGAAGAAAAAGGTCGCTCACATCCTGATTCACAGGAAGCTATTACAGAAATCGGCGAACTATTTAAAACATTTAAATTAGTGCCAAAACAGTTTGACCGCATGGTTAATAACATGCGTGAAATGATGGACCGCGTTCGTGTACAAGAGCGTATTATCATGAAGCAAGCTGTACAAATTGCTAAGTTACCGAAAAAGAACTTCATCAAGCACTTTGCAAACAACGAAACAGATGCTAGCTGGATTGACCTTGAGATTGCTGCAAATGAGAAATACTCTGTAGCTCTTGAAGAAGTTAAACCAGAAATCATTCGTTGCATCAGCAAACTAAGTGCAATTGAAGAAAGCACGGGTCTTAGCATCGAACGAATTAAAGACATCAACCGTCGTATGAGTATTGGTGAGGCGAAAGCTCGCCGTGCGAAGAAAGAAATGGTTGAAGCGAACTTACGTCTTGTAATTTCAATTGCGAAAAAATACACCAACCGTGGTTTACAGTTCTTAGACCTTATCCAAGAAGGTAATATTGGTCTAATGAAAGCGGTTGATAAGTTCGAATACCGCCGTGGTTATAAGTTCTCAACTTATGCAACATGGTGGATCCGTCAAGCAATTACGCGTTCGATTGCTGACCAAGCACGTACCATCCGTATTCCTGTACACATGATTGAGACGATCAACAAGTTAAACCGTATCTCTCGTCAAATGCTACAAGAGATGGGGCGTGAGCCGAGCCCAGAAGAATTAGCTGAGCGTATGTTAATGCCTGAAGACAAGATCCGTAAGGTACTTAAAATCGCTAAAGAGCCAATTTCAATGGAAACGCCAATCGGTGATGATGAAGATTCGCACTTAGGTGACTTCATTGAAGATACCACTATAGATTCACCTATTGATTCTGCAACAATGGAATCATTACGTGGCGCTACAAACGACGTATTAGCAGGCTTAACAGCACGTGAAGCTAAAGTACTGCGTATGCGCTTTGGTATCGACATGAACACTGATCATACATTAGAGGAAGTTGGTAAGCAGTTTGACGTAACACGTGAGCGTATTCGTCAAATCGAAGCGAAAGCGTTACGTAAATTACGTCACCCTTCTCGCTCTGACTTACTGAAAAGCTTCTTAGATGCTAAGTAATTTAGTATCGCATTTTTAACTAAAAGGCCGCTGTTGCGGCCTTTTTTCTATTCGAGAGATATTCATGGCTTGGATCCAAATTCGTATCAATGCAAACGCTGACAACGCAGAATTAATCAGCGACTTATTAATGGACACTGGCAGTGCCTCAGTGACCTATGTTGACGCCAAAGATACCCCTATTTATGAGCCAAAGCTTGGCACAGTTCAACTATGGGCTGATACCACTGTCATTGGCCTTTATGACGCAAACCACGATATGGACAGCGTTGTAGAGACTCTAAAAGCTGAAGCAACACTCGCCGATAAACTTGTTTATAAGATTGAACAGCTTGAAGATAAGGATTGGGAACGAGAGTGGATGGATAACTTCCACCCAATTCAATTTGGTGAACGCTTATGGATCTGTCCAAGCTGGCGTGATATTCCAGATCCTAATGCTGTTAATGTATTACTCGATCCTGGTCTTGCTTTTGGTACGGGTACCCATGCAACCACGGCGCTTTGTTTAAAATGGCTAGAAAGCCAAGATTTAACAGGTAAAACCGTTGTCGATTTTGGTTGTGGCTCGGGTATTTTAGGAATAGCGGCAATCAAATTAGGTGCTGAGCGCATGATTGGTATCGATATTGATCCACAAGCCCTTGAGGCAAGCCGCGATAATGCAAAACGTAATGGTGTTGCAGATAAACTTGAAGTGTATTTACCTGAAGATCAGCCAGAGTTCACAGCCGATATTGTGGTTGCAAACATTCTAGCTCAACCACTTCGCGAACTACATGAAGTGATCTTAGGCCTTTTAAAACCTAATGGTAAAATTGCTATGTCAGGTATTTTAGAAGAGCAAGCTCAGTCTGTTGCCGACGTTTATGCCCCATTTTTAGTCCTTGATGAAGTGGCTGCTGAGGGGGAATGGACCCGAGTAAGCGGCATAAAGAAAGCCTAAACAGCCCTAGAGCATTTACTCAAACATAATAGGTAAAGCCAGTATTTAACAGGCTTTACCTTATTTTTACAGTTAGTAGTTTCTCACTTTTTAGTGAGTAAAAATTTTTCTGTTCAAATAACAAACAAATCAACCTACCCGTCAAACTGTTATCAAAAGTCAATACGAAAAGGGCAAAAAAAAGTCACTTTTGTTCAATTTATAGCCTTTGATTTTTGCTAAAAAAGCCGTAAACTTAGCGCCCCTTGAAAAGAGGCCAATTGAATAACAGTGCGTATCGGTTCATACCAACTTGAGAACAACGTAATTGTCGCGCCAATGGCAGGCATTACAGACAGACCATTTAGACAACTTTGCCGTCGCTTAGGTGCTGGCCTTGCTGTTTCTGAAATGCTCTCGTCAAACCCGAAAGTATGGAAAACCGAAAAATCGATGAACCGTATGGATCACAGCGGTGAGTCGGGAATTCGCTCGGTGCAAATCGCCGGTGCCGATCCTGAGCTTATGGCGCAGGCAGCACAATTCAATGTCAGCAATGGTGCACAGATCATAGATATCAATATGGGGTGCCCGGCTAAAAAAGTGAATAAGAAACTCGCAGGCTCTGCCTTATTACAGTTTCCTGAATTAGTACAAGAGATACTCGATGCCGTTGTTAATGCTGTCGATGTCCCTGTCACTTTAAAAATCCGTACCGGATGGGATCAGGATAACCGTAATGGTGTCGAGATTGCGAGAATAGCTGAACGTTATGGCATTGCCTCACTTGCAGTACATGGACGAACACGTGCATGTATGTATAAAGGTGAAGCAGAGTACGCCACAATTAGGGATATTAAACGTTCAGTGTCTATCCCTGTCGTTGCCAATGGTGATATTACTTCACCAGAAAAAGCAAAGCAGGTTTTGGATTATACGGGTGCAGATGCCATTATGATTGGTCGAGCCGCCCAAGGTCGCCCTTGGATTTTTAGGGAGATAGACCACTATTTGCGAACTGGAGAACATTTGCCAGCACCTGAAATTTCAGAAGTGCGTAGCATTTTGATGGAGCATTTAGACAATCTTCATCAGTTTTACGGGGAGCCAATGGGAGCGCGTATCGCTCGAAAGCATGTATCTTGGTATTTGCAAACCCATGACAGTGACGGTCAGTTTAGGCGAGTATTTAATGCGTTAGATAACCCACAGGCACAAGTCGACGCATTAGAAGAATACTTTAAAACACTAGCAGCTAACTAAGAAAGAAAGAGACATATAACGATGTTCGAACAAAACGTGACTTCTCCATTTATCACAAACCCTCATGTACAGTCACACGAGAAACCACAGCCGTTGCGTGATGCAGTGAAAAAAGCTGTTCATCACTACTTAAAGCAACTTAATGGTCAAGACGTACAAGACGTATACGACCTTGTTCTTTCTGAGCTAGAAGCACCATTACTTGAAGAAGTAATGACGTACACGCGTGGTAACCAAACTCGTGCTGCAATCTTACTAGGTATCAACCGTGGTACTTTACGTAAGAAGCTTAAAAAATACGGCATGAACTAATACTGGTTATTGAAACCGTAATCATTCTAACGAGCTATCGTTATAATTGCTTACAGCTTCATAGTAACTGGTAATAAGTTATTTGAAAAAAGCACCTTAGGGTGCTTTTTTTATAGCTGTTAAAAACTATGCAAAATCCTCACGCTTTAAACGTCGTTTTTTAAAGCAGATTCAGTTAAAATACCGCCTTTCTAAGCTAGCTCAAACATTGAGGTAATCAAAACTACAATGGATACACATCGTCCAATTCGTCGCGCACTATTAAGTGTGTCAGATAAAACCGGTATCGTTGAATTTGCTCGCGCTCTTGAAGCACAAGGCGTGGATATTTTATCAACTGGCGGTACTTGCAAATTACTTGCTGATAACGGCATCAAAGTCACTGAAGTATCTGACCATACTGGTCACCCTGAGATCATGGATGGTCGCGTAAAAACACTTCATCCAAAAATTCACGGCGGCATCCTAGCGCGTCGCGGTCAAGATGAAGACGTAATGAACGAGAATAACATCTCTGCTATCGATATCGTTGTAGTTAACTTATACCCCTTCGCAAACACTGTTGCGAAAGAAGACTGCAGCCTAGAAGATGCAATTGAAAACATTGATATCGGTGGTCCAACTATGGTTCGCGCTGCGGCGAAAAACCATAAAGACGTGACTATTGTTGTAAATGCAAAAGATTACGACCGTGTAATCAGCGAAATGCAAAACAACAATGGTTCAACAACCTATAAAACGCGTTTTGATCTAGCTATTGCCGCTTATGAGCACACAGCTCAGTACGATGGCATGATTGCAAACTACTTCGGCAAAATGGTTCCTGACTACACTGAGGAAGCTGCTGAAGAGACTAAGTTCCCACGCACTATCAACATGCAGTTCACTAAGAAGCAAGATATGCGCTACGGTGAAAACTCACACCAAGACGCTGCTTTTTATGTTGAAAACGACTTAACTGAAGCATCTGTTGCAACTGCGGTTCAACTGCAAGGTAAAGCACTTTCTTATAACAATATTGCTGATACTGACGCAGCATTAGAGTGTGTAAAAGAATTCGACGTACCAGCGTGTGTTATCGTAAAACATGCGAACCCTTGTGGTGTGTCAATTGGTGACAACATTCTTGAAGCCTATGATCGCGCATTCAAAACTGACCCTACATCAGCATTTGGTGGCATCATCGCGTTCAACAAAGAACTTGATGCAGACACTGCTGAAGCGATTGTTTCTCGTCAATTCGTTGAAGTTATCATTGCACCTAAAGTATCTGAAGCAGCTGCACAAATCGTATCTGCTAAGCAAAACGTACGCTTATTAGAATGTGGTGAATGGTCTGGTAATGCAACGGGTCACGATATCAAGCGCGTTAATGGCGGTATTTTAGTTCAAGACCGTGATCTAGGCATGGTAACGCAAGGCGACCTTAAAGTTGTATCTAAGCGTCAACCAACTGAGCAAGAATTAAAAGATCTATTATTCTGCTGGAAAGTAGCTAAATTCGTTAAGTCTAACGCGATTGTTTATGCTCGTGACGGTATGACTATCGGTGTAGGCGCAGGCCAAATGAGCCGTGTTTACTCAGCGAAAATTGCAGGCATCAAAGCAGCTGACGAAAACCTTGAAGTTAAAGGTTCTGTTATGGCATCTGATGCATTCTTCCCATTCCGTGACGGTATTGATGCAGCTGCAGAGGCTGGCATCACTGCTGTTATCCAACCAGGTGGTTCAATGCGCGATGAAGAAGTTATCGCTGCAGCTGACGAAGCTGGTATGGCAATGGTATTTACAGGTATGCGCCATTTCCGCCACTAATCACATAAAGGGTTAAGCAAATAGCTTAACCCTTTTTGTTTGCCACAAATTCACGTATTCTGATTAATAATAATAATTACCCATATAATGAAGGAACAGATGATGAAATTTGCCGTAAAATCGTTACTCGTTGCCAGCCTTGCGCTAACATCAGCACAGGCACTAAGCCACGCCCATGAATCAGCGCTTACAAATGCTGTGCAATCAAGCGAACGTGATGCTAAAAATAGCGCACGTGATAAATATCGCCATCCAGTTGAAACACTTGAGTTCTTTGGCTTTAAGCCAAACATGACAGTTGTTGAAATTGCTCCAGGCGGTGGATGGTATAGCGAAATCCTTGCACCAGCCGTAAAAGGTCATGGTGTTTACTACGCGGCACATTTCCCAGCAGATTCTGAAGTGGGTTATTACCAACGTTCATTAGCTGGTTTCAAGAAAAAGATGAGCGATGACGCGCGCTTCAGTGAAGTTAAACTGACTGAATTTGCGCCAGTGACACATCTTGATATTGCACCAGCGGGTAGCGCTGATCTTGTCTTAACATTCAGAAATGTCCACAACTGGTACATGGGTAAAGACCAAGAAGGCGCGTTAAGTGCATTTAAAGCATTTTATAAAGCACTTAAACCAGGCGGCACTTTAGGTGTAGTTGAGCACCGCCTTCCTGAATCGCGCAGCGATGAAGATCAGAAATCATCAGGTTATATGAAACAAAGCTATGTAATTGAAATTGCAAAACAAGCTGGCTTTGAACTGGTGGCAAGCAGTGACATTAATGCAAACCCTCTTGATACAGCTGATCACCCTAAAGGGGTATGGACACTACCACCACGTTTAGCACTTGACGAAAAAGACGCTGCTAAATATAAAGCGATTGGTGAAAGTGACCGTATGACGCTGAAGTTTAAAAAACCGCTATAAATAGGATTATACGCCATGAATGTACTTGTCATCGGCAGTGGCGGCCGCGAACACGCTCTTGCGTTTAAGGCTGCACAAAATACTAAAGTAAACACCGTTTTCGTCGCTCCAGGTAACGCAGGTACTGCACTTGAGCCAAAACTTGAAAACGTTGCTATTAATGTTGAAGACTTAGCAGGTTTAGTTACTTTTGCTAAAGAAAACAACGTTGAGTTAACCATTGTTGGCCCTGAAGTACCTCTTGTTTTAGGTGTGGTTGATACATTCCGTGAAAACGGTTTGGCTATCTTCGGCCCAACAGCAGGTGCTGCACAATTAGAAGGCTCTAAGTCGTTCACTAAAGACTTCTTAGCACGTCACGACATTCCAACAGCGGATTATCAAACATTTGAACAAATCGAACCTGCGCTTGCATACCTAAAAGAAAAAGGTGCGCCAATTGTTGTTAAAGCTGATGGCTTAGCAGCGGGTAAAGGCGTTATCGTTGCGATGACTGAACTTGAAGCTGAAGAAGCTATTCGCGATATGCTTGCAGGCAACAGCTTTGGTGAAGCTGGTAGCCGTGTGGTTATCGAAGAGTTCTTAGAAGGCGAAGAAGCATCTTTCATCGTGATGGTTGATGGCAAAAACGTGTTGCCATTTGCAACTAGCCAAGACCACAAACGTGCTTACAATGGTGACCAAGGTCCAAACACTGGCGGCATGGGTGCATACTCACCTGCACCAGTGGTTACAGATGAAATTCACCAGCGCATTATGAACGAAGTGATCAACCCGACAGTTGAAGGCATGGCAAAAGAAGGCCACCCTTACACTGGCTTCTTATACGCTGGTTTAATGATCACCGCTGATGGCACACCAAAAGTGATTGAATACAACTGTCGTTTTGGCGATCCAGAAACACAACCTATGATGCTTCGTCTTAAGTCTGACCTTGTTGAGCTTATCGAAGCGGCTAACCGTGAAGAACTTGATAAAACCGATATCGAGTTCGATCCGCGCGCAGCTGTAGGTATTGTACTAGCAGCAAAAGGCTACCCAGATAGCTACCCGAAAGGTGACACTATCAACGGCTTACAAGTTACTTATCCTGAAGGTGAGAAAGTATTCCACGCAGGCACTAAGCAAGACGGCGAAAATGTTGTTACGGCTGGCGGTCGTGTGCTTTGTGCTACAGCGCTTGGCAACACAGTTACTGAAGCGCAACAACGAGCTTATAAACTAGTTGATGAAATCAGCTGGGAAGGCATGGAATATCGTACAGATATCGCTTACCGTGCAATTGCTCGCGAACAGAATTAAGGTCAAACCAGTCTAATTCTAATAAAGCGCAGTTTATCTGCGCTTTTTTAATGCTACACTAATAAGAATATTTACCTAGATAAAGAACTAATTTTGAATAATAAAGCACTGAAATATAACTTTGTTTCATTTCTTATTTTAACAATTTTGTTTTTTATCATTGCCACCCTAGCGGCTCATTTAGCCAGCCCTACCCGCTACACCATTGACAAAACGGCGCCTATTTACAGTAAAACGGCGTATCGAATCGACTATAGCAAATCACTAACTCTGGAGCAGTTTTTAGCAGAACCAGAAAAGCTCAAGCAACGCCCTTTTAAAGATATTGAGTGGGATTTAGCCGAGCAAGATTATTGGCTAAAGCTTGATTTAGAAAACCGTCAAACAAAGCCAGTAGAGCTGTCTATTCACTTTGACAACCCAATGGTTGATTACCTCACTGTCTATCATGTTGATGATAAGGGGCTGCTTATAGATACAACCGAGCTAGGAGATAAAGTAGCTGGGCTCAGTTTGTTCCAATACAGCACACCGCACAGCATTTTAACAATGCAGGGCAACGAGCAAACAACCCTCATTATTAAGATAGATACTGTTGGTATTAGTAAGACACCTATCAATATTTATGGTGAAAAAGAGTTCCAAGATTTACTTCGTTCACAGTCGGGTATTTGGGGGATCTTTATTGGCGTGCTGATAATGGCAGCCCTCTATAACTTGGTATTATTTTTAGGGATTCGTGACCGTGTCTACCTTATTTACATAGGTTATATAATCTCAGCATTGCTACTTATGGGCTCAGTGCTTGGTTTTGGTTTTTATCTATGGCCTTTGTCATGGCAAATGTTTTTTAATGAGCAAGTGGTCTTCAGTAACTATGCAATAGCCTTTTTCACTGTAGCATTTTGCACTATGTTCTTACGCTACCATAAAGACAATTGCCGCCTTTATAAACTCAGTATTAGCTTTTTAGCCCTGCTCTTCAGTCTCAGCCTGATCAGTTTTTTCATGCTGGAATATCATTCTTCAAAAATCTTTTTTGCCATCATGGTACCGCTTTATATTTTATGTATTTGCATGATATACAAAAAGTTAGTGAGTGGCTTTAGATGGGCAAAGTTTTATGTAATGTCTTGGGTGCCACTGATAGTAGGCGCTGCAATTCAACCTTTAGAGCTTACTGGATTTATTCAGTATAGCTTTGCAGTTAGACATATTTTTTTAGTCGCTATTCTGTGTGAAATTGTGCTCATGGCAATGGCGCTGGCTGATCGAGTCCGGTATCAACGTGAAAAAGCGCTGTATCATGCAACTCATACTCAACAAACAGAGTTACTCAATCAAGCTATGCTCAAACAAGCCTATATGGCGATCACTTCAGAGCACAGGCTCGCTAATCTTTGTTTAGTGAAAATAGAGCAATTTAATGCCCTAATGAGCATCCTTAAGCCAAGTCAGAGTAGCCAAATAATTATCACAGTTGCTCAATCCCTAGAGCATCAAATCAATAAAAAGAGACAATTTATTAATTTAGAGTCGGCTTTAGATAATAGCCCAAAAGTAGCTGATTTAGGGAATGGTATACTCGCCTTTATTTCTACCAAAATTCAATCTCAAGTAGAGCTTTATCAAGAGCTTAACAACCTTTGTAAACAGCTCCCTAAACAATATAAAGTGGCAGGCTTAGACCTACAGCTTTACTATCGCTTTAGCATTACCGAGCCGGTTAGTGATGATGGCTTTGATATTTGGCTGCAGCGTGGCTACTTGGGTTTATCACAAAAACAACAAAATATTGACTTTAACGCACCACATATTGATATGGATGTCAGCCTTGCTGCAGAATTACAGCAAGCAATACGAAGCAATACATTAGCCATTTACTTACAGCCAATTATCAATTTACACAGCGGCACTATCTGTGGTGCTGAGGCGCTATTACGCTGGCCTACAGCTGGTAAGTATCTCGATATTGAGCAACTGATTTTATTGGCTGAACGAACAGGTTTAATCAATGAACTAAGCTTATGGGTAATTGATCAGGCTTGCCTTGCTGCTGCACAGCTTAATCGACAAGGTTACCGCGAGCATACTATTAGCGTTAATTTAAGTGCGAAAAATCTCGCTATCCCTAAACTCGTCGAAAAAGTCGAAAACACTATCTTAAAACATGGTATTACCGCGGATCAGTTAAAGTTTGAATTAACCGAGTTTGCGCTTATTAAAAACCATGATGAAATGGTCAGCTTTATCAGCGAGCTCAATAAACTCGGGAGTAAGGTAGTACTCGATGACTTTGGTACTGGCTACTCTTCGTTGAACTACTTGGTGAATTATTCATTTAGCACTATAAAAGTAGATAAGTGCTTTATTCTGGATTTAGTGGATAACACAACTAATCAAGTGGTTGTAAAAACCGCCATTGATATGGCCCATAACCTTGATATGAATATCACCATCGAAGGTGTTGAAAACCAAGCTACAGAGAAAATGCTGATCAAAATGGGGGCTGATCAAGGCCAAGGCTATTATTACAGCAAAGCACTGCCGATTAATGAGTATCTAAGCTTTATTGCCTCACAATTTAAATAGGGCGTGTTACACTGCTCTTTTTAACATCTTTAGGGGCCATGTAAAGATGCAAGGTACGATCAGAAAATTAAAGTCGACACTTACCTCTCCTGTCGAATATCAATTACCTATTGGTGATGAGCTAGTTTCGTTAAATGACTATATTGGTAAACCGCTAACACTCACTTTTACTGGCAATATTTTTTGCTGTAACTGCGGTAAAAAAACCAAGAAAAGCTACTCTCAAGGCCACTGTTTCGTGTGTATGCGCAAACTGGCTAGCTGTGACATGTGTATCATGAAGCCTGAAACGTGCCACTTTGATAAAGGTACCTGTCGTGAGCCGCAGTGGGGTGAAGAAAACTGCATGATCCCGCATTACGTGTATTTAGCAAACACCTCAGGCCTAAAAGTAGGTATTACCCGCCATACTCAAATTCCTACACGCTGGATTGACCAAGGTGCGACGCAAGCTTTACCTATCTTCAAAGTACAAACCCGCCTTCAATCTGGTTTAGTTGAGGTTGCCTTAGCCAAGTTTATTGCTGATAAAACCAATTGGCGAAACATGCTAAAAGGCCAATCTGAAGCAATTGATTTAAAAGCCGCTGCCAGTGAGCTGATCCCACAAATTGATGCTAAGCTGAGTGAACTTGCTGAACTGTTTGGCTCAACGGCAATTGAAAAGCTCGATGAAGATGTGGTTGAGCTAGACTACCCTGTGAGTGAATACCCAAGCAAAATCAGCTCTTTCAATTTTGATAAAGCACCAGAAGTATCGGGGATTTTAAAAGGCATTAAAGGCCAGTACCTAATTTTTGATACTGGCGTAATTAATATTCGTAAGTTTACTTCTTATGAGATAAGCCTTAATTAATCGCTTTTTTCTGTATTAAGGTAAAAGTCATACCATTGCTGTTTCGCTACGGGACGGCAAAAATAATAGCCTTGAATGATATCGCAGTTAAGTGAACGTAAGTAATTTAACTGCTCTACCTTCTCAACCCCTTCGGCGACAACATGAATACTTAAACTTTTCGCAAGACTAATAATCGCCGTTACTATTTCACTATTACCATATTCATCAGGTACTTTTGCTATAAAGCTGGCATCTATTTTTAACGTATCAATAGGCAGTTTTGTTAAATAACTTAAAGCCGAATACCCCGTACCAAAGTCATCCAAAGTAATATGCACACCTAGTTTTTTCAGCGCCAACAACTCTTGCTTGGCCTCACTAAAGTGGCTTATAAAACAGCTTTCCGTCAGCTCAACTTCAAGCTTGTGTGGGTCAACATCATAACGCTCAAGTAAACGCTCAACATTCGATGCTAATTGCCCCTGACGTAAGTGATTCGCCGATATATTAATTGCTAAGCGCCCTGCTTCAATCCCTTGTTGCTGCCACTTTTCTAACTCTTTACAAGCCTGCTCGATTACCCATAAATCGAGTTTTACAATTAGACCAAGCTCTTCAGCAAGGGGGATAAATTTAGCCGGTGAGATCACGCCAAGATTCGGCTCATGCCAACGCAAAAGCGCTTCAACACCTAAAATTTTACCCGAGTTTAACTCTTGCTTCGGTTGGAAATAAAGCTCAAATTCGTCACATTCAATGGCATTTTGCAAACGGCTCATCATTGCCAGACGTTCTAAAGAGCGCGCATTCATAGCTGGTTTAAATAATTGAAATGAATTACGACCGACTTCTTTGGCGCGGTACATAGCAATATCAGCATGCTTAAGTAATGTGGCGCTATCTACGCCATCATCTGGATAAACTGCTGCGCCAATAGAGGCTGTAATTGCAACTACATGCTCGTTAATAGCAAGCGGCATACTCACTTGCTGTAATACTTGTTCTGCAAAGTTTAATAACGTTTCAACACGATTTACTTCGCATAGTAAAACAAATTCATCACCACCTAAGCGTGCTAGGGTATCCCCTTCAGGTAAGATTGATAAAATTCGTTCAGCAACTTGTTCAAGCAAATTATCACCTGCGTCATGTCCTAAGCTGTCGTTGACCTCTTTAAAGCGATCTAAGTCGATAAACATTACAGCTAAAAGATCATGGTTACGCTTGGCGGTGCTTAGTGCAATGGAGAGCCTGTCATGAAATAAGCGCCGATTTGGCAGGCCGGTCAATTCATCGTAATAGGCAAGCTGGGCAATTTTTTCTTCAGCACGTTTACGCTCAGTAATATCGCTAAAAATAGCTGCATACAGCACCTCATCAAAGTTAGGGTCTTTAATTTGAATGATGGTTAGCCACTCAACAAACTCTTCGCCGCCTTTCTTACAATTACAGATCTCCCCTTGCCACACTCCTTCATATTCAATGGCATGCCACATTTTTTGATAAAAAGAACGACTATGTTTTGTTGAGCTTAGAATATTTGGCCGCTTACCTATTACTTCATGTTCAGCAAAACCTGTCAGCTCAGTAAAAGCTGGGTTAACTTGAATAATGGTGCCGTCTTTGCGAGTTAACATGATGCCATCAAGTGAGGCATCAATAATTTTATTTGCAAGAAATAGGTTACGTTGTGACTTTTGCAAAGCAAGATCACGCTGCTCAATAGCACGCTCAAGCTCGCAACAATAAGCCGATTCAATCTCTGTGATCAAATCAGCAAATGAAATCACCCCACAGATCTCATCATCTTTGACCACCAAATGGCGAACATTATGCTCTGTCATAGTGCGATAAGCATCAAATAAACTACTTTCACAATCAATTTCAATTAACGGATAACTGGCATACTGCCAACAGGGATTTAGCCACTCAGTTTGGATTATCAATTCAACAATGTCGCGCTGAGTAATAATACCGTGTACTTCAAGCTCTCGGTTATAAACCAGCACACTATCAAGCCTGCCAGTTCGCATCAGCTGCACAACCTCTTCAATCGGTGTCTGCGCATCAACGACCTCAAGGTCGGTGCGGTATTGCTCATGAATAGGCCTAAACTGTAGGTAGTGGTCCAGACCTTGGTTATGAACGATATCAGAAAGGTTCAGCATACCAGCAGGTTGGTTCTCACTATCCATTACTAATAAATGGCGAATACCATGTTGTTGAAAACGCAGCGTTGCATCACTGACTGAACATTGGTTAGGCACCGTAATAACAGGTGCTGACATCACCTCATGAATGGCAAGATTCTTGTAGGCTGGGCTGCTGATATCAATTTTCAAACAATCGGCTTCAGTCCAAATCCCAACCACGCACTGTTCATGTTGGATAAAAATAGCCGTTACATTGTGAACATGCATCAACCTTACCGCATCGACCAAAGGCGTATGCGCAGGACATGATACCAATTTATGCGAAAAGACATCACTGACCTTTTGATGTCGTCTTGGTTGATTCATAAGTCGACTTTCCTAGTTCTTGCATGAATTGACAATTATAATCATTTCAATATTGGCAACTTTGACACAGGACAATAAATGCACTCATCATTTCCTAAGATTATTTTTTCAGCTAATGAATTAGCATTAGTAGAAGGTGAAGCCGATATTGAAAGCTTTGTTTATGGTTTGAGTGAGGAGCAGCAACTCGCAGTTATTATGCTTTTAGCTACAGGGCAGTATGTTAATTTGCAGGGTGAGAGCGTTAAAGCCTTAACTGACGCTGAGCTTGCGACTAAAGTGACTGAGCATCTAGCACAAGAAGGAGTGTGCTGTTTAAGTAAGGTTTCTCGGCTTACACCATCGCAAGCCTTTGCTATGCTGGCAGATTAAGGTGCATCCACCAGCGCTTTAATATGCGCCACAGCACTTCGACCAAGGGCTGATAAGGCATAACCTCCTTCGAGGTAAGAGACAATCCCTTTACAATCTTGCTGTTGGCAAAACTCAGCTAGTTGTGTAGTGAGCCATGCGTAATCATCTTCAACAAACTTCAGGCTTGCCATGTCATCTTCAAGGTGAGCATCAAACCCAGCACTAATAAACAATAGTTCAGGCTTAAATTCATTGAGTTTTGGCAGCCATTGCTCAAGGTACACAGCTTTCAAGTCATTACCATCACTGGCAATTGGCAGCGGTGAGTTCACTAAAGTCGCGTTATTTTCAACCGCAGTATTAGGATAAAATGGGTGTTGAAACAAAGAGCAAAACAACACATTATCATCTTCTAAAAAGATATCTTGAGTGCCGTTTCCATGGTGAACATCGAAGTCTAGAATAGCGATGCGTTTTACACCTTTGCTTTGCGCATATTTCACGGCAATGGCTAGATTATTAAAAACGCAAAACCCTGCAGAGGAGCTGCGGTTTGCATGATGACCCGGCGGTCTAACCGAGCAAAAAGCTGCATCTAGCTTATCAGCAAGGATCTCATCAACAGCTAATAACCCGGCGCCAACGGCGCGCTCAATCGCTTTCATTGAGTCCGGACACAGCCAGGTGTCGCCGTCTAATTCAGCAAGCCCGTCATTAGGAATTGTTTGTTCTACATGGCTGACCAAAGACTCATCATGAGCACGTAAAAAATCGTCGCGGCTAGCTTTTGGAGCTTGTAAATGAGTAATTGCAATATCAACACCGCTTGCTAGCAAACGGTCGGTGATCACATCTAAACGCGCGGGACATTCTGGGTGATCCTCAATCATTTTATGTTTACGACAAAATGGATGTGAGATAACTGCCGTTCTCATAATACGCTCCTTGGATTATTTTCCCCCAGTATAACAAAGCCACCGAATGGTGGCTTTGCGACTTTGGTTTACTTTTTAGCGCGTAAATCTAAATTTCTAAAGTCAAAACTAAAGTCAGTGACCGCCGTTGATACAGCGCGCATTTTCGCACCACTCACTCTGTTTTCTGGGCTCATTTGAAACTCTATGTAAGCATCCGCTTCAAGTAACTTTTCATCCCACTTAACAATAAAGGTATTGCCAGTGTAATGCTCTAGTTGACCTTTTAAGCGCTTTGTATGAGTAAAATCAATACGTAGCTGACCATTTAACTCTTCGATGACCACATCACCATACCAGTTATCATGCAGTGTACCTGTGTAGTTGATGTTTGGTAGTTTCGGTTGATAATCGGCCGGTGTTTCTGGTTTTGCATTTGCGTAAGCTTCTTTTTTACCTTCAAAATGCTTTTTCGCAAGATCTTCAACCCAGTCTTTATCTTCAAGATCTAATGCATCTTCTAACACTTCATAAGTTACTGCAGATAACGCACTAAATGCTTGCTGGTTACTAAGAATCACAATACCGAGGTTTTTCTCTGGTAATAATGTCACTTGAGACACCATACCTAAGATACCACCACCATGGCCTAACTTTTTAATGCCGTGGAAGTCTTCAATACTCCAGCCTAAACCATAGCCTCTAAATTGCTGATGGTAAGCTTCATAAGCTCTTTTTGAGGCCATTGACGTAATATGTGGATGCCACATTTGTTGCTGCTGCTTTTCAGTGAATAACTGATCGCCATTTGGCATTTTGCCATGTGCAAGCTGCGTGCGTAGCCATTGGCTCATATCACTCACGCTTGATGCAATCGCACCTGCACCACGGAAGTCTTCAAGGTAGTTAACAAAAAATGGATGTAGTTGCCCATCCATTGGGATATGACCCGTAGCCCAGTTTTTATTACTACTAGGGATACGTGAAAAACCAGCTCGCGAGTTTTTCATATCGAGAGGCTCAAGAATATTTTTCTCAATATAATCATTCCAGCTCATGCCAGAGACACGCGCAACCACCTCACCTGCTGTCACAAACATTAGGTTGTTATACGCGTATTTACTGCGAAAACTACTTGCCGGTTTCAAATATTTTAGGCCTGCGATGATCTCATCAATCGATTTGTCGGTATCTGGCCAAATCATTAAATCACCTTGCCCTAAACCCAAACCGCTACGGTGGCTTAATAAATCGCGAATGGTCATTTCGCGCGTGACATAAGGGTCATACAAGCGAAACTCAGGTAGATGTTCAATGACTTTGTCATCCCAGCTTAGCTTGCCTTCATCAATCAATTTAGCTAACGCTGCTGCGGTAAATGCTTTGGTGTTTGAGGCTATACCGAATAATGTGTCTTTATTTACTTTTTTACCGGTATCAAGGTGAGATACACCAAAACCTTTTGCTAACACGACTTTATCATTTTCAACAATCGCCACAGCCATACCCGGTACATCAAAACGTGCCATCGACGTTTCGATCACTTTTTCGATTTTCTTAGTATCAATAT
Source organism: Pseudoalteromonas apostichopi (assembly GCF_030297135.1). Lineage (NCBI taxonomy): Bacteria > Pseudomonadati > Pseudomonadota > Gammaproteobacteria > Alteromonadales > Pseudoalteromonadaceae > Pseudoalteromonas > Pseudoalteromonas apostichopi. Next base: position 1,106,273 of record NZ_AP028065.1, read on the forward strand.
CAGCATAGCTGTAAAACGAACAGCTTGATAACAATGCCGCTGCAACGGCTAATTTACGGAGTTTCATAATATCCCTTGGTGATTTTTATTGTTGTGAATAGCGAACTCTTTCGCTGCTCGGGTTTTATCTGGATCATCGCAACTTTGTCTTGCGAGTATTGCTTCACTGTAATGATTTGGTACACCTGCTTCAAGCGCTCCGCGATGAACATGCTGAAGATACCAGTCGAATGGAAGTAAAGACTCATCAAGGGTGTTAGCAATATAACAATGCGCAGCGAGTTGCTCGCCATCAATTAGCTCAACGGTGATATCTACACAGTCATAACGTGGCCCTTCGATATCATCAAGAATCGACTTTTCCGCTTCGTTAAGCTGATAAACAACGCCATATACCAAGGTATCTGCTTGCGCTGTTTTACGCACGCTGCATTTTGCAGAACCATCGGTACTCACCATATCAAAAGTCAGCTCATAACCCTTTAAAATGGCTGTGCCCACCCGTTTTGCTCCAGGTAGCCTTGCCAGCAATCGACTCGATGACATATTTGAACCAAATGAAAAGTTATACAGCGCCATACTCACCTCACACAACAACGCGAATAGCTAAGGCAATTAAGATCACCCCAATGCCTCTATCAAACCAATATCCGCTTTTTAAGAAAAATGCTCTCACCGATGTTTTTGATAACACCAATGATAAAAATGAAAACCACAACCAAGTTGCCATTGCCATATATACACCATATCCAGCTTGCACTAAAACGGGTGTTTCAGGACTAATCACAAGAGTAAACAGCGACATAAAAAACAGCGTTGCTTTGGGATTAAGGGCATTAGTAAAAAAGCCGCGTCGAAATGCTTTATACACAGATTCAGGCTCAGCAGGTGCAAGAGTTTGCTGCTTACTATCGTTGGGTTTTGCACTGCGTAAGGCTTGTACACCTAAGTAAGCCAGATAGGCCCCCGCAACGTATTTTAAAGCCATAAATAAGCTTGGTGACTGCGATAATATTAACGCCACACCTAATACACAATAAGCAATATGTAACAGAATTGCCGCCCCCACACCGGCACTTGTCCAGAGCGCATTTTTACGACCTTGTTGAATACTTTGTTTTAGTACGATCGCAAAGTCAGGGCCTGGGCTTGCCACTGCAAAAAAATGAGCAATAGCAATCAATAAAAACTCATCTAAATACTGCACGAAAAATTACCCTACGGCTTGTTCATCTAGAGCCAACAGCAAAGGATTTGCACTATTACTAATCAAAGCGTTAATTTGCTTTTGCGCTTTTTTATATTGGCTGCGTAAATGGGGCTTTAAAAACTTTTTCGACTGACTGTCCCCTTTAAAGTGCGTAACCAGCGCATGCATAAACAGGGTCTGTGGTTCAGTCAGCGCCGCTTGGCGATTGGCATAGGGGTTATAACCGCAGCCACAGCCACCTTTAAATTGATATACCGTATTGCTCATCATTACCCCAAAACCTAAATAGCATGCTAACGCATCACTTGCTTGTGGTAAGTACTCTTTACCGCCAGGAGGTAATACACCCACATGGTGAATCAAAATAGTCGCTAAGGTTCCTGCAAAACTTGCGACTAAATCTTGTGGTTGATTTATTTGGTTTGGGTTAAACGAGATATTCACCGGGTGATTTGCCGGTACGATTAAACTTGCCTCGCTACCGCGTAAATTGTCTTGAAATTCAAAGTGCGGAAACACCTGTGGAGTCAGCCCTGATGGCGCAACTAAGTTAATTGGCCACGCCTTCATACCCGCATAATCAACAACTCGACTAAATACCTTTTCAGCCATTTCACTGACGCTCGACACCCTATCTGGAAAAAATTGTCCGTTGGGTAAAATAACTTGGGTATGCTTTAAAAAATAATCACTATCAAAATGCTCAACCGCCCATAAAAAGGTATCAATTAACCATTGCTGCTCTTGCTCATCAATTAACGGGGCTGATTTAAATAACGCTAACATAAATTACTCTTGTGTTTGTGCCCATTGCCATGCACCCGTGTTGTAAAGGGGCACGGTAGATAAAGCGTGATGATGGCTGCCACTTGACTCTTTGGTTGAATAAGACAAATACAAAAGAGTGCGTGTAGGTGCATCATAAATTCGACGCACTTTTAACGATTTAAACAAAATACTTTTCGATGACTTAAATACCACTTCACCCGATTTACTGCGGTCAATTTGCTTTAATTGTTCAGCCGTAATCGGCCCTGTTTGACGACAGGCAATAGACATATCTGAAGGATCAGCAAAATCAAGATTCGCTTCAATATGACTAATGTGGCAAGTAACACCGCTGATCAGCGGATCTTGTTGTGATACCACTTTAATATCTTTGGTAGTGAATAACCCTAAACTTACCGAAGCAGCATCATCCGAGCAACCGCTCAACAAAACTAGTGGCGCAGTCAAAGCAGCTAATTTTAGTAACTTCATCCTAGTGTTCCTTATTAAAAAGCGATAGTTGTCCGTTTACAACGATTTGCTTGCTATGTTTCAATACTATCTCAAAATATCTTCAACAACGAGCATCTAAACAATGAAAAAATCGTTTGGTTTACTGTGTTTCATGTTCTTAAGTAGTACAGCTCATGCTGGCTACTCTATTAGCGCTGGTTTTGGCAAAAACTTTACTAACTCGGTGCAAACCGAAGAAGACCTTAAAATTGAGCTTGAGGATGACAGCCATTTTACTGTCAGTCTCGATAGAACCATTGATAATGCTCGTTACGGGTTCTTTTATTCAGCAACCGAACTTGATATGAAAGACCAAACCAACAAGCAAGTCGAGATGCAATATCTGCTATTTCAAAGTGCCGTAGAAGTGCCATTGGCTGACCGTGTGGTTGGTTTTGTTGGCGCCCAAATTGGCGCAAACTACGTCAGCACTGACTTTGCCGATTCTGATACATTTTTTACCTCGGGCCTTTATGCTGGCGCTGATTATTTATTTACTGAACAAGCTCGGGTTTATGTTGAAACTCGCTGGCTGGCAACTATTGTAAATAATGCAAGCAATGTATCGTGCACATTGCCAACATCAGAAGACAATCAATGTCTATGGCACTTTGATGGTGATGTGTTAAACCAATTTCAGACAAACATCGGTTTTAGTTACCGCTTTTAAGGAAAACCCTATGCCGCACATTGTTATAGAACACTCAGAAGACTTGCCAATTCTGCCACAAGTGTTAGTTGAAAAAGTTCACCAAGCCGTTTTTGACTCTGGCTTATTTGAGCTTTCGACCATAAAGACTCGTGCTATTGCTTATCAGCATTACGAATTAGGTGAAGGCAAAGATGGCTTTATTCACATCGGCGCATCAATCATGGCAGGCAGAACCATAGAGCAAAAGCAAATGCTCAGTGAGCAATTGCTAAGTTGCTTAAAAACATACTGCCGCCGCTCGTATAGTTTAAGCGTTAATATTTACGATATGGATGCTGATATCTATCGTAAGTGTTAACTCACTTAGGTAAATAGGCTGCAGGTAAGCGCTTGATTTCTGTCTCTGGCGATAGGTATGCGGTGTAAACCAACCAACGCTCATTGGGTATGTAGGTCAGACCCGATGAGCGGCTATAAGCTCGCTCAGGTAAAGCAATTAAATCATGGTGCTGCTTACTCGCTAAGTCATAGTAGCTTATGCGGTAATCACCTAAGCGTTCTTTATAATAATAAATACGCCCATCATGGTAAGCATTTTTTGCCACCAGCAACCATGCATAATTGCGCGCCAATTTAATATCATTCACAAGCATTTCTTCAACACCCGTCTCATGGTGTTTAATCCAAATAGCATGGCGTGAATTAGTAAATAAAATATCACCCGCTTGTGTTTCAACGCCGAACTGCGCTGGTACATCAACGGCTTTGCCTAGGCTTTTTGCTGTTAAGTCATAACGGTATAGGTAGTCACCATCAGAGACTAAAATATGCTGGCTATCAGCGCTAAACTTGGGTTTAACTGCATGACTAAATGGCAGCTTGATTTGTTGGCTTTGCTCTACTTTGAAATCATAAAAGTATAAGCGGGTACTGCCATTGTCGTACCAAGAAAACAAAATATAGCGCCCATCAGCTGACCAAGTTGGGTCACGAATTTCCCCCGTGTTATGTGCAAAATGGGTAAGTTGCTTTCGCGAGCTGCTATCGGGGTTTACAATCCAAAGCTGCGAACTGCCCGATTCATTCGACACATACAGCAGTTTATCTTGCTGCTGATTATATTCAGGAAATAGCGAACTAAAGTTGGTCGACAGCATAGAAAACGGTGAGCTGGCTACTTGCTCGTCTATTTTCAAACGCGTGATCACTTTATCTAAATCCCATTGATGATAATAAACACTGCCATCGCTACTGTAATTAGGCGAGCTCATACCAGCGATTTGCGTGTTAATTAGGGTTTGATCATTAATATCGTAAAAATAGCCATAACGTTTGCCGCCTTCAACTGCGCTAAACGCCAATTGCTCTTTAGATGGATGCCAATCCACACCATGAATATCAACAAAGTCATGAGTTAAGCGTTGGCTTTGCCCTGTCTTTACATCAATTAAAAACAGCGCTTTTTGGTTGTTTTTAACAGTACGAGTAACCACAACTCGCTGAGCACTTGGCGAAAACGATACCGACTCATACACAGTTTCGCAGTCATTATTGCAAGGAATAACCGTTTCACTTGTTTGTTTTGCCTGTAAATCGAGCAGCTTAATACGAGTTACATAATCACCTGACTTACTGGTGTGATCAGCAATGTAAGCCAAGGTTTTACCATCACTACTGATATCAAGATCTGGGGCATATTTATTACTGCACTCCCCTAATACAACACTGGTAGCATTAACCAAAGACAGCTTTACAATTTCACAGACATCTGACGCCATTCGGTAATAGTACAACGTGTTTGCATCTGGGCTAAACACAGAGCGGCCTTCAGTATAGGGTGAGTCTGTTAATTGCTTAGCAGGATGCTCAGGAAAATGTAAATCGCGTAAATATAGGTTATTTGGTTTACCAAGCTGACGCCACGAATACACTAAATAATGCTGATCATCTGAAATTGAAGGGTAAATCTCACGACCAGGGCTTGCCGTAACACTTTCGATGCTATTGAGCGGTAGCACAAAGCTTGAATTTGTTTGTTCTGAAGGCGAAGAAAACAGCCAATACATCACTGCTAGGCTAATTACACATAAAGCTACGAACAGCTGGCGAATCTGCGCAGCAGTGATACTTAAGGGACCAGGTTTATCTTTATCAGCTGTATCTATTGGCTGAGGCTTTAACAAAACGCGATAGCCAGTTTTTCGTAATGTCTCTATGTAAGTTTGTTCTGGGTCGAGCTCTTTAAATGCTTTTCGTAAATGCCAAATAGCATTCGTTAAGGCTTTTTCACCGACATAAAAATTGCCTTCCCATACATGATTGATGAGCTCTTCACGCGTGATTGGTTCGGGGTAACGCGCCACTAAGCAGGCTAACAACTCAATAAACTTAGGCTGCAAAAGTTGTTCACTACCATTGCAGATCAGTTTATTTTCGAGTGGGTTAACAATACATGAGCCCAGCTGATAAACGCGATTAGATGTTTCCATTTACTCTAAATAAAACCCCATTTTAGAAGTACAGCAGTATAAAGCCCTATCAATTTATCGTAAAAGTGGTTCTTTCACCAGCTTTAACGTTGCAAAACAGTTAACAATGACCACTTCTTAAGCCACTGATTTTAAATAAATAGATATTCAATAGATGTAAAATAGAGACATAAACGAGCCACCTAAGATTGTAGTTAAGTTCACATTCCTATAAAAATTTTTACGTCAATACCGACCAACCAGAGTGTTGCTCACTGTAAATTTTAACTGCCCTTAAAAAGAGCATCACTCTGGTTCTAAAAACTAAAAATAAAACAACTAGGAACGCCTGTGAGAAATCTACTAACCAAACCTTGTGCTATTGCACTTGCTGTTGCCAGTGGTTTTAGCCAGCATGCATTTGCCAATGAGGCTGAGATTGCCCGCCCTGCCAACACCACTCCAGCAGCTAATGAACAAACTGAAGAACCTGAAAAAATTGTTGTAACAGGTTCACGTATTAAACGCGATAGTTTTTCAATTCCAACACCACTGGTCACAATGGACCGTGAAGCCATTGCCGATACAGGTTTAACCAACTTATCAGATATTCTTGTTGATAATATGCCTGCTCTTAGTGAGAGCATAGGTAACACCACCAGCCAATCAAGTGTATCAGCAACAGGGTTATCTACAGTACAACTACGAGATTTAGGTGCTAATCGTACACTAACACTGATTGATGGTCGCCGTGTTGTTTCAAATAGCTACAGCGGCAACTATGTAAGCTTAAATACCATTCCGAGCGGCATGGTTGAGCGTGTTGAAATAATCAGTGGCGGTGCATCTGCAACCTATGGTGCCGATGCTGTAGCGGGTGTGGTGAATATTATCACCCAATCAAAAAAAGAAGGCTTTGATTTTAAAGCGAACACAGGTGAAACCACCGATGGCGGCGGTAAAGAATTTACCCTTGATTTAAACTACGGTACCTCATTTGCTGAAGATCGCGGTTACGCCTATTTCAGTGCCAACTGGGACCGTGATTTCGGTATGACTTTTTACGATCGTAAACGCGCACAAATTGAAGATAGTTACGATTACGATCCAGATCGCATGTGTAATGTAATGCAAACAGCAGATGGCGATCAATGTATGCGCGACATCACGCAAGCTGACTGGGTAAGCAAGAGCGACGGCATTCCGGGCGGTGTGTTCTTAGAACACAGTCGCAACGACACACAGTTTTGGTATGACGGTCAAACATTACGTGATGACTGGAAAGGCAACGAAGAAATTTACGGTGTGAATTCAAATCAATACGTGATGCTTGATGTACCAAGCGATAACGTATCTGCAGCAGTTAAAATTGATTATGACTTAACTGACGATGTGATGTTTTACGCGCAAGTTCAATACAGTGAAAGTGGCTCATTTAACAATAAGTCGCCTGAAGATGAATACGAAGGTGCGTATGTACCACGTTACGACCCTACCACTGGCGAGCCACTTGCAGATGTGGCACCGGGTTATATTCCAATCGACAACCCATATGTGCCGCAAGAAATTCTCGATGCCAACCCATATAAAGATCGCATTTATTGGGATCGCCGCTTTAGCGAAGTCGGTAATATCAGCACAGATAATACCCGTAAAACTATTCGTAGTTGGGCAGGTCTTCAAGGCACGTTATTTAACGACGAGTGGGACTGGGATCTATCAGCAAGTTATGGTCGTTTTACCCAGCACCAAATCCGCAGTAATGAATTAAATACCGTAAAACTTAATCAAGCCTTGCAAGCTGAACAGTTAGCAGATGGCACCATTCAATGTATTGATGAAGCAGCTCGCGCTGAAGGCTGTGTGCCAATTAACTTATTTGGTGAAGGCTCTATCACCGAAGAGATGGCTGCTTGGATCCGTACCAACCCAATTATTGATACCGAAATAAAGCAATACGGTGTGGTTGGCTACGTAGCGGGTGATTTATTTGAATTACCAGCAGGCTCCGTATCTGCTGTATTTGGTGGTGAATACCGTAAAGATAGCCAAGACCTATCAACCAGTGACGACATGAAAGCTGGCGGTATTACCTTTAACTATGTACCAAATTTTTATGGTGAAGTTGAGGTCTATGAAGCCTTTGCAGAACTTGCAATCCCGCTGTTAAAAGATGCTCCTTTAGCAAAAAATTTAAGCGCAGAAACTTCATTACGTTTAGCTAACTACAGCATGGAAAACGTCAACACCGTTGCCAGCTACAAACTAGGTGTATTTTGGGAACCAATCGAAGGCTATGCATTTAGAGCAAATTACGCTCGCGCTCAACGTGCACCAACAATCACAGAGCTTATGTCACCACCGCGTGGCGATTACGACAGCTATGATGATATTTGTGACGGTTTAACGGCAACATCAACTAAACCAGGTCACGATAACTGCCGCAAAGAGCCTACGTTAGCTGCCCAACTTGCCGCTGATCCTGACTTTAAATTTAGCGATGAGAACAACAGATACTCACCGGGGACTGGTAACGAAAATCTAAAAGAAGAAACCGCTGATACTTACACCTTTGGGGTTACAGTGGCTCCAGCATTTTTAGAAAACTTTAACCTTGCCGTTGATTACTACGATATTGCCATTGTTGATGCGATTTCGCAGATCAGTAATGAAAACATCATGCGTGAGTGCTACAACTCAGAAGCTGCATGGGGTGAAGACAACGTATTTTGTAATGACATTACCCGCAATAGCGAAGGTAATATTATCAAAATTCTACAGCGTCAATATAACCTCGATGAGCTAACTGCTCGTGGTTACGATGTGGTTGCACAGTACAAACTAGACTTAGATAACCTAGGTCAGTTGTCGTTTAAACTAGATTACAACCATGTAATTGAAAACTCGCAAACTTATCAAGGCCTTGATGGCAGCTTAGTGACTAGCCATTACGCAGGTTACGGCAGCAGCAAAGATAAAGCATCAATGTCACTTACATGGCGTAACGATAACTTGCGTATTCGTTGGCGTACAAATTACCTAGGCTCGTTTAAAGCAAGCCAGAGTCTTGAAGAAGATTACAATGAGTATCTTACTGAAAACGATGCCCGCTGTGAGGCTGGTGAAGATACCTGTATCAGTAACCCAGAAAAACTTGCCTACCAAGATTATGGTTCGTTCTTAAAACACAGCCTTTCAGCGTCTTACACTCTATCACTTGGTAAACAGAGCCAACTGCGCGTATTCGGTGGTGTGAATAACGTGTTCGATAATAAAGGTGATTTTTATCCATATGGCCGTGGTAACTACTATAGCGCATACGGCGGTGGTGCAGGTCGCTACGTGTATGTAGGTGCTCAATATAGCTTTTAACCGTTTCATATGAAGATCCCCAGCTAGGCTGAAATCAAAGGCGCATTTTTATTGCGCCTTTTATCTTTTCCAGCTTTGCATCTCAACTAATCGAGATTCAGTTCGCGCATATTCAAATGCCAGTTTTTGCCCTTGATATAAATCGCTAATACCCGCCTGTGCTGAGATCACCAGTAATCGACTACGATCATAAAACTCATCAACTAAAGCAATAAAGCGCCGTGCTTCATCATCTAAGAAGTGTTCTTGTAAGTCTTGCTTTTCTCGCTGATAGCTATCTTCAATGCCATGCACAATTTGTTTGCCCGTTGCCCCGCGCCCCATTACTGGCACATTGACTAAATAAACTCGCTGAAACTGCTCTGCCAAATAAATATAATCCGCCGTGCTTCTGGGTCCTGAGCAAAGCGTCATAAAATCAAACATAATGGCGTCTTGAGCTTGCATTACACAGCTAAGATGGCGATGGCAAATCTCTATCATTGATTGCCTTTGTATTACTTGCTCTTGTTTTAAAAAGCGCTCTGTTAGGGCATCTTTGTTATTAATAAAATAATGTTCGGTTTGTTTACCAAAGCGAAAGCGATGATCTGTGTCGCCTTCAACACTGAAAATATGGCAATGCTCATTTAATAAATCGATAGTGGGTAAAAATCGTGCTCGCTGTAAACCGTTGCGATATAACTGCTCAGGTTGGCAGTTTGAGGTCGCGACTAACACGACTTGCTGCTCAAACAGGGCTTTGAATAAACCACCCAAGATCATAGCATCACCAATATCAGAGACAAAAAACTCATCGAAACAAATCAAGCGAATGTGCTCTGCCCACTCTTTAGCAATCACCTTTAGAGGATTTTTTTGCCCTTGCAGCTGGGTTAGTCGCTCATGCACTTGCTTCATAAAATGATGAAAGTGCAAACGCTGCTTAGCTTCAATATTGACCAACTTGAAAAACACGTCCATCAACATGGATTTACCACGTCCTACAGGGCCATATAAATAGACCCCTTTTATTGGCTTTGCGCTTTGCCACCAATGTCTTGGCGCAGCCAGTTCTGTGGCTAGATTATCAAGAGCATTAATCGCTGTGCGCTGGGCACGGTCTTCTTGCAAATCACCTTTGGCTATTTGCGCTTGGTAATACTGTAATATTTGTCCTTGCTGTACTGTCATAGGTAACTAGTATCCGCTATACTCGCCGCCATTGTAGCCGACTAAAAATGTGATCCCAATGAAATTTCCATGCCGTTTAGATAAATTTATCAGCCATATTGCCGAGTTACCTCGCAGCAAGACCAGAGCAGGTATTAAACGCAAATACGCCACTGTTAATGGTGAGGTGATCACCTCATTCGATTTGTCTGTAACACAAGATGATGATATTCGCTGGCAAGGCGAGCCGCTGGTCTTTTTAGGCAAGCGCTACTACATGCTTAATAAGCCAGCGGGCTATGTGTGTGCTAATAAAGATGACCTTCACCCGACTGTATTCAATTTACTTGATGAACCAAACATGAGCGACTTTCATGTTGCAGGTCGGTTAGATATCGATACTACAGGTTTAGTGATCATTACTAATGACGGCGACTGGTCACACAAAATTACAGCTCCAAAGCATAACAAGTTCAAAACTTATTTAGTTGAAACTCAAGAGCCTATTGATGAAGAAGCAATTACAGCGTTAGAGCAAGGGGTGCAATTGCACAACGAAAAAGAGCTAACCCGCCCTGCTATTGTTGAAAAACTTGCAAGCTATAGTTTACGCCTTTCAATTTGCGAAGGTAAATACCATCAAGTTAAACGAATGCTTGCCGCTGTAGGCAATAAAGTTGTTGAATTACATCGTGAAAAAATAGCGAATATCACCCTCGATGAAAGCCTTGCAAGCGGTGAATATCGTGCTCTTACAGAAGCCGAACTCAAGCTCTAAATAGGTACTTGAGCAAAAGTCATGATAACGCTGTCATTTTTCCTTAATAAAACCAGACAAACGTGGTAAAAGTTAACAGGGGAAATAATAAAGGAGGCTGACTGTGTTATCAGGACTAGCTTTAAAAACAAAAATCACCTTATTTGCTATCGCTATATTTATTGCGTTATCTGCGATAGCTTTACTTGGCTTACAGTCTTTACGCCATGCTAGCGAAAGCGACAACATCGCGCGTATCAACCAGCTCATGAAAAGCACTACCAATATTGTTGAGCAATTTGAGTTGATGGTTAAAAACAACCAACTCAAAGAAGCACAAGCAAAGAAACTTGCTATTCAGGTGCTGCGCGAAAATAAATACCACGACTCAGAATACGTGTACGTCGTCGACAACAACTTAAATTTTGTCGCTACCCCACACGACCCTGAGCTGCATGGCACCAGCTTTAATGATTTTAAAGACGCCAGTGGCAACAGCATCGGCCGTATGGTCGAAAATTTAGTGGGTAACACAACCAATAAAATTATCACCTATCATTGGGATTCAGTGCGTGATGGTGAAACGGTAGATTTAACCTCTGTAGTACAAAAAACACCGCTGTTTGGCTGGTATGTTGGTACTGGCATTAGCGCTAAAGAAGTTGATGAACGTTATTGGAATACCGCTAAGTGGTTGCTGGGCCTTTCCATGCTTATTGCCATTGCGCTGACTTTTGCTATTGCTCGCTTTGGTTCATCGCTGACTAATGCCTTAGGCGGCGAAATTGATGAAGTAATTGGTATTGTTAAAAACGTCTCTCGCGGCAACTTAAACTCACATATTCGCCAAGATGCTCCTCCAGAGAGCATTATTGCTGCCATGCATTACATGCAGCAAGGTTTACGTGGCGTTGTTGGCGGCATTAAAGGCGTTACAGATAGCTTAAAGAATCAAAGTGTCGATAACGAATCTCGCTCTGTTGAACTCGATAAACTGACTCGTAGCCTTAATGAAGAAACTCAAATGGTTGCTTCAGCAATTACCGAGTTAACAGCCTCAGCGCAAACGGTTGTTGAACATGCCGAACAAGCAGCCTACTCAGTGCAAGAAGCTGAGCAGCAAGGTCAAAGTGCAAGTCACTTAACCAGCGAGGCTGCTGACACCATCGCGCTTTTAGAGCAGCAAATTGACAGCGCTGGTAATAATATTCAAGTACTCGATGATGAGGTAAATAACATCGCAAATGTACTCAGTGTTATTCAAGGTATTGCCGAGCAAACCAACTTGCTTGCGCTTAATGCTGCGATAGAAGCCGCCCGTGCTGGTGAGCAAGGGCGAGGCTTTGCTGTAGTTGCTGATGAAGTGCGCGGACTTGCCCAGCGCACGCAAACCAGCACAGAAGAAATTCGTAATATGATTGGCAAACTGCAAGCAGCAACCCAAGATGCCAAATCATCAGTGTCCCTAAGTATGACAACCAGCGAACAAACCGTTGAAAAGTCGAAAAAAGCGAATGACGAGCTAAAACGGGTAGCAAGCTCACTCAGCGCCATAGCACAAATGAGCCATCAGATAGCTATTGCTGCAAAAGAGCAACTAGATGCCGGTGAAGACACAGCCAAACGCATCGTAACTATCTCAGACACGGCTTCACAAACGGCTGATGTATCTAATCAGGCTCATACAGCAACCGATTTGATCAAAGGCCTTACTAACGATTTAGAAACTGAAACCGCTAAATTCAGCTAACCTTCGCTAACTTAAAACGAGAAAGCCCAGCAACTGCTGGGCTTTCTTGTTATAAAATTTGCACTAAGACTTTATTTGTACCAAATCAAAATCGGCCATACCAGGCACCATTTGTTGTAAGCGTGATTCAGTGACATCTAACGAGTTCAAACAATCACAGTACTCAGATGCCTTCATCTCTAACTGCTCTGCTTTCTTTTGCAGTGACTTATCAATTTCTTTTGAGATGATATCCATACGCTGCCCCATATCATTGATACGGTCTTCGATGTTACCTTCGCGCGACTTAAAAGCATCCCCTAGCGAGACTAAAATAGCGCCAAGTGAACCGTGAACTGCAGAGTGAATTTTTTGGCTGATTTCTTTGGTAAAAAAATCATCGATTTTCGACAGCGACTGCGGGGCAATAAAGAAAAAGTCATCACCACGCTTAAATTTATCCATTAATGCACGTTCAACATATTGCAGCTGAGTTTTTAGCACTTCAGGCTCTTTGTCTGACATGCCCTCAACAACTTGCTCGATGGCACTTAAGCCAAGGTTTACACCATCTGTTGCCAGGTCAACAAGTTCAGGGACGGTTTGTCTGATCCCTCGGCTGAACTGCTCAACGACTTTGCTTTCTTCGGGACTTAAATCAACCCAATAACCTCGTATAAACAATTGGTTATCGTTGTTAATTTGCACGCGAGTTTGACCCTTATCAACAATACGAATGACATCATCGGTAATGATTAAGCCATGGCTTAGCTCTACATCACATTGTTTTTTTTCTAAGGTTGCGTAGCTGGAAAAGCTAGAGAATGTAATGGCCGCTGCTAACAACGAGCGAGAAAAGAACGCCATATACACCTCAAAAAGACAAAAAAGGAAGGCCGCTAGATTAGCAAATATCCAATTTTATGCAAGTAAAACGCCTAGCTATGCTAGGCGCTTTGAAGTAAAAATGGATTAAATTGGTGAGCCCGGTGGCATTGGCAACACCTTAAAGTTTGCAGGCCATTCACCGCTTTCTAAAAAGAGACTGATTTGCTCACTTAAATATTGCTTAAATGCACTGTTCCCAACGGATGCACTACCTAGCATTGATTCTTGCTGGTAACTCTTTGCGAGTTTAGCTAAGTAATAACGCAATTGAGCTTGTACTTCGGGTGCCACTTCATTGCTTGCAACTAAATCAGCAAATTGTTTCGCTGTTAAAAGCTGCACACGTTGGCTAATTTTACCAGCCATCCCTGAAGCAACCTGTTGTTCGAAAATTTGCTGATAAGTTTGTGCTAATAGTGCATCTAAACCATAAAATGCATCACTTCGTGCTTGTTGCTGCGCTAAACGGTTAATGCGTTGGCTATTAAAAAGTAGGCTCAAACTATGTGCAGCTGCAACCTCTGGCAGTGCCATCGCATCAAGCGTTAGTCCTGTACGGCCAACAATGCTCTCCCGTGATTTTGATTCACCATAGGCTTTTGGTGGAATAAGCGCTAATACCGACTCAGGTAAAACAAGGTTCTCAGCTTTTAATGTCGCAAGCATAGCATCCACTGCAGCTTGTTGTGTTTGCTTTGCAACAACCTGTGCCCCTTTAGGTTGTGAGCCATCACGCACTTCGTATTCGTAATTCACGCCAGCAATTAGCTTAACAGCAGCTTCAACTTGATAGCGATGGAATAGATAAAGCGGCACCAGCATTTCTTCTAATTGCGACAAAGTAGTGCCTGTTTTGATGTTTTCTATACCAAAGTTAGTCAGCGCTTGCTTACGAACATCAAGTACTCGCATTAGCTCATCACTTGGTGAACGACCATTATCCCATAAATGCCCTGTTGGATGAGCACCACCTTGAGCGCGGGCATCACTGTCTGAGATAAACTCCAGCCCTTTGTTTTTATTCTCAGCTAAAATTGCGGCCAATTGCTGTGCTTCATCTTGATTTGTGAAATCGCTATAACCGTATTTAACAACTTGGGTATCCCAAACGCCCATACCAGAAGCATAGCCTCGGCTAACATCTAACTTACCTTGTTCATTAAAGCTAAGTAGCGGGTGTGGATAATCCATCACAGAGGCTCTATCTGCCACTGAGGCTGCAAAGTTATGAGAAATACCTAAAGTATGCCCCACTTCATGAGCACTTAACTGACGAATACGATCAAGTGCCATTGCTTGTAAGCGCTTAGCCACTTCATTCCCTTCAAAATAAGGTGCAGCTAATGCTTCTGCAATTAAGATGTCTTGACGAACACGTAATGAACCCAGAGTCACATGGCCTTTTATAATTTCGCCTGTCCGCGGGTCAATCACAGAGCTACCATAAGACCAACCACGCGTTGCACGGTGCACCCATTGGATCACGTTGTAGCGTACATCCATAGGGTCGGCATCATCTGGTAGCACTTTAACTATAAAAGCATTCTTGTAGCCTGCTGCGTTAAATGCATCATTCCACCATTTAGCACCATCAAGTAATGCTGATTTAACTGGCTCAGGTACGCCCGGATCTAAATAATAAACTATCGGCTCAACGGGTTCGCTGATTGGTAGGCTTGGATCTTTTTTCGCTAGACGATGGCGAGGGATGTAACGCACATACATAGACTCACCCAGCGCTGCCGCATAATCTTTGTGCTCAATGCTCCAGAAACCTGCTTGAGGGTGGAACTTACGCGGGGTGTAGTTATCATCAGGCAGTTCAATTAATGAATGATGCATATGCACCGTTAGCGCGTAAGGGTCTGCACTCACTTGGCGAACATACTTACCAGGCTTATTACCTTGAAAAGTAAGTACTGCTTCTAATTCAGTATTTTTTTCAAATGCTTTTGAGCGTGCTAAATAAACCGCACTGCGGTTGCTATCTAAGTTAAAACTTCCCTGCCCAGTTGCCGATAAACGACGGCTCACACCATGAACATCGCTTAATAAATAAGGTGTGTAATCCACTAATACGGCGGTTTCTGACTGAGCAACAACACTAAACCCTGCTAAGATACTTGATGCAAATGCCTCTTTAATACTTTGTTGTTCCGCAAGGTTATTAGTGTTAGCACGGTAATAAGTATTTATGGCTCTTAACATCACCTTATCGCCAAAACGTTCAAACTGAACTAAGTGAGTATCACCTAGCTGACCGCGATCTAAGCCAATATCGTTTGAACCGACACCATAAGGTAAGCTTTGTTGTAATAAAAATTGCTGCTCGAGTTTATCCACCTCAAGATACAATTTGCCGCTTTCTGTATCGTAGTAAAATGAAAAATAGCCTGAAAAATGAGTCATTTTTTCAGTAAAATCATTTATAGACTTAATTGCTGCGTGTGCTTGAGTTATCATAGTAAGTAGCACAGCTAAGAGCAGATATCGTAGTAATGGTATTTTTTGCATAATCTTATCTTTGTTATTCGCGTTTTAAATACTGTATAGGTATTAAGCAGTATAAAGTACCGCCAAGAAAAATCAGCTATTTAAGACGAAATTCAGCGCTTGCTAAGACATTCTCTCTCACACTAAAAATGTCTGGCTACAACGTTATCAGGAAAATAGAATGCGTAGACTCCCACCGGTATTGTTAGAAGATGGTTGCCCTCGTGAACTGATCTCATTGATCAGAACGGTACTTGCGGCATGTAAAGAGATTTCATTTCGTGTTGGTCAAGGCGCCCTATCTGGCGTATTAGGCTCAACCCTAGACGAAAACATTCAGGGTGAAACACAGAAAAAACTCGACGTGCTAACTAACCAACTTTTAAAAGATATTTTATTAGAATCGGGCTACGTAAAAGCCATTGCCTCTGAAGAAGAAGACTTCACCGTTGCGGGTAACCCTAATGCCAACTACATTGTTGCATTCGACCCACTTGATGGTTCATCAAATACAGATATCAACTCACTCGTTGGTACGATTTTCTCAATTATGGCGGCGCCTGAAGGTGCAGATCCGGCCGACCCAAGTATCTTTATGCAACCGGGTAAAAACCAAGTAGCGGCAGGTTACGTGTTATATGGCCCATCAACGGTGCTAGCATTAACAACAGGCAAAGGTACACGCTTTTTCACCTTAGATAAAACTCACGGTACCTTCTTATTAACAGAAGACTTTGCAAAAGTACCTGAAGATACTAGCGAATTTGCTATCAATGCTTCAAACCAACGTCATTGGCAGCCAGCGATGCAAAATTACATCAATGACTTAATTGCTGGTGACACAGGCCCGCGTGGTCGTAACTTCAACATGCGCTGGATTGCTGCAATGGTGGGTGATGTGCACCGTGTATTATGTCGTGGTGGTATTTTTACTTACCCAACCGACACGAAAGATCCAAATAAACCTAACAAATTACGTTTATTATACGAAGCAAACCCAATGGCAATGTTAATCGAACAAGCTGGCGGTATAGCCTCTACTGGTACTGAGCGCATCATGGATATTCAACCTGATGCAATCCACCAACGTGTGGCGGTGATCTTAGGTTCGAAAAACGAAGTTGAAACCTGTTTAAACTACCATAAATAGCAACAAGCAAATGCCTTAAGCTAAATAAGCTTAGGGCTAAAAGAAGCTATTTCATCACTTCTAATAGCTTCTTTAGCGTACTTTTACTCAATTCACCCATTTGCTCGTTATTGCTTAAAGCGTAAATAGCCCCTTCTACGGCACTTTCGTCTATGTCTTGTCGTGACTCTAGTACGTTCGCCCAAAGTTCTAATTCATCAATATCTATTTCGCCGTTAATAGCACGCTGTAGAACCTGACAGAACACTTCTTGCGTTAGAATATACACATCATCTTGGATGTCAGGAGTGCTTGTAATAACTGAAATTGCCTCAAATCGATTATCACCAAAACGAGCAAACTCTCCTAATGCGTCTAATTTATCCATTTGCTATGCTTACCTTTTCAATCTCAAAGCACCTTTTAATTAATGACAACCCTTACATGCTCACGATGCAAAGCAACCCTTAACTGCCAAGCCGACAATATTAATGCCTGTTGGTGTAATGAGCTACCCAACATTTTACCACTCGATGAGACCGCAACAGAATGTTTATGCCGAGACTGTACTATAAATAAAATAAATTCATTTTTATCAGAACTTTACCAAAAGCCTCTTGAACAGCAGCTTGCCTTTGCTAAGCCTTATTTTACTCAGGGTAACTTAATAGAAAACCTCGATTACACTATGCAAAACAATTACATGGTATTTAGCCGCTGGTTCTTTTTAAAGCGCGGCCATTGCTGTAGTAATGGTTGTACGAACTGCCCTTATTCCGATAGCTAACACCTAAACAGATTATTTATTCAATTATTTTGCATTTAATTGCAAATAACGCATGGACGATGAGAATAAAAATACATTATAATTGGATATAAATTCACTAAATCATCAATTTTTAAGCTTAAATTACTAGTAACGTCTATTTTTTGAGCATAAATTTACTGTAACTAACTCGGAATCTATCATGAACACCTTTAAGCCTGCTCTACTTGCAAGTGCAATTTCTGCGGTTTTAATTAATAGCAATATGGCGTTTGCTGCTGAAGATGCTATCGAAGTTGATAAATCAATTGAAACTATCCAAATCACTGCAACACGACGTGCAGGTTCTGTGCAAGATGCACCGCTTAATATCACAGCCCTAAATGGCGATGTAATTAGCGACCAAAACATTGGTGATCTTGAAGATGTCGCTCGTTGGGTACCCGGTTTAACAATTTCTGATCAAGGTGGTCGTGAAGGTTCTCCTATTATCGTTCGTGGCCTGAACACAAATACCTCTGACCGTATTTCTGACAGTGGCACAGTGGCAACTTATGTTGGTGAAATTCCACTTAGCATTGATTTACGTTTGACTGATGTTGACCGTGTTGAAGTATTAATTGGCCCACAAGGTACACTATACGGAGCAGGTACTTTAGGTGGTGCAATCCGTTATTTATTAAAACAACCTGAGCTTGATATCACCGAAGGTAAAGTAACAGGCGATGTATTTAGCATTAACGAAAGTGACGGTACAGGCGGTGAGTTTGGCGTGGTATTCAATACTCCGCTAATTGAAGAAAAACTAGCCCTTCGTGCTAGCTTAAATTATTACGATAACCCAGGTTACATTGACTACACTCACGTGGTTCTAGAACCTGGCGTATCAAACCCGAACCCTGATTTTTCAGACAGCAGCGATGTAAATGCCAACTTAAAAAGCGTAAGCGATGTTAACGATGAGCAAATCACCACAGCACGTTTATCACTACGCTGGCTTGCCACCGAAGATGTTGATGCAACGCTAAACTACTTCTATCAAAAGCAAGAAAATGGCGGTAATTCGACGTCTCAATACGGCTCACTTGCAGATAGCAGTGCACTACAAGGTATCCCAGGAAAATACGAAAATGTAGCTAGAGTGCTTGAACCCGGTGAAGAAGAAAACGATTTATTAAGCTTAGAAGTAAAAGCAGATCTTGGTTTTGCTGAGCTGGTATCTGCATCTGGTTGGTCTAGCTATGAGCAATCTGGTCAGCGCGATCAAACTGATCTTCTTTACGATATTTGGTCAGGGTATGCCGACTTTCCTTCTTTTGTTGGCTACACGCACGACACCTCAGATCGCGATACCTTTACACAAGAGCTTCGTTTAGTTTCAAATAGCAGTAGCGCTTTTAACTGGATTGTAGGCGGCTTCTATAACAAAGTAGAAAGTCACTCAGATGATCGTGAGTACACGCCGGGTCTGACTGAGTACTGGGGTGGCGGTATTCCAAATGTTGAACAAGACCTTGAGTACATTCTAATTTCTGATAGCGAAACCACTGAAAAAGCACTTTTTGGTGAAATTGGCTACAGCATCACAGATCAACTTGATGTCACTGTTGGCGCTCGTTTTTATGAATACGATGTATCAACAACATCAGGCTCTGCAACCCCGCTTTATTCTGGTGACTTTGATTCACTAGATAATCTTGTTATGGAAAATGTAAGCGCAAGCGATAGCGGTAACTTATTTAAGTTTAATGCTAATTACACATTCGATAATGGTGTGCTTGCTTACTTTACTGTGAGTGAAGGTTTCCGTATTGGTGGTGGTAACGGTATTGCTCCTTGCCCTGATGTATTACCTGAGCAACAAATTGTTTGTGCCCTGCCAAACGAAGAAGATTACAAACCAGATACAACGGTCAACTACGAGCTAGGCTTTAAGTCATCATGGTTACGTAACCGCCTACATTTCAATGCAGCGCTATTTAATGTTGATTGGAAAGATGCGCAAGTTGGTAGCAGTACAGTAAATGGCCAAGAGTTAATTACTTCGAATGCAGGCTCTGCTAATTCTAAAGGTGTCGAACTTTCTACTCGCGCAATGATTGGTGATAACTGGGCAGCTTATGCAACATACGCATATGCAAAAGCCGAATTAACCGAAGATGCACCTTACTTATTTGGCGTATTAGGTGACGACTTAGCGCAGTACCAAAGCTACTATGATGGCGCTAAAGGCGACCGTTTACCGGGTGCTCCTGAGCATCAATTCTCTTTTGGTCTTCGTTACGAGCAAGATATCCTAGGTGATAAACTATTAAGCGTAAACTACGGTATCACAGCACAAAGCGATGTGATCACCAAAGTAGGCTTAAAAGCAGATGGCGAAGTATTACCAGGTTATGCACTAAGTAACTTATCTGCCAAAATTACTGGCGATATGTGGTCTGCAACCCTTTACGTAGACAACTTATTCGATAAGTACGCGTTCACTTCTGTACGTCGTGATAAGTCTTGGGCTGGTATGTCGCAATATGCTGAGCTTAACAAAGAGCTACCTGAGCTACAGCGTGTTTATGGTCACTACACCACCGCACCTCGTACAATCGGTATGAAGTTTAGCTACAACTTTGAGCTGTAATTAAATACTCGAATAAAAGCCTTGCCGCTTTTAGGCAAGGCTTTTAAGATAATCTCATGCTAAATACCCAACAAGCGCTTCGCGCTAATATCCAACAGTTGTTAGCCAACAAGCAACTACATGATGCACATCATCTACTTGTGCAGCGCCTAAAGCAAAATCCTGAAGACCACGTTTGTTACTTTTTACTGAGCGAAGTCAACACTGCAGCGGGCGATATCAACAAAGCCATTAAGCTGCTTGAAAAAGCGCTTAATTTAGCGCCTTTGCCGATATATCATTTAGCACTTGCCAAGCTGTATGTACTGTTAGGTAAAGTAAGTAATGCGGCTGTGCATTATCAAGACGCTTTGCAAACAGCTGACTTTAGTGCCGCTGATTTTGATACACTAGCCAATATTGCTAACCGTTTAGGGCATTATGAAGACGCCTTTAGCTTTCAAAAGTCGGCTTACCAACGCAATAAATATAACCCACAAATTAGCTATAATTTGGCGGTATCATATAAAATTCACGGACTGTTTGATGAAGCAAAAAGTTTGCTACAGCAACTTACTACCCAGCAACCTAGCTTTTATCAAGCTCATTACTCACAGGCTGAACTAAATACTGATGTAGAGTCGAAGCTACATATCCAGAAACTACAAACCTTGGCGAATAAAGAAAAAAGCATTATTGATCAACAAGTGTATTTTCATAGTCTTGCTCTTAATTATGAGCACCTTAATGACTACAAAAATGCATTTAAATACTTTGTACTAAGTAAGCAAGCCATAGCCTATAAACTTAATTATCAAGCCACGCAACATCGCTATTTTTGTCAAAAGCTCATTACTCAAAGTACACAGCAAGTGCTTGAAAGTAGTGACTCTGAGTTCTCACCCGTTTTTGTTGTTGGCATGCCCCGCTCTGGCACAACTTTAGTTGAAAAAATCCTTAATCAAAGTTCACAGCTGCAAGGGATTGGAGAATTAAACGATATAGCGCAATTGATACAACACGCCACGCAATCGGCTCGAGTGATTGATAGCGAAATGCTTGATAAGGCATATGAATCTGAAGCGATAAAGACAGTACTTGCTAACTATCAACAAAGAGCCCAGCTGCTCAGTGATGGCCTTAGAAGCTGTGATAAACAGCCATTTAACTTTTACTATATTGATTTTATATTAGCGGCATTTCCTAATGCTACAATTGTTTGTATGCAGCGAGACTGGCACGATTGCAGTATCGCCAATTTTAGGCAGATGTATAGTCCGCAAAGTGTGTTTCATCACTACAGTTTTACTCTTGAAGATATTGCCTCATTCCATCAAGATTACTCGGCATTAGTCAGTCACTTTGCCAACAAGTATCCTGAAAACGTTTTTTTACAAAGCTATGAGCAATTAGTGGCAGAGCCGGTTAAGCAAACACAGAAGCTCTATACTTTTTGTGATTTAAGCTGGCAGGAAAACTGCCTAACTTTTTATAAAAACAATGCGGCTTCAGCTACGGCGAGCAAAAAGCAAATTCGCCAGCCACTGAATAAAAACAGTATCGGCAGCTGGCAAAATTACGCTGAATTTATTGATGCGGACCTGTTTCAATAGGTAACTCGTGACGAGCGCCCCACTCACTCCATGAGCCATCGTAAACACGTAAGTTAGAGTAACCGCATTCATCGGCGCACAATGCAATTGCACAAGCTGTTACACCTGAACCACAGCTAAATTGCAACTGAGTATGATGCGCTGCAATATGTTGATCAAATAATATCTGCAACTCGCTAAGCGGTTTTAGCTCACCGTTATTTAGTACACTTGCAAGTGATAGACTGCGACTATTTGGAATATGACCACTACGCATGCCTTCACGCGGCTCGGCCTGTTCACCTGTAAATCGCTCATAAGGGCGAGCATCGAGTGTTAGTGTGCTTTGCTCATCAAGTGAGTTAAGTACTTGCTCAGCACTGATAAAGTAATTAATACGAGGGCTTGCAACAAAGTTGCCTTGACCAGAAGCAGCTGAATAGCTGGCTTGTGTTGCAAAGCCAAGTGCCTGCCACTTAGCTAAACCACCACTTAAAACCTTTACGTTATCAAAGCCCATTGCTTTAAACATCCACCACGCACGCGCTGAACTGAATAAACCTTGGTCTTCATAAATCACAATCAGTGAGTCTTGATTAACCCCAGCACGCTGCATATGTTCTGTGAACTGCTCGCTACTGCACATCATACTTGGTACAGGATTGCTGTTATCTGCCAGCGTCTTTTTGAAATCAAAACGCTGTGCATTAGGCAGCATAGCTTTAGGTGCGTATTCTCCCGGTAAACCAGGGCGTACCATTCCAGCATCAAAAATGATCAAATTATCATGGCTTAAATGCTCGTTAAGCCATTCTGGCGAGACTATGTTCTTCATTAGCTTTCCTTTTGCGATAGCTGAGCGAATGTATCTTGTTGAGTTAAGCGCTTTTCAACCGCTTCAACATGCTCAGTTGTACATTCTTTCCAAACACCGGGCAAGCAATACACATGCTTTAAGTAGGTAAAAAATTTATCTCTCAGAATACTGTTGGACTGCCAGCCATTTTGTAGTTTTTCTAAGCACTTAATCAAAGTAGCTTGATCACTTGCGTGTAGTACAAGCTCATCAATGTTGTAACAAGCAAGCCCTAAGGTAAGCACTTTTTTATCAAGTAATAAAGATTCTAAGCCAACGGTCGAGTTAATAGTGATCACGGCTTCAGCGTTATTGATAAGTTCTCGAGTACAATTTCCGTTGGCAAAAACGGCAACATCATCTTTATCGTACAAGTGTTCATAGTGCTTATGCCATGAAGGATGTTCTTTAATAACAACTTTAAGTTCTGGATCATTTAACTTTTTTACGGCTGAAACAACAGCATCGTAATACTCTTCCATTGACTTAAGCCAAGGTGAGTAACAAGCTATTTGTGTATCGTGTGGAACTTGAAATGGCACAAATAAGTATTTTTTTGGTAACTCAACTGCGTCAAATTTGCAGCGCTTTTTGTGATTCGCTCTAGGGATTAAATCAGGCGCAGAAAATGGCAACTTCCCTTGTGGATCAAAATTTAAATAGAATTGACTATCTCGCGGTACTGAAGCCGCAAAGTTAATACCTTGAGGGTCTAAACTTGTTGTTCCGGGCAATAACCCATTTTCATAAAAATAGGTAGTCACTCCTAGTGATTTCGCAGCTATACAAACAGTAACATTCGGTAGTTTATTACCATTCCAAATAACTAAAGCTTGAGGGGATTCTGACTTTAATAAATCATAATACTTAGCGTACCGACATTGCTCTACAAACTGCATCACTTTAGAGTAAGCTTTGATAAGTAATGGGTTACACCAAAGATCATTTCGGGCTTGCTTACGTAGTAGTTGTTCCGAAATTATTTTACTAAAATCAATTTGAATCGCTTTGCTAAAGTATTTTAAAGCAGTTAACCTGGGGAAGCCCATACAGTGCACTTTACAATTTAAGGGTAGTTTCCTAATTAATTTTTTGTAATAGCGGGCGTGCACATTATTGCGAGAGATAAATAAAAAAGCCATATACTGATCTTAGTTTAGATTGAACTTAAGCGCATACAGCTATTTTATTAATTATAAATGACAGTTTGAAGGCTGCCTTACAACTTCTATTATTTCTGTTGTAGAGATAGAGGGAGTACGCTCTAAATAAATCACATCACAAATTTGCTTAAATTGATCAAACCGACCAGCCCAATCATCCCCCATAACGAGCAAATGGGCTTGATGGTCTTTTATGTACTCACCTTTCAATTCTAGAGAGTGCTCTACAAATACTTCGTCAACACACTTTAAAGAACTAATAATTTTCAGCCTATCAGCTTCACTGTATACAGGCTTTCGACCTTTCTTTGAGAAGTTTAGTTCATCAGAAGATACACCAACTATCAAATAATCTCCCAGTGCTTTAGCTCGCTCTAAAATATTGATATGTCCCACATGAAAAATATCAAACGTGCCAAAAGTAATTACCCGTTTCATTGATGTTCCTCTAAATAAGAAACAATTCTCTTAGCAGAGTGACCATCCGTAAGACCTGCCAGTTTATAAACTATTTCTTTTCTTTTTTCTTTAAATTCGGCAGATTCATTAAAACTTGAACTTAATAACTGCTTTAACTCTTTATAACTTTCAGCACGCGCACATAACTCATTGAAGTATTTGATATCTTCATCCAATCGAGCTTTCAATCTATAAGAAAAAATACCTCTGTATGACCAACGCAGCTTGTAAAAATCACACCAGATAACAGGTTTTTCTAATGCTGCAAATTCAAAAATGGCTGACGATGCATCAGAAACCATAATATCAGCAAGTTCTAAAAAAGGAGTAAGATCAAAATCGAATTCATTCGCAAGGTAAACATTCTTAGCACTAGCCCACTTCTCAAGTTTTAGGCGTTGCTTTTTGTACTTCTGCTTAAATAAGCTAAAGAAATGAGGCTTAACGATAATATTAAATTCATTAAAGTGCTCAGGGAAATCATCGCTAAAGCACTCTAAAGAGCTTGGATAAAAAGTAGGCGCATAGAGCAAAGTTTTCTTTGTAGGATCTAAGCCGAGATTTTTGAGGTTAATGCTTTCAAGAGTCTGATTAAAAATAGGGTCTAACTTGGCGTAGCCACTATCAATAAAGTTGCCTTCAGGATAAAGCGTTTTTAAACGTTGAAGCCGGTGCTCTCCCTCAACAAACCGTACTGTCATCTTATTATTCGATACATCGTAATAGCATTGTTTTGGACCTATTCCATGTTGCATCAGTACAGTCTTTTTATTTAGATCCTCAGCGCCAGCAAATGTATTTCCAAACACAACCCAATCTGCATCTGAACTCTGATAAAATTCAAAGGTTTCCCTTGCACTTGTTAACCATTTTGCAACTATTGCATTTTCATAGATAAAGTCACGACATACACCAAGACTACGCTCATCTTGGTCTTCATAGAAAACCATCGAAACTTTGTGGCCTTTTTCCTTCAACTCCTTTAAAACAGGCAAATACTGTGGAATGTAATATAGATGTTGAACATCAAAATATAACTGCATTATTTACAACTTAATAACTTCAACCAATAGCTATTGTACATAAATTACATTTCTGTTTCAGCCCACAATTAAAGTTTGTTCTAGCTAGATATTAATTATCTCAGGGCGAAGTGGCGCAAGTCTGCTAAGGATTTTATTTTGTACCGTTTGCGAAATGTGCTGTTCATCCATCGCATTGATTAAAAGCTCTACCACACGGTTAAAGTCTTTTTTAGAAATATTCATTCCGGTGTGAATATCAACCATATTATCGCCTTTGTATTCACAAGGGCCATCGGTGACACTGCACAAATGAGTGATAAAGCCTTGGCGGAAATGAGCAACATTGGTTTGTTTAAAATAAGCTAAAATTTGTTCGTCACGGCCTATTTGATTGATAAAACTATCAACTAGTTTTTCGATCCCTTGTTCGCCATTTAGTTGCTGGTATAAGGTGCCGTTGTTGCTACTTGCACAGCCGACTAACATCACGGCAAATACAAACGTAAAAAATGTTTTCATCATTACCAATACCCTGTAACAGAAAGATACCAACCTGTTTGATCCTTAGCCCCAGCAATACTTCCTAAGTCTAACCAAGCAGCGGTGACACTAACATACTTATTGGGAAACCAAGCAACAAACACATCCTGCCAATCTTGCTCCCCTAAGCCAAGATTATTAGACTTTTCCCGATACTCAACACCAACGGCTATTTGATGGGTTAAAAACACCGCGGTAGACGCTTCAAATAACAACTCTTTATCGCTATCAGGGCCGCCAAAACCTAACAAACCTAGTTGATTAGCATCGCTATAACGAAAAGTGGTATTCCAAAACCAGTTATACCCAACAAGCGCTCCTAAATGTAATTTACTAGCAGCAAGATAAATATCAGTACCACTGGTGTCTTCTGCGCCTAATAGGTTAGCGATACTGCCGTCATCCAGTGATTTATGTTGTACACCCAAGCTCAACTGCGGCCATTTACTGTAAACGATATCGCCGTATAAGCGTACTTTTGCCCCTGTAATTGATTGTTCAATATCGGTATTTAATGCGGGAACTTCGAAGCGTTGCTCTGCGTAACTAAATTCAACGCGATCATAAATATTTAGTTGCGCGCCACAAACATCTAAGCTGTAATCACTCACATCAGCGCGACTACAAAAGCCATTTATAGCTATTTCATCATCACTTGCATAGCCTGCAAGCTGCGCCCAAGGAACAATACCACCACCCGCACTACCTTCAACCTGGGAGACACCAGGCGTTGCTAATAATTTACCCGATGCTGCGAGCCCTGAACTTGCAAAAGCAAGGCAAATTAACCCAAACAACCAATTAAGACGCTTCATTGTACACCTCTAACCACTGCAAAAACTGCTCTGATTTTAGTGGTCTACTTAAGTAATAGCCTTGTGCATAATCGCATTTATTTTGCACTAAAATATCCAGTGACTCTTTGTTCTCAACGCCTTCCGCTACAACCGAAAAACCCAGCTGGTGACCTAGAGTAACTGTAGATTGCACTATGTATTGATCTTGTCGTGACTGATCTAATTGCAAAATAAAACACTTATCAAGCTTTAGCTCATCAATCGGTAATGACTTTAAGCGCCCGAGAGATGTTTGCCCTACACCATAGTCATCCAACGAGATTTTAACACCCAAGGTTTTGAGATTTTCGAGTGCCTTAATGCCTTGATCTTCGTTCTCAATCATATCTCGCTCTGTGAGCTCAATCGTAATTAAACGCCCATTAACATCATGTTTCTCAAGTTGTTTAGCAAGGTGAGAGTAAAAGCTAGGGTATGCTATATCTTGTGCAGAGACATTAATTGCAGCCTGCATGGTAACACCTTGCTGTTGCCATGCAGCAACTTGAGACACCACTGTTTTTACAACCCAAGAAGTTAGCTCCACAATCACCCCTGATTGTTCTGCTAAATCAATAAACAGCTCAGGCGAAACCCACTGACCATCTTTACGCTGCCAACGAATTAATGACTCAACTTTATCAATGCAATTGGTTTTAATATTTAGTTTTGGTTGATAGGTCATGAAAAGCTGGCCATCATCATCAACGAGGGCTTGTTTAAGTTCATCGATTATTGCAAGGCGCTCAAGGTGCTCTTCGTCTTCACCTTCTTGATAATAATGAATAGTTTTATGCTCGCAAGATGCGGTATCAACAGCAATTAACGAGCGACGCATTAAGTCCTCAGGGCTGACATTCTGTGAAAGGCAATGCACCACCCCAACACTAAAGCGTAAAGTAATATTTAAGCCTTGAATTAAGTAGCCAGCCTGTAACTGAGCAACAAGCTTCATTACTGCATCTTTAAACTGCTTAGTTTCATCTGCAGGAAGTAAGGTTAAAAATTCATCGCCGCCAATCCGAGCATTCTCACCATTATGATGTGCCGAGTATTCACCAATACGCTCAGCAACTGCTTTTAAACAATCATCACCAATACGCGGGCCTAATTTATCATTGATATGACGAAGACCTCTTATATCTATGGCAACGAGTGTGTATTCAGCGCCTTCAGCAAACAAGTTCTCCATGTTTTCTAACATCGCAGAACGGGTATAAAAGCCAGTTAATGAATCATGGCTAGCTTGAAAACTTATTTGCTGTTCACGCTCTTTGATGTCGTTACCCATGTTGTTAAAGGCATCGACTAACGTGGTGATTTCGCTGCTTTGCTTTTTACCTACAAATTCAGCTTTATAATTGCCACGAGCAAATTGCTGAGCAAGTAAGGTTAGCTTTGAAAGCGGTGTCGTGAGGTTTTTAGCCAAAATCCCACTGGTCAATACGCCTATCACAACCGTAATCGCAGCAAGCACAATAATGGTGAAAAATAGCTGTTCAAACTCACGATAACTCTGGGTTAAATCAGCACTTAACAGCACTGAGACTATGTGCCCGGGCAAGGATGGCAGTTCAACCAGTCGATTTCTATAAACCGGCTTTTCACCAAAAATACGTTGCGTTGTCTCATTATTAAAATGCGCTAATACTGAATTAGTTTGAGGTTGCTTGGTTAGTGAGGTCTCTACAACACCATCATCTTCACCAATAAAACTCACATCCATTGTGGTAAGGTTTTTTAGCTCTGCAGCAACAAGGTCATTAATTTCAAAGCCCACTAAACTGTAGGCAACAGTACGAGGCGCACGTACCGGCAATAAGATAACTTGGTATAGGGTTTGATCAAGAACAATAAAATTAGATTGCTCTGCATTAATGAGCAATTCATTCATCAGTGCAGAAAACTCATCAGGTGTATGGTTAAATTCAGTATTTGCAGAGACCAATTGCCCAGATAAATCAATGAGCAACATCAAATCAGCATTTATTCGACGACTGTGGTTATTCAATACACTGCTAATGGTATCAGCATCTTGGGTAGCAATAGCTTGTTTAAAACCAAAGTCTGCTGTGAGTACCTTTGCAGCCGTTAATAGCAGGCTTTCTTTAGCACTTAAATATTGCTTAAAAACATTTTCAGCGACATTAATATCTTCACGTAACTTTTGGTCATTAAACCGATTAGTCGACCACCAAGAGCTCGCTAAACTGACTAAACTAGTTAATAAAACGAGGCTTACGCATAAGGCTATGATCCGCCCTCTTAAACTATGTATCATTATCTGCCTTAAACATCTCACCAAACGTATTACGCGGTGCAGGTGCATTTGTTTCAATTGTAATATCAGCTGCTTGTTCAGTTACAGTGACTGATAATTTTTTATTAATTTCACTTGCTTGGTTTGGGTGCCAAATCGTTATATTCGTTGGAACTGAAATATCTTTTAATTGTACTTTGCCATCTTGTGCTGTTTTTAGTGTATTAGCGCCATTTGCTACATAGATATAACCCACCATAGAATCGTGAATATTACAGCCTAGGACTACCACCCCGGCGTTATCAAATAACTCTGGTTTTTCTGGACGGTCAGCATATAGCTTAATATTGAAAGGTTTAGCGCTTGAAAAAGAATAAACATGATGGCGAATATTATCACTATTAGGAAAATCAACAGACTGACCTTGCTGTATTACCAATACATTAGGTGAAAACTGCTTATTAACCTGATCCATCACTGCGACAGGCAACTGCGTGTGCGCTAAATTTTTATTACCTTGTAATTCAATTACAGCATCGGCTAAAGGCTCACCAAATTGATCTCGAACGGTAAATGAAATATCCGCTGCAAATACATTCGCAGCGCAGCACATAAATACAAAAGAACATACCGTGCGAGCACAGTGCGCAAAAAACGTCATAATTGAACCTTGCTTAGCTTAGTTTGCTAATAAGTATAGATTAATCTTAGCTTAAGTTAATGAGAGAAGGTATGAAAAGCAAGAAAAAAGCCAAGCAGTTTTACTAGAAAACCAACTTGGCTTTAATAATATTAACTTAGAGCATAACTAAGTTAAAAACAGCAATTAATCGTGCTTAATTAAGCCGTAATCGTTATCTAATATAGCGATGACTTCACTTCGTGGATCGCTTGGAATAGTGATTTTTTGCCCAATAATTTTACTCGCAATACCAACGTAGGTATCAGACACTTCAAGCATCACTGATTCTGGCAAGGTGTAGTCTTTAGCAAGCTGCTCACGCTCGCCCATACGATCTTTATTTAATAACACATCGCTGTCTGGCACGTTATTAATTAATAACTGGCGGAAACCCTCTTTTGAGTTTTCAATGATTTTACCGTCACGGTAAGCTGGGCCATCCCAAATACGTGATGAATCAGGCGTGCCCACTTCATCAATGTAGATAAGCTTATCTGAACCATCAATATCTTCAACATAACCAAATTCAAATTTAGTATCGACAAAGATTTGGTCTAGCTGTGCAAGTTCATCACTAATCAGCTTGAAGCCTTCAACAAGTAATTGCTCATATTTAGCAACATCATCTTCAGACTTAAAGTTAAAAACAGCTAAGTTATTCGTGATGTTTTCACGGGTAATGTTCACATCATCTACTTCAGGAATGTCAGCAACACCTGTGATAATGCCTTTCGTTGATGGCGTGATTAACACTTCATCTAGCTTTTGATTCGCAGCTAAGCCCTCTGGTAAATCAATACCGCAGAAATTACGGGTGCCTTTTGCATAATCACGCCACATGCTGCCAGTAATATATTGGCGCGCAATAGCTTCTACTTTTACAGTGCTTGCTTTACGTACAATCCATACATAAGGATGAGGAATATCAACGATATGATTACCAGCAAGACCTGCTTTATCAAATAACTTAAACCAATGAGATGCCACTGAGTTTAATGCAATGCCTTTACCTGGCACACCATTTAAACCGTTTTCACCTTGCCAAATACAATCAAACGCAGAAATACGGTCAGAAATAACCATAATAGCTAGCTCAGTTCCTTTTGGAACTTGATAACCTTTTTCATTAATTAAACGAGCGCTGTCTTCATCAGTTAACCAATAAACTGAACGCACTTTACCGCTGTGTACTGCACCTTTAGTACGGATCGGTAAATCATCGTTTACGTCTAAAACTTTATAGCTAGTCATGCTATCTCCGAAAGTATTTGGCATGCTCTTGTGAGCACATGTATGGGATTGGGGTTATGGCCGCCTATAATAATCTAGACGCCTTGAAAGCTCAATCACTGCCCGATTATCTACTTACAATTGACCGCACCAAATACAATAAAAACTTAATTATTCTGCAATTTTGCTGTCATAAACAATATTTCGTTATAATATTGCCTCGCAATAGGAGGTTTTCTTGGATTACTTAGCAGCTACAAAAGAAAAAAAATACTTAATGTATATTTCGCAAAACTATTCGTACGCGATTTTGCGCCCATTACAACGGGAGATTTTAGCGCGTGGCGGTGAGGTTAAGTGGTTTTTACATGGCAAGAGTGTAAATCGTGACTTTCTTGATAAAAGTGAGCAAACCTTAGATAGCGTTAAGGCTATACACGATTGGCAACCCGATGTGCTTTTTGCACCTTCTAACATTATCCCCACTTTTATACCTGGCGTTAAAGTTGGCGTATTTCATGGATTTGATGCAGGAAAGTTAAACAGTAAAGGCCAAAATGACCATTTTAAAATCAGAGGTTGCTTTGATTTGTATTGTACTCAAGGCCCAAACACTACAGCTCCTTTCCAAGCTTTAGCTAAAAAATATGGCTTTTTCCAAGTAAAAGAAACTGGTTGGCCAACACTCGATCCTTATTTTAATGAAATTGAAAACAATCCTTACAGAAATCCAGATGACGACAGAAAAACGTTATTGATTTGTTCAACTTTCTCAAAGCGCCTCTCTCTAGCACCTAGATTATACGAACAAATTAAAGCATACAGTGAGCAAGGTAAGTGGCGAATTTTAATGCAATTCCACCCAAAAATGCCAAGCGAGCTTGTTGATAAATACAAGGCTCTACAAAACGAAAATCTAACCTTTGTAGAGACAGATAATGTATTACCGCTGTTGCAAGCGGCGGATGTCATGCTGTGTGATACTTCCTCTATATTGCTTATGTTTATCTTACAAAGAAAACCTGTCGTGACTTTTTGTAACCAAGCACCTGGAGAACACCTTATAGATATCACTGATGCCGATAAGCTAACTGAGGCAATTGATTATGCTTTCACACGACCACCTGAATTAATGGCTAAAATTGAACACTTTTGCCAACAGTTACACCCGTATCAGGACGGCTTATCGAGTCAACGTGTACTTGCTGCAAGCAATGAATTACTATTGAGCAATCCAGCACTTAAGCCAAAACCACGTAATTTTATTCGTAACTTTAAAATGCGTAGAAATTTAAATTACTGGCGATGGTAACAATTGATAGGTCGTTATGATCACGCTTGCAAACGTGCTATTCAAGTGGCACACAAAACAACCTGAGCCAACGATCAATATTACTGAATTACATATTGATCAAGGCGAACATGTTTTTCTTCACGGCCCGAGTGGCTGTGGTAAATCAACTTTATTATCACTGCTCGCTGGTGTTACAGTGCCAACACAAGGGAGTATCGAACTCCTCGGTAAAGCGATAAACCAATTTAATAATAGTAAACGAGACCGTTTTCGTGCCGATCATATAGGCTACATTTTTCAAAACTTTAATTTACTCCCTTATTTATCGCCTATTGAAAATGTGACCTTGGGGTGCCAGTTTTCAAAGCAAAGGCAAAAAAAAGCATTAGAAAATAGTACAACAATAACAGCAGAGGCAAGCCGCTTACTCAGCGCTCTAGGACTAAACGATACCCTGCAACATCAAGCCGTGGCTGAGCTTAGTATTGGTCAGCAGCAAAGAGTTGCCGCAGCACGAGCCTTTATTGGCAGCCCTGAAATTATCATTGCAGATGAACCAACTTCAGCACTCGACACGCAAAATCGCCAAGCTTTTGTAAAGTTGTTATTTGAGCAAGCAAGGGCGGCTAACAGCACGCTGGTGTTTGTTAGCCATGATGAAACTCTACAAACACTATTTAGCCGTAGTATCAGCCTTGTCGATTTACAAGGAGGTACACATGCTACTCGTTAAACTCGCCGTAAAAAGTTTATTAAACCGTAAGGCCAGCGCTCTACTCACATTATTTACAATAGCCATTAGCGTAATGTTACTAATGTCGATTGAGCGCGTTCGAGTTGATGCTAAAAGTAGCTTCAGTAATACAATTTCGGGCACTGATTTAATTGTCGGTGCTCGTACCGGTGACATTCAACTGTTGCTATCTTCGGTGTTTCGTATTGGTCATGCTAACAATGGCGTGAGCTGGAAAAGTTACCAATACATCACTGAACAACGTGGTGTTAAATGGGCTATTCCTATGTCGCTAGGCGACAGCCATAAAGGTCTTGCTGTACTTGGAACAAATAAAGACTATTTTGAGCACTATCGCTTTGCTAAAAAGCAGCAGCTAAGCTTTTCACAAGGTCATGCATTTAATCATTTGTTTGAAGTGGTATTAGGTGCAGAGGTTGCCAATACCTTAGGTTATCAGCTAGGCGATGAAGTGGTGATTGCTCATGGTATGGGCAATACCAGCTTTCATAATCATGACGATAATCCATTTAAAGTGGTCGGTATTTTAAAGCCAACAGGTACACCTGTTGATAAAACATTGCATATTCCGCTAGCTGCAATTGACGTAATTCATGGCAGCCATTCGCATCAGCATGAACCAGCCCTAACTGCTACAGACGACCACGACCACGACCACGACCACGACCACGACCACGACCACGACCACGACCATCATGATGATGTTGATCTCGTTGGTACACCAAAACAAATAACCGCTTTTTTACTTGGCTTTGATTCACCGCTTTATACCTTACAAGTGCGTCGTAATATCAACCAATACAAAGATGAAGCACTGCTTGCCATCATGCCAGGTGTTACCCTGCGTGAACTATGGGAAATGCTTTCTATCGTGGAAAAAATCTTGCTGTTATTTTCTATTGTGGTGGTACTGATCAGTTTACTTGGCATGTTAACGAGTCTCCTTTCTAGCCTTAATCAACGCCGCAGGGAGCTTGCTATTTTGCGCTCTGTAGGGGCCAGACCATGGCATATTTTCACTTTGATCAGTGTCGAGTCTTTACTCATAACAGGGCTCGGCTGTGTTGTTGGCACCGCTTTGTTCTATGCTTTAATGTTGCTCGGCGCAGATTACTTGCAAAGTCATGCCGGAATAAGCCTAAATATAGCTTTATTGTCATCCTATGAACTCATGTTATTAGCTGCGATAATGGTCGCAGGCTTTATTGTTGGGTTAATTCCTGCAACCCGCGCGTATTTCTACTCTCTTGCTGATGGCATGAGTATTAAAATTTAAGGAATGTTATGCCGTTTTTTCGAAAATTCGTCGCTTTAGTCGCATTATTCGTGTGTGTAGCTGCTAATGCTGGCGCTCCAAAAGAAATCTTCTGGGAAGATTTAATTCCAAAAGGTCATGTACAAATCGACACTCAAGCACAAGCAAACCATGAAGGTAGCGAGCAAAACTGGGTTCAACCTGACCTTGATGCGCCAGTAGTTAAAGAACTTGATGGTAAATCAGTGAGTTTACCAGGCTTTGTTGTGCCACTTGAAGGTGACAGCGAAGTGATCACTGAATTTTTACTCGTACCTTATTTCGGTGCATGTATTCATGTACCGCCGCCACCGCCAAATCAAATTGTGCATGTCACCATCAAAGGCGGTGTACCAATCGAGAGCCTATACGATGCGATTGTAGTGACAGGTGTTATCAGCACAGAAACTTGGTCTGGTGACATTGCTCAAGTTGGCTACAAGATGAAAGCGGTGGGTGTAGCACCATTTGAGTTATAAACTTTAAAGAGCATGCTTTAGCATGCTCTTTAAATTAATCAACCACCTTTTCTTTTTCTAATTCCTGATCGCTCAATTCATACCATCCGCCACCAAGAGCTTTATAGAGGGTTGCTAAGCTTTGTAAGCGATCATTTTTCGCTTGTGATAAGGCGATTTCTGCCGAAAATAACTGACGCTGCGCATCCATTAAATCAAGGGAACTGGCAACACCATTGCTATACCTAAGACGTGCTAATCGATAGTAATCTTGACTACTGAGCACCAAACTCCGTTGCGCATCATAGCTTTGCTCTGCCGACTGATAATTAGATAGCTGATTGCTCACTTCTTGCAGTGCCACCAGCACTGTTTTTTGATATTTAATACTGGCCTGGTATGCCCGCTGTTCCGCTACCGTTAAATTTGCCTGATTGCGTCCCATATTGAATATTGGCATTAACAACTCTGAACCTAACAGCCAAACCTGCGAATTACTGGCGAGCAAATCACTAAAATCAGTACTTTCACTGCCAAGTTCAGCATACAAATTAAGTTTTGGAAATAACGCTGCTTTTGCGACACCAATCTCAGCCATTGCCGCTTGCCATTGATACATTGCTTGCTGCACATCTGGCCTGCGTTTTAGAAGCTCGCTAGGTAACCCTGTTGGTAGTTGCTTAGGAAGGGTTTGCACAGATAACTCATTGCCACCTTGCACATCGGCATTGGCATCACCAATTAGGAACTTCAACTGATTAGTAATGCGCCTTTCATTATGCTGCAAAGGTGGGATTTTAACCTTCGCTGATTCAAGTTCAACTTCAGCTTGGCGCTGCTCTAGCCCAGAAATAATGCCGCCCTTTTTGCGAATACGCGCAATTTCAAGCTCTTTCTCGCGAAGTTTAATTGTACTCAGGCTGATCTTTAATTGCTCTTCAACTTCTTTGAGGGCAAAAAACTGCTGCGCTACATCAGCAATCAAGGCTAACTGCAATGCAGTTCTAGCTTGTTCTTGGCTATAATAATTTGCCAGTGCGGCTTCGCTTGCGCGTCGGTTGCTGCCAAATAAATCTAGCTCCCAGCTTAAGTAACCTTTTAAATCAAACGTGTTTTCTGGACTGCTATTAAGCTCTTCTTCCCGCTCCGAGGTGAGACCTACATTCACATCAGGCCATAAGGCTGCATCAGCAATCCGATACCGAGCACGCGCTTCAATAATTTTCGATTGTGCAATTAACATATCTTGATTATTGATCAGCGCTTGGCTAATCAGCTTTTGCAAATGAGGGTCGCTATAAATTTGCTTCCAGCCTGCTAAAGCCTCCGACTGAGGCGTAGCTGTTATCCCCATAAAATTAACAACTTCACTATGTTCAGGTACTTCAAAATCAGGCCCTACAGCACAACCTTGAATGCAAGCGAAACAAAGCAATGGCAACAGTTTATGCATCAACTTGCTCCTTTACTAATGCTTTATAGGCCGCTGGTGTTTGCTGTTTTTTTACAAAGCGTGCTGCGGTAATAAAAAACAGTGGCACTAAAACGATGCCGATAGAGCTTGCTAATAACATACCTCCTAAAATAGGCATAGATACCGACTGCCGACCAACTGCTCCGGGGCCAGATGCTAGTACTAAAGGCAAAACACCAAGTACAAAAGAGGCTGCGGTCATTAAAATAGGTCGAAACCGTGAACGGGCCGCTTCTATCGCGGCATCAGTGGCATTCATGCCTTCTTGATAAAGCTGGTTTGCTACTTCAACAATCAATATAGAGTTCTTAGCAGCAAGGCCTATCAAAGCAATAAAGGCAACTTGAAAAAATAAGTTATTTTCGTGCCCCGTCATTAAGGTCAATACAGAGGCCCCTAACATGGCAATGGGGCTTATTAGTAGTACAGCAAACGGCAAGCTCCAACTTTCATAGAGCGCTGCTAAAAATAAAAATACAAA
The DNA here is from genome assembly GCF_030297135.1 of Pseudoalteromonas apostichopi. Taxonomy (NCBI): domain Bacteria; kingdom Pseudomonadati; phylum Pseudomonadota; class Gammaproteobacteria; order Alteromonadales; family Pseudoalteromonadaceae; genus Pseudoalteromonas; species Pseudoalteromonas apostichopi. Next base: position 1,143,182 of record NZ_AP028065.1, read on the forward strand.
CACGATAGCAAGAGTTATCGCGATACCAAGCTGACCCGATGAGCGAATTTCTTGATAGGTTAAACCGGTCCATTCATAACCAAGGTTAGGTGGTAGCTTTGCCATTTCTTCTTTGATCACGTTAATTACATCACCCGATGCATAACCCTCAGCAGGCGATACATTCACCATCGCACTAGTAAACATATTAAAACGGTTTATCGCAGAAGGACCGGTTGTTAAATTAAGTTTAGCAAGCACATTTGATGGCACCATAGCGCCATTCTTTGAACGCACATAAAATTCATTGAGGTTTTCAGGGCGTGCTCTGAATTCATCTTCGGCTTGGACTTTAACCCGATAAACCCGGCCAAATAAGTTAAAATCGTTGATGGTTGAAGAACCTGTGAGTACTTTCATGGTACTGTAGACATCCGCAATCGGCACTTCTAATGCCATGGCTTTTTCTCTATCTAGCTCTAAAAACAGCTGAGGTACTGAGCCGCGCAATGAGCTACTTGCTTTAGCAACTTCAGGACGGTTATTTAAGTTAGCGAGCAGTACCTCTAGCGATTCAACCAAACTAGTTAAGTTGCCACCCGTTTTTTCTTGTAATGCGAACTCTACACCAGATCCGGAACCAAGCCCTGCAACTGCTGAGGGTTGAAACACATTAAACTCCGCATCAGGGATAGCATACAGTTGTTTGCGAATATCATTCATCACACTTGTAACACTAAAACCTTGTTCTGCACGCACTTGCCATGGCTGTAAAATAACTTCCATTTGACCATGTGATTGCGCACTCCCAGCACGGCGGTTTTCCCCTGCTAACGTGAATGAATAAGCAACCCCAGCATGGTTCATAACAAATTGGTTTGCTTTACTTATTACCTCATTAGTACGTGAAACCGTTGCCGCATCTGGCAAAGTAATATCAACAAAAAAGCGCCCTTGATCTTCTTGCGGCATAAAGCTGCTAGGTAGTTGGCTAAACACAAAATAGCAGCCTCCTACCATAATAAAAAAACCAATATAACTACGTTTTGCTTTTTTTGAGCATACCTTAACAAGCCATGTATATTTTTTACCCACACTTTCAAGCCAGGTATTAAACTTAACAAATATCTTATTGTTTGAGGGGGAGCTAGGTTTTAAGAAAACCGCACATAAAGCGGGGCTCAAGGTTAAAGCAACTAAGGTTGAAATAAGCACCGCAACCGTAATTGAAATCGCAAACTCTCGATACATGATGCCTGTAATACCTGCTAAAAACGACACAGGTACAAACACCGCGGCAAGTACTAAGGAAGTTGCAACAATTGCCCCAGAAAGCTCTGTCATCGCTTGCTTAGTCGCAGCAACAACATCCATATTTTGCTCATTGATCAACCGCTCAACACTTTCGACCACCACAATAGCATCATCAACGACTATGCCTATCGCCAAGACCATGGCCAATAAACTGACATTATTAATAGTAAAACCAAATGCAGCAAGGGCGATAAAAGTACCAATTATAGACACCGGCACAGCTAAAGCTGGTATCAAGGTAGTTCGCCAGTTTTGCAAAAATAAATAAACCACCAAGATCACTAAGATCAAAGCTTGAATAAGAGTATTGATCACCTCATTAATCGACAGTTTGATAAACTCAGAGGCATCATAAAATAATTGCCACTTCACGCCCTTAGGAAAAGCCGCGCTCAAGCGATCCATTTCGGCTTTAACACGCTCTGTTACAGCTAATGCATTGGAGCCGGGCAACATATAAACCTGCAAAATAGTTGCTGGCTGTTCATTTAGTTTTGAATTTAAAGTATAAGCCGATGAAGCAAGCTCAACCCGTGCAACATCACGCAAGCGGATCATCGAGCCGTCGCTGTTAACTCGCAGCATAATATTATTAAATTCATCAACCTTATTAAGCCTTCCTTGCGCTCGTACCGGAAAGTTAAGCTTAATTGCATCGCTCATTGGCTGAGCGCCAATCTCCCCTGCAGCGGCCTCTTTATTTTGTGCTTTGATTGCTGCGGTCACATCATTCACGGTTAACTCGTAGCCCGCTAAAATATCAGGCTTTAACCAGACCCGCATAGCATACGAACGCGAGCCGGTGTTACGCACTTTACCAACCCCCGGCACACGCTTTAAAGCCGCCTCAACATTGATGCTAGCGTAGTTACTCAAATAGATTTCGTCATAGCGAGGGTCATCAGAGGTCAGTGCCAGTTTCAATAGCTCAACCGAACTTTCATTTGAGACATTCACCCCTTCAGTTTGCACATCAACCGGTAAATTACTGCCAGCTTGGCTTGCCGTGTTTTGCACATCAACAAGAGCGAGATCAGGATCGGTGCCAACATCAAAGGTGAGTGTAATTCCAACGCTGCCAGAGTTAGTGGCCTTTGACTCCATATACAACATATTCGGTGTGCCATTTAATTCTTGCTCAAGAGGAATGGCTACTGACTCAGATGCTGTCTCTGCCGTTGCGCCAGGGAATGAAGCAGACACTTTAACCGACGGCGGAGCAATATCTGGGTATTGATCAATCGGTAGGGTAAAAAGCGAGACCAAACCTGTAAGTAAAATAACTAACGAAATAACGATAGCAAACACTGGGCGCTTGATAAAAAAGTGCGAAAACATAGTTAAGCTCCCTGCTGATTTTTTTCATCATCTTGTTTGTTTGGTTTATCTGGCGCCAGTGGAATATTGTCAGTGTTAGGCGTTATTTGGCGTTTTTCAAACTCTTCTAAAGAAATAGCTTTAACTTGCTGGCCATGGCGAATGCGATGCAAACCTTTAACCACTACTTGCTCACCAGCACTCAAGCCACCGCTGGCAACAATTCCCTGTTCACCGTAATGTTCAACGACAATAAAGCGCCGCTCTATCTCACCTGAATCAAGCACGACCATCACATAAATACCGCCCTGTTCTACTTGTGTAGCTTCCTCAGGAACGACTATAGCATCAGTTAGCTCTGATAATTTAATGCGTGCTTTTGTATATTGCCCAGGTAGCAATTCACTGTTTGGGTTAGGCAGTTTTGCCCGAACTTTGAAAGTACCAGTTTTAGGGCTGATTTTAGGATCAGTAAAGCTCACATCGCCCCAATATCGATACTCGCTGCCATCAGGCAAAGAAATACGTACAAAGCCTTCTAGCGCCTTGCCCTTTTGCTCGGCTTGTAGCTGCTCCATCATGCTGGTCATGCGCCGCTTGGCATTCAAGTAATCAAGTGCCGACATATTAAAATTAACGAAAATAGGGTCTATTTGCTGAATGGTGGTAAGGAGTGAAATACCATTACTGCCGACCAAAGCACCAAGATCGGCTTCAGAGCTGCCAACCATGCCGCTAATTGGTGCCGTAATACGGGTATATTCTAAATCTAGCTTAGTTTCTTCAAGTTCAGCTTGGGTTGCTGATAATGACGCTTGCGCTTGCTCTTGAATAGAAATTGCATTGTCATAGTCGAGTTGGCTTGCTGCGTCTTGCTCGTAAAGGGGTTTTAGACGGGTAACATCTCGCTTTGCTTTAGCAAGCGCCGCTTGGTCTTTTTGTAGTGCAGCTTTAACGCGATTAAGCTTAGCCCGGTAAGGCCTATCATCTATGGTATAGAGTAAATCACCTTCGTTTACCCAGCTACCTTCAACAAACTCAACGCTTTGCACAAAACCAGTAATCCTCGCTCGCACTTCAACATCAAGCGAAGCATCTGTGCGTGCCACGTAATTCCCATACAGAGGCACATCAAACTGCTTAACCTCAGCAGTGACCACTTCTTCAACGATAACTTGAGGTTGTTCTTTAGAGCAACCTACCAGTGCCGCCAAGTACACACATCCTATGACGTATTTGTTTAATAGCATACAACCTTCTCATTCCTTAAGCCTGTCTCTATCTTGCTACCTGTTGCAATACTACATAGATGAAGGGTTCATTGTTATTTTTGACAATTAGAACAATACACTGTGCTTCTTTGTCCTAATCTAATTTCTTTTAATGGTTCTTTACAATTTACACATGGCTCACCCTTACGACCATAAACCAGCAATTGCTGGGCAAAATAACCAGGCTTACCATCACTTTGGGCAAAATCTTTTAACGTTGTGCCGCCTTGCGTTATAGCTGCAGCAAGTGTTTCTTTAATATTAGGCACTAATTGCTGATAACGCTTTAAAGACACCTTGCCAGCTTCTCGTTTAGGATGAATTCCAGCCTTAAATAACGACTCATTGGCATAGATATTACCCACGCCAACCACCACAGCGTTATCCATAACAAACTGTTTAATAGGTACTTTTTTATTTCTAGACTGCTCGTAAACACGCTTTGCAGTAAACTCATCTGTTAGCGGCTCTGGTCCGAGCTTGGTCAGCAAAGTATGGCATTCACCTGGCGCTTGCCATAAGCAAGCGCCAAATCGACGCGCGTCGTTCAGCCTTAATGCTTTACCGGAGGCTAAAATAAATTCAATATGATCGTGTTTTTTTAATGGTTCATCAGCACCCACAACACGTAAATTACCCGACATACCTAGGTGCAAAATTACACTACCTAGCTCACAACCAAGTAATAAATATTTTGCTCTGCGCTCCACTGAAGTAACTTTAAGTCCTTGTAATTGATATACATCATCAGGCACTGGCCAACGCATACTGGCGTTATGAATATTTACTTTGGTCACTGTTTGGTTAAGCACATGCGGCGTTATTCCCAAACGGCTAACTTCAACTTCTGGTAATTCAGGCATCTGTGACTCTCTTAAAACGGATATAACGGAAATAACTTAGCTGCATCAGCTTGTTCAAGCTCAAATACCCGTTGTAATCGCTTATCTAATAAATAGTATTGCTGATCTATATTGTACAATTGGTACACTGCAGGCAACTGCTCCCCGGCTAACCACACTGAAGCAACATAATCAGCCGACGTCTGTGAAATTTTACTAACAGGAAGACTGGCAATAGTTAGTTGCTGATGCTGCCACAGCTCAACAAGTTGCTCGAGCTGCTGCTCATCGCCTTGCCATGTGTTTTCTTGCAGTGATTGGCTACGCCAAGAGGTGCCGATACGCTCAATTTTAAATTCAGGAAAGGCCATTGCCAAAATGAAGCTTTGCTGTGGGAGTAATGCTTGTACTCCTTCTTCAACGGGCTGTGTATTGAGCTTTTTATGGAGGCCATTGAAGAAAAAAATCATCAATAGCATCGAAATAATCACCACATTATTCCATGCTTTTCGGCTCAAGCGCATCAGTATCTTCCTCAGTTTTCAATATCTTAAAGTGTAACCAAAAAGGGCATTAATTGGCAGTTGTAATTGATCAACAAAATTTCATGTCTGTTATGTATCAATCTGTCGATACTTTGCTAAAATATCCGCCAAATTTAAAGGAGTTCCGTCAATGTCAATGTATGTAGTGGGTCATAAGATCCCTGATTCAGATTCAATTTGCGGTGCAATTGCGCTTGCTTACTTAAAAAACCAGATCAATGAACCTGCGATCCCGACGCGTTTAGGTGAAGTATCGCCTGAAACACAATTTATTCTAGATAAATTCGGTTTCGAAGCACCTGAGCTAAAACTTAGCTATGCAGGCGAAGACGTTTATATTGTTGACCACACAGAAAAAACACAAGCACCTGATGACATCGATGAAGCACGTGTTGTGGGTGTTGTTGATCACCACAAACTAGGCGACTTAACATCGTCAACACCACTTGAGTGTTGGATCCGCCCAGTTGGTTGTTCAAACACTATCATCAAAATGATGTATGACTTCTACAACGTAGAAATTCCAAAAGATATCGCTGGCATCATGTTATGCGCTATCTTAAGCGACACTGTGATCTTTAAATCACCAACATGTACAACGGCAGACATCAAGTGTGTTGAAGCACTTGCTGAAATCGCTGGCATCGAAGATTTCAAAGAGCTTGGCATGGAAATGTTCAAGGTTAAATCAGCTGTTGAAGGCACTCCAGCACGTGATTTAGTTATGCGTGACTTTAAAGACTTCAACATGAACGGTAAGCTAGTAGGTATTGGCCAGCTAGAAGTTATCGACCTTGCTGTATTTGATGAAATCAAAGCAGACCTTGAAGCTGACATCGCAAAGCTTAAAGAAGAAGGCGGTCGACACTCAGTATTACTACTGTTAACTGATATCATGAAAGAAGGCTCAGAAATGCTAATTTCGTCTGATGACGTATCAGTAATCGAAGCTGCCTATGATGCTAAATCAGAAGATGGTCGCGTTTGGTTAGATGGCGTATTAAGCCGTAAGAAGCAAGTAGTACCACCACTACAAGGCGCTTTCGCAAAAATCTAATCTAAACTATTAGATACAAAAAAGCCGATGTATCATCGGCTTTTTTTGTGTCTAAAATTTTCGCGGTAGTTAGATTTGCGTTGCATTACGCTGACGTAACACTTCAAATAAACAAATACCGGTCGCAACTGACACATTTAAACTAGATACCGAACCAGCCATTGGGATTTTAACTAATAGATCACAATGCTCACGAGTAAGGCGGCGCATACCATCACCTTCTGCCCCCATAACAACAGCCATTGGCCCAGTTAGATTTGCATCGAATAACTCAGTATCAGTTTCACCAGCAGTGCCAACAACCCAGACACCTGCGTCTTTAATTTCACGTAACGTACGCGCAAGATTAGTGACTTGTACCAATGGCACTGTTTCGGCTGCACCGCACGCTACTTTACGCGCTGTGCCGTTGAGTTTTGCAGATTTATCTTTAGGAACGATGATCGCGTGTACGCCAGCAGCATCAGCACTACGTAAACATGCACCTAAATTATGCGGATCAGTTATGCCATCAAGCACCAATAAGAAAGGCGTTTCTTCACGGGCTATGATCTCATCAAGATCTTTTTCGTTATACATACGCGCCGCTTTTACATTAGCGATAATGCCTTGGTGCTGCTCACCATTTGCTTTGTTATCAAGCGCTTTACGCTGCATAAATTGTACAGAAATACCGAATTTACGTGCTTGGTCAATAACCGGGTTTAAACGTTTATCTTCACGCCCTTTTAAAGCGTATATTTCTAAAAAGCGCTCAGGCTCTTTTGCTAATATTGCTTCAACTGAGTGAAAACCAAAAATTAATTCATTACTCACGTATTATTTGCTCCTCGGCTACTTTGTTTGCGGGCATTCTTACCCGGTCTTTTTGCCTTTTTGGTGGCTTTTTTCTTACTCTTCTTCTTGCCAGCTTTTACAGCATCAGCTTGTTTACTATTGGGCTTTTTTCGCCCTTTAGAAGAAGGAGAAGACTTGCCACGTTTTTCGTTCTCTTTGTCGCCTGATTTTGCCTCAGGGCGGCTAGATTGTGCTTTTTTACCAGGAATTTTACCTGCTTTAAGCTGTGCACGAACACTTGGTTTTGACGATGCACTACGACGACGCGCATAACGGTCTTGTTGCGCTTCACCGGCTAACACTAAATTTATGCGTCGCTCATCAAGACTTACAGATGAAACCTGAACCGTTACTTTATCGCCTAATCGAAAAACGCTGTGTGTTTGTTCACCAATTAAGCAATGCTTAGCACCATCGTAGTGGAAGTATTCATTACCTAAATTGGTTACATGGATCATACCGTCAATTTGTAAGTCGTCTAAGCGCACAAATAAACCAAAGTTAGTCACCGATGAGATCACCCCACCAAATTCGTCACCAACATGGTCTTGCATATATTCACATTTGAGCCAATCAGCTACTTCGCGAGTTGCATCATCTGCACGGCGTTCAGTGGTTGAACACTGCTCACCTAAAATATCAACTTCGTCATCAGTGTATGCATATTCACCGGATGTTTGCTGACCTTGTGCTTTAAGCACTGCTTTGATTGCACGGTGTACTACCAAATCAGGGTAACGACGAATAGGTGATGTAAAGTGCGCATAGGCCGGTAAAGCTAAACCAAAGTGGCCAATATTATCAGGCTGATAAACCGCTTGCTTCATCGAGCGTAGCAACATGGTTTGAATAAGCTCAGCTTCTGGGCGGTCGCCTAGTTTTGCCAACACTTGGGTGATTTCTTTTGGTGTTGGTTCATCAGAAATCGCACTTTCGATGCCAAGCTCTGATAAAAAGTTTCTGAAAAAGCCAAGCTTTTCAGCATCTGGTTCATCATGTACACGGTAAAGCGCACTCGCCTCGTGCTTTTCTAATAAACGTGCTGCCGATACGTTCGCTAAAATCATGCACTCTTCGATAAGTTTGTGTGCATCATTACGAACCACAGGCACAATTGATTCGATCTTACGATGTGCATTAAACACAAAGCGCGTTTCTAAGGTTTCAAACTCAATCGCACCACGGTCTTGGCGAGCAGCTTTAAGTGCCATGTACATTTGCTGTAAGTCAGTTAAATGTGGCACCATTTGGGCGTACTCTTCACGCAGCTTTTCATCGCCTTGTAAAATCGCATTCACTTTAGTGTAGGTAAAACGAGCGTGTGAATTCATCACCGCTTCGTAAAATTTATACCCAGACAACTTACCCGCTTCTGACACCGTCATCTCAGCAACCATACATAAACGGTCAACTTCTGGGTTCAATGAGCACAAGCCATTCGATAGCACTTTTGGCAGCATCGGAATAACTTGCTCAGGGAAATAAACTGAGTTACCACGTTCAATCGCTTCTTTATTCAGAGGCGTATTCATACCTACGTAGTGCGACACATCGGCAATAGCTACCCATAAACGCCAACCACCTGATGGTTTACGCTCACAATAAACGGCATCATCAAAGTCTCGAGCATCTTCACCATCGATAGTAACCAGCGGTAAGTCACGTAAATCAACACGCCCTTGCTTAGCTTGTTCATCAACAAACTCACCTAAATGAGCAACTTGCTTTTCAACCGCTTCTGGCCAAACGTGGGGAATATCGTGATTGCGTAGTGCAACTTCAATTTCCATACCCGGTGCTAAGTGTTCACCCAGTACCTCAGTGACTTTGCCTACCGCATTCATATGTCGGCTTGGGTTTTGGGTAATTTGCACCTGCACCATTTGGTTGTGGCGCGCGCCATTTTCACTACCCGGTAGTATCATAATATCTTGCGTTATACGTGGGTCTTCTGCCACGACAACAGCAATACCATGCTCAACAAAATAGCGACCAACAATCGGGGCCCGTTCATTGGTCAGTACCTTAATGATACGTGCATCGCATTTACCACTTGAGCCTTTACGATTGCCTTTAGCAAGCACAATGTCACCGTGCAACACCATATTCATTTGGTGCTTTGCGATAAACCAATCTTTACTCTCACCTTCAACTTCTAAAAAGCCGAATCCGTCACGATGACCAATGACCTTGCCTTTAACTAGGCCTGATTCATCTATCAATGCGTAGCATTTAAACTTATTGAAATACAGTTGACCATCGCGCTCCATAGCACGTAAACGACGTTTGAACGCTATTTGACGCTCTGTATCATTCACATGTAATTCGTCACAAAGTTGTGTGAAGTTTGCTGGTTTGGCGCGAGATTCTAAGTGAGTAAGTATAAACTCACGGCTAGGGACGGGGTTTTCGTACTTTTCTTGTTCTCGACTGAGATTTGGATCCTGTTTTGACATTCACTATCTTGTTAGTTGGTTATGTTGTTATTTTAACCCATAACCTAACAATGAGACAGGCAAAAGCTATGAAACTTTTAAGAAATTGATTAATTCTGCCAAAAATGACGCTTTGATATTCTTTGCAACAAACACTCTGTGTTAATATTTTCGGAAAATAACAACAAGCTAACATAATTATATGGATATTAACTTAACCCACTACCTATCAACTATGGCCTATAACAGCGCCTACATTGGTCTGTTCATTGCAATCATCGCCCTTGCAAAGCTATCGTATAATTTAGCGACCCCTTATAACACCACCAGCCAGTTAACCGATAATGCCAACAGTGCTTTAGGTTTATCTATTGGCGGCTACTTAGGGGCAATTACCATTATTTATGGCTTTGTTTTAGCTGGACCTAGCCAAGGTTTGCTAAGTGATTTAATGAATGTATCACTGTACAGCGTATTAGGTATGGTGCTGCTGACTTGCTCACGTATTTTAAATGACAAATTACTGCTGCGTTTGTTCTGTAACCAAGAGCAATTAATTAACCAACAAAACGAGGCTGTAGGCCTAGTACAAGCGGCAAACTATATGGCCGCGGCACTGATTATTGGTGGCGCATTAACCGGAGAAGGCAGCTGGTTATCGGCCATTGTGTTTTACTTTTTAGGGCAACTAATGCTGATCATTTTTGCCAAAGGCTATGATCACCTCACTGCTTTTAATCTTCACGAACAGCTCGAAAAAGGCAACAAAGCCGTTGCACTTAGCTTTTCTGGCACCATGTTGGCGTTAGCTATTATCTTGTGTCATGCGCTCATTGGTGGCTTTCATACTTGGCAACAGAGCTTAAGCTTATTCTTTATTGACGCATTATTTGGCTTTTTAATTTTACCAATTGTGCGTTACCTCGTTGATAAAATTATCTTTAGCAAAATTTCGCTCGACCAAGCAATGCACGACAAAAACACCGCTGTTGCGGTTATTGAAAGCAGCATTGCAATCTGTGTAGCTGTTATCATCACTATCGCTATTTAAGCTTATTTATGGAGTAATGGATGAACATCTATAAGCTTTTTATAATTGCCACTATCACATTTGTTGTTTGCTTAGTGATACGTGCAGATCTACAAGCGCCACTTATTAGTGGCCAATATGGCAACTTTAAAGACTACGACGGACAAGACAAAGCCTACCTATTTACAGTGCCAGAAGATGGCCAAATGATGCGCTTAGAAATAAAAGGCAGACTGCCTTTAAACTCATGGAAAGCCATTGATATCGAAATTTTTGACCCTGATGGTCACTATTTATTTAGTTACTCTGATGAACTTTGGGCTGAAACCGGACACGATTCAGATGGTAAATGGACTGAGTACCGTGACTATACTCACCACGATGTTCACTTCCCTAAAAAGGGACAATATAGCGCCTACGTCAGCAGTACTTTCGGCCCAAATAAACGTGCCGAACATTTCAGCTATACATTTCGTATTATTCCAATCAAAGGTAACAGTAATTTCATGCTTCCGCTGTTATGGATTTCTGGTTTCATTGGCGGTGTAGCGCTGTTTGTAATGCTGCATCGTTTAGAGGCAAAGCGTGAAGGAACTGATATCACTTATAAGCCAATCAATAAGTTAAACCCTGAAGCTATAAAAGCAATGGAATCACGTATCTCAGTTTGGCCTATTGTCTTACTGTTTTTAGCACCCGTGCTCTTCTTTTCTTTCTTGGCATATGGCAAAGGTGACAAAGAGCAAGATTGGCAAGTTTACTCCTATCACCACCTCACGATAAGCGTTGATAAACAATTACGTGAACAAAGTATTGGTAGTGCAGGTTTCCGTTCACGAGGCGGCCCAGGTGGTAAATAAATCAATTCGCGAAAGCCACATTTTACTGTTTAGTATTTTTGTTGCTGGCCTTTGCTCTATTATCTATGAGCTACTGATTGCAACTACCGGTGCCTACTTTTTGGGTGATAGCATCACTCAATTTTCCCTGACAATTGGCGTATATATGGCGGCAATGGGAGTTGGCTCTTATTTTTCGCGTTTTGTGCCTGATAAGCCATTGCTGGTGTATTTTATTGGTTTTGAGCTACTGCTTGCACTACTTGGCGGCTTGAGTGTGCCATTACTGTATTTCTGTTATGCGTTTGGCTTACCACTGCAAGCAATTAGTATTTTACTCACCACGTTAATAGGGGTTTTGATTGGCTTAGAAATTCCGCTTTTAAGTCGCCTAATGGAAAAACATTATGCGCTAAAAGCAAACCTCGCCAACGTGTTATCTATTGACTACTTTGGTGCACTGCTCGCGACGTTACTGTTTCCTTTTTTATTTTTACCTTGGCTTGGGGTTTTTAAAACATCCCTAAGCTTTGGCTTAATGAATCTGAGTATTGCGCTATTATTGCTGTGGTACTTTATCGACCATATCAGCCCAAACCGTCGAAAAGTACTGAGGCTCACTCTTGTTTTAGTTAGCTCAATATTGGTGCTTTGTTTATTTGCCAGTAAACAGCTCACCCATATTTGGCAAAGCCAAATCTACGATGACCGTGTTGTACACTCAGAACAAACGCCCTACCAACAAATTGTACTGACTCGTCATAAAGATGATATTCGGCTTTATTTAAACGGTGGCTTACAGTTTTCATCGATTGATGAGTATCGCTATCACGAAGCGCTTATTCATCCAGCTATGGTGCGTCATGGCAATGCAAAGCGTATTCTCATTTTAGGCGGTGGCGATGGCTTAGCAGCGAGAGAACTTTTGAAATACCCGCAAGTAGAGTCTATTACCCTCGTCGATTTAGACCCAGCAGTCGCTAGGCTTGCGCAAACTAATCACAACCTCACAACACTTAACAAGCACTCACTCAGTGACCCTAAAGTGACTGTTATTCATCAAGATGCCTATGTCTTTATTGAGCAAAGCGAACAGCTGTTCGATATTATTTTTATTGATTTACCGGATCCAAAAGCAATCAATTTAGCACGGCTTTATAGCCAGCAGTTTTATCAACTGGTAAAAACACGAATGCTAAATAACGGTATTGTGGTAACCCAAGCTACCAGTCCATTTTTTGCGAAACAGGCATTTTGGTCTATCAACAACACGCTCAGTGCTGCAGGCTTTGCTCATACCTTGCCTTATCACTTGAATGTGCCTTCTTTTGGTGAATGGGGCTTTGTTATGGCTTGCAACTTAATGTGTAGCAACCACCAAGTATTGCCTGTTAACACCCGCTATTACCGCCCTGAAAATGACGCACAACTGTTTATTTTTACTCCAGACATTAGCGCTAGCAATGAAAAAGTATCGACACTTGATGAGCCAAATGTGCTGCACTATTACTTACAAGGTTGGAAATATTGGAACTAAACGAATGGATTAGCCCATTTGGGGAGTTTACAAAGTAAAGGATTACCGTTAAAAAGAGAGTTAATAACAACAATAATAAGGTTTGTAATGCAGGCGCACAAACAAAGCCTAATGTACTTACACATTGCAGTACTCCTATTTGGTGGTACTGCATTATTCGCCAAGCTGGTTAGCCTGAGTGCATTAGATATTACCGTTTACCGAACAGCAATTGCAGGCTGTGCGCTACTGGTCTTACTCGCATTGCAAAAGAAAGCCATCAAGCTTCACTCTCGTCGTGATTATCTTATAGCCTTATTACTTGGTGTAACTGTCGGAATTCATTGGCTCACCTACTTTGCAGGCATGCAATTGGCAGGTATTGCTGTCGGTATGATTGCCTTTTTTACTTACCCTGTTATCACGGTGTTTTTAGAGCCTTTTTTTCATGGCAGCAAACCGCAGCTCAAGGATATTTTTAGCGCCTTGGTGGTGATGCTGGGTATTTATTTACTTATTCCTGATGCCAGCTTAGGCAATGATGTAACCTTAGGAATTGCAATTGGTATATTATCAGCGTTCTTTTTTGCTTTTAGGAATATCGTTCACAAGCGTTATTTTAGTCAATATGGTGGCCCACAAACCATGCTTTATCAAACGTGGATCGCCTGCATTATGTTATGCGCCTTTGTAGAAGTGCCGCCATTACAAGTTGATACAATTAATTGGCTGTTATTAATTACTGTAGGGGTTATTTTTACAGCAGCACCGCATTCACTGTTTGCAGCAAGTTTAAAAAACTTATCAGCTTCAACCGCTGGTTTGATATCGTGTTTGCAACCTCTATACGGTACGTTTTTCGCTTTTTTGATTTTGCATGAGCAACCTTCAATTAGCACCCTTATTGGCGGCGCACTGGTGATTAGTGCCGCTTTTTATGAAACATGGTCAGTGACTCGCAGGTATAAGCAATGATGAAAGTTTTCGCTCACAGAGGTGCCAGTGGTACCTACCCAGAAAATACCCAGAGCGCCATTATCGCCGCTGTAGACTTGGCAGTAGATGGTATCGAAATTGATGTGCAAAGCTGCCTTGATGATTACATGATTATTCATGACACTTGGCTTGATCGCACAACCTCAGGTCGCGGTAAAGTAAACGCCTGCTCAAAAGAGCAAATTCAGCAATACGATGCAGGAAATGGCGAATGTGTGCCGACTTTACAGCAAGCAATCGATTGGGTTGGTGATAAAACCCTACTTAATCTAGAGCTCAAACATACTTTTTCGTTAGACAAGTTTGTTGAGCTTATTGAGTCAAATGTCAGTACCGGGAAAATTTCTAGGGATAACCTGTTAGTCTCTTCTTTCGATCATCACCAACTGATGTGGCTAAAGCAAAAACTGCCTTGGGTAAAGATTGGCGCACTCACCGCTTCTATTCCTATTAATTACAGCGAGTTTGCGCAAAAACTCCATGCCTATAGCATTCATGTAGATAAAAACTTTATAAACCATGAATTTGTTGCTGATGCAAAACAACGCGGCCTTCAAGTTTATGCTTACACGGTCGATAAAGTAGAAGATATCGAATTAATGCTAGAGTATGGCGTAGATGGTATTTTTACTAATTTTCCATGTCATACACAAATGACACTACAGTCACTGTAACTCAACAAAACTAAGCTATACTGTTGAATTATGTGACATTGAATAATAAAAAATTACGCCAAAATGAATCAACACACCACCTTAATGAGTAGCTATATGCGCATTTACAATTTTATCGAACAAACATTCTTTTACACCCTTACACGTAAGATTGTCGGTAATTTAGGTTTTGTGTTTGCGTTTCAAGCGATTACTTTGATCTGGTTATACAGCAGTCTTTCAGAACAACAAGCGGGTATGGGGCTGTTTTGGTTGATGGCGCTCATTATCGTCGCGAGTTTTATTTTTACTATTTTCTACATGCGTTTTTTGATTGTACGACCGGTGCAGGCCATGCGCGATACGCTAGAGCAAATCAATCGCCATGATGCTGATTTATCTGCCAAGCTACCGCATTTTACCTACGATGAATTTCGTGATTTAAGTGAGCAGTACAATACATTTACGACTCATTTAGCAAAACTATTAGCCACCACTTATCAAAGTGCACAAGCCAGTGCCGATAGTAGCTCTAAGATGACTCACTCGATGCAGCAAACCGCCCAGATGAGCCACAAGCAAATAGAATTCAGCCAAACAATTACCGACTCAAGTAATCAAATAACATCGAGCCTTGAGAATATCTCTGCCAATACTGACAGCGTTCATCACGTTAATAATGAACACTTAAACTTTGTTAAGCACTCGGCCACTGAGCTATCGGCGCTGGTTAAAAAAGTAGCGATGATAAGCCAAATTTTGGGGAACTTCTCAGCGACAGTATCTGGCCTCAAAGAAAACAGTGAAAATATTCGCACTATTTTAAAAATGGTCGAAGAGTTTTCGGATCAAACCAATTTGCTTGCTCTCAATGCTGCAATTGAAGCAGCACGAGCTGGTGAAGCCGGCCGTGGTTTTGCTGTGGTTGCCGATGAAGTCAGATCGCTATCTGTCAAAGTGAACGACGCAACCCGCCAGATCAGTGACTTTATTAATCAAATGAATAGTCTGGTAAGCGAAACAAATAAAGAATCTGAGCAATTAATTAGCCATTCGAGTGAAGCTGAAACCGCTATTAGTAATACCTCTACAGGTTTTACTAATATGCTTGGTGAATTTGAGCAAAATCAACAACAACTGCAGCAAATTGTTAGCGCAGTGCACTTATTAGAGCAAACCCAAACCCACACTCATCAAACGGTTGAGCAAATAGTTGCTTTAGGCGAGCAAGCGAAACAACAAATTGATGAATCACTCGCGGATTGCCAGCAGTCGCACAAACTAAGCCAACAAACCCAAGAGCAATTAAAACGCTTTGTGTAATCGGCTTTTAACTGCTGCTCAGAGTAAAACTATGTTAAAGTAGCCGCTTCTTGGCTACTTTTTTATTGACCGTGACAACACCCGCTATTGATTATGAACAACTCGCACTGCAAATAAAGCAATGGGGTAAAGACCTTGGCTTTGCAGAAGTCGGGATCACTGATATTGACCTAACTAAGCACGAAGCTCAGCTACAACGCTGGTTAGATTTAGGCTATCACGGTGAGATGGAATACATGGCAGCCCATGGTATGAAGCGAGCGCGCCCTGCAGAGCTGGTCCCTGGCACGCAGCGAGTCATCTCAGTAAAAATGAACTACCTGCCGCCTGATGCGAGTTTTGCTAAAAACCTTAAACAAACCGACAAAGCGTACATCAGTCGCTATGCATTAGGTCGTGATTATCACAAGTTAATTCGTAACCGTTTGAAAAAGTTAGGCCAGCAAATAGAGCAGCAAGTTGGCCAGCTCGGTTTTCGTCCTTTTGTTGACTCTGCCCCTGTACTTGAAAGGCAACTGGCCGAAAAAGCAGGCTTAGGTTGGCGTGGAAAACATAGTTTATTAATCAATAAAGAAGCGGGCTCTTGGTTTTTTTTAGGTGAGCTGTTTGTTGATATACCGCTGCCTATTGATGAAGAAAATAGTTTTGAAGGTTGCGGTAAATGTGTTGCCTGTATGACACTGTGCCCAACTGGTGCAATTGTCGAGCCTTATGTAGTTGATGCCCGTAAATGTATCTCTTATCTTACTATTGAGTTGCAAGGCGCTATTCCAGAAGAGTATCGCCCACTATTAGGTAATCGCGTCTATGGCTGTGATGACTGCCAGTTAGTGTGCCCATGGAATCGCTATGGTCAGCTCACCGATGAAGCTGACTTTCACCCAAGAAAGCAGCTTAAAGATCAAGACTTACTGACTTTATTTGCATGGGATGAAGCAACCTTTCTTAAAAATACCGAAGGCAGCCCTATTCGCCGTATTGGCCACGAGCGTTGGTTAAGAAACCTGGCAGTAGGACTGGGTAACGCTGATTACCACGAGCAAATAATCGAGGCTTTAGAGCAAAGATTAACAACAGCCACGCCTTTAGTCGCAGAGCATATCGAGTGGGCACTTGCTCAACAAAAAAATAAGCGCCAGTTAAAGCTTCGTAAAACTGCGCGCTTAATTCGTATTGTTGAAAAAGGTCTGCCAAGAGATGCTTGATAGCTAGCTTTACTCTATCGTTTTAATAATTGCGATAGGTCATTCTCAATCTCTTTAAAAGCCGCTTTTACGCCTTTAACCGACTCTTCACGGGCCACTGAGTTTTGAATGGTTTCGTCGACCTTTTGGTAGATAAACACCTCCTGATCTTCATCTAAGCCCATAGTCGGTATACGTTGCTCTAAATCTTCTTGAAGCTGCTTAAAAATCGCTTCGTTATTGATACGGTTTTCGTTTAAAAGCTCAATCAAGCCAGTAAATTTACTATGCACCTTACTCACGGCATCATTCAATTGTTGTTGCTGCTCAAGGAGCTCTTTTTTTGTAATAATCGCTTTAAGCTGCTGCTCAGTAACACTCACTAAAAAGCAAATATGATCTCGAATTCGACCGTGTTTATCTGGATCTTGCTCCGGCATGTTCAAGATAAGCAAACTAATCATTTCATAGTTAACTAAAATCCGATTTGAGAACTCATGCAAACGCCCCTTACTTTTCAGCATTTCAAACAGCTCGATCACAATTGGCGAACACACACCCGACACCGAAAAATGTAATATTTCATTATGTAACCGAAACTCAACGTTACTTTGCAACTCAAATGCGCTTAGGCAATTTAAAAAGGCTCTACCGAGTTCTTGTTCATTATCAATCGAGCCTATATGCTCTATATAGTTAACAATTTGACCCATTTCGCTGCTATTTGCCATAGCATTAAATGCAGTTGAAGTCGCATCTTCAACTTGCTGTTCTAGCGATTCTTTTTCAATCAGCACTTGATTTAAATGCTGTAGCTTAAGCTTGAGCTCATTATGGCTAAATGGCTTCACAATGTAGTCTTCTGCTCCGACGGAGTAGCCTTCCATGCGCTCCTCAACAGTGCCTCTGGCTGAGACAAACATCACAATAATTTTTTGCGTATTGGGGTTTTCTTTCAGCTTACGGCATACGTCATAACCACTCATTTGTGGCATACTCACATCAAGTAAAATCACTTGTGGGTCGAACTTCTCTACGACTTCTAAACATTCAGGGCCGCTATTAACCATTTTCAACTCAAATTCAAGATCCTCTAAGATCTCTTCAATTATCTCTAAATTAAATGGTTCATCATCTACCGCTAAAATACGTTTCAAGGCCATAATTATCTCTTCCCTTTTATTAATTTATCGATATAGATTGCTGCTCGTTTGCCAAGTGTTGCGGCAAGTCTATTTCTAAGGGTAACCGCACCAAAATAGTGGCACCCCCGTACTCATTGTTACTTGCCGAAATAGTGCCTTGATGTAAGGCTACAAATTCACGACAAATAGCTAATCCAAGCCCGGTGCCTCCCGCACCACTGTTGGTTTTACTACTTTGCTCAAACTTAGCAAAAATCTTTTCGAGCTCTTGTTCAGGAATACCTATTCCTCGGTCAATAACAGCGATTTCGGCCATCTGCTCATTGACCGCTAAACTAATATCAATTTCACTATTCGGTTCACTAAATTTCAGTGCATTACCTATCAAGTTACGCATAATTTGGTTCACTTGTTCTTCGTCGCAATCAAGCACAATACCTTGTTCAAAACCTATCGGCCGAATTGCTATATTTCTTTCAAGGGCTGTGCCTGACACATCATCAATACTAGTTTTTATAATATTGCTTAAGTTATGCTTTTGCGGACTGAACGGGAATTTCCCGACATCAAGTTTCGATAGATCGAGCAAGTTATTTAGAAGCGACAATAATCGTTCACCACTTTGCTCAATTCTCGATAGGTATTTGTTTAACTTGTCTTTACTTAAATCGTCGTTGGCAACCTTATCAAGCCCAAACCGAGCAAAGCTTAAAATAGAATGCATCGGTGTTCTGAGCTCATGAGACATATTAGCCAAAAACTCAGATTTACTATGGCTTGCTGCTTCAGCAACATTTTTAGCATGCTCTAGCTGTGCGGTACGTGCTTTAACCTCTTCTTCAAGTAAGTCTTTAGCTTCAACGAGTAAATCTTCTTTCTCTTTAAGGTGCGTTACATTTTTAAAGATCACCGCTAATGCTATTTCACCATGATGATCAATTTCGTTAAACGAGCCAACTAAAGGTACCTCGCTGCCGTTTTTCTTGAGTAGTCGCAAGTCACAACTAAACTGACGGTTCTTATTTAAAGTCGCGATCTTATCTTTAATACGCTCAGTTGAAGCAACATCAAAAAACTCAAATACCGAGCAATTCTCAAACTCTTTTAACGGTTTTTCAAAAAGCTGCTCACAGGCGTCGTTAGTTTCTATAACCTTACCACCGCGTTCAAATAAAATAATGGCATCTGGGGTATGTTTAAAAATGACCCGAAGTAAACTGTCTTTTTCAATGAGTGCATCAACGGTATTTTGCAAACGCTCAACTAATTCAGTGTTGTGGCGTCTTAATAATTCGGTTTGCCAAAGTTTATGTACTGATTGCAATAAACTATTATCATCAACCGGCTTAATAAGAACATCTTCCACCCCTTGGCGAATAGCCGCTACCATTGAGACTTGGTCAGGCTTTGAGGTATAAAGCAAGCAACGACTATTTGGCTGATGTGTTTTGAGCTTATTAAAGAGCTCAAGGCCTGTACCATTAGGAAAAGTAAAATCGCTGATGAGTAAATCAATATTGTGCTCTTTAAAAACATCCAGAGCTGATGCTGTGTTATCTGCGGTGTAAGTTTTAATATGTGCCCCTTTGAGATTTAGGGCAACTTGAGCCAAACGTTCTGCGCTATGGTCAACAAGAAGTACTGTAGGAAGTTGAAGAATATTGTTACTTTCTAACTCAAGCACCCCCTCTAATAAAGAGCTAATTTCTTTATTTGCAAAAAAGGGGTAAATCACCACAGCATTAGGTAACAAGCGATTTACTTCACTAAAATGTTCAAGTAAATCACTACGCTGCGCTTTAGGCGCTAACAGCAAGAAGTGCTCTTGTGAGAATACCCCCATTAGCGTTTTAATAACTGTGGTTGGCACACCATGAGACGCAGCCACAAGATCAAAGTCTTGCTCTAAAACAGCATCATCGACCATTGCAAAATGTAATAGCTCAACCCTACAACCAATGAGCTCAAGTAGAACCTTGACCCGCATTGCTAAAACACTATTGCTATCAACAATTAAAATTCTTCGCACAGTAGACTAGACTCGCTTAATAATAAATACCTATTTTAGCGTAGCCTAAAATCGCAATGGGTCACAATTTGTACCGCATTTTTTATTAGCTTTTAACGAATTAACTGTCTAAACGCTTACCTAAAATTGTCAGACTGTATGCTTTATTATCCATAATCGCAATCTCAGGAAGTTCTCCCCAGACCTTGTAATTAAAACGATTAAACAGATTTATGCTTGGTAGATTATGACTAAAAATAAAGGCCAACAAAACCTTAATGCCGAGCGTTTTTGCATGGTGTTCTGAAAATGTAAGCAATTGTTTTCCAAGCCCCTGCCCTTGAGCTTGTTGTGTGATATAAATGCTAATTTCAACAGTACCATCATAGGCTGGGCGGCCATAAAAAGACTTATAGCTTAACCAAGCGAGCACTTTACCTTGTTGCTCAAAAACAAAGATCGGTCTTTTTTCTGTGTGACTTTCAAACCAAGCTTGTTTGTCTGCAACCGATACCTCTTCTGTATCTGCGGTTACCATACGCCCAGGAATGGTCTCGTTATAAATAGCGACTATGTCAGTTAAATCGTTTTGTGTTGCTTTTCGAATCGTCATAAATAGCTGAAATTAAATGATCACTTTGCCGCATATTAGCGTATATTCAACACAAATAACTAGCGGGAAATAACTATGTATAAATATGCCTTGTTACTTGCAGCAGGCCTAATAACAACAAACCTTGCAGCACAAACCACTGAAGCCGCAGAAGCGCCTAAAGCAAGCAGCCAATGTGACGATTTCACCAATGTTACGATGAGGAAATTGCGTTCGAAAGAGTCTATTAATTTTTGCGAATTCAAAAACAAACCACTTTTAATCGTCAATACCGCAAGTAATTGTGGCTTTACAGGTCAATTTGAAGGCTTAGAAGCTCTCCATAAGGAATACAAAGACCAGGGCTTAGTTGTATTGGGTTTTCCATCTGATGACTTTTTCCAAGAAGAAGACGACGAAAAAGACACTGCAAAAGTATGTTTCATCAATTATGGGGTGACTTTTAATATGTTGGCTACCAGTGCCGTTCGCGGAAGTGATGCAAACCCCATATTCAAACATTTAAACGAAGTTACAAGCTCACCTAACTGGAACTTTTACAAATACTTAGTGTCTGCAGATCGTAAGACAGTGCAGCGCTTTAACAGTAAAACCAAGCCACAATCGCAGACTTTACGCGATGCAATTGAAGCTGAGCTGACTGCAAAATAAATTTAATTTTTCGTTCGGTAAATATTGAACTAAACTAGTAATTTAATACTAAAACACACATTAGGAGATGTTATGGCAGTAGCCAGTGCAAGACACATTCTCGTAGACAGTGAAGCTCACTGTTTAGATTTAAAACAGCAAATTGAGCAAGGAGCTGACTTTGCAGAACTTGCTCGTGCTCATTCTAATTGCCCATCAGGTCAAGATGGCGGTGCATTAGGTGAGTTTGGCCCTGGCATGATGGTTCCTGAATTCGACAAAGTCGTATTCTCTGCACCAATTAACCAAGTACAAGGTCCAGTGCAAACCCAGTTTGGTTATCACCTTCTAGAAGTAACAAGCCGTACTGACTAATTTACAAATTGATTTCAAAAAGCCGCTTCACAGCGGCTTTTTTTTGCAAAGGATACCATCATGCAATTACTAGGCTCGACCACATCACCTTTTGTGCGCCGTATTCGAATTTGGGCGGCACTTAATAACCTACCTATTGATTTTATTAATTTGGATATTTTCTCTGAGCAAGACAGACAAACCATGATTGCCCACAACCCTGCCAGAAAAATTCCTGTATTAATCGACCATGATTTTACCTTATGTGATTCCAACTCAATTATTCGCTACTTGCTCGAGAAAGCTGATCAGCCGTTACTTAGCTGGCAGCAAGAGAACTATTTAACCATTATCAATGCCTGCAATGATTCACTGGTAGAAATTTTACTTTGTCAGCGTTCAGGGTTTGATACCAACAGCGACAAACTATTTTTTAATTTACAGAATGAACGAATTGTTGAAACATTAGCCTATTTAAATAGTCATTTATCAGAGCCAGTATTTAAAAGCTGTGAATACCTCAACATCAGTTTATACTGCTTGCTAGATTGGATCCGCTTCCGTGAATTAACTGATTTTAGCCAACTAAAAAACTTAGTTGATTTTTATCATAAATTCGCCGACAAAGCGGCGGTACAACAAACAGATCCACGAATATAAAGATAAGGGTTACGCAAATGAGCGATATCGAAATTGAATCAGAATTAGTTAGCTTTGTAGAAAAAGTTCGTTTGAACGAATCTATGTGGGCACTGGGTGCCGAAGATGGTGGTTTTGTTGTCTGTGAATCAAACCAATTTAGCGACACTGACGTGCTACTACTTTGGGGCACTGAAGATGCTGCAAAAGCACAATGTAAAGATGAATGGCAAGACTACACACCTGTTGAAATAGGCTTAGATGAGTTTCTTGATGAATGGGTTGAAGACCTAAACGAAGATGATGCACTTGTGGGTTTAAACTGGAACGATGATCAAGTTTGCGTTGAAATCGAACCGGTTGGTCTAGCTAAAGCGCTTTGTGATTAATAGCAATCCTTAGGCTTACAACGACTGCTACTTTTATAGCAGTGTCGTTAAGCTGGAAACTTGATACTTATACCCAAACCTCCTCAAGATGCAGAATTCAGCGTTTCACAGGTGCTTAATATCAAGGCGTTACTTTGCAACAATGGCAGTCCCTTTTAAAAAGTAACAACGATGAGAGTAAGTGCCTGTGAAGCGCCCGAAGGGTTGGTTTAAAAGCGATTTATACTGCGTTATTGATTTTAACAATAGAACCACTATTACTTGCAATCAATGCCTTGCCTAAATCGCTTTTAATTCCAACTGAAACTCGCATCTTGAGGAGGTTTGGGTATATCAGGTATACTCTTCGACACATCTTTATTATCAAGGTATTAGGTTGAAGTCCCATCTTGGTCGTAGGCCCTTTTCGGCCATGGAATTACATACCCTGTATAATGGTTACATTTACGGTGATCAGCGTTTGGTGCGTGAACAAGCTAAGCACTGGCACTTTTGGCTTCCTTTATTTGCCTACTACACCGGTGCCTACAGTGATGAAATTGGCCATTTAACCCTTGATAATATTGTCACCCTAGATGGTGTCCGCTGCTTTGATTTTCATACTCATGGCAAGATAAAGCCCCGCTATGTGCCTATCCACAATGCATTACTCGATGCAGGACTTAACCAATACTTAAGCTATTTAAGCGAACAAAACCAGCAACGGCTGATGTTTGATTTACCTGCTAAATCAGGTCGCTATAGCGAAAAAGTGCGTATTTGGTTTTCTGGTGAAGGTGAACGCGCTGGTTATTTACAAAAATGCGCTATTCCCAGTGTTGATCAACAAGGTATGAAAACTGCGATTAGTAGCTTACGACTTAACTTTGAACAACAAGTTCGCATTCACGCACTGCAAGCCAACTGTAAAGACGCCTTTAACTACTTACTTGGTTTTAAAGATTACAATGAGCAACGCTTTACTGATATGCAGTTATTAAATACCGTGCTACAAAATGTGCGACAAATAAACCCACAACTGCATTGGCAACGTTTCATCGACCGCCATAATTAGCTGACAAACTTTGTTACTAACTATTTATTACTGTTCAAATTAAAACCTGATAGCATGGTGATTCGCCCCTCATAGCAGGTGCCTTTCTAACAACAAAAAATCAGGGATACTTATGTTCTTAAAAAGCCTATTAACGGTGAGTGTTGCACTTGCTGTTAGCTCTGCCCATGCCAATGAATATGTTATCGAAAAGCTTGCCAAGCCTAGTTCACAACAAGTAGCACTTACGCTTGATCCTGCAAAGGACAATTTTTCTGGTCATACCGAAATTGCCCTAGAAGTTCTAAAAGCGACAAATTATATCGAATTAAACGGTATTGATTATGCCGTTAGCATGGCAAAAATTTTAGGTGCAGAAAACTGTGACCTAAGCGCTGAAATGCTAAAAACAGGTAAAGTTAAATTTTCTTGTGATGAAAAAATTCAACCTGGGAAATACACATTAAAAGTTGATTTTACAGCACCTTACAACCGTCAAAGTGTTGGTTTATATAAAACTCTAGATCAAGGTACGCCTTATCTTTTCACACAATTTGAAATGAGTGATGCTCGTCGCGCATTCCCTGTTTTTGATGAGCCAAGTTATAAAATTCCATTTCAACTAACAATCACTGCGCCAACATCACAAAAAGTGTATGCCAATACACCGGTATTAAAAACCAAAGTTGATGGCGATATGACAACGCACTTTTTCGACAAAACACCACCGATTCCTTCTTACTTAGTAGCAATGGCTGTCGGCCCATTTGAAGAGCTCGAAATTAAAGGCATGCCAATTCCTGGCCGCGTTCTGACTCCACAAGGTAAAATTCATCTTGCTGACTACGCAAAAGAAAATATGCCTCGAGTGTTAAAAGCACTGGAAGATTATTTTGGCATTCCTTACGTTTACAAAAAACTAGACTCAGTGGCAGTGCCAGAATTCCCATTTGGTGCGATGGAAAATGCTGGTCTAGTTACTTACCGTGAAGACATTTTACTGGTAGATCTAGCAACAGCAACGCGCAGTAAAAAAGAGCGTAATGTATCAATCATTGCCCATGAATTAGCGCACCAATGGTACGGTAACCTAGTTACCATGAAATGGTGGAATGACTTATGGTTAAACGAAGCGTTCGCAAGCTGGATGGCAGCGAAGATCACTGCGCAAATCAACCCAGAATTTGAATCACACTTAGACTTACCACAAAATTATGTAATGGCATTAGATGCGCGTTTAAGTACTAAGCCTATTCGTAAGCCAATCAAAACCGAAGCAGATATCATGGATGGCTTAGGCCTTGCTTACAGTAAAGGCAGCGCGGTGTTATCTATGGTTGAAAACTGGATAGGCGAAGAGGCATTCCAACAGGGTATTCGTGCTTATTTGAAGAAATTCTCTTATAAAAATGCAGAAGCAGCCGATCTTTGGCAAGCATTAGGCGAAGCGTCTAATAAAGATGTAGCAAGTGTTCTGAAATCGTTTATCGAACAATCATCTTTCCCTCTTATTAAAGTAACGCAAGATGGTAAGAAAATTAATATCAGCCAAAGCCGCTTTGTAAATGCTGGCGTTGATGCACCTGCACAGCTTTGGAATGTTCCGGTTTCTATTAAGTATGGTGCGGGCGACAAAGTTAAAACCGCAAGTGTACTGCTGAACAGAGAAACACAGCAACTAACTCTCGACTTTGAACCTGAGTGGATCTACCCAGATCAAGGGGCTATGGGTTATTACCGTTGGGTGTTAAATGATGCACAGTTTAATGCTCTATTAGAGAATGCTGCTGACAAGCTAACGGTGCGTGAGCGCTTAGCGCTACTTTCTGCAGTTGATTCATTACTTGATGCAGGTGTTATCTCTGCGGCTCACTTAATGCAAACTTTAGAAGCTTTTGTGAGTGATGCTCACCCATTAGTGGCAAACACAGCATTAGGTTACCTTGCTGCTCAAAAACGCGTATTCGAAGACGACAGCAACCGTGACCTATGGCCTAAGTTTATCCGTAACAGCATTGCACCTGCGGCGAAGCAGTATGGCTTAACAGCAAAAGTAGGTGAAGACGCTGCGGTATCGCAATTACGTGCGCAAGTTATTGCCCGTTTAGGTTTTGATGGCCAAGATCAAAAAGTCATTGATACCGCAAAAGCACAAGCGGCGTTGTACTTAAGCAACCCTGAAAATGTTGACCCATATTTAGCATCAACTTACTTAAACCTTGCGGCTTACCATGGTGATGCCAAGTTACTTGAAAAGTACAAGCAAACCTTTAAAACCACCAAAGATCCTCAAGTTCGTACTAAAATGCTGGCAGCGATGGGTTACTTTGGTAAACCTGAGTTACAAAAAGCGGTTCTAGAGTACAGCTTAACAGATAACGTAACAGCCTCTGATATGCGTACGTTATTAGGTGGTTTGGGTTATGGTACAGAGCGTGAAGCACTGTTTATTGAATGGATTTACAACAATTACGATGCTATCACTAAGAACTTACCTCCGTTCTTTGTTCCAAACTTACCATTCTTCACAACCGCAAGCTGTGATGCGCAAAGCCTAGAGAAAACTAAAACCTTCTTCAACGATAAAATCACTGAAGTACCAGGTTATGCTCGCTCTCTTAGTAAGCTTGAAGAAAGTGTTAATGATTGTATCGCACTGAAAAAACGTGAGTTAAATTCAGTGAATAGTTTCCTAAAACGCTAATTAAAGCAAATACGAAAAGGGCCACAATGTGGCCCTTTTTTATTGCGCTAAAATAGCAGTTAACTTAGTTATAAATTGCTCAGCCGCTTCAGGTGAGGTGACTTTAAATGCAATACCATAATGAATGGGCTGTGCACTTTTATAAATGCGCGTTGGAAAACGGGTCATTTCACTACTGTGAAAGTAGTCTTTGATACGCGTAATGCCCTCTATTGACTCGAAATCAGCACTGAATACTTCAAAAATAGGTCTAATAACGATTTTTGCTTGGCCACTTTGCTCATGAACATAAAATGCCTCTTTTGAGCTAGCTGGCATAAATTCGTTAATATTCTTAATTTTAAAATTACTGCGGCAGCCCGCTTTTACCAGCTGTACACTCACTTGCTCGGCAGAAAAAGACAAAGGCGTTCCTTACATATAACGTGGATAGTTTAGCCACAGTACAGCAATCAGGCTGAAACCGTTACTCATTTATTACATACAAATGCCAGCTTGCTCTGTTTGTAATTTAAACGCGAGATTGAACCTTCACAAAAGCGTCTTAAATCGAGCCACTGTGATACTACTTCAGGCTCTGTCAAACTGCGCTTATGAACTCGGTTATTAACCGCATAGGCTACAGTGTCTTTGTCAATTAAAGCAAAGTCTTGCACCGACTCCGGTAATCTAAATAAATCATTAACTTCCTCAGTTTGCGGCGCAAAGCGTGCAACCCAATGCTGGTTGTTTTTGTTATAACTAAACAAATAACTGTTTGTGTGTTCATCAAAAATTAAAGTACGGCCAATATCACCGGCAATGACACGCGGTTTAGCAGCTGCAACACGAGTGTATTGCAACGTATGCGGCTCACCTAAGATGAACATGATCAGGTCTTCATCAGCGCCCCAAGCGTGGTAGCCAACCGGCTCAATCCATTCAAAAACTCGGCTAGCAACAGATTCTTCTGCTAATGGATACTGCCATAACTTTTGCTTGCCATCTGCTTCGACCACGATTGCCGACAAGGCTTGCTGATTTGGCATCAGCGTAGGCGAGTATTCACTGACAGGCGTGTTGGTGATATTCACGCTGCTCTTAGATGTAAAGTTATAAAACGCAATATCGGTTTGTGACTGGCCATTTTCGTCAACAACCTCATGGGTATAGTAAAGCCCTGTATCAACTAAAAATGGTTGATTATTATAAGCTTTATCATCTGTTACTCGCGACACCTGCATACCATATGGGGTGTCTAACTCGGCAAGTAATATTTCGCTTTTAGGCATCGCTGCATGTAAGTGACTGGTAAAAAATGTCCCTGCTGCGACGAAAAGTAAAGACGAAATCAATTTCATGTTGTTCTCTCGTTTTAATTTTTATCAGCCCATGATAGCGTTAATTAATCCGCCAGTCACTTGACCTTACCATGCTCGACCTTTATAACTAGGACGTGTTCGTTTTTTATCAGTTTCTACTGATTGATTTTATGCACGATAATACCAATCGAGCTAAGTAACTGACCATTTAACACGCTAGAATGGTTAACAATTTAAGCCGACTGGTATCAACAATAACGAGAATAATTATGTCAGCTAAACACCCAATCATCGCTATTACCGGTTCATCTGGGGCGGGGACTACCACAACCACCAATGCTATTAAGCACATTTTTAGAAGCTTAAGCATTGATGCAGCCTTCATCGAAGGCGATAGCTTTCATCGTTATACACGTCCAGAAATGGATAAAAAAGTCCGTGAAGCACAGCAAGAAGGCAAGCATATTAGCTACTTTGGCCGAGAAGCTAACGATTTTGGCGCCCTTGAGGAGCTTTTTTACCAATATGGCGAAACCGGGCAAGGTAAAATCAGACGCTACTTACATACCTTTGACGAAGCGGTTCCTTATAACCAACTACCGGGCACCTTTACCCCTTGGCAAGATTTAGAATCAAATACAGATATCTTATTCTATGAAGGTTTACATGGTGGTGCTGTCGATGAGAATCATGATGTTGCTAAGCATGTTGATTTATTGATTGGCATGGTGCCTATTATTAACCTTGAGTGGATCCAAAAGCTCATTCGCGACACCTCTGAACGAGGCCACTCTCGTGAAGCGGTAATGGGCTCTATTGTGCGTTCAATGGACGACTACATAAACCATATTACTCCGCAGTTTTCGCGTACTCATATTAACTTCCAGCGAGTGCCTACCGTTGATACCTCAAACCCATTCAGCGCAAAAGATATTCCTTCTTTAGATGAAAGCTTTGTTGTTATCCGCTTTCGCGGCATAGATGACGTGGATTTTCCCTACTACTTGAGCATGATTGAAGGCAGTTTTATGTCTCGTATTAATACGCTTGTGGTGCCTGGAGGCAAAATGGGCTTAGCAATGGAGCTCGTTTTAACGCCGTTAATTAAAGATATTATTTTGAAAAAGCGCGCACTTGAAAATTTAGCCCCGGTTGACTTGCCGATTTAACTCACTCGGGTACACTGCTGACTCTGTCGAAAATAATGGAGTCGTCGGCTTGAAACAAACATTACGTGTTATTGTCGGTTCAAAGAACCCTGTTAAAATTAACGCAGCTAAACATGTCTTTAGTCTTTACTTTCCAAACCATACGATTGAATGCCTAGGCGAACATGCGCCTTCTGGTGTTCCAGATCAGCCGCTAGGCGAAGACGAAACCCGTATTGGCGCTGAAAACCGTGTTAAATATTGCCAAAACCACTTTGATGCCGACTTTTATGCAGCAATGGAAGGTGGCGCAGAACAATTTAGTTATGGCGCAGCAACCTTTGCCTTTGTGGTGATTGCAAACACGCAACAATTTAGCGTTGGTCGCAGTAGTAACCTGCCGTTACCGCAACCTTTTTACGATGCCTTGCTAGCTGGTAAAGAACTAGGTGATGTCATGGATGATGCATTCAATACCGTTAATATTAAACAACAAGGTGGCGCTATTGGCTTACTAACCAATCACCTTGCTACGCGTGAAAGCACTTATGTACAAGCGCTGACACTGGCAATGGCGCCATTTTTACACCCTACTCTATTCAATCAGTAATTAGGATAACCATGAAGTATAGCCACGTATTATTCGATGCCGATGAAACGCTATTTAGCTTTAATGCATTTGAAGGTTTAAAAGTGATGTTCGCTAATTACGGCGTAGAATTTACTGATTCAGATTATCATCATTACCAAGCAACCAATAAGCTGCTTTGGGTTGCTTATCAAAAGCACGAAATTACTGCTAGTGAGCTGCAGATAACTCGCTTTACAGAATGGGCGAATAAACTCGATGTGCCAGCAAAAGCACTGAACGATGGCTTCTTAGACGCTATGGCTTCTATTTGTGTGCCACTACCCGGTGCCGTTGAATTACTAACAAAATTAAAACCACACGCCAAGCTAGGCATCATTACCAATGGGTTTGCTAAGTTACAACAAAAACGCCTAGAGCACACTGGTCTACAGGATATGTTCGATTGGCTTGTTATTTCAGAATTAGTCGGTAAAGCAAAGCCTGCCCCAGAAATTTTTCAACATACATTTCAACTCATGGGTAATCCGCCAAAAGAGCAGATTTTAATGGTTGGTGATACCGCCGCCAGCGATATTTTAGGCGGACACAATGTCGGTATCGACACTTGCTGGTTGCAACATCCTGGGGTTGAGTTACCAGAAGATATTAAACCAACCTATCAAATCAATCAGTTGGTCGAGCTTGAAGCGATTCTTGGCTTATAGTTCTAGATAAATGATTGGCAAAAAAAAATGACGCTTAAAGCGTCATTTTTTATAACTGTAATATGCTTGCGATTAAGCTGTCGCTACTTCTAGGCCTGGTGCTGGCATCGTTACTGGGGTATCGAATGTTGCCCATTCCCATGCTGACTCAGTCGCCATAATTTTACGAAGTAGTTTATTGTTTAAATCATGGCCTGATTTATAAGCCGTGATTTTACCTAAAATGTTGTGGCCAGTCATAAACATATCGCCCACACAGTCTAAGATCTTGTGTTTCACAAACTCATCGCTATAACGTAAGCCGTTTGGATTTAGTACTTTAAACTCATCCAATACAACTGCGTTATCCATGCTACCACCTAATGCTAGGTTGTTAGCGTGCATATACTCGATATCTTTCATAAAGCCGAAAGTACGTGCGCGGCTGATTTCTTCAGTGAAGCTTTGTGCCGTGATATCTAAACCGATACGTTGGCGGCTTTCATTGATTGCTGGGTGATCAAACGCAATTTCAAAATCGATGTGGAAACCATCGTATGGTTCGATCTCAGCCCATTTATCGCCTTCTTCAATACGTACTTTTTCTTTAATACGAATAAAGCGCTTAGCTGCATTTACTTCTTTAATGCCGCCTTTTTGTAACAAATAGATGAATGGTAATGCACTACCATCCATGATTGGTACTTCTGAGCTGTCTAATTCAACAATTAGATTATCAATACCCATTGCCGCTACCGCCGCAATAAGGTGCTCAGTCGTAGATAAACGAACGCCATCTTTGTTTGTTAAACAGGTACACAGTTGCGTATCACCAACGGCTTCTGGTGTTGTTTCAAAATCAACAACCGGATCAAGGTCTACGCGACGAAATACTATCCCAGTATTTGCGCTCGCAGGTCGGAGAGTAATAGTGACCTTCTCACCTTTATGAAGTCCAATTCCTATGGCTTTGACTACTTCTGCAATCGTACGCTGTTTAATCATAGGTTCGCTCACTTATAGTTACAGTTAGACGGCGAATTGTATCATAAATACATCCAGCTGCCAATTTGTTTATTTATCGAACAAAATAACCAGTAAAAGTCTATTTAGTCAGCTTGCTTTCTAAGAAAAGCAGGGATATCGAAATAATCTCCCCCTTCTGACTTATCAGATTTTTTGCTGCTCTCAGTGCTGCTAGATACTGAGCTGCTCGTTGTACTTTGTTGTACTGGCTCTTGCTTTTCAGACGCAGATGACATGCTTACATCATCGCTGCTACCTTGACTTGCAAAGCTTGGTACATACATGCTGCTCGTTGTTTGGTTCATTGAGCTTTGTACATCAGAACCTGATGCTTTCTTAAAGCCATTATCAACAATACCAAACTGTGGACGACGGTCGCCGCCTAAACCTGTTGCAACAACCGTTACACGTAACTCGTCGCTCATTTCAGGGTCAATTACCGCACCTACAACCACTGTTGCGTTTTCTGACGCAAGTGCTTTAACGTGGTTACCAACAATTTCAAATTCTTCAATCGCAATATCCATACCTGCAGTGATATTAACTAGAATACCTTTAGCACCTGTTAAATCGACATCTTCAAGTAGTGGGCTTGAGATAGCTGCTTCTGCCGCTTCTTGTGCTCGGTCAGGACCAGACGCAGATGCTGTACCCATCATCGCAGTCCCCATCGCTGACATAACAGTACGTACGTCGGCGAAATCCACGTTGATTAGACCAGAACGGGTGATTAGCTCTGCAATACCTTGTACCGCACCAAATAAAACGTCATTCGCTTTTGCGAAGGCATCTAATAGTGTAGTGCCTTTGCCTAAAACTTTAAGCAATTTGTTGTTAGGAATTGTAATAAGTGAATCTACAGTTTCTGACAATTCATTAATGCCTTGTTCAGCAGCTGCAGCACGCTTTTTACCTTCAAAGTCAAACGGGCGCGTTACAACTGCAACCGTTAAAATGCCTAACTCTTTAGCAATTTTAGCAACCACTGGCGCAGCACCTGTACCGGTACCACCACCCATACCAGCTGCGATGAACACCATGTCAGCGCCTTCAAGGCTTGCACGGATAGTTTCAGCGTCTTCTTCAGCTGAATTACGGCCCACTTCTGGGTTAGCGCCCGCACCTAGACCAGAGGTGATTTGTGTACCTAGCTGTACAGTTACATCAGCTGATGAATTACGTAATGCTTGTGCATCCGTATTCGCGGCAATGAAACGTACGCCTTCAATTTGTTGTTTTACCATGTGCTCAACAGCGTTACCGCCGCCACCGCCCACGCCAATTACTTTAATGACAGCTTCTTCGCTGTGCTGTTCCATCATATCAAACATGTTTACTCTCCGACTTGAGTTTTAAAACTCACCTTGGAACCATTTAGTAATACGGTTCCACCAATTATTATCACCTTCAGCTTTCGATTTTTGTGCATTCATCGATTGCATAGTACGGCCGTATTGTAACAAACCAACCGCGGTCGCGTACGAAGGATCATCTACATAATCTGTCAAACCAACCATCCCGATCGGCTTGCCAATTCTGACTGGCATTTGGAAAATGTCTTCTGCCACTTCCATTGCCCCAGCCATTTTTGCTGTTCCGCCAGTAATGACGAGACCTGCAGCAATTTGGTCTTCAAAACCTGAGCGACGTATTTCTTCCATAGCCAGCTCAAATAACTCTCTAAAACGTGGCTCAACAACCTCAGATAAGGTATGGCGCGACATAATACGCGCAGGTCTGCCACCTACACTCGGTACTTCAATCGTATCTTCGTTGCTTGCCATTTGGCTACTTGCACACGCATATTGTACTTTGAGTGACTCAGCATGTGATATAGGAGTTCTAAATATTTTTGCAATATCACCAGTCACTTGGTTACCAGCTACCGGAATAACGGCTGAGTGGCGAAGCGCACCATTAATATAAATAGTGATATCCAT
Organism: Pseudoalteromonas apostichopi; assembly: GCF_030297135.1. Classification (NCBI taxonomy): domain Bacteria; kingdom Pseudomonadati; phylum Pseudomonadota; class Gammaproteobacteria; order Alteromonadales; family Pseudoalteromonadaceae; genus Pseudoalteromonas; species Pseudoalteromonas apostichopi. The sequence continues at coordinate 1,176,525 of NZ_AP028065.1, forward strand.
CGTACCACCACCAATATCTAGAACAGCTACACCGAGCTCTTTTTCATCGTCGGTTAATACTGAATAACATGATGCCAATGCCGTGAAGATCAACTGATCAACTTCAAGCCCACAACGCTCAACACATTTTTCGATATTCTTAGCCATATCGTTTGAGCAAGTAATGATATGCGCCCGAGCTTCCATACGTACACCGCTCATACCTAATGGGTTTTTAATCCCTTCTTGCATATCGATGCTGTACTCTTGTGGCAGTGCATGCAGCATTTTTCGTTCTGCCGAAATAGGGACCGAACGAGCAATGTGGATCACATTTTCAATATCTTCGTCAGTCACTTCAGTGTTGTTAATCGCAACGACACCGCTTTCGTTTTGGCACTGGATATGTTTTCCAGAAATACCCAAATAAACAGAGCTGATACGACAATCAGCCATCAACTCAGCTTCGTCTATAGCGCGACGAATCGACTCAGAAACAAGGTTAAGGTCGTTAACGCCACCTTTATCCATACCATGCGATACTTGGCTGCCAACACCCACAATGCTTAGTTTATTATCTGCGGTGATTTCACCAACGGTGGCCACAACTTTCGATGTGCCAACGTCTAATCCAATCACTAGGTTTCTTTCTGCTGACTTGGTCATGCCTTACTCTTATTTTCTAATTGTTCTTCTTGCAATGGCTTCCAGCTCACTGCAAGGCCGGTATCATACCGTAAATCAACAACATCGATTTGTGCATCTGCACGTTGTTCCATGCGCGGATACACGTCAATAAAACGCTGTACACGCTTTGCTTTTTCTTTGCGGCCTAAGTTCAGGCGAATGCCGTTATCAAGCCATAACTGCCACGAAAAGCGCTCAGAAAGCGCTAAACTGGTCAGCTCTAAGTTATTCAATTTTAGCATTTCTTGAAATTGACGAAATGCTGTCCACGCTTCGATTTCACTGCCTTCTGGGCCATATAGTTGAGGCAAGCTAGTGGGTAATTTGTCACTACTTGCTTGAAACACTTCACCAGCTTGATTTAACAGTAAATCACTATTCCAGTGCGCTACAGCTTGGTGCTCTACTACATATACCTGCAAGGTATCAGGCCATTGTTTTCTGACCGATGCCGTAGCAACCCAAGGCAAGCTTTGTACTAAGCGTTGCACATGTTTTACGTCTAATTCAAAAAAACTCGATAAGTCAGCTTTTCTTATTGCACCAATAATTGCTTTTTCATCAGTGTATTGGGGCTGCCCTAAAACTGATAAATGCTTTATTTGCGCGTCTTTGTTCTCTACCAACCAATCTGAGACGCCTGTGGTGATTTTTACTAATGCAAAAATCACCAATAGAAAAAAGCTCACACCAAAAATCAGCGACCAGTTTAACTGCTGTTTTAATTGTTGCACTTTTTCTAAAAAAGAATGCATATTAAAGTGTTTGCTCCAAAATGCGAACAACTAATTGCTCAAAGCTTGAACCATTCGCTTTTGCCGCCATTGGTACTAAAGACTTTTCTGTCATGCCAGGTACCGTATTTACTTCTAATAAGTAAAAGTTACCTTGCTGATCACGCATTGCATCAACACGGCCCCAACCACTTGCACCGACTAAATCAAACGCTTTTAATGCCATATCTTGCAATAATTCAGTTTCTTGCACAGATAAATCTGCAGGGCAATGGTACTGAGTTGTATTTGATTGATACTTAGCTTGATAGTCATAAAAGCCATTTGGCGTCGTCATCTCAATGACAGGTTGAACATCCTGTCCAAGCACAGCAACAGTAAATTCACGGCCTGAGATCCACTGTTCCACCAGTACTTGGCTATCAAACTTAAATGCGGCATTAAGTGCAGTATCTAGTTGCTCTGCGTTATTTGCTTCTGCCATACCAATACTTGAACCTTCATGTGACGGTTTTACCATCACTTTGCCAAATTCATTGATAATCGCTTGGCTATCAAATTCATGGCGGCTATCAACTACAGCATAGGGTGCTGTGCTCAACCCCATTGCTTTAAATAAATGCTTACAACGCACCTTATCCATCGCAAGCGCTGAGCCAAGAACATCACTGCCTGTATAGGGAATCCCCATAAATTCTAGAGCGCCCTGAATAGTGCCATCTTCACCACCGCGGCCATGAAGAGCAATAAATACACGTTCAATATTTAACTCTTTTAATTGCCATAACGGCTGATCTTTAGGATCAAAAGCAATGGCATTAACACCCACACTTTGCAAAGCGCTCAATACGGCTTGGCCTGATTTTAGAGAAACTTCTCGTTCGGCAGATGTGCCACCAAAAAGTACCGCTACTTTGCCAAATTTGTCGCTTAACTGGCTCATACATTTACCTGCTTTAGTTGTTCAATAGACAACTTAGTTGCTGCTAACTTTTTCACTAACTGGCCTATGTTACCAGCGCCCTGTGTTAAAACTAAATCATTATCTTGCAGTGTATTCGCAAGTACACCGGCAAGCTCAGAGCTACTAGCAACATGTAATGGCTCTTTACCTCGCTGTCGTAAGCTACGGCATAAACTCTTGCTGTCAGCACCGACAATTGGCTCTTCACCTGCTGAATACACATCAAGCAATAACAACTGATCAACGTCAGCCAGTACTTTTACAAAATCCTCGTACAAGTCACGAGTACGACTATAACGGTGCGGCTGGTAAACCATCACTAAACGTTTATCCGGCCATCCCTCACGAACCGCCGCAATTGTCGCTGCCACTTCTGATGGGTGGTGACCATAATCATCAACTAACATGACATTGCCACGTTCATTTTCAAACGTTCCGTAATGCTGAAAACGACGGCCTACCCCTTCAAATTTTGTTAGCGCTTCTAAAATTGCATGGTTAGCAATGTTTTGATCTTTAGCAACTGCAATTGCAGCCGTTGCATTAAGCGCGTTGTGCTTGCCCGGCATATTAAGCGTTACTGCTAGGCTTTCACCTTGTTTATTCACCACATTGAATGAGCAAGTATTCGCTGTTTGGCTAAAATCAGCCATTCGATAATCAGCTTCTGCTGATTCACCATAGGTGATAACAGGGCGTCCAAAACGAGGAATAAGTTCTGCCGCAACTTCAGAATCAATACACACTACAGCTAAACCATAAAACGGTAAGTTATGAATGAAATCGACGTAAGTATCTTTCATTTTTTCTAAGCTACCGCCATAGGTGTCCATGTGATCTTCTTCTACATTGGTGATCACCGATACCATAGGTTGTAAATGTAAGAATGACGCATCACTCTCATCAGCTTCAGCTATTAAAAAATCGCTTTTACCTACCTTGGCATTACTCCCTGCACTATTTAACAAGCCACCAATAATAAAGGTTGGATCAAGGCCTGCTTGTGCATAAATGCTGGCAATTAAACTGGTTGTTGTGGTTTTACCATGGGTGCCTGCCACTGCGATACCGTGGCGAAAACGCATTAATTCAGCCAGCATTTCTGCACGGCGAACAATTGGAATACGCGCCGCTTTGGCTGCTTTAATCTCAGGGTTTTGCTCATTAATCGCACTTGATACCACCACAACACTGGCATCTTTTACATTATTTTCGTCATGACCAATAAATACTTCTGCACCCAGTTGAATTAAGCGCTCAGTCATCGCACTGTGCGCAATGTCTGAACCTGTGATGCGGTAGCCTTCAAAAGCAAGTACTTCGGCAATACCACCCATACCTGCGCCACCAATACCAACAAAGTGGATGGTGTCGATACGACGCATCGCAGGGCGAGTGTTGTTTTCTTTCATCGTGCTTTCTTTCACTACTAATCTCTTCTATCTGCTAGTTGCTCACAGCGCTTTGCAACATTGGCTGTGGCATCTAAAATAGCAAGCTGTTTTGCTTTGCTTGCCATTGTTGAAATTTTTTCTGGTGCGCTGACATACGGTGTTAATAACTCCACAACCGCCGCTTGATTAAACTCACTTTGCTGCATAATCAATGCAGCTTGCTCAGCGACTAAATACTTTGCATTAGCAGTTTGATGGTCATCTACAGCATGTGGGAAGGGCACAAATAACGCCATTCGACCTGCAGCAGCAATCTCACTAACCGTTAACGCACCAGCGCGGCAAATTACCAAATCGGCCCATTGATATGCACTATCCATATCATCAATGAATTCAGCAACTTTGCTATTTTCAGCTAACCCTAACTGTTGATAGCTAGCAGTCACATTAGGTTCATTATTTTTACCCGTTTGATGCCATATATTAAGCGCTGTTAGCGCTGAAAGTTCACTGAATACAGCAGGTAAAGTTTCATTGAGTACCTGAGCGCCCAGTGACCCACCTACGACAAGCACATTGATTGGCGAAGTCGTTTTTTTAGCAGTGACATTAGCAACACTTGCTCGCACCGGATTGCCAACCACTTCACATTGTTCTTTTGCAAAAGCCGACGGGAAAGCTGCCAGCACTTTATTAGCAAACTTTGCTAACCAACGGTTACTCATACCTGCAACAGCATTTTGCTCATGAATAACCAAAGGAATACCTAAGCTTTTCGCTGCAAGTCCAGTGGGTCCAGTTACATAACCACCCATAGCTAAAACAACATCAGGCTTTTGCTTTTTTAAAATTTTACGTGCTTGAAAAATGGCATTCATCACCATAAATGGTGCTTTAATCAAGCGCTTAACCCCGTTGCCGCGCACACCTTTCACATTGATAAATTCAATCTCAATGTTGTGCTTAGGAACGACAGTTGCCTCCATTCTGTCAGGGGTACCAATCCAGCTAACCTGCCAGCCTTGTTGCTTTAAAAAGTCAGCAACCGCAATACCTGGGAAAATATGCCCACCGGTACCGCCAGCAACAACAAGTAACTTTTTACTCATCGCTTACCTCCACGTGAGGTTGCCTGCTTAGTCGCCATTTTGGTTTCAAAATCTATTCGCAAAAGTACACCTGTTGCTATGGTCATAATTAATAAACTAGAACCACCGTATGAAATAAACGGTAATGTTAAGCCTTTCGTTGGCAAAATACCCGCGCTAGCGCCAACATTGACCATGGTTTGAAACGCAAACCAGATACCAATAGCAAAGGCAAAATAGCCTTCGTATTCTTTGCCACATTTCAGCGCTTTTTGGCCAATTAACAGGGCTCTAAATACAAACACACCGAGCACTATCAAAATACTTAATACGCCAAAGAAGCCAAGCTCTTCACCAATCACAGCAAAGATAAAGTCATTATGTGCTTCAGGTAGGTATTGCAGTTTTTGCACGCTATTACCTAACCCTTGACCAAACCAGCCACCTTGGCTGTATGCCATTAGCGATTGTACTAACTGATATCCTTTACCGAATGGATCTTCCCATGGCTCCAAAAAGCCTGTTACTCGAGCCATACGATATGGTTCAGCGATGATCAACACCACAACTGCTGCAATACCAGTTAAGATAAGACCAAAAAATTGCCATAGCTTAGCACCTGCTAAAAACAACAAACCAACAGTCGTCACAAACAATACAACAACTGTTCCTAAGTCTGGTTGCATCAAAATCAAAAATGCATAAACACCAAATACAGCTAATGGCTTAAAGAAGCCTTTTAAGTTCTCTTGTACTTCTTCACGTTTACGCACTAAGTAACCAGCAATGTAGCTAAAGAAATACAGCTTGGCGGCTTCAGCGACCTGAAAGCCCACTGGGCCAATAGGTATCCAACGCTTTGCACCATTTACTTCACGGCCAACAATCAGCACCAAAACCAGCAAACCTAAACCCAGCAACAATAAATAGGCGTTACTGCGCTTCCACCAATCCATAGGCACGTTAGTGGCAATCCAAAATAAGAAAAAGCCCATAATTAAGAACATGCCATGGCGAATGATAATGTGATACGGATTATCAAATAATCGCTCTGCTGTTGGCATAGAGGCACTGGTTACCATCACAAAGCCAACGCCAATCAACATCAACATGCAATACAATAACGGCACATCATAAAGTTGCGGCGATTGTTTTGGTGTTAATGCTTCACGGATGTCAGCAAATGCAATCATACTGCCTCCGCCAATACGCACTGCGCAAAGTCATCACCACGTTGCATATAATTGTTATACATATCAATGCTGGCGCATGCAGGTGCTAATAATACTATATCGCCGCTCGTGCTTAACTTTTTTGCTAGTTGCACAGCTTCATGCATGTTGGTGGTTAGGTGACCTTTTTCAGTCAGAGCCACTAACGCTTTAGCATCTTTACCAAAACAAACAAGCGCTTTTACTTTGTCGTTTAAGTATGGCTTTAAGGCATCTAAATCAGCCCCTTTTGCATCACCACCAGCAATCACAACTAATTGCTTGGCTTGATAAGCTAAGCTTTCAATCGCAGCGATTGTTGCACCTACATTAGTCGCCTTTGAATCGTTAAAGTATTTTACTTCATTAATTTCAGCAACAAACTGACAACGGTGTGCCAGCCCTGTAAAAGCACTAAACGCTTGCTGGTAATGCTCTTTAGCAATATCAAACGGGCTCAGTAATGCCATCACCGCTAAGGCGTTTTGTTGATTGTGTGAGCCAACAACATTTAAGCAGCTTGCTGGTAATACTGGCTTACCGTGTGCTGCAAAGTATTGCTCACCTTGATGTTCAACCAAGGCAAAATCTGCATTAGCGAGCGCAAAGCTCACTTGTGGTTGCTTTGCAGTGTGCGTAGCCACATCAATCGCATTAACTACAGCAAGCTCTGAGCCGTTATAAATACTTTGCTTAGAGTCAATGTATGCTTGGTAGCTTGGATAACGATCGAGGTGATCTTCGCTAACATTCAATACACAGGCACTTTTTGCTTTTAAGCTGTGTGTGGTATCAAGCTGAAAGCTCGACAGTTCAAGTACATACACATCATAGTCTTGCGATAGTAAATCAAGCACTGCCGTGCCAATATTGCCACCAAGGCCAACTTTATAACCGGCCGCTTTAAGTACTTCAAACGCCAATGTAACTACAGTCGACTTACCATTTGAACCAGTCACCGCAACAATTGGTTTATCGGTTAAGCGGGCAAAAAGCTCAACGTCACCAATCACTTCAACACCAGCAGCAATCGCTTTTGCTACAGCAGGTGTAGCTAGGCTTAGACCTGGACTGATGATAATAATGTCATTGCTGGCTAAATCAGCCTGTTCTAAATCACCAAAGTGAGTTGTTAACTCACTGGCATGCTCGTTTAACCAATCAGCTCCAGGAGGAGCCGAGCGGCTATCAACAACGATTGGCTTAATATTCTGAGATAATAAAAAACGCACAATGCCCAGACCGGTTACACCGAGTCCAAGCACTGAAATTTGTTTGTTTTTAATCTCGTTAATGACTGTCATTTACCTGATCTTTAATGTCGCAAGGCCAGCAAGTACTAGCACGATTGAAATAATCCAAAAGCGCACAATAACGCGCGGTTCAGGCCAACCTTTTAATTCATAATGGTGGTGAATAGGCGCCATTCTAAAAATACGTTGGCCACGTAATTTGTAAGAGCCTACTTGTAAAATCACCGACAATGCTTCCATTACAAACACACCACCCATGATGACAAGTATCAGTTCTTGACGAACAAGCACTGCAATAATACCCAGTGCTCCACCAAGTGCTAATGAGCCTACATCACCCATAAATACTTGTGCTGGGTAAGTGTTAAACCATAAGAAGCCTAGTCCTGCACCTACAATCGCAGTACACACAACCACAAGCTCACTAGCTAATGGTAAGTGTGGAATATGTAGATAGCTTGAGAAATTAACGTTACCGGTTAAGTAAGCAATAATGGCAAGTGCCGCCGCCACTAAAATCGTAGGTACAATCGCTAGACCATCAAGGCCATCTGTCAGGTTTACCGCGTTCGACGTACCTACAATTACAAAGTAAGTCATAACGATATAAAACAGCCCAAGCTGAGGTAACACATCTTTGAAAAACGGTACTACTAACGAGGTTTCGCTGGCTTGCTGCGACGTAAAATAAAGTGCACTTGCAACCACTAACGCAATCACTGATTGCCAAAAGTATTTCCACTTCGCAATTAAGCCTTTAGGATCTTTACGGATCACTTTACGGTAGTCATCAATAAAGCCAACCACACCTAACGAGCCCACTACAAATAGGGTTGCCCATACATATTTATTTGAAAGGTCAGCCCACAGTAATGTGCTGGTAAAAATTGCCCCTAGAATCAAAATGCCGCCCATGGTTGGCGTGCCTTTTTTAGATAAATGAGACTCAGGACCATCGTGACGAACAACCTGACCAATTTGCATTTTTTGCAATGCACGAATCAGCTTAGGGCCAAAATAAAGAGAGATAAGCAGCGCCGTTAAAATACCTAAAATCGCACGTAGCGTAAGGTAAGAAAAAACATTAAAACCACTGTAATACTGTGTTAAATACTCTGCCAGCCAAACTAACATGACGATACTCCATTGTTGCCATTTTGCTGGCCATTTACTAAATCTGTGACCACAAGTTCCATACGAGAACTACGCGAACCTTTTACAACGATCGTGGTTTTTTGCATCGATTGAGCAAGCTCACTTTGTAATTGTTGTAATAATTGTTCACGGCTTGAGAAGTGGCGGTTTGGCTTTTCAAATACATCACTGGCTGATTTGCTTAATACCCCTAGGCTGTAAAGCTCATCAATGCCTTTTTGCTGCGCGTATTCACCGACTTGTTGATGATAAAAACGAGCTTCTTCGCCAAGCTCCCCCATATCTCCTAACGCAAAAATACGACGGCCCGGCATATCACTTAATAAATCAATTGCCGCTTTAACCGATTGCACATTTGCGTTGTAGGTATCATCAATAACAGTCAAAGTGTCTGATACTTTGAGGACGTTAACACGGCCTTTCACTTCACCCATGGTTGCTAATGCTGATGCAACATTTTCAAGGCTTACACCCAACTCAGTAGTTAAGGCTGTGGCAATTAAAGCATTGGCAATATTATGTTTTCCAGGTAATGCGAGGGTGACAGGCACTTTTTTATCTTTATTACAAAGCACAAAAGAAGCACGGGCTTGTTCATCAAGCACCACATCTTCTGCCCAATAATCTAGTTGTTGGCTAGTAGAAAAGCGTTTTACGTTGCGATCATTTAATTTTTCGAGCCAAAAATCGGCAAAATCACTGTCGCAGTTAACCACAGCGACACCATCAGGCTTTAAGCCGTCATAGATTTCACCCTTTGCCGTTGCTACACCTTGTAATGACCCAAACCCCTCTAAGTGAGAAGCTGCAACATTACATACCACAGCAACATCAGGTTTCGTCATTGCAACAGTGTAAGCTATTTCACCAATATGATTGGCACCTAATTCAATTACCGCATATTGATGCTGTGGCTCAAGGCGTAATAACGTCAGTGGTACACCAATGTCATTATTAAAGTTGCCTTTTGTTGCTAGGACTTCACCGTGATCAGATAAAATCGCCGCACACATTTCTTTAACGGTCGTTTTACCTACGCTACCTGTGATAGCAATCGTTTTTGGTGCGACCTGAGCCATGACAGCAGTACCAATTTGGCCTAACGCAATGCGCGTGTCGCTAACCACAAACTGTACAATATCGACATTAACGGGACGCGCAACAATAGCAGCTATCGCCCCTTTTTCTTTTGCTTGCGCAACAAATTTGTGGCCGTCAAAGTTGGGGCCTTGTAGCGCTAAAAACACTTCACCATCGCACAAAGTACGAGTGTCTGTGTTGATGTTTTTTACCTTTTGATTACCACCTTGGTAATCTCTTGCTAGAACATTTGCTAGCCAATCAAAATCCATAGGGATCATAACTGCGCCCCTTGCGATTTTTCTTTTAGTTGTTGTTGTACATATTGACGATCGCAGAAGTCGATTCGTTGATCGCCAATAATTTGATAATCTTCGTGGCCTTTACCTGCAATCAAAATCACATCATCAGCACCGGCTTGTGATATAGCATAACTAATTGCTAGCGCTCGGTCTGCTTCACAATGTGCAAGTTCTGGCTGTTCAAGCCCTGCAACCACATCTGCGATAATAGCGTTTGGATCTTCACTACGCGGGTTATCACTAGTAACAATAATACGGTCTGCATTGCCTTCTGCGGCTTTGGCCATCATCGGGCGTTTACCTTTATCACGATCACCACCGCAACCAAACACGCAGCTCACTCCACCCGGTACATGTTTTTGTAGTGCTTGTAATGCAAGAGCAAGTGCATCTGGAGTATGAGCATAATCAACAATGCAGGTTGGTTGACCTGGCTCACTAAATGCTTGCATGCGCCCAGCGACTGGTTGCAGTGTTTTACAGGCTTCAACTAATAAAGTGAGTGGGTAGCCCATACCTAATAAAGTGGCCATTGCAGCAGCTAAATTATATAAGTTAAATTCACCGAATAGTGTGCAATTAACCTCAGCCTGCCCCCAGCTGGTATCAAACTTCGCCGAAATACCTACATTATCGTAAGTCACATCACTGAAATACACAAAACGTGCATTTTCAGGCGATAAATTTTTATGACCATAACAAATCAGGTTATTAAAGTCGTACTTTTCCAACCATGCCTCAACTTGAGCATCATCTTGGTTAAGTACCACAAGCTCTGGCATATGGTTACGCATTAACATCAACTTAGCATCACCATAGGCATCCATAGTGCCATGATAATCTAAGTGATCACGTGAAAGGTTAGTAAACACCGCAGCTTTAAACTGACAATGATCAACACGGTGCTGTACTAAGCCATGTGACGAAACTTCCATAGCCACAACATCACTCTGTTGCTCTACGAGTTCAGATAAAATACGCTGCAAATCAACACTTGATGGTGTGGTGTTAGCAAGCTCAGTGAGATTATCAGGGTGCCCATAGCCAAGTGTACCAATCACCGCTGTGCGTTTTTGACAGTACGCAGCTAAATGCGCGATCATCGCTGTTGTCGTTGACTTGCCATTGGTGCCTGTTACACCCACTAAATCAAGTTGCTTTGATGGCTGTTGATAAAAAGCAGCCGCGAGTGCTGGCAATTTTTTTGCTAAATCTGTTACTAAATAAAGTGGTTCAAATTCACAATCGAACTCACATAAACGGTCAGCAATTATTGCCACCGCACCATTTTCAATGGCTTTTTCAATAAACTGTCCGCCATCAAGTTGATGACCTTTAATAGCAACAAACACATCGCCAGCTTTCACATCTCGACTATCAAGACGTAGTTGATTGACCAATAAACTATTGGCCTCAATATCAATATGATTAAGAATCGGTTTTAAATCACGCATCGTTATCTTTGCCTTCTACGTACGCAACCGCATCTTTGTCCGGTGCGACGTTTAGAATTCTTAAGGCATTGGAGACAATCTCTGCAAATGCAGGGCCTGCCGTCGCACCGCCGTAATAAACATCTCCACCCGGTTCGTTAATCAATACTACTACTGCTAAACGCGGGTTACTCGCAGGTGCAATACCAGCAAAGTAACCAACGTATTCGTCACCATAACCACCGACAGCCGCTTTCTTAGAAGTACCTGTCTTACCTGCGGCACGATAACCATCAACATGAACTTTTTGTGCAGTACCGCCTTTTTCAAATACGCTTTCCATCATGTGGACAACAGCTTCAACGTCTTTTTGTTGAAAAATACGTTCGCCTTCAGGTACCGAATCTTGTTTAAGTACAGTCAATGGGCGCATGACACCACCTGAACCTAACATGGCATAAAAACGCGCCATTTGTGCGGTGCTTACTGCTAGATTATAACCAAATGATAGTGCAGCAATTTCATGATCAGACCAACGGCGATTTGGGTAAAATAAACCACTACTCTCACCAACCATGCCAGTACCACTATCGCTACCAAAGCCAACTTTTTGATATAGGCCAACAAAGTAATCTTTTGGAAGTTCTTGGCTAACCTTAGTCACCCCCATGTTGCTTGAATATTTTAAGATTTCTCTTAAAGTCATCTCACCATGATTACGAGTATCCTGTACTAGACTACCGCCTACTCGCATCCAGCCGGGGTATGTATCAACGATTGAATCCGGTTGAATTGTGCCGTAGTCTAAACCAGCTAAAATGGCTAGTGGCTTAACAGTGGAGCCAGGTTCAAATAAATCGGTAATCGCTCTATTACGGCGCTTATGCGGTGCGGCGTCATTAAGGTTGTTTGGGTTAAACGATGGGCTATTTACCATCGCTAACACTTCACCTGTTTTAACATCCACAACCATGGCTGAACCTGAGGTCGCTTTGTAAGATAACACCGCTGATTTTACTGCTTTATAAGCAATTGCTTGAATACGTTGGTCGATACTTAAGTGAATGCTCTCTGGCTCTACGCGCTCACGTTCATCAAGCACCTCTACTTCACGACCTTGGGCATCTTTACGAATAGTGCGCTGACCTTCAACGCCCGTTAACGCCTTTTCATAAAGCTTTTCAATCCCTTCAATACCATGGCCATCAATGTTAGTGAAACCAATAACATGAGCCGTCACTTCACCGGCTGGATAATAACGTTTTGATTCATCCAGCAAATGGATACCCGGTAAACGAAGATCGCCAATATAGTTAGCAACCGCAGGAGTGACTTGACGTTTTAAATAGACAAAGCGTCGCTTTGGATTATCACGAAGACGAGAGTTAATTTTGCTAGGTTCAATACGTAGTACATCCGCAAGCTCACGCCAACGAATATCATTATTGTAATAAGCAGCAATACGTTTGTTTAATTCTGCCGTGTTTTCAGCAAGCGCTTGTTGGTCTTCACCGTTTTTGCGTGCTTGACGCAGTACCTTACTGATCAATGACTTGTTTAACGCTTTAGGGTCGGCATAAACACTCACTACAGGCACACTTACAGCTAGTTCTTTACCATTGCGATCGAAGATCATGCCACGTTGCACATGTTGTTTTTCAACACGTACCGTGCGTTTATCACTTTCTGAGCGCGCTTTATCAGGCTCAATTACTTGTAAAAATGCGGCACGTGCGACCAGCGACATGAATACTAAAAATACGACTGAACACACCAGCGAAAAACGCCATGTGATCAAAGTATTTGTTGGCTTTTTCCCTCTGCTTCTCATTGCAGTATTACCACCTGTTCATCTTTGCTTGTTGGCCGCTTCATTTCTAATTGCATGGTTGCCACTTCTTCAATGCGCGCATGCTGCGAATAAAACTCTTCTTCTACTAGCAAGTAACGCCACTCAAGATCGAGTTCATCGCGCTCTTGCAATAATTTATCTTGCTCTATCAATTGTTGACGCGCTAAGTGCGTCACCTGAACCACACTCAAACTAGAAGCAAGAATCACAACCAATAAGGCCAAGGTCAGCTTATTAGCTCCTAGGCCTTTAAAAATTTCCACAAATAAGTTGGGTTGTCGATTCACCGCTTTAGCTTTCATTACAGCCTCTGTGCAATCCTTAATACCGAACTACGTGAACGCGGATTAGCATCAATTTCCGCCTTACTTGGCTTAATGGCTTTACCCACTGCCTTTAACGTCAGGTTTTTATTTATTTGTGCGTCAGTCAAAGGCAGACCTCTGGGTATCGCCTCTCCCTTACTCTGTTTTTTTATAAACTGCTTAACAATGCGATCTTCTAACGAGTGAAACGAAATAACGACTAAACGTCCACCTGGCTTTAAAACGTCAACAGCGGCTTGCAGTGCAGTTTGAATTTCTTCAAGTTCACTGTTGATATAAATACGGATCGCTTGGAATGTACGTGTTGCAGGATGCTTATACTTGTCTTTAACCGGCACAGCTTCATCGACTAAATCAGCAAGCTGCTTAGTGCTAGTAATAGGTGTGTGCTCACGAGTCTCAATGATTTTATGGGCAATACGACGACCAAACTTTTCCTCACCGTAGGTTTTAATCACATGGGTAATATCTTCAAGTTCAGCTTCAGCTAACCATTGTGCAGCACTGCGACCACTGGTTGGGTCCATGCGCATATCGAGCGGGCCATCTTTCATAAAGCTAAAACCGCGTTCAGCATCATCAAGCTGTGGTGAAGAAACACCGATATCTAACAAAATGCCGTCAACTTTACCGATTAAATCGTTATCTTCAGCAACGGCTTTAAGATTTGAAAAACGCGTGTGGGCAATCGAAAAACGTGCATCATCAGCAAATTTTTCAGCAGCTTTAATAGCTTGTGGATCTTGATCAATCGCTTGCAAGCGACCTTGTTCACTTAAACGCGCAAGAATTTGCCCTGAGTGTCCGCCGCGACCAAATGTGCCATCCATATAAATGCCTTCGGGTTTAATATCCAAAGCATCTATGGTTTCGTCCATCAGTACAGAGACATGTTCAAATTGCGCTGTCATTAGCTAGTTTTTGCCTTTTTATTATTGTGGTTAGAGTGAGAAGTTATCGAACTCAGGATTCGCCTCAAAATCGCCTTGGCGTTCAATTTCAGTATCTTGGCGCATTTGTTCATGCCAACGATCTTCATCCCAAATTTCAAACTTGTTCATCAAGCCAACCAACATGATTTTTTTTCCAAGTTCTGCGTGTGCTCGTAAAGACGGCGCCAGCAGAATTCGGCCATTTTTATCTAGTTGATACTCTGTAGCGTTACCAAGCAACATACGTTGCATGCGGCGAGCACGTGGATTCATGTTCGAAATCTTTAATAATCGTTCTTCGATTTCGAGCCATTCTGCTAACGGGTATAACCACAAACAAGGTTCGTTTAAGGCCACAGTGCAAATAACCGTTCCCTGATCTTCAGACAAGATCGCATCTCGGTACTTAGTTGGTACCGCAAAGCGTCCTTTATCATCCAAACTCAGAGAGCTCGCACCCCGAAACATAACTTGCCTTAAAAATAGGTTATTAATCGTTAATGATTATTTCCGATCCAGTTTGATCCACTAAAAACCACTTTTTACCACAGTGCTCCAGTTTAGGGCTTGACAAGCCATTTTGTCAAGTAAGCAGATCATCATAAGCGCCTTGTGAAGCCAGAAAAAATAAGGGCTCAGGCAAAGCCTATGAATTACGTGGGAAAAAGTGGAAAACATCGAAAAAAAATTTTTTTTCAATTTTCTTGGTAATGGATTAGGGAAAAATGGTTAATGAATAACCAATGAATAATTACAAAATTATCTTATGCTGTAATTTTTACTTAATCACCCTGCAAGAGTTACGGGAAATATCCATCCTAGAACTCAACTACAATATTAACACATTGAAAAATATACCTTTTACAATTTGGTATAAAGGTTGCGACAGACTAGCTACCAATTCAATGGCAATTTTTTAAGGAATGATTATGACTACCGCAACTTCAAAATCGAACACAAGTACAGCAACGGACAGCAGTGCAAACTCGAAAGCGGCTCAAGTAGAGGCGCCATTTACAGAAAAAGCAACTGAAGCAGCACATCACGCTGTAGATGCATTATCAACGCGTGCTGCAAGTGCCGAACAAAGTGTACGTCAAGGTGCGTCTAGCTCTGCCCAAACGCTTTCTGAAAAACAAGCTGTAGCACGTGCTAAAATTAACGAATACAGTGGTAAAACTCGTCAGCTTGCATCAGAAAACCCACTTGCAACAGCGGGGATTGCCTTTGCTGCAGGCATGTTAGTATCTGCGCTTATTCGTCGTAAGTAATTGTTATGCAGCCTTCTCAATCTACAGATGAGAAAACGCAAGGTGCCACTGATCAGCCGCCAAACGCTGATCAGTGGCAAGATCATCTTGCTAAATTATCTGATTACGCCAAACAGCTATACATTGACTACCGTAAACAGACAGGTACTTGCAAAAAGATTGCAGCTGCTGAGTGGCGCCTATCAACACGCTCTCTCGCCTTAACTATTATCTTACTTGTTTGTTTTGCTGGAGGGTTAGTACTGCTTTGGGCTGGTTTACTTGCTACCGTGGGTATCGCCATATTCAGTTTTAGCCAATCATTGTGGCTATCAGCTATCTCACTGATTGCATTACAACTACTTTGCCTTGCTTGGCTTTGGAAAAACATTGGTTATGTAAGTAGTAAGATTGGTTTTGATCACACTCTTAAAAGTGTTCGTCAATTATTGAATATTAAATAAGGATGAGTGATGTTAATTGATTATTTTATCAATAAGCCACAGCATAAAGTAACTGAGCTGAGTCAACAAATGGATCTGCAAGATGAGATTAAACGTCAGCATCATCAGGCATTTAAGTACAGATTAAAGCGATTTGCTGTAAGTAAAGTCGGTATTGCCAGTGCTTTCACTGCAGGTATGGGCTACGAAGCTCTCAATAACTCAGATAACAAAGACGGTAAACTTAAACAAGTCAGTCGCTTTAGCTGGTTATTACGCTTGTTGTGATCTTTATCATGTAAAGTTTGTTTTTTACTTCTCTTTGCAAGCTATTTTCATTACCTTAAACACAAACTAGCTATGTGTGGAAACTTAAGGTGAAAAAAAGGATTGTATTAACAGGTGGTCCAGGTGGTGGAAAAACAACAGCCATCGACTTGCTAAGACGAGAATTTTCTAAACAAATTGTCGTAGTACCAGAGTCTGCAACCATGCTTTTTGGTGGCGGAATAGAACGTAGTGACTCACCTCATCTTATCAAAGCACACCAGCAAGCCATTTTCAGCTTACAAAAACACCTAGAACATATTCAGCGAACCATGCATCCAAATCGTTTGATGCTTTGCGATCGTGGCAGTTTAGATGGGCTTGCCTATTGGCCTGGTGAACAAGATGAGTTTTTTCAATGCTTAAATACCAGCCTACAAATAGAACTCAACCAATACGATGCGGTGATCTTTTTTGAAACTGCTGCTAAATCTGGGCAAAGCATTCACTCTAACAATCCAGTAAGAAACGAATCTGATCAGCAAGCTATCTTGCTTGATGACAAACTACAAGCAATTTGGTCACAGCACCCTAATTTTAATTTAGTGAAAAGTTCAGAGTCATTTATTCAAAAAGTGATGTTTGGCATCGACACAATTAGCAAGGTCATGGATAGTTATAACTAACAGCTTAATTGCTAAATTAAACTGTTAGTTTTAGTCACTTTTTATCCTCGATTGTGTGGGCGCGAGTAGTCTATTGCCGGCCCTTTAGGCACGATCTGCGTTGGGTTAATCATCGTGTGGCTGAAGTAGTAATGGCGTTTAATATGGTAAAAATCAACCGTCTTACTCACTCCTTCAGTTTGATATAACTCACGCAAATAATTGCTGATCGCAGGGTAACTTTCGATGGTACGCAAATTACATTTAAAGTGACCCACGTAAACACTGTCGAAGCGAATTAAAGTGGTAAACAGTCGCCAGTCGGCTTCAGTCAATGTATCACCCACTAAATAACGATTATCTGTCAAACGCAGCTCAATTTTATCAAGGGCAGCAAATAAGTCGTCATATGCATCTTCATATGCTTCTTGCGTTGTCGCAAAGCCAGCACGATAAACACCGTTATTGATATTGTTATAAACAAGATCATTAATTTCATCAATTTCAGTACGCAACGACGCAGGGTAAAAGTCGCGCTCATTGCCTGTTAGATCATTAAATGCACTGTTAAACATGCGAATAATCTCTGCAGACTCATTACTCACGATACGCTGAGACTTTTTATCCCAAAGCACAGGAACTGTTACGCGACCAGAGTAGTCAGGTTTATTACGAGTATAAATTTGGTGCAAATAATCAGTATTGAATAATGCATCCCCCGTACTGTGATTATCTTTGTCAAATGTCCAACCATGTTCAAGCATGTCAGGGCTTACTACAGATACACTAATATAGTCTTCAAGGCCTTTTAAATGACGAAATATCAAGGTGCGGTGTGCCCAAGGACAGGCCAAAGATACATAAAGATGATAGCGATCTTTTTCTGCTTTAAAGCCTGCATCACCGCTTTCTCCCGCACTACCATCTGCGGTGACCCAATTACGTAACTGGGCCGCCTCACGCTTGAATTCACCTTGATTGTTATCGGTGTCGTACCATTTATCTTGCCATTGGCCATTTACGAGTAATCCCACAATAACCTCCTATAGAGTGCCAAATTTACCTAACTGATAGTCACGTACTGCTTGCTGTAACTCAGCTTGTGTTGTCATTACAAACGGACCCATATGCGCGATTGGTTGCTTAAGCGGCTCACCAGCAAGCAACAACACGCCCGCACCAGTTTGAGAGTTAAATTCAATATCACTACCAGGCTCTAAAATAAGTAAGCTGCCTGCTTTAACTGGCCCACCCTGCTCAGTATGAATTTCACCTGTGTGGATATAAAGCATCACCTTAGTTTGTGTAAGCGGTGCATGGTAAAACTGTGTACCAGCCGGTAAAGTCACATCGGCAAGCATGCCGTTAGCGGCGAGATCTTGTAGGCTAGAAACCTGATTTTCATCAGCAAACTCCCAGCTTCCAGCTAACGCTTTTAGCTCAACGCCCTGCTCATTTCGAGTCGTTGGCGCCGGCGCTTCAGTGGTATCTTGGTAACGCGGTTTTCTAAGCTTCTCAGCACTTGGCATATTTAACCAAATCTGAAAGCCATGCATACCCTCTTTGGCATCTGCCAAAGGCATTTCACTGTGGATTACACCAAAACCAGTACTCATCCACTGCACATCGCCAGCACGGATGGCTTTTTTGTTGCCCATTTGGTCTTGGTGCTCGAAGCCGCCTTTAATAATATACGTAAAAGTTTCAATACCACGGTGAGGATGCGCAGGAAAACCACCCATAAAATCACTGTGATCATCTGACTTAAGCTCATCGATCATTAAAAAGGGATCTAAATACTTGCCATCAAAGCCCGGAATACGGCTAATGTTTACACCATCACCATCTTGTGTGGCATGGCTATTTAACTGTTGAATCACATTCATAACTTTACTCCCGTAAATTGTATGAAATAATTGTAGGAGCTAATTTAGTTAACAACCATGAGTAAAATTCGCGCTAACCATTCTATTTAAGAGAATGTTTATTTTGCTGCTTGGTTAATTCATCCGCCACAGTCGCTCCGCGTTGACCCACCTCTTTCTCAGGCCCTATAGTGCTATCAACCACAGTTTGCTGCTCGGCACTGGCATTGATTGCTGCACCAAAAATAATGATGTATGCGCTGATATAGAGCCACATCAACATAATCACTACTCCACCTAATGAGCCATAAGTTTCGTTATAGCTTGCAAATTGGGAAACATAATATGAAAAACCAATTGATGCGATGATCCACAGCAAAGTAGCCAGTATTGAGCCTGGTGTGATCCAGCGCCATTTTGCAGGCGTTCGGTGAGGTGCATAGCGATATAAAAATGCCAAAGCGCAATTAAAAGTGATGGCTAACAATGGCCACGTAATGAGCTTGATCAACAAATCAATAAGCTCTGTTAAACCAACTAGGTTAAGCACAATCGGTAAAATACCGATGATCAATAAGGCCACCAGCGCAACAACAATGGCACCTAGCGAAAATAAAAAGCGTACCAGTAACGCCATAAAAAATTGTCGTTTGTTATGCTGATGATAAGTGATATTACAGGCTGTTATTAGCGCCTGACAGCCCTTACTGCTACTCCAAATCGTTAACAATAAAGTCCCTATGGCACTAACACTTAACACCTTTTGCGATTGCTGAGTCACCTCTGCAACCTGTAGCAAAATAATGTCTCGACTACTTGTTGGTAAAATAGCTGTGACTTTATCAAGCTGCTCATGGATATCGGTCGGGGACGCAAAATAAGCGTAAACAGAGACTGTAGCGGCTAATGCAGGAAAGATCGCAAGCAGAGCATAAAATGCCACACCCGCCGCCACGAAAGATAAGTTGTCTTGTGATAGGTTGTGATAAACCCGCTTGCTAATGTCCCACCAGCCTCGAATTGGGATCTCCATGGGTGAACGAGCTTTGAAACCACGATTATTCTTAGTCATAAGTGACCTAAAAATTTGCCTTAATGGATATAAAGTAGCAAACAACTTGCCAGTAATAATGGCGTCTGATTTGCATTAAGCTAAGCTTATAAAAACTGCAAATAAACCCATGGAGTGGTGCGATGAATTATTATTTAATATTAAAAAATCAAATACATAACTTAGTTACACCAACACTTTCCGTAGCATCGCAACCAGTCTTAGAAAGCTTATCTTGGCAAGACTTAAATTCTCAGGTTACGCATTTTTTACATACTACATGGCAAATGTTACCCGCCCTGACATTAGGTATTGTAGCCATCATTATCTGCTATTTATTGGCCCGTCCGTTATCCTATCTATTGATAAAACCACTTGGTTTTGTAAGTGAAAGCAAACTCTTACATGTCGTCACGAGGCGCTTTTTTAGTATCATTATCATTTTGTTTGGTGTGTACTTATTTTTGCGTCTAGCTGGGCTCACCAGTTTTGCTGTGGCGATTATGAGTGGTACTGGATTAGTCGGGCTTATTTTAGGTTTTGCGTTTCGCGATATCGCCGAAAACTTTATCTCAAGCATGCTGCTCAGTGTGCAACGCCCCTTTCGTATTGATGATGTTATTGAAGTCGATGGTCGTTTAGGGGTAGTTAAAAAGGTTACAGCCCGCGCTACCACCTTAGTTGACTTTGATGGTAATCATATTCAAATTCCCAATGCGACGGTATATAAAAACGTTATTAAAAATCTAACTGCTAACCCTAAAATGCGCGGCCACTTTGCAGTAGGTATTGGTTATGATAATGACATTCGCTATGCCCAGCAATTAGCAATGAAAGTGGTTAATCAAAACCCTGCTGTTATTAGTGATCCACCAAGCCAAGTATTAATTGATTCATTAGGCTCCGCTACTCTTAATCTAACCATTTATTTTTGGGTAAATAGTGCAGAACATAGTCATATCAAGGTAGCCTCACAGTTGATGCGAGAGCTAGTAAATACCTATTTAGAAGAGCAAATTAGTATGCCAGATGACGCCCGTGAACGTATTATCTTAAATAGCGAGAACGATACAGAGCAACCAAGTATCAATGCAACCGCTGAGCAACAAACACCAAAATCACTCGACGATCATAGCCTTGATGACGTTAGCAGTGACGCCGATGATATTCGCGAACAAGCGGATCAATCTCGCGATCCAGAACAAGGTAGCAATATAATTTAAAATACTTATGGGCTAAGCTTCATCATTGGGTTTATCTTGCATAGCGCGTTTAAACCCTTTGACTGACGTCCCTAAATCTCCACCTATTCGGGATAACTTTTTTGTGCCAAATAACAGCACCACAATTGCAGCAATAATGGCTAATTGCCAAACACTAATTCCTGCCATAACAACCTCATTTTAAAATAAAAGCGCCTTTGCAGGCGCTTGAACAACACTAACAACTGGGAATTCAAAGATTAGAAACTAGCTCGAACACCCAAGGCGACTTGAGTACCAAAGCGCTCAAGATAACTCACTTGGTCAGTGCGTTTGGTGTAACCCCAATAACGCTCATTCGTTAAGTTAGTAGCTTCAGCAAACACAGTGAATTGATCACTGATGTTATAGCTCATGCTGGCATCTAACTGACCATAATCAGAGATCCAATAAGGGCCACCCCACGCATCTGGATCCGACAAGAATTTACTACGCCAGTTATAAGCTAAACGCGCTTGGAAACCATATTGTTCATAGTAAACCACAGCATTATAAGAGTTTTTCGACATACCTCTAAATGGTAAGCCTGACTCTTTCAGTTCTGGCTCATCGTAGCTGCTATCAACATAGGTGTAGTTAAGTTGAAACCCTAAACCATTGAAAGGTTCAGGCAGTAAGTTTTCTAGTGATTGCTGATAAGCAAACTCAGCACCTTTGATAGTCGCACCATATTTACTCTTACCCGGGTAAGATGCAAAGTAGCGCACACCTTCGATTTCAACAGGACTTTCAACGTAATCGATAAATGATTTTAGGTCTTTTACAAACACCCCACCACTTAACGAGCTACTGTCTTCAAAGTACCACTCTAGTGTCATATCGGCTTGATTGGCTTCTTCAGGCGTTAACGATGAATCGCCCATAGAAAGTTGAGGTAAACCTTCACGGTAAGTATCAAAGTTTGGCGCAAGCCATGGGCGTAAATAACCTAACGATGGACGGCTAATAACTTGTGCCGCAGAGAAACGGTAAATCAAATCATCAGTAATACTAAGCTTAAAGTTCATGCTGGGTAAAATGTTGCTGTAATCCCCTTTAAATGATTGCTCAACGGTTTCACGCCAACCATTTTCAAGTGGTTTACCATCATCTTGTAAGTCAATTAATGATAAATCGTAAACAGACCCTTTTGAGCTTACTTCAGTTTGCGAGCCGCGAATACCAACATTTAACATGTACGGCATTTTTGCAAGGGTACTTTCGAGCGTCACTTGCGCATATGCAGTCAAGACTTCTTCGGTTACCTCATAAGTACCCGATGAATTAAGCGATGCAACGATACTTTTATCAGTTGCTTCAGCATTAATTGAACGATAGTAAGCAAGTAACTTATCGTAATCAAAACTTGGCCAAGGCTCAGGTGTAATACTACTTTCGCCTTCTAAGAAGTTATCGAAATTGGCCTCAACAAACACATCGCTTGGAATTTCAAATAGGTTAAAGTCACCTACATTCACAACAGTGCTGTCATCAAATTCATAACCATCGCGTTCTAAATATTGACCACCATTACTAAATTGGCTGGCATTTTTTGATGCATATTCAAGTTGGCTCTTAGTTTGCTCAAGATAAGTTAAACCAAAGTCGATACGGGTCACCAAATCACTTTCAGGCACAAACGTACCTGTGAACTTAAAGTCATTAACCGTGTCTTCAACACCTGTACCTGTGTTACGGCTATAGTGAGCTCCGTAAGATTGATCCGCAGTCAAGCCTGGCGATAAGGTAACATCTGGCAGCATGTTGCCAGTGTTGTAATCAATACCTATAGAGTCAATAAAACCACGCGCTACAATAAAGCGGTTATCACCACCGTTTTCGTTTTTCGCTTTTGAATGAGCAACATCCATAGCCAGTGTTAGGCCATCCATTGGATACCATTTTGCATTAAGGGCAAACTGATAAGTATCAGTTTTACGTGGATTCGTTAAGTTGAGTAACTCCACCATAGTGTTACCGGTTTGCGTCATGGAAACAACTCGACCTGTGTCATCAAATTCTGCATCGGTAAAGACTGGCGTGCCTGGCGTCCAGCTTTCATCGTAGTTAACAAAACCGATTTGATAGCGATGACCATCGGTGTTGTAACGTGAATAAAGGGCATCGAAGTTAATATCGAGGGTATCAGTTGGGCGCCACTGCATTGCTAACGTCGCACCGACGCGTTCACGCACATCCTGCGCGTTGGCAAAATACATGTAACTCGGGATTTTTGAGGCAAATATTTCACTTTGCCCATCAATTTCTCCGTTGCCATTCATGTCGACTGGCACACCCGCGCTGTCTGCCCCCCAACCTTCTTCTTCATCAAAAAAGCCGCTTGCTGAGTAAGTATCTGCACGTAAGGTTTTCTTTGAATAAGCACCAGAGAAAAGCACACCAAAGGTATCGTCATTAAAATTGTCACCTATGATGAATGAAGCATGTGGGTGAACATCGCCTGTTCGCGATTCATAAATCCCTTTTGCAGAAGCACTCAAAGTAAAGCCATCTTGATCTAATGGTTTACGAGTTTCGATATCAACAACCGCACCAATGCCCCCTTCAATTAAACGTGCTTCTGGCGACTTATAAACCTGAAGCGCTCCCACTAACTCTGAGGCAATTGTGTCAAAGTTAAAGTCACGTCCTGAGTTTTCAGAAGCCAGTTTACGACCATTTAAAGTGGTAATGTTGTAGCCGCCACCTAAGCCACGCACGAGGATATTTTGCCCTTCCCCCCCATTACGAGTAATCGTAATTCCTGGAATACGCTGTAATGCCTCGGCTAAATTTTCATCAGGGAACTTACCGATGTCATCTGCAACAACAACATCTACTACTGTCGTTGCTTCCTTCTTTCGAAAGTTTGATTCTTTAATACTGCTACGGATCCCTGTGACCTCAATAACCTCAACATCTTCTTCGGCCTTACTATCGTTTTCTTGTTGTTGAGCAGTTGTGGCGAAACTGACTGATGAAGCCAGAATTGAGCTTATCAGCACACTCAAATATTTTTTTCTAGTTGTTGTTGCCATGATGATTTCCTGTTTTTAAATGTTCAGATTTCTTCACCATAAAAATGGTAATGAGTAAGGCCTTACATTTAATTTATAACAAAACGAAACAATCTATCAACAATTAATTACCTAGCGAAACTTTCGATAGTTACGAAATGGTATTTCAAAATAATAAAAAAGGCGCTGAACGCCTTTAAAGATAAGGTTTTAATTTCGAAAGTTTCGATAATATTTTTTTTCGAAGATTTTCTGTGAGGTGGGCTAGTTTGGTCTTTTTAGATAATAAAAAAGGCAGCTAAAGCCACCTTTTTGCAATTATTTTTAACTGGAAAGTTAAACTGTAATCACCTCGATACCTAAGCTCGTTAATGATTCAATGAACTCCGCTGGCATATTTTTGTCTGTAACCAGCACATCGATTGATTTTAGAGGTAGTACATTATACAAGGCACGCTTACCAAATTTACTTGAGTCGGTCACAGCAATAACTTTATCTGCACGGGTACACATAGTTCGATTCAACATTGCCTCAGGCTCATAATGGGTGGTGATCCCCGCTTCCGAGTCGATACCATCAACCCCTAAAATAACCTTTTTAAAGTTATACTTACTGAGTGCTTGTTCGACTTCATTTGAATAGAAAGACATTGATTTCTTTCGTAATTGTCCACCCAGCATAAACACATTTGCATCATCAATATCAGCCAGCACATGGGCTATATTAAGGCCGTTTGTCATCACCGTAAGGCCCTGCTTATTGGTTAATGCTTTGGCAACTTCTTCTGTGGTGGTACCAGAATCAATAATTAATGAGTCGCCATCATCAACTAAGTTTGCTACAGCTTTAGCTAGTAGCACTTTCACAGCGTAGTTTTCATTATGCTTATCTTTCACCGAAAGCTCTTTAGCGAGTTTATCGCAAGCAATTGCTCCGCCACGCGAACGAACAACTAAGCCACGCTTACCTAGCTCGTTAAGATCGTGGCGAATGCTAACCTCCGAAATATCAAAGGTTTTAGCAAGTTCTTTAACGTTTACTTTGCCATATTCCTCGGTCATCAGGACGATTTTTTGTCTTCTTTCTATTGTGGTTAGCATAGCTGGCCTGTTGTTTTAATAGCTGCTTTCAAATTTGTAGTTCAATATTACACAATTTACAGTTTTAAAGCCAAACTTAGTTTCGAAATAAAATAAAACTTTCAAAACTTACGAAATTTGTTTTATGATTGTTTCACAATAAACTTATTTGGTGACAAAAATGACAACACAAAGCTCACTGTTAGAGCAAACAGAACACACCAACCGCACGCAGTTACTGCCGATGTTGATCATTGGTGGCTTGTTTTTCTTATTTGGCTTTATAACTTGGCTTAATGGCTCCTTGATCCCATTTTTACAAATGGTCTGCGATCTCAACCATATAGAAGCCTACATGGTGACTCTGGTGTTTTATATTGCCTATACCGTGATGGCACTGCCAAGCGCTAAGATATTACAAATCTTCAGTTATAAGCATGGTATGTCGTTTGGTTTAGGCACCATGGCATTAGGCGCACTGCTGTTTATTCCTGCGGCACAAACTCAAGCGTATTGGTTATTTTTAGTTGCTTTATTTACCCTAGGTAGTGGCCTCACCTTACTACAAACCGCTGCGAATCCTTACATCGTGCTAATTGGATCTAAAGACACTGCAGCCGTGCGCATTAGTATTATGGGTATTCTTAATAAAAGCGCAGGTGTGGTGGCTCCACTGCTCTTCTCTGCGATTGTGTTTAGCGATATTGCTAGCTTTAGTCCAGAAGCCCTTGCTCAATTGAACAGCATTCAAAAGCAATTACAGTTACAAGAACTGGCAAATCGTTTAATCACACCTTATTTTGTAATGGCAATTGCGTTAGCCATTTTAGCAGCTTTAATCATGCTAGCCCCCTTACCTGATATCGAGCAACCACAATCAAGTAACAACAGCGAGAGTAAATCAGTTCTGCAATTTCCACACTTAGTTTTAGGCGTGATAGCCCTCTTCTTTTACATAGGTGCCGAAGTCATTGCTGGCGACACCATTGGCCTTTACGGCAAAGAGCAAGGGGTATTGCAGTTCGCTGAGCTCACCTCTTACACCATGGGCTTTATGGTGCTAGGTTATGTTTTAGGTATTGTGTTAATTCCTCGCTTTTTTAGTCAGCAACAGGCGCTGATATTTTCTGCGTTAAGTGGTTGTGTGTTTTCACTTGGTATCATTTTGATTGAACCGCAACAAACAGCGATTGCAAACGTAGTGCTCTTTTGGCTTGCTGATAACAGTTTTCCAGATACCGTGTTATTTGTTGCATTACTTGGCTTATCGAATGCGCTCGTTTGGCCAACCATTTGGCCTATGGCCCTTGCAAACCTTGGCGATAAAACCCAAACTGGCGCGGCATTACTCATTATGGGTATTTCTGGTGGTGCTTTGTTACCTTTGGTATACGGTGTATTTGCACAGTACACAGGCAATGCACAACAAGCTTACTATTTGTTGATCCCCTGCTATGCGTTTATTCTTTATTACGCGCTGATTGGTCACAAGCTTACAAGTTGGCGTTAGTAACGTCTTCGCAGGCTCAGTTATTTAGATATTTAACTAGCCTGCAATTTTTCTGATGTGAAATATCCCAATAACAAAAATTCACGCACGGTAAAAATACACTTATAAATTAAATACTCGTCACGCTTGTCAGGGCTTACTTCTGAAATAGATAGGGCTTGCTGCGCCATTATTTGCTGTTGCTGTTGCAAAGAGATAGTAAATAAACCAGTGAGTTTATCTGCTAATTGCGACGATGAAAGAGCACCTGCAGCAATCAGCTCAGCGCCTTTTAAGCATGCCGTACGTTCAGTCACTGTTAGTGTATTTGCTAGCATTAAATCTGTAAATGCGACTAAATCAAAGTACAGCTGCTCATTTGGCTCTAGCTCTAAAATAACCGCCTGCATTTGCGTGACCACATCCCGATGCGCCGCAGCTTTAAGTACCTCAAAATGGCTATCATCCGTTTTATCAAATAATTGAGTCGCAGCCACTGGCGTAATAGCGACACCTAATAATGCTGCTAAACATTTAATCGCATTTCGCCTTTGTAGATCAGCCATTAAACACTCCATTTTGATAATGCCGTACAGCATGATCAGCGGCTCTTGCAGTAAATGCCATATAGGTTAACGAAGGATTCTGATAAGCCGACGAGCACATAAACGAGCCATCAGTGACATAGACGTTACGCACACTATGAATTTGGTTATAACGGTTAAGCACTGAGCTTTTAGCATCATGCCCCATTCGCGCGGTTCCCATCTCGTGAATAGCTTGCCCCGGTGCTGAGCCTTTATCGTAAGCTTGCACATTTTGGTAACCTGCTTTGGTTAGCATCTCGACAGCTTGCGCTTTCATATCCTCGCGCATTCGCTGTTCGTTTTCACCAAACTGGCAATCGAAATTAACTAAAGGTAATCCCCATTGATCTTTTAATACCGGATCTAAGCTCATTTTATTGTGATGATAAGGCAGGCATTCACCAAAACCTATCAATGCAACTTGCCAAGGCCCTGGTTTGGCAAGCTCTTCTCGAAAAGCTTTACCAAAGCTAAGCTCTTTAAAACCGCGTCGCCAATCTTTACGTGTTGCGTATCCTTGATAGCCATAGCCACGAATAAAGCTATGTTGCTCTTTATCATCAAGGTTTCGAAAACGCGGGATATGAAAACCAACGGGTCTGTCGCCATCATTAAAGTCATCAGCAAAACCTTTTGGTTCACCAGTTGCGCCAACCCTAAAATGGTGATCCATAAGGTTATGACCAAGCTCTCCACTATCGTTCCCTAAGCCATTAGGAAAACGTGCAGAGGTTGAATTTAATAACAAGGCTGTTGTGGCTACCGTTGATGCACAGCAAAAAATGATGTTCGCTCGCTCGATACGCTCTTTTTTAGATTCAGCATCTATCACTGTCACACCCGTGGCTTGCCTAGTTTCTGGGTTGTAAATAATCTCTTTAGCAATGGAGTGAGTCTGAATGGTAAGTCGCCCAGTGCGCATTGCTGCAGGCAAGGTCGAGGCTAAACTACTAAAGTAACTACCGGTTGGGCAACCACGCATACAGCGGTTGCGCTTGCTGCATGGGGCACGACCTTGTTCAGGCTTTGCCTTGGTTAAATGCGCCACTCGCCCGATTGTTAGGTGCCGATTAGTGTAGTGGGTTAATAAACTTTGTTTAAGTTGCTGTTCTACTGCATTAAGTGCGAAGGGAGGCAAGTAAGGTCCGTCAGGTAGCTGAGGTAAGTTCAGCGCTTCGCCAATAACCCCAATGTAGGCTTCGACTTTATCGTACCAAGGCGCAATATCTTGATAACGCACAGGCCAATCAACACCGTGACCATCTTGTTTGTTGGCTGCAAAATCTATATCACTGAGGCGTAAGCATTGCCGTCCCCAAGTTAATGAACGCCCGCCAAGGTGGTAACCTCTGATCCAATCAAAACGCTGTGATTCTTGATAAGGGTGCTGTAAGTCATTTACAAACCAGTGCTTTATTGACTGCTTGGTGGCATAGCCAGTGCGTGCTTGTTTAGCTTGATTCTGTTTTTCTAGTAAGCTGGGCCTGTCGCGAAATGGCAGTTGCCAATCATCTTTAAAGGCAGTGATATAGTCAGTACCGTGCACAACCTGCCTACCACGTTCCAGTAGCAGTACATTGAGCCCTTTTTCGGTCAGTTCTTTAGCAGCCCAGCCGCCAGTAATGCCACTGCCAATAACAATGGCATCGAATACTTTTGCCTGCATTCTCACTTAACTTTTAAAAGATTTGCTTGCCCGCACATATCGTTGCTTGAACAGAAAAGTCTTTATCGAGCAGCGCAAAATTAGCTTGTTTACCTACCGCAATACTCCCTATTTGCTCCGCTTTATTTAAAAACTCAGCGGGTACTAAACTCGCCATTTTAGTTGCTTCAACTAGGCTCGCGTCGGTTAGGCTATAGAATCGTTCAACGCCCACTTCCATGGTTAATGTGCTGCCAGCTAAAGAGCCGCTTTCAGTTCGCGCAACACCTTGCTCAACCACAATAGGAAGCTCACCTAAACGGTAGCGACCATCTTGTAAACCTCCAGCGCTCACACAGTCTGTAATTAGAGCAATTTTATCTGCTCCTTTTAAACGATATACCATGTTCATTATGCTCGGGTGCAAATGAATACCATCAGGAATAAGCTCAACCATGGCATCGTTGTCCATTAATAGTGCGCCGGTACAACCGGGGTCACGATGATGAATACCGCGCATACCATTAAAAATATGCACACCACCACAAGCACCATGAGCAAGTGCTTGTGATGCTTGCTCAAAATTAGCATCTGTATGACCCAGCATGACACGCACACCTTTATCAGTGATATAGCGGATCATGTCGGGTGATTTAAGTAGTTCTGGCGCTAACGCAAATGAGCTTAAACAACCTTCACATGCTGCATAAATTTCATCAAACCGCTGTTTAGTGAGCTCTAAAAAAAATGACTCGTTATGCGCCCCTTTATGCGCTTCTGCAAAGAATAGACCTTCGTTATAAGCTCCCAGTAACTGTGCACCAGCCAAGCCTTTTTTATAAGCAGTCGCCATATTTTTATAAGCTTGAATTGATACGTCCCAGTCTGCGGTCACCGTTGTGCCAACAAAACCCGTAACGCCGTGCTTTGCTAAAGAACGAGAAATAGTCTCAAGCGATTCAGGGGTACCGTCCATAATATCGCAGCCTTCACGGCCATGAATATGCAAATCGATAAAGCCCGGAAATAAGCTATGTTCGCCTAACTCTATTACCTCGATCTCGGGCTCTATTTGCGTGGTAATAGCACTAATTTTGCCTTGCTCGACCAATACTGCATGATCGAGTAAAACGGCATCATCAGTAACAACTTTTGCGGCTTTTAAGTAATAGCGATTAAGATGCTTTGGAATTAGCATGAACACTTCCTATTATTGCAGCGCCCCGCACGCCGCTAGAATCACCAAATTTTGCACGCTTCACTTCGGGCACGGCAAAACCTGAAAATAAATGAGTTTGAATAGCGTCAGGTAGTTTTTCTACTATTGCATCAATGAGCGACAACCCACCCCCAAGCACGATAACTTCTGGGTGCAAACTTTTACTAATGGCAGCAAAGGTTTCACCAAGAATGTCTAAGTAACAAGCGAGCACCTTTAAAGCTTGCTCATCAGAGCGCTTGATATCGTTCGCCCATTCAATCGCTGATTTAGGGGATTGAGTAATATGCTGATACAAGGTTTGTACACCTGGCCCTGCAATATAACTTTCGACACAGCCATTTAAACCACAGCCACACTTCAAAACTGGCAATTGATATTTTTGTTGCAGATACGCAGACAGTGGTAAATGACCATACTCCCCCGACATACCTAAGCCTTGGTTAAACAAAGTACCATCAATGCACATACCACCTGCCGCACCAGTGCCAACAATTGCACCGAATACCCGACTATAACCTTCACCGGCTCCGCCATTTGCTTCCGATAAAGCAAAACAACGGGTGTCATTTAATATCGCAACAGGGCGTTTTAATATTGCTTGAAGATCTGTAGCAATCACTTTACCTGTGGCACATGGCACATTAGCCGACAACACTTTACCTGCATCATTAACAATACCAGGCATCCCTATGCCCACAGCACCTTGGCAACCTGTCAGCTTATCGGCTTTGAGCACTTGCTGATAAATTGCTTGCAAAAATTGCTGATAGTCATCGGTTGGCGTGGTAATACGCCAACTTTGCTGTTGCTCTAAATTATCATTAAAAATGGCGGTTTCGATTTTTGTACCGCCAATATCAAGTCCGTAAACAGCCATGCTTTACCCAATACTACTTAGCGAGAAGTTAATGGGTAAATAGTTACCCCTTTTACAACACGGTTAACTTCGCCCGTAGGGCAAGGATTATCAGGTGTTAAACCGAGTGACATTGATTTATAAAATGCAAAAATCTGACAATAGACAATATAATACAGCCCTTGCCAAACATCATCTAGCTCGACCAGTTCACTATTTAAAGCCAGCTTTTTGACCGCAGAACATTGTTGGTCATTTAATAGTTCATTATATAAATCAGCATCATACAAACTACTATAAAAATCACTCGAGGCCATCAACAACACTGCTGTTTTATCGTTAATAATAGTTTTAGGGCCATGGCGAAAACCGAGTGGCGTTTCAAAATAACTAATTAAGTCACCATTCGTTAATTCTAAACACTTTAAGGCCGCTTCTTTTGCGTAACCAATTAAGGAACCAGCCCCTAAAAACACCAAGCGTTCAATATCAGTTTGCGCAAAGTTCCTAACCTCATCGAGTTGAGTTTCGAGCAGCTGCTCTGTTTGCCTTGTCACTTGTGTAAGCTGATTAACATCAGGGGTAAAAATACATAACGTTGAAAGCAACATCGAAGTAAAACTACTGGTCATTGCAAAGCTTTCATCAAGGGTTTCTTTCGGCATAAGTACACTAAAGCTATTGCTTTTAATCGCAGCTCTTTTAGCTAACTCACCGCTTTCATTACAGGTAATCACTAAGTGATAGCATTTTTCAACAACTTGCTCAGCGATATCGACCGCAGCGACACTTTCAGGGCTATTACCTGAACGTGCATAAGAAATAAGTAAGGTTGGCGTACCCTTTTGTAAAAAACCATGTGGGTTAGACACAATATCTGTAGTGCTGACTGCGCGCACATTTAAATCTGTTTTGGCAGTTAAGTGTGGTGCTAATACTTCGCCAACATAAGCTGATGTGCCAGCGCCAGTTAATACTATTTGTAATTCCTTTAATGGCAGAAGCGGGGCTAAAAATGCGTTTATTTCTGCTCGATGTGTTTCGATAATAGCGGCGGTATTACACCATGATTCTGGCTGCTGAGAGATTTCTCTTGCTGTCCAATAAGCGTTCTTTTGCTTAAGTTCTGTTTCGTTTAATAATAAATACTGCGTCATAATAAATTCTCTCAACACCACCTATTGATTACAAGCAAGCGAATAGGTATTCGTTACTTCCATTATTTTATTAAGTACTAACTCACGCGGTGATGAGTTAATTTGGCCATTGATTAATGCTTTGTATTGCATTGGCATAAACTGACTAAGCAAGGTTTGTGGAATGATTTGCTCTTCTAAATTATCAAACAAGGTTTCTACCGTTTGCTTTATTTCATCTTCAGGCCAGTAGTAACGAATACGGTCGCTATAACTGTAAGCTCTAAATAACTTCGCTTGAGCGCCTTGTGTTGGGTAAAATTTATTCCAGTAATGCGGTTTTTCAAGCATGATCCGCTCACATACATCACGTAAATTAGAACGCTTGGCAGGATCAACTAACTGGTCTTCAATATAAGATAAAGCAAATAGGCCTTCACGAAGTGCATAAGTAAGCTGTGGGCCTACCTTCAATATTGCAAAGTGATCTTGCACTAGCTCATGGTAGCAGTGATCAGGCTGATAATCCGTTGAGTGAGCCTCATAAACTAGGTTGTCGACATGGGTTATAAATTCTTTCAGTTTTTGCGCCTCATTACGTTGATAGTTAAATACTTGATGATTATCAAACTCAACCCCTGGCTGCACAACAACAGCAATAACACGCGACCACACATCACTAATATTAAATTTAGCAAACGCAGCCTGATGTAATTCTATTGTTTGCTGTACACCTTCAACATGCGACACTTCAATCGTATCATGCTCCTCAGTAGCGCCACCCGGAGGAGGAACCTCAGTACCCACTACATAGACAATATCGTTATCTTCTGAGACCGACTCGGCAGCTTGACACATCAATGCTGCACGCTCGGCAATCACAGCATCAGCCAAACGTTCTCCATCGTCATCACATGGCATACTGGCATCTAAATGAATTTTCTTAAAACCAGCGCTTACATAGGCTTTTACTAGTTCAACAGCTTTTTCCATCGCAACCTCTGCAGGCTCATTCACCCAACACACTGGGCCTAAATGATCCCCACCTAAAATAATGCGCTGGGTACCTAACCCTACCTTTTCGGCTATTGCATGGACAAATTCAACAAAGTCATGGGGCTTCATACCTGTGTAACCGCCAAACTGATTAACTTGATTCGCCGTAGCTTCAATTAAAACTTCAGTGCCATCATTGAGAGCTTGCAACATCGCTGCTTCGATAACGAGCGGGTGTGCACAGCACACAGAGTAAATTCCCTGCGCTTGCCCTACTCGATTGTTATTTATAATCGTTTTTAATGCATTCATGGTTTTCTCCAAGCAGCTTACGCTATTGGTTAGATACGTGATTTGAAATTACAGTAGCACAGCGCGAAACACTTCGCAATAAAACGAAAGACAACGAAAGAGCAAGAGTAAGTTAATAGCACGCTTAACATAGGGTTTAATAAGACTTCAAATGATAAAACCTGCAATTACGAAAGATTTTGAAAGCATTTAATTGTAATTAACTTTGAGTTGCGATATAACAGAAATAACTGAAACCCACTATTAAAATAATCTCAGTGATTTAGGTATCGTTATGACAATAGATAGACGTAGTTTTTTAAAATCTGCCGCAGCCATTACCGCCGCGACAGTCGTGACTGGCTGTGCGAAAAGCCAACAAGGTGATAATCAAAGCACCCCACTTGCTGCACAAGGTAAAAGCGTAATGGGCTTAGCTGTGCCAGCAATGGATGTGGTACGTGTTGGTTTTATCGGAGTTGGTCAACGTGGTAGCGGCCATGTAAAACACCTTTGCCATATTGAAGGTGTTGAAATTAAAGCTATTTGCGATACAGATCAGCTAATGCTTGATAAATCTGTTAACTATGTTGTTGAAAAAGGCTTACCTAAACCAACTGCTTATACGGGTTCTGATAAAGCCTATTTAGACATGCTTGCTCGCGATGACATCGACATTGTGATCATTTCAACACCTTGGAAATGGCACACACCAATGAGTGTTGAGACCATGGAAAGTGGTAAACATGCCTTTGTTGAAGTACCAGCAGCCACCACAATGGAAGAATGCTGGCAACTAGTGAACACTGCTGAACGCACACAAAAGAACTGTATGATGATGGAAAACGTTAACTACGGTCGCGACGAGTTAATGGTATTAAACATGGTTCGAAAGGGCGTATTTGGCGAGTTACTACATGGTGAAGCCGCTTATATTCATGACCTGCGTTGGCAGATGAAAGAAATCGACCGTAGCACCGGCTCTTGGCGCACTTACTGGCATACGAAAGTAAACGGTAACTTATACCCAACTCATGGTTTAGGCCCGGTTTCTCAGTATATGAACATCAACCGTGGTGATCGCTTTGACTTTGTTACATCAGTCAGCTCTCCTGCTCTTGGCCGCGCAGCCTACGCAGAACGTGAATTCCCTGCAGGCCACGAACGTCGTTCACTTAAATTTACTGCTGGCGACATGAACACCAGCATTATTAAAACAGTGAAAGGTCGTAGCATTATGGTTCAGCACGATACCACTAGCCCTCGTCCGTATAGCCGCCATAACCTAATTCAAGGTACTAATGGTACATTTGCAGGTTTCCCTAATCGTATTGCCCTTGAAGATGTGCCACCAGCTATCGCGAAAATTTATCAACAGCAATATGAAGCAGAGCTCGCTGCGTGGGAAAAAGCCGGCTCGCAAGGTCGTAAGCCACATATGCAAAATTTCCATAGCTGGGATCAAGATATGGAAAAATGGCGTGCCGAGTTTGATCATCCACTTTGGAAACGCATGGGTGAAGAAGCGGTTCGTAACGGTGGTCACGGCGGTATGGACTTCATTATGCTTTGGCGCATGATCTACTGCTTGCGCAATAATGAGCCACTTGATCAAGATGTATACGATGCTGCAGCATGGTCATCAATCTTCCCGCAAAGTATGGCATCGGTTGCTGATAGAAGTAACAGCAAAACAATTCCAGACTTTACCCGTGGCGCTTGGCAAACAGGCAAGCCGCTGGGGATTGTGTCTTAACACTTTCTCTCCTTGGAATACTAAAAAGCCCGCCCTTTGCCCTGCGGGCTTTTTTATTTTCTTTATCATTACCTTTATAGCTGTTTTAGCAAAATTTTACCTACAAAAAAGCCCGCAACATCAGCGGGCTTTTTGATTAGACTATGACCTTACTGAGCATGTGCTGCAGCACGGAAAATCGTGTTAGTTAAAAGTACATTCATGCCTTCAAGGTAGGCACGATAGGTTGGTGATTGTGTAAAGCCAATCACCATGCCTTTGCCTTGAGGTTGATGCACAAGCAATGGTTTATATGCAAGCTGCGCTTTATTTTGCTGCCAAAGGTAACCACTTGCCAGCACATCGTCTTTACCTGTAAACCACGCTAAGTTTTTACCTGAGTTAAGTTTTATTGGCGTGTAAATATCATTACCATAAGCCACCGCAACGAGGTCTTTATCAACCCCAGCCGTTAACCAATGCTCTTGATCTACTTCAACATTAGCAAGTACACCGGCTACATAGTCTGGCGATGTGTGTGGCTCGATGCTTGCCGCTTTTAAATCATCACGAGAAGTGAATAACTGTCCTGCCACTTTGCTGCTTTTATTATCGCTGCTATCGGCTTTATCTTCTCGGTAAGCTTGCTCTCGCTTCACATCTAATAAGCCGTAATCAACATTGGTGGTAAAACGGTTTGCATTACCTAGGGCAATCAACACGCCGCCCGCTTCAACCCAGCTTTTTAAATTAGCTGCGCCAGATTTACCTAATGCTTGCTCGTAATTACCTTCTGGTAAAATAAGCACCTGGTAATCACTTAAATCAGCCCATGCAAGCATTGGCGTACGAATCGCGGTTACTGGGTAGCCAAGCTGTCTTTCGATAACAAAACGAGTGTTACCGGCGCTTAGCTCACGAGTAGCGGCATCCCATGCAATCGCCACTTTTGGTGCCACCATAGGCACTGTTTTGTTACTACCAAAGCTTGGGCCTTCAATCACCCAGCTTGAATCCACACCATCAACAATTGCACCAGTTTGCTCAGCAATTTGGCTAATTTTAGTTAGTAGGTCTTTATCGTTTAGGCGCTTTTCGATTACTAAGCTGCCCGCTGGGTAGTTAGTTTTATCACCTAATACAAATGCTTGGTCAGCACTTTTCAGTTTAATGCCAGCTTGTAGTGCCGCTGTTAAAAAGCGTGCTGCGGCCGTATCGCCCCAGGCAACAATATAAGCCACTGAGGCATCTGGGTTATTCACTTTGCCAAGCAATGTGTCATCGGCCTTAACTGCTTTACTGTCTGCGCTAACAGCTCGATTACAGCTATCGCTATCAACATTAAACATCATCGGCAGTGACCAACCTGTGACATCGTAAATTTCATCACCTAGGTTACGAGCACGGCGTCTTTCTTGTTCTTTTACAAATGCCTCAGCCATATCTACTTGGTCTGTAAATGTGGTGCGTACAAATACCCCACGTGGCTGGGCGGTATCAATAAAGTAGCTACCCGCTTTATACTTAACGCCACAGGCTTTGAAATCTTCGGTTGCTTGTTTAACTTCAACACCATGTTCAGCCATTAAGGTTGCTAACCTATGAGCTCCTTCACGGTTACTTTGTTTAGGTAAAATATAAACACGCTCTTTGCTATCTTTACCGGAATCAATTGCATCAACTTGATATTGATAAAAGTCACCCAGTAATTTTTCGCGTTGATTGGCTGCACCTTCGGCGGTCGAGATTGAGGCCACAAATTGACGTTTTACAGTATTAAAATAAGTGAGCAGCTCACCAGTGTTTTTCTCAAATACATGACCTCTGGCTGAGCCGACTTCGTAGGTTGATGCAGACGCACCATAAAAAACTGGCCAGCTATCGCCGTAGCCAGGATAAAAGGCGTCAAAAATTTCTCGGGTAAAATAATCAAAGCCAAACTCATCAAAATACTTCGCATGATTTTGACCAATTGCATCCATGTTGGCGATTTGAGTTTTCGTCATATGCGGGTTAAATGGTTGAGCAGCTGGTGCAAAGTAGTAAGATTGATCGCCGCCCATTTCATGAATATCCACCACCACTTGTGGTTTATATTTATTGATTGCTGCGACTCTTCCCTTACTTTCAGGCTGAGTAAGCGCTAACCAATCACGATTCATATCAAACAAATAATGATTTGTTCGGCCTCTTGGCCACGGCTCATTATGTTCTGCACTTAACCTATCAGCACTGTGCTCAAGACCGACGCTTGCATAGTAACGTGTAACAAAGCGCTCACGACCATCTGGGTTTTGTAATGGGTCGATAAAGACCACGGTGTTGTCTAAAATTTTGCTGTTAACGGCATCATTCGGAGCTGCTAATAAGTGATACGCAGTAAATAATGCAGCATCGGTTGAGCTAATTTCATTACCGTGCACTGCATATTGAAGCCAAACTGAAGTCGGTAAATTTTTTATTAGCGACTTCGCTTCTTTTTCAGAGGTAATACGCGGATCAGCCAAAGCTTGTGTGTCATTCGCAAGGGTTTCTAATGAACGAATATGCTCAGCGGTTCCAACCACCGCATAAACCAGCTCGCGACCTTCCCAGCTGTTTGCGTACTTAAACACTTTAATACGATCAGGCGCAGCCTGTTCAAGGGCGCTAAGATAACGGCGCATATCGCTGTAATTAGTGATGCGCTCACCTACGTCGTACCCTAGTACTTGTTTAAATGTCGGTATTTGCTTTTCGTAAGCTGTGCCCGGCCACATTGCTTCAGTATTCGTTGCACTGGCATTAAAGCTTGCCGTTATTGCCACAACACTCACTGAAATGGCTTTTATTATTTGTTTGGCGCTCATTATGTTTCCCAAATAAAAGTATCTATTTTGTACATTACAAAAGTATTGAAAATAAACAAATTAAAAACGTTAGATTGGCATAAATTAAAGACATAAAAAAACCGCAGCGATTGCTGCGGTTATTTTCAAAATAGCGGGGCTATTTAACTAGGGTCATTTCATCAAGTAGGTAACCTGCGTTATCAACTTCTTCCATTAACCAAAGCATGTATCGAATATCAACGTGGATCGCACGGGTGATCTTCGCATTAAAGTACCAATCTTTGGTGATTGATTCATAAGTAGAGTCAAAATTAAGACCCACTAATTCACCTTTACCATTCATCACTGGCGAACCTGAGTTACCACCGGTGGTATCAGCGCTACTTAAAAAGTTTACCGGCACTGAGTTTACTTCAAGAGGTTTAGCCGCCTCTGGCTCACAACCAAAGCTGAATAAGCTACAACTTACACCAGGTAGACCTAAGTCTCCACGGTAGTACGCGCCAAACGCTTGCTTTTTATATGCTTCAAGCACTTTGTCTGTAACAACAAACGGTTTTTCGCCAGTGTGTTTAGCCACTAAGCCACGCAGTGATGTAAATGGCGTTTTATACACTGCATCTGCTGCTGGATAACCATCAACTTGTGCGTAACTTACACGTAATGTGCCATTTGCATCTGGGTAAACTGGCTTACCTTTAGCATTATTAAAGGCGATGACTGCTTGCATATACTGCGGACGAATTTCAGCTAAACGACCAGCCATTTCTTTTTCGTCAGCCTCTTGTGCCATATTGGTATCGTATAGCGCAACAGCTAACTTAATGAATGGGTCATTTGATGCTTCAAATTCGGCTACTGATTTACCTATCCAGCTAACACGCGTTGCGGCATCTGCAAGCTCTGTTTTAGCATAGAAGTCAGCAATAATCGCTTCAAGTTCGGCTTGTGTTGTAGTGTCTGTGATACCTAAGCCATTGTTTAATGCCGCTACTTGCGCAGCTTTGTCTTGTGCTAAATAGTTACCTAAGTAGCTTAACCATAAGGCTTTATCGACCTCAGGCGTAAACTGCTTTTGTAAACGCTCTAAACGGGCTTTAAGCATAGGAAGGTCGCGCTCTTGGTAACCCATTTCACGCTCTGCATTAGGTTTTTTGCTCTCTTTTGCTAAGCGGTATAAACGAATTGCAGTGCTTAGTAAGTCTGCTCGTTTTGCATAATCAAAGTAAAAGTGACTTTGTTGCTGAGCATGTGCTTCAACTAATAATGACTTTAATGCGTGATATGATTCTGCATAGGCTTTACGTTCAGCACTTTGTGCAAACCAAGCTAGGTATTCTTGCTCTTGCGCAGCTTTAATTCCCGGAATATCCGTTACTTTAAAACCGTCTTGTAAACCTTCAAGTTTCTTTAAACGGTTGTTGGTGCTTTTTACACGAGAGGCATATTTTACCTGTGCTTGCTCATCGCCTTCACTCTGCTTGGCAATCACATCAAGGGTCATGTTGTAAGTATTAAGCAGTGTCGGGTAATACCAACTCGCTGAATAATTTACTTCGTCTGCTAGTTTATAGCGGCTTGTACGACCCGGATAACCTGCCACCAGCACGCCATCCCCTAAGCTTACGCCACTAGCATTCACTTTTAAGAACGATTTTGGCTCATATGGTACGTTATCTTCGCTGTAATCTGCAGGTTTACCATCTTTACCGACATAGCCACGTACAAACGTAAAATCAGCTGTATGACGTGGGTATTCAAAGTTATCGATGTCACCACCAAAATTACCCAATGCTTCTGCTGGGGCATAAACTAAGCGCACATCTTTGATCATTAGTTGCTTGATCATGAAGTACTCTAAGCCATGGTGAAAATCTCGAACCGTACAACGGTAGTTAGGATCTGATTCACACTCGCTGATCAACGCCTTGCGGTTCGCTTGAATCGCCTCAAAACGTGCTTTGCCGTGTAACTCAGCTGGTAAGTTACCCAGTACGCGCTCGGTTACATCATCAACTTGTTCTGTTACGTATAAGCGCTCTTGCGGGCCAGCTGGTAGTTCTTTAGATAAGCCTGCCGCTAAAAAGCCTTTTTCAATTAAGTTATTTTCTGGCGTACTGTTATTTTGAATCGCACCATAGGCACAGTGATGATTGGTTACCGCTAATCCTTTTGGTGAAACAAATGACGCAGAGCAATAGCCTAAACCAACAACAGCATTCAGCGGGTACTGGTTAAGATCTGCAACTTGTGAGGCAGGTAACTCGATACCAACACGGTCAAATTCGCTTTGTAATTGTTTTAATTGATGCGGTTGCCACTGCCCTTCATCAGCGTATGCGCTACCTACAGCGACAACACCCATTATTGCTAATGAAGTAGTAATAATATTTTTTTTAATCATGTTAATCCTAGTCAGTGCAAAGCACTATTCTATTGTTGCCTGAAAAAATCGCGCTAAGACTACCATAACCTTGATTGAGTAAAGGGATATTGCGATTAACTACGATTGAGTAGTAAAAACAGAAAATAAAAAGCCCCTACTATGAGTATGCAATTGGTAGGGGCATTAGCTTTTTAAATTGTTAAGTGTTGGCTTTTAAAAAGTCATAAAGTTCATCTTTTAGCGCGGCGCGTTGGTGTTTCTTTTCATGCATATCCGCATCTTCAATTGGCGAATTTTGCAATTCAAGCTCACGAATTTCTTTATCCATCTCATCATAACGCTGCATGGTTTTCTTGAAGTGAGCATCATTTTTAGCAAGATTATGGATTAATTCATTAAACTCAGGGAATTCGTTCAATAACGAGTGTTTTTCGCCTAGCATGGGCAACTCCTTTGGCTAGAATTTAAGTTCAATTTCACTGTATCACTGTAACAAACAGAGTCAACGCAGCAACCTTGTCCGAGATCAATAATCACAACGATTCAGAAAATATAGCGTTCAAACTAGAAATTTCCGTTTTTGATAACTTAAGCAATTGATAAACAGCATACAAAACGGGGATGGATTTACCCTATGTCATCAATAAGAATCACCCCTTTTTCAAGAGCCAGTTTAGTAATTTGAATTTGCGAAGTTAAGTTCAGTTTGCTCATAATGCTGGCACGATGAACATGAGCTGTTTTAGGCATTATATCAATCACTTGCGAAACTTGTTTCGCATTAAAACCCTGTGCAAGTAGCTTAAAAACCTCTAATTCTCTTGGCGTCAGTTTGTTTAATACACTGTCAGTTTTTTGAGGTTTTAAAAAATGCGTGTTGATTGATGGGCTTAAAAATAGTTGGTTTTTAAAGATAGAATGTATTGCTGTTATTAACTCTTCAGCTGCATCTCGTTTCGATAGATAAGCATCAACACCTATGTCTAACGCTCTTTGAATGTAAGATTTTTCCTCGTACATACTTAAAATTATACGCCTAGCACTTGGTAGCTTTTCGCCAATTAGTTGAGAAACTTCTAACCCATTTCTATCTGGCAGCGAAATATCGATGACGAAGCAATCTATATCAATATCACCTAAGTTTTGTAGACACTCACTGCAGCTACTTGCTTCAAAGCTAACTTGCCAATCAGGCTCTTCTTCTTCGATGAGAGCCTTAAAACCTTCCCTTACCATTTGATGATCGTCAATAAGCGCAAATTTCATAACAACTCCATGTACTGATTAATCCGATTATAACGCGGGAGTAGCGCACTAAGGTAAGAAAAATTCTTATAAGACTAAGAAAAGTGGAAATAATTTTTTTGATGCCCTCCTAGTAAACTAACCCTAAATGATAAGGAAATAGCCATGAATAAATTCGCAGGGGAAACAAGCCACTTTCAAAACATCACCGTATTACTACATTACATTGGTGAGTCAAATTATCGTATTGAGTGGACAAGTAAAATGACAAAAGGGTCTACTAACCTAGTCAAAACAGGTAAAAATAAATACGTAGTAATGCGAAAATGGCCAGAAGCGAAAGCCTTAACGGATGTTGCAGCTAACTTTACTTCACGTAATGCCGCTTTTGTTCATTTCATCAAAAATGTGGACATAATTAAAAGTAACGATGAAACCATCAATAAAGCCAAACAGCGATGTTTAGATTATTTTACTCAGTGCGAGCATATCAAGCCAGTAACCAAAACAGCTTTCCCTAAACCACGCTTGCAAGGGGCTCTAGGCCGTGAAGTGATTGTGAAGCATAAGCGTAATATGTCTGATATTGCTAAAGGGCATTTATTACAACTTATTGGTAATAAAGCTGAAATCCAAGTTACACAACGTTATACTTTGTGCAACCCTAGCGCCAAACAACAGTTTGATACGACGCAAGTTTACATATTATAAAAAGGTTATGCTTACTCATGGATAGAGTCTTCAACAAAAGTTCTTTTGGTACTCTTGCTTCTCACTTTAAAAGCATCAAGCGCACTGAAATTGTAAAGTTTGTACTGTTATCGTGCTTAATCGTTTTAATTGCACCCATTATCGAAAATAGTCTTTATTTATTTTCCTTTAACTATGTTGTGTATGAGGACTTTGTTAGCTGGTACTTTCCGGTTGGCTTTAGAGTAGTTTGTTATCTGTTTTTTCCTTTGCGTTATTGGCCAGCATTAGCAGTCGGTTTTACATTAGGACAAATCAGTTATGTTTGGTATTTTTATGATGTTCCTCTTGATGATGCCCTCTATAGGCTTGTTAGCTTTGCATGCCGAGAGTTTTTGATTCTTACTCCTCTTCTGCTGGCAAAGCTTTTCAAAGTTCGATTAGATATTCAAACTGTTAAAAGTGCTGTTACAGTATTATTTATTGCAATTTCATATCGCTTTATACGATCAATGCTCATTATCTTACCGAGTGATAGCCAAAACAAGTACCGGCTTATTGCTGATGAAGATCGTTTTGAAATGATGTTAGCTCATCAGCTTGGCGGTATCATAACGACACTTATCATGTTGCTTTTCGCGTTTCATGCTAAAACAATTTACCAGCAATTAAATAAACTCATAACTAAAGAGGTTAGTACTCTCTTAGTGCAGCTGTGTTTTTGCCTCACTGTTTTTATTGGGGTTTATTTGTTTGAACCTAAATCACTTTATCTCTTGCGAATGCTCGCTATATTTCCATTGATATGGTTTAGCTATCGATACGGGGCCTTAGGGGCTCTGAGCTATGCAAGTGTAACTGTTATATCCTTACTCATTAACGTCTATGGTGTGAATGAAACCGAGTTACTCCTGACTACGCAACTTTACATAATAAGTTACAGCGTTCTGGCTCTTTTGCTCAGTGCATTTGTTACTGAATTAAATAAGTCTAAATCCGCATTATTAGAGCAAAATAAAGAATTAATTGAACTTAGCACGCTAACTCAAAACTTAGCCTCTAAAGTTGTCAATGTTCAAGAATCTGAGCGAAGCCAGCTTTCACAAGAATTACATGATGATATAGGTCAAAACCTAACAGCTTTAAAAACAAATATTGCAATATTAGAAAAGAAAACAGCCAACCATAACGAGCTAGCATCGACAATTACACGACTCCAAAACGTTTCAAGCCATATGTATGACTCGGTATATAGGTTAATGCACTGGCTGAGACCTCGTCTATTAGACGAATTGGGTTTAGAAGCAGCATTAAAAAGCGAGTTATTCTCTGAGCACCTAAATGAAGCTGGAATAGCTTATCAATGCAAAATAAGTGGACCGATAGATAACTTAAATGATGATTTTAAAATAGCTATATTCCGTATATGCCAAGAGGCATCAACCAATGCTGTTAAGCATTCTCTGGCCACAGAGTTTTCAATCGATATAACTTATCTACAAAATAAGCTTGAAGTAATCATTAATGACAATGGTATTGGCTTATCTGCACAGCCAAATTCTAATTCAAAAGGAGGGTTTGGAGTGTTAGGAATTGTTGAACGTGTTTCAGTTCTTAATGGTAAAACACAGTTTAAAAATGGTGAATTTGGTGGTTTAACAATAATGATAAATTTCACTACTACACATAATGGTTACTCCGCAGTAGCCATAAACTAAACAGTGAAAACTCGTCACACTCTCCCTTTAATACTCTTATTCAAAGCCAGTAAACCACTTTTTGTATGAGCGGAGTGGTTTTTCTTAATTACGTAAAGATATAGAAAGAAAAAGCCCCGCATTGCTGCGAGGCTTTTATAATATTTGGTGAGTCAGCCAATAAGCCGCTGTTTTATATGCGCGGAGTGGATTTTCTCCACCCTAAAAACAAAAAGCCTCGGTAAATACCGAGGCTCTTGTATAATTTGGTGAGTCAGCCAATAAGCCGGGTTCTGTCGTGGATAATCATTCGTCTAGGCCATAAATTGCTCTATGGCTCAAGCAACCTACCCGGTTCCAACGTGGGCCACGCCATAAGGAACCCTATTTGGTCTTGCTCCGG
Organism: Pseudoalteromonas apostichopi; assembly: GCF_030297135.1. NCBI lineage: Bacteria > Pseudomonadati > Pseudomonadota > Gammaproteobacteria > Alteromonadales > Pseudoalteromonadaceae > Pseudoalteromonas > Pseudoalteromonas apostichopi. The sequence continues at coordinate 1,221,003 of NZ_AP028065.1, forward strand.
GTGGAGTTTACCTTGCAACCAACTGTTACCAGTGGCCCGGTGCGCTCTTACCGCACCCTTTCACCCTTACCAACCGAAGTTGGCGGTCTCCTCTCTGCTGCACTTGTCGTAGGCTCGCGCCCCCCAGCCGTTAGCTGGCACCCTGCCCTGTGGAGCCCGGACTTTCCTCCCCCTGCGCATTTTCGTTGCAGGCAGCGATTATCTCGGCTGACTCGGCGCGCAGTATACCTGAGCGCGCACTTCTATGCAGTAAAGAATTAGTCTTTTTCGTCAATAATTGCTTTATAAAGTGCGTTTTTCTTCAAACCAAAATACTCAGCCACCACACCGCAAGCTTTTTTCAGTGGCATTTCAGCTTCAAGCAAACCTAGCATACGACGCGCATCTTCTGGAATATCGTCACTTTGCTTCGCTTTACCCGGTAACATCAGTACGATTTCACCGCGTTGCTTAGTTGGATCATCCGTTAAAAACTGTTTTAGCTCGGCAACCGTGCCATTGAAAAAAGTTTCGAAAGTTTTAGTCAGTTCTTTCGCAAACACCACTGGCTGCTCTGCACCGAGAGCTGCTTCTAAATCATCAAGGCTCGCCATTATACGGTGGGTACTTTCATACATGATGCTAGTGATACCTGAGTTTACCGCTTCGATAAAAAAGCTCTGCCTTGCTTTACTCTTTGCAGGTGTAAAACCAATAAACTGAAAACGATCTGTCGGTAAACCAGAACAACACACAGCGGTAATTGCTGCACATGCTCCCGGCACTGGCGTGACATGCGCGCCCTGTTCACGGCATAAATTGACTACCGCATAACCTGGGTCGCTAATCAGTGGCGTGCCGGCGTCAGATACCAGCGCAATGTTCATTCCTTGCTCTAACCAATCAACAATTTGTTGCGCTTTTTGTTTCTCGTTATGGTCATGTAAAGCAAAGGTTTTTGCTTTGATATTAAAATGGCTTAACAACTTTCCTGTGTGACGAGTATCTTCAGCGGCTATTAAGTCAACCTCAGATAGGGTTTGGATGGCACGCTGGCTGATGTCATCAAAGTTACCAATAGGCGTGGCAACAATGTAAAGAGTGCCGATTTTATCTGAATTGTCCTCATTTAACATTGAGGTCTCCTGCGTCAGTCAGTAATATAAGCAAATCGCGTTAACGTATCGGGAAATCATTGTGCGACTTAAACTTGTTAGTCTATTAATTGTATTGTCAGGGTTATCGGCTTGTAGCACAACCGAAAAACCTCGAAATAGTGCAGAAAATCAATCGGGCCAATCGAGTACGGCTCTATCACAGCTAACCGACGCACAATCTATGTACCAAGTGGCACTAAACCGTCAAGGCGCCGATAAAATCCAGCTTTTATACACCGCTCGTGATGCGGCTATCAGCGAAGAACGTTGGTCGCTACTAGAAAAAATCTGTTTCGAACTAGAAGCGATCCCAAGTGTAGACCAAATTCAAAACAAACTTTACATTGCCCTTGCACAAGAGCATCAAGGCAAAAGCGACTTAGCTTTAGCTCAGTTAAAACAGCTCGAGCCACAGCTAAGTCAACCTGAGCATCTGGCATGGCACCAATACTTAACAGGTCGCGTTTATGCATCGCAAGGTATGCCAAAACAAGCGATGACATACTTCTTTAAGGCATCAACACTTAGCAGCAAAAACAACTTTACCGTTGCGAATCTCAATAAAGATTTATGGCAAAGCCTAACCCAGCTTTCTTCGTACGCACTCGAACGCTTTAATCGTGGTTCTGTGGTACAACAAGGTTGGGTTAATCTAGCGCTTTACCACCAAGTGTATTTGGGTGCGCCGGTCGAATTACACCAAGCAATGAATAACTGGTTGCGCCGCTACCCTGGCCACCCGGCAGCAGAAGTGCTTCCAAAAAAAGTGACTGAGCTGGTACAAATTGAGCCTTTAAATGTAAAACGCCTAGCTGTATTACTTCCACAATCAGGTGCCAATGAGCGATTAGGTGATGCTTTAAAAGCGGGTGTTCTCGCGGCCCTTGATGGACAATCATTAGAACAAACATTATTTATTGATGAGTCACTATCTGCTGCAGAAATTGCACTTAAACTCAGCGAGTTTAAAGCCGACTTTGTTATTGGCCCATTATTAAAAAGTAACATTGAAAAGTTGACTAGCGCGCAAACGCTTGTTGATTACCCGGTAATGCATTTAAACACCTTTGATGGTGAGCGTATTTCTCAGCAGCATTTTTTCTTTGCATTAAACCCTGAGCATGAAGTTCAACAAGCCTTAGAGCGTTTTTTAACTGCAGGCTATCAAAAACCTATGCTTTTGGCACCGAATAACAGTAACGGTCAACGCTTAGTTGAATACTTCAATACGCAATGGCAACGCTACAGCGAAGTTAAACCACAAATCGGATTTTATTCTGGCAAAGACGATATGCCTAAGACTATTACAGGCCTCTTAGAAGTAGACCAAAGTAAAGAGCGCATAAAAGTCGTAAAATCATTATTTAAACAAGAAGTTGAAAGCGAAACCCGCTCACGCAGTGATATCGATGTAGTTTATATTTTAGGTGATGCCACCGAAACACGCCTAATTAAACCATATTTAGACGTTAACGTGAGTACTTTTGCTGATCGAATTCCGCTTTATGCCAGCTCAAAAAGCCACAGTAAACAAATCGATAGAACCGATAAAGGCGATTTAGATGGCCTTTATTTTACGGAACTACCTTGGATGCTTGACGGTCAAATTGCACAACATAATTTACGCCAGCAATACGATAGTTTATGGCCAGAAAATGCTGATATAAGTCAGCGCTTATTCGCAATGGCATTCGATGCAGCCAGTATGTTGGGTGATGTAAAGCAGTTAAGCATGGTACAAGGCAAACGCTTTAGTGGTATTAGTGGTCAATTAAGCATTGCCAGTAATGGTTATGTAACACGCTCTTTAGATTGGGCACAGTACAAGAACAAAAAAATTATTGCTGTTGATTTAGCAACAGAGCAACCAATTCCACTATTCATGCAATCTGCTGTTGGGATTAACGCTGCTAAATAAACGGTTATTTCAAAATACTACTAGCTCAAGGATGAAGCTATGTCGTGGTTTAAGCAATTGTGGCAAAATAGCCGCGAAAAAGGCCTGTATTACGAAAAACAGGCTGAACAGTATTTAATACAACAAGGCTTAAAGACCATTGAGCGTAATTATTTTTGTAAATACGGTGAGCTCGACCTGATAATGCGCGACGGGCAAACACTGGTATTTGTAGAAGTAAAATTTAGGAAAAATGCCCTTCGTGGCGGCGCAAACTACGCGCTCAGCAAGCTAAAACAGCAACGATTAAGGCGAACGATTAGCCATTATCTTGCCGAAAAAAAGATCTCAAATCAGTTAATGCGGATAGATTATGTCGCTATAACGGGTGAGCTTAATAGCAGCCTTAACTGGTTTAAAAATGTTTACTAACGCCTTCTGGCGTCGGCTTAATTTGGTAGGTTATGCAAGAAACGATTAAAAAAATCTTTACCGAAAATATTCAAGTTCAAATAGCTGCAGGTGAAGTACTTCCGAGCGCACTTGAATCAGCAGCGTTCACCATCGCGCAAAGCCTAATTAACGGCAATAAATTACTATGCTGTGGCACCCCTAGCTGTCATATGTTGGCACAGCACATGGCAGGGTTATTAATTAACTTTTATGAGACCGAGCGCCCTTGTCTTCCAGCAGTTGCGCTTGCACAAGATCAAGTTAACTTAGGCTCAACGGCAAATAACGATGAGCACGAAACTTTTGCCAGACAAATTCGAGCATTTGCACAACAAGGTGACCTTTTACTAGCAATTGCGGTGAATGGTAATGAAAAGCAGATTATCTCAGCAGTCGAAGCTGCACTGACTCGTGATATGAAAGTCATTGTACTTGTTGGCGATGATGGCGGTGAATTAGTCGGTTTACTTGGGCCAAATGATGTTGAAATTCGTGTGCCTTCAAAACGCCCAAGCCGCATTGTTGAGTCGCACTTAGTCAACTTACACTGTCTAAGTGAGCTTATCGATTTAACCCTATTCCCACAGGAAGAAAATTAATGTTTAAACAGTCTTTACTTGTATTTGGTACCGTTTTATTGCTGCAGGGCTGTGCAGCTGCTGTCGTGGCTGGTACAGCGGGTGCTGTAACAGCCGCGAATGATCGCCGCACAATTGGTTCACAAATCGACGATAACAATATCGAAATTAAAAGCTCAATTGCTATCAGTGAAAATGAGCGCTTACATAAATATGCTAACGTTAACGTCATTAGCGTTAATGGTATTGTGCTTATGATTGGTCAAGTTGCCAATCAAGAAATGAAAGACGAAGCACAACGTGCTATCGAAGGCGTTGATGGCATTCGTAAGATACACAACCAAATTCGCATTGGTTCAAATATTGGTATAAGCACACAAACTCATGACTCATGGCTTACCTCTAAAGTTAAAACCCAATTACTCACCACAGAGAGCATCAGCAGTAATAACATCAAAGTAGTTACAGAGAATGGCGAAGTCTTTTTAATGGGCTTAGTGAGCGACTCTGAAGCAAATTTAGCAGTTGATGTAGCACGTAACGTATCAGGCGTTGAACGTGTTATTAAAGTGTTTGAATATTTATAATCTCAAACCGTAAATTGATAATAAAAAACCCGCTAATAAGCGGGTTTCTTGTATTTGAATAAGGTTACTTAATCACTCGTAAGTGAGCACCTTTTTTCTTCTCTGGTTTTGTCGGTGGTTCATCATCTGGCGTAATATCGTCAGGTGTTTCAACACTTTCTAATACCGGAGTAAAATCGTCTTCGTCCTCGATGAATTCTTCTGCAGTAAATACAGTCCCTTCACCATTCTCACGTGCATAAATTGCGAGCACAGCACCCATTGGTACGTAAACTTGCATTGGTTGACCACCAAAACGCGCATTAAAGCTAAGTTGTTGGTTGTCCATTGCAAATTGTGTTACCGCTGATGGGCTTATGTTCAAAACGATCTGGCCGTCTTGTACAAACTGTGTTGGTACTTGTACAGCAGGAAAATCAGCGTTAACCACTAAGTGTGGTGTGCACTGATTATCAACAATCCAATCAAAGAAGGCGCGTAGTAAATAAGGACGATTAGGCGTCATTATAAACGGATCTCACGCTCAGCTTCAGTTAGTGAAGCTTGGAATGATTCACGCTCAAATAAACGTAACATGTATTCTTTAAGCTCTTTAGCGCCAGCACCATTAAGCTCAATGCCAAGCTCAGGTAAACGCCAAAGTAGCGGTGCTAAGTAACAATCAACTAAGCTGAACTCTTCGCTCATGAAGTAAGGAGCTTCAGAGAAGATCGGTGCAATTGCAAGTAACGCTTCTGTAAGCTCTTTACGTGCTTGCGCAGCTTCGCTGCTACCGCTAGTGATTTTGTTAGCTAGGCTATACCAATCAGTATCGATACGATGCATCATTAGACGACTACGGCCACGCATAACCGGATAAACTGGCATTAGTGGAGGATGAGGGAAACGTTCATCAAGGTATTCCATGATGATGTTTGCCTGATATAAACCAAGCTCACGATCGATCAGTGTTGGTACTGTACCGTAAGGGTTAATCTCATGAAGTGCTTCTGGCAGGTTATCCTTTTCAGCCAGGTGAATGTCAACACTTACACCTTTTTCAGCAAGTACGATACGTACTTGATGGCTATACATACAGTTAGCACCAGAAAACAGGGTCATTACAGGGCGCTTATTGGCAGCTACGGCCATGCCTACCTCCATTATATTACAAAAACAGCAATAGGGGCTTAAGCCCCTATCACAAAATTACCTTTCAAAATGCCCAGGATTAGTGAACATCTCTCCAGTATTCTTTCTTCAGCATGAATGCCAAGATAAATAGAATCACTAAGAAACCAATTACCTTAAGACCTAACGCTTCTGACTCTAAACGTGACGGTTCGCCAACGTAAGCTAAGAAGTTAGTTAAGTCACGAGCAGCGCGATCGTACTCGTCGTCACTCATTTCACCAGAACCATCTGTTTCAGTGCCAACAACTTTAGTCACAGTGTGACCGTGTTCTTCCACTTCTTCAGTGATTGGTGTTGGTAAACCTTGTAGTTCTTGAAGAACGTGCGGCATACCTACCGATGGGAAAACAATATTGTTTACGCCAAACGGACGAGATTCATCTTTGTAGAATGACTTCAGATAAGTGTAGATCCAGTCAGTACCACGAACTCGCGCTACAAGCGTAAGGTCCGGTGGCGCTGCGCCAAACCATTTAGCTGCGTCATCTTTACCAATCGCATTTTTGATGTGGCTACCAACTTTTGAGCCATCAAAAATTAGTTGCTCTTGACCAATCTCAGTAGGAATACCGATATCGCGGAACGTACGCTCATAACGTTGATACTGCATTTGGTGACAACCAAGACAGTAGTTCATGAACAATTTAGCACCGCGTTGTAAAGACGCGTTATCTTTAAGGTCAATGTTCGCATCCATTAAAGGAACCGAAGGACCTGCTGCCATTGTCAACGATGGCAATAATGCGAATAAACCGATAATTAGCTTTTTCATCATTTCGTCAACCTCGTTGGTAATGGCTTAGTTTTCTCATTCTTGCTGTAAACAAATAACAATACGAAGAACATGAAGTATGTCACAGTCGTGATTTGTGATAACAGCGTTTTGAAATCAGTTTGTGGAGTAGCACCAACCCAACCTAAGATAACGAAAGTTACCACAAATTGTGCGATGTTTAACTTGTGTAAACCACAACGATAACGAATAGAACGAACCGAGCCACGGTCAATCCAAGGTAGTAACGCAAGCACTACGATAGATGCACCCATCGCCGCAACACCCATTAACTTGTTAGGGATTGCACGAAGGATTGCATAGAATGGCGTAAAGTACCAAACAGGGAAAATGTGCTCTGGTGTTTTCAGTGGGTTAGCTGCTTCGAAGTTTGGCGCTTCTAAGAAGAAACCATTCATCGCAGGCATAAAGAATACAACCCAGCAGAATAAGATTAAGAAACCAACCACACCCACAATATCTTTCACTGTGTAGTAAGGGTGGAACGGGATTGCATCAACAATGTCTTTCTTGTTGGTGTAATACTCGTGGAATTTGAATTTAGGCTTATCTTCTTCAGCTACAGAACCTTTCTTACGCTTGATTTCAACACCGTCAGGGTTGTTTGAACCCACTTCGTGTAGTGCAACAATGTGCAAGAATACTAAGATAACAATAACTAAAGGTAATGCAATTACGTGTAGTGCAAAGAAGCGGTTAAGCGTAGCACCTGAAATTACGTAGTCACCACGGATCCAAAGCGTTAAATCATCACCAATAACCGGAATCGCACCGAATAGTGAAATGATTACCTGTGCACCCCAGAAAGACATTTGTCCCCAAGGAAGTAAGTAACCCATGAAAGCTTCAGCCATAAGCGCTAAGAAAATGAACATACCGAATAGCCACAGTAATTCACGTGGTTTTTGGTAAGAACCGTAGATCATGCCACGGAACATGTGCAGATATACAACGATAAAGAACGCTGAAGCACCTGTTGAGTGAAGGTAACGAAGTAACCAACCGTATTCAACATCACGCATGATGTATTCTACAGATGCGAAAGCACCTTCAGCAGACGGTACGAAGTTCATTGTTAACCAGATACCAGTTACGATTTGGTTAACAAGTACTAACATGGCTAGTGAGCCAAAGAAGTACCAGAAGTTAAAGTTTTTTGGTGCTGGATACTGTGCAATATGCATGTTCCAAACACGTGTCATTGGAATACGATCGTCGATCCAACCAATAATTTTACCAAACATTACGCCACTCCTTTTTCTTCACCGACCAAAATAGTCGTGTCATCAAGGAAGGTATATGGAGGGATTTCTAGATTTAATGGAGCAGGTACAGATTGGAATACACGACCAGCCATATCAAATTTAGAACCGTGACACGGACAGAAGAAACCGTCGTCTGTGCCCTCTACTTTTTCACCAAAGCCACCTTGTAGGAAGCTAGGAGAACAACCTAAGTGCGTACAAATACCAACAGCAACGAAGATCTCAGGACGTTGCGAACGGTATTCATTGGTTGATGATTCAGGTTGTTGAGGCTCTTCAGACGCAGGATCACGAAGTTGACCTTCGTGTTCTTTCATCTGTTCAAGCATTTTAGGTGTACGATTAATAACCCAAACAGGTTTTCCTCGCCACTCAACACGTATTAATTGTCCAGGCTCAAGCTTGCTGATATCTACTTCTACAGGCGCACCCGCAGATTTAGCTCGCTCACTTGGATTCCAAGACGCAATAAAAGGAACAGCAGCCCCAGCCGCACCAACACCACCAACAACAGAGGTAGCTATGGTTAAAAAGCGACGTCGGCCATTGTCTACAGGCGCATTGCTCATCCACTTATCTCCACTATGATTCCCAACACTTGCCATATTGAGAACATCAGTTACAGCAGGTTAATTTTTAGAAATTTCAAAATAGACGCGATCATAATTAAAAGCCTTGATTAAAACAAGGTTATTCACAGTCTCATGCTCGAATAAACCCTATTTAATGAATTATTAATTTAGGTTAGCTCGAGTATGAAGCCGCTGGTTATGATAACGCATATAAAAAAACAATATACTGACCAAGATCAACCTCACTAAGAGGAAACAGAATTCTGCATTAGCTGTTGTTGAACTCACTCACATTACTTGCCCCCCAATTGTAGCAAAAAAATTCATCAATTAACTGATGGATTTAAGCTAATTTTGCTAAATCTTGAAGTTTTTTTAATGTAATACGCAGTAATTATTACTGATGGTTAAATATCGAACGAAAAAAAGCTAGGTTTTTGCTAGTAGATATAAGCAGGCATTACAAACACTATTCTGGATTACGCATTAAATAACAACATAGCGCGAAATAAATTTCACGCCTATATCAAACGTAGGAGTACGCCGTCTGACAAAATTAACAAAGGGTATTCGTGCAATAGGAAGAGTTCATATAAACGGCTATAGCCATGCAAAGCAATCTCTTTTTTAGCACTGAAGAACCTCCTACGACGTATTTAACTTAAAGCTTCAAAGCTCATTATTCCTTTCGCTTGGGATATCGCTGAAATACTCGACAAATTCCACCTCGAAACCTGCAGGGTCAATGAAATATACATTTTTACGATAAGGGTTGTCTGGGCCGTGCTTATCAATCTCATAACCGGCTGAAACTAGACGTTCAATGACAGCATTAATATCGTTTGTCACGTAAGCAAAATGGGCAAGGCCAACTTGATGTCCTGCTAAATCACGGTTTTCAGCTTCACCGTTATCGCTTAATGCTAGATACTGGTAATCATCACCAAAGTGCAACCATTTACGCGGTTTGCCAGACCACTTGCTATCGCCTTGGCTACGCACACGCCAGTGCGGGAATGCCGCTTTATAAAAGTGCAGCATGGCATCAACATTACTAACAACAAGGTTTACGTGTTCTAAATACATGGTAGTTTTCCTTTTTATTTTTAAACTACCACTAAGATAAAACCTCAAGTTAAGTTTAGGTAAAGCACTTTTTTAAATAAAAAAGCCCCACTAAAGTGAGGCTTTTAAAAATGATTTGTTATTTATGAATTAACTACCAGCAACTTGCATTTGTTCAATCAATACAGAGCCTGTTTGAATACCGCCACGACGCTCGATGTCACCACCTAAGCCAACTACCGCTTTAAACATATCTTTTAAGTTACCAGCAATCGTGATCTCACTCACTGGATATTGGATTTCGCCATTCTCGACCCAGAAACCAGCCGCGCCACGCGAGTAATCACCAGTTACGGTATTTACACCTTGACCCATAAGTTCAGTTACTAATAAACCTGTCCCCATGGTTTTTAATAATGCTTTTAAGTCAGCATGAGTTTGCTCAACTAGCCAGTTATGAATACCACCAGCATGACCCGTTGGTGCCATAGACAGTTTGCGTGCTGCGTAGCTTGCTAAAAGGTAAGTTTGCAGCTCACCACCTTGAATAATTTCACGGTCTACAGTTTTTAAACCCTCAGCATCAAACGGTGAAGACGCTAAGCCTTTTAATAAATGTGGGCGCTCAGAGATATTCACACAGTCACTGAATACTTTTGTGCCTAAGCTATCAAGTAAAAAGCTTGATTTACGATAAAGCGCTCCACCACCAATCGCCGACACTAAGTGGCCAAATAATGAATTAGCAATATCTGCTCTGAAGATCACAGGCACTTTCATGGTTCCAAGCTTTTGGCTATTAAGCTTAGCCAGAGTTTCTGTTGCCGCTTCTAGGCCTACCTTTGCAGCGTCATTCAAATCATCTTTATGACGCGCTACGGTATAAGCCGAGTCGCGCTGCATTTGCTCGCCTTCTTTACCAATCACCATAGTGCTAATGCTATGACGAGTGCGTGGGTAACCTGCAATCATACCATGGCTGTTACCATAAACACGTAAACCTTGGTGAGAAGAAAAACTCGCACCATCCGAATTTACAATGCGCTCATCGGCATTCAGCGCAGCTTGCTCTGCTTGATGGCAAAGCTCAATACCTTGCTCTGGGCTTACCTCCCACGGGTGGTATAAATCTAAATCTTGCGGTGCAAACTCAAGCAACTCTTTATCAGCGATGCCATTAAATGGGTCGTCAGAAGTGAACTTAGCAATATCAATGGCTTTTTCTACCACCGTACGTAATGTTTTAGGGTTTAAATCGGCTGTAGATGCAGAGCCTTTGTTATTACCGACATAAACACTGATACCTAAGCCACCATCTTGGTTAAACTCTATTGTTTCAACTTCACCCATGCGCGTGCTGACAGACAAACCTGAAGTACTCGACATTGCCGCTTCAGCCGCAGTAGCACCTAACTTTTTTGCATGCTCCAGTACTTCGCTTACCGCGTCTTTCACTTCAGAAATGTGTTGATAAATAGGATCTTTCATCTTGTGTGTCCTAGGTTCTGATATTTTTTATAGTGTAGCGAATGCTAACACACTGAGAGACGTGCATCAGCTAATATTAATCATTAACTAAATGACGTATAATAGTGAATAGTTAAGTTTACTGAATGAGCATCCTTATGGCGAAGAAGAAAAAGCCACTAATTGAAGAAGAAATTATTTACGTATCAAAAAGCGAATTAAAACGTGAAGCCATGCAATATCATGGTTTGGGTGCTGAAATCGCAAAAATGCCGAAAAAGCAACGCGATCGTTTGCCACTCAATCATGAATTAAAAGAAGCGTTAGTTGTTTCGGATAAAGTCAGTGATAAAAGTGATGCTTATCGTCGTAACTTAAACTACATCGCAAAAGTATTACGTACAACAGAAAACGTTGATGAAATCCAAGCAATGATCGACATCATGCTTAACAAAAACAATCAAGCCGATGTTTTGATGAACAAAATCGAAACTCTGCGCGACAATCTGATCAAACAAGGTGATGAGTTGATCAATTCAACAATTGATCAATACCCTGCTCTTGAGCGCCAAAAAATGCGCCAATTAGTGCGTAGCGCCGCAAAAGAAGTAAAAGCAGAAAAGCCTGCCAAAGGTTACAAAGAGTTATTCCAGTATCTAAAAGATGCGATTATGGTTTAATTTGTATGCAGAAAGCCGCTTAATGAAAGTTATGCGGCTTTTTAAAATAACTCCGACAACCCCGTAGGAACGGCTTTAGCCGTGAATATCGCGTACAACAATCACCTAACATTTCGGTGTTAAAACACCTCCTACAACACCATCAACAAACAACAACTCCAAACAATTTCTCGCATCTCGTAGGAACGGCTTTAGCCGTGAAGAGTTTACCTATAAATAGATACAATCCCAAAAAGGATAATCACGCACACTTTTAACAATTCCAGCCCTCAATGGGTTTGCGATGATGTACCTCGATACTCCAAGTAAATGTTTTTCACTCCTTATTAAAGAATCATAATATCCTGGCTGCCAAATTTTTCGTTTAGAACATAATGACTTGTTTATGAGATATGAACTCTTCCCTTTAACCTCTTGAATCAATCGAGCTAAAGGTACTTTATCTTGTAATTGAAATAACCAATGTAGGTGATCAGGCATTACCACAAAACAAATAGTTTTAGCTTTAATATCTTCTATAGACCTTAGAGTGTTAATTAAAACTCGTGCATTATTAAAGTCAGAGAAATAACAGTTTCTATCAAGCGTTGAAGTGGTGACAGAGTAATAATGAAATGGGATTGATACCCTATGCTTTCTTAGATTTTGATAATGTGCGGTCATCCATAACCCTCCATTTATTATCTTAAATCTAGACAAATACGAATCAGAATCAAGTTAAATCCTAGTAGGAACGGCTTTAGCCGTGAAATGATAAACATGTTCAGTGTTAAAACACCTCCTACAACACCATCAACAAACAACAACTCCAAACAATTTCTCGCATCTCGTAGGAACGGCTTTAGCCGTGAAATGATAAGCAGGTTCAGCGTTGAAACACCTCCTACAACATCATCAACAAACAACTTTCAAACAATTTCTCATATCTCGTAGGAACGGCTTTAGCCGTGAAATGATAAGCATGTTCGGTGTTAAAACACCTCCTCCTACAACACCATCAACAAACAACAACTCCAAACAATTTCTAGCACCCGTAGTAACGGCTTTAGCCGTGAAAAAGATAAACATGTTCAGTGTTAAAACGACCCTACGTCAAAAGCTGACAGCTACTAAAACAAAAAAGGCTCTGAGCGTTCACTCAGAGCCTTTTTTAAATCGATAATCAATTACCAAATTTTTACGCGATCTTCTGGTTTGATATACATCTTGTCGCCTTCTTTCACATCAAATGCCTGATAGAACTCTGGCATGTTTGAAAGAATACCGATTACACGGTAGTGGCTTGGCGAATGAGGGTCTGTCATTAGGCGGTTACGTAACTCTTCGTCACGGTATTTACGACGCCAAATTTGCGACCAACCCATGAAGAAACGCTGATCACCTGTGTAGCCATCAATGATAGGCGCTTTTTCATCACCAAGTGATAACTGGTATGCCGTATAAGCAACTGTTAAGCCACCTAAGTCACCAATGTTTTCACCTAATGTAAGCTGACCATTTACGCTTGCATCTTCAAATGGTTTGTACTCATTGTATTGAGCAACTAACTGACCTGTGCGCTCTTCAAACTGTTTAAGGTCTGATTCGCTCCACCAGTTACGTAAGTTACCGTCACCATCGTACTTCGCGCCTTGGTCATCAAAGCCGTGACCTAATTCGTGGCCGATTACCGCACCGATTGCACCGTAGTTAACAGCGTCATCAGCTTCTAGGTTAAAGAATGGCGGTTGTAAGATAGCCGCTGGGAATACGATTTCGTTATTCACTGGGTTGTAGTAAGCGTTTACTGTTTGTGGTGTCATGTGCCACTCAGAACGGTCAACTGGCTTACCTAGTTTTGCAGTCATGTCTGCATATTCCCACTCGCTGTGGCGAATGTAGTTACCAACTAAGTCGTCACCTTTAACTTCAAGTGCTGAGTAGTCTTTCCATTTATCTGGGTAACCAATTTTTGGCGTGAACTTATCAAGTTTTTCTTTAGCCGCAATTTTTGTTTCTGGGCTCATCCACTCAAGGTTTTCAATCGCAACTGCGTAACCTTTGATTACGTTATCAACTAACTCTTCCATGCGTGCTTTCGCTTCAGGTGGGAAGTTGTCTTTCACGTATACTTTACCAAGTATTTCACCTAACACACCGTTTGATGCATCAACTGCTTTTTTCCAAAGTGGTGATTGCTCTGTTACACCGCGCAGTGTTGTGCTGTAGAAATCAAAGTTAAGGTCTACTAACTCTTTATCTAAAAGGCCTGCATAGTTACTAACAAAGTGGAACTTAAGGTAGTTCTGCCAAGTAGCTAAGTCTGTATCGCTGTAAATACCCGCGAACTTTTCTAGGTAGCTAGGCTGGCGAATAATTACGTCTTCTGTTTTTATACCAGACGCATCAAGATAAGCAGCAAAGTCGAAGTCACCTGTCAGTTTGTTCGCATCAGCAACGCTCATCTTGTTGTAAGACTTAGTTGCATCACGGCTTTCAACACGGCTCCACTGCGCCTCGGCAATACTTGTTTCAAGATCAATAATAGCTTTAGCAGCAGATTCTGCATCAGCTACACCCGCTTTGCTTAAGATAGCTGTTACATATTCTTGATAAGCTTCACGAATTTTTGTGAATTTCTCGTCATCTTTTAAGTAGTAATCACGATCTGGTAAACCTAAACCTGATTGATAAACATACATCGCGTTTTCGCTAGAGTTTTTCGCATCGTTGTTTACGTACCAACCAAAAGGTAAGCTACCGCCTTTAATGCGAAGCTCAGCCATTAAAGCAACAAGATCAGATTTGTTTTTTACTGCATCAACGCTTTCAAGAACTGGCGATAATGGTTTGATGCCTGCCGCTTCACGACCCGCTTCATCCATATAGCTGTTATAAAATGCAGCTAATTTAGCTTCATCAGAGCCCGGCTTAACATTTTTGTTTGCCGCTGCTTTTTCTAGCACTTCTTTCATCGCTTTTTGCGAATCATCGTAAAGCTGAGTAAATGAACCGTAGTTTGATTTATCACCTGGAATTTCTGTTTTCTCTAACCATTCGCCGTTTACGTGATAGTAAAAGTCATCTTGTGCGCGAACAGACTTGTCCATGTTCGCAAGTTCAATACCTGAATTTAAAGGTGCTTTTGCTTCAGTTACGGCCGCAGTTGCTGGTGCTTTAGTTTCTTGTTCTTTTTCACCACAACCAACAAGACCGAGCGCAAGTGCGATACTTGCCGCGGTAAGTGTTACTTTTTTCATGGGAGTCCCGTACTAATTATTTTTGAAGTATTTATCGAAAAACTAGTAAACATAATTAATCATTAGTTTTTCGCTTTCCCCATAATAAACCTCTCGCGCTAAACAATAAAACCTAATATGTAACAATTCTTATCAAAACAAGGTGAGCCGCATTTTTGAGCGGTGGGAGGGGAAAATAAACAGTAAGTGAGCATTGTAGGCGCGATTTTATATCGCAAAGTGCTCTTAATACTCACAAAGAGGATAAGAGACGCTCCGCTTAAGAGAATTTGTCTTTTGGCTTGCTCATTACCTTCTCATTCACTTCTCTTTGTGCAATTATTTTCACGCGAAATAAATTTCACGCCTACATCAAACCGTAAGAACGGCTTTAGCCGTGAAGTATTTTTCGGCACTAAAGTACCTCCTACGAGGAGGGCCTACAAACAACATCGTTCGGCTCAAAACTGAAAGCTGACGGCTTACTAAATTTCACGCCTGCACCAAAACGTAGGAATGGCTTTAGCCGTGAAGTATTTTTCGGCACTAAACTACCTCCTACGAGGAGGGCCTACAAACAACATCGCTCGGCTCAAAACTGAAAGCTGACGGCTTACTAAATTTCGCGCCTGCACCAAAACGTAGGAACGGCTTTAGCCGTGAATTGTTTTTCGGCACTAAAGTACCTCCTATGAGGTTGGCCTACAAACAACACCGTTCGGCTCAAAACTGAAAGCTGACGGCTTACTAAATTTCACGCCAACACCAAAACGTAGGAACGGCTTTAGCCGTGAATTGTTTTTCGGCACTAAAGTACCTCCTACGAGGAGGGCCTACAAACAACATCGTTCGGCTCAAAACTGACAGCTGAAGGCTGGCGGCTATTACTGCTCAAACCTCTGCTTTATCTTTTCGATAATCTCAACATTGGCAGCTGGGAAGCTGTAATCATCAAGCTCGTTTAGTGCAACCCATTTGCCTTGTTGGCCTTCTGCGCCATGAGCAATGCCTGAGAAATCATCTACAATGTGCACATCTAAGCGCACACATTTATCGCCATAGTCGTGCTCAATAACCATCAGCTCTTCACTGCCATTAACCGTTAGGTTTACTTCTTCTAACAGCTCACGCTTTAGCGCTGCAAATACGCTCTCGCCCTGCTCTACTTTACCGCCGGGGAATTCCCATAAGCCGCCTTGGTGTTTGTCATCTGGACGCTTACAAATAAATAACTGCTGATCTTTATAAATAACGCCAACAGCAACATGCACTACTTTTTTAGTCATTTGTTGTTTCCTTAATCATAAAAAAAGCGACGCAAGCGTCGCTTTTTATCACCATGTTTTGGTTATTTTAATTTACCGCAACACTGCTTATATTTATTACCTGAACCACATGGGCACGGCTCGTTACGGCCAACTTTAGGCTCTGCACGTTGAGTAACTACTGCGCCTTCTGGTGTTTCGCCACCGATGTGCTCAGCTTCTTCGTGTTGATATTCACGAGGTGCATTTTCGCTACGACGATGTTGCTCTTCAACTTTCTCAACATCTTCTTCAGCGCGAACTTGTACTTTACTTAAAATACCCACAACGTCGATTTTTAAGTTCTCAAGCATTTCAGAGAATAGCTCGAACGATTCACGCTTGTACTCTTGCTTAGGATTCTTCTGTGCGTAACCACGTAAGTGGATACCTTGACGAAGGTGGTCCATCGCTGCCAAGTGATCTTTCCAATGTTGGTCTAGGCTTTGTAGCATAATCGCTTTTTCGAATTGACGTAGTACTGACTCGCCTACCATCTCTTCTTTTTGCTTGTATGCTTGCTCAACCGCTTGTTCGATACGCTCACGAAGTTTCTCTTCGTATAGTTTGCTATCGTCAGCTAGCCATTGTGAAATTGGCAGCTCAATTAAGAAATCTTGTTTTAAGCGCTCTTCAAGACCTGGGATATCCCACATTTCCGCTAAGCTTTGCGGTGCAATGTATTGGTCAATCGTGCCGTTTAGAACATCGCTGCGAATTGCAGTGATAGTTTCTGAAATATCGCCTTCTTCAAGTAGTTCGTTACGCTGTGAGTAAACAACACGACGTTGGTCATTTGCTACATCATCGTACTCAAGTAATTGCTTACGAACGTCGAAGTTACGTGCTTCAACTTTACGTTGTGCGTTTTCGATTGCGCGGTTAACCCAAGGGTGCTCAATTGCTTCACCGCGTTGCATACCTAGTTTACGCATCATGTTAGTCATGCGCTCACCAGCGAAGATACGCATTAGCGCGTCGTCCATTGATAAGTAGAAACGGCTTGAACCTGCATCACCTTGACGACCTGAACGACCACGTAACTGGTTATCGATACGACGAGACTCGTGACGCTCAGTACCAATGATGTGTAGACCACCCGCTTCGATTACCGCATCGTGGCGTTTTTGCCACTCATCTTTAATCGCTTTGATTTGTTCATCCGTTGGGTTTTCTAGCTTTTCAACTTCGCTGTTCCAGTTACCACCTAACACGATATCGGTACCACGACCGGCCATGTTAGTTGCAATGGTTACTGTGCCAGGTAAACCAGCATCGGCGACAATGTCTGCTTCTTGCGCGTGGAACTTAGCATTAAGTACGTTGTGCTTAATTTTTTCTTTGCGTAAGAACTGCGATAAGTACTCAGAACTTTCGATAGAAATAGTACCAACAAGTACCGGTTGACCTCGTTCTTGACAATCTTTGATATCAGCAAGGATTGCTTCGTACTTTTCTTCTTGTGTTAAGTACACAAGGTCAGCACGATCGTCACGGATCATCGGTTTGTTAGTTGGCATTACTACTGTGTCTAGACCATAGATAGACTGGAATTCAAACGCTTCAGTGTCTGCAGTACCTGTCATACCCGCTAGAGTGTCGTATAAACGGAAGTAGTTTTGGAATGTGATCGATGCCAGAGTTTGGTTTTCATTTTGAATGCGTACACCTTCTTTCGCTTCAACAGCTTGGTGTAAACCTTCTGACCAACGACGACCTTCCATTGTACGGCCTGTATGCTCATCAACAATGATAACTTCGTTTTCTTTAACAACGTAATCAACGTCTTTTTGATAAAGCTTGTGAGCACGAAGTGCTGCATACACATGGCTTAATAATGTGATGCTTGATGCAGAGTAAAGTGAATCACCTTCTTGGATTAAGCCACGCTCAATCAGTAGCTCTTCAACTTTAATTTGGCCACGTTCAGTTAAGTGAACTTGTTTCGACTTTTCATCGATAGTGAAGTCGCCGTCGCCTTCAACGCCTTCTTCATCTTCTTTTTCTTGTAGCTCAAGTTCTGGCACAATTTTATTAATTTCGATGTAAAGCTCAGAGCTGTCTTCAGCTGGACCTGAGATAATCAGCGGCGTACGCGCTTCATCGATTAGAATTGAATCCACCTCATCCACTACTGCGTAGTAAAGTGGGCGTTGCACACGCTCATCAATGCTAAATGCCATGTTATCGCGAAGATAATCAAAACCAAATTCGTTATTAGTACCGTAAGTGATGTCAGCAGCGTAAGCTACTTTCTTTTGCTGTGGCATCATGCCAGGTACGTTACAACCTACTGTTAGGCCTAAAAATTCAAATAGTGGGCGGTTAGTTTCGGCGTCACGTTTTGCAAGGTAATCGTTCACGGTAATAACGTGAACACCTTTACCTGTTAAACCACGAAGGTATGCAGGTAATGTTGCTGTTAGTGTTTTACCTTCACCGGTACGCATTTCTGCGATGCGGCCTTGATGTAAAACCATACCACCTAGTAGCTGTACGTCGAAGTGACGCATGCCATTTACACGCTTAGATGCTTCACGTACCACAGCGAATGCTTCTGGTAAAATATCATCTAGGCTTTGTCCGTTATCGTAACGCTCTCTAAATTCAGCTGTTTTTGCTTTTAAATCTTCATCAGAAAGCGCTTCTAATTGCTTTTCAAGCGCATTAATTAGAGCGACCGTCTTTCTTAGGTTTTTAATAGTGCGGTCATTGCGACTACCAAAAATCTTGGTAAATAAATTAGATATCATGATAAAACCGTTACAATATGTTCTTTGTTAGCTAGTCATTAGCCAACCCATTTTCTTCAATTGATAATTAATATGCGCTTATGCTCATGATGTAGGGCATATTAATTAACAATTTGTCAGTACGCTGTTTAAAACACCGCTTATTTCGTGCGCTATCATACCAGAGTCTGCGCAACATCAAACCTTCTGTGTGTGAAGATATGGAATTTCGGCAAGAAAATTTAAAAATCAGCCATAATCTTTGATCTAACCCCATAAAAAAGGTGAAAACAAGACCACTGAGTAGATATGGCGACAATCGAAATAAAATCAAGATCAGCGAAGAAAAAAGGCGATTAGAGTGACGAAATTCGATTTTGTAAATGTAGGTAGTCATTTATGGCGACAATATATTATATCCTTCACCGATGACGTGCTAAAGCACGACCTACTTGCTCAGTCTGCGAAAAAAATATTTGAACCATAGAGAACACAGAGGCGCTTCGCTGAAGAGGAAGTAAAAATAATCTCGTGGTCTTCTCATTCACTTCTCTTTGTGCAAAAACATATTGAACCACAGAGCACACCGAGGCGCTGCGCGCTACATAGAGAAAACAATATTTAAAAGAGGTTTGGCCTCTCCTTCTCTTCCTCTGTGCTCTCTATGCCCTCTGTGGTTCAATCAAGCTCTCCGCGCGAAATAAATTTCACGCCTACATCAAACGTAGGCGTCACGCTTGCTTGGCGCATCTTAATTAAGCACCAAGCCTACAAATTAATACAGAACACGCAAACCACACCGTTCGGCTCAAAATTGACAACTGAAAGCTGACGGCTTTATTTACTTCTTCCGCCCATGCAGGGCTAAGCGCTCTAACTTTGCTTTTAAAGATGGCGGGGCGTCTGCGGCGATGGCGCTGAGGTAATCAGCAGTTTGCTCGCTCATTTGACGTTTAGAAACAGGCTTTTGCTCTGGCTTATTTGTTGCCGATAAACGCTGTGTTGCTTGTGGATTCGCGGTAATTTTAATTTGCCCAAGCTCAACCATGCCAGCGGCACGAAAATGCGAAAGCATATCCATTTTTAAGTAATTTAAACGCAGTGCAATCGGTGCAGAAACCGCTTCGATCATCAAAGTACCATCACGGTAATTACTTACTCGGCATTTTTTTGAAAGTGTTTCACCTAAAAAGTCATCAAGAATAGTTTGTTGAGAAGACAAGCCTTGGGTTTTACCAGCATAAGATGCTAAGCGACCACTCAAGCCCGCCATAATATCGCCAACAGCCTTTGGCGCGTATCTATCTTTTGCCATTAATCTTCTACCTAAAAGGGTTAATCACCACACAGTGAATATACCACCTACGTAAATATGAAGCTATTAGGTTTACGGAACGAGATGCGAGATGCGAGTTATAGTAGGCACGGTTTTACACCGCGCAGTATAAAAAGATAACGTGCGAAATAAATTTCACGCCTAAATTAAAACGTAGGAACGGCTTTAGCCGTGAATAGAATAAAGATGTTCGGCGTTAAAACGCCTCCTACAGAGTTTTATTGCTTGGGAAAACTCTACACCAAAAATTCCCACAATTCGGCTTCAAACTGACAGCTGACAGCTGAAAGCTGATGGCTCACTAAACTTCACGGCTACATCAAAGACATTTAATCGCACAAAGAGGCTATGAGACGCTGCGCTTCAGAGGAAGTAAAAATAATCTCGTGGTTTCCTCATTCACTTCTCTTTGTGCAAAAACATATTGAACCACAGAGAACATAGAGGCGCTTCGCGCTACACAGAGAAAACAATATTTAAAAGAGGTTTGGCCTCTCCTTCTCTTCCTCTGTGCTCTCTATGCCCTCTGTGGTTCAATCAAGCTCTCCGCGCGAAATAAATTTCGCGCCTACATCAAACCGTAGGCGTCACGCTTGCTTGGCAAGTCTTGCATTTATTACCAAGCCTGCAAATCAACACAGAACCAACAAACAACACCGCTCAACTCAAAACTTATGAATTAAAGCTTAAAGCTCCCTTCCTCTTCCTCCTGCGTGATTGTTTCTGGTACACTTTTCCTTTGTTTTTTATTTAACATGCGCGATGACTCAACACTCTCTTACTTTAATCGTATTGGCCGGCGGGCTGGGTAGCCGCTTTGGCGGAAACAAACAAATTGCCGAAATTCCGGGGCTGGGCTGTACCATCATGGAACTTAGTATTCATGATGCGGTTAAAGCAGGTGTGAGCCAAGCGGTGATCATCATTAATAAAAAAATTCGTGCTGAATTTGAAGCGACGATTTTACCGCGCCTACCTGAGTCGCTCGAAGTAATCCTAGTTGAGCAAGCAATTAGTGCAGTGCCAAATGGCTATGAGCATCTAGCTGCTGAACGCCAAAAGCCGTGGGGCACAGGTCATGCATTACTATGTGCAAAACCCTATGTGAACAACCCTGCTATTGTCATTACCGCCGATGATTATTATGGCGAGTCTTCTTTTGCTGTTCTTAGCGAACACTTCAAACAGCATAGTAACTGGGCCATGGTAGGTTACCCGATAAAAGACACTCTTTCGGCACAGGGTGGTGTAAACCGTGGTGTATGCTCTGTTAATAGCCAGCAGCATTTGACTGATGTGGTTGAGTACCTAGATATTAAACTCGAAAATAATGTTTTAAAGGGTAACAACCCAGATGGTGAAAGGTTAGCAATAGCTGACGATTCACTTGGCTCAATGAGCTTTTGGGGAATAACACCTAGTTTATTTAAAGACTTAGAAAAAGGCTTTATTGAGTTTTTAGAAAATACTGACAACGGTGTCATTAAAGAGTACTATTTACCCAATGAGATACAACTCGCGATTAAAGATAACCGCCAAGCTGTAACCGTTTATACTGCAAAAGAGCCATGGTATGGCGTGACCTACAAAGCTGAATTGGATGCAATAGCACACACTTTATGTCAGTTACGTCAAAAACAAAACGATTAGCCCTCGCCTCTTCTTGCAAAAAATAAGTAATGGAAAATTAATGAAGTCGAATCCTGTTGCAACTTATCTTTCTGAGCACTTTGGCTTAGGTACAGATAACGTAACGCTAAAGCCAATTGGCAATGGCCACATCAACACAACCATGTTGCTTAAAGCTGAAGAAAACGCTTTAGTTGTGCAAAAATTAAATACCGATGTGTTCCCTAATCCTGAGCACCTAGTTGAAAATGCACGGCTAATTGAGCAACACCTAAGCGAAAAGCTTAGCAATGGTGAATATAACCTCGAAATTATTCGACATATTCCAACTCTCGAAAATGACTTTTTAGTTGAATGCGATCAAGGTGTTTGGCGTGCACTCGAATTTATTGGCGGCAGTTATAGTGAAGATGTTGTAGCAACTATCTCGCAAGCACAAACTGCAGCCAATGCATTTGGCCAATTCGCACTGGCTTTACAAGATTTTCAGGCTGAACAGCTACATCATGTGATCCCTGATTTCCATAACTTAGCGATGCGCTTTGATGCCTTTAAAAAGGTGCTCGAAAAAGATCCTGTAAATCGTGTAGCGCTTTGCCAAGACGACATCGACTTTTGTTTAGATCAGCAATCTCTTGTTGAAGAGCTAAAACAGCTTGAAGGTAACATTCCTTTAAGACCATGCCATAACGATACAAAAATCAATAACATGCTGTTTTGCACACAGTCAGATGATGCAAAAGCAGTTATCGACCTAGATACCTGTATGCCTGGTTATTGGTTATTTGATTTTGGCGATATGGTGCGTACCTTCTGCTCACCTGAGCAAGAAGATTCAACCAATCTAAGTAATGTACGTGTTCGTGAAGAGATCTTTGCCGCCATCGTTAAAGGTTATGTCGAGCCACTACAAGATGTGATCACCGACGCCGAAAAAGAAAGCTTTTGGTTAGGCACCAAGGTCATGACCTTTATGATTGGCCTGCGCTTTTTAACAGACTTTATTGATGGCGATAATTACTTTGCCACCAAACATGCAAACCACAACCTTGAGCGCGCCCGCAACCAGTTTGCTCTATATCGCGATATTCTTGAAAAAGAGCACACGTTAAAAGCGATTTTAGATATAAACAAGGGCTAGGTTGTATATTCACAAAGAGGATAAGAGGCGCAGCGCTTTAGAGAAAAACAATTTGTTATGTTATTGTCTTCTCGTTCTTTCCTCATTCACTTCTCTTTGTGCAATTATTTTCGCGAGAAATAAATTTCACGCCTACATCCACCGTAGGCTTCACGCTTGCTTGGCGCGTCTTAATTCAGCACCAAGCCTGCAAATTAATAACGAACCCACAAACAATGTCACTCGGCTAAAAACTGACAGCTGATGGCTCTTTAAACATATTTGAACCACAGAGGTCACAAAGGCGCTTCGCACTACACAGAGAAAACCAAATTGTCACAAAGAGGACAAGAGACGCTTCGCTGAAGAGGAATAAATTAAGATGTTTTTGGTTTACTCATTCACTTCTCTTTGTGTAAAAGTTTTTAAATTCGTAGGAACGGCTTTAGCCGTGAATTGCTCTAAACACTTCGGCACTAAAGTACCTCCTACGAGGTAGGCCTATAAACAATACCGTTCGACTCCAAACTGACTGCTGAAAGCTGATGGCTCGTGATTCACTTCTCTTTGTGTAAAAGTTTTTAAATTCGTAGGAACGGCTTTAGCCGTGAATTGCTCTAAACACTTCGGCACTAAAGTACCTCCTACGTGGTAGGTCTACAAACAACACCGTTCGGCTTCAAACTGACAGCTGAAAGCTGACGGCTCGTGATTCGCTTCTCTTTGTGCAAATATCAATTTGTTCGCCCCCCTAGCAGCAAACAAACACAGTACTAACAAACAGCGCAATTCAGCCTGATGGCTATTAAAAAATAGACATAAAAAAAGCCGCATAAAGCGGCTTTGTATTAGGTTTCTACCTAAATATTACTAACAAATTTTAACCACCAGTTACTGGTACTTGATTACATGTAATTGGAACTTCACCTGTTAGAGTATCTGACTCTTGAACATTCGTGAAGTCAAACGATCGTGATTGACCACCATCAGAAACTTTTACACCCCGAACAGTTACACGAACTTTATAATCAGCACCTACTTGTAAGCCGGTAAGGTCAAATGTTGAGGCTTGAGTTCCGCGGCTGGCAAGCGATGCTGCTTTACCTTGTTTAGCGTAAGTTACAATAGCGCCAGAAAGGTCCACTTGTTTTGTATTGTCAGATGAACAAACACCCTCTAAAGTTAGAATGTTATCAAACGTCTCAATAGGATTATCTAAGTCTAAGTTTACATTACCACAAATAGATACATTACTTTGTTTAAACCATTCTGAACCTGTGTGGTCATATACTCGAACAGTTGCAGTTGCATCTTTCGAAATACCATATCTTGTAGATATAGATGAAGGTATTAACAATCTTGATGTTTGGCCTTGCCTAATATAACTACTAGCGGATCCATCAGTTGAAGAAATTGAAACTGCTAGGCCTCTTCTTGGTACTGTACCACTCGTTATAACAACATTTACACCAGCCTCACAAACCGGCGCAGACTTATTAACGGAGAAAAATGTTAAGTGATCTGTTGAAAATGATGCATTGTAAGAGCCATCAGCATTCATCGAAGTAATCGTTGCTTTGTTAGGCTCTTGTTGCCAAATGCCTGTGTCTTCATTATAAGAAGCAAGATCAAGCGTATCATTTACAGCAACGCCGCTATCAGCAGGAACTACCACTGATACATCAATTGCCGGGTCGAATTGTTTGATTTTAGTATCACCAGCAGTCATTGTAATCTGAGTTACACCTACTGACGTAGCAACTGCTGCCGCATCTGCAGCATTTAAACCTTCAGGAATAATTACACCAGTAGTCTCTTTGCTTGAATCAGCAGCCAATACATTCAACGACACTGTACCACCAGAAATAGCATCGCCATTAGCATCTTTCAACGTTGTACCAGCTGGTACAGTTACGTTTGAGTTAGCGCCATCTTTGCTTGCGTTAGCTGTGATTGCGTCAACAGTTGTTGCGTCTGTTAATTCAGCTTCTGTAGATGCTTGTGCAAGGCCTTCTGTGTCATCTGAAATTAAACCAAACTGAAGAGGAATATTGTTTGAACCTTCATCAACTTCAACGTCTAAATCAACGATAAAACTTTTGGTAACATAACCATCATATGTAACTTTAGCTGTTACTTCACCAGATGCACCTTCTTTTGAAAGGAAAGTAAAGTTACCAGTATCATCAACCGTTACCATGTTTAGATCTTCACCATTAACATCTGTAAGGCTTGTTGCAGCTTCACCATCAACTAAAAAAGTAACCATTGCACCTTCAAGTGCATCTGAATTTGTAAGGTCGATTACGTTAGCTGAATAAATTTTAGATGGCTGCTCAGTAATAAGTGTATCTGGCGGAACAGCCACTGTTACCGGTGGTGGCTCAACTGGATCCGGCTCATTTTTGTCGTCATCACTAGAACAACCCGAAAGCGCAAATGCTGCAGCCACAGACATAGCAAGTAGCGTTTTTTGGTTAGTATACTTATACATTCCTTTTTCCTTTTGAAATCATAATCTAAAGTAGAGTTTTATTAATCTGTTACAACTAATTTTTCGCTAAAAAAGTCGAAATAATTAAAAAGTATTCTTTTGCGCTCAGTAAAGCATAGGAATTAATAAATATATATTAGAACCACACCACGAACTTTACAAATAAATAATTAAATAAACTTAAAATTAACAATTCATTGTTAATTTTTAAAGAGCAAAAGAACCAGAAGTTTCGCTTTAGAAGAATAAATTTAGAAAAAATAGTTAGGTATAGACGATATAAATTTCACACCTAATCACGGGAGCGGCTTTGTAGGAATGGATTGGAACATATCGAACACAGAGCACAGAGGCGCTAGGCTTTAGAGGGTAACAAACCAAAATTCATCCTAGTTTTTAACTTTGTGCAATAGCTCTTTCATTTGTAGGAAGAGCTTTAGCCGTGAAGCTTTTTGTTTTGAACCATAGAGCACACAGAGCCGCTGCGCGCTACATAGAAAAGCCAGTATTTAAAAGAGGTTTGGTCTCTATTCCTTTATGCTCTCTGTGTCCTCTGTGGTTGGAAAAAAGACCTTTAATTCACAAAGAGGATAAGAGGCGCGTAGCTTTAGAGAAAATAATTATTACTTTCTCATTTTCTTCTTATTCTTTTCTCTCTGTGAATATCATTTCGTTCCCCTAGCATTCGCAGCAATAGCATCAAACGAACACAGTACTAATAAACAACACAATTCCGGCTGGCGGCTATTATATTCCAAACAAAAAAAAGCCGCTTAAAGCGGCTTTTTATTTAAGGGTTAAACCCTCAATTTTACTAACAAACTTTAATTAGCCGCCAGTTACACCAGTAGATACATCACATGTTAACTGTTCAGTTTGTGACTTAGCTGTACCATCAGCAGTAATAGTATACGTTTTATCACCAATAGATTTTAACGTATCTTTGTACTTAACTGTAACTGTATACTCTTCGCCAGAAACAAGGCTCGCTAAAGAGTATTGACCAGCTTCACCTGTAGGACGTGCAACTTTCTTAGCTTTACCAGAAAGGCTGTACTTAACTAACGCACCAGAAGCAGGGATCGAAACATCTTCATCATTGCTACATTGAGCAGTTAAAGAAAGTGTCTCATCAACATAGTCAACAGGTGAAGTAAGCGTCACATTAACGTCACCACAAACTGGAACTTCACCTTCACTTGCAAACCAAAGATTTCCAGAAGCATCACGAACAGTAACTTTTGCAGTCGCGTCAGAAGAAATGCCGTAAAAACTTGCAGTTGAAGCCCTGATTAATGTGACCTCTGAGCTATTAGCTCGGATGTATCCACCAACACCAGCATCTGCAGATGCCATTGTTACATACAAACCTGCTGCTGGTGCTGGCTCACTAAGAAGCAAGCGCATATCTGAAGAACATGAAGGTTGGCTATCTACTACAGAGAAGAAAGTTAAGTGGTCAGTTTCAAAACTTGCATTATAGAAGCTGCCATCTGCAATTAAGTCTTTAACTTCAGCTTGTTGCGTTTCAGTAGTCCAAACACCCGTGTCTTCGTTTTGAGAAACAAGCGTTAGCATGTCACCAGTTGAAACACCTTTGTCAGCAGGGATAGCCATTGAAACAGTAATTGGTTGAGAAAACTTCTTAACTTTAACGCCATTGCTGTCAACCATTTCAACGCTTGCAACACCTACAGGAGTTAAAACTGAAGTAGCACCAGCAGAATTTAAGCCTTCAGGAGTAATAGCAGCACCTGCAGTAGTACTAGTATCAGCCGCTGTCACAGACAGAGACACAGATTCGCCAGTGATTAGGTCACCGCTAGCATCTAGTAATTGAGTACCGCCAGGAACTGTTACAGCAGCTGTAGCTTTACCATCTGCCACACCACCAGTAATAGCATCTGCAGAGCTACCACCAGATACTGATGCGTCAATACTTTGCTGAGCTACACCTTCTGAGTCTACCGAAGTTAGAGATAAAGCAACTTCTACATCACCTTCGCTAAGCTGCGTAAGATCGATTGTAAATGATTTTTGAATGTAACCTTCAGCCATAACAACAGCAGTTACTGACTCTGCATCAGAATCATCTGCAAGTTGAAAAGTAAAGCTACCATCTTCTGAAACAACAGTTGCTAGTGCATTACCGTCTAAATCGACAAGGCTAGTGCTTGCAACACCATTTTCATAGAACATAACAGTCGAAGCAACCGCATCAAATGAAGCACTATCGACAATGTTAGCGTTCACTACAGCACCAAGCTCAGCAGGCGCTTCAGGTGGAACAACAACTTCTACAGGTGGATCTACCGGATCTGGTACGACATCATTTTTGTCATCATCACTCGAACAGCCTGAAAGAGCAAAAACTGATGCAACAGACATTGCAAGTAGCGTTTTTTTGTTAGTAAACATAGGGAGTCCTTTTATTCCTTTTTAAATTAACATTTCTAAAAATAAAGTCGTTAGTTAACCTGTTGCACCCGATTGTTGCAATTAAGTTCAATAACTGTACAAAAATTAACTTAAGGTTAAATAACAAACATTCAGTTTGCAACCGATATTTTAACATCATTAAGGCTTACTTAATAATTAAATTAGCCCCAAGTAATAACTATAGTTAAAATTTACATATTCATATAATAATTACAATGGCAAAATTGTTACCGATATTTACTATACACTTCTTTTAACCTTGTGAGATTACTGTAAACATACTGGGTCGACATACGACCTTGATTAAATAGCGTACTGTCTAAATTAACAGCTTTACTAGGCACATAAGCTTGATTAAATACTAAAGTATTTTTCGATTCACCCACTTGAGTGCTCACACCATAACGCCATGCAGACGAGCCTTTGATTTGCCCGTACTTAGATACTGCCATATCTTTTCTTGGTGAAAGCGGAATACTAAATGCAATGCCCACTTTTTTTACGCGGGTATCTTCTGCATATATTGCTAAATAACTATCGCCGAACCAAAAACGGCTTTCGACTCGAGCACCAGTGTCTTCATACCAAAAGTTACCAGCCGTAGCATGAAGAGTAATATCTTGCTCTACCCAGTTATATTGGTAAGAGATTGTTTGATACTCTTTACTCGTGTCGTAATCCTCATATTCAAAATAACCAAAATCAGCAGTAACTTTATGGCGGCCTTCTGGGCTTAACCAGCCTGTTTCGTTACGAATACCCATAAAATCATAACGATCTTTTAAATAACCTAATTGTGTTTGGTTATAAAAGCCCCAAGGCAGTGCGAATGTTTGGTAAAACATAGCACGGTCGAAATCGCTTTCTTCACGATAATTTCTAAATGGAGCGTCTTCTTCGTAGTCATCACTGTCGGTAACATGTACTTGACCTCCCAAGCTTATGCCAGCCCCTTTCCATAAAGGTATGTCAACATCGGCTCTGAGTGCTAAAGAGTAATCCCACACACCTAACTCTGTTGCATGGCTACTTGTTAAAGCAGGAGAAAGAGTTAAACGCGGTTTAAAGTATGGGTTGTTAGCTTTAGTGAGGCCTATCCAGGCAATACCTGCTGGCATTGCCATTGCACCTATATTCACATTTAAATCTGGGTTTGCATTATCTGCTAAAAAGGCATTGTAGTTACCAATTGTGCCACTAACATGAAATTGCGCTATTTCGTATTTTTCGAGCTGCACATAAAACTGTGTACTTTCATTATCAATATACTCAGCAATGCGACCAAGCACCAAACCAAGGGCATCAATATCATTTTGGTTAAATATAGCGTTTTCAAACTTAACAATTAACTGATTTTGCTTGTTATAGCCTACTAGCACATTTTCAAAGCCATCATTAGCCAAGGCACGCTTTAAAGCATGAGCTTGGGTATTCATTTGCTTTTTATTTACTGGTAGCGGCGATGTTTTTTCTGCGGTATAAGCAGGCTTACTAACTTTGCTTGGCGAGTTATAAACTACTTGGTTAGTTGTATTAATAGTTGGTTTAGATGTTGTATTAACAGCAACTGGCGCTGGCTCTAATTGTTTAATTTTAGCAGCGCGCGGGCTTAACGGCAGGCTAAAGTTAATACCCCAGTAGGTATCGTCTTCTGCAAAGTCAGAGTTACTATAAAAACGGCTAGTAAGTGTTAGCGAGCCTAAATCATACAGCCATTCTTTAGGAACGGTAACGCGGGCTGCAGCATTAAACGCATCAGCATCATGCTCTGCAAGTAAAGCAAACCACTCAAACGGTTGCCACTCTACCCCTGCAAATGGGCCATCCATTTGGCTTGAGAGGCGGTCACTTACTGAGTAACCTGCCGAAAATCTAAAATCCCATAACTCTTTTGAGGCAACAGCATAGTAAGTTTCGTAGTTGTTGGCTGCACCACCAATATCTTTTGCACCTACAGCAACACTAAACCAGTTTTTTGGAATGTAAGGTAGTTGGTATTTTGCATTAAAAGAAAGGTCACGAAGTTGGCCGCGCCCTTCGCTGTAAAACATGTTGTCATGCATTGAGTTAGCAGCTATCTGGCCACTTACTTCAAGGCCATCGAACAAGCCAGCAGAAAATATGTAGTTGTGGCCATCCATATACTGAACACCACGCAAATCAAGCTGGTTATTGTAACCAATATCGATCATGCCTTTATCGAGAACACTTGCGTTTGGCGTATTTATAAGCCCAGAATAACCAGAAAACGATTGATAAACAGTAACTTTGTCTGCTGCAAAAGTTGGGGCGCATAGAGTAGCTAACCCACCTAAAATCAAAGTGTTCGCCTTAAGCATAACTCGAATCCATGAAGAACTATTTAGAATTTTAATTAACGCCAATATAGCATTAATTAACTAAATTAGTTAGCTATTCATATCTAAAAAGTTAATACAAAGGGTAAAGTTTTTACTTTGGCTTTTATATTTATAAAATGATTAAACTAGTTTAGGAAAAGCCATTCAGTACTGCACTCTTGAGAAAAAGATCTTTAATTCACAAAGAGGCTAAGAGGCACTGCGCTTTAGAAAAAATAGAATTAAGTAAGTTATTGGTTTACCCATTCTCTTCTCATTCACTTCTCTTTGTGTAAAAACAATATTTGAACCACAGAGAACACAGAGGCGCTTCGCGCTACACAGAGAAACCAATATTTAAAAGAGGTTTGGTCTCTCCTTCTCTTCCTCTATGCTCTCTATGTCCTCTGTGGTTAGAAAAAAGATCTTTAACTCACAAAGGCGCTGCGCTTTAGAGAAGAACAAATTAAGTAAGTTCTTGGTTTACCTCATTCTCTTCTCATTCACTTCTCTTTGTGCAAATATTCTCGGCACTGAAGTACCTCCTACGAGGCAGGCCTTTGATAAAGACTCACGTACAACACAATTCGGCTTCAAACTGACAGCTGAAAGCTGATGGCTCACTAAATTTCACGCCTACATCAAACGTAGGCGTCACGCTTGCTTGGCGCGTCTTAATTAAGCACCAAGCCTACAAATTAATACAGAACACGCAAACCACACCGTTCGGCTCAAAACTGACAGCTGAAAACTGATGGCCCGTGATTTATGAAAATTCCATCACTCCATGTTGAACTTTGCTCGTTGCCGTTATAATCAATAACCTCTATGCTGAACATATGCTTCAAAAATAAGGATATAATTATGCATATCAAACACCACGGAGCAGTTAACGGTGTTACAGGCTCGTGCCACCAGCTTATTATTGACGAATACAACTCAATACTCATTGATTGTGGGCTGTTTCAGGGCGAAGACAGTCACGAAGATCTCAACATCGACTTTGATATATCTACAGTAAAAGCGCTTATAGTTACCCACTGCCATATTGATCATGTAGGTCGCATACCTTACCTATTTTTAGCTGGCTTTAAAGGGCCAATTTATACGTCTATCGCTACCGCAAAACTACTACCACTCGTTATTGAAGACGCCTTAAAACTAGGCGTAACACGTGATGAAGCCATAATAAATACTTGTATAAGAAGACTAAAACAGCAACTTGTTCCCCTCGATTTCAACAAGTGGTACCCCATCCCAGTAGGAGTGGGCTTTAGTCCCGAACAAACAGCCTCAAGCAACCAAAACAACGAAACTTTGTTTAAACTCCGCTTACAACGTGCTGGCCATATTCTTGGCTCTGTCTATGTAGAAATTGAGCTTGGCAAAAAGCCAAATAACCACAGAGTGGTATTTTCTGGTGATTTGGGGGCGCCTTACACACCGTTATTGCCTTCGCCTAAACCGCCCTACCGCGCAGATACGCTTGTGATTGAATCTACCTATGGTGATAAAAACCATGATGGCCGTAAGGCACGGGGGAAGGTTTTAAAAAATATTATAGAGCGAGCCGTTGCAGATAATGGCGTTGTGCTTATTCCTGCGTTTAGTATTGGCCGTACGCAAGAGCTACTTTATGAGCTAGAGCAAATTATTCACTCTGCTCGCAAAAATTCAATGTGGCATAAGCTGCAAGTAATTGTAGACTCGCCCATGGCTGCTAATTTCACTGCAGAGTACCAACACTTTAAAACGCTTTGGGATAACGAGGCAAAAAGGCGCATAAAACAAGGTCGCCATCCGTTAGACTTTAGCCAACTTCATACGATTGATACCCATCAAGAGCACATGGCACTCATTAACTTTTTAAGTTCAAGGCAACAGCCAGCAATTATAATCGCAGCCAGTGGCATGTGCACCGGTGGTAGAATCGTTAATTATTTAGAGCGGTTTTTACCTGACAAAACAACCGATATTATTTTTGTGGGTTATCAAGGTAAGGGGACGTTAGGGCGCGATATTCAAACTTATGGGCCTAGAGGTGGCTACGTTTATATTAATAACGAAAAGGTTTATATAAATGCAGCAATACATACCATCAGTGGCTACAGCGCCCACGCAGATCAAAGCGGTTTAATAAGGTTTGTAGCGGGCATGAAAAAGAAACCAAAGTTAATCAAAATTGTTCACGGAGATGACGAAGCCAAAGCAACTCTGGCTACAAAATACCAAGTCCTATTGGGCGATAAAACCAAGATTGAAATAGCTACTTAGATTTATCTATTTATATTGCTTTGAACCACAGATTACACAGAGAAAAAATTGTAATAAGAGGTTTTACCTTAGATAGCGGTCTGTGCCACCTGTGGTGTAATTTGATTTGAATAATTTGAACCACAGAGTACACCGAGGCACTTCGCGCTACACAGAGATAACCAAATTAATTCTAAAACTCATAAAACACCAAACTGAAGAGAAAGTACCTTATACCTCTTTCTCTCACTCTATGCTCTCTATGTCCTCTGTGGTTATAAAAAGATCTTTGATTCACAAATAGATTATTAGACGCTTCGCTTTAGAGAAAAAAGCTTAAATACCTCCTTTTCTTCCTCTGTGGTTCAATCAAGCTCTCCGCGCGAAATAAATTTCACGCCTACGTATTAAATTTCACTTCAGTAACAAGTCCACACATTCACCTTAAATCTCTTATCTAACTATGTGATCCTAGTATCATTCCTGTCTAAGATTATATTTAATAAACAAAAACGCCTGCACAAAGTGCAGGCGTTTGAATATTTCAGAAGCTCAAAAACAGATTAAACAGCTTTCAAGTGACTCACTTTAGGCTCAACCATTTCACTTAAAAACTCAGAAAACTCATCACCTAGTTTTTCATCTCGCATACTGTACTCTACAATCGCTTTTAAATAACCAAGCTTGTCACCGCAGTCGTGAGCTCGGCCACTCATGTGGAAAGCCTCAACAACTTCTGTTTTCATTAGCTCATCTATGGCATCTGTTAATTGAATTTCGCCACCAGCACCTGCAGGTGTTTTAGCAAGTAAAGGCCAAATAGCTTTTGATAACACATAACGGCCAACTACAGCTAAGTTAGACGGAGCTTCTTCAGCCTTTGGTTTTTCAACCATAGTTTTAATTGGTGCGCTTTCGCCCGCTTTAATTTTAACGCCACCGATATCAGCAATACCGTACTTGTGCACACTTTCTTGCGGTACAGGTTCAAGCATAATTTGACTTGCTTTAACATCTTTAAAACGCTTAACCATCGCGGCAATGTTTTCGGTTTTTTGATCAGCAGTGTAACCATCTAAGATCACATCTGGCAGAACTACAACAAAGTCGTCATCGCCGACGATTGGTTTTGCACACATCACTGCGTGACCTAAGCCCATAGCTTCGCCTTGGCGAACATGCATAATGGTTACATCTGGTGGGCAAATAGAACGAACTTCTTCTAGCAGTGTACGCTTTACACGCTTTTCAAGCGTTGCTTCTAGCTCAAAGCTAGTATCAAAGTGATTTTCAATAGCGTTTTTTGAACTATGGGTCACTAATACAATTTCTTTAATACCTGCAGCAACACACTCGTTTACGATGTATTGAATTAGTGGTTTATCAACTAACGGCAGCATTTCTTTAGGAATTGCTTTAGTCATTGGAAGCATACGAGTACCAAGGCCCGCAACTGGGATCACTGCTTTCATATTAAGTCCCTTATCTAATAATTTAATCTACAATAATACCAAACTAACAGTACCAATGTAGATACAAGCTGAATGGTTTTTAATTTTATTTTTCGTTAATACTAATGTTCACTAAGAGGTTATGAGACAGAAATACTAGTTGAATCCATCCTTTTCTTCCTCAGTGCTCTCTGTGACCTCTATGGTTCGAATTAGATTAAAGATAGAAAAACTCTATGAACCACAGAGTACACCGAGGCGCTTCGCGCTACATAGAGAAACCAAATTTTCACAAAGAGATTATGAGACGCTGGGCTTTAGGTAAAAAGCTCAAAATAATCATCCTCTGTGCTCTCTGTGACCTCTATGGTTCAATCAAGATCTTTACAACACCAAAAGAGTTTATTGTTTGTTATAAAACTCTTTATACCAACTAATAAGCTCAGCTACACCTTGCTTAACACCTACTGCAGGTTTATAACCTGTAGCTTTGTATAAATCTTGTGTATCAGCATAGGTTTTATAAACATCACCAGCCTGCATTTCGCGGAAGTTCTTTTGAGCTTCAATACCCAGCTCGCTTTCAATAGCACTAATAAAGTCCATTAAGTTAATTGGGCTACCATGACCAATGTTATACACCTTAAACGGTGCTGAACTTGTTGCCGGCGAACCAGTTTCAACTTTCCAGTTATCATCACGTTCAGGTACTACATCAGCAGAACGTACAACACCTTCAACGATATCGTCGATATAAGTAAAGTCACGCCACATATCGCCATTATTGTTTATGTCGATGGTATCGCCATCGAGAATCTTTTTAGTAAAGATATAAGGCGCCATATCTGGACGCCCCCATGGGCCATAAACCGTGAAGAAGCGCAATCCTGTTGTAGGCAAGTTATACAAGTGCGAATAACTATGAGCCATTAGCTCATTGGCTTTTTTAGTCGCAGCATAAAACGACACCGGATGGTCAACACTGTCGGT
This sequence comes from Pseudoalteromonas apostichopi, assembly GCF_030297135.1. Taxonomy (NCBI): domain Bacteria; kingdom Pseudomonadati; phylum Pseudomonadota; class Gammaproteobacteria; order Alteromonadales; family Pseudoalteromonadaceae; genus Pseudoalteromonas; species Pseudoalteromonas apostichopi. The sequence goes on from NZ_AP028065.1 coordinate 1,255,974, forward strand.
TGTTTCGAATGGTGTTTTTTCGTTTAAGCCATAAACAGAGCTAGAAGACGCATAAACCAGGTGCGCAACATTATTGTGACGGCAGCCTTCAAGTACATTTAAATGACCAACAAGGTTTGAATCTGCATAAGCATCAGGATTCTCAATTGAGTAACGCACGCCTGCTTGTGCTGCTAAATGAATAACACGATCAAACTGCTCATTTTTGAAAAGTTCAGCCATTGCAGTACGCTCTGCAATATCAAGTTTAACAAAGTTAAAGTTACTGTTATCTTTAATTAACTCTAAGCGGGCTAGTTTTAAATTTACATCGTAATAGTCGTTTAGGTTATCAATACCAACAACGGTATGCCTTTGTGCTAATAGTTTTTGGCAAGTAGCTGCGCCAATAAAACCCGCAGCTCCGGTTACTAAATATTTCATTTTATTCTACTTTTTAGAGCCCAAGGGCCGCCAATTCTTTTGACTTAATTAAAGCTTTAATGCTCTTACTTTGAACCACAGAGTACACCGAGGCGCTACGCGCTTCACAGAGAAACTAAAGATAAAGAGACGCTGCGCTGAAGAAGTAAAAATTAAGTAAGCTCTTGGTTTACCTCGTTCTCTTCTCATTCACTTCTCTTTGTGAAAATATTTTTGGCACTAAAGTGCCTTCTACGATGTAGGCCTTTGGTTAAGGCCTACAAACAACACCGCTCGGCTCAAAACTGACAGCTTTTTCGCATTAATCACTACCAAACAAATCGCGGGTATACACTTTATCTGCAACATCTTGCAACTCTTCAGCCATGCGGTTCGATACAATTACATCAGAGATACTTTTAAGCTCATCAAGGTTTTTAATTACACGCGAATTAAAAAACGCTTCGCCCTCAAAGGTTGGTTCGTAAACCACAACCTCAATACCTTTAGCCTTAATACGTTTCATAATGCCTTGAATAGCCGACGCTCTAAAATTATCTGAGCCAGACTTCATCACTAAACGATAAATACCCACCACTTTTGGCTTGCGGTTAATAATAGAGTTAGCAATAAAATCTTTACGAGTCGTATTGGCATCAACAATTGCACGAATCATGTTGTTCGGCACGTCTTGGTAGTTAGCTAAAAGCTGCTTTGTGTCTTTTGGTAAACAGTAACCACCATAACCAAACGATGGGTTGTTATAGTGTTTACCAATACGCGGGTCTAGGCCTACACCTTCAATAATTTGTTTTGCATCTAAACCATGGCTTTCGGCGTAGCTGTCTAGCTCATTAAAATAAGCTACACGCATTGCTAGGTAAGTGTTCGAAAATAACTTAATTGCCTCTGCTTCGGTTGAGTCAGTGAATAAAATATCAATGTCAGTTTTTACAGCACCTTCTGCCAATAAATTTGCAAATACTTTCGCACGCTCACTTTGTTCGCCCACAATAATACGTGATGGGTGTAAGTTATCGTAAAGTGCTTTGCCTTCACGTAAAAACTCAGGCGAAAAAATAATATTATCGGTATCAAACTGCTCTTTAACATCCTTGGTATAACCAACAGGGACTGTTGACTTAATAATCATGGTAGCGGTTGGGTTTATTGCTAATACATCGGTAATTACTGACTCTACAGATCGAGTATTAAAATAATTTGTTACAGGGTCGTAATCGGTAGGGGTAGCAATTACAACAAACTCTGCACCTACAAGTGCTAACTCTTTGTTAGTTGTAGCAGTAAAATTAAGTGATTTGTTGTTTAAAAAATCACTAATTTCCTTATCTACGATTGGCGACTGTTTGTGTTGTAATTGAGCAACCTTCTGCTCATCAATATCTAAAGCAACAACCTTGTTATGCTGCGCTAAAAGCATTGCGTTAGACAAACCTACATAACCCGTACCAACTACCGCTATTTTCATTTAATAATATCCTTTCGTATAAGCCGCACCTTCACTAGAAGATACTTATTTTACTAATATTATAAGCAACATCAGCTTTAGTTAGAACCTATAAAAAAGCTAATTGAGCTGTATGTAATACTCTTAAATAAATTTCATGACTTTAAAAACAATTAAAGCGCGAATAATCGCGCTCAAAAAGAATAAAAACACTAAAAATTCTAACCTTTAAAGTTAACAACCTTATTTGACTGTTCGTCATTTGCGATGGGGTTGGCTTGTTTAGCATTCCAAACTAGGTCACAAATACCATCAGTCGGGTTAAAGCCTGTAGGTGCATCGAGTAATAACTGGCGAATTGTTTGGTGATCAAAATTATGACAAGCAATATCCAACGCTTCTAAAAACACATTAAGCTCAGGGAGTGGCAACATAACTTCGTTTGCAGTCATTATACGCTCGTGCGATGTTTCGCCAACGTTATCGCCAATAAGTAGCTCTTCAAATAACTTTTCGCCTGGGCGAAGGCCAGTACATTCTATAGCTATATCACCATGCGGATTTGCGTCGTCTTTAACCTCAAAGCCAGATAAGCGAATCATTTTTGTAGCTAGGTCTTTAATTTTTACAGACTCACCCATGTCGAGTACAAATACATCACCGCCTTTACCCATAGAGCCCGCTTGTATTACAAGCTGCGCAGCCTCAGGTATAGTCATAAAAAAGCGAGTAATGTCTGGGTGAGTTAATGTTATTGGCCCACCCTCTTTAATCTGCCTACGGAATAACGGTACAACTGAGCCACTCGAGCCAAGTACATTACCAAAACGTACCATGCAAAAACGGGTAGTATGTTGTTTACCTTTATTTTGTGCTAACCCTTGCAAGCAAAGCTCAGCCATACGTTTAGTGGCACCCATAACATTGGTTGGGCGTACTGCTTTGTCGGTAGAGATAAGTACAAAAGTTTCGACCTTCGCATTTACCGCGGCTTTTGCAGCATAGTAAGTACCAAATACATTATTACGTACCCCTTCTACAACATTGTGTTCAACTAAAGGTACATGTTTGTATGCAGCTGCGTGATAAACCGTTTGTACACCAAAGGCCATCATTACGGTTTCTATACGGTTAATACGCTGTACAGAGCCCATAATTGGCACTAATTTTACGTTTAAGTTGTTATGAGTAATGTATTCACTAAGCTCTTTTTCGATTGAATATAAACCAAACTCGTTTACTTCAAAAAGTACTAATTTTTTTGGTTTTTGTTTAACTATTTGCCTACATAGCTCAGAACCGATAGAACCACCAGCGCCAGTCACCATTACCACTTTATCGGTGATATTAGCTGCCATTAGCTCTGGTTTAGGGTCTACAGGGTCACGGCCTAATAAATCTTCTATTTCAACGTCTCTAAATTCAGAGAGTTTCGCTTTACCTTCAACCACATCGGCCATACCAGGTATAGATAACACGGTCACTTTTAAAGGCTCTAATTGCGCTAAAATTTGTTTACGGCGGGCACGGCTTTCACTTGGTAAAGCAAGTAACACCTTACTAACAGGGCCTTTATTTACAAGGTCGTAAATACCTTTAAAACATAAAACGGGTATACCCTGAATAATTGAGCCTTGCTTTGTTGTGTCGTCATCTATAAAAGCACGTACGTAATACTCAGGCCCAGTGTTTAATGCTGTTGCAAGCTGCCTACCTGCCGAGCCTGCACCATAAATAATGACCGACTCTTTATTAGCAGTAGTCAAACGGCCAATCATAGAGCGGGCCACAATGCGCGAGCCACCTACAGTAAGTAAACAAAGCCATGCAAAAATAAACGGCATAGTGCGCGGTATGGTTGTACCAATAAAAAACGAAATTAACACTAAAGCAACCGTGCTTATAAGTGTACCAAATACAACAGCCCACACGGCATGGGTATTCATGTAACGAAGTACTGCGCGGTATAAACCTAAGTTAATAAAAGCGAATAAAGAGGTAGGGAGTAACAAGGCCAAAAGCACCCAGTTATCAATATTGTAAATAGGTGCAATACTATCTAGCCTAACGATTAAGGCTAACCAAAAAGCCGATATAATAAAAAGTGAATCAAAGAATAAGGTTATTAACCTTTTTTTGGCGCGGGAGGCACTCAGTACAGCACGAATATATTTATCCACAACAAGCTCCCTTTCTTGTAACGACAGCAAACTTAAAGTATCGCATCCATAACTTACTCTAAGCTTAATAATTGTTAAATTTTCATAAATTATAACGTTTAAATAGCTAAAAAACCACAATCTAATACAATTTCATTAATTATTGAATTTTAAAGAAAATAAAAGGTCAAAGATCAAAAGTATCATACTAACCCTAATCTGTACTAGCTCAGACTTGAGCTGACAATAGTTACCGTTTCAAGTGGTAACTGTCAGTTTAAATTTGAGCTAAATTCTTTTCTGCTAGTGCAATTTAAAAAGTAATTTTTACTCAAAATCATACTTTAAAAAGCCTTAAAAAACTGAGCATCTATCTAAGACCTTATTTACAAGATAAAGCGCCCTTTCAGCACTGTAAGATTCTACATAGCATCTTAATTCAGGCGCATTGCCCGATGCTCTCAGATGAATTATCTCACTTTGATTAGTTGTTAATCTTAATCCGTCAATTTGACAAATAACCTCAGCCTTACCTAAGCCTAAACTATTCAGTAATTTAGCTGGATTTTCGCTTAACTCATTAATTAGAGCTTTACTTTTATCTGTTGCAAAGTCTTTCAACCTATCGCTCGCTGTAAACCTTTGTGGTAATGCAGTCAAAAGGTTTGAAATACTATCACCCATCGTCGCTACAATTAATGCAGGTAGTATTGCATCCCTTGTAGGTAGAGCTCTTAGCTCTTTTCCATTGAATTCAAAATCACTTGCTAATAGGTAACCACCATTCGCCTCAAAGCCCGCTACTCGAGTGTATTTTTGATTAAGCTCAGCAAATGCCTCTATTACGTATGGTGATCCAATCTTAGTTCTAGTAACTGTTTTGAAAAAACCTGACAATTCTATAGCTGTGTTACAGCTAACCGGTGTTGCTAGCGCTTCTATTGATAACGCTTGGCTACAAAGTAACCCCAATATATCACCTCTTAACCACTCGCCGTTTTCATCAGCAACAAGAGGCCTATCACCATCACCATCTGTTGAGAACAACATATCTAAATGATATTCTCTCACCCACTCTTTTGCTCTTTGTTTATCTTCATTAGATACCGCTTCTGTATCAATTGGAATAAACTCATTACTACGACCTAAACAAATTACTTCAGCTCCCAGTTTTTCAAAGAGCAATTTGTAAATATCTCTACCTGCACTAGAGTGCTCGTAGATACCAACTCTCTTACCTAGAAGCTTTTCGCTATCAACAAATAGATCTATATAGCGAGTTAGATATGCGTTTTTTGCTTTATCACTTAAGGGAAGAGTTATACTTGTTAAGTTCAACTCTGTAAAATTAAAATCAGAAGACAAAATAGTTTGTTCATCTTGTTTTGTGATTTCGCCATTAAGGCCATAAAACTTTAGGCCATTTCTGTCGAATGGAATATGACTACCAGTAACCATAATACTAGGCATATTATCTTGCATCGCAGTATATGCAAGTGCAGGAGTAGGTACAACCCCATAGAAAATCACATCGATATTGAGCTGGCTCAATCCCGCTGCACATGAATGAGCAATTTCAAAACTACTTGGACGATTGTCAATGGCAATGGCAATTGTGTTGAATTCATAATCACTTGCAATACTCTGAGCAAATGCAATTGAAAAAGCCGCACATACTTCTGGTGTAAAATCGGTAACTAACCCCCTTGCACCACTCGTACCAAAAGTAACACCGCTCTTTGCAATGACTTCGGAGCAAACTAACTGGCTATCCATAAAAGACCTATTTAATTTATACTGTTAAAAGCTCGAAGTTATTACAATCTATTATTGTAATAACTGATATTTAATCTTACTCCACTCGACCATAACGGTCTTCAAAACGCACTATATCGTCTTCACCTAAATACGAACCTGATTGTACTTCGATCAACTCCAGGTCAACTTTACCCGGGTTTTCTAATGCATGAACTGCTGTAATAGGGATATAAACAGACTCATTCTCTGTCACATATTGCTCGGTATCATCAATTTGTACTTTAGCTGTTCCAGACACCACGATCCAATGCTCTGCACGATGATGATGCATTTGAACTGATAACTTCGCACCCGGTTTTACTGTAATACGCTTCACTTGGAAGCGCTCACCACTATCAACTGAGTCATACTTACCCCACGGGCGGTAAACCTCTCGGTGGAAGATAACTTCTGTTCTCTTGTCTACCTTCAGTTGGCTAACGATTTGCTTTACTTTTTGCGATTCATCTTTATGTGCAACAAGTACAGCATCTTTTGTATTCACAATGACTAAGTTTTCAACACCGACCGTTGCAACAAGTTTATCATCACCAAACACTAAAGTGTTTTTTGTATCAACAGACTTAACATCACCGATAAAGGAATTACCATTTTCATCTTGCTTTGATACTTCCCATAATGCAGCAAAGCCACCTACATCATTCCAGTTAGCATCCATAGGAACTACTACAGCATCTTTAGTCTGCTCCATTACAGCATAGTCAACTGACTCATCGGGGCACCTTTCAAAAGCTTCTTTATCAACTCGAACAAAGTCCATGTCACTACTTTGTACTTGAACTGCTTTTTTACAGGCCTCGTAAATGTCTGGTCGGAAAGCTTTCAGCTCTTCAAGGTAGCGACTTGCTTTGAACAAGAACATACCACTATTCCAATAATAGTCTCCGCTTGCAATATACCCTTGAGCCGTCACTAAATCTGGCTTTTCAACAAAACTATCAACCACAAAGCCATTCCCAAATTCAGCTCCACGCTTAATATAACCATAACCAGTTTCTGGCGTAGACCCCACAACACCAAAAGTCACAAGCTTGCCCTGTTCAGCTAACAGCTTTGCTTTGTTAACACTTTCTCGGAACGCAGTTTGATCAGCAATAACATGGTCTGCTGCCAATACCAATAATAATGAGTCATTATCATCCTCAACAGCTTTAAATGCTGCTAATGCAATTGCGGGTGCAGTATTACGACCTACCGGCTCCAGAAAAATACCGCTATGCTTCACATTCAACTGACGAACTTGTTCAGCTGCAATAAAACGATGTTCTTCGTTGCAAATCAGCATTACAGGTGAATGCTCTAACCCTTTTAGTCTTAATATAGTTTCTTGAAGCATAGTGTTCTCACCATGCAATTTTAAAAACTGTTTTGGGTAATTGCCGCGAGATAAAGGCCATAAACGTGTGCCAGAGCCGCCAGCAATTATAATAGGAGATATCATAAGTAAACCTAAAATTTAACTTCTACATACGTAAAAGCGACAATGCTTCTACTTAACAATGAACCTAAAGATATAATTCAACGCAATATTTTAACAATAGTTTTTATTATTATTTTAATATCACCAATAAATGTTTTATTTCTAACGTAATCTAAATAGAGTTTTTGCTTAATAGGTAAAATCTCATCAATATAAGTCTTCCTAGGATCAAGAGATTGAAATAACATTTCACTCTCATTCCTAAACTCAATAGAAGCATTATCAGTTATACCAGGCTTTACTGATAGAACTTCCTTTTTCACAGCTTTAGGATACTCATCAATATATTCTTGGACCTCAGGTCTTGGGCCAACAAAACTCATACTACCAAAAAGAACATTAAAAATTTGTGGCAACTCGTCAAGTTTATACTTTCTCAAAAAGTGCCCAAATTTAGTAATCCTAGGATCGCGCCCTACGGTTATTTTCATTCCCATTTTTTCAGCATCTACAACCATAGTTCTGAACTTGTAAACGTGAAACTGTCGTTCATTTTTTCCAACTCGTTTTTGCTTAAAGATAATGCTTCCAGAAGAATCCATCTTAATCAGAATCGCAATCAACAAATATACTGGTAACAAAACAAAAATGCCTAATACTGAAAAAAGTATATCGAATAGTCGCTTAAGCACTCTTTATATTCTCCATCAATATAGTCTTGACTGCCTCTATTACTCTTTCGACCTGCCCATCACTCATTTTAGGATAATTAGGTAAGCTTACTATTCGGCTGTAAGCATGCTCCGATTTAGGAAAAAGTCTCGCGTCCAAGTCATAATTTTCTTTCCAATATGGTTGTCGGTGCAATGGTATATAATGGACCGAAGTCCCGATCCCGGCTTCTGACATGAGCTCAATAAAGCGCTCCCTTGAAATAGTGAGAGACTCTAAATCCAGTTGCACGACATATAAGTGCCAAGAATGGACATCCTCAGGGTTAACAACATGAGGGGTTTTAATCGGTAAATCTTTAAAGCCATTATTGTATGCTTTTGCGATTACTTCTCTTCTATCTTTTAATGCATCCGCTTTTTTTAACTGATGTATACCAATCGAAGAAGCAATATCTGTTAAGTTATATTTGTAACCAGGCGCGACTACACTGTAGTGCCATGAAGGTTTTTTTGATGTAAAACGGTCGAAAACATCACGACTTATACCATGTAAGCGCATACAAGACATCCTATCCTTGTATTCCGGATTATTAGTTACAATCATGCCACCTTCACCGGTCGTAATAGTTTTGTTTGCATAAAAACTAAAGACAGTAATATCGCCCATAGTACCAACCATTTTTCCGTTGTGGGTCGTTGGTAAAGCATGCGCAGCATCCTCAAGTATTTTAATGCCATACTGTTTAGCGATATCCATTAACTTATCAATATTAGCCGCTTGACCAGCATAATGGACTGGTATTATAACTTTAACGTTATCATACTCTTCAATAGCCCTCTTTACCTCGTCCACATCAATATTGAAGCTATCTCCTTCAATATCTACAAAAACTGGATCTGCTCCTAAATACCTAATAACTTCAGCTGTAGCAGTAAATGTATGAACAGTTGTTATTACCTTATCTCCTGGACCAACTCCAAGAGCTTCCAGCGCTAAATGAAGGCCTGCAGTAGCAGAATTAACAGCTAGAGCAAAATCAGCACCTACATAACTTGCAAACTGAGTCTCAAAATCTTTAGTCTTTTGACCAGTTGTTAACCAACCAGACTCTAAAGTATCTACTACTTCAGATATTTCTTCCTTTCCGAGCATTGGAAGAGCATATGGAATAAATTCCATAGTATTACCTCTCATTTCATTGTCCTTTTTCTTACACTATTAAAGGAGTAAAAAATAAAATTACACAATCTAAGTATTGGACTTAGCGTTTTAACAGACCAAAAAACCTTTAAAGTTCTAAAAGCAATAACAAACTTGTTTCCGCTTATTTGCCCTTTTCTAATTCGATATTTTACAAGTGGTAAATCTAATCCATGAGCTGTAAACCCACGACTTAAAAGGGTTAACCAAAGTTTGGTGTCCTGCCTTGTTCGGATAGTATCAAGATAGAATTCACCAACTATTGTTTTATCAATAATAGCTGTAGACATACCAATTTCTGTATTCCTCATATAGCTATTCAGATTCACGACCTCACTTACATTTACTCTGCCACTAATTGCGCGATCGTCTTCATCAATAAAACTATAGCTAGTATGTACTATCGGGAAGCTACCATCTTTCATATACTTAATTTGTTTTTCAAGCTTATCTGGCTCCCATAGGTCATCTGCATCAAGAAAAGCAATGACTTCTCCCTTTGCTTCTACAAGCCCAGCGTTTCTTGCTACGCCTGCGCCACCATTTTTTTCAAGCTGTATTACTCTGACTCGTTTATCTTCTTTATATTGCTCTTTTATAAACTCAAAGCTGTTATCAGTCGAGCAGTCATCAACTAAAACGTACTCCCAGTCAGAAAAAGTTTGACTAACAACTGAATCAATTGTTTTTTTGATAAATTTTTTAGCATTATACACCGGAGTGATAATCGACACCAAAGGCATATAACCCCCTGTAAGTTATGTTATTTTTCCTTGCAAAGCGCATTATGAAAAATGTAGGTAAAGTAAATTAACGTAAGCTGGACAAATGGAGTTTCACCTCTAAAGTAAATCATTGATATAATCGCTAGATAAAATGCTATAAACGCCCCAACTCCATCTCGGCTAGATAAGAAGGAATAATATAATTTTGTAAATAAAAATAGATAGAAGAAAACTTCAATAATCACACCAAAATAGTGAAACTGACTATAACCAGTTCCGATTATTGTATATGTCCTAACAGGGTTTTTTAACGAGATGTCTCTTTGTGTTATAGAAACTGTTAGTCTATTAGAAAAAGAAGTGATAGGTTTATCTTCCCAAATAAATCGTGGTACAAAATTTCCAAATGAAGCCCAAAACCAACCAGCTCCATACTCTAAACTATCTACCTCTCTCACCATGTACTCATCCAGCTCGTTAATATACTTATTGTAGTTGAGCTGGTCCTTAACAATTTTTTCATTATTTGTAGAGGCCGAATCAATGCTCGAATCATCAATTCCATGTCGTAGGTTATTAGCAACAACTAAATATGCTGGTAGTATTATAACAAAAACCATAACAAACACTGTTATACTCTTAACGCCTTTTCTATTCTTATAAAGATAATAAGCAGAAAAAGAAATAATAGGAATAACCAAAGATAATCGAGTATTAGCATATATAGCAATCATAAATATGTAGATTACCAGAACTAAGAATGCCATTTTTTTTGTATTTTCATTAGCAAGCAAATAGCCCAGCACATAATAGAACACAAATTGAGTTAATAGACTTAATGTCGATAAACCGCCGCCGGCCAGAGTATTTCCAACCAAATAATCATCTAATCTATTTCTAAAGAAGGCCCCAACAATACCAAATTCTATTATGATGCTTACTCCTGAACTAAGAGCAATTAGAAAATGAACGATAAATAAGAAAAAGAAGAAGTATTTAACAAACTTATTATCACTATTTTTGACGACTCTAAATGGCTTCTTAAACGATTTAGGTACATAAGCACAAATGATCATTATTACTGTTAACCCGATATAGACCTGGGTAGATACATAAATCTGAGGGTCTACTAATGGCGGTAACAGAAGAATCAAAAATGCTACAAAGGCTACAGCAGAAACTGGTGATACAAGATTAGAGTTTCCCCAATCAAGCCATACTCGAACGAGAAATGTCGCTACAAATATAACTGTAAAAAGTTCATGCATTTTTATTTACCATGAATAGTTTACCTTTGCTAAACCCTTCTAAAATATATCCATTCTTAATATAAAAATTTACAGCTTTAATATTTGAAGCTCTTACAGACAAACCAACATCTAGCTTGTACTGAGCCTGCAGTTCCTCTAATTTCGCGACAATTGTAGTTCCGATTCTAAGCTTGCTATACTTCCTATCACTCGTTATTGATATCAGCCGAATATTTGAAGCTGAATCTAAATGATATACTCCTGAAAAAGCCTTATTCAAAAAAAACTTAAAAACAATAGCGGGCTTTTGAAGTGCAAAATTAAATATTTTATTCTTATTATTTTTTACTAATCGTGGTAGCACGCTTTCAAAGGTTCGCCCTAAAAACGCAAAGCCCACAATCTCATTACCATAATAAGCCACAATAGAATAATCACTTAATTCCGCAATATTACTGTAATAATCGCACAGTAAAGGCAACGTAAAATGACTAGTTAAGTGATCATCCGGGTAATTTAGCTTATGTATCTCAGCAATTCTCAAAATCGAAATTTCATCAAGGTTTTGGACTAATTTAACTTCCATAAATAATTTTCTCTAACTGATTCGATATTGATCTTGACTCATACTGCTTCCCAAAAGATGCAACTTCTAAAGATGCGGTATCAGATTCAAGCATTATTTCAATAACTTCTTTGATACTGTTTTTATTGTTCTTCGCAATAAATAATGAAGGATAATCATTAAGTATTTTTAATGCCTCATCTTGTTCTTCATCACATTGAGAAATGTACAATATCGGTTGCTTGCAACCAATTGCAATAAATACCTTGCCTGGTACTTGTCGCCCATCTTTGTTCCCGACAATCACATTAACATTGCTCTTACATTGTAAATACAAAGAAGAACTATAATCGACTTTATCAAGGTCAATAAAGTTCTTAATGTTAAGTTGATTTGCGTGATTAGAAAATGCGCTTGAGCGTCTACCAGCAAGGATTAAGCCGACTTCACTATTTATATTACTTACAGCATCGATAAGCGGAAACAGACTCCTATCGTTAACAAAAGCAGTACCTATATGAGATATGTATTTGATATTTTTTGTACTCTCTAATATTAAAGATACTTTTCTCTCGCATGTTGCATTTTCAATTTCATCTGGGTTAAAACCATAACGTATTACATGACTTTTAGAGCCTATATCAAATAACTTAGCATACTGTGATAAGGTTGAGTCTGTTGTGAACAATACCGAAGTCGCATTTTCTAAAATCTTACGCTCAATATCTTCTATCGATTTACGCTTGTCTGAATTAGCGATTAAAGGTGATATAGGGTCACCGTAATCACATATTAGAGGCACATTGTACTTTTTAGACAATAAATAACCAGCTCGATGCGACTCGATACTACCAGAGGCGGTAATAATAATATCAAATTCAAAAGAGGTACTTCCCTCAAAGTTCTGCTCTACTAACTTATCAAATCCACTATACATGTCTGGGTTAGAAATTCTTTTTAAAACATTCAAATACGCAAGAAACAATTTTTCGTGAATCACTCGTAACATTTCTAGTATTTTGAACTTAAATGACAAACCAACAGGTAGAGGAGTTAACCTTGGTATCGATGAAACTAAATCTTTACCTGGATAACAAATTGAAATCTGATGTTGCTTAGCAAGATCACCAAGTATATTAGATAACCTTATCGTATGCGAATCTGAGTAAATGCCATAAGAGGTGGTTATTACAAGTATCTTCATTTTATTTTGTCATGCCTTTAAATAGCTCATCAACAGAGTTATATTCAATAAGATAATCCGAGTATTTTGTAGAGAAAAATTTGAAGCCTACATTTCCATTAGTAATAACTTTAAGGCCACTTTCCAAGCTCGGATAACACAAACCACTTTGAATTCCTTTGTAATAAGCATCATCATAATACCCCCAGATGACATCACATTCGGCGATATTGGAAGTAAAAGGCTTTACTGTCACACCATTGATGTCTAAATTGTCATCACTATAAATAACAATTTCTAGATTTTTTTTATCTGCAATTTTTTTAAGTAAAGCAAAGTTTTTACCGTCAACTGGTTTTCCTATAAATGCAACTTTCGAGATTTTCGATACCTCTTTTACCTTTGAAATATCGACATTTTTCCACATATCAATAGAGACAACTATATTATTTCTAAAAAAGTGATATGGCTCTTCTAGACTGATCGACTTAACACCAAAAAAGCCTAAAAGATTATATAAAAAATTGACGAAATTCCTTCTTTTCCTAGTAGTCAAATTGTACTTATGTACTACATAAAAAACTTTCTTGCCCATCATTCTAGAAAACAAAACGAGAGGTATATACTTATTAAGCATAACCAAAAAAGTCACCTCTTTTGCTACTAGTATCTTTAAAAAAAGCTTAAAACAATCTTCAACACCTTCGAATTCAAATACATTTCGCGAAGACCTAACCTCTTTGATATAATCACTTCCCTTACGCCCTACTATCAAATCAACATCAGTACTTTGATTAGAGATATACTCTATATTAAAATCCTTATGCACCCACCCCTTAGAAAACAAATCAATAACTAATTTCATTTTTTAACCTGTGAATAAAATAACTACCTAAAACAAAGTGTAAAAAATAGCATAGTGTTAATCCAAGCATTAAAAACTCTACACGCCCACCAATAATCATTATAAAGTATGATATCGATATATAGTTTACACACCAAACAAGGTTGTATTTAAACGTCAAGCCATATTTATTTAATGATGTCATGTACATACCTAGTGGCGAACTCAAAGCAGCCAATAAACCAGCTAAAGCCGTATAGATAAAAAAGTTACCTACTTCGTTTACATTAAAAGAATACGCTTGAGCAATTAAATCAGTAAAAAAGAATGTCAATAAGACAAAAGGAATACAAATAGCACCATTCAGATAAATACATCTAATCATGAGTGCTTGACGATCAACTATATTCTTCTCCCCTAGATAAGGTAAAAGAATTCGTTGAATTGCAGAAGGTATAAATAGAGATCCTCTAAAAATGTACATTCCAATTAAATAAATGGCGACAATCTCACCACCATAATAAATATACAACGTTGAACTAATTAGGAGTTGAGGCAAAGACCCTAACACTTGAGACGCTAGACTAAGACCCACCCTTTCCTTGAACAAAACACAAAAAAACTGATAATTAAGGAACAGTTCTAGCTTGATTTTTCTAAAAACTAAAGAAAGAGAGAATATAAAGTTTACTAAGATTGATAAAAACATCCCTATTAAGAACCCATTCTGTATGTTTAAATAGGACAAAATAAAACTTACAAACCAACCAAAAATTGATGATAATATTAGACATATACTTACAGGGGCTATTATTTTATTCCCGATTAAAAAGCTTCTATTTATATTATCTAAACAATAAAAAGAAACTATCAACAAGCCTAAATATAGACTTGTAGCACTTAAACCTACAAAAGATATATTTATGAATAGACATAATATAGTAAACACAACTAATAAGACCAAAAAAAAGACTACTAGAGCTGAGTTTATAGAATTGTATACATCATTTCTTGTGCTTTCTTTTATCGACTGAGATTGATTAACAACAGTTCCAACACCAAGACCAATTACTGACCCTATTAATATTGCATTTGAATAGACATATAAGTTTTCACCAAATGAATTAGATTCGACAAGATCACTCAAAAATTTCAGAAATATAATATTACTTAAACTAAGCCAAACATTAGATGCTAAAGTCCAGTAAGTGCTTTTTAGAATTCCAGACATATAAACTACTGCTTTTACTTAGCTTCAGATTTGTTATTTAGCCACTTTAAAAAGAGACTTTCTTGACTTATTACCTGATATTTAAGCTTGTCGTAGTTGAATTGATATTTTTTCCCAATGCCATCAAACATATCCTTTTCAAATTGCTCATAAGATTGTGAATCAACCCCAAACCCATTATTTTCATCTAACACTCTTTCATGTAAAAAAGTATCTGTAGAAACGATTAGCGGAACGCTATAAATTATTGATTCATACAATTTATTCGGCAATGCCAACTTAACATTATCTTGTTTAGAGTCATATACAGAGTATATAAAGTCTGTGTCGCTATATATTTTCGCTAACTCACTTGTCTCAAACTTACCAAAAAACTCTACATCACCTTTTGCGCCATATTTATCGTGGAGCGCTTTAAGTTTATTTACTGTTTCATCAGGACCACCATGAAACTTAACTTTAATATGGTCATGTAAACTGGCAAACTCTATTAACAGCTCCATTTGAGACAAGTAACGTATAACCCCTACAAAAGATATAGTTAACTTACGCTCTTTAGCTTTTTTTATTACAATAGGTGATGCTAAAGAACTCGGCGACGGTAAATTTTCACATTCAAAATAATCTAATGTACTCGGTAATTTACGCAAAAACGCTTTTGATGTAATAACAACTCTTTTAAAGAGTATTTTTACAATAATATAAAATAGAACTGAGTTAATACTATTTCTAAACTTAGAATGAGATCTCAGTGGTAAATCTGGAATTTCATAAACCAAATTAACTTTATAAATATACCTCAGTATCACAAACTGGATGAAGAAAGAAAGAACAATCTTAGCTCCACTTATATAAATCAAATCATATTGTTTGAGTTGACTTAACTTAGCTTGAGAAAGTGCCTGATAATCAACCTCTTCATTTTTTGCCTGAAAGTGTTCTCCTCTGGAAGGATCTACATAAACATCACACACTCCAAAAGCATTCTTGAGCCAAGACTTTCTCTTTCTCAGTCTTGGGTCTAAATGATGATCACAGATTAAAGCTGTTAAACTAGAACGTGTCATATTAACGATTACTTTCATCTAATAAATCACAAATGCGTTTACACGCTTTACCATCGCCATACGGGTTGTGTGCACGGCTCATTGCTTTATATGCAGTATCATCAGTTAGTAACTCATTAAGCGCAGATGTGATTTTGCTTACATCAGTACCAACTAACTTAACCGTGCCTGCTTCTACCGCCTCTGGGCGTTCTGTTGTATCACGCATTACTAATACAGGCTTACCTAAACTTGGTGCTTCTTCTTGAATACCACCTGAATCAGTTAAAATGATATGAGCTTGATTCATTAAATACACGAAAGGTAAATACTGCTGAGGCTCAATTAGGTGTACATTATCAACATTGCTTAAAATACGGTTAACTGGCTCTTGAACATTAGGGTTTAAATGTACTGGGTAAAGTATTTGGCAATCAGGATGTGCTTGAGCTGTTTGTGCCAGTGCTTCACAAATACGCTCAAAACCACCACCAAAACTTTCGCGGCGATGCCCTGTTACTAAAATAAGCCTTTTATTTGCATCAAGCATTGGGAATTGAGCTGAAAGCGTGTTGTTTAGGTCGCTATCGTTTTCAATTTGCTCTTTAACCATGAGCAACGCATCAATAACTGTATTGCCTGTTACGCTGATATTTTCTGCCGCGTAGTTTTCATTTAACAGGTTTTGCTTTGACGTATCAGTAGGTGCAAAGTGGTACTTAGTGAGTGCGCCAGTAAGCTTACGGTTCGCTTCTTCAGGCCATGGTGAATAAATATTACCCGTACGTAAACCAGCTTCAACATGACCTACTGCAATTTGCTCGTAATACGCAGCTAAACTTGCTGCAAATGTTGTTGCTGTATCACCATGTACTAGTACTACATCTGGCTTAAACTCTTTTAGTACAGGTGTTAGCTCTAATAAAATTCGGCTCGTTACCTCTGGTAAGGTTTGCCCGGCTTTCATTAAGTTTAAATCATACTCAGGGGTAATTTTAAATAGCTCTAAAACTTGATCTAGCATTTCGCGATGCTGTGCAGTTACGCATACTTTTGATTCAAATCGGCTATCGTTAGCTAGTGCATGAACAAGCGGAGCCATTTTGATAGCCTCAGGGCGAGTACCGAATACAGTTAATACTTTCACTTTAAATCCTTGGAGAATATTTAAATTTAGCTTGTAGCGTAAACAAGTAGGATTACGCTACTATGAACTAATCGTAATGAATACTGATAGGTTTAATTACTCGACTTATACTCGTAGTTATAATAACCATAATACCCATACGCATTGCTGGCTTTTTTAAGTACACCGTTAAATACCACGCCTTTTACATCAATGCCATTTTGCTCAAAGCGGTTACGTGTTAGTTCAAGCTCACGTACATGGTTTTGCCCAAAACGTGTTACTAGTAAAGTACTGCCTGCATGGGCACTGACAATTGCAGGGTCTGTTACCGCTAAAATAGGGGGAGTATCTATAATTATTATGTCGTAATGCTCTTTTATTGTTTCGATTAGCTTAGAAAAACGCTCGTGCATTAATAGCTCAGACGGGTTTGGTGGAATTTGCCCGCGAGTAATTAAGTGTAAGTTTGGTACCTTAGTTTGCTTTATTACATTTTTAAGCTCTAAACGGCCCGATAAAAAGTCGCTTAAGCCGTTTTCCCACTTATCGTTAAACGATTTTTGTAAGTAACCTTTTCGCATATCGGCATCAATAATAAGTACCTTTTTGTCACTTTGTGCCAGTACCGTTGCTAAGTTTACTGATACAAACGATTTACCTACACCCGGGCTTGGGCCAGATATTGCAATTACGTTGTTTTTGGCTTCCATCATCGCAAAGTGTAGGCTAGTACGTAAACTACGTAGTGCCTCTATTGATAGGTCAGCCGGGTTTTCTACCGCCAATATGGTATTAGCTTGAGTCGCTTTTCTGTTTTTCATTTTACCAAACGACACTAGCTTATCTTGGTGGTCAGAAAAAGGTACACTTGCATACACAGGTAGGCCAAGGCTTTCAATTTCGCTTGGGTCTTCAATACCTTTATGGATTGCTTTTTGAATTAACACAATAGCTACTGCTAACATGCCACCCAGCATAGTCGCCATTACCACAATCAGTGCTTTTTTAGGCTTAACAGGCTTAGATAGGTTTACCTCTGCGCGGTCAATAATACGTACGTTACCCACCGTACCAGCACGCACAATATCTAGCTCTTGTGTTTTACCTAATAGCATAGTGTAAATTTGGTTGCTTACTTCAACATCGCGTTTTAAGCGTAATAGCTCTTGCTGAGTCGATGGTAAATTAGTTACTTCGCCGGTTAGGTTTTTCTTTTGTTTTTCTACCGCTTCAATTTGCTCTAGCACCCCTTGGTACGTTGGGTGGCTTTCTTTAAATTTACGGCTTAGCTCTAGGCGTTTTAGTTCTAGCTCTTGTAGTTTAGTTTCTAGCTCTACAATTTGCTCAAGTACACCTTGAGTCTCTAAAGTAATATTTACTGACTTTTGCTTAATTTGGTAATCGTTAAAGCGCTTTTCAGCATACTCTAGCTGCTTTTTAACCTCTGGCAGTTGTACTTCTAAAAACTCGAGTGACTTTTGTGCCTCTGCACTGTTGCGGTCAATATTACGACGCACATAAATAGAGGCCACTTTATCTAACACTTTTTCAGCGTATTGAGCGCTCTCACTTTGTAGCGTAAGGGTAATAATACCCGAGTCTTTACCTTTTTCGCTGGCACCAATTGCCGCTTGCAAGTCTAAAATCGTATTTAAGCGGTCGCGTTTAGTAATTAAAAACTCAGTACCTGGGCGTGCATTAATACTACGAATAGTTAAATCGATAATACCGTTCGAAAGCTCTTGGCCAACATTGCCCGTTAAAATAGTGTCGCCATCTTCGTTTTGCAGCTCAACTTGGTTATTCTCAAGCGCAACTATTATAAAGGTTGTACCTACATTAAAACTTGGTACATCAAATCTAAATACGTCAATGCTTTCGCCGCCCCATGCATAAGAGCTTGCGCCCCAGCTAGGCTCGGCTACTTCACCTGGCGACTGCGGCTTAAAGCTTCTAAATGCGCGGTTACCAATCATCGGGAATAATTTTGGTTCTACAATTACATCTAAGTTTAGCGTATCTACCGCTTCACCAATTACAGAGCGTGATTTTAGTAGCTCTATTTCGGTTACAGCTGCTGATGTACTTTCGAACATACCGCTCATGTCATCAAAGCCAGGTACCGAGGCACTGCTGTCTTCAACTTGTATCATAGCGCTTGCTTGGTATACCGGCGCTGCATACAGTGCATAAATAACACCCACCAGCATAAATACAGCGGTAACTGCAGCGATAAAATATTTACGATCAAGTAATGCGCCAACTAGCGCCATTAAATCGATTTCTTGAGAGTTTTGTGTGTTTGCACTGCCCGATTTATTACCAGACAGACTAGAAGGCTGAGCATTCATTAATGCAAGTTTCCTTATAAATACTTTTGCCAAGCGCTGCAGGCGCTATCGATTAGGTCGTACACATGTTTAAATGCTTCTTCGCTTTGGCGGTAAGGATCGGGGATCTCTTTATCGCCAATCCACTTGCCTAGCAAAAAGGTTTTGCCACGCGCTTGTGGGTAACGTGCGCATAGGTCATCTAGGTGGCGTTTTTCCATCACCAAAATTACGCTGTTTTGCATAACTAACGACGAGCTGATTTGTCGGCCAGCATGGGCCGACATATCAATGCCTTGTTCTTGAGTCAGCTTTTGTGCCATTGCATCGGCAGGTTTACCTTCTAATGCGGTTAAACCAGCCGATGAAACTGCAATACTTTTACCTTGTAACTTACTTTTAAGTACATACTCGGCAGTTGGGCTACGGCAAATATTACCTGCACATACTACTAATACTGAGTCAAACATACTTAACCTTAGTTATTTGTTACGTCGTTGATCGAATCAACGGTCGAAACTGAAGGTAATAGTAGGCTAATTACACGGTTCCAACGCGCAAGCGGTGCAGATGTAACGTACACAATATCGCGTGGTTGCAATTCAAACTGCTCTGCAAGTACGAGTGCTGCTACATTTTTTGCATGAAGCTGATAAACATCAGCAATAATGCCATCTTTTTCTAGGTCGCGCTTGCGTAGTACAAAAATACCGTTTGCATCAGCTGTTGCTTCTCTAATACCACCTGTATCGCTAAGTGCTTGCGCTAGGTTTAAGCCGTAGCGGTCAACATTTACTGTGCCAGCCTTTTGTATATCGCCTAATACATAAACTTTTTGCTTATCGTCGCGGTTAACATGCACAATATCGCCATGCTTTAATAATCGGTTTTGTGAAATGTCACCGTGAGCATAAAAATCATCTAGTTTAATTTCTTCTGTTTTGTCACCACGCGTAAAGGTTACTGTGCGCCAGTCTGCACGGTCAGTTAAACCACCCGCTTGGTTTAGCGCATCAATTAATGTAAGTGGAATTTCGGTTACTGGGTAAACACCTGGGTTTTCTACTTCACCAGTTACGTAGGCTTTTTGGCTTCTGAAACCAACTACTTTTACATCAATTTGTGGATCTTCAATTACGCGGCTTAGTCGTTTTGCTAAGTCAGCGCGTACTTGAGCAACTGTGCGGCCAGCAGCTTTTATATTTGGCGCATAAGCAAATGTAATGGTGCCATCTGTTTGCACACGGAAGCCGTCGAACTCTGCTGTACGTTGCACTGCAGCAGGAATGGTTAATTCAGGGTGATCCCACACGCCAATCGTTAATACGTCGCCTACTCCTAACTTGTATTCATAGTCGCTTACGTTTACACCGGCTAAGCTGTTAGGCTGAGTAGTTTTTTTATTGTTTGCTTTTTGTTGATTTATTAATGAAGAGTCAATAACTTGGATATTAACTTTTTCGAGGTCTTTTTCTAAATTCTCGACTTGATCACCAGAGTCAATACCTTCGTAGTGACTACCCGGAATAATTGTACAACCACTCACTGTGATAATAGACAAAGATGCTAAAAGGAGTTTAAATTTGAACGCCATTCTTCTTCCCAAAAGATTGTTGTATTTTGATTAACGTTTGCTAGCTTAAGCTGGCTAATTAAAGCATGCGAGCTTGTTATACGCAAGTTAACAAACCAAACTGGCCGATATAATTTGCGCATAGATAATTCAACATTTAAACGATTCTACACGTGTTGAATCTAGCCGATTTTAAAATTAATTAGGTACTATAATTTTTTACTATTTTGCACTTTTAACTACCAAAGTATTGCAAAATTATGAAGACGTATTCATTGGAAGTGACTGTCTAATTTGTAGCTTTGATTAAAAGCTAACCTTCCTTTTAGTGATGTACATCCTTTAAAGCCGCTAAATTATATCTTCTATGGTCAGAATATCAATCTTATTTCCGATTCAGTTACAATTTTTAGGTGAGGAAGCTTAGATTAGATAGCTTTAAGTAATTACACAATAGAGAATAAGAGCCAAAAGCCTATATTCACAAAGAGATTATGAGACGCTGCGCTTTAGAGGTGTAGTTTATTTAAAGTGCGATTGAGTTTGAATTGCGTATTTGTTCTGTTGCTTCTGTACAATCAGTGCAAAAGGAATATTGAACCACAGAGGACATAGAGGCGCTTCGCGCTACACAGAGAATACCAAATGATCACAATGAAACTATGGGAGCGCTGCGCTTAGAGGTGGTAAAAAAGTATTTTGGGTTTCCTCTTTCTTTTCTCATTCACTTCTCATTGTGCAAATACTTGCGCGCGAAATAAATTTCACACCTACAAACACATTTAATCGCACAAAGAGGATAAGAGGTGCTGCGCTTAAGAGGCTGTAAATAGAGGTATTTTTGAGTTACCTCATTCTTTTCTCATTCACTTCTCTTTGTGCAAATATTTTCGGCACTGAAGTACCTCCTACGAGGCAGATCTTTGATAAAGATCTACAAACAACACCGTCCGGCTTCAATCTGACAGCTGAAAGCTGATGGCTAGTCTTTAAACATATTGAACCACAGAGGACATAGAGGCGCTTCGCGCTACACAGAGAAGACCTAATTATCACAAAGAGGCTAAGAGACGCTGCGCTTTAGAGGCTGTAAATAAAGGTGTTTTTGATTTACCTCACTCTCTTCTCGTTCACTTCTCTTTGTGCAAATATTTTCGGCACTGAAGTACCTCCTACGAGGCAGATCTTTGATAAAGATCTACAAACAACACCGTCCGGCTTCAATCTGACAGCTGAAAGCTGATGGCTAGTCTTTAAACATATTGAACCACAGAGGACATAGAGGCGCTTCGCGCTACACAGAGAATACCAAATGATCACAATGAAACTATGGGAGCGCTGCGCTTAGAGGAAAACAAAAAAGCATTATTTTTACTTCCTCATTCTCTTCTCATTGTGCGAAAAATTATTGAACCACAGAGGTCATAGAGGCGCTTCGCGCTTCACAGAGAAAGCCAAATGTTCACAAAGAGGATAAGAGACGCTGCGCTTTAGAGGTGGTAAAAAAAGATATTTTTGAGTTATCTCATTCTTTTCTCATTCACTTCTCTTTGTGCAAATATTTTCGGCACTGAAGTACCTCCTACGAGGCAGATCTTTGATAAAGATCTACAAACAACACCGTCCGGCTTCAATCTGACAGCTGAAAGCTGATGGCTAGTCTTTAAACATATTGAACCACAGAGATCACTGAGGCGCTGCGCGCTGCACAGAGAAGACCAAATGTTCACAATGAGCTTAAGAGACGCGGTGCTTTAGCCTAAAATATCGTACCAAGGGGTGATACCAAAATTATCGTTTAGCAAATCATTGTTATTAGGTTTTGCTTTGTGAGTGTTTATTCTTGCTAAGCTCATCGTTAGCGCTTCAACAAGGTTTTTATTAACAGCTGAGTCGTTTTGCTCAACTTTATAAAGCACACCAAAATCTGTTGGGTACACATCGTCTAGTGCAACGTTATAATCTGATATGGCGAAATTAGTCATGATCTCGCGTGGGCCAGACAAACAATCCGCTGTAATTGCGTATGTACCTAACACCACCGACTCGGCCAAAACATTCGGAAAGCCTTCAAAAAATGAATTCAAAATAAAGCAGTCTGCATTAAACAGCCATGCAGGGGCATTATTTTGATGACCAACCAATTCAGCGTTAATACTTAAGGTGTCGATCGTATTTTGCAGTGTGCTTTTTAAAGGGCCAGAACCAACAATGTAAAGCTTGTCGTTACGATTGTTCTGCGTGTTGTATTGGTGAAAAGATAACAGTAAAGAATTAAATTGTTTTTGATCAGCCAACCTGCCACAAGACACAAAAGTAAGTGCATTACTTTGTTTGTTGAATGGTGGCTCAACTGATTTTGCATTACGGGTTATTTTTTCAACGGCAACACTGTTGTAAATTACTTTTATTAAGCTGCTTTTTATCTTGAAATTAGTCTCGAGATCTTGCTTTATCGCATTTGAGTTGCATAAAACCCCCGAAGCTTGATTATAAAATCGAGGCAGTAAGGTCTTCGCCACAGCTTGCTTAAGTTTATTACTATATTGATTAGACAGGTAATTTCTAACATTCAAGTAAATTCGAGCAGTTGAATTAAGAGGACTATTCTTAAACGCCTTTATCGTCAGCACATTACTCCATTCTAAGAAAGAGAAAACAGCTTCATATTGATTCTTTTCAGCTAGTTGCTTTAAGCCTTGGTAGCTACGATAAAGTTGTTTTAATTTACCTAAAGTGCCTTTAGATGGAGTTGTTGCCAGAGGGGTGTAGGTCAGTTCACTTGCTTGCTCTAACATATTTTGTTCAGCAGGAAGAAGCGATGTTATTTCAACATCATACTTATGTGCGTATAGACTCGCTATTTTTACTAACTGCCTCTCGGCGCCTCCATTTTCCATCTTATCGACTAAAAATAAAAGTTTCGGCTTGTGCACTTATAAACTACCTACTGAGTATCATTAAAAAGTAATAAGAGTGCTACGATTACACTCTCAATTTTTGCGATAGTAGGGCTCTAATGTTTGATACATTAAACACCCTAACTCGTCATGTTCCATAAAGCCATTTACAGTTTAACGACACTATGTTTATGCTTTTGGTACGAGGAAAATAACCCTATAGCTAAAATTAATCTTGCGATAAGCATAGCTATTACAAAACCAAACAAATCCATTAAATACACAGACATGCACATGATTATACATGAAATAATAGAGCTATATACGGTAATTTTACGATAATCCTTATCGAATCCATTAGCTAAAAGAAACCCCTGACCAAAGGTATTAGCCACACCAACAAAAATACTACTTAAAGCTAAAACAATTAAATATTGATAAGAGCCAGCGTATTGATTACCTAAAAAAGTAGTAACTAGCCACTCACCATAGAAAAACAATATAGCTGTCATTGCCGTTGTTACTAATAAATTAGCCTGCAATACTTTTGTTAATTTACCGTCACCGGTTCCGGCTTTGCTCAAAATTGGAAAAACAGCTTTAGCAAAAACGTTTTGAACAATAAAGATCACACCTACAACTTTAATCGCTGAAGCTAGAAGAGCATAGTCTAATTTACTGTAAAATGCAGCCAAAACAATGATAGGCAAAGCATTGTATAAATTAGGTGCTAACAAGCCTGTAAACACATTTGCGCCCGCTTTAATCTCATTAATGCATCCTTGCTTTATTTGTTGCCAAT
This sequence comes from Pseudoalteromonas apostichopi, assembly GCF_030297135.1. Classification (NCBI taxonomy): domain Bacteria; kingdom Pseudomonadati; phylum Pseudomonadota; class Gammaproteobacteria; order Alteromonadales; family Pseudoalteromonadaceae; genus Pseudoalteromonas; species Pseudoalteromonas apostichopi. Next base: position 1,280,694 of record NZ_AP028065.1, read on the forward strand.
TAATTGGCAAGCTAATGTATTGACGAAAAATTAACGTCGAAAGCACCAACCCTGCAAGTAAAGTAGGTAAACTCATAGAGTGTAATGCTGTTGCAAGATCATTAGGCCCTTTTACTAATAATAAAATAACCAATAGATGCACCACTTTCGATGCTGCAGATAATATAGCCAACCAGAGTGTGTTAGATGTACCTATATAAAACCATGTATTTGTGAGCATATAACCCAATAAATACGGAAGACCAATTGTCAAAACAAGTATCGACGTTTCTGGCGGGTACATAACTAGCGCTGATAAATATGCACATAGAATATAAAGCAGTAAGAATATTAGCCTATAAGCAAAATGGTTAACAAAGATTCCACCCTTTTCAGCTATAGAGTCTGCTTGTGAGAGCTGACGTACTCCCACATAATTACTGCTGTAATCTACGAAGGTGTAACCGAACATCACGATTGTCATGATAAGAAGGTATACACCATACTGTTCAGGACCGAGCACGCGAGAAAGTATCGGAATGCTTAATAGTGGAATTAATAAATTAAGTCCATCTATTAAGCCTATTCCAAACAGGTTAGATAATAATTGTTTTTTTACGCTCATTTAATGGTGTGAGGATAGCTAGCGTTTCGGTTTTGATACTCTAAAATTGCTTTATTAACAATTTCACCATTTTCGATTTCTACAGCTTGAGCAAGAATTTCATTATTACTATAAGATGTTTTACTACCGCAAATATCATCTAAGAATGGTAATAATGCTTTACTGAGTTCGTATGATGAGCTATTCCAAAACAAGGTTGGAGTATGATCTACTGCATAGTAATAAATATGATCTTTAACTTTAAAACCTGGCTCGTCAAAAGATGTTGGTTTGGCAAAATCAAAGCCCATCGCTAAGTCACATGATACATCAATAATCATGGCATTTTTTTTCAGCTCGAGTACTTCTTCATCTCTTACGAAATCTACAGGGTTATTCGGGTTTTGTAGTATGCAGTTAACAATAATGTCTGCTGTTTTTAGCTTTTCAATTATGCGTTCTTTACTATTATGGAAAGCACGGTTTTGCTTTACTCGGTATTGAGAGTAAATCACACCTGGAATTTGGTTTTGAATTAAGTGTGCTGGTCTTTGAGTGAATACTTCAATTGTATTAATACCCTGAGACTGAAGAGCTGTTACGGCGCCACGACCTGTCGACCCAAAACCAATTACAATTGCTTTCATCGGTTTAGAATAAAGGCCTGTAACACCATTAAGCTGTAAGCAATGATTCAACGAAGCAAAGCCTGCAATTTCATTATTTTTATGGAATATATGGTGTTTACCGCTGAACATTGCTTCAAAAGCGACAAGAGTCAGTTTTTTATCAATGGCTGTTTGAGTGATTTCAGGGCCTTGAACACAATGAGGCCAGCCATACACTGTTTGGCCCTCTTTAAAGTTCGCGTTATCTTTTTCCGAAAATTTTGGCAAAATTAATATATCGCACTTTGAGAATAACTCTTGTCTTGGCAGTATTGCTGCTACCTTATCTTTATACTGGTTAATATCGAAGCCAAAATCCTGAGCATAGCCTTCTTCAAAAACCATTTTGCTTAACAGGTTATCTTCTACTGCGTCAAAGTGTTCTGGATGAATTGGAATTCGCTTTTCATTTTTTTTTAAAGAACTACCAAATACACCTATTAACATTATGCTTCCTTTTCTTTTAACTGACTTAAAAATGCTTCAATTCTTAGATCCCAACACTGATTCTTACAATATTCACCTTGTTCAAATACAAATTCATTATTGATGTAGCGGTATCGCCCTGGCACATCATTAATATACATTTGAGAAGGTGCAATTGCGCCAATTATTGGTTGAATTTCATTGACATAGAACTGACCTGATTGATCTTCAAAGATATCTAATGCAACTGTACTAAACTCAGCTGCTGTTGCAAATTTTCTTGTCAGTTCAAGCAATTGCTTTGGAGGATCTTCCCAACCAACAAGCATTGAACCACTAGCCATGTTATTGTCGCCAATTAACTTTTTATGGCCAAAGTAGCTATCATGTAATTTTACTATGCGCCATTCCCACTTAATATCAAGATACTGTTGGCAAATCATATAATGAGATTGCCTACGACCAAGTCGAGGGTATGGAATGCCACGCTTCTTGCCTATTGGGCAATAGCCTAATGCTAGTTCAGGATCAAATCTGCCAAAAATTTTTCTAGCTAGCTTTTTAGCTTGAGCCGGTGTTTTTAGTATTTTTACAGAAATACCACTTGCACCTACATTACTTTTACTTACTAACGGAAAATCACATTTATCAAAAAACTGATAAGCGTCTTGTTTAGTCGCAAAAACATGCGTAGAGGGATGCGGCAAATCATATAATTTTGCCCAAGTATGCATATTGCGCTTACTTTCATATACAGTGAGTTCTTCAAAGCTTGGATAAATAGGAATACCAAGCTTTTTGTTTAACACATATGCTCGCTCATCGTACATCTGCTTGTGGGCTTCTAAAGTACAAGGTGGGCGAATAACAACTCCGTCAAATTCCCCATGACTTAGTTGCTCAAACCAGTCTTCAGCCAATAAATCAATATGTTGGTATTCTATACCCTGCAATTCACACGCTTTTGCTATCGATTGCTTACCATCAGGCAAATATGAACATACTGCAAACCTCATTCACTTGCCCCTTTTCTAAACTTTCTCATAAAGGTTAGTACTTTCCATATGTGGTTTATTAAATAGCTATAAACAAAAAACACCACTAAAAATACAAGTAAGCTAACTGTTTCGCTTACCTGCTCTAAATAAATACCCAAACATGTCATTACAAGGGAAAGCCCAGAAATAAGCAGTAAGGTTTGTCTAGGAGTTGCGCCTGCACGCATGAATATATGGTGTAAGTGTTCGCGATCAGGCTTAAAAGGAGAGTCACCTTTTCTGATTCTTCTGATCATGATTGCAGCCATATCAATTAATGGAACCGCTATTATCCATAATGCAGTTACTGGTGCGAATGCGGGGTCTTTTGACTGAGTACCAATACAAAGTAGCCATATAATAGTGAAGCCGATCAACATACTCCCTGCATCACCCATAAATATTTTTTTATACTTTTTTATAGGCCAGTTTAAGTTAAACATTAAATATGCAGTGATAGCTCCAACAAAGAACACACATAAAACATACCAATCAATATTTGCGGTGAATAGCAAGAAAGCTAATGCTGTAAAAGCGATTAGCGATAAAAGGCCAACCAAACCATCAATCCCATCAACCATGTTAAAAGCATTAATACATCCAACGACCGCCAGTACAGTGAATAAAATAGAAAAATGACCTAGCTCTATGTTTTGGAATGAAAATAAGTTACCCAGCGATAGTAATTTATAGTCCAAGAAAAACACCATAGCCAATGCGATAGAAACTTGAACAAACAACCTTGGCTTAACTGATATATCTTTGTAGTCATCAATAACGCCAATAGTCACCATCAATCCAGATAGCAATATATATGAGATAACTTCGATGGTCATTGGAAAGAAAATTAAAACACTGAGGCTTATACCAATAAAGACACAAATTCCTCCAACTAGGGGGATTGAGCCTTCATGGAGCTTTCTGTGATTTGGGCGATCAACGAGTCCAAATTTAAAGGCAATTGGTTTTGCTAACCACACTTGCAAGTAAGTGATAAAAAAAGCACTTAAAATAAAAGAAAAAATTTCAATTGGCATTCGTTTAGTTAATCCGAGTGTGACATATACAGAGCTGAAAAATCAGAGCATTGTAATACAAGAACGATACCCCGAGCAACTGAACCACCTAGAAACACGACTCGAGAAGAAAAATTAGCTATTTCTTTTCTTTATTAATTTAGTTTGTCTATTAAATCGATAAATTTTAAGCGAGAACTTTCTTATATTTTTTATTATGTTCCAAAAATTACTTATAGCAGCATAATAAATAGCAAACATAAGTAAAAATCCAAAAAACATAACTGGTTCACTTAAAGCTTCCTTCTCGCCATAAATCCCAAATGAAGAAAACATTAGACTTATTAGAAATATTAATAGCAATGTACTTCTAGGAGAAAGCCCTGCTCGAAGAAGGATATGGTGCAGGTGCTGGCGGTCAGCTTGAAAAGGAGAGCGGCCGTTACGGATTCGAGATAAAATCACCGCTGTCATATCGAGCAAAGGAACGGCAACTATCCACAAAGCAGTCACAGGTCTAAAACCACTGTGCTCACCTTGAGTGTTAATAACGAGCAACCAAACTACTGTAAACCCTATAAACATGCTACCGGCATCACCCATAAAGATTTTTCTATAGCGTGTACCAAACACTCCTAAATTAAATATCAGGTAAGGTATTAATGAAAAGATTATCAAAATAGTAAATAGGTTTTCTTGATTTTTTATTGTAAGTAACAACGCAATGGAAGACATTGTATTTATTGCCATTGCCCCAAGTAAACCATCTATACCATCAACCATATTGAATGCATTAATCATTGCAACAACGGCTAGATAGGTGACCACGATGCCGAAAAAGCCTAAGTTCACATCACCGAATGAGAATAAATCGCCTAAATTCATCAAATAGCTATCTATGGCGAAAATCATGAACGTGGCGATCAATAGTTGAAAGGCTATACGAAATCTTACACTCAGGTTATGCTTGTCATCAGCGACTCCTAAAATAACCATTAAGCCGGCTGCACATAAATAACTAAGTAACTCAGAGTTAATTGGTAGCCAAATACTGCTCGATAGAACAACACTGCAAAAAACAGCAATGCCGCCAATCAATGGAACATGGCCGTTATGCTGCTTACGAGTACATGGTTTATCAACTAACTCAAAACGAATTGCGAACGGTCTTAATACTTTTATGGCGGCTAGCGAAAAAGCAAAAGAAGTCAAAACAGCTAAGAAAAAGTCCATATTTCCCCCGCACCAAACACTCCTTGGCACATTAAAAAGGTTAAACACAATACAAAATCTAATTACATAAGGTATGTGAACATAAAAAGTGTAAACATTTTGTAGTTATTAACAGTGAATTTGTAAACGTGTAACACTTTTGCACTTCATTTTAGCAGATGCTTTTTGTTTATCCACTTGCTCTGAAAGATAGGTAAATATTAATTTTAGAGGCATTAGACTACTTTAGATATTTAAGCTTTCGATTATACATAATTCAATTAGAGTCTGAGTTGCTACTAGTAACCGCTAGAAAGTTAGGTATAATTCGCAGGCTAAAATATCTATTATTTTTTCCATAAGGTTTTGAAAAAAATGCTCAATAATGAAGCTGCTCACAATACAGTCTCTCCTCCAGAATTAGGTGAGATTCTCGCCTCTCTATGGTCTTTCAAAATCTACATAATTATTATTTGTTTCGTTGCTGGCTTGGCTTCGATTTATGTTGCGATTAATACCCCCAATGTTTATCGCTCTGAAGCATTACTAGCCCCTACAGAAGACCTTCAAGGTAAAAGTAATGAAATGAGTAGTCAGTTGGATGGCTTAGCTACTTTAGCTGGTTTAGGTAGTTTAGATAGCAAAGGTTTTAAAACGGAAGTTGCACAAGCAAAAATCCTAACAAAAGAGTTTTTATATGGGTTTATCACTGAGCATGACCTTATCTTAGATATTTTAGCTGTTAAAAGCTGGAATCGAGATAGCAAGGAAGTAACCTATGATGATGAGGTATATGATGCTGAAACCAAGAAGTTTATTTTACCTGATGACTTAAGTTTGGAATGGTTAACGTATAAAGTTATGAGTGAGAACCTAATCATAGATAAGGTTCGTGGTGGATTTATCAGTATTTCTTATGAACACCCTTCCCCTATAGTTGCTCAGTATGTTGTTGAAAATATTGTTAAGGACATCAACAATCAGATGCAAAATTTTGATATTGAACAATCTAATAAAAGCATTAAGTACTTAGAAGAAAAATTACAACAAACCAACATCGCCGATATGCAGTCTATGTTCTACCGTTTAATTGAAGAACAAATTAAGAATAAAATGCTTACTGAAATTAAAAGCGAGTACATTTTTACAACGTTAGATCCTGCGATTGTTGCAGAAGAAAAATCTGGCCCTCGCCGCGTTTTAATCATTATTGTTAGTGTTTTATTAGCTGGCATTTTTGGCTGTTTTATTGGCTTAATTCGCTTTTACAGAGGCCGTTAAGTTGTTACCACTCATCACTATTTATATGCCAACACAAAATCGGGTTGAGTCTCTAAAAAGAGCTGTGATGAGTGTCTTGAACCAAGACTACGCGAATTGGCAATTAATCATTGTTAATGATGGTTCATCTGATGATACCAAAGCATACTTAGATGATTTAGTACAAACTGACTCACGCATTGTTGTTTTTCATAATGACACTCCTTTAGGTGCCTGTGCCGCACGTAATCTTGCTATCGAAGCTGCTAAAGGAGAGTTTATTACAGGTTTAGACGATGATGATGAGTTTACGACTGAACGCTTATCCTATTTCATTGCTAATTGGAGCGATGATTACAGTTCTCTTTGTACACCAGTTACTGTGTGTAAGAATGAAAAACATACAGCACACAACTATTTTATTGGTGAACTCACTTTTGAAGACTTGTTAGTAGTTAATAAAGTTGGCAATCAATTGTTCTGTAAGACTTCGGACTTAAGAGCTATAAATGGTTTTGACGTTTCTTTTAAAGCGTGGCAGGATTATGACACTTGGCTACGGTTTTTTCATAACTTCGGAACAGGCTTAAAGCTAGAAAGATCAACATATTTACAGTTCGAAGAACAAAGTAGCGTTAGTATTACTCGTTCACCCAATCGCTTAATCGGCTTCCAACAGTTTTTTGCTAAGCATTCGCATGTAATGTCAAAAAAACAAAAAAACGCGATGCTCTGCTGGAAGGCTATTATTTTAGGTAAATGGGTCCCATTAAGATTATTAATAAAGTCGCATTGTGATATTTACAAATACTCTATCTTACACAACATTAAAGTTCTTTTAGGGAAATAGCGGCTGATGCATATCGCTTTTGTTTTAGAAGACTTTACTCTTGGCGGCGTCGAACGCGTCTCCGAAAAGCTGATCTCAGCTTTAAGGACTCACTACGGATATACGATCACTATTATTTGTGAACACGACCGTGGTGATCTCAAAAATACTTTTCACCAACTTGGGCCTGTTTTTAACTTGGGGGGGCGCAGCCATTTCCTCCGATTTAAAAATATTTGTGCTCAATTACAGCCTGATCTTGTTGTTTTTACCAAAGGTGGACTTTCTCGTTACGGTTTAGTGCTTTCTTCTTCTATACCCAAAGTTGCTGTACAACATGTTCCAATAAACTTACCTGATCAAAATACATTCAAGAATCTATTCCGCCGTATTGGGGCATCAATTCTGTTCAGAACTTTAGATAAAGTTATCTGTGTTTCTGAGGGAATTTTAAACAACCTGCAACAACTTAAAGTTATTGGGGCAGATAAAAGTTTATGTATCTATAACCCAGTTCTCGATCAAAATATCAAAAAACTAGCAACTGAATATGTGGAATATGAAGATTACTTTGTGTGTGTGGGCCGATTGCATTTCCAAAAAGGTTACGATCTTTTAATTAAAGCAGTAACACAAGCAAAGCAGTCTGCGCCTTCTCTTAAAGTCATCATTATTGGCAATGGCCCTGATGAAAAAAAGTTAAGGCATCAAATAGCTCAATCTGATTTAGTTGATACCATTTTACTTCATGGAACGACCGAGAACCCTTATAAATATATCGCACATGCTAAAGGCATACTTTTACCGTCACGTTGGGAAGGCATGCCAACAGTTTTAGTTGAAGCAGCTTATTTAGATACGCCTATTGTTGCTTTTGATTGTCGTTATGGCCCCAAAGAGCTAACTGGACATGGTCAGCTTGGCTATTTAGTTGACTTCTTAGATGTTGACACATTCGCTGAAAAAATAATTGCTCTCGAGACGAAGCAAGCCCCTGAATTACCCTCACCAAATGTGGATTGTTTTTCATTAGAAGCCGCCGCTTCCCATTACCATAATCTATTTAAATCATTACTATGAATAACAAATTGAATAAAAAGCTAAACTCAGGTGAGATTTTTGATCAAACGAGTGCAGAAGCTTTTGCTGCTGAAAATAAAACGGTTATTTCTTTTCTAAACCCATTTTCATATTATGAAGTGGCACAAGATGACGAACTAATAAGTGGAGTCGATTACTTCTTCTCTGATGGCTCATTGTTATGCCATTTACATAATTTATTTCTTCCAAAAATTACCCGTGCGAGTTTCGACTATAGCTCAATAGCAGGTACTTTTTTAGAGTCTGTGGCTGCTAGAGGTAAGCGTATTGCTATTATAGGCGCTACTGAAGAAGAAAATACGTTAGCTGTTAAAGTACTAAAAAATCAATATCCAGGATTAAACGTTGTATTTCATCGTAACGGGTATATTGATGATAACCAGCAGGTTGCTGAAGAGTTAAATGAGCTCCAAGTTGAAGTTGTATTAGTTGGTATGGGCACACCTTATCAAGAGCGTTTCTCTATTTTTTTAAAAGAACACTTAATATCTCCTGCTGTTATAATCACTTGTGGCGGTTTTTTAACTCAAACATCAATCAAGCCTGATTACTACCATCCCTTGGTAAAGAAGTTCGGCTTAAGGTGGCTTCAGCGTATCGTTATGCACAAGCATGTTCGCGACAGAGTTCTTAAGGTGTATCCTAAATTTATTTTTTCTTATCTCAAAACGATGATCAGGCAACATGCAACAAAAAAGTAAAACGTTGATCAACTCAGCGCAGTGGCTAACTCTATCCACTGTTTTCATGCTTTGTTATTGGCCTACCTACATTATTCCAGCTTTAGACGATCACACCGTCCAAAAAGTATACTTTTTTATCATGCTGGGCTATTTCTTGATCGTCACACTTGCTACAAGAACAACGATCAAAGTACCTAGCACGGCTTATGTTTATTTGTTTCCTATAGTTGCCATGCTAATAACCTTTTGTTTTAGTGTGCCTAACTTTTCATTTTTCCATATATCAGTATTAGTAAAACCCTTTTTACTCTTTTTGTTTGTGGTCTTTTTCTACTCACTATTTACCACTCATTTTGATGCTGTAAATAGCGATAAAATAAAAAAAGCACTGACCATCATCTTTGTAATGCAGCTTGTTTTTATTCTGTTACAGATTGTGCTGGGCGACATTGACGTATTAATGCTCTTTAACTCAAAGAAAGTTTACGAAGGTTTTGGTTTTCGTGCTCCGGGTACGTTTGATTGGGTTTATATAACCTGTTACTTCTTGACCTTTTTCTTGTCGGTTTACATCATTGAAGCATTCTTTGGTAAAAATAAACTAATTGCTCTTATCTTCATTGCTTGTGCTTTTTTGGCAATATTTTTATCGCAATCAAAAACTGGCTACTTAGCGACAATTATCATCGCTTTTTACTTCACTTTTTTATCTGTCATTTTACGCTTAGGGATAGCAACTAAAATTTTAATTAGTATGTTTACCTTGCTGGTACTTTTTATCGTCTTTGTGATTTATTTTGAAATCAACCTAGACTATGTGACACGCTTTCTGAGCTATTTGCTTCAAGGTAAAATGGATGGTTCAACTTCAACACGTACTAAGCAAACAATCATAGCTCTAAATGAAGGCTTTACCTATTGGTATAAAGGCTCTCCTTTAGCATTAGAGGGACTAATTATTGAAAATACCTATTTAGATTACTTATTTAGATACGGTTTATTTGGGCTGATAGCTTTTATCTCTATTATTGTTATTTTCTATAGTTACTCTCTTTCTGTTTGTATTAATGCAAACAAGTTGTACCGTAAAGGTTTATTGAACTTTCAAATGTTCCAGCTTAGTGTTGGTTGCCATATGACCTTCTTTGCAGCATCATTATATTCTTTCACTGGCACACCTATCGATGCTTACCGATCTGCTTTATGGTCTTGCTTCGTTATTTCTTTATCTTCCTATATTAATACGTTAATTAAGAGACAATCTAAGCTTTTAAGTACTCCTACAACGCCTGAAATCGCGGCGCTAGAAAAATAAATAAATTTTCATCACGTTGGCAAGCTACTCTTTACTAGCTTGCCAACACATACCACTCGTCCCCATTTTAATAACACTATAAGCTTAATGCTGAGTCTGTTAGATTAGATACCTAGTTAGGTTACCCATTAAATTATTTATTCGAAGGATATCGTAATGCTTAATTTAAAAAGCGCCTTTTGCCTTATGACACTCTTTTTGTCTTTGCTCGGATGTAACAGTAAAACTCAAGTTAAAGATACACAAGAAATTGAAAAACATGATGTTAGAACTCCCTCTTCAGCTTTACCCCTTATTCCTGAAACCAGAATAATTGATAATGAAACAATCTTTACAATAGACGAATCGAACAGAGCTGGATGGTGGAAACCTATTACAAGTAATGATGATACGCTTTTCGTAGCATTCAATAGTTTAGGGGCTGAGAGCTCTCGCTGTGAAGATAATAGTACCCACCATATTACTGTGGCATATAAAAGCGAACAGCAAAGCTGGCAATATTTAAACGCTCAAACAAGCAAGTATCTATGGAACAAATGCGATAACAATGGACACAAACAACCTAGCATTGCAGTGGATGGCAATAATGTCATTCACCTTTGGGCTGATATGCACAATAACAAAGATGGTTGCTGCTATTTTAATAATTTAGATTCGAACGATAAACTCGCGCTGAAGAACGATTTTGAAGGCAAAGGTAAATTTACTTATCCAATAGCTGACACTTCACCTAGCGGTGATATTTACCTAGTTTTAAGAAACCTACCCAATATAAATCCAGGTGATGAGTCAGTGAACTATGAGGGTGCAGGAGAGCTATATTTATGGAAGCATAAGCTAAAAAAATGGCGTAAGGTGAGCACTTTTGCTGAAAACACTCAACGCTTACAAGGCTTTAATGCTCCAGTCTACCCTGATGATGTTTATGTAGACTCACAAGGCATTGTGCATATTTTATGGCAATGGTCTTTAAAAACAACCGGTGCTAAAAGGTACTACGGCAGCTATATAACATATCATGAAAGTGATCGCTCTTTCTATGCAGCAGACGGAACACTACTTTCAACACCAATATCTTTGGCGTCTCGACATACTATCCCAAGTTTAGTTTATGAAGACTCTATACCTTACAGTGGTACATTTATTCAAACAGCTAAATTAATTGTTGATGACAAATATTGTTCGCCATGCATAGCATACAGAACAATTACTGAATCTCAGCATCAAGTCCGCTTTACCCGCTGGGTCGATGGTCACTGGAGTGAACCTGAAATTGCTTTCTCAACAAGCAGTAGCCTCACTTCTGCTACATTAGATATTTCCGTTGATCAAACAGCCGTAGCAATATTTTACGCAGTAAAGGATGAGGGGGCTTTTGTAGCGAGGCGAGAACTTAACGGCCTTAATTGGACTAGTCAGCTTGTGCAGCCTAGTTCAGCACAAGATATTCGTCTGTCAGTCACAAATTATGCAGATAAAATAATTTTATATCTAAGTAACTTAGTTAATGAAGACCAACGTTCTGAGTTATCGATAAAACCCATTAAATGAATAATTGTATTGTCCTAATTTAGCCTATTCACTCAGCTCATTTAGGTATGAACTGATACAAAAGATTAATAATTAGATAAATAAACACATTAGTACTGAACATTAAAAGGTATGTTCTTTTTGGTATATCCGGGTCGCTTTTACCAAAGAAGAATAATGCACTTGCGGTCATTGCGATCTGCAATGACGCAACACCGTACGCAAACAAACTAATGCTTTGTAACTGAGTCAGTATTAATAATACAAAAATACTGATTGATGATGAAAGAACATTCCACTGAAACTCTATTTTGGTATTACCTTTAGCTTGTGCAGCTATGCCTAATAACGAACCAAAAGGAGCAAGGAAGCCAATGATGAATAAAGCATACAAAATTGGAATTGACTGCTGATATTGCTCAAAATAATGCTGAATGGCAACTGTAAGCCCACCTAAGAACAATAAGTACACCGCACTATTCATTGCACTGAGAGTTCGCAAAGAGCGATTGAACGTCGAATAGAACACTTGAAACCGTGCTTGTTGTTTTGCAAGTTTTGGATACACCAATCTAGCAATAAGAATACGAATAAACTTAATAGGCTGCATAAGTAGTTCTTTTGCAAATGAGTATAAACCTAAAACTTCAACACCCATTAATTTACCAATTATTAGCTGATCAAGCTGCGCACGAACCTGATTCAAAATTTGTGAGCCCATTTGGAAGCCGCCAAATGCAAGTGCTGGCTTTACAATTGCGAAGTCAACTTTATAAGTAGGATGCCAAGACTTGTCTGCAAAAATTAAAAATAACAAATACCTTAGGCTATTTACGACTAAAAATGCATACAGATAAGGGAATATGCTTTCAATACCCGCTTTAATAAATAAAAACGTAAAAGCTAATAAGCACAACTTGGTCACAATATCTATTTTAGCAAGGGGGACGTTCTTCCCTGCTTTTATAAAGTTAGCTTGATATTGTGCGCTTAAACCTAGCAGAACAAAATTAAACGCCATTATGTATAAACTTTCGGCTATTTCTTTTGACTCGTAAAAGCTTGCTACTGGCGAAGCAATTAAAGCGATAAGTCCACCAGCACCAGCCCCTAAAAGCAGATTTGTATAATACAATGCCGAGCTTTGAGAACGAGTTAAAGTTTGCTTGTAAATAAAATAGTTAGACAACCCCATATCTTGTACAAGATAGGCAATCGCTAAAAACACGTTGATTATAGCGAGTACACCTATCACCTCTGGGCTGGTGTAGTACGCTAGCATAGCAAAAACAGAAAACTGTACGGCACCGGCAATTGCTGATGACGCAAGTATCCAAATGCCTTGCTTTTTAGTGCTCATTTAATTTGACCAGTATATCCAATAATTGAGTATATAGTTTCGACTGCTCAAAGTACTGCTCAACTTTTCCTTTTGCCGTTGCTCGCATTTTTTCAATATCAATTTGACCATTTACTAGTCTTTCAATTGCATCGGCAAGCTCTAGTGGAGCGTGCTCTTGTGCAAGCAAGCCACTTTCATTATGAGAAATAAGCTCAGGTATACCGCTATGATAAGTTGATATGGTGATTAAGCCCATTGCCATTGCTTCCATTAATGCAACTGGAATACCTTCCATATCACCATTTGCAGCAACAACCGACGGCAATAAAAATGCGTCAGCGTCGTTCAGCAGTTGAGCTACTTTCTCTTGCGGCTGAAAACCCAGTAGTTTTACACTCTCAGAGAGTTGAAGCCGATCTATTTGTTGAACGATTTTCGCTTTTAAATCACCATCGCCAACAATTTGATATTCAAAAGCAACGCCACGCTTTTTTAACTCTGCCATTGCATCTAAAGCATCAGCCAAACCTTTCTTCTCGATGAATCGGGCTACACTGATAATTTTTAGCGGCTTAGAAATGGGTTTATCTAACTCTCTGCACTTAAATTGCTCACTGTTGATGCCCATACGATTAACGATTATCTTATGAGGCTCACACCCTAATGAGATAAGCTTTTTTTGCCACAGCTCACTAATAGGTAGCATTAACTCGCCAGTTTTGAAGAGTTTTTCATAATCATGTTTGAAAACATCTAAAATAGCTTTAACTGAAATATCAGCACCATGAAATACTGTAACCAATTTACCTTTTAATAAATTGAGTTCACGCATTTTATTTGCAACAACAGCCGCAGTCCCAAAGTGAGCTATAAATATGTCAGATTCAAAGCATTGTGTTGTTCTGGTTACGATACTTGGCAGAAGTAAAGACTTACTGTGAATACCAAAACGAGCGGTATTTAAAGACGCTAGTTTTTTACTTACTTGTTGTGGCCAAAGTAAAGTAACAATTCTCTTCAAACGAGTTTTAAATGTACTATCAGTAACAGATTCTGTTGTTAAATAAGTCGTTTTTTCAATGAGTTTGTAGTCACTTACTGTCTTATGGCTATTCGTCAGATCCCCTCGACCAATTGCCATTACGTGTACATTTACCCCTCTCTCAATTAAACCAATAATCTGATTGATGACAAATGTTTCTGACGCTACTGGGAATTGGTTTAAGAAAAATGTTACTTTCATTAGTCGCGCTCAATTTTTTGGAGCACTCGTGTGACCATATCTCTTACTTTCTGACGCTCAACTTCTACTTGTTGCGTCATTTTACTTTCAACATCATCTACATTAGCTAGTAGATGCCTGACCGAAGTTAGCAATTCATCGTTGAATAATGAAGATACATCTTTTGAGAGGTCAGGGAGATCTAATTGAGCCATTATGCCTTTTGACTTGTGCTCATAATTTAAGGCAATAGCAGGAGTACCAAAGTTCATTGAAATAATTGCACTGTGTAAACGCGTGCCGATTGTTAAGGTACATAAACCAAGAAATGTACCTAGCTCTACGTCATTTAGCTCATCCATAATGACGTGACAACTTGACTTGTTGTTCACCAGATTTTGGACTTTAAGAGCTGTCATACGATCATCTCGATGATAACCGCCTACCCCAGTACAAGTTGAGCACAGCGCTACTTGGTACCCATCATTGATTAAATCATCTATTAATTGCGCAAAATGCTCTTCATACTGTTGCTGTGTGACACCTAAACGCTTATCAAAAGGGGCTAATTCACGCAATGTAATCGCAATGGTTGGAGCTGCTTGCGTTAGTGTTTCTAAGTAACTAGGAATCGCTACGGGCTGATTAGGAACAACCCATGCAGTATCAGCTCCTTCTGTTACCTTGTGATCTGAAATCTGAGCTTGCTTCATGTAGTTCAGACTCAGGTTTTCTCTTAACGCAAGCTCATCAACAAGTGAAAAGACACGGTCAGCCAGCTTTGTATATTTTTTGCTTTGGAATGGTCCCACTGAATGGCCTAGTAAAAAGAGCTTCTTTTTGGCTAACAGAGTACACAGCGCATGCTCGAACTGAGCGGGTCCATACAGGTCAACAAAAAATGAACCGCCAACTTGAATCACCGCATCATAGTGGGAAATTACATCTAGCTGCTGAGAAATATGCTCAGGCAAACTTTTTGAGCTCGGTTTATTTAATTTATTTGCTAAAAAATAACCTAAGAATCGACGACTATACTTTTTCCAAATTCTATCTAAAAAACCAGTACCTCGAATCTCGTGATATTGGTCTAGGGGATCCATTATTAAAGTTTGGCCAAGTAAATAACTTGAGCTTATTGGGAAGCGGCTATAAGCATCTATTCTTATATTGGGGTGCTGCTCAGTTAACTCAGCAATTAACCCCCTTAGTATTGCGCCGTCTCCCCGGTTTCCACAGGTATGATTTCCAACCAGTAGTAATTTCATATACCTTTACTTAATAGTAATTGGTGTGCTGTAAAGCTTTGACATTGCTTCACTAAACTCATCAACTTCACTCGAATCATTTACAACCTTAGTTGTGATTAGCATCACAAGCTCTGTTCGGCTATTAGTGTCACTCTTACTAGAGAATAAGCCACCTAAAATAGGGAATTCACTTAACAGAGGGACACCGTTGTTGTTGTCTGATTTCGTTTCTTGAATAAGTCCACCTAACGCAACAGTTTGACCGTCCGCAGATAATATCTCTGTAGAAATCGCTCTGTTTGTAATTACAGGTGTATCTGCACCACTTGTATCATTTGGCTGTGCATTACTCACTGACATAGCAACACTTAAAGAAATCACTCCCTGAGAATTGATAATCGGTGTTATAGCAACATTTACACCCGTAGAGCGATATTGGATAGAGTTTGCAACAGAGTTCCTATCACCAATATCTTCTACTGTTTGCGTTACAATAGGAACCTGATCTCCTGACGTAATAGTCGCAGACTCACCATCTCTTACGATCATGTATGGTCTAGATAAAACGCGCGTGTTGCCCTTACTGTTACTCCAGTTTAATTTAGCTTGCCAATCGCCTTTAATAATAGTTGATGAAATTGAGCCACTACTTGCAAGGTTTAATAGCGTGCTATCGTTGTCATCACTTAATGAGTTATAAACCCAGTCAATCCCCGAAGACATATCATCGCTTAAATTAACCTCAAGAATGGTTACATCTAAAATAACCTGACCAGGTAAAACATCCATTCTTTTAAGTAAAGACTCAACCAAACGGTACTCATCATTAGTGGTATAAAAAATAAGTGCATTTTGTTGACGATCTAAGCTAAAACGCATTGGACCTGCATCAACAGAGGTTTTACGCCCTCTATCTCCTTGGCCAGAACTACCTTGCTCTTGATTCGTTGCTGCACTTCTATTTGAGCCACCAATTAATAAACTACTAATCGACTCGAGCATGGTTTCTGCCTTTGCATATTTGGGTTTATATACAAAGTACTGTCTTTCATCACCAGCAATAGGAACATCAATTTTGTTTGCCCAAAAAATTATACGATCTACAATTTCTTCATTCGCCGCATATGCAACAAATGCATTTATTCTAGGGATTGGTACAAAAGAAACATCACCATCAGTTGAAACAAGCATGCCATCTTCTGCTAATAATTCGCGGATCTGCTCAATACCTTCAATTGGTGAAATGTGAGCGAACTCAACTAGGCGAATTTCACGGCCATACGCTCGTGGTACATCAAGCATTTTTATGATTCTTAATGCTCTGAGAATTTCACTGCGGTCACCTTCAACAATAATGAGCTTTTGTTGAGATTGTACAGTAATTGCCGCAGTTGATAGTTTTCCCATTATGCTCGAAATATTGCGGCTACCGCTATACACATAGGGAACTATTTGCGTGATTGCACCAGCCATATCTGGCACATCTGTCGCTTCACCGCCAATACCAATGCCTATTGAGTTTTTCTGTGAACTTCCAGTCACTTTAGATAAATAGATAATATCGTCTTTTCTAAGAGTCTGAATAGCACTTTCTTCAAGCGTTTTCACAACAACTTTATAAAATTCAGGGCGCTCAATTGGTGAAGAAATATTTAAGGTGATCTTGTCATTAGAGGCTGCTAGCTGCGGAGCCACCACATAATTTAAATTTAAAAGCTCATCAAATACACGACTGGTAAATTCTTTTACTGATATTTCATCTGCAGCAAAAGTGATTGGCTCACCAGTTAGCTCTGGCGGCTTTTTAGCATCTTCTTTTAATTTAGAGATACCACCTAAATCTTGTACCTTAACTGCATTAAAACTATTTGAAGGCTCTTCACTTTGGGCAGCTTCTGGCTGAGACTCATTTTTAGTTAGGTCTTGTTTCAGAATAGATCTTTCAACCTTTAGCTCTTTTCCTTGCAGTCCACCAGTTTGAACACATCCAGACACGGCTAACGCTAGTACAAGTAAAAGCGAGCTTTTATATGGACTACTTTTCATTTGAAACTTCCTCTACGTTCTCAGTCCTTGTGATATTAATGACCTGTGGTTTATACATCTTTAACAAGTACTCTTTTTTGTTATTTATTAACTCAACGCCCGTTGACATTATCGACTTTAATTCTAAAGAATGGAATGTATCACCTTCAACAGCGTCAACCACAGTTTCTTTATTATTTTCACCTTTAATTCTCAATCTCGCTTTTGCGAAGCCACCTGAGGTATGAATAGAAATTAAAGAAACTGTAACATCAAAAACATCTGGTAAGGCTTCTTGTTGCTTATCTTGGATACGAGAAAAATTGATTCCCAAGATGTCAGCAAACCCCTCCACATCAAATTGTTTAGCGCTTATGTTTTTTGTAATGACTGGCAATGGTTCATCTTTTGGCTTATCTGAACTTAATGGATTATCTAACAGAAAATCCCCTGCCCAAAATAAAACACCAAGTACCGCCAAGATTAAAATTAAAATATTTTTCATTGTCTTTTATACACTCGTAAAAATTCAATGTTGGCTCTAATACGGTCTGGTTGAGCTCTATCTCGGAACATTGAAATCTGTCTTACGCGATTACCATACTCAATATTCTCAAGCTCAAAAAGTAAGTTGAGAACTAAATTTCCATCACCCGAAAGATTTAACCTGCCTGTGTAAACAGCGTATGTATCATTTATCTTCACTTCACGTTGAGGTGCTTTATTGTCAATACTGACTTCATACTTGGCTATTACCGAATCAACAGCATTTAGCCAAAATAAAGATGGATCTTGATTTTTCTCAAGCGTAGGAATTTTATCAAATTCGCCAAGGTGCTTATTAAACTCTTCAAGATAGTTTTCTATGTTGTCTTTTGAGTCTAGTGCTCGCTCTTGTTTATTAACGAATGCTTTGACGCTATTTAATTCCTGCTTTTTGTTATCTAGCCAGTCCAACCATGGAAAAAAAATAAACTCTAAAGAAAGCAATAAAGCAATTAAGCTTACCCCGACCACTTTTATTGAAATAGCATCCTTGTTCATTTCCATACCACCTCAATCGAAAATACTTCTTCATCTAAGCTATTTTTAGTTACTGGCCTAGTAAATTTAGCCTCATCAACAGAGGAAGACTTGATAAGATGCTCGAGTAATTTTGTAGCTGAATCACTTGTTGAACCACTTATCCGAAAACCCGTGTTGATAATGTTAAGCCGCTCAATAAAGATATCATTTGAAGAAATTCCCAAGCGGCTAAATACATCTAACACATTTGGGTTTTCATTTAAAAACTTAACCAGCTCTGTAGTTTGCTGCTGCTTATTATTAAATTCTTGTTTTAAAGCAAGCACTTGATTAACACTTTCTCTATGTTCCTGCTTGACCGACTCATAATAACTAGTAGCTAGGAGTAGATAAGCGCTTAATGCTACTCCAGTTAGGGCAATAAAACTAATTAGAGAAATAATCAGGTGGCGTGTTTTAAGCTTTTCTATTTTTCCTGAGGCTTTTGTTTTATTAATAAAAAGCCCAGGAAGATTAATCCACTGAATATCTTCAATGGCTTTTAATTTACTCGGTTGCTGATTGTGTTGAATTGATAAAGGATAAAGGCTCTGTTCTTTTTCTCTATCAAACAAAGGCATGATCAACTTACATTCACGAGGAACTTTATCCATGACATGCTCAGGAACAACGAAGTAACTTACTTCTATAGAATTTTTAGTTACGCGCTGAATGCTCCAACTAAAGTGCCCTTCCATTGGCGGTAGCTGAAGTTTTTCAGCTTTAATGATGGCGTTAAGTTGCAACAAATTAGTATTATTGTAGGTTCTTGTTGTTGCCCAAAATAAATCTCTATCAAGAAAACATGCTGTTAGGAGCATATTCGCAGACTTTGTATAGGCTGTGTTTTTAACTTCAAGGTCTGCTGTTAGGTGATATTTATAGTGACATAACGAAGAAGTTAAGCGTAACTTTTGTAACAGGCGTTTCATTATTGAAAAATTAGCTCATCATCAGTTATAAAATATGGACGAAAGGAGTCAACTCCTCTCAGTAGCGTAAACGATTTAGTAATCGACAAATTTTTAGTAAAGGTTATTTCTATTTTATATCGACCACTTGGGTAACTACTCCCTTCCATCGAAGCATTTTGCTCATCAGGGACCGTAAGACCAAGGGCAGAGTATAAAGAATTCGGCATGTATTGTCGAACAATGTAATCTCCTGAATACAAAACTAAATAGGGCTCAATTTTCGAGTAAATTTCGTTATCTTCAATAATATATTCAAGCTCTTTCACACTCTGTATTGTATCGTTAGTTGGTAAGTTAGGTTCAGCGTAATCTCCTTTTTCCGCTCCTTCTATATGAGTAAGGCTATCTTCGTCTTGCCAATCTTTAATCCTATCCTTTATGCGTGGAACTTGTTCTGAGCTTAAGCCATTGTTGACCAGTAAATTTAAAAAATCCTTTTCGTTGTATGGCAAAATAGAGACTAACCCTCCGATATCTTGCACTTTTACTGTGAAGTTATCGTGTTCTTTGGTACTACCTCTAAAGTCTTGCGTCATCATGTTAGAAACAGGCTTTCCCTGAAAGTCTTGACGAGGGCCCAAGATCCCAAAAGAGGTGGTCATGTAATCAAACACCATTTCAGCTTGTACAGATTCTAACTCTAATACAGCATCCGTATTTTGCTTTATTAGGCCTGTTAGCCGCGCATTATTTTGTCCTTTTGAAGACATATAAATCATGATAACGGCCATAATAGCGGTGATCATTAGGACCATAAATAAGGCCACACCTTGCTGTTTAGCCTTCAAACGCATTATTTGCTCCTAGCTGGTAAGGAGTTACCTCTGGGATTTTTAGGATGATATCTGAATGTTTATCGCTAGCGATTTTTACAAACATAGGAACAAGCCCTCTAATATTCCCTTTAAATGTGCCATACCACTTTGGTGATGGTTTAACATTTACATTCAGGTACTCTGAGTAAAAATCATCGAGCTCAAAGCTATTCTTCCAACCAAAATAACTGATTTCAACTTCGTCCGCATCTAGATAAACAAGCTTTTCGCCACATGGAAACGAACTTGGTGGCTGGTGCAAAGGGAAATTACCAAAAGGCACTTCACAGTATTCTAGCTTATTGTTTTCGATGATTAACGCGGCTATAGCAATTGGCGTTGAGACTATAATCGGTGATTCGGTAATAAACAGCATAGATTTTTCTTCACCAACAAAAAAAGGGGTTTTAGCTCCTTCTTGATTAATGTGAAAAAAAGGCTTTAAACTACGAACTTGGTTATTTATGAGCTTAACAGTGGTCAATGTATCAACGCTACGCGACTTATCTTGCTTTGTTAAGTTTAAGATAGAATAACGGTAACTACTTACAGCTAAGGTCATGACTAAAGAGAAAATGACCATGGCAATTAAGACCTCTACAAGAGTGAAAGCTCCTTGGCGCTTAATTTTTCCAATAAACATCTTTTACTCTCAATATGACTTTTTCATCATTTTTGACCTTTACCTGAATTTCATAGAGTATCAAAACTCCTGCATTTTGATTATCAGAATCAGATACTTCGCTAGATATGCTTCTTAATGGTGGCTTTTCATCTAGTACTGTTACTTGCCATGTAAATTCACTATTATTGATTGCATAAGAGCCTGTGTCAGTATCATTATATTGATATTGATAGGCAACATAATCTTTTATGTATTCGCCTAACATAGCTCGATCTATATGGCGTGATAAACGCATTTCATGAAGCGAGGTTGACCGAGCAACATAGCTCATGGCGCTAATTGCAATGAATAGAATAACTGACGCAATCAATACTTCAATTAGCGTCATACCTCGATTATATTTCAATAATTTCATTTTCATTCTTGTTATTGAAAGTCGCTTTAATTGCTAACTTTTTGAAGTAAGTTTTAGCACTGATGATATAGGTTGAGCTTTCTAGAGAAAGAGTTTCAAAGTTAATTTTCTTTAAGACAATGTCTTCTTTGGTATTTTTCGGTTTATTCTTTTCAGTCTGCTCTAGTTCAGCAGCTTCTATAGGAACCTGATTTTCATTCTGCGATATATCACTGATCTCCAAGGAGTTGTTGCTTATAACTATTTTCAACTCAACTCCCTTGTACACACTGTACTGCTTCGCAAACTTCACGGCTTCGATTAACTGCTTTCGCTCTCCATAGCGCTTAGTTTGTTCAAGTTGCTGCCACATATTAGGCAATACAAAAGAACTAGCCAGGCCAATAAGGACCATAACTATTAATAATTCTACAAGTGTGAAGCCTGCGCCTTTAGAAAGAGACATCGTTTATAGACACTATGCTCAGTAACATGGTAATTACTACAGAACCAACAATACCGCCCATGAAAAGGATTAATAAAGGTTCAAGCATTGCAGTAAAACGTGTTAACCATTGTTCAAAACTTAAACGTGAACGCTGCGATATTTCTGTAAACGAGCTAGTTAAAGTACCACTTTCTTCACCTACTGAAATTAGTGAAATTCCAATATCATCAAATAGGCCCAGTTTTGCTAACTCTGTACTTAGCTCACTGCCTGAAGATACAGAAATAACGCTACTTCTGAGCTTGTCTCTCAAAGTAGGATTAATAACGGTTTCAGCGGCGAGCTCTAAACCAGAAGACAAACTAACACCACTTTCAAGTGTCAGTTGTAGTGCCGTTGAAAAACGAATTTTATCTGACTGTTTAATTATTGTTTTTATTAGTGGTAGTGAGACTGTAGCTTCAAGCAACTTCGCCTTTAGTAAAGGTTTACGCAGTGCTGACACAATACCGACAACAATAGCTACTATCACTAAGAGCATATGCACTTGATAACTTTGCACCCAATTAGAAGCATCAATTAAAAATTGAGTATAACTTGGTATATCCTCAACAGAATCAAACATTGAAGACATGCTAGGTATAACGAAGTTAAAAATTGCCCAAATAGCCAGCACGCAAACAATTAAAATGAAAAAGGGATACGTAATCGCCTGAATCATTTTGCTTCGTAATGCATTCTGAAATTGTAAGTTCTGACTTAACCGAGCAAACACTTGTGGAAGATTACCAGTGCTTTCACCTATTTTAACCATTTCAACGAATAAGGTTGAAAACACTTCAGGCCTTTTTCCTAATGCATCACTTAACAAGTCACCTTGTTTTATATCACTAAGCACTCCACTCCAAATAGTCCCCATTGCAGATTGACTATTAGACTTGGCTAAGACAATTAATGCTTTATCAATTTTTAAGCCATTTTTAAGAAGTGTAGACAACTGATTAGTCGACTGCTCCATATCAGCCAAGGTTATTCTTTTGCGCTTAAAACCTTGTTTCTCAGGTGACACTTTTATAACAAGTTTATAGTCTTTTTTTAAAGCCTGAACGGCTGCAGCTTCATTTTCGGCATGCAGCTCGCCTTCGGTTAATTCACCTGTTTTGGTGTAAGCTTTAAACTTAAATAGTTGGTTCACCCAGCAACCCTCATCACTTCTTCAATTGTCGTTTTTCCTTGAAGTGCTTTTAACAGTCCATCTTGTTTCAAGCTACGTAGACTTTTATCAGCCATAAGCTGATATAGGTTGTCGAGTAACTTTTCATCTTTTGCTAAGCGTTTAACATCATTATCGCAAGGTAAATACTCTAGAAATGCCACTCGACCAGCATAACCTGTATGTTCACAGTGTTCACAACCAACAGCTTGGTGTAATCCAGCGTATTCAGGTTGATTCAAAGCATGTAAGCCATATTTTTCGAATTGAAGCAGGCTTTCTTCCTGGTCTAAAGGTTTTTTACAATGAGTACAAAGAGTTCTAGCAAGACGTTGTGCCATAATTGATACTAAACCGGCATTTAGCAAGTACTCTTCAATACCTAAATCCATTAATCGAGTATAAGCTGAAGGTGCGTCATTTGTATGAACTGTACTAAATACTAAGTGACCGGTTAGAGCTGATTGTAATGCTATTTTTGCCGTTTCATTATCCCGGATTTCACCTACCATGATTACATCAGGATCTTGACGTACAATACTTCTTAAACCAGCCGAGAAATCAAAGCCGATTTCTGAATTGACTTGTACTTGGTTTATACCTGGTAATTGATACTCAACAGGGTCTTCTAGAGTCACGATCTTTACATCTGGTTTATTCATTTTATTTAAAAATGAATAAAGTGATGTGGTTTTACCCGAACCTGTAGGGCCAGTCATAAGAATAACGCCAGATGTACGTTTTAAATCTTCGTTGATAAAGCTAATTAGATCTTCTGAATAGCCAAGTCTCTCTAAATCAAATTTAACAGCGTTCTTAATCAAGAAACGCATAACTACACTTTCACCAAAGCCAAGAGGTAAAGTTGAACAGCGAATGTCTAAATCTGTTGAGCCGGCTTTCATCTCGATTTTGCCATCCTGTGGACGTCGTTTTTCGGCTATATCCATGCCTGATAAAATCTTGATACGTGAAATTACCGCTAACTGAAGACTAAGTGGTATTGGGTCTGCTTCTTTTAATATCCCATCAATACGGTATCGTGCTCTATACCTTCCGTCTACTGGCTCAATATGCAAGTCAGAAGCACCTAATTTAACACCTTTATTGATTAGGCTGTTCACTAAGTTTACCGTTGGTGCTCCTAGTGCAAGCTCTTTGAGCACCGCAAGATTATCTGAAGAAACAACAAGTTCAGGTTGTTCAACTGAAATGGCATTAAATTGCTCACTTAGTAGCTCAAAGTCTTTTTTTGTTAGCGCAAAAAACTCAATATTTAAACCAATGAATCTTAGATAATCTAATCCATCATTATTATGTGGAGATGCAAAGCCTAATTTTAATGTTTTATCATTAATCTCTAGTGGTAAAAGATGGTTCTCGATTAAAAACTCTGTATTAATATTACTTAGCTGCTTCACATTTGTATGATCAAGTGCCAATGGCCCCTGCCATTGTGAGCAATCAAGCAATTCAGCATACATGTCACACAGTTGCTCTTCATCAATCCAACCTGAATTTAATAAAAGAACATCTAAAAAGTCATTACTTGTAGATTGGTACTCAAGCGCTTGTTTTAGCCTTTTTGAATCTAACAGTTCATGCTTTACAACATATTCCTGAACTTTAGTATTCCACATCAGCGTCTTCACCTTCACCACCAGGTTTACCATCACGTCCGTAACTTTTCAGTACAAACATTTCTGAGCTTTTTTCTTCTGATTTTGGTGAATAAAAATAAGCATTTCCCCAAGGATCAAGTGGTATCTTTTGTGGAAAATATGGGCCATCCCACATATTTTTATCGCTACTTAGTAACTCATTGAGGTCTTCAGGGTAGTAACCTATATCTAATCGATATGAATCGAGCGCAGTAGCCAAAACTTGCATTTGTGCTTTTGCAGTTCCTTCTCGAGCTGAGTCAACTTTACTAAACATCCTTGGCGCTACAATAGAGGCTAATAAGCCTAAAATTACCATAACGATTAAAAGCTCAACAAGCGTAAAGCCTGCATAATTTTTTTTAGTTTTCATGAATTTTCCCTGAGAGGCAATTAAAATAAGGGACCTATAAGGCCCCATAAATTTACCATAGCTAGTTGACGATGCAACAAGAAGATTTACTTAGACGACTTAACTCGTTCAATAACAGTAGAGAAATCTTCAACTGATTTCGCGCCCATCACAATTTCATAATTTGTAATGTAATTACCGTCTTTTTTACCAACAATAAAGACAGGTGTTGAACCTAACCCTAAAGCGACCGCATCGTTTAATGAGTTTGTTACTAAATTATGTGTTTTAGTATCAGCTAGACACGTATTAAATTGCTCTTCGTCAAGTTGATTTTCTTTAATTACATCTGCAATATCAGGGTCAGTAATCGCGCTACCTAGGTCAAACAATTGCTCTTTTACAGTTTCATATTTACCTTGTTGATTAGCACAACGAAGCATAACAGCTGCATAAGGGGCTTTAGGGTGGATATTCGCTAAAGGTAACTCTCTTGCTAAAACAGCAAGTTGGTTAGTATCGACGAACTGCTCTTTTAATTTTGGCCAAGTCTCTTTTTGAAACTTTTTACAATATGGGCAATGTAGATCTGTAAATTCTAACATGACAACATCAGCAGACTCTGAGCCGATCCAAACCCCTTCGCTAGATAGCTCAATTTTTTTCGGTCTAACAAGCTCTGCTAAGCCTACCTTTATTGCAACTTGTCTTTGTACTTTTTTAAGCTCTGCAATTTCATTTTTTAATGCAGTTACTTCACTCGAGTCTTGTGTTGAAGTACAACCTGATAATGCACCTAAGATACCTGCTAATACAAAAAGCTTTTTCATTCTCACTCCATTTTAGGTAAAAAAAACCCCCGCCTAGGCGAGGGTTTATAGCATAACTTAGTAGCTAGTAATTATTAATTACTGGCTCCATTCGTTTTGGTCAAGAACTGGCATTACACGGTCAGAACCACCAAGAACACGCTGTACAGATACACCGTGAACACTGTCACGAGGTGCAGTTACAGTGAATGTTAAAGTGTGACGGTTTGCGTTAGATTTAGCGTTAACACCATCAGTACCTAGTGAACCAGCAGCGTAACCGCCGTCAGCACCAGTGTAGCTCTTCTGGCTAACAGCTTCTTCGATTAGTTCAGGAACGAAGTAAACAACTGAAGATTTAGCTGGAACAGTACCTAGCTTAACTGCAGTTACTTTACGGTTACCAGTGTTACCGTTGTCTGACTCACCGAATACGTCAACAGTTACTTCTGCAGCTTCATCGTGCTCGTTAGTTACACGTACGAAGTTACCTTCACCGTTTACAACGTAAGGAACTTTAAGTACTGCACCGTTTACGTCGATGTTGTGAGTGAACTTGTCAGCAGCACAGTGATCGTTGTAGCTAGTGTTACCAAAATCTAGTGTGTAGTGTGTGTTCACATCGTAGTTGAAGTTCATGATGCCAGAAGCTGAAGTGTTAGTTACAGCGTAGAACATTTCATTGTAGTCAGCACCAACTAAGTTGCTTGTACCTGTAGCAGGGTTAGTTTCTGCATCACCAGAAGTAGCTGGTGTGAATACGTCTGTAGCTTCAGTGTTGTATACTGGAGCAGCAGCTTTAGTTAAACCGAATGAACCCCAAGTAGTACCTGTTTGAACAGCAACTTGATCAGTTAGAGCTGTGTCAGTAGAACCTGTACCTACTGTACGGCTGTTGTAAAGACCCATTTTAACAGTTGAACCTGGCTCAGCTGTTGCAACGAATTGTGTTTCTAGGTGATCGTTTGCACCTAAAGTGATGAAACGGTCTAAGTTACCAGATACGCCACGGTTGTAGAAAGCAGTCTTGTAGATAGCTTGAGTCTTAGTAGCAGTTAATTGCTTAGTACGGTCAGAATCGAAAACGAATTCTGTACGAGCAACGATTGCAGTGTTGTCAGCATTTGAGCTTTCAGCATTTACGTCAACATCAGCAGTAGAGCCACCGTTTAGAGCGTAGAACTGTGCAGAGATATCAACTAAATCAGTTGCTTTAGAGATACCACCGATGATGTCATAACCTGTGCCACCATCTGTTTTAGCATTAGTTGCTGAGATTGTAACAGTTTTAGAAGCTGAAGAAGTAGTACATTGATCGTTAGCGATCTTGATACCAACTGGGTCAACTGAAGTTGAAAGGCGAGAGAACGCTAAACGTGTACCAGCGCCGATAGTGATACCAGCTTTAGTTAGGAACGTGATTGTACCTTCACCGTCTACTGTACCATCTGAAGAAGCAACTGCAGAAACAGTAGTGCCATCGCTTTTAACTAAGTGGATTTGGTTTGAGTTACCATCGAAAACAGCACCGTCTACTTTAACAACGATATTAGTACCGCCAGGGATATCAGTTGTTGGGATGTAAACGATTTGTTGTGCTGAGTTAGAAGAATCACCAACGATATCGCCGAAGTCGATTGGTAGTGATTTAGTTAACTCGTATGCAGCTGACATTTCGTCAACTTTCTTAACTGCATCTGCACCAGCAGCTGTTGTAGTAGTTTCTACAACACATGATGCACCAGCGTATAGTACGTCGTGATTTTCAACTGTAGCGCTTTTGTAGATTTCAAAACATGCTTCAGTACCTGCGTACGCGTTGCTAGCTAGACCAGCAGCGATAGCAGCTGGGATTAGAGCGATTTTATTAAAACGCTTCATTTTTATCTCCTTGTATCCGGTGGACACTTTAGTTTCTAATATAAAGTTTGTTAAAACCTCTTGATTCTAACAAACAATTTAATAATGTAAAGAGCCCGTCCGACACTCCTAAAAATAAGCAGTATCAACTCAGGCCCGCTAATTATGATTAGTAAATGCTGTTTATTCAAGAGTAAATTAAAAAAAGACTCAATATTTGCTGAAAGCCTGTTTATTGAAAATTTTCACATACATAAACAATTAGAATGTTTACTTTACACAAGCAAGCTGCATCAGCCGAAAGACGTAGTCTAGAGGAGGATTTAGCTCTTATAAAAAAGACAAGCAGTAACCATAAATGTAGTTAAAATGAAATAGAAACGTAAATTTCAATTAGATAAAAATGCTCAAATTCCAAACTTGCTTTTCAAATTTAGAGCCTTCCCGAGGATTAAATTAGAGTAAATGCTCAGTAGGTTTAGCATAAGAAAGCCTCTAAAAAATTTGCGCTAGCAAGATTCATTCTTATCTCCAACTAGCGCTTATTTATTAAAGAGAACTTATAGCAGCTACAGCAACACCCATTTGGTAAATAATTTGAGTTGCCGTACTCCAAAGCGTCAAGTTGTCTATTTGATCTGTATCTAATGGCACAACAATTGTATCACCAGGCGATAAAGTTGCGTCATCAGCAACTGCAAACCATGAGCCCTGTTCAGGAACTACGACCAGACCGCTTGCTTTAATAATATATAGTCGCTCTTCATCAGCACCTGCCTTAAAGCCACCACTACGATTGATGTAATCCTGTAATGTTAAACGTGAGTCAAACAAATGTGAAGTTGAGAAGTTAACTTCACCTACAACACTAATATTATTATTTTCACGTGGAATATATAACGCATCATTATTTTGAAGAGTTAAATCTACAACGCCCTTTTCTACAGCAGGTAGATCTATTACTAAGCGGCCAACCGACTTGATGTTACCTAAGTCTGAAATTAGCTTATCCATATCTGCATAGTTCAAATTAGACTGTGTAATAGATTTTGTGAAGCTTTGGGATGCTACGCTTCGGCGTAGATCTTGAGCCAACTTATCAATTTGACGCTGTTCTTTTTCTCTGATTGCTTGACGTGTAAATACCGCCCCTTCAGGGTAAGCAAATTTAGTAAAACCGCCAGCTCGTTTAATAACACTGGTTAGGTCTTCACCTTTACGGATACTATAAACACCAGGAAACTTAACTTCTCCGGCGATTCTTACTCGTAAGTCACTTTGCCAGTTAGGAATAGGGTATACACTAATAGAATCTTTACTCTGAACAGCGAAAGACGCTGCTTGATTTGAATCAAGTGCGTCAGACAAGTCGATATTCACGTGTTCAATATTTTCATTATTAGTAAAACGAGTGATTTCTGCTCGGCCAAGGTAAGAGGATTCGTTTAGCCCCCCCGCAGCTACAACCGCTTTATTTACCGTTGCATTAACCGGTAACGGATATAAGCCTGCATATTTTACTTCGCCTCGAATACCAAATACTTTAATTTTGTTTTGATGCGAAGACTGTTCATTTAACTTTGCAATAATTGGTTTTAGTAATTTCTTGCGGCTAAAGACAGCGTAATCTGCTTCTTTTAAGTCTGATTCTTGAGCATTTAAAAGCTTGCTAATATTATCAGCATTTGCGGCAAGACTTGAATTAGTTTCAGACAATTCCTGGTCTAATGATTCATCATCAATAAAGTTTACAAATTTATAGAACTCTTGCTTCTCAAACTCATTCCATAGCTCTACGCGCTTTTGATGAGCTAATTGCTCCTCAGTCAACGCTAATGACTTTAATGCGTTACTTTCATCAACTTTAGTTTGAAAACGGCTAAATACAACAATTACATCATCAGCTTTCAAAGCTAAATTGTTTTTAGGATCGTTGTTGAATGCATCAATTAGAGAAAATTGATATACCTCGATGTCAGATTTTTCATTTATTTCGCGAAGGATCAATGCGTAGTCAAAATCTGCGATAGGTAATAAGTCACTCTTTAAAGAAGAAAATAAATCTTTAACCTTTTTTCCCTCTGACCAAGCGTAATTTCCTGGGTAAGTAACTGCACCTAGAAGCGTCACGCTATTATCAAACGCTCCACTTGAAGAAGGAACTGTAATTACATCGCCAGTTCGTAAGTGAGTGTTAGCCTTTAGAGAAATATCAAGAGGAATTACTGTTTTAAAGCTGTCTTCAGTGTAACGTTCAACCACCGTCTTAGCCGAGTTAGCATTAGCAGTGTAACCCCCAGCCATTGTGATTAGGTCATTGATTGTTTCAGTTTTTTCAAGCTCAAAAATTGCCGGGCGCTTTACAGCACCTTTAATACTTACTTGTTTTCCAACAGGAGGAATAAACACAACATCACCTGGTTTTAAAATTACATCACCAGAGCTGTCACCTTTTATTAGTAAATCATATAAGTCTAATTCAGAGACTACCTTCCCGCCCCTTTTTAATTGAATATGGCGAAGTGAACCAATTTTCGAAATACCACCACTAACAAAAATTGCATGTGTGATTGAAGATAACGACGGTACTGTATAGGCACCAGGCATGAATGATTCACCCAACACCATCACACGAATACTACGTGTTTTACCCATAGAGACAAACGCTTTTACGCCGATAACTTCTTGCTGTATTTTAAGCTTAATTAATTCAACAACTTCTTTATACTTTAAGCCAGCTACATTTACGGGCGAAAGGTTTTGCAAAACTAAACGGCCTTCTCGATTAACCGTCACTTCTTCGCTACTGTATTCTTTGCCATATAAATTAATACTAAAGCTGTCACCAGGGCCAACGATGTAATCATCAGGAACTAGCGCGCTCTCTGTAGGAGCAAATGTAGTAGGTTGACCAGAAAATAATTCATAACCAAATGGTTCAAGTTCAGTTGACTTTGGCTTAAATTTTTCTTCCTTATTTACTTCTTCTTTTTCTTTGATATTAAGGGTT
Source organism: Pseudoalteromonas apostichopi (assembly GCF_030297135.1). NCBI lineage: Bacteria > Pseudomonadati > Pseudomonadota > Gammaproteobacteria > Alteromonadales > Pseudoalteromonadaceae > Pseudoalteromonas > Pseudoalteromonas apostichopi. The sequence goes on from NZ_AP028065.1 coordinate 1,311,419, forward strand.
TCTCTAGGTAAAACAGATTCTACATTTTCGCTATCGGCATTCTTTGTTGCATTAGTCTCTGAGTTTAAAGCAGAAAGGTCAAAGCCATACTTCTTTGCAAGCGCTTCTTGCTGTGACTTCGGTAGTTTTTTTAGTTGCTCAATTTGTTGTTTTGATGGTGCCGTTACAGATTGCGCATCCGTGATAAATAACAGCGAAATAAAAAGAGCTATAAATAACTTAAAAAACTTCACAGAGTTTCCCTTAATAAGAAAATAAAAATAACCGCGGCATACTACATCATTTTATAAGCAAAAAAAATGGGTAAACAAGTTTACCCATTCATTCTCAACTGAAAAACATTAGAAACTATACACTAGCGTTAGTGACGTTTCTGTATCTGTGTTTTCTTTATCATCCGCAACATCTGAGTTGTGGGTGATGTTGTAAGCCACTTTCATTTGTAATGAGCCGTTGATCTTAGCAAGGATTGCAGACTCTGAACGTGTTTTAGTGTTGGTATCACCATATTCAACTGATACTAACTGAGTAAAACGTGCGCTGTCTGAAATCTGCCAGTTATAGTCAACTTTACCTAAAGCGATTACTTCGCCTTCACGCTCACCAGCAAGTGATTCACCGTTGTCATCAACTTCTGTGCTGTTATCAGGGTATTGGAAGTATTTATAACCCGGACCAATTTCAGCGTTTAACCACATATCAGAGCGGTCGATTAAGCGTAAACCGTAACCCGCTGAGATAACAGATTCGTTGCGATATGCACCAAAGTAATCAGATACGTGCGAACCGTAAATGAATAGGTGTGAATGCTTTTCGTTTAACTTGTAGTTACCTTGTGCAGAGATTGAGTACTTTTCGTTAGTGCGCTGTGTTTCTTTAACGCCTTGGTCGTTTTCGATCTCATCTTCTTTATAAAGACCGTCTAACTTGTACTCGTTATTCCAGTTTTCTAGGTTATGTAGAACCTTGATACCACCTTTAAGTGTGGTTGTTTCAGTGTTACCGCTTGTTACGATAGCACCTAATTCACTGGTTACATCCCAAGTTTTGGTTTCATCTGCTGCGAATGCGCTAGTTGCAGCGCTTGCTGCAACGAGAACTGATAAAGCTTTTAATTTCATTAAAAAATAACCTTTACTACTTGTACGTTAGACTTATTAGTCTTCTTTGTGCAAATGAACATCCATTTGCGGGAATGGGATTGTGATGTTGGCATCATCTAATGCGATCTTAATGTTTTCCATTAAGTCGAAATACGTTGGCCAGTAGTCAGCTGAGTTAACCCAAGGGCGAACGACAAAGTTTACGCTTGAATCTGCAAGCTCAGATACAGCTACTGTGTATGCTGGGTCTTTTAATAAGCGCTCTTCCTTATCTAAAACTGATTTAAGTACTGCTTTCGCTTCTTTAAGATCTGCATCGTAACCAACACCGATAACTAAATCGATACGACGAGTTGATTCACGAGAGAAGTTAGTAATTGGGCTGCCCATAATTGATGAGTTAGGCATGATAATTACTTTGTTATCTGGTGTACGTAATTCTGTAGAGAAAATTTCGATTTTCTTAACTGTACCCGCTTTACCACCAGCTTCTACATAGTCACCTGATTTGAAAGGACGAAGTAAGATGATTAAAACGCCTGATGCAAAGTTAGAAAGTGAACCTTGAAGTGCTAAGCCTACAGCTAGACCTGCCGCACCTAAAATAGCAATGAACGATGTTGTCTCAATACCAAGTTGAGATAATGCCATTAAGATTGTTGCAGCAAATACAATTGCATAGACAATGCTAGCAACAAATGAACCTACAGCTTTATCGACTTTCTTTTTATCAAATGCTTTTTCGGTTAAGCCTTCGCAGAATTTAGCGATGCGACCACCGATGAAGAAAATGATTAGCGCTAGAACCGCCTGAACGGCGTAATGTATGATTAAACCTGAATTCTCGTTGATCCAGTTCATTATTGTATCCATGTTCTCTCCTGAAGTTCATTTGTAGCATGACGCTGTGCAAATTATATATGATCTTTGGTTAAAAAATCATTAAATTACACGCAAAACTAAGAAATGAGTATTTGCTCAATTACAAAAAACGCAAGTCTAATCTGCGAAACTGAATGCCAGCTGACCAAAGGGTTATTTCTGAATTTTCTGAGACAAGTAAGTTTTTTCGACTTTTTTCATTTTAGGGGTTCACAAGCTAAACTTAATTATGTAATATGCGCGCCACACCAAACGAGGTGTATCTCAGTGGCGGCTGTAGCTCAGTTGGTAGAGCCCCGGATTGTGATTCCGGTTGTCGTGGGTTCAAGCCCCATCAGTCGCCCCACTTCTCCCCCTTAGTAAATCCATATATTTTTCTATTTTAAGTTCCAAGATTTATCTTTAACACCTGCTTTCAATTCAAAAAGCCGTCAGCTTTCAGCTGTCAGTTTTGAGCCTAACTTTATTGTCTGTGGGTAATAGCTTTAAGCGGTTGGCTGTAAGCTAGATTGTTTTGTTTGTTGGAACCGTATTGTTTTGCCGCCTGGGTATTGAATGGAAGACGCGCCAAGCAAGCGTGAGCCCTACATTGTAGGAGGCGTTTTAACGCCGAACAGATTTGACCTATTCACGGCTAAAGCCGTTCCTACGAGGTGCGAGGTGCGAAATACGAGGTGCGAGATATTGTAGGCGTGAAGTTTATTTCGCGCGAAAGCCTAGAACCTAATCTCTCAAATCCCAAACAAAAAAATGCCACCTTTCGGTGGCATTACACACGGGATTATTTCTATTTACTAGAAATGCTTTTCAAAGCTCAAGGCCATTAGGTTTTACACCTAGCCTCAAGCTCATAATTACTTCCAACTTTTCATCTTGTGGCCTTTCACAGCATAAAAAAGTATGAATAAATAACAAGGCAACATAACAATGTAAGCCATTTGTTGCGCTTCAGCGCTTTTTACACCACCACTTGCAAGGCCCCAAAATAATGGGCCAAATGCGCCACCGGCTATACCCATAACAAGCAGACCAGAACCTACGCTTGTAAGTTTGCCTAAACCAGATAGTGCTAACGGCCAAACGGCTGGCCAAACAATCGCATTAGCAAAGCCTAGCACAGCAATGAGCAATAGGGTATCAGGCAGTACCGATTTTAGGCCAAATAATGTTGATATAAATACAGATTCATTACTACCTGTGACTATCGCTAACGTTAACACACAACCCAATATTGCTGAGATAGTCAGCGCTGTTTGCTGCGACAGTACTCGTGGGATAAGTAAAATCCCTAAAAAGTAACCTAACACCATACAACCCATGGTGTACGAGGTCATCACGCTATATTTTTCAACACCTAACGACAACGCAAAACTGCCTATTGTGTCACCTGCTATCACTTCAACAGCAACATATACGAATAATGCTACAATACCTAAAGCAAGGCTTGGATGCGCTAGTGCTTCTTTTACTTGCCCTGGTTTTTGTTCATCAGCATCATCAATAAGTTCTGGCAGTGGCATTTTCGTTACTGCAAAACCAAGTATACCAATAAAAAGTGCCATTCCTAAATAGGGGAATATTAAGCCATTAGCCATGGCATCAATATCAGTTTGGCTAAGTTCTTTACCGACAAAACCTTTAAAATCACTCAGTATTAATGCGGTAAATACAATCGGCGCAACAACACCAGCACCTTTATTTAATATACCCATAATACTTACTCTGGCTGCAGCTGACTCTTCTGGGCCGATTCTTACAACATACGGGTTAACTGCTGTTTGAAGCAATGTCTGCCCAGCTCCCATAACAAGTTGCGCAAATAAAAATAGCGCAAACACCTGCGTTTTTGCAGCAGGAATAAATAGCAAGCCTGCCACCATCATAGTTGCCATACCCAGTGCCATACCATTTTTATAGCCGACCTTTCTGATGATCATTGCTGAAGGTAGGGCAGTAAAGGTCACTGCAATATAAAATGAGAAAATAATCAGCGATGCCTGAAAAGGTGACAGCTGTAAAACTTGCTGTAGAAACGGCATCAATGAGCCATTTAACCACGTAGCAAAACCCAATATAAAAAACAGCGTGGCAACAATTGCCATAGGCACTACACTGCTTTGTTTATTCATTTCAGACATAACATTTCCCGTCACAGCACAGTTCAATTCTATAGCGCTGCTCATTTAGATGATTATATAAAAGGTATATTAAATATTTATAACACTACTGCAACAAAAATGACAGCGCTGACATATTTCTTTTAAGAGGTTTCTAGGAGCGGTCAGCTTTCAGCTGTCAGTTTTGAGCCGAATGTGCGGATACGTAACTGAAGTGATAGTCAATACCGTAGGCGTGAAATTTATTTCGCGCGAAGATTTATTCACAAAGAGAAGTAAATGAGAAAAGAATGAGGAAGTACTAATAATGCTTTTTGTAGCGCTCTCTTACCCTCTTTGTAATCATTTGGCTTTCTCTGTGAAGCGCGCAGCGCCTCCGTGTACTCTGTGGTTCAATAATTTTTTGCACAAAGAGTAATGAATGAGAAAAGAATGAGGAAACCAAAACATTACTTTCTCTTAAGCGTAGCGTCTCTTATCCTCTTTGTGAATATAAGTGGTTTAAAACAAAAAATGACGCCTGCGGTTTACTGCAGGCGCCAAATTTATCTATCGCAAAAACAAAGATATTACTCACCCACAACGGTCACGCGGCTGGCTTGCTGTGCGTTTAAGCGAGTGCGTAACGTAACTTTTGCATTGCTATCAACTTTGACTGGTTCAGCGTAAGTTTGCCAGCTTTGGCCGTTATCTAAGCTGTATTCAATGCTCAAATAAGCAAATGCACTGTTGGCATATAACTTACCATTTTCAATCACACCACCCGGTACTGGTAAATGCAGGTTGATGCCGTCTTTAGCTAATTTATCAAGCTCTTTTAAGCCTACTGCACTTGAGAATTCAGCCCAATCTTTTGCTTGTTTTTTAGTATCTACACTTTCACCTTCCCAATCGGCTTTATGCCATGCGCGCTCTGCTACTGACAGAATACGCGGGAAGATCATTGCTAATACTTGATCTTCAGTGCGAATCGTTTCTGACCATACCTGACCTTGCATACCTAAAATGTTCTCAGGCTTTTCAAGTTTAGGTAATGGACGACCAACCAAAGCTTCTAAATTAACGATTGGCTCATGGGTGCGTGTGTAATCAGCATTTGCATACACGTCATCAGGCATATAATTAAACGCTTTTTTAGTATCTGTGTAACGGGTTGCCCAGTAATAACCTCGTTCTTCTGGGCTTGCTTCATATGGGTGGTCAAAATACAAGTGCGTACCATGTGATAGAACCACTTGGTAACCTGCATTGGCTAGGCGGTATGCTCTATCTGCAACACCCCACTCCCAAATATTATCCCAGGTATTAACGGTAAAAGTTTTATTAGGGAACTCATCACGTTTAAACGAATTTTCGCGGTCATACATGATGCCGTCTTCCCAAATACCCGGAGAAATACCGCGCTTTTCAAGTAAGGTTGCAACACGCTGGGTAAAGTAAGGCTTTAAATCAGCGGGGCCAGACACACCATTGTTAGGATCTGCAAATAGCGCCTGACAGATTGGTGAGCCAATCCACGAACCAGCACCTACTTCGTCACCACCAATGTGCAGGTTCTTTAACTGAACACCTGCTTCGCGATACATCTGCTGAAGCTCATAGGTCACTTTATCTAAAAATGCGTAGGTCGAGTCCATACACACATTCATTGAGTTATCTTTGTAGTTTTGTACCGTCATGTACACAGAGGTATCTTTAGGATCGGTTAGCAAGTATTGCGTTGCTGGTCCCATATCGATGTGCTGAACTTCTTTGTTCGCTGAACGAGTTTTAATATTATTTTTAGCGGCTTTTTCAGCTTGCTCTAGCATGTTGTGATAGCGCGCTTCCATCGCTTTGATTGAGGCACGCGCATGACCCGGGCCTTCAACTTCAGGAATAATTTGAATATGGCGGTCTTTGGCAAACTTCAGTAACTCGACAAACTCTTCACGTTTCAGATAGCCATTACCTGAGCCAGATTTAAATGGCCCAGTACCAAGCTGAGTTAATAAGCACTCGCGCTCTTCTAAATCAAAACAGCGATAACCGCCAACGTCAGTGAGCTCAGGTAAACCAGGGATCTCAAGTCGCCAACCTTCATCTTCTGAAAAGTGCCAATGCAGCTTATTCATTTTGTAGCGTGCCATTTGCTCAACAAGCTTGAACATGGCTTCTTTGCCATGATAGTTACGACCGTTATCATAATGCATGCCACGCCAGCCATAGCGCGGTGAATCTTCTAACTCTAACTGCGGTAAACTCGCACTACCTTGGCTGTTTGCAGGGATCAGGTTCAATAAACTTTGCATCGCATAAAATACACCTGCGTTATCACTACCCACGATTGTGATTACTTCATCATCAATCTCAAGGGTATAGCTTTCTGCTTTTGCATTATTGAGCTTAGGGTCAACTTTCAGGCGAATAACTTTGTCTTTGCCTACATTAATATGGTCAGGTTGTGCTTTAAGGCTAATGCCATAGTCATCTTGTAAGTCTTGCATAAACACCATAACTTCGTGTTTAAGCTGACCTTGATAACTGATTTGCCAATTATTGTTTAGCGTCGCGCTGCCACGGTTAAAGTCGACTTTACGTGGTTTAGGAATAATACGCTTTAAAGCATCGTCTTTACTGACCGAAAACTTATCAGCACTATTACGTTCATAGCGGATCTTAGCTGTTGCTAAAACCGATAAATCTTTTGGCTCATTGTAACGGCGTAACTGATTTTCACGGGTAAATGGCGTCACAAACTGTTTAAAGTCTTCAGTATCGGTATTGGCAAATACAGCAGGTTTATTCTTACCTGAAACAAAAAATGCCCGAGGCATAAAGTCACTGTAAGCAACAATCCACACTTGTGCATCGAACGGCAGCTCTAAGCTCTCGCCAGCGGCTAAACCTTTAAATGAACTGGTTGGTACAATGCGATGTAAATCGCCATTAACGTGCTCGATATTAAGGCCAGCAACATGCTCTGTCGAAATTTTACGCACTGAGTGAATATAAAGTTGCCAGTCGCTTTCACCCGCAGGTAATGGCACATCAGAACGATTATTGAGGGTAATTTTCCCTAAAAAGCCCGCATCTTTATTACGAAAGTTATCTTCAACCGAAAATAATAACTCGGTATCTTTAGCAAAGTGATTAACTTGCGATTGGGTCAACGCTGCATTTGCCATCACAGGCGCAGTTGCTAGCATTACCGCGAATACTGACCTTTTAAAGCCCATTACATTCTCCTCGTTTAAGCCCTGAGTGTACGGTATTTCTGCGTACTATTTGTCATTTTTGTTAATAATTCGTTCCTATCATATAAAAACTAAAATGACAGCGCTATCATTTTATGAAAAATATAGGTGAGGAGTTAGAAGCTTTAAGCCCCAAACTGTAAGTTTGAAGCCGAATTGTGTTGTTTGTTGGTAAGGCGTTAGTCCATCGAAAGAGTGTTGAATATAAGACGCGCCAAGCAAGCGTGACGCCTACAAAGTAGGAGGCGTTTTAACGCCGAATAGATTTGACCTATTCACGGCTAAAGCCGTTCCTACGAGGTGCGAGGTATTGTAGGCGTGAAATTTATTTCGCGCGATATCTTCGGATTTACCGTCATGGTATTGAATATAAAATGCTCCAAGCAAACGTGACGCCTACATGGTAGGAGGCGTTTTAACGCCGAATAGATTTGACCTATTCACGGCTAAAGCCGTTCCTACGAGGTGCGAGGTATTCTAGGCGTGAAATTTATTTCGCGCGCACTTATCGCTCAAACCTTAACACAAAGATACTTCTCTTCTAGGTACTCATCTAACCCTTGATGGCCACCCTCTCGGCCTAAGCCAGACTGTTTAACACCGCCAAATGGCGCTACTGGATTTGAGATTAAACCTTCGTTAATACCAATCATGCCGTATTCGAGTGCTTCACTTACGCGATAAACTTGTTTGATATTTTCACTATAAAAATATGCAGCTAAACCATAAGGCACATCATTTGCTAACTTCAACACTTCTTCTTCATCATCAAAAGCGATAATGCTTACCACTGGACCAAATACTTCATCATGATAGATATCCATCTCTGGTGTTACATCCGTTAAAATCAGCGGTGCTTGAAAGCTGCCTTCAAGTTCGCTGTTATCGCCGATCAATGACGCGCCTTTATTAACTGCATCATCTAAGAGAGTTTGTACTTTCTCTTTAGCCTTAGGATAAATTAGTGGGCCAATATCCACCCCTTCATCAAGGCCATTGCCAACTTTTAACTCTGCCACTTTGTCTGCAAGTTTTTCAAGCACCGTTTCAAGTACTGAACGTTGCACAAAAATTCGGTTAGCAGCTACACAGGTTTGGCCGGCGTTTCTAAATTTTGCACCCATGAGGCCAGCAACAGCTTCATCTAAGTCAGCATTTTCGAAAATAATAAACGGCGCATTACCACCAAGCTCCATCGAAGTTTGCTTAATAGTTGAGGCACATTGCGAAAGTAACTGCTTACCTACACCAGTTGACCCCGTGAAGGTAAACTTACGCACTCGCTCAGATTCTGTCATGATTTCGCCAACCATTTTTGCATTTTCAGAGACCACAACATTCAACGCCCCTTTCACAAATCCAGCCTTATCAGCAAGGTATGCCAAGGCAATGGCGCACAATGGTGTATGCTCAGAAGGTTTAATCACAAAACTACAACCTGCCGCATATGCTGGTGCCACTTTACGGGTGATCATCGCGATCGGAAAATTCCAAGGTGTGATCCCAGCAACCACACCGATTGGTTGTTTTATGGTTGATAAACGATGTTGGCTGTCGGTGGCAGGGATATTATCGCCGTAACTACGCTTAGCTTCTTCACTAAACCATTTAATAAAGCCCGCACCATATTCAACTTCACCTAACGACTCTTTTAATGGTTTGCCCTGCTCTTTGGTCATTAGTTCAGCGAGCTGTTGCTTGTGCTCAATGACTAACTCATACCAACGGCGTAACGTTTCACTGCGCTCTGTGGCAGTTGTTTTCTTTAGCTTGCTAAATGCCTCGTCAGCACTTTTTATTGCTTGCTCAACGCCAGCCTCATCAATATTAGAGACCTGCGTAATTGCTTGTCCAGTTGCAGGGTTATCTACACTAAAACGCTGGCTTGTAGAGTAAAAGTCACCGTCGATAAACGAATCAGAAAAAACCAAATCAGACATAGAACCTCCAAGTAAAAGCTGTCAGCTATCAGCTCTAAAAACAAAAAACCGCTGTAGAGACCAAGCAACTACAGCGGTTTTTACGAAATCAAAGCCGTTAAAAATTAATGCTCTTCATTAACGATATTGAGATTATACTTTGGAATTTCAACCACTAAATCTTCATCTTTAATCACTGCTTGGCAACCAAGGCGTGACTCTGGCTCAAGACCCCATGCTTTATCAAGCATGTCGTCTTCTAACTCATCACTTTCATCTAGAGAGTCAAAACCTTCACGGATGATTAAGTGGCATGTTGTACACGCGCATGATTTTTCACACGCATGTGGAATGCTAATACCATTTTTTAGCGCAACATCTAATACTGTTTCACCTGCAGGAGCTTCAATTGCAGCGCCTTCTGGGCATAACTCTTCGTGTGGAAGAAAAATAATTTGTGGCATACCTTACCTCGTTAAACTTCGTCTACTGACTGCCCTTGCAGCGCTTTTTTGATTGATGCATCCATTCTGCGAGCAGCAAACTCGCTACTTGCATTGTCTACAGCTTCAATCGCTGCTTTAATTTCTGCAGGTGTTGTTGCGCTTTCGCGTACGGCAACAAGTTTAGCAATTTCTGCTTTTAACGCACCTAATTCTTGTTCATCAAGTAATGCACTGTCGATTGCGAGTGATGCTTCAAGCGCTTCAACAACACGTAACGCTTCAACTTGTTGCTCTTTTAGCATACGCGCTTGCATATCGTCTTTAGCGTTAGTCATTGATTCTTTAAGCATGTTTGCAACTTGGTCGTCCGATAAACCAAATGATGGTTTCACCTGAATTTCAGCTTGTACGCCAGTTGATTTTTCCATTGCCGATACACTTAATAAGCCATCAGCATCAACTTTAAAGGTTACGCGAATATGCGCAGCACCTGCAGCCATTGCCGGAATACCCTTTAAGCTAAATTTAGCCAATGAACGACAATCATCAACTAGCTCACGCTCACCTTGTAATACATGCAGTGACATAGCTGTTTGACCATCTTTGAAAGTGGTGAACTCTTGCGCACGTGCAACAGGAATCGTGGTGTTACGTGGAATGATTTTCTCAACCAAGCCACCCATAGTCTCAAGACCTAGTGACAGTGGTAATACATCTAATAGCAGCATGTCTGAGTCAGGCTTATTGCCAACCAGTACATCTGCTTGAAGTGCCGCACCAAGTGCAACCACGCGATCTGGGTCAATAGAAGTCAGTGGCTCTTTATCAAAAAATGCAGCAACTTGAGAGCGTACAATTGGCATACGAGTCGAGCCGCCAACCATTACAACTTGTAGTACTTCTTCGTTCTCGATACCGGCATCTTTTACGGCACGGCGACAAGAACGGAGTGTTTTCTTCACAAGGCTAAGAGCGAGCTCATCAAAGGTTTCGCGGGTAACTTCAACTTTGTGGCTTTGACCATCAAACTCTAAACCGACATTAACAGTTTGGTATTGGCTTAATGCTTCTTTACATGCTTTGGCTTTGTTGATGAATAAACGTAATACCGATGCAGAAAGCTCACTCACACCAGTTTGTGTTTTAAAGTAATCAACTAATAGCGAGTCAAAATCGTCACCACCAAGGCTCGAGTCACCGCCAGTGGCAAGCACTTCGAATACACCTTGGTGTAAACGTAAAATAGAAATATCGAAGGTACCGCCACCTAAATCGTATACAGCGATAATACCTTCTTGACCCGAATCAAGGCCGTAAGCAACAGCCGCAGCCGTTGGCTCGTTTAATAAACGTAAAACCTTAATACCGGCAAGCTCTGCAGCATCTTTTGTGCTTTGTCGCTGCGCATCATCAAAATACGCTGGTACAGTAATTACCGCACCTAGAATATCTTGGCCTGCAAAGCTGTCTTCTGCACGCAGTTTTAATGCTTTTAGAATTTCACTCGATGCAGTGACAGGACTAATTGCACCCGCAACTGTGCTGATTGCTAATGAGCCATCATGCTCACAAAATTCATAAGGCAGTTGACCATAGCTTTTTTCGATTTCAGCCTGCGTTTTACCTAAGAAACGTTTCACCGAGATTAATGTGTTTGCAGGGTCTTGAGTAGCAGCAGCCGCTGCTCGTTCACCTACAATAATGCTATCAGTTTGGTATTGCACAACCGATGGAAGCATTGCATTGCCCGCTAAATCAGTCAGTGTGCGAGCTTCGCCGCTTTGCACTGTTGCAACTAACGAGTTAGTCGTACCAAGGTCTATACCGACTGCTAATTTGTGCTCATGTGGTGCCGCGCTCTGCCCCGGCTCAGCAATTTGCAATAATGCCATAATGCTCTTTTTAAACTCTTAAATAGCTGCTTTAAAACAACTAACGATTAATCATCAAATAAACTGTCTTCAATACGCTCTAGTTCATCGCGTAACTTATAAACAAACTTCAATTTACGAATATTGTCAGCGGCAGCTTGCCATTGTTGCTCGTCGTTACTTGCCAACTGAGCGGCTAATTCGCTGCTGTATTGTTTATCGAGTTGTTTAATTTGCGCTTCAAACTGGGCAATTGCTGCATCAGGATCTGCGGCATTTTCAAGTTCTTCTAATTCTTCGCGCAGTTCCATTTGCTGCATTAAGAATAACGGATCTTGCAATGTTTGTTGCTCGGCGCGAATATCAACACCTAGTTCACTTAGCATGTATTCAGCACGTTTTACCGGGTGTTTTAAAGTTTGTAATGCATCATTGATTTCAGCTGCATTTTGCACAGCGAGTAGTTTATCGCGGCTACTGGAGCTTGCGTGGCGATCTGGATGAACTGCGCGTTGCAGCTCGAGGTAGTTTTTATTAATAGTCGCTAAATCAATGTTGTAATCTACTGGAATTGCAAATAACTCAAAGTAACGCATTACATAATCCAACTCGGTAAACAGGAAATAACAAAGCCCTACATAGGCAGGGCTTCAAGCAAAGAAAGTTTGTTAAGCTTAAACGGTGAAGCTTTCGCCGCAACCACACTCATCGGCTTGGTTCGGGTTGTTAAATTTAAACCCTTCATTCAAACCTTCTTTGGTGTAATCAAGCTCAGTACCATCAATGTAAACTAAGCTTTTGGCATCAACGATAACTTTCACGCCACGGCTTTCAAAAATTTCGTCGCCGTCAGCTAACTCATCAACAAATTCAAGAACATAAGCAAGACCTGAACAGCCCGTCGTTTTAATGCCAACGCGTAGGCCAATGCCTTTGCCGCGATTTGCTAAAAATGATTCTACGCGGTTTGCTGCCGCATCTGTCAATGTCACTGCCATGAATTTATCTCTTACTTCGCTTGTTTGCTTTTGTAGTCAGCAATTGCTGCTTGAATCGCGTCTTCTGCTAGAATTGAACAGTGAATTTTCACTGGTGGTAATTCAAGCTCAGCACTGATATCAGTGTTTTTGATTGTTGCAGCTTCATCTAATGTTTTGCCTTTTACCCACTCAGTTACAAGTGAAGAAGAAGCGATTGCGCTACCACAACCATATGTTTTGAATTTTGCATCTTCAATTACACCTTCTGGTGATACTTTGATTTGCAATTTCATTACGTCACCACATGCTGGTGCACCCACCATGCCTGTTGCAACTGACGGATCATTTTTGTCTAAAGCACCCACGTTACGTGGATTTTCAACATGATCGATTACTTTATCACTATAAGCCATAATACTATCCTCACTACCTGCTAGCGGCGGCAATCACTGATTAGTGATGCGCCCACTCAACTGAATCTAAATCAATACCTTCTTGATGCATTTCCCATAAAGGAGACATCTCACGTAAACGGCCGATCGAGTTTTTGATTAGTTCAACGGTGTAATCAATCTCTTCTTCAGTCGTAAAGCGGCCAATGCTGAAACGAATTGAGCTGTGTGCTAACTCGTCATTACGGCCTAATGCACGTAGTACATAAGAAGGCTCTAAGCTTGCTGAGGTACAGGCTGAACCTGATGAAACAGCAATGTCTTTAACAGCCATTAATAACGACTCACCTTCAACAAAGTTGAAGCTGATGTTTACAATACCCGGAACTGACTGGCTTGGTTCACCATTGAAGTAAACTTCGTCCATATCAGCCATAATGCCATCAACCAAACGCTTACGAAGTGCGCTGATGTGTGCATGGTCTTTTTCGAAATCTTCTTTAGCGATTCTAAATGCCGCACCCATACCTACTAACTGGTGAGTAGCAAGTGTGCCTGAACGCATACCACGCTCATGACCACCACCGTGCATTTGTGCTTCTAAACGTGCGCGAGGCTTACGACGAACATAAAGTGCGCCTACACCTTTCGGGCCATATACTTTGTGGCCAGAGAACGACATAAAATCTACTTTTAACTGTTGCACGTCGATAAGTACTTTACCTGCGCTTTGTGCAGCATCAACATGGAACATAATTTTGCGCTCACGGCACATTTCGCCGATTGTCGCGATATCTTGGATAACACCTAGCTCGTTATTTACGTGCATTACACTCACAAGCACCGTGTCGTCACGCATGGCAGCTTCAAGCTTTTTAAGGTCAAGTAAACCGTTTTCTTCAACGTCCATATAGGTTACTTCGAAACCTTGGCGCTCTAGTTCACGACACGTATCAAGCACTGCTTTGTGCTCAGTTTTAACAGTGATAACGTGCTTGCCTTTCTTTTTATAGAACTGCGCAGCACCTTTAATTGCTAGGTTATTTGATTCTGTAGCACCTGAAGTGAAAACAATTTCACGCGGGTCAGCGTTGATCAGATCAGCAATATCTGTACGCGCTTGATCAACCGCTTCTTCTGCTTGCCAACCAAAACGGTGTGAGCGTGATGCAGGGTTACCAAAATTACCGTCCATAGTCAGGCATTGCATCATTTCTTTTGCCACACGTTCATCAACAGGCGTGGTTGCTGCGTAATCTAAATAAATCGGTAACTTCATTTCTCTCTCCGCTTTCGTCAAGCTACAGTTGACAGCTTACTTGAATGTTTTCCAGTTGCTTAATTGCAGTGTTGATGCTGTTATCTTGGCGAGATGCGACTTCTTTCACATCTGACTTTTCCACCAATTCAGCAAGGGTAATACTATTTAAAAAATCTTCGATACGTGCGCTTAAGTCCGACCATAGGGTGTGAGTCAAACAGCGCATGCCGCTTTGGCAACCACCCGTTGCATTGTGACAACGTGTTGCATCAACAGACTCATCTACGGCATTAATCACATCGCCGACAGAAATTTCGTTTGCTTCTCTACCAAGTAAATATCCGCCACCTGGGCCACGCACAGAGGTCACAAGGCCGTTTTTACGTAAACGGGCGAATAATTGTTCGAGATAAGATAGCGAAATCTCTTGGCGTTCAGAAATATCGGCAAGGGGAACTGCACCCACATTTGTATGTAGTGCAACATCCAACATGGCGGTTACTGCGTATCTGCCTTTTGATGTTAACTTCATAGAGCCCCCGATGTTACTGCACGCTAAGGTGTGCAAATTTTAATTACCAGACCAAAATAGTCAAGTATTATCACTTGATAAAAATTGATACTTGCCACTGATAAAACCTAATACCTGACAAAAATGGTCAAGTACTAGGTCTATTCTAATTACCTGAGTAATTTAGTCAAGTATTATACTTATAACCTGTGATTATTTTATAGACTTATTAATTGAGGTAAGAATACCGCGTAAGATGTTCATCTCTGCTTCTTCTGGGCGTGCGCGGTTGAATAAACGACGAAGTTTTGTCATCACCATACCTGGGTGTTGCTTGATGATAAAACCTGTATCATTTAGAGTTTGCTCTAAGTGCTCGTAAAACAGCTCAGTTTGCTTTGCATTTGGGTAGGTTGCTTCGTCTTCTTCTTGTGCTTTTGGCTGTTTGTTTAAATAAGCCATACGTGTTTCATAACACAATGTTTGCACAGCCATTGCTAGATTTAGCGAGCTGTATTCAGGGTTCGCAGGAATACATACGTGGTAGTTACATTGTTGTAGTTCTTCGTTAGTTAAACCACTATTTTCGCGGCCAAATACCAATGCTACTGGACCATGCTCAGCTTCAGCCACTAGTTTTTCACCACATTCACGCGGCTCAACCATAGGCCAAGATAAAGTACGTGAACGTGCACTCGTACCAATTGTTAAACTACAATCAGCAATTGCATCAGCTAGCGTATCAACAACCACAGCTTTACCTAAAACATCCGTGGCACCTGCAGCAAGGGCACTCGCATGACTATCAATTTCACAAGCAGGATCAACAAGATATAAATTTGATAAGCCCATCGTTTTCATAGCACGTGCCGCTGAGCCAATATTACCAGAATGTGATGTGTTTACTAATACGATACGAATATCATCAAGTGTCATTGCGTTGTTACTTACTGAAAGTCAAAAATTGCGGGGATTATAGCATGGCTGCAAGCGCTAGGCGATATGCTTTGAGCGGTAAGCAAGCATTGTAGGTACGATTTTACATCGCGCAACACTTCTATGATTCACAAAGAGAATAAGAGGCGCTGCGCTTTAGAGAAAACAAAAAAGCCTTATTGTCACTTTCTTATTTTCTTCTCGCTCACTTCTCTTTTGCAAAAACATATTTGAACCACAGAGAACACAGAGGCGTTTATCGCTTCACTGAGAAAACCAAATTATCACAAAGAGATAAAGAGACGCTGCGCTTTAGAGAAAACAAGAAAACATAATTATCAGTTCCTCATTTTCTTCTCATTCACTTCTCTTTGTGTAAATATTTTCGGCACTAAAGTACCTCCTACGAGGCAGGCCTTTGACAAAACCCTGAAAAACAACACCGTTCGACTTCAAACTTAAAGCTTACCGCTTGTTGTGCAATAGGATCCCCTTACATTTCAACCCTGTACAAAAAACAACCTAATTTATTCGAGTTTATTGTTTACTTTACGCTAGAAATCGCTAGAATACGCCGGCTTAAATATATTCGTTCTTTTACAACCCAAAGGTAATGCTATGCATCCAATGTTAAACATTGCGGTTCGCGCTGCGCGTAACGCAGGCAAAATTTTACTTCGTGCAAGTGAAGATTTATCAAAAGTTGATGTACAACAAAAAGGCACTAACGACTTAGTGACTAACATCGATAAAGAAGCTGAAGCCGCAATTCGTGATACCATTTTAAAATCTTACCCTGATCACTGTATCGTAGGTGAAGAGCTTGGTGAGCACAAAGGTAAAGATGCAGATTACCAATGGATTGTTGATCCACTTGATGGCACAACTAACTTCATCAAGGGTATCCCTCATTTCGCAGTATCAATTGCACTTAAAGTTAAAGGTCGTTTAGATCAAGCTGTTATCTATGATCCAATTCGCGGTGAATTATTCACTGCTTCACGTGGTCAAGGCGCACAGCTTAACAGCAAGCGTTTACGCGTAACTAAAACTAACGAGTTAGCAGGTTCTATACTTGCAACTGGTTTCCCATTCAAACAAAAGCACCACTTAGACGCATACTCTGAAGCGTTTAAAGCACTTTTCATTCAAACTGCTGATATCCGCCGTGCAGGTTCTGCTGCGTTAGATATGGCTTATGTTGCTGCGGGTCGTGTTGATGGTTTCTTTGAAATTGGCCTTAAGCCATGGGACACAGCGGCAGGCGAGCTTTTAGTTAAAGAAGCTGGCGGTATGGTTGTTGATTTCGCAGGTGGTATTAACTATAACCAAAGCGGCAACATCATTTGTGGCGCACCTAAGTTAACTCAAGCGATCATTCGTGAAATTCGCCCAGTGTTAACTGAATCACTACTTCGCTAATAGCGGTTGTAATACAGATTTACATACAAAAAGGAGCTAAGGCTCCTTTTTTTGTGGCTGAAAATAATCGTTATCGAGTTCTATCTCTGTTACTTCACCTTCTTTAAATGGCAATTTGGCTAAGTCCTCAGCAAAGTAGCTCGCAAATAATTGCTCAAACTCGCCCGTGCTTTTCATCTTGGTGAGTCCTTTCAATAACACCTCAGCGAGTTCTGGCCTGTGGTTGCTGACAAAAAAGTAAAATGCTGTTGGGTAACTAATATAAAGGTCAGGCACTATAACCAGCTCGTCACTCTTTACTTGTTCCATTTCTGAAATGACTTCAATGAACGAACGCGGAAAATAATCAACTCGCCCTCTGATCACTAAACTAAACATTGCTTGATAATTTGCTAACGGCCTGACAGATAGACCATTTTGCGCAAGAATTTTAGTATCAGGCCAATCATGACCCTGTATAGCTGTAAACGGTGCTAAATCTTGTTTCGTTTTTACATCTTTAAAACGAGGCACAAACGCTCGTTTGGTAAGTAGCGCTCGTTTGCCTATGTAACCCTTAAACAAAGGGACGGGTACAGCAATGGCTAAGTGTTCACGCTCTGGGCTTGTCATACTCCAAAACAAATCGGCTTGCTTTGCATCAAGCATAAGCAAAGTACGCTGTTGGTGAGGATGAACAAGTACTTCATTGATTTCTGCTTGGTAATTACCGGCACGTAACGCCGCTGTCAGTAATTCATGAAGATAATAATCACGTTTATAAAATGGGCGTTGCTCAACCGCTAAATTCACCACATTGTTAGCTTCAGTAGCAAGGCTGTATCCTAGGCTCAGCAATATTAATATTGCACTACATAGTCGCTTCATTGTTATTTTTGTTAATGTGTTTTTTTTAAGCTACACCCAGTTAAACAGGGACACAAGTAAAATTAAGCAAACTTCAAATTTCTTCATGAGTTAATAGTAAGTGCTTCATCTTTTTGACAGCTTAAACGCACCACTGCAGGAGCTGGCCGGCTGCGTTTACATACAAACAAGTGGCTACTCTGATAGCGCTTGGCCTCTTTTTTCGCATCAGTAGCCAGCGCTGCAACTTGGTGGCTGTTGATGCAAAGCTTCAAATCAGGCTTAACCAAACCTATTGATAATGTAAGTAATGGCACAAACTGCTTTTTGCCCTCTCGGTTACTGGCCCAGTAACCCCCTTGCTCCATATGCTCTGGGGTAAAAAAAGCCCGAGACTGGTGTTCAAACTTTCTAATAATGTCATGGCATACTTGCTCTGCATCATTTTTATCAAACACTACCATAAAGTCATCACCACCAATGTGACCCACAAAGCCTTTGCTAGTACTACAGGCCTCTACGATTACTTCTGCAAGCAGCTTTATAACGCTATCACCACTGGCGTATCCATACAGGTCATTGAATTGTTTAAAGTGGTTTAAATCAACATAGGCTAACGAGAATGGGTAATTATTGCGAAGTCTCAGTTCAATTGCTTCGTTAATAGCGACATTACCCGGCAACATAGTTAGCGGATTGGCATGTTGTGCATGGCGGATTTTTTCTTCTGTAATGTGTTTTAAGATATTACGTAGTGGTGCCAAGCCTAAGTATTCGCCATTACGGGTGATCACAATGTGACGTCGAATATCAAACTCAAATTCGGTAATTTGCTGACTCACCGTATCGAGTAACTCGTTTTCGTCTACCACTAACGGCTGCTTATCCATTAAAGAAGTAACTGGTTGCTTGTCGTAAAGTGCATGGCCATAAGGAGCGGCAAATACTTCAGTGAGTTGATCTCGATGTAATAAACCAACGGGGATATTGTGCTCTAGTACGGCAAGGCTAGTTAGAGTTTTATCTTGTTCAAAAATACTGTGAGCATCTTTACAGCGTGTTGTTGCTTCAATATTAGCGTGCTCTACCGCTAACCAACCAATCGCCATTGACTGCTCAAATGTATTGCTATTGTCTGATGACTCCAAGTGCTTTAAGCAGTGGATATTAATTTCGTAACTAGGCTGCAAGCTCGGCCTTTCCAGTAAAAAACCTTGTGCATGCTGCACGCCCAAAATTTCGAGTAGACGAAGTTCCTCAGCCCGCTCAATGCCTTCTGCTATCACTTGCGTATTGGTGGCTTTTGCAAGCTCAATAATTGACTTTAAAAACTCTTTTTTAACGACACTCTGGTCACAATGATCGATAAAGTAGCGGTCTATTTTTACAAACTCAGGACATAACTCAGACCATTGCTTTAAACCCGAATAGCCAGCGCCTAAGTCATCAATGGCAATCGAAAAACCTAACTCACGATAATGGGCAATGGTCTTTAACAATAAAAAGCCATCATCCACTTTTTCTTGCTCTGTAACCTCAATAACCACGCGATTAGTTGCAAGACCAAAGTGTTCAACTAGATGTAATGTTTCACCCTTAGGGTGGCAAGGGTCGAGTAAAGTTTTAGGACTTACGTTTAAGAACAACTTACCCTCAAGATTGAGCTTAACAAAGTTTTCAATTGCTCTACTGCGGCAAAGTAGCTCTAATTCAGAGATCTTATGGCAATCAATGGCTGCGCTGAACAATCTACTCGGCATTTCTAACTCAGACCCTTTCGGGCCGCGACTTAACGCCTCGTAGCCCAAAATATGTTGATTAGAAATGTCAAAGATAGGTTGAAACAAGGTTTCAATTGCACTGTTATCTAAGATCTGCTGTAGTTGTGCGTTCACCTTACACCTAGCCTAAAAAATACAAATAGGAGGCTAAATTAGCAACCTTGTATGACAATTTTATGGCAAGGCGATGACGAGTGCAGACTAGTCAATGGCAGTGATCAGCTCAAGCTGTTTAATACGGGCAAAACTATCAATCATTTTTAGTTTGGCGCTCTGGTAATCATCCTGTGCTAAACTTGTTTGTTGAGCTAATTTATAAATTGCAAGCGGATTAAGTAATAACTGCTGCGCGTGATAGCAACTTGCAGCTGCAAATTCTGGAAGCTCCGGTTCTAAGTTAATCGTAATTTCATTCTTCAACGCTTCTGTATCATCACTTTGCTGTTGCTGAAACTCTGTTGCGTTTGCCATCGCTTGCAAACTTGCCTCACATTCTGGCAGCTGTGCTTTAAGGTTTAAAAACAAACCAGTTGATGAACTAATTAGCTTAAGCGTCAGATCTTGTAATTGCTGAGCAGTTGATTGGTTTTGTAATGCTTCTACAACTTGCCAAGCCAACCCTTGATAGCTGTCGAACTGCTGCCCTAGAGTCACCTCAGGTGATTGTTGAATTTCAGTCTGTTCTGGCTCTGCTTTTTTGCCACAAGCGCTAAGCATTAAAAGTATAAACACACTAAACATCAGGTGTTTCATAATTTCTCCGAGAGTCTGATTTAACTCATTTTAAAACAATCATTAGTAGCAAGAGTAACCATAAATGCAAGAACAACTGAAAACATGTAACTCGTTAAGTATAGTCAATTTCATAACACCAAGATTTACTTCAGCAACAGTGCCTCTGCAGTTAGTTCGTTCGTAATGAGACTATTGATCATTCCAGATTCTATCGCTCCAGCAATGGCTGGCACTTTATTGTTACCTGCTGCAATCCCAATAACACGTTTTTCATTGCTGGGAGAAAGTACTGCACTCGTCACTCGATTATTTATTTCTGATTCGACAAGATTACCTTCATTATTATAAATCCAGCTAATTACTTCACCTGTAGCACCAATAGCGTCAAGCGCAGCCAGTTCATGCCGAGTAACAAAGCCGTCTAAGTGAAGGGGTGAATTAGTTCCTAAATCACCAATTCCAACAAATGAAACATCAGCTTGTGATGCAAGTTGATGTACATTTTTAACATGCTTTAATTGCTGCCAGCCTACTTTCTCAGCTTCAGATCCTGCAATGACGGGTACTGGCATAGGAAAATGTTGCGCACCAACTCTTTCTGCAACATGAATTGCAACTCCATAGCGACTTGCTGAGCCATCTTGAGCAATATTTCCAACTAAAGATACAATACGATGATGTGGACAATGCATTGTTGGGAGCTCTTCTGCGCATGCACGCAACACTCTACCTGTACCAAACGCTATGATTTTTGCCTGACGTTGTTTTAGCTGTCTTTCGATTTCTGCAGCACCCGCTTGAGCCAAGCCAACAGTAGAATTTATATCGTTACTCTCGCTAGGCACCACTTCACAACTAAGCAAACCGTATCGATTTTGCAGTGCATCAGCAAGCTCCATACAGCGTCGAATTGGATGCTCTAATCGTACTTTTATTAACCCCTGTGATACTGCCAAAGCAACAAGCCTTTGCGCAGATTGGCGAGATGTATTAAGTTGCTTGGCTATTTCATCTTGAGTTTTACCAGCAACATAGTAGAGCCAGCCAGCCCTCGCTGCTTCTTCTAATTTTTGATTATCACTGCTAGAAATTGAAGCCATTTTATACGCCTGTTTAAACAATAAATGAGGTAAATAATTAGCAAAATCAGTCTGCTAAACAAGAGATTTATTACTTTTTAGGGATTTTTAAATACATTTATATAATTGTGCTGTACTCATCCCTTGGGTTGCAAACAAAGTTAAAAATCGACTCTATATTGCTTCTCAGGTTAAGTTAGAATCAGCTATGCAGCGGCTATTTTATACATAATCTGTCATGAATAACAATTTTAGGGTTCACACTCTAAACTAAAAAAGCACCTAACTAAATTTGTTTCAAAATTAGTGAGGTGCCTATGCATTTCACAAAGTGTGAATAACCTGAAGCTATTAGCATCTGAACGACAAAATCAAGAATTTGCAGTCAAATAACTTCGGTTTAAAAGGTTTAGCTAGAAATTTAAGCTCAACTGTAAACCAGCAATCATTGCATTCTCAGCATCATTATCACCATTAGGGTCGATGATATACTGGATACTAGGCATTAACTGTATTGCCGGGGTGACAACATAATTATAATTTAACTCAATCGGGTACTCATGATCCCTTACTATTAATTCATTATTTGAAAAATTAGCATTATAAAAGCGCTGAGCATCATTAAGATCATTACTCACACTGTTTCGACCTACTGCAAAACCTATACGATCGTTTGGTCTACTAACCAATGGTGCATCAATATATCCGCCAAAAGCCAAAACTTCGCCAATAGCACTGATGCTTTTATCTGCATGAATCATACTCGCAAATATACGTAAGCCACCTCCTGATACATTACGAGTAAGCTGTTGTTCAATATTAAAATAAAATGCGTTATCAGTATCCTCTATAGCAACCATATCGTTTGTCGTGCCTGCAGGATAACCAGCGTTATTGACTAGTTTAGTTTTATCTAAACTACTACGGACAATGCCAAACCGATAATCGCCATCTAAACCATTTTTGTAATCCCTTTTATATTCCAGCTCACTAACCAAGGTAGTTCCGTTAATTTCACCTGATGTTGTTAATTTTAGCCCCTGATTTAATGACATGGTTGCAGGGTTTGCATCATAACTGCCTAGTTTAAAAAGCAAATTATCAGTCACTTTGTATGTTAATTGCATTCCTAATGCACTAAGAGGGTCACCATACCAGCTACTACTCAAATAATTAGATGAACCACCACTACAAAATGTCAGGTGCTGAAAGGCACAACTCATCGCAAAAAAATCAGCACTTGGGTAAATTCGACCCACTTTAATGCTAAGTTGATCTTCAAATAAATGCTGAGTTAACGAAAATTGGGTTAAACGAGTTACATTGCCTCGACCATAAATTTGTTGCGATTGCAGCAAAACAGGCAGATTTGCTTTTTCATTAATAAGCTCGCCATTACGATTAGTAAGCTCCACTTTAAATTCGGCGCCAGACCAATTAACCAATTTTTCTAAATTAAAGTAGCCACCGACAAAAAACTGATCTGCATAGGCTGTTTCTGTGCTTTCTCCTCCTTTTAAGTTATGCGCTGTTTGGCTGAAGTAGCCTAAACGAATATTCACTCCTTGCTCTGCTAGCTTATCTCTTGCCCCTAGCCAATCGCCACTTAAATGGCTGTGAAAATCAAAACTATTAGCTGTATGTCCTGACTGAGAATACAGCAACATAATGGCTGCAATAGATTTAAGTCTAGCTACATTAGAATAGCGATAGCTTCTCCCTTTCAATATACGACAAAACTTAGGTTGTTGATTTTTGTTCATATGCATGCTCTCCATTTTAAAATTGTCCTAGCTTAATCAGTATCTTGGTGTCTAGCGCTCGCAACAAGAGCAAATGACACCAGCATGAGCATATTCCTAACACACACTATATTTGTCAACATCAAAAAATAGAGCCTAAATTCTAATAAAAAGAAATTGAAATCTACCAAAGATAAATTGGAATGGATAAAACTAATCCTCGTTAATGCGACCAGTGCTTGCAGACAAAACCAAAAACAAATAAAGCATTGATGAGAATAAATAAAATTTAATAACTTAACTAAGCATAATTTAATGAGGTTTAAGTTTGCTAAACAAGTGTAATTACTTCGACTTATTATTAACAATTAACCGATTGAGCAGACTAGTTTATTAACATTGACAAAAAACAAACACCGTAGGATTATGCCCAACAGGCATAGATTTGCCCAAGAAAGCATTTGCTTTTATGTAAATGCTCAATGACAACAATCATGGGCATGTTGAATTTGAAATTTTCTATTTGTCTAATAAAAAGTTTTAAGTGTTAAGCAATAAGCACACAAATAAAAATGCGGTTTAAGCTATTCACTTGCAAATCAGCATGCCTAAAAAGTACTGGGATCGTTACTTATGAAAAGTGATCATAAAGACCTAAACCACATAGAAGAAGAACAATTGCCTATTGCAAAACATAAGCTCAAAGGATGGAGACATTTTTTAGGTTTATACGCTGGTGAGCATGTTGCTGCCACCGAATTTGTATTTGGTGCAACCTTTGTTGCACTTGGTGCAACCATGACAGATATTCTGCTTGGTTTACTAATAGGTAATATTCTCGCCGTGCTGAGCTGGACACTAATCACAACCCCAATAGCGGTTGAAACACGCCTGAGTCTATATACTTACCTTCAAAAAATAGCAGGAAACTCTATGACCCGGTTGTATAACTGGGCGAACGTAATAATCTTTACAGTCATTTCTGCAGCTATGATCACCGTCTCTGCAACGGCTGTTCGCTTTGCACTTGATATTCCCGCTCAATTAAATTGGTATCCAACAAACGCATGGTTTGTCATGGTCGTTCTTGCCGTTGGCATTATCGTTGTATTGGTTGCCATGTATGGTTTTAATGCTGTATCGCAATTCTCAGGTATTTGTGCTCCATGGTTATTTGTTATGTTCATCAGCGGTCCATTAGTACTCATGCCTGAACTTGCAAATTCTGTAATTGGTGAAACCTCAGTCTCCAGCTGGAGAGACTTTATGCACATTGGCAGTGTCTCCGTATGGACTGGGTTAGATGCTAATGGTGAGCCAGGCATTGGGCTGTTAGAAGTCATCGGTTTTTCTTGGGCAGCGAACACGATTACTCATTTTGGTTTAATAGACATGGCCCTACTACGTTACGCGAAGAAAAAAAGCTATGGCTTATGTACATCAGCAGGTATGTTATTTGGTCACTATATCGCTTGGATCTCCGCTGGTATTATGGGTGCGGGCACAGCTGTCCTTGTGAAAAAATCTATTACGGAGCTAGATCCAGGTGATGTTGCGTTCCATGCTCTTGGATTATCTGGGTTAGTTATTGTTATTGTTGCAGGCTGGACAACAGCAAATGCAAACTTATACCGAGCAGGTCTTGCTGCACAAGCTATATTTAGTAACCTTTCGCGTACCAGAACGACATTTTTGGTGGGCATAGTTACTGTTTTAATTGCTTGCTTTCCATTTGTATTTACTAAGTTACTCCCATTACTAACATACGCAGGGCTTTTAGTCGTACCTGTAGGTGCCATCGTTTTTGCTGAACACTTTTTATTTCCAAAGATAGGGCTAACTCGTTATTGGGTTACCTATAAAAAGCTTGAGCATAGCTCTGCGGCTGTGATTGCGTGGGCACTTGGTTTGGTTTTCGGATTTACATTAAACGCGATCAATATAATCCCATTCTACTACCTTTTCTTACCGACTTGGGTTTTCAGTATTGTCGTATATATATTTTTAGCAAAACGAAGTGGAGCTGCACATAAATATCCTGAAGAAGAAGCAGATCTTGCTAATTTTGATAAAAAAGTAGAAAGATTTCACGCCGAGCAAGCAGCCAATGAGCCATCATTTATTCTTGATACACGTCTGCTAACCAAAGTACTCACTTCGGTTGCTTGGTTAAGTTTAGGTATCACTGTGGTGCTAGCAGCAAATACCATGTTCTACTCACCTGATGTTGCTTCATATGAATACAATAGAACATTATTTTTCAATAGTGGATTCGCTTGTACCATCATTTACTTCGCGAGTGCGTATTGGGCTATGCAGCGTAAAAAACAATTTTCAGCCGTTTAACTGCTCGGGGGCAAAACATGAGCGCACTTTCTTTAAATAACTCAACACTGAGCTCTTTTCCTACATCTATATCAGCGCCGCGTTATAACCGACAATCACTGAAAGCCGGGATTGTCCATGTTGGTGTGGGCGGATTTCACCGCTCTCATCAAGCTTTCTATACTGATAACTACATCAACCATACGGGGGATTTAGGTTGGGGCATATGCGGTATAGGCTTACGCGAGGCTGATCGGGCTATTAAGCAATCTCTAGAAGCACAAGATTATCTGTACTCTCTATTAGTAAAACACCCAAGTGGCAAAACTGATGTGCAAGTAATTGGCTGTTTAACCGATTTTCTCTTAGCGCCGGATGATCCAGAAGCCGTAATAAATAAAATGGCCGCTGATGAAACTCAGATTGTTTCATTAACAATAACCGAAGGTGGTTATAATTATGACCCATCTACCGGCGAGTTCGATTTTTCAAACCCCGATATACAACATGATTTAGCAAACCCAAACAAGCCAAAGCTGATTTTTGGCTACCTTGCTGCTGCTTTAGATCGCCGTAGAAAAAGTGGCAAAAAACCATTTACAATTCAGTCTTGTGATAATGTTCAACACAACGGTGATGTAATACGGAAAATGTTAGTTACTTACATTAGTTCGTTTGACTCAGAGCTTGCTGATTGGGTAGTAAGTCAAGTTAGCTTCCCTAATGCAATGGTCGATCGTATAACGCCTGCAACCACTGATAAAGATATTGCTCTAGCTGAACAAATGGGAGTAATCGATTCATGGCCTGTCACGTGTGAGCCTTTTCACCAATGGGTCATCGAGGATAAGTTTTGTCAACAACGCCCAGCTTGGGAGAAAGTAGGTGCACAAGTAGTAACTGATGTAACTCCTTATGAAACCATGAAAATTCGCTTGTTAAATGCGAGTCATACTGTTTTGGGAATACTCGGTTCTTTGCGTGGCTATCAAACCATAGAACAAACAATTTCAGATCCCTTATTTGCAGCAGTAATAAGCAATTTCATGGATAACGAAGTAACACCTATTTTAGATGACGTGCCCGGTATTGATCTAAGTGATTATAAGCGAACGCTGATAGCTCGATTTGCAAACCCTAACATCAAAGACAGCCTTACACGAATTTGCTCTCAAAGCGCAAGTAAGGTCTCTACCTTTTTAGTGCCTACTATTTTAGAAAACTTTAAAATTGGTGGGAATACTCCAATTGCTAATTTAGTGATTGCAGCTTGGTGCTTATACAGCGACACTCATTCATCGCAACAAGGTAAGCCTTTAGAGGTTATCGATGATATAGCTGAAACATTACAGCAGGCAGCTCATGCATCACGAATCTCACCACTCGCTTTTCTTGAGCAACCGAGCATTTTCGGCCCAATTATTGAAAACAAGTCATTTTGTGATGAATATAAATATTACATCAGTAAACTTTATGCGGGAGTGGCGATAGAGCACATTATGGAAGCATTGTTAAGTAAGGATCAGGTAAGGTAAGTTTAAAAAGATATTATTCAAAAAAAACCGCCCTATGGCGGTTTTTCTTTGTAACACTGGTTAAGGCATAGGATCGAGATCCGCACCTTCTTTTTCTATTACTTCTGGAATTAAGTCTTCTTTACTTACACCCATTGCAATTGCTACAGCTGAGGCAACATAGATAGATGAGTAAGTACCGATGAATACACCAAATAGTAATGCAGTTGCGAAACCGTGGATCGTTTGACCACCCCAGCCAAATAACGCAATCAATACTAAGATAGTGGTGATTGAAGTTACTAGGGTACGGTTTAACGTTTGCGTTAATGAAATATCGATAATTTCAATCGTGTCATCAATACGCACCTTACGGAAATTTTCACGGATACGGTCAGATACAACGATGGTATCGTTGAGTGAGTAACCTATTACCGCCAAAATTGCCGCAAGAATCGTTAAGTCAAATTCAAGGCCAAGCACTGAGAATAAACCTAATGTAATGATAACGTCGTGTAATAGTGCTGATACTGCACCGACCGCAAAACGCCATTCAAAACGAAACGCAACGTAAATTAAGATACAGATAAGCGCAGTTAACATGGCAAGGCCACCCTGCTCTTTCAGATCTTCACCAACACTTGGGCCAACAAATTCGATACGACGCATTTCGACTGTCGACTCAACTTTTTGTAATGCCGTAATGATTTGGTTACCAATTACTTCTGCTTTTACGCCAGGACCTTGCGGAGCAAGACGCACTAGAATCTCTTTACTTGAGCCAAACAGTTGCACCGAAAAATCTTCAAAGCCACTTTCAGTGATTGCATCACGAACTTCTTTAAGATCAGGTGCCTGTGTAAAGCCTACCTCAACAGCGGTACCGCCAGTGAAGTCGAGACCAAAATTTAAGCCTTTAGTAAAAAACGATACGAAAGAAGCCAAAATCAACAAAGTTGATAGTGCCATGGCAAACTTTCTTAACTTCATAAACGGGAGTGTTTTACCACCGAGTTTTAAAATTTGCATGCTGACTCCTAAATCGACAACTTCTCAACGCGCTTACCGCCAATAAACAAGTTGATTACCGCACGGGTACCAACAATGGCTGTAAACATAGAGGTGATAATACCAATCGCTAGCGTTACTGCGAAACCAGCAATAGGACCAGTACCCACAGCAAATAGGATCACTGCTGCGATAAGCGTTGTGATATTAGCATCTAAAATTGTGCTAAACGCGCTGTCGTAACCAAAATGAACCGCTTGTTGTGGACTGCGGCCATCTGCAAGTTCTTCACGAATACGTTCGAAGATAAGTACGTTGGCATCAACGGCCATACCTACGGTTAGTACGATACCGGCAATACCCGGTAGCGTTAGCGCTGCACCTGGGATAAGCGACATTACACCGACGATTAGTACTAAGTTGGCACCTAGTGCGATATTCGCCACCATGCCGAAACCTTTGTAATAAACAAGCATAAATAAAAGTACAAACACGAAACCAAGCACAACCGCGGTCATACCCGCTTCAATGTTTTCCTGACCTAAGCTTGGACCTACCGTGCGCTCTTCAACAATTTGAATTGGCGCAACAAGTGCACCCGCACGTAGTAATAAGCTAAGATTATGTGCTTCAGCTGGGTTATCGATACCAGTAATACGGAATGAACGGTCTAGACGCGCTTGAATCGTCGCCACGTTAATCACTTCTTCAACTTTAATTGGTGGAAGTGCTTTACCATTTTCATCTGTTTTACCTGATGGCTTATATTCGATAAATACCGTTGCCATGCGTTTACCGATCGCACGCTTAGTGAACGCATTCATTTTCGCGCCACCTTTACTGTCTAGCGTGATGCTAACTTGTGGACGTTGATACTCATCCATACCTGATTGCGCGCCAGTAATGTGGCTACCTTCAAGGATGATGCGTTGCTTAAGTACCACAGGGTAACCTTCACGAGCCATAATCATTTCAGTACCAGGCGGTAAACGGCCCTGAAGCGCAGCACTTGCATCTGCGTTTTCATCAACTTCGCGGAATTCTAATGTTGCTGTTGCACCAAGAATTTCTTTTGCACGAGCTGTATCTTGTACACCCGGAAGCTGCACGATAATGCGCTCAGCACCTTGACGCTGTACGTTCGGCTCAGCAACACCAATCTGGTTAATACGGTTACGAATAATCGTTTCGTTTTGTTTGATAGCGTAATCACGAATTTCTTTAAGCTTTTGCTCGCTCATGCTGGCATAAAAAGCATTATCGCTGCTGCTATCATCAACATAAACGTTTAATGGGTAACGTGTTGATAAGAAACGCTCTGCAGCGTCTTTATCTTCTTCGTTACGCATTTCAACACGTAATCGCTCACTATTCGCTACACGGCGAATAGTACGATAACGTAGTTTTTCTTCACGTAAGTCACTTTTGAAATCTTGTTCCATTTGCTCAAGCTGAGTATCAACCGCCGTCGCCATGTCGATTTCCATAGTAAAGTGAACACCACCGCTTAAATCTAGGCCTAGCTTCATTGGGTTACCACCCAGTGACTTTAACCACTCTGGTTGAGCAGGAGCCATATTGATTGCAGAGATATAATCTTCACTAAGGGAATCACGCAGTAGATCTTGCGCTTTTAGTTGGTCTTCAACATTCTTAAAACGAACCAGAATTTGTCCGTCTTCAAGTTTACTTGATTTAACAGTAACGTTATGTTCTTTGAGAGTCGCATTTACTTTATCGAGTACGCTGAGGTCAGCATCAGTACCTTTAGTGCCCGATACTTGTATGGCCGGGTCACGGCCATACAAGTTAGGAGAGGCATATAAAATACCAACGACTAACACTACAAGAACAAGTAAATACTTCCATAATGGAAACTTGTTTAACACGTGTGAGTCCTTATTTTTATTGTTATAGCGACTTCATAGTGCCTTTAGGCAATACTGCAGAAACAGCTGATTTTTGTACTGTTACTTCTGCTTGGTCATTTAATGAAATCACGATGAAGTCTTTGTCATCAGCGATTTTAGCAATCTTACCCACTAAACCACCTTGCGTTAGTACTTCGTCGCCTTTTGCCATTGCGCTCATTAGTGCTTTATGCTCTTTTACGCGCTTAGCTTGTGGACGGTAGATTAAGAAATAAAATACCAGACCGAAAATACCCAACATGATCAGCATTTCCATGCCACCACCTGCTGGTGCTGCACCTGCCGCACTTGCGTGGGCGTTTGAGATGAATAAACTCATTTCACTTCCTCTTTAATTTTTCTAAAAATTTAATCTGATGTATCTGCAAGCTCAGGCACTTCTTGGCCGCGGCGTGCATAAAAATCTGCAACAAATTCGTCTAGTTTGCCATTGCTAATGGCATTACGTAAGCCTTCCATCACGCGTTGATAATAACGTAAGTTATGAATCGTGTTTAGACGTGCGCCTAAGATTTCATTACATTTATCAAGATGATGCAAGTATGCACGTGAATAGTTTTTACAAGTATGACAATCACACTCTGGATCCAGTGGACCCGTGTCTGTTTTATGGACTGCATTACGGATTTTAACAATGCCGCCTGTTACGAATAAATGACCGTTACGAGCATTACGCGTAGGCATTACACAGTCAAACATATCGATACCACGGCGAACCGCTTCAACTAAATCTTCTGGTTTACCAACGCCCATTAAGTAACGAGGCTTGTCTTCAGGCATTTTGTAAGCACAGTGATCAAGAAT
The DNA here is from genome assembly GCF_030297135.1 of Pseudoalteromonas apostichopi. Lineage (NCBI taxonomy): Bacteria > Pseudomonadati > Pseudomonadota > Gammaproteobacteria > Alteromonadales > Pseudoalteromonadaceae > Pseudoalteromonas > Pseudoalteromonas apostichopi. Next base: position 1,342,260 of record NZ_AP028065.1, read on the forward strand.
ATTGATCATCTCATTTTTCGGCTCACCTACCGATAAACCACCTAAGGCATAACCATCAAAGCCGATTTCTTCTAGGCCTTTTTGTGATTGTGCACGAAGCTCAGGATACATACCACCTTGAATAATACCAAATAGCGCAGCTGGGTTATCGCCATGACCTTCTTTTGAACGTTTAGCCCAACGAAGTGATAACTCCATAGAATCTTTAGCTTCTTTTTCTGTCGCAGGGTATGGCGTACATTCGTCAAAAATCATCACGATGTCAGAGCCTAAATCACGCTGAACTTGCATCGCTTTTTCTGGCGAAAGCATGATTTTTTCACCATTAACTGGTGAGCTGAACATTACGCCTTCTTCAGTGATTTTACGCATTGCGCCTAAGCTGAATACTTGGAAACCGCCTGAATCAGTTAGGATTGGACGATCCCAATTCATAAAGTCGTGTAAATCACCGTGTTGCTTAATGATTTCTGTACCAGGACGCAGCATTAAGTGGAAAGTGTTACCTAGGCAAATTTGCGCGCCGGTATCTTTCACTTCGTCAGGCGTCATGCCTTTAACAGTACCGTAAGTACCTACAGGCATAAATGCTGGCGTTTCTACAACACCACGTTCAAAAATCAAGCGGCCGCGGCGCGCTTTACCGTCAGTGCGGTCTAATTCAAATTTCATATTATCCTCAGTGTCGGAAAAACAGTCCAACAAGCTATAATTTAACCGCTCGATTCTACCCTGTTTGCGGGTTTATTACTATAAATTGGGCTAAATTCGAAAATAAAAAGCCCAGTTAAAAAACTGGGCTTTTTATAGTTATTTGCGCGTTAAGAACATCGCATCACCATAACTAAAGAAGCGATACTGCTGCTCAATAGCCGTATGGTAGGCACCCATAATGTTCTCTTGGCCAGCAAAAGCACTCACTAACATGATTAACGTTGATTCAGGTAAGTGAAAATTTGTCACCATGGCATCAACCACATTGAACTGATAACCCGGGTAGATAAAGATATCGGTATCACCAAAATATGTATCTAATTTGCCGCCGTGCACTTTAGCAGCTGACTCTAACGAACGCACTGACGTAGTACCCACCGCAATTACACGACCACCTTTTGCTTTCGTTTCAGCTACCGCTTTAACCACTTCATCTGGTACTTCGATGTACTCTGAGTGCATGACATGCTCATCAACTGAGTCAACGCGCACAGGCTGGAAAGTACCTGCACCAACATGCAAAGTCACAAACGCCATGTTAATGCCTTTATCTTTTAAGGCTGCCATTAACTTATCGTCAAAATGCAGGCCTGCAGTTGGGGCTGCAACTGCACCTGGTTTTTCACCATATACTGTTTGGTAACGCTCACGGTCTGATTCGTTATCAGGGCGGTCAATATAGGGTGGCAATGGCATGTGCCCAATGTCATTAAGAATATCAAGTACATTTTCGTCTTTGGCAAATTCAAGCTCAAATAGCTCACCGTGACGGGCAACCATGATTGCTTCAGCTTTACCTTCAAGAATGATTTTTGATCCTGGTTTTGGTGATTTGCTGGCACGTACATGAGCCAGCACTCGGTGCTCATCAAGCACACGCTCGACCAATACCTCTAGCTTACCACCCGACTCTTTTTGCCCGAACATGCGAGCAGGGATCACTTTGGTGTTATTAAAAACTAATAAGTCATTTTCGTTAACGAGCGATAAAATATCACTAAATACTTTGTGCTCAACTTGCCCTGACGGGCCATCAAGCGTCAGTAAACGGCTGCTAGTTCGATCTGCTTTAGGAAAACGAGCAATTAATTCATCAGGAAGGTCAAAGCTAAAATCAGCTACGCGCATGGAGCATATCTCTCATTAATAAAAACGCGCCAAGTTTACTCTGATACGCCCACTACCTCAAGCAAAGCACTGCACCATCTTAGCGCTCGCTAAAGGCGATTTTAGACTTAAGTGCTTAATAACCGCTTTTAGGTAAAGTTTGCTTGTAGATTAGGCAAAATGTCATTATTCTAGCTTATTCACTAAACATGGGTTAAGTAAGAGGTAGTAGCGCCATGGCAAAGCAGTTAAAGCTGCTAATTTTGAACGCGAGCGTTGCTGAGCGTGAAACAATTAAGACTACATTAAATAAGCTTAATGTCTTCACCTTTATCGAAGCTAGTGACTCTCAAGATGCGCTAAAAATTCTCAAAAGCCACCCTGTGGATATTATCATTACAGGCCTTGAGGTCGGTAAAATTGATGGCTGGCGCTTCTCGCGCATGATTCGCTCTGGGTTATTAAAGACCCCAAAAAACACACCGATTTTACTTACTCCTCCAATTTATTGTGAACGTATAGCCGAAACCACTGCTCGAAGCTATGGTATTGATGCCGTACTGCCGTTTGAGCGCCAAGATATGCTACCGCAAGTACTGGCAAACGTGTTATCAACTCACCTTGAAAAAAGTAGTCGCCTTAATTTATTACTACTTGAAACAGATAACCGTAAAGCAAATGACATTAGCGAACAGCTAAAACTCAGCTTCGCTATTACCCATACCACATCAACAAAAGCGGCCCTTGCCACCTATTTGCAGCAAAAGTTTGCCATTGTACTGATAGATGCCACTGAATCTCACTCTGATACCGCAGCCGGATTGATTAGTGAAATTTTACAGCACAACCCTAAACAAGCAATTGTAACCATCATAGATAACAATGATGCAGATTACGCAGAGCAATTGTTACTTTCTGGCGTCACTGATTTTATTCGCGCACCTTACGATCATTCGTTATTGAGTAAAGTCTGCGACCATGCCGCCCGTCGTGAAGACTTTATGGTGAGCTATGCAGAGTTTGCGCAAAAAGTAGAACAACTAAGTCAGAGCCAAAGCCGTTATAAAGAGCTTTTTTCAGCTCACCAACGTATCTTATTACATCTCAATACCGTGGTGCTTGAGTTTAACCAAGAGGGTAATATTCGCTTTATTAACCCAGCATGGGAGCACCTAACGGGCTACGGCATTAAGTCTAGTTTGGCGAAATCATTAACTGACTTTTGTTTGCCTGAGTGCAAAACAAAGCTGCAGGCTACAATTCAGAGTATTTTGCGTGGTGGCGAGTTACAGCAACAAGTTGAAATTCAGTTAAAGCACAAAAATGGCAATGCAATTTGGGTTGAGTGCCGCTTACAGCTGATTAAAAATAGCCAAAACTCAGCAACCATAACTGCTACTATCGATAACATCCATGAACGTAAGCAAGCTGAACTGCAACTACGTCACTTAGCGCTCCATGATACGCTCACAGAGCTGCATAACCGCTACTACTTTGACCAACAATTACAACGTATTTGTAAAGCTAAATACACCAGTAATGATACCGAGCATGCGCTCATTTATATCGACTTAGATCACTTTAAAATTATCAATGACAGTAAAGGTCACCAACAAGGTGATATCGTTTTAAAAGAGGTTGCTCAGTTATTCATTACAAATATCAGTGAGGAGCACCTGATCTGCCGTATAGGTGGTGATGAATTTGCCGTGATCTTAAAAAATACCAACTTACTCGATGCGCACTTAGTTGCAGAAAGTATTTGTATGGCGATTGAAAAACACCGTTTTCACTCAGAAGGTCAAGAATACTCAATTAGCTGCTCGATAGGTTTAACCCAAATAACCGCTGAAAATAACGATCCAAGTGAGTGTTTAAAGCAAGCTGATATTGCTCTGTATGTGGCAAAGAGCTTAGGCCGAAATCTAGTTCATTGCTACTCGAAGGAAGACTCTAGCCACAACAGTTTACAAGCTGGCCTTGAGTGGGGCCACAGTATTCGCCAAGCATTACAACATGATGCTATCGAATTACACTATCAACCGATTTGGGATTTCAAGCAAGGTCACGTTGCCTATTTTGAAGCTTTATTACGCTTAACGCTTGATGATGAACTCATCTACCCTAACCAGTTTATTCCTGCACTAGAGCTTTTAAACGATACCTTTTTGATGGATCAATGTGTAATTCGTAATGCTATTAAAAGCGTTGCCAAGTACCCCGAACTAAATCAAGTTGCGATTAACTTGTCTGCACAGTCATTTTTAGATGAGCGCTTGCTGCCACATATTGAGTCGAGCTTAAAAGAATACAGTGTTGAACCAACACGCATTATTTTTGAGATCACTGAGTCTGCAAGTATCAATAACCTTGCTGCTACCCGTGCCATGATCGAGCGATTAAACGGCTTAGGTTGCCACTTCTCTATTGATGACTTTGGAACTGGCTTTAGTACTTTTAACTACCTTAAACAATTACCTGCTCAGCATGTAAAAATTGATGGCTCATTCGTCCGCGACATGTTGAATGACCCCATCGATTTAGCTCTTGTGAAAGCGATTAATGACATTAGTACTTCTTTAGATAAACGCTCTGTTGCTGAATATGTTGAAAATAAAGAGATATTCTTAGCGCTAAAAGAGATTGGTGTCGACTATGGTCAAGGTTACTTTATTGCTCGCCCTGTACCGGTTGAAAAAATAAGCGACGAGCTTAAAAAAATATCTGAAAATAATCTGTTTAACTAACAATTATCTAGCCTTAAAAAGCTTAAATTTAATACATTTTTAAACATTTTTTATTAGTTTTTAAACTTCCATACTGACAATACTCATCTATACTTAAATCCACAGCAAGATGAAATGTCATGCATTTATGGTGATTATCCAAAAAAAACATGACATTGCATATTATATTAAACATACATAATATAACTTAACATCGTTAAGTCCATGTATTGACGGTATAAAGGAGAAAAGTGATGACACAACTAATCGTTTTGTTACTGATTGTGAATCTAGGGATAGCGTATCAATGTTACCGTAATGCGACCTTTAAGGGGTATCCGGTAAAAACATTTACAGGGCTAGGGTTAGTACCTTACTTTAATTTAGTCGTGTGGGTTTACTTGTTGTTTTTACCCGACTTAAAACCATTTTCAATGAATGAAAAGCAGCCACTTTAGGCTGCTTTTTTAGTTGGGAGTGTGAAAGCTTAAAAGCTATAACTTGATGCTTTATCAAGTAATTGTGCGGCTTTTATATCACCGACCACACACTTTTTAATATCTGATTTTTTAAACACTTTTACTTGCTCACTTTTACCTTCGCTAACACCACGAATGATAAAACTGACATGCTCATCATTAGGTAGACTTCTTAAGCCGCTACCATAATCACATAAGGTCAGTGATAAACTTTTATCTACTTGCTGAGCTAAGGCGGCCAATTGCTGTTTTTGTTCTTTAACACGCGCTTGCTTCTTCTCAGCTAACTCTTTGCGCATTTCTTGCTGTTTTAATGACAACTTTTGCTGCTGTTTTTCAAGCTCTTTGATAGATGCTTGCAAAGCCTGTTTACGCTTTTCGAGCTCTTGCTCTTTCGCATCTTTATCGTGACGGCGGTCAAATTCAAGGTCGCGCTTTTCACGTTCAAGATCGCGGATTTCACGGCTAACATCGCGCTCTTGTTCAGCTACTTCACGAACTCGTTCAGCGCTTTCTCGCATTACTTCCATGGCTTGTTGATAGGCCTCTTGGGTTTTCACTACGACAGCATCGCTAATCACTTGCACATGTTCGCCCAGCACTTCTATTTCAGCCAGCTCTTCAAAATCGATATCTGGCAGTGGTGGAAGGGGAGCATCAGGCACAGTAGCAAATACTGAAGACCAACGTGAGCTACCTCGCACATCAAAGCTAAACACCACGCCTTGGTGCTGCAAATAACTTGAAGACACGTTTCTTACCTTGTTATCGGTATCTTGTTTTAATGCGGCTGTTAGGATTTTTTCCATTATGCCTACTTCTCGCTGAATTTGCTCTAATTCATCACTTGCTTGTGCTGATAAGCTTACTGCTGTGCAAAGCAATAAGGCAGCCGTGGTTGATTTGTATTTTGACATCTTAATACTCCAAGTTATTGGCAACGGTTGGCAATGGGCTACCATCCACTTGCTCTGCTAAATCATTTAATTGCATACGTAAGTACGCTTGGTCTTGGGCTCGCTGCGTTTTAATATATGCAAGCACACTGGCAATATCTTCCTGACGCTCTACTCGCCCCGTCTTAATAGCTTCTTTTGCTAACTGATACATTTGTTGCTGCTGCACTTCATTTTGCGCAGTGATAATATTTTGCAATTGATCTATTTGCTTTTGTTGTGACTCTAATAAATTGGTTTGTTTGGCCACTTGCTCGAGTAATTGCTGATTTCCTTGCTGTGGATTACTAACAAAAAGCCACGCGCAAAATGCAATTGATGCAGCCACTGCCCACATCCCTGAACCAAAAAACAGATTCGATTTTTGTACTTTTGGCATACTGGACTCTCGATCCCAGTTTGGTACTGACACCGTTTCATAATTCTGACTTTGCTGTTGCCATTGCATTGCATTACTCATCATTAATGCATATTCAGCATTGGCCTGTAGCAACGCAATTTGCTCATCGGTAAGACTTTCGCCTTCTAACCATGCGCTAAACAATGAATCTAAATTAGCCATCTACGGCCTCCAAATGCACTTTTAACTTACCAAGTGCACTGTATAGTCTCGATTTAGCTGTATTGGTTGAAATACCTAATTGCTCAGCTATCTCTTCAAACGTACAGTGCTGAAAAAATTTTAACTCCACCACCAAGCGTTGCTCCCAGGGTAAATTATTCATCATTTCTTTGAGCTCATAATGCTGCTCGGATTGCAGTCGATTGGTTTCTAACTCACTCTGCTCACAACTTTCTTCTGGTACAGAATCCAAGCTCTGATGCAGCTTACGGCGGCGATAATATTCAACACTGCGCCTGTGCACAATTTGATAGAGCCAAGTGTTAAAACTCGATTCCCCGCGAAAACTTGGCAAGCTTTTATATACAGAAATAAACACTTCTTGCATCAAATCCATTGCATCATCAGGGTGGCTTAGCATCCTTAAACAATAGTTATACACCTGTGTTTCGTGCTGCTTGACTAATTTCAACCACGCCCGTTTATTACCTTGCTGCGCTTTAGCAATTAATGTTTCAAGTGATTGAAAAAACACACTAGCCTCGTCATCTGATCTGCCTTTTATGGTTTTGTTATTATGTTAGTCGAGGGAAGGAAAAAAATAGTTTATTTAAATAATAAAAAACCCCAAATTTTTTATTTGGGGTTTTATTTAGAGGTAGAGGCTTTATTCGTTGTCACACTGACCGTCTAAGCTACATTGCTTGTTAAGAAATAGCTCTAACTGTTGGCTAAACAGCCTAAAGTCTCTGATCCGGCCTGTGGTTTTACGCCACACGATACCTATTTCTCGGTAAGCATCGCCTTGAGATGGCGTTGCGACCATATCTTTCTTATCTAAAATGCCGGCATTTATGGCCATTTGAGGTAGGAAAGTAACACCCAGTTGGTGTTCAACCATACTTAATAAAGTATGTAAGCTTGCCGCTTCAAATGGATTAATACAGCTTGAGCGATTTAAATGACAGGCACTTAGCGCGTGCCCAGTCATACAATGCTCACGTTCAAGTAAAAACACGCTAGCATCAGGTAACAGATTAAAATCTTCTACACCATCCGCTGGAGTGTAATCTTTATGATGCACTAGACTGAAGTGATCTTTGGCAAGTACTTGGGTATGAAACTTTTCAGTATCAAATGGCAAGGCCAGTAAAGCCATATCAATTTGTCCGTGCTCTAGCTTATCGAGTAGCTTGTCGCTGGTATCTTCAACCAAGACTAACTCTAACTCAGTAAAGGTTTGTTTGCAGAAATGATATAAGGGCGCAGCAATAAAGCTGGCAATCGTTGGGATCACACCAAGAGTAAGTGTCCCGCTTAAAGGCGTTAAAAAGCTCTTTGTAAGCTCTTTTAGACTAAGAGTGTCGTCAATAATTTTACGGGCTTTCTCTACAACTTCCTCACCAATAGCTGTAAACATTAAACTGCGGTTTTCGCGCTCTATGAGCTGGCAACCTAAAGTTTCTTCTAGATTTTGAATTGCACTACTTAATGTAGATTGACCAATAAAACAGGCGCTGGCTGCGCGGCCAAAGTGTTGATGTTGATGGACTGCTAGTAAATACTGTAGTTGTTTTATACTTGGTAAGTTATTCATACTCTACCTGAAAATAAAAAGACCCCAATACCTAAGGCATTGAGATCTTTTCAAGCTAAAAGTCTTTTAGTACTTTTTATACCCCGAAGGCAGTTCTCAGTACGTAGAAAATAACAATAGCAAGGGCTGCGCCAACTGGCAATGTAATTACCCAAGAAACTACAATGTTTCTTACAACACCCATGTTAAGTGCCGCAATACCACGTGCCATACCTACACCTAGTACCGCACCCACCAGTGTTTGCGTAGTAGAAATAGGTAAACCAGTACCTGAAGCGATAACAACTGTAGAAGCCGCAGCAAGTTCTGCAGCAAAACCACGGCTTGGTGTTAAGTGCGTGATACCTTCACCGATTGTTTTAATTACTTTCTTACCTAAGATAGCAAGACCAGCAACAATACCTAAACCACCTAGTGGTAAAATCCACCATGCGATAGCCGCTTTCTTAGCGATTTCACCGTTGTGCTCAACAATGTTTACAACAGCAGCTAGTGGACCAATCGCGTTAGCAACATCGTTTGAACCGTGTGCGAAAGCCATACAACATGCTGTTAGTACCATAAGTACTGCGAACACTTTCTCAACGTTGTTAAATTGCATTGCTTTGTCAGCTTTAGGATCGATTTTCAGACGCGCAATAGCAATCTTACCAATAACAGCTACGACAACTGCAATCGCGATAGAAAGCGCGTAACCTTCAACAGCACCTAAATCAATACCAATGTGCTTCAAGCCTTTCTTAATTGTTACCAGTGACATGATAAAGCCTGCTAGACCCATATACACAGGTACGAAACGCTTAGCATTTTTAAGTGGTGCATCAGTGTCAAAAATTAGCTTTTGCGCACTCATAAAGATCAGGTATGCAATAAAACCAGAAATAGCAGGGGTAACAATCCAGCTACCAACAATACCCATTACCTTGTTCCATTGGATTGCTTCGCTACCGACAGCAACCAAAGCGAAACCAATGATGGCACCAATGATTGAGTGAGTCGTAGATACAGGCCAGCCTAAGAAAGAGGCAATCAATAACCAGCTACCTGCAGCGAATAGTGCGGCAATCATACCAAGGATCATAAGTTCCGGTATGTCCATAAATGGCGTCGCATCAATAATTCCTTTTCGGATTGTAGATGTAACCTCACCACCAGCAAGGTATGCGCCAGCGAATTCAAACACCATCGCGATGATGATTGCTTGTTTAATTGTAAGTGCTTTTGAGCCAACTGATGTACCCATCGCATTGGCAACATCATTTGCACCAATACCATAAGCCATGAAGAAACCAACTGCGGCGGCAGTTAAAACCAGTATCGTGCCGTAATTTGCAATGATATCCATTGTGTGAACCTTTAATTTTTTCGTTTTTGAACTGATTTGAAATTAACGAGCTAACATCAGCTCAAGACGAGAACCTACGCGCTCAGCAATATCTGCAAGCTCGCCTACCCATTCAATGATCTTGTATAAGAACATTACGTCGACAGGATTAAGTTCATTTTCGATGGCGCGCAATTGACGGCGAATTTTGATTTGCATGTCATCCGTGTCTTGTTCAATAGCGTCCAATTCAACGAGCATTTTCTCAACTAAAGTAACTTCGCGACCTTTGAAGCCAGTTTCTAGCAGCTCATCTAGCTCATTGATTGCTTTTGATGCTTGTTTAGTCGCATCAACACAACGCGTTAAATAAACAAGGAAATCTTCTTGTATTTCAGTGGGAATAGTCATCTCACGACCAACTACACGACCTGCAATGTCTTTTGCTTTGTTAGCAATTTTGTCTTGTTGGGTAACAAGCTCAAGCAAATCGGTACGCTCAACGGGCATGAATAAACCACGTGGTAGTTGAAGGCGGATGTTACGTTTCATTTCATCAGCTTCACGCTCTAAATTGCGAATGTTTAGGCGGATTTCTTCCGCTTCTTGCCACTCTGCTTTAAAAACGTGATTAAAGAAAGGTATCAATGCTTTACTTGCTTGATGTGCTTTCTTAATGTGATCTTCCATAGGCTTAATAGGTGATTTAGCAAAAACCCCTAAAAATGCATTTGTAGGCATAACTGACCCTTTATAAATTAGTATGCTTTGGCAGCTGCGAATTTTACAGCATTGTGTTCGATTGTGAACGCTTTTTCTGCCTTACATCACCAATAAAACACAAAGCGGCCCAAGGGCCGCTCGATTTAATAATGAAAAGGAGCGGCTTAATTTACAGCGACTTTTCTATATCTTCTTGAGATGTATGACGAATATCTTTACCGTTTACAAAATAGATGATGTATTCAGCTATATTTTGGCAACGATCGCCAATTCGCTCTAATGAACGAACTGACCACACTAAATCCATAATTTTCGGAATTGAGCGTGGATCTTCCATCATGTATGTCATGATCTGACGTGTAATTGCTTCATATTCACGGTCAACTTTGGCATCTTCTTTGTGTACTTCAAACGCACACTGCACATCCATACGTGCAAATGCATCAAGAACATCGTGAAGCATTTTCGATACTTGGCGACCCATGTTTTCAATGTTCACCAGTAGGTCTTGCTGATCTTTTGTGAATGAGTCCAGCGCTACTTTAGCAATGCGCTCAGCTTCATCACCAATACGCTCTAAATCAGCAATTGTTTTAGCAATTGCAATCACAAGGCGTAGGTCACTTGCTGCTGGCTGACGACGAGCAATGATGCGCGTGCACTCTTCGTCGATGTTCACTTCCATTGCATTCACTTTATAGTCGTTTTCACGTACTTTTTGTGCAAGTTCTGCATCACCATTGCTAACAGCATCTAGTGCACTGTTTAGTTGTTGCTCAACTAACCCTCCCATGTTCAATACATGGTTTCGCACATTTTCAAGCTCTTCATTAAAACGGCCCGAAATGTGTTTATTGATATTATGTTCCATTGTCTACCTCTATAAATTTCGTCTACGAGACCAAGTGACTTTATTGACTAACCGTAACGGCCTGTAATGTAGTCTTCTGTTTTCTTCTTGCTTGGTGTTGTAAATAACGTATTGGTATCTGAATACTCAATCAACTCACCCATGTACATAAACGCAGTTTGGTCAGATACACGAGCGGCTTGTTGCATGTTGTGAGTAACGATTACCACGGTAAACTTGTTCTTTAAGTCGTTAATTAGCTCTTCGATAACTAAAGTAGAAATTGGATCTAGTGCCGATGTAGGCTCATCCAGAAGTAGTACTTCAGGCTCGATAGCAATTGAGCGAGCAATAACAAGACGCTGTTGCTGACCACCAGATAGACCAAATGCGCTATCGTGTAAGCGGTCTTTCACTTCATCCCATAACGCTGCGCCACGTAAAGATTGTTCAACCACTTCGTCTAGTTTACGCTTTTCTTTAATACCTTGTAAGCGTAGGCCATAAACGACATTTTCGTAGATCGATTTTGGAAATGGATTAGGACGTTGGAATACCATCCCGACATTTCTTCGTAGTGCAGCAACATCTACATTCTTATCATAGATATTGTGACCATGTAGTAAGATCTCACCATCGATACGACAGCTATCAACTAGGTCATTCATACGGTTGATACAACGTAAAAGTGTTGATTTACCACAACCCGATGGACCGATAAATGCCGTTACCTGACCCTTCGGGATGTTCATATTTACGCTGCTAAGTGCCTGTTTATCACCGTAGTATAGATCTAAGTTTTTAATTTCTAACGCAGTTTGTTCTGCAGTTAGGTTATCTAAATCTAGCTTTGCCGCGCTTTTCGCTTGGTTTACTTGTGGTGCAACTGTAATCATCTCTGTCTACCTATAAAAATTCTGTATTAATGCTCAAGAGCTCTAAACTTTTCGCGTAAGTGGTTACGAATACCAATCGCGGTGATATTCAGGGCGATAATTACTGATACCAGTAAGAATGCCGTGGCATATACCAGCGGGCGTGCCGCTTCTACGTTAGGGCTTTGGAAACCAACATCATAAATGTGGAAACCTAAGTGCATAAATTTTCTATCTAAATGTATGTATGGGAAGTTACCGTCAAGTGGCAGTGTTGGCGCCATCTTAACAACACCAACAAGCATTAGTGGTGCTACTTCACCGGCTGCACGTGCAACCGCTAAGATTAAACCGGTCATAATCGCTGGGCTTGCCATCGGAATGATGATACGCCATAGCGTTTCTGCTTTTGTTGCGCCAAGTGCAAGTGAACCATGGCGCACTGTACTAGGAATACGTGATAAACCTTCTTCAGTCGAAACAATTACAACGGGTAGCGTTAGAATTGCTAGTGTTAATGCTGACCAAATAACACCTGGCGTACCAAATACAGGGCTTGGCGACGACTCAGGGTAGAACAATTGGTCAATACTGCCGCCTAGCATGTATACAAAGAAACCTAGGCCAAATACACCGTATACAATTGAAGGTACACCGGCAAGGTTGATTACCGCGATACGGATCATCTTAGTAATGGCGTTTTTTGCTGCGTATTCATGTAAGTAAATCGCTGCGACTACACCAAATGGCGTCACAATCACTGCCATTAGTAAGACCATAAACACAGTACCGAAAATCGCAGGGAATACACCCCCTTCAGTGTTGGCTTCACGAGGGTCATCCGAAACAAATTTACCAAGTTGTACAAAGTAATGACCAAGCTTAGCAAAGAAGCCCATGTCATTAGGGAACCACACATCAAGAACTTGATAAAGTGGCAAAGTAACCACTTCACCACGCATGTCTTTAACCGTTACTTGGTCACGCTTAGCTGCTTTGCGAAGTGCGAATAACTGTTTTTCTAATACAGTGTACTCAGCGCGTAGCTCAGCACGCGCTTGTGCAAGCTCTGCAACACGCTCATCTGTTAGTTCGTTATCAAGCTGGTATGCTTTTTCTTTTAAACGTAAACGCTCAAGCTCATAGTTGATATGGCCAATTTCACCATTTTGTAAATCTAAGGCTTGGTCATTCAGGTCAACTGCGCGGTCAACAAGATCATAAAGCTCTTCGATTTTGTTATCTGTGATAACTTCACCGTCTTTAATAACCTGTTCAACATAACCGTAAAAGTTACCGTTTTTGCTACGCTCGAATACAGCAAGCTCAGCTGGCGTAGTACGTGATGTAATATCTGTCTCTAGTACCCAACGGAAATCTAGATCTACATACTCTCGGTTACCTGTTTTAATGAGTAAGCGCTCTAGTTGCTCTTTGTCGTAATCAGATAAATCAACGCCCGTCGCCTCAATACGTGATTTTGCAACTAGTTCTCGGTCATAAACTTCACCGATCACTGTTTGCTTTGCTACTGAACCTTGCAGCTCAAGTTGCACTACTTCTGATGGCCAGAAAAAGCTTAAACCTTTCCAAGCAATCATGGCTAGTAAGCCAAGAACCGAGATTAAACTGATGCTTACCGCACCGCCGGTCATCCAAATCCAAGGAGAACCAGACTTAAACCACTGCTTTACCATGTCGTGTTTCTCCACCTACATTGAACTGTATTTTTCGCGCAGTTGCTGACGAACAAACTCAGCCACTGTGTTGAAAACGAATGTGAATATGAATAATACAAATGCTGCTAAGAATAGGATGCGATAATGCGAGCTGCCTACCTCAGATTCTGGCATCTCTACCGCGATATTCGCAGCAAGTGTTCTCATACCCTGGAAGATACTCCAGTCCATAATAGGTGTATTACCTGTTGCCATTAGAACAATCATTGTTTCGCCTACAGCGCGGCCTAGACCCATCATCACTGCTGAGAAAATACCTGGGCTTGCTGTTAGTAGTACTACGCGAACCAATGTTTGCCATTGCGTTGCACCTAGTGCTAATGAACCGTTTGATAAGTGCTTTGGAACACTGAATACCGCATCTTCAGCAATTGAGAAAATAGTTGGGATTACAGCAAAGCCCATTGCAATACCAACAACTAACGAGTTACGTTGGTCGAATGTCATACCTAATTCATTGGTTAAGTACTGACGCACATTACCGTCAAACATCCATAACTCAATTGAGTTACTCATCGCAAACGATAGCCAACCAATAAAGATAACAACTGGAATCAGTAATATTGAGTGAGAACCTTCAGGAACACGGTGACGGATAGACGCCGGTAATTTGTTCCAGCCAAATGCGGTTAATAAGATACCAATTGGCAGCAACACTAATAATCCGACAATCGCTGGTAAATGTTCTTCAATTAATGGTGCTAACCAAAGACCTGCTAAGAAGCCTAGAATTACCGTTGGTAATGCTTCCATGATTTCTACAGTCGGTTTAACTACTTTACGTAGTTCACTCGACATAAAGTACGCCGTGTAAATTGCCGCTGAAAGTGCAATGGGTACCGCAAATAACATCGCGTACATTGCAGCTTTAATCGTACCGAATGAAATTGGCACTAATGAGAACTTAGATTCAAAGTCATCACTTGCCGACGTTGACTGCCAGATATAACCCGGCTCTGGATAACCTTCGTACCATACTTCTTGCCATAGTGCAGACCAAGTTACTTCTGGATGCTCATTATGAATTTCAATTACTTTCAACGCGTCATCTGCAAGAATCAATGCCGCGTTAGAACGTGGTGCAATTGCAAAGTTTTGAATTGGACCTTCACTTACTTTACCTTGCCACAGTTTGGCATCGCTAGTTGTGTAATAAATACCTAGCTCACCGTTAGCACCTGTTGTGAAGAAAGTACGTCGGTAGAATTCTGTAAAAATGTTTAGTTTAGATTGCTTGCTGGTTTCAAATGCACGAATCTTTTGGAACTCACGGCCATCTTCAGTGTTTACTTCAAACCACTGAGATACTTCACCATTATCGTTGGCAAGCATCAGTGAGTTTGCACCAGCTAATAGTTGAGTTGAAACTAGGTTCGCGTTTTCTTCGTTCGCAGCAAGCAGTTGGATTTGCTCAACCTCTGAAGGGTAACGCGTATCGTATACGTAAATTTGATTTGCTGATCGCACGAATGTACGTGTTGTATCAGGTGAGATTAATAGCTCATCAACACGACCTTCAATATCAAGCTCAGTTCGTTCAACAACCCACTCAACTTCGCCAGTGAACATGTTTTCTTCACCTACAAAGCTGCTAAACAAAACGCGCCTATCAGCCGTTAAAGCAACAACCGCTGTTTTATCTTCATAGTGGCTAAATGCAAATTTAGTGATTGCCGCACCTTGGTCATCGACCTCTAGCGCCAAATCACCCAGCGGGTAATCTAAACGTGGTGTTAATTGACGTTGGTTGTTAGGGAATGTCACTAAGAATTTTGGTGCAACCACAACAACAGAACCATTTTCAAGGCCATATGCGTATTGACCTTGGAACGGTGCAGAGCTTGCAAAGCTGCTTACATCGCTAGGTAATTCTGTATTAAGAGTGGTGATCTTTTTACCAAACTGCTCTTTTTCAACACTGTAAAAGTCAACATTACCTTTTTCACCAAGTAAAAAGGCAACTTCTGTTTGCTCTTCAATGCCAAGACCAACAACTTCTGACGCATTTTGTAGTTTTACACTGTTACGTGTCTCTACTTTTGCTGACTCAAAAATAGGTTGAACAACATAAAGAAGGTAAAAGAATATGAGTAGTAGTGCTACTAGCACCATTACGCCACCTGCGGAAATACCCCACTTGGCAAACCTGTCTTTAAATAGACGGCTTCTATCCGTATGAAAGGTAGGTTTATTCGGATTGGAAGTCATCAAAACACCCTTAAAACTTAACGTTGCGCGCATTATATTTCACCAAGATGACAGTAATGTTACAAACGTCATAATTCAGTGTAATAAAGCATGTATTTAAGGAACGTATTTTAACGTTAACAAATGACCAAATTGCGACATTGTTCTGCGTATTTATAACGACCAAATTCACAAGCTAACAAATTGTTATAACTAATTTTTTATAACTATATGGAAAAAATTGGACAAACAATAAAACTACATCAATACTCAATAAGACTTATTTTTTCGACAATAAGAATCATTTTTAAACCAACGCCTCCTTCCTTTTTTCGCATTTTTCAGAGGCATTTTTATAGAGATATAAGTATGAAGCAGTTAGTAATTACTATTTTAGGACCAGATAAACCCGGCCTGGTTGAAGACCTCTCAGCTACGATTTTAAACCACCATGGTAATTGGTTAAGCAGTAACTTGAGCCATCTTGCAGGCCACTTTGCAGGAATTATTGAAGCCGCAGTCCCCGAAGAACATCTGCAAGAGCTGCAAGATGCACTACATAGCCTGCCGTATTTAGAAATTAGAATTGAACGCGGTGCCGAAATACTACCTGAAGAAAAGTCTGAACAGATTAATTTTGTTATCACAGGAAATGACAGACCAGGCATTGTGCAAGAGTTAGCCAGCGTTATTCGCCATAAAGGTGCGAATATCACTCATCTAAATTCAAAACAACAAAGTGCACCTAACTGGGGGGTACCTATTTTTAGTGCTGTTGCCACCGTTGCTTTACCAATAGGCATGAACAAAGACGAAGTAATCACTGCACTTGAGTCTATTACCACAGACCTAATTGTTGATATTGAGGACGCATAACAAACAAGTCTATAGGGACATCCGAGCTTAAACTAAGCTTTAAAATTAATGACATACATGTCACAAAACCGACATGTTGAATACTCAAACTACCTCTAGATACAGAATTCAGCGTTTCTCTGGGGTTTAATATCAAGGCGTTACTTTGCAGGAATGGCATTCCCTTTTAAAAAGTAACAACGCAGAGAGTAAGCCCCAGAGAATCGCCCTATGGGTTGGTTTTAAAAGCGATTTATTCTGCGTTATTGAATTTAACAAGGGAGCAACCATTCTTTGCATTCAATGCCTTGCCTAAATCGCTTTTAATTCCAACTGAAACGGTATCTAGAGGCAGCTTGAGTATTTTAATACAACCGTCATCTGCATCCTCTATATTCTAACTAGTTATAAACGTTGGAAAACCAGATGAACGCATCACATTCTTCTTCTCAAGCTGTAAACTACTTTGCTAAAGAGCTTAGTTGGCTGTCTTTTAATGAACGCGTGCTGCAAGAAGCCAAAGATAAATCGAACCCGATTATTGAGCGCATGCGCTTTTTAGGTATTTACTCAAACAACATGGATGAGTTTTTCAGAGTACGTGTAGCCGATGTAAAGCGTCGAATTTTACTTAATAAAATTCCTGATGCGAACTTTGAAGAAGACGAAATACTACTTCATCAGATCCAAAGTAAAGTGCTACTGCTTGGTAAAAAGTTTAATCAAATTCATAAAGATATTTTGAATGATTTAAACGAGCACAATATTCACGTAGAGCTACCAGAGAAACTATCTGAATTTCATTTAACCTGGCTGAAAAAGTTTTTCCACGACAATGTGCTACAACATATACTGCCAATTTTACTCACTGAAAAGAAAGACTATTCAGATCAAATAAACGACACCATGACCTATTTGTTTGTCGAAATGACCAATCAAAAAAGTCATTATGCCATGATGGAGGTGCCAACTGACCGCGTATCTCGCTTTGTTATTTTGCCACCAGAGAAAACACGCCGTCATAAAACTATTGTGATGCTTGATGACATCATCGCCTACTTTATTCGCGATGTGTTTAGCAGCTTCTTTAGCTTTGATGATATTCAATGTTATGCCATTAAACTAACTCGTGATGCCGAGTACAATTTAGATGACGAGCTTGAAGAAGGCTTGCTCGATAAAATGTCGAAAGGACTAAAGCAACGTATTTATGCTGAACCTGTGCGTCTTGTTTATGACGAAAGTATGCCAGCTGAAATGCTTAAAGTGATGAAAAAACGCCTTAATATTAGTCAACATGATGCGCTGATCCCCGGTGGTCGTTACCGTAACTTCCGCGATTTTATTGCGTTTCCGAATGTTGGCCGCCAGTACTTAGAAAACAAACCACTACCAGCGTTACAAAGCACGGCCTTTAATAATCACTCGAGTGTGTTTGATGCCATCTCAGAGCAAGATATTTTGCTGTATTACCCATATCACACTTTTAACCATTTACTTGAGTTTGTACGCCAAGCAGCCTTTGATCCGGATGTGACACAAATTAAGGTCAATATTTACCGTGTAGCCAGTCAGTCTCGTCTAGTTTCTACGCTCATTAATGCCGCCAAAAATGGCAAACATGTAACTGTCATGGTCGAGCTTAAAGCGCGCTTTGATGAACAAAATAATATCGAATGGGCAAAAACACTCAGTAATGCTGGTGTTAAAGTGATCTTTGGTATCCCAGCACTTAAAGTACACAGCAAGTTATGTGTCATTCACCGTAAAGAAAAAAACAACATAGTGAAGTACGCACACATTGGCACAGGTAACTTTCACGAAAAAACAGCCAAAATATACACTGACTTTAGCTTATTCACTAAGCATGAAAGTATTAGCGAAGAATGCGATAGCGTTTTTAAATTCATTGAAAGTAGTTATAAGCCATTTCAGTTTGATCATTTGATGATCTCGCCAGTCAATGCAAGGCAAACTATCATCTCACTGATAGATGCAGAAATTAGCAATGTAGAGCACGGTAAGGCTGGGCGAATTACTTTAAAAATAAACAACCTTGTCGATAAAGAGCTGGTTGATCACCTTTATTTTGCCGCAAGACGTGGCGTAAAAATTCGTATTATAGTGCGTGGTATGTGTTCGTTAGTACCCTCTGTCGCAAATGATAACATTCGTATCATTAGTATCGTTGACCGCTTTTTAGAGCATCCGCGGGTTATGGTGTTTCATAATAATGGTGATGAAAAAGTATATATTTCATCAGCTGACTGGATGACCCGTAACCTAGATCATCGTGTTGAAGTGGCCACTCCAATTTATGATAAAAAATTAAAACAGCTTATCATTGATATTCTTGAACTACAGTTTAAAGATAGAACAAAAGCACGCATAATCGATAGTGAGCAAAAAAATAGCTATGTGCGCCGTGGTAATCGTAAGAAAATTCGCTCACAAATTGCCATTTATGACCACCTTAAAAAATGGGAAAGTAACTATAATAATGAATGATTATCCCTCAATAGCTGCCGTTGATTTAGGCTCAAACAGTTTTCATTTAGTGGTGGCAAGAGAGGTCGATGGCTCTTTGCAGATCTTACACAAAGAAAAGCAGCGCGTTTACTTAGCTGACGGTTTGGATGATAAAAATCACTTAAGCCAAGAAGCTATTGAACGTGCTCTAGCCATCCTTAAACAATTTGCGACCACCTTACAGGACTTTCCCATCGAGAATGTCAAAGTTGCCGCGACGTACACATTACGCCGCGCTAAAAATATTCATTCGTTCTTAACCCAAGCAAGTAGGGTATTTAACTACCCGATTGAAGTGATCTCAGGGCAAGAAGAGGCGCGCTTAATTTATCAAGGTGTCGCCCATTACATTCATCATGATGAAAATCGCTTAGTTATTGATATTGGTGGTGGCAGTACTGAGCTCATAATTGGCAAACATTTTAAACACAAGCTACTAGCTAGTCGAAACATGGGATGTGTCAGCTATACCAAGCAGTTTTTCGCTGATGGGCAAATTACAGCTAAGCGCTTTGATAAAGCAGAGGTTCGCGCAGAACAAGAACTCGAAGTGATCTTTGCCAACTACTTATCGGCTGGCTGGCAATCTGTAGTAGGGACATCTGGCACAATTAAATCAATCCTTGCCATGATTAACGCCAATGATGCCGAGCAACAGTTAATCACGCTTGAGAGATTACTAGAATTAAAAACCCAGTTTATTGCTGCTAAACAAATTCAGGCGCTACAAATTGAAGGTCTCACAGCTGAGCGACAAGTCAGTATTTGTGGTGGTTTAGCGATATTGATTGCAGTATTTAAGCTATTTAAAATAGAAGCAATGCAATACAGCGACTTTTCTCTTCGTGAAGGTTTACTTCATGAAATGCAGCAAAAGCTCGCCCATAAAGATATTCGCACTAATACCATAGAGAACCTGTCTGAACGTAACGCCATAGATAAAGAGCATGCTAACCGCGTATCTAAAACTGCAAAATGGCTGTTTGAACAAGTAAAAGGTGCATGGCAATTTACTGATCCGGACTATATCAACTTACTGGATTGGGCCGCGCAGCTGCATGAAATTGGCTTAGGGGTAAATTCATCAGGAATACATAAGCATAGTGCGTACATCGTTGCGAATAGCCAATTACCAGGGTTTACGCAGCAACAGCAAACCTTGCTCAGTTGCATGATCCGCTTTTATCGGAAAAAGATCCGTTTAGAAGAGTTTCCGGCACTGCATACAATGCAGCATTATGAAATATTACAACTTATTGTGATTTTGCGCTTAGCGGTACTGTTGAATCAAAAGCGTATTACCGATCAAGGTTTTAAGCTTGAGATAACAGCCAAGCAAAATAGTATGTTCCTAAAGTTTCACAATAAGTGGCTCAAAGAACATACCTTGCTTTTAGCTGACTTACAGCAAGAGCAAAAATACCTTAAGAAGGTCGGCTTCTTACTCGATTTTCATTAAGCGGATTAATATATACCCAAACCACCTCAAGATGTAAGTTTCAGTTGGAATTAAAAGCGATTTAGGCAAGGCATTGATTGCAAGTAATAGTGGTTCTATTGTTAAGATCGATAACGCAGTATAAATCGCTTTTAAACCAACCCGTTGGGCGCTTCACAGGTACTTACTCTCATCGTTGTTACTTCTTAAAAGGGACTGCCATTCTTGCAAAGTAACGCCTTGATATTAAGCACCTGTGAAACGCTGAATTCTGCATCTTGAGGTGGTTTGGGTATACTACATATCCATATGGCGGTTTGAGCTTTGCATCATTTGCTTAAGGCCTTGATGCTCAAGCTCTAGCAATCGCTCAAGCTTTTCTTTGCTTTGCTCTGTATCAGCGCGCGATACCAAGTACTCGTATAAGTCGATTACTTTTTGGTGTTGCGTGGTTAAGTAAACCTGAATCGCCTTTTCATCAATTTGCTGATCTGTGCTGATATCGTTGAAGGTAATTAGCTCAGGGTTTTCAGCAAAATACTCATAGCAATACGTATCTAGCGTGTTTATCTCAGTAATTGCTTTAAAGCCAACGAGATCTTCTGCTAGTTTCTTCTCATATTGCAGATAATAATCCACCAGCATTTGATTATGCTCGTCCAGTAAATCTTTAACGCTGTGGAAATTGGCTGCCATTTGAGTATGAAATAACACGGTCCAATCATAAACTTGTTGTATTGTTTTAACTTGCATGTGTATTCCTTATCAAAATCAATTTAATATGACTTTGCATAAATCACACCATTAGAAAAAACATTAATTATCAGCGCCTTAAAAATAAAAAGTGTAACTTGAAGCAAGTAAAAGCGTACAAGTTACACACTGACTGTAAAATTTATAGGTGGCGTTTACGCCATATAAAATAAAGTGCAGGTAACACGAGTAGCGTTAAAACAATGGCACTGAGCATCCCGCCAACCATCGGCGCTGCAATTCGGCTCATCACCTCGCTTCCCGTTCCAGTACCATACAGCACAGGTAATAAACCTATGATAATAGTGGCAACTGTCATCATCACAGGCCTAACCCGAAGGCCTGCACCATTGATAATTGCTTGGCGCAGCTCTGTAACCGTAAACTGTGCTGATTGCGCTTTGGCATCTTGATACGCTTGATTGAGATAAACCAGCATGATCACGCCGATTTCTACGGCAACCCCTGCTAGGGCAATAAAGCCAACCCCAACAGCGACCGAGAAATTAAAGCCTTCAAGGTACATCAACCAAATACCGCCTATCATCGCAAGTGGTAAGGTCAGCATGATCATTGCCACCTCAATAAAACTTCTAAAATTGAGATATAACAGCACCACAATAATTGCCAAAGTTAGTGGCAATACGTAACTGAGTTTGGCTTTTGCGCGCTCCATATATTCATATTGCCCCGCCCATGTAATTGAGTAACCAGCAGGTAGCTCGAGTTGCTCATGCAGTGCTTGTTGCGCATGCTCAACATAACTGCCGATATCACTGCCTTCAATATCAATTAAGCTCCAGCCATTGATACGTGCATTTTCACTTTTAATACCCGGCGGACCATCTTCAATAAAAACATGAGCAACGTCAGCCAATGCAATACGTTGTCCATTTGGCGTCACAATGGGTAACAACTTAAGCTCTTCTGGCGAGTCACGATAATCTTGCGGGTAACGCAAGTTAACAGGGTAACGCTCTTGCCCTTCAACCGTTTCGGTCACATTCATACCACCGATAGCGGTGGCAACGACCTGTTGCACATCAGCAATGTTCAAACCGTACCGTGCTGCTTTTTCACGGTTGATATCGACTTTGATGTAGCGACCACCGGCAACGCGCTCTGAGTAAACCGAAGCTGTGCCCGGTAAATCTTTTAAGATGACTTCAATTTGCTCACCGATTTTTTGAATTTCACTCAGCTTTGGCCCTGCAACTTTGATCCCCACAGGCGTTTTAATACCAGTGGCAAGCATGTCGATTCGCGTTTTGATTGGCATAACCCACGCATTGGTGAGCCCTGGGAACTTAACCAGATTATCGAGCTCTTTTTTAAGTTTCTCGGTTGTCATACCCTCGCGCCACTGTGACTTTGGCTTTAACTGAATAAAGGTTTCGATCATGGTTAGCGGCGCTGGATCTGTCGCAGTATCTGCACGACCAACTTTACCAAATACCGACTCAACCTCTGGCACACTGGCAATTAATTTGTCGGTCTGTTGTAAAATTTCACGGGCCTTACCAATTGAAATACCAGGATAAGTAGTTGGCATATACATCAAGTCCCCCTCATCAAGAGGAGGAATAAACTCACTTCCAATTTTATTAACCGGGTAAAAGCCGATAACTGCCAAAACTAAAGCCAATACCAGTGTTGTTTTCGGCGCTTTTAACACCGCATTTAACAAGGGTTTATACGCTGCCACCAATAAGCGGTTTACAGGGTTTTTCTGCTCCGAAATAACCTTACCGCGAATAAAGTAGCCCATTAATACCGGCACCAGTGTAATCGCTAGACCAGCCGAGGCCGCCATTGCATAGGTTTTTGTGTAAGCCAGCGGCGAGAACATACGCCCTTCTTGTGCTTCTAAAATAAACACTGGCATAAAACTGACTGTGATAATTAATAAACTAAAGAATAACGCGGGCCCCACTTCTGCGGCTGAGTCCATCACTACTTGCCAGCGGTTTTCGTCGGTCAGTGGAGTTTTCTCCATATGTTTATGCATATTTTCTATCATCACGATAGCGCCATCTGTCATTGCACCAATCGCAATCGCTATCCCGCCAAGCGACATGATGTTGGCATTTATACCTTGCCAATACATAACCACAAAAGCCGTTAAAATCCCCATTGGCAGCGTGATAATGGCAACTATCGATGAACGTATATGGAATAAAAACACCACACACACTAAGGCCACGACAATTAATTCTTCAATTAACTTTGAACTTAAGTTATCAAGTGCTTGTGTAATAAGGTTTGAACGGTCGTACACAGGGATGATTTCAACGCCCTCTGGCAGGCCTTTTTTGAGCGACTCTAGCTTTTCCTTTACTAATTTGATGGTCGCTTCAGCGTTTTCTCCAAAGCGCATCACCACCACACCACCTGTCACTTCGCCCTCGCCGTTAAGTTCGGCAATCCCACGGCGCATTTGCGGCCCAAGTTTAATATCGGCCACATCGCGTAATTGCAGTGGTGTACCATTGGCATTGGTACCAAGTGGGATGGCTTCTAAATCGGCAACACCTTTAATATAACCTGTGCTTGATACCATGTATTCGGCTTCAGCCATTTCGACCACTGAGGCACCGCGCTCTTGGTTACCTTGTTTAATCGCTGTTTGAATTAAACTCAGTGGAATACCATATGCTCGTAATTTGTCGGGGTCGACATTAACCTGATACTGCTTAACCATACCACCAACAGAAGCCACTTCTGATACACCTGGCACAGTTTGCAGTTCAAACTTTAAAAACCAATCTTGCAGACTTCGTAGCTGGCTAGTATCGTGTTTGCCAGTTTTATCCACCAGCGCATAAAGGTAAATCCAACCCACACCTGTTGCGTCTGGGCCAAGTTCTGGCCTAGCTGAATCGGGTAAGCGAGCACTTACTTGACTCAAATACTCTTGTACTCGACTACGAGCCCAATAAAGGTCGGTATCTTCGTTAAAAATAACGTACACGTAAGAGTCACCAAAGAACGAAAAACCCCTGACCGTTTCAGCCCCCGGCACCGACAACATTGCCGTAGTGATCGGAAACGTCACTTGGTCTTGCACTACCTGCGGCGCTTGTCCTGGGTAAGAGGTTTTTACAATAACCTGTATATCAGATAAGTCAGGTAAGGCATCAACTGGGGTATTCTTTAAAGAAAAAACCCCAAAACCTGCCAACATTAAAGACAGCAGTAATACAAAGAAGCGATTCCCGACTGACCAACGGATCACGGCTGCTATCATTGCATTTCTCCTTGCATAGGATGGCTCATGGTCATGATGTCAAAAATCATAAACTCACCGTCCACTAACTTAAAAGTAAAATGCACTTCATCATCGCTTTGCAAACTAGACATATCAATGCGCGGCGAAAAGTGAAATTCCATGGTTGCGGCCTCTCGGCCCCACTTGGGGATGGCTTCACGACTGATTACAGCAGTTCTGGCTTCACGGTCAATGCTGTTGATCACGCCATTCACCATTGCGCTGTCACTATCTGGTTCTTGCATACGCATAAAGTCAGAGCTTTTGCTTGATTCTGAGTCGATTAAGAACTGCGCTGAAATAACCACCTTATCGTCTTTCAGTAAGCCTGATAAAATCTCGACGTCATGATTATCACTGCGGCCTAACGTCACAGCGACTGACTTAAAGCGGCCTTCGCCTAAATCAATCACGACACGGTCTTGGCTACCAGTGCGGATCACCGCTTCTTTTGCGATGACTAATTGCGGCTCAGTCGGCTTAGTAATAATACTCACTTCAGCAAACATATTCGGTTTTAGTAGGCCATCTTGGTTAGCAAAGCGAAGGCGTACACGAAGAGTACGGTTTTTCTCATCAAGGGTTGGATAGATGTAATCGACCTTCCCTTGCCAACGTTTACCCGGTAAATAATCTAAGCTCATGGTAACTGGCAAGCCTTTATGAATAAGGCCAGCTTGACGCTCAAAAACTTCTGCCTCAACCCACACTTCTTCTAGGTGAGCGATACTCATCATGGTGGTGCCCGGTTTCACATAAAAACCTTCGCGGATATTTAGCTCATCCAATACGCCACTTTGTTTGGCATAAAAGGTTATGTTTTGCCTAACCTTTTGGCTTTGCTCTAATCGCGCAATAAAATCGTCAGAAACATTTAATGAGGCTAAGCGCGCTTTAGCCGCACGAATAAGTACCGCATTGTTACGTTTAAGGGCAAGCAGTAGCTCTTCCTGTGCATTCACTAACTGTGGAGAATACAAGGTATAAAGAGGCTCGCCTTGCTTAACTTGGTCACCCGCAGCCTTTACATATAAAGTTTCGATCCAGCCTTCGACACGAGGATGAATATGCACTAATTGGTCTTGGTCATATTGCACATAGCCAACCGTATCAACTGTGCTTTGTAATGATTTAAAACGCACTGGCGCTGTTCTTACCCCTAAGTTATTCACTACGGCTGGTGAGATTCTCACAGTACCTGGGCTGTCTTCAGCGCTGCTTTGTTCCTCATAAACAGGCACCAATTCCATACCCATCGGCGATAAACCTGGCTCATCACGACGGTAGTTGCTATCCATAGGTGCCACCCAATATAGCGGCTTTTTTTCAGCGCTAGGCATAGTTGCATGATCTTGCTCAGCAAGTTTGTTTACAGCCGTTGCCAATGCAGCACCTACCGCCAAAGCGACAACTA
This sequence comes from Pseudoalteromonas apostichopi, assembly GCF_030297135.1. NCBI lineage: Bacteria > Pseudomonadati > Pseudomonadota > Gammaproteobacteria > Alteromonadales > Pseudoalteromonadaceae > Pseudoalteromonas > Pseudoalteromonas apostichopi. The sequence continues at coordinate 1,368,356 of NZ_AP028065.1, forward strand.
ATTTGACTGTGTTATTCATAGGTAACTCCTTGGCTTTGTGCCGCATTTATTTGGCTATCTTTTGCCGCCGCGTAATAGTTAAGGCGAGCGAGGGTTATTTGTTTATCTACTTCGATATTTAACGCATCAATTTTCGCATTAAGTTCGCTGATGCGTGCACGCATCACTTCTGAAAAGTCACCAGCATCGTTAGTGTAAGCATTTAATGTCGCCTCAGCTTGCTCTGCCATTTGCGGTAATAGCTGTTGCTGATACAGCGCTTTGCGCTGGGCTAGCCGGCTTAACTGGCTTAACTCTTTAAAATACTGACCTTGTAGTTTTTGTAGGGTAATAAGTTTGTTAGTTTTTACCGCCTCTGCACTAGCTATCGCAGCATTAACTTGTTGGTCCTGACGGTTATCTGTAAAGAGAGGTAAATCAACACTAACCCCTATTGAGAGTAAGTCAGCGCGCGAGTCCCCCATAGGCGTGTCTTCACGATAGCCATAGCCTAGGTTCATTCCAAATTGAGGCTTATACGCTTCTTCTGCCACTTGCACTTGTGTATTCTTAGCACGCAAAGCATGCTCAATAGCAATAATTGCGGGATGAGCCATCAACACTTCTATCACCCCTGATGGAGCAAGCTCTTGATAAGGCATTAATGCGGCCACCTTTATATTTTCATCGCTTACAGCACCGTTTAACATGTCAATCGGTAGCCATTGAGCTAGTCGCTTTTTGGCACTATCAAACTGCTGCTCTAACATCACTAGCTTATCTTCAAGACGAGTGAGCTCTAGTTGAGCGCGAATAATATCCTGCTGGCGAGTCGCACCAAGTGTATTGGCGTAACTTGCCTCAGTAATATCAATTAATTGATTGAATAAAGCTTTATCTTGGTTGATTAATTGAATGCTTTTTTGCGCGCGATAGGCATTTAGCCAGGCTTCGCTAACAATGGCTTTAACCTGGGCTTGACGATCTGCTCTAAGCCAAGGATATTGCTCAGCTGATTGCCTTAATGCCTGCTGCTGCAAGGCAAGGCTATCACCTCGACTAAACTGCTGCGACAAGCCCACTTTAAATTGCGTCATACCTTCTTGATCAAAGGCAAAGCCATCGGTTGGTAAATTCATTAGTCCGACAGTTAATACTGGGTCTGGTAAAGTGCCTGCAGCAATACTTTGCGCTTCTATCGCCTGCTGCTGGTATTTATTCGCCTGCAACCAAGGCTCGTGAGTCAGTGCATAATCAATCACCTGATTGAGTGCCAACGGCTCTGCTTTCACTAAACTTGAGGTTATCAATACTACGCCTAGAGAAAGCGCCTTAATCAATTTTCTGTGAGTCATCACATGCTCCAAAAATCTTAAAAATGGTTAAAAAACAATAGATTTTGGGTGCAGAATGAGGTGTATTTCAGCGTTTTACTGAATTTTAGACAGACCTATCCTGCTTAAGCAGTAATAGGTGGACGATATAAAGAACTTGCGTGGAAACTAAGCTGGCTGGCGCCTAACACTGTGACTTTTTCGGATTGCTTAATTGATTTAACAACTAAATCATTTAACGGAAGGAGTGAGTGAGCTGTACAGGCATTAAACGGACACGCGCAATCGCTGTTATCCATTGCATCTTCATGGCAACAATCCATATCACTCATGTCGCTGTCAGCATTCATATTAGCATGATGATCCATTTGCATGCTGCCATGTGGCATATCACATACCATAGCAACAGACGCAACTGACTGAGCCACAAAAGTGAGCAGCATCATAGCTATCAATAAGTAGCTTGAAAGTCGCGTCATCATAATACCTTAAAAATTAATTGCCCAAATTGTAGCCCGAAATTTACGCGCTCGACAAGGGTTTATCTATTTTAATACTATTGCTGGCAGCAATAGCAAACAGGCAGTAACCAGTAAAATACCAAAATCCATCCCCCAGTTCGGCATGCATTTTTATAAGTTCGCCCATTTGCCCATCGGCGTTGCCAGCTAAATAAGACACGATCAATGCAATCACAAACACATCGACCATGCTCCATTTACTTAGTCCTTGTATGAGTTGACCGAGTAAATGTTTAATTTTATTCATAGGTAAGAAACAATAAAACAATTGCATCAGCAATTTTAAAGTGGGGATCACTATGGAAAACAAGGCAACAAGCGCGGCGACAAGGTAGTTTTTGTTATTAGCAAGCTCATTCACGGTACCCCAAATGCTGCGTGTTTTTTTATAGGCATCAATTTCACCTTCGAGCCTATCAAGCCCCAACATGCTTGATGCCATCATTAGTACACTACGGGTATTCCGGTCGCCTTCATCGGCAATCATTTCAATACCTGTTTTAGCAAGCTTAGATTTATCGATTTTTCCTTCAAGGGTAAGTACCGGCTGGGTTACTCCTGGTATAAGTAACGCCAAAGCAACTAAGATGGTCACTACCTGTAAAGCTAAACGCATTATTTACAAACCTTTTTGATACACAGAGCCCGCATCATAGCGAACTCTGCACTTTTAGTCTGTAACCGAAGATAAGCTTACGAAAACGTCATCTGCATATGCACGAGCATCGTACATGGCTTGAAAAACTACATCCATTTTTGAGGCAGGACGAATCATCATTAGCAACTCATGAGCCGTTTCCCATTGCTCTTCCTCTACCGCTTTCGTGAGTTGTAAGCTTGCACCTTGCATCCCATTAAAGTTTAAAAGAGCGCTAGAGAGCTCACTACCAAGCGAAAACTCTTTTGCTATGGTATCAAGTTCCATATCTAAAATAGCATCAAGCACAGAAAGTAGCCCAACCAAATACCCTTGCTCAGCAAGCTCTTTCCCACCTGGCTCAAGCATCAAAGAGATAAATTTTGCCCTTGTTAAACCAAGTTTTGTCAGCTCCTGCGGTTTATCATTACCTAATTCGCTAAGTGCTAATACACGCACAAATTGCCTAATCGCATCTTCACCAAGATAAATAACCGCTTGCGAGATCGAACGAATAGTTTGTTGGGTGCTGCTAGCTCGCGCATTAACTAACTTTAAAATGCGTGCGGTAAGCCCTAAATCTTTAGCAACACGTTGTTGAATAGCATCAAAATTTAAATCAGTTTGTGCAGTGCAATTGAGTAATTCAAGTACGGCAACTTTTGATGGTTCAACATTTCCAAAACTTAAAAGTTCTGGTTTGGCAAAAAAGTACCCTTGGAACAGATCACAACCAGCGGTTTTTAACTGCTCAAAATCTTCATAATTTTCAATACGTTCAACTATGATAGTGGTATCAGGGAAGCTGCGTTTTAGTTTTTTGATCATCATGTTGGTTTTGATAATCGGCTGCGTTACTTCAAGCTTAATAAAATCCATCAAAGGTAAGATATCTTGCCATTTATCAGTGCCATCGTAATCATCTAAAGCGAACAAGTAGCCTTCTTGCTTTAACTGCTTAACGCGGTTCACTACTTTAGGAATACTCGTCGCTCGTTCAACGATTTCGATAACCGCACTGCGTGGTTGCAACAGCTTTGGAAAGTCATCCAAAATAGCGTCGGTTGATAGGTTGATAAACGCGGGTTGAAACCCCGTTAGCTTTTCGAGCCCCATCAGCATCAACGCATTAAAAAACAGCCGCCCTGTCGCTTGACCATCACTCGTGCCTACCGGAAAAACATTGTCGCTCGATTCTCTGTACAGTAATTCGTATGCATACAAACTTCTATCAGCATTAAATATTGGCTGCCGTGCTATATACTGAGTCACACTCTGACTTTTGTTACCTTCAATACTTAATTCTGACATTCTACTTCTCACTTAGATGTGGCTATCTCCACATTACTATTGTTATAAGTATAGTGAAAGATGTTTACCTTGCTAAAAAACAAAAACCCAACCAAACTAGGTACATGAAAACGTATTCAATCAGACCATTGAGCTTTTTTAACTCGACTTTATTAATTTTACTTTTGCTCTCACCAGTAGTTTTTGCTGAGCAGCAACCGGTATTAAAATACAATGTTACTGGCTCGGGTAACTATTATCCTTATTACATCAACGACAACAACACCCCTGGGATCCTACCCGAAATGATTAAGCAAGTTATGCAGCTTGCTGATATTCAAGTGCAGCATATCGAACTTCCTGCAAAAAGGACTGTAAAATACCTACACCAAGGAGACATCGACTTTGATGTTCTTAGCCCTGAATGGCTAAGCCAAGCAGAAAAACAAAACCCGCAATTTATTTATTCAGATACCCTGTTTGTCATTGAGGAGTACCTGGTCAGTTTAAAAAACTCTGTGACTCAATGGCAGCAACTTAACAATATTAATAATCAGCCAGTGGGTACTGTCTTAGGCTATTACTACTACGATGACAATCGCTTTAAGCGCGTTGATTTTCATTCTGAAAAACAACTAATAAAAGCATTAAAAATGCAGCGTATCGAAGTTGTCATAATAGACAAACTTCCGGCACAATACTGGGCTGAGCAATTTAATGTTGATATTGGCTTTGGCGCTTTACATTCGCTGGGAAACTTAAAAATTCGCCTGCGTAGTGAACATCAGCTATTGCTACCAAAAATAAATGCAGCTATTAAAGAGCTTAAAAACTCTGGCAGCTTAGATGCCATAATCAATAAATACACAAAAAGCATATCCCTACAATAATTAGGGATATTCCGCTTTGGACCTGCTTTTGCTATAATGCGCGCTGTTTTTCTTACCTTGTTAACTAAAAAGAGTCTCCTATGAGCATTGAACAAGCACTAATCGAACGCAGTAATAACCAATGTGAACTTTGCACCGCTACAGATAACCTATCTGTTTACGAGGTGCCACCTGTTACAGAGGCTCATTCTGATAAATGCATTTATGTTTGCCAAACTTGTAAAGATCAAATTGAGAATAATGCCGATCTAACTGCAAACCACTGGCATTGTTTAAATGATAGTATGTGGAGTCAAACACCTGCAGTACAAGTAGTGGCTTATCGCATGTTAAAACGTTTAGCGGCCGATAACGGCTGGGCACAAGATGCTCTAGACATGATTTATTTAGAAGAAGACACGCTAAAGTGGGCACAAACAGCACTTGCGGAAGACGATGATATTAAACACATCGACAGTAATGGCGTTGTACTTCAAGCAGGTGACACTGTAACTCTAATTAAAGATCTTGATGTTAAAGGCAGTAGCCTTGTTGCTAAACGTGGCACAGCAGTAAGAAACATCGGTTTAACAAGCAACCCTGAGCACATCGAAGGTCGTGTTGACGGGCAGCGAATTGTTATCCTCACCAAATACGTGAAAAAGTAACGATTACTCTAATACGCTTTATTTTCATAAAGCGACTCGTTATGACGAAAATGGGCCTAGTGCCCATTTTTTGTTAATTAAGCTATGATTAAGTCAGCGAACTTTATGCTAACTTTAAAACAAAGACGCATACCCCTAAAAACGCAAGGAAACAATCATGGCTTCGGATACCATCTCATCTTTCAAACGCGCTTCTCTATGCAGTTTAATGATCTTAGGGAGCAGCTTAGTATTAACAGGTTGTGGTGAAGACTCAGGTGCACCACAGGCTGAACAATCAACAATGAAAACCCTAAATACTCAAGTTACTTATTTAGACCGTAGCATGCTCCCCCCTGGTTCGGTATTAAAAGTACAGTTGGCTGATGTTTCAAAAATGGATGCCAAAGCTGACGTACTCAGCGAACAAGAAATTGAATTAAACGGCGCCCCACCATACAGCGTGGAACTCGAATATGATGAAAGCAAAATTGCTGACCGTCACCGTTATAGTGTAAGTGCGCGCATAGAGAATCAAGGTAAATTACTTTACATTAGCACCACTCACAATAACCCATTTGCTGAAGATGTATCGGGCGATGTTTACAAGGTAACAGTGACAAAAGTATCGGCTAAAAAACCCGATGTTACTTTAACAAATACCTACTGGAAAGCAGTTACAATTAGCGGTGAAACAATCACTGTTGAAAATAAAGAACCCTTCGTGCAGTTTAAAGACGATGGTTCAACCAGTGGTTACTTAGGCTGTAATAACTTCTCAGGTAATTACGAAGTTAATGAGCAAATGCTGACCTTCAAACCATTAGCTATCACCGAAAGAATGTGTGTAGCACAAATGGATATCGAAGCAGCCATGTCAGCAACACTAGCAGCCACTGCTAAATACTCTATCAATGGTGAGCAATTAACCTTGCTAGATGATAGTGACGAGCCACTAGCGACCTTTGCAGCTACTTACATGAATTAATAGCGGTAAAATTAAAAACGCCCAGCAATTGCTGGGCGTTTTTGTATTGAAAAGGAATTATTCTTCAACTAATTGCTCGCTACGATAAAAACCACTGCTGTCGCTTAATAATGAAACAAGTTCTGGTAATACCGCATCCATTGTTTGCTTTAATTTCCATGGTGGGTTAATCACTATCATACCCGACGCTGTCATTCCATGAACGTCAGTATCGGCCTGTGTTGCGAGCTCGAAAAGCTGAATGTTACGCATACCCGATGCAATTAAACCCGCTTCCATTCTATCGATTCGTTCACGGTCAACAACCGGATACCAAATCATATATGTTCCCGTTGCAAAGCGCTTATATGCTTTAACAAGGGTGTTAACAACCGTGTCGTAATCATTTTTAATTTCGTATGGAGGGTCAATAAGCACGCAAGCTCGACGTGACGCTGGAGGTAACAAACCAACTAAGCCTTGAAAGCCGTTTTCGCCACGAACACGAATAGAACGTTTACCTTTCATATTGTCTTGCAGTAATTGTAGATCTCGTGGGTGTAACTCAAAAAACCAACCGTTATCTTGGCGACGCAAAAAGTGCTCGGCAATTTTTGGTGAACCTGGGTAAAAATCTAAATTACCGTTTTGGTTAAATGATTTAATTAGCTCAATATATTCATTAAGTGCATCATGCTCACTATTATGCTGCCAAAGCTTAGCAATACCCTCTAAATATTCTTGTGTTTTTTGTGCGTCACTGCCTGCAAGTTCAAAAAAACCAGCACCTGAGTGCGTGTCTACATAATCAAGTGGCTTATCTTTGATTGTTTGGTATTTAAGTACTTCAGCTAGAACAAGATGTTTTAGCACATCAGCAGGGTTACCCGCATGAAAAGAGTGTCGATAACTAAGCATATTTATAATTCGCCAGATGCAAACTGCGTTAAAAATGAATAGTCTTATTGTACATGATAAACAACAAATGATCCTAAGTTCAGGCTATTCCATGAACCATAAATGAATAAAAAAGCCATTACGCTGAATTAAGCCTTAATAATAAATAAAAATACGCTAAAACAGCCGTAAATGCTGGCATATCAAGACACTTTCCTTTACATTTGCATGACAATAACCACAGTTTTATGAGCGCATTTATGAATAACGAAACTCTTTCCCAACTCGAACAACTGATCGACAAATTAATCCTTCGCAATAGCGAACTTGAAAGCGAAGTTAAAAGCCTACAAGAGCAAACAGCTAAGCTTTTAGATGAGAACGAAACTCTGCAACTTGAAGTGCTAGAAAACGAAGAGAAGCAAAAAGATGCAAGCAGTACACTAACAGGCCTGCTTGAGAAATTACAAAGCGTACAACAGGCTAGCTAATGAGCAGCCCACAAAGTCAGCGGGTCAGCGTAGAGCTACTAGGTAAAGAACATGAGTTCTCTTGCCCACCTGGGCAAGAGCACGCCCTAGTTGCTGCTGCACAAAATTTGAATGACTTAGTGGAGCAAATGAAACAACGCTCATCGGTTCGAAATGACCAAAAAGCCCTGCTGATGGCCGCATTACATTTAAGTCATGAATTACTCGAAGTTAAATCACAACAAGCAGAACAAGAGCAACAACATGACAAACTAATAGATAAGCTCAGCCAACATCTTAGTATTTAGAAAAAAGCGCATCCAGCGCTTTTTTTGTTTACAATCAACTGCACTGACTATTATTCGAGCGGAACACCATGCGATTTTGTGCTTTTTTGATCTGTCTTTTTGTAAGCTATAGCGCCCAATCAAGCGTTAGCTGGCATAGCATCACTCCCGAAATTCAATTTCTTCAACAACAAAATAAACTGCGCTTTTACGATTCGAATCAAGTGCTAATTGAAGGTAAAGAGTGCGCCTTAATGTTTGATGCCAGCGGTAACTTTGCCGAAGTAGAAATGCTCGCAGAGCAGCTAAAAGAACACCTAAAAACACCATTATGTTATTTAGTCGCCAGTCATTATCATGATGATCATCTACTAGGATTAGCGGTTTTACAGGCTGAATTCCCTAAAGCCAAACTGATAGTTCATCAGCAAGTAGAAACTGAGTTTGCCGCCATGCAGCAAGCATTAACTGATAAATTAGATGGCTATGAAAAAAGCATAGAGCTGAGCTATCAACGCCTTGCCAATCAACCAGAAGATCAACAAGTGATTTGGCGCGACAAACTAGAACTTGCTAAAAAGCGTTTATTTCGCTGGCGGGAGTTAACCTTAAACCCGCCGGCTATTAGCATTACTGAATCAACACAGCTAGACCTTGGTGATTATCCCGTAGTTATTACACCTTACCAAGCGCACACTAAAGGCGATCTTACTTTAAGTGCAGATCAAGGCCGCGTTCTGTTAGGCGCAGATATAGTCGACAGCTTACCCTACCCCGGGCATGGTACCTTTACTAGCTGGATCACAGTACTGCAAGATATTCAAAAAAATACCACGCTCGTAACTATTTTACCTGGTCATGGCAAGCCACTATCGCCACAAGATCTTGCGCTCCCTTTAAGGTTTTTAAAAACGATTAAAGAGATGACAAAATCAGCGCCAGATAAATCAGTTAGTGAATTAATTCCGCTTTTTCCTGCTGAGATAAAACAGCAATATCAGCTTGATGAAATAGGTGAAAGGGCTTTCTCTATGTTTCTAGAGGCTGGACTAAAACAGAGCAAGTTGTCAAAATAGAGCTAAAATAGTAAAAGGATTTTATTATATGGCTCGAGTAAGTTTGAGATATTTACTTTGGCTGAGCTTAGTTATTGGTCTACAGGGATGCCAACTAACTCAGCAGAAAACAGATGAGCGGGAAAGGCCAGCGGTTTTTAACCATTATGAGCCCGACTTAGCAACCCAGCAAGCAACTAGTGACTATGTGGCTTCAACGGCTGTTGAACCACCCGCTACAGTTGCGCCACTGCCAGCTGGTGACACTCCGTTACCAACACCTCGTTCGAACGATCTTTGGCAGCATATCGCCAACAATTTAACACTCGTCTTTCAAACTAATAAGCATACTTCTGCACGTGTAAAATGGTATTTAAAACAGCCTCATTACCTCATAAAAGTAAACAAACGTGCAGCACCTTACTTGTATCATATCGTGACACGGATCGAACAACAAAAGCTACCTATGGAGCTGGCCTTGCTGCCATTTGTCGAGAGTGATTTTAGACCGACAGTAAGCTCATCAAAGAATGCTGTAGGTGTTTGGCAACTTGTTGGCGCAACAGCTTATCATTTTGGCGTACAAAGCGATCAATGGTATGACGGACGCCAAGATATTCTCGCCTCAACCGATGCCGCTTTGGCTTATTTAAGTTACTTACACAAGCGCTTTGATGGTGACTGGTTACATGCACTTGCCGCTTACAACAGTGGCGAGGGACGTGTAAAAAAAGCCATTGAAAAGAATAAAAAAATAGGTAAAAAAACTGACTATTGGTCGTTATCTTTACCAAAAGAAACTGCCGATTATATTCCTAAACTATTAGCACTAAGTTATTTACTGAAACATCCTGAGCAAGGCTTAAAACGGCCTAAATTGGTTAATAAAGCACTCACTACTGAGTTTGATGTTGGCCAGCAGTTTGATTTTTCAGTAATAGCTAACTTATCTGGCGTGGGACATAACCAGCTCCATAAATTAAATCCAGGATATTTAAAAAACCAAAGCTCCCCGAATGGTCCACATACCCTGCTATTGCCTCTTGACCAGCGTACGCTATTACAAAGCAAATTGTTTCGCAATAACTTTGCTGGTGAGTATATAGTGCAAAAAGGCGATACTCTTTACAGTCTTTCTAGACGCTTTAATATGTCTGTAAAGGATCTAAAAGCACTCAATAGCAAAACAAGCAACCTAATCAAAGTTGGTGAGCAGTTGCGTTTATCACAGCCACAAACCATGCCAGAATCATTACTGGTTGATTACAATATTAGCCCCTACCTCGAACAGCATGAAGAAACTATCGCAACCATTGCGGTTGATTACCTAGTAAAGCCAGGTGACTCAATTTGGAGTATCAGCCAATTATACGACGTGCCACACAAAGACATTGCAACTTGGAATAAACTGAGTGCCACCAGCATATTAAGACCAGGCACGATTTTGACACTTCACTTACCGCAAGCAAAACCTGCAGAGCGACAAACGCCAACCAGTGAAGCCATGCTGTCAAGAATAGAAGGCTCGTTGAAAAAGCCTTGATTGCTCAGTCTTAACGGTTAGCGTAAAATCACCGCCTATATTTTAAATTCTAAAGAGAAATAACATGCAAATCAGTAAAGACGCAGTGGTTGAATTTCACTACACACTTAGTGAAGCAGGCGAGCAAGTCGAATCAAGTAAAGATGGCGAGCCACTTTCATATATCCATGGTACTGAAGGCATGCTTCCGGGTCTTGAAAAAGCGCTTGAAGGTAAAGCAGCTGGTGATAACTTCAGCGTAACACTTGAGCCTAGCGAATCTTACGGTGAGCGCGTTGACAACCTAATCCAACGTATTCCACTTAAGCACTTACAAGGCAACACAAAAGTGTGGAAGCCAGGTATGACTGCTATTGTTCATTCTAACCAAGGCCGTCACCAAGTGACTATCGTTAAAGTGGGTCGCTTCAATGCAGATTGTGACTTAAACCACCCATTTGCAGGTAAAACCCTGACATTTGATGTTGAAGTAGTCAATGTTCGCCAAGCAACAGCCGACGAATTATCACACGGCCACGTGCACGGTGAAGGCGGTTGTGGCCACAGCCACTAAGGGTAAATGATGACAAACGTTGCAATTGTCACAGGTGGCAGTAAAGGCATAGGCAAAGCTATAGTAGAGCGTTTAGAACGTGAAGCATACACCGTTTACAACTTAGATATCACCCCGTCTGAGGGCAATTATCACCACTGTGACGTCAGTGATACTCAGCAGGTGAAATCGGTTATCACCGATATCATTGCACAGACGGGCCGTGTCGATGCCTTAATCTCTAATGCGGGTCGTCATCTAAGTGCCAACATTGAAAACACCGATGAAGCAACGTTTGATGCCCTGTTTGCGCTCAATGTGAAAGGTGCCTATGCAGCAATTCAAGCCGTATTACCTAGTATGAAAATCCAGCAAAGCGGCAGTATCGTGTTGGTTGCCTCTGATCAGGCAATTATTGGCAAACCAAACTCGTTTGCTTATAACCTAACCAAGCACGCGCTAGCTTCCATGGCAAAAACGACAGCACTCGATTATGCCGCGTTTAATATTCGTGCTAACGCAGTGTGTCCGGGTACAATAGAAACACCACTGTTTCATAATGCGATTGATGCCTACTGTAAACGCAGTGGTGCCGATAAAGCAGAGGTTGTTGCTGAAGAAGCCGCGCTGCAACCGCTAGGGCGTTTAGGTCAACCAGAAGAAATTGCTGCTTTGGTGAACTTTTTAATAAGCCCAGAAGCGAGCTTTATTACTGGTAGCTTACAAAGTATTGATGGTGGATACACCACGCAATGAGCGACAAAATAATTGACCCCCATGTGCACTTTTTTAACCTCACTGAGGGTCAATACACTTGGCTACAAGGTAGCAATCCCCCCTCTTGGCCAAATCTAGATAAAATTAAAAAGCAAATTACTAGCTCAGAACTTAAAGCCGCTTGTCCATTTCAACTAGAAGCCTTGGTGCATATTGAAGCTGGCTTTGATAATCAAGCGCCAGTGAATGAGCTTAATTGGCTTGCAACGCATTTAAATGACATTCCCTATCGAGCAATCAGCTACAGTGTGATTGACGCATCTACCAAACACTTTGAAGCGTCACTCAATGAGTTAGATCATCCATCTTTGGTTGGTATTCGCGATATAACCGAAGGTGATGAAGCCAAGCGCTTATTAACTCCTCACTGCCAAGACAACCTAGCCATGCTCGCAGGCGAAAATTTACACTTTGAAGCACAGTTTGAAATTGAAAACATGCAGACAACTGAGCAGCTTATTAAGTATTGCACAGCCCTGCCATCATTACGTGTGGTTATTAATCATTTAGGCTTTATTAGTGATGAGAAAACATGGCTTGAAGCAATCATTAAACTCAGCCACTGCGATAATATCGCGATAAAGTTCTCAGGCTTAGAATTCACGCAAATAGCCGTAAACAAACACCTTTGGCTGGTTAATAATTTAGTTAAGTACTTTGGTGAACATCGTGTGATGTTTGCAAGTAATTTCCCTGTTTGCCAAATAAATACCAGTTACGAAAACTGTTGGCATCACTATCACTCATTGTGCTCCGAGCAGAGTTTATGGCAAAAACTAAGCTATAAAAACGCCCGTGAAATCTATCAAATTGTTTAAAAAATAGCTATATTCAATAAAGTTAAAACTTATAAAGCGAACAAGCATCAAGTCTAAAATCTGTTTGCTTGTTCAGGAGTATTAATGAAAGCCTCTATTACCAGCCTTTTACTAGTTAGTGTCTTATTTGGCTGTAGTTCTAAGCAAGAACCCACTCCAAAACTACAACATGCACAGCTAACAGAGCCGCAAAGTGAGCTAATAGCACTTGGCATAGCAAGGCTAATGCACAGTAAGCCTGTTAACGTAGCCGAAGATGCGTTTATCAATAGCAGCATACTTGTTATTGAAAGCTTGAATAACGCTGCTATACCAGAGAAGTCCAACCATGGGTCTTACCCAGATATGCCTGAACGTTTTGAGCTGTTAATAAAAAACCAAATGTGTTTTGTACGCCATTTAGATAGTAAAGCCACCGAGCCTCTTCCTTTGGTAAAATGCAAACCGACAGACTAATCTAAACTAAATAAACAGATATAAAAAAAGCCCTTACGGGCTTTTTTAGTCGGGGGACAATCAAATTGATTGTTCTTATGATTAGAAGCGAGCTTCAAATCCTAAACGAACAGAGCGAGGTGCTTGCCATGTATACGCAGAACCATAATAAGAGTTAACTTCACCCTCATTTTGCTCATAATGCTCATTCGCAGATGTCATCTCTTGGCTATTAAGTACGTTAAATACGTTAATAGTTGCACGCATATCAATATCAGATACTGTAAAGTCATATGCAGCTGATAAATCTAAGTTAAACGTCCAAGGAGTACGACCCGCTGTACCACGAGTGTGCTGCTCATAGATTTTTTCGTCTTGTTGACATTCGCCATCACCATTTGTGTCTGGACAATCATTGGTATAGATGTAGAAAGTATCACCCCAGCCACCATTTAGGTTTGGATCTTTTGATGGATAACCTTGACCGAACAAGCTTTGTGGACGACCACTTTGTAGTGTTGCATTCCAACCAACAATTAAGTTTTCAACTGGTTCCCAGCTACCGAAGAACTTAAATGTGTGACGACGATCGTTAGGTTGATAACCTTGTGAACCATCCATTACTGCTGGGAAGTCGAAGTCTTGTGTAATACCCGCATCAGCTTGGCCGATGTCAGACTTAACAGCACCTTCGAAGTTACCTACACTACGTGCCCAAGTATAACCAAATTGGTAACGAATAGTTTCCGCGCGGTAATCTAGGCTAAATTCAACTGACGTATACTCATTATTTGCTTTCGGTAAGCCGATTGTTTCAGCTGAGTAAGTTGTTAGTGAACCTGCATCTGGAACACCGTCATTATCAAAGCTTGAATCACCCCAATCAGTACCATTCCAGTAATAACCATCGCTGTACCAGCTTGATGTAGAGCCAGGGTTGATCATGACGCAGTATGGATATGCGTAACGGCCACAGTAATCATCAAGTGCAGTTGCAACTTCACGATACGTACCTTTTAAACCAACAGTGTATTCATCATTAAGTGCTTGTTGCACACCAATGATGTACTCATCTTTAGAGAACGGATCCGCTTCTTTTGCTTGGAAAATATCTTTTTCCGGAATAACAGGTACACCACTCACTTGTTGTGAGTTTGCTAAACCACCACTACCGATAGTATCAGCTAAAGGAGCAAGGCCTGTTGGTGCGCCTGTTGTTGGATCAACACCCGTATACGTATAAGCAGTCGTGATATCACTTACACCTGATGCCGCACGGAAAATCGTATTATTAGCAACTGGTAAATAGTAACGACCATATGTACCGTACACTTTCGTATCACCCGTACCTGTTGGATCCCATGTGAAACCTAAGCGAGGAGCAATGTCTGTTTTAAAGCTTGTTAATAACTTGCCTGTCGTACCCCAGCTATCGAATTCGTCGATACGTAGGCCAACTTTAACAGCAAAATCATCAGTTACTTGCCAGTGATCTTCAAGGTAGTAAGCGGTTAATTCTGACTCAAAGCTACCACCACCGTCAAAGATACGATCTTCAACATAATCAAGTGCAGCACCTGTGTTATTGGTTAGTGCACCATTATCAGCTTGCCAGCTACCATTATCTGCAAGCGTACGATAATCATAGCTATGGCCACCAATTGGTTGGCTGATTCGCTCTGATTTACGCTCTTGATAATCGATACCAAAGCTAATTTCGTGTGCATCCCACACATACTCAACATCTAAGCGGTATTGTGTGTTGTCATCGTTATTTGCTCCAAAACTACCACCAGCACCACAGCCAGTGATTGGGTTTGAAGTACCACGCGAGTCAGTGACACTTGGACAAACTAGATTTTCAGACTGAGTTTCATATTCAGTTTTGATATTACCAGCCATTGCTGTAACTACTAGGTCTTCTGTTAAGATACCTGTATAGCTTAAGCTTTGTGCTTTACCACCACGTTTTAGAAGTGCGCCATCAATACGCTCACCAATCGCACCATTGTCATACTCAAAAACAGAGCGCTCAATATCACGACGGTTTGAGTAAGCAAAATAGCTCAAGCGATGGTTATCCGTAATATCCCAATCAAGCTTACCACCCCAGAAAAGGTTATCACCGCCTGATGCTGATTCTTTACGATATTGATCGTTTGGTGAGAATTCGTCACCTCCCCAAGTGTATGTAGACTCTGTATCACGAGGGTTTACTAAGCCATAGAAGAATAAAGTATCTTCAATTAACGGACCACCCACTGCTAAAGTGACATCCGCGCTATTATCAGAAGCTACGCTTTCGTCTCGGAAAATTTGTCCGGCGCCTTGGTTACCACGTGAAATAGAACCCTCTTCTTGAAGTGAGTCAGGAGAATATTGTACAACTGCAGAGAATTCCCATTCATTGGTACCACTTTTGGTTGTGGTGTTAATCGTACCACCCGTCGCACGGCCAAACTTCGCTGAGTAACCACCCGTTTTTACTTGGAATTGGTCATAAAATTCGAATGGTACTTCACCACAGCCTAGACCTTGACGTGTATTTGTTACTTCAAGACCATTGATATAACAAGCATTTTCCGCAACAGATGAACCACCAAATGACGCAGTGTTACCAAATGCACTATCACCTTTAACTGCACCAGGCGCTAATAATGCAACCGAAGTAAGATCACGACTGATAGGCATACGATCGATTTCAGCATCGGTAATAACCAAGCCTGAGTCAGCTGTCGATAAATCTATTGATGAAATACGTGCACCAACAACTTGAATAACTTCAGGGCCTGAGCTTGCAACACTTGCTAAATCAAAGTTTGCCTTTGAGTTAGCACCTAAAGAAACACGCACTTTGTCTTCAGCAACAATATTACCGTCTTTTAGAATCTGAATGTCATAGTTACCTGAAGGTAATGATGCAAAGCGGAACGTTCCATTTTCTGAAATATTTAAAGTACGTTCTAAACCTGTTGCTGGGTTTTTAACTTTTACAGTGTAAGAAGAGGTATTTGCCACATTCTGAACAGAACCAATTACGTCCGATGCAGATGCAGGAAGGGCTAAACCTAGCGATGCAGTAACTGCTATCGCTGTTATGCTTTTCCGAAACATTGATTTCATTTTTGTATCCCTGTTTAAATTATAATTATTTGCGCCTATAAAATAGGCACAATTACATTAGTAAAATGAAACAAGAATGTAAATTAAAAAACACAAATATATTACAAAAAAACCATATTTATTAGAATCAGGGACTAAATGTAACTTTATGTAATCACAGGGCTTTAACTGGTATAATTTCAGAAACATAAACAATACAGAGATGGATTATATTAAAAACATCAAAATAAACCAAAACATTTAACATTAAAACTAGCAAACTTTGATTCGGCATTCAGCTTAAACATACCTATTATTTAATAAAAAAGCCTAATACATAAATATTAACAATTACATTTTTTCACAAAAAAGGCCCTAACGGGCCTTTTTCAATATTCAACATTTAATTTTAACTCTGATATTGTGAATTAGTATTACTTAATCTCAACACGCTGTGAGCGCATAACAACTTCGTCATTCAGCTCAATACCGATCCCTGGCTCTTCTGATACTTGGAAGAAACCATTTTTAGGCTGTGGATCTTGAATACATAACTCACGGTTCCACTTTTTAATCGCATAGGTGTGATGTTCGTGAATTAAGAAGTTAGGAATTGCGGTTTCTAGGTGTAACGAAGCTGCGGTTGCTACTGGTCCACCACACACGTGAGCTTGAATGCGCACATCGAAAATATCTGCATAATCACACACTTTTTTAGTTTCGGTGAAACCACCACATAGACCTAAGTCTGGCTGTAGCACATCAATACTTTGATCTTCTAGGTATGGACGCACACCCCAGCGATTATACAAACGTTCACCGCCCGCAATTGGCACGGCAACTTTGTCGGCAACTTTTGCATGTAATGAATGATTTAAGTAGTTCACTGGCTCTTCGTAATACATACAATCGAACTCTTCAGCAATCTCACCTATTTGAATTGCTGATGTCGCACCTGGTAAGCTGTGACATTCAAAAATAATATCAACTTCGTCACCGACCGCTTCACGAATAGCTTGCATACGCGCACGATATAACTTCATTTCTGCACGAGAAATAATGTTAGTACGATCATAATAAGTATTGCCGTTTTTATCGTACTGAATTGGATCAACTTTTACCGCATCATAACCTTCAGCCATCGCCTTAAGCGCTGCTTCTGCGTATTCTTCTGGGTGAACAAGCGCTTTAAATTCGCTGTCCCAGTCAAACTGTAATTGTGATGCGTAAGTACGTAGCTTATCGTTAACTTTACCGCCTAATAGCTGATAAACAGGTAAACCTAATGCTTTACCTTTTATATCCCAAAGCGCAGTATCAATGGCGCTCATTGCTGCATACACAACAGGACCACCACCTAAACCCCAAAAGCTTTCGCGTAGCATTCGTGACCACAGTTTTTCTGTTTGAAATGGGTCATGACCAATTAAAAAGGCATCAGCCATTTCTTTGATCATTGCCGCTGCTGCGCTATGACCTAAATCATAAGCAAGACCCGCTTCCCCCACACCGCTAATACCTTCATCAGTGTGAATACGCACAAAAACAGGTGTCCAAGCTGGTCTTTCTGGACAATGAATATCGAACACTTCGACGCGATTAACTTTCATGGCTACTCCTTACTGAGCAAAACTAGGATCAAGACGATAAGCTTTACGTAGCATTGCTGGCCAAGCTAACTGGCCACCGGTGCTGCCGCTATGCACGACATTCGCTTGATTATAAATATTATCGATAATAGGTTGTGGTACTGGGATTGCCGTTTGGCCACTGGCTTGAATAGCCAATTGAATTTCACAGGCGCGCTGCAAATCATAAAAGCGCATAAAGGCATCACCTACTGTTGGTCCCACGGTTAAGCCACCATGGTTAACCAATAGCATGTGATTAGTGGTGCCTAAGTCATCCTGTAAACGCTTTTTCTCGTCACTGTTTACCGCTAACCCTTCGTAGCCATGATAAGACAATGATGGTAATGAGAACATTGAGTATTGGCTTAGTGGTAACAGGCCTTTTTCTTGCGTTGCAACGGCAATGGTCTCTTTTGTATGTAAATGAATTACACAGTGAGCGTCATCACGTACTTCATGAATAGCACTGTGAATGGTAAAACCTGCCGGATTAATTTTAAACGGCGTGTCATCAAGAATATTGCCAGCTAAATCTACCTTCACAAGATTTGATGCAGTCACTTCGTCAAAACTTAAACCAAATGCATTAACTAAATAGTGATCTGTGCCTGGTAAACGCGCCGATAGGTGGGTGTAAATTAAATCACCCCATCGAAAATGATCAACTAAACGGTAGCATGCAGCTAGATCAACACGTAGCTGCCATTCTTGTTCAGATACTTTATTTTTTAAATCGAGTTTTGGTAAGTCAAACATGGAAAACCTTGTATATGTGACACTGCACAAATAGATGTATAGAAGTCTAAATTACTATTAATGGATGATCAATAGTTGATACAAAAAGGCCACATCAATTGATGTGGCCTTTTTCACTCAATTAGCGCTTATTTTACTTGCGATAAGTAATCAGCAATTGCAGACATTTCTTCTTCAGATACATTTGCAACCATCGCTTTCATTGCAGCAGTCATACCGTTACTACGCGCACCTGATTTGATATCTTTCATTTGGGCTAGTAAGTACTCTTTATTTTGACCGTTTAACTTAGGGTACTGAGGCATGATAGGTGCTTTACCTTCTGCACCATGACAAGTTTGACAAAGCTTAGCTGTGTAAAGTGTTGCACCATCGGCAGCCATAGTATTAAAAGATAGGCTTGCAGCCATTGCAATGCCAGCCCCACATAAAATTTTCGTGATCTTGCTCATTTGTATCTTCTCTTTTTTGACGGGTTATTAAACATTTTCTTTAGTGTAGACCATGATTTAACAATATTGCACCCGAAAATTGTAATGGCAATCGAAACAATAACTACCAAATTAAATCATCAGGTACTTCAAAATCAGCATACGGATCATCTTCATCCTTTTGCTTATCTTCAGGCTCAACATGGAACACTATATAATCTTCGCTGACTTCAGCGACTTTTCGTGCTGGTTCGTCTTCCAGTACAAAAAATTGGCCTTCTAAAACACAAATTGCTAAACGGCCACCAGCTAGGGCCTTCTGTGTTTTTTCGTTTACTTCGAGCTCTT
This sequence comes from Pseudoalteromonas apostichopi, assembly GCF_030297135.1. Classification (NCBI taxonomy): domain Bacteria; kingdom Pseudomonadati; phylum Pseudomonadota; class Gammaproteobacteria; order Alteromonadales; family Pseudoalteromonadaceae; genus Pseudoalteromonas; species Pseudoalteromonas apostichopi. Next base: position 1,387,682 of record NZ_AP028065.1, read on the forward strand.
TCACTTTATTTTGATAAGTGAAGTTAAATGTACGATCTCCACGGATCTCTTCTTGATTGTGATGCTCTAAAATCTGCTTAACGCGAGCCACTTGCTCACGTTGTTTCTGCTCTTCTAAACGCGCTTGATTAAGCTCATCAGCTTTTTTCTGTTGCTCTAGCTTAGTTTGCTCTATATGTTTTTGTAGATCGCTAGGATTACTCGTTGCGCCTTTCTTTTTCTTCTTTTGCTGCTTGCGCTTCTCTGTTTTGGCTACTTTAGCTTTGTGTGACGTAGTAAGGCCAGCCTTAAGTAATTGATCTTGTAATGAACCCATGACGAAATTCCAATTTATTAATGCGTATTAGGGTTATTTTAATCAGCTCTGCCAACAAATAACAGTACTGAGCCCACTTGATTCACAGCAATCGAGTATATTGCAGTGAGATTAACACGCGATGAAATCATGACATATTGATTTAACGCAAGATTTATAATTTTAGTCGCCTTTGAACTTGTAAAAAACCCTGTACCCGATAAGCTAGGGCTTTTCCTCTCGGGAGCTTAAAATGCAGCTGCGACATTTGTTACTTTGCTCTGTATTTATTTTCTTTGTTTTATACGCCCCACAACCCTTGCTTGGATTATTTGCCAACTATTTTTCTGTATTGCCAGCCACTGCAGGTAGCTTAATGACAGCGACCATGCTGCCATTGGCTATCGCCCCTTTAGTGTATGGCTTGTTTTTAGCAAAACGAAATCCGTTAACAATTTTAAAGATTGCTATGTTTGTGCTAGCAATAAGCTGTGTCGCTTTTACCTTAGCACCTAGTTTTGAATTGCTATTACTGGTTCGCTTTATTCAAGGGCTCACTCTCCCAGCGGCTCTCACAGCCATGACCAGTTATATTGGTGTAACTTATCAGGCCGACCAATTACAGCGTAATATGACCCTATACATTGGCAGCACCATCGTCGGCGGTTACTTTGGACGTATACTCGCGGCCTTATTTACTGACTTTTTGAGCTGGCAAAGCTTTTATTATGTGATTGCGTTAGGGTTAGTACTGTTTGCAATCACCATTCCAAAATCAAGCAAAGGTGCGAGCATTCATGCAGCCAAATCGCCTCTGTTGTATCTAAAACAATTAAAAGATCCGCAGGTATTAAAGCTATATGGAGCGATTTTTTGTATGTTCTTTTGCTTTGCAGCGCTATTGAATTATTTACCTTTCATCCTACAAGACAGTTTTGCTATCACTAATACCCGAGATATCGGGCTGGTTTACAGCGGTTACTTGCTTGGTGCACTCGCATCCATAGCTACACCTTGGCTGTTACGAAAGTCATCAACACCTTGGCGTTTATTAACTTGGGTATTTGTATTCTATAGTCTGACCATGGTGCTACTGATGAGTCAGCAGTTAATACTTTTTGTTATTGCTTTTACCGGCTTTTGTGGCGCAATGTTCGTGATCCACTCAAGTGCGGCGCCATTAGTAAATAAAATCAGCAGTGCACCTGCAAGTGTCACCAATGGGGGTTATGTATCGTTTTATTACAGCGGTGGCGCACTCGGTTCGTTATTGCCTGGACTGGTATATCAGCAACACGGCCAAGTTGCCTTTATGACCGTGCTACTTTTAGTTTGCTTAGTGGGTTTAAGCTTAGTTTATTTGGCTGGAAGAAATACGATACGAGGCTGATGCCCAGTACTTGCAAAAAATAGCTCTAAGTCATCTTTTTTCATCAACCATGTCGCGGTATTTTCAAAAGGGTGACAATGAAAAAGCTCGTTGAACCAAATTTCTTGGTCTAGCCAAAGGGTAACATTATTTTGTTTGTCGTTTAAAAGTGCCAGCATAGAAACACAGCCCGGTGGCACTTTCAGATAACGCGCTAACCGCTCATCAGATGCAAATCCTAAACGAGATAACCCTTGCTGCTGAGCAATGGCTTTTAAGTCAAGCTGCTTGTCATGGGCAGTGATCACTAAAAAATGCCGCTTGCCTTCGTTATCTCGTAAAAACAGGTTTTTTAATCGTGTGCCCGGTCTATCGAGCATAAATTTATCGGCATCTAAACTACCATGTAACGGTGGATGCTCAATCACATCATAGTTAATATCTAATTGAGCTAGCGTAGCAGCTAACTTATTTTTATCTGCATACATTTACAAACAACGTCCTCGTAATTGCACACTTAAATCACGCCATAATACTTCGTCAATAACGTGTTTATCGTCGCAGTACTTCCGTTCTTTAAGTTCTTTATTTAATAATTCGACCGCTTGATCTTCGAGCATAAGTTTTAAGTTGCTCGATTCTTCAAATACTTCTTGCTCGGCAAAGTCTTTAAACTGCCTGCGTGTCATTGGCTTATCAAGGTTAATTGGCTGTCTTCCTTGTGCTTTAACTGACACCACATAGGCAAAAATTTTATTGCCTTGGTCGTCATTTTTTTCATAAAACTGCTTATTATTAATTTCAAATGGAGGTGCTTCTCCTTGGCTTGCGCAACCGGTAAGTAAAACAACCAAAAGCCATGCTATTTTTTTCATTATTGGATAAGCCTTGTACAGTGAATGCGCTTTAGTCTACCAAAAATAAAACAATAGAGTAAAAATTCGAACATTTTAAAAAAAATACTTGACCAAATATGTAAAAATATTTAAAGTTCACCCCGCTTGAGACGCAAGACTTAAGCATCCTGTATTTTAGGAATGTGGGGCTATAGCTCAGCTGGGAGAGCGCCTGCCTTGCACGCAGGAGGTCAGCAGTTCGATCCTGCTTAGCTCCACCACTTTCCTACCTTTCTTTAGGCAACCTGCCGAATTTAACAATCAAAACTAAGTTATCTAACCAATTTTTATATTTCTAGTCGTTTATACGTTTTACTTTATTAAAGTAAACTTGTTTTAGACATAAAAAAACCGAGCAGAGCCCGGCTTTTAAAATGATCACCTGTTATCGGTTACTCACGAATTTGACCTTCGCCATTCACTAAGTATTTTTCAGTCGTAAGTGACTCAAGACCCATTGGACCGTAAGCATGTAGCTTAGTTGTCGCAATACCAATCTCAGCACCTAGACCTAGCTGTGAACCATCAGAAAAACGCGATGACGCATTAACCATCACAACAGAGGCATCAACGCTGCGTTGGAATAGCTCAGCCGCAGCTTGGTCTTTAGTACAAATCACTTCAGTGTGGTTTGAACCAAACTTAGCAATATGATCAATTGCACCAGCAAAATCTGGCACAACTTTGATTGCGATTTCTAAATCTAAATACTCTTCACCAAATTCATCATCAGCAAGCACAGTAGCATTATCAAAGTATTCAGCAGCTTTAGCATCTGCGTTTACTTTTACGCCTTCTTGACGAAGTACCACTGCACATAGATTTAAAAACTCATCTGCAATATCTTGGTGTACCACTAAACCTTCTAGGGCATTGCACACACCGGTACGCTGAGTTTTACCATTTAATAATAAGTTGATAGCGACATTCAGATCAGCGTCTTTATCGACATAAAGGTGACAAACACCTTTAAAGTGCTGAATTACTGGAATGGTACTGTTTTCTGTTACAAAATTAATTAAACCCTCACCACCACGCGGGATGATTAAATCAATAGTGTCACGTTGTTGCATCAGTTCCATTAGTAGACCACGGTCTGGATCTGGGATCACTGAAATCAACGCTGCTGGTAAACCATGCTTCTCAAGTACTTTGTGCATCACACTAGCGATCGCTTGTGAACTACGTAGTGCTTCTTTACCACCACGTAAAATAACACCATTACCTGATTTAAAGCATAATGCACCAGCATCAGCCGTCACATTTGGACGTGCTTCATAAATCATGCACACAACACCAAGTGGTACGCGCATCTTGCTGATCTTGATACCATTCGGGCGCTCTGAAATTTCGCGTAATTGACCCACAGGATCATCAAGACTAACAATGACTTCAATACCTTCAGCCATCGCTTCAATACGCTCATCGTTAAGCGTTAATCGGTCAATCATAGATGCAGCAAGGTTATTATCACGTGCTGCCGCTAAATCGCTTTCGTTTTCTTTGATGATAAAGGCTTTGCTTTCACGTATTGCCTGTGCCATCTCAGCTAAAACTTGATTCTTAGTAGCAGTATCAAGTAAAGCTAACTGGGTTGCAGCTTTGGCAGCTTGACTCGAAATATCCGTAATTAAACTCATGACTTCTCCAATAATGCGATATCTTTCTCTGAAACAACTGGGCCGATTGAATCTTGCATTTTTTCGCTAAATTCACTTTGCTCGTTGTCAGCAATAAAATTCAATAAACAGCTACTGTAATTCGCTGTTGCTTTTGCTAGACGCGTACCATCATCACTACGAACTAGTATAGTATCGCCTACGCCAAATTCTCCGTGCACCGCAACGATCTCGTCGCTACGAATACAGCCGTCTTCATCTTTTAATGATTCATCAAATGAACCTTCGACTACAACCTCACCTTGCTCATTCGCTGTGTGAGTCATCCAATGCACAGCCTCTTGCATTGGTTTTTCATATGGTGTGAAGATAGTACCTGGGTTGTCACCCGCTAGTAGTCGATTAAACGTCTCTTCTTTAAAACCATTTAAGATAAAAGTTGTAATACCATGTGAAGTGGCTTTTTCAGCCGCTTCGATTTTCGTTTTCATACCACCTGTACCAACGGCACTGGTTGCACAACCGGCCATGGCATAAATTGATTCATCAATATTTTCAATTTCAGGAAGCAACACAGCATCTTCATGTAAATTCGGATTTTTGTCATAAAGACCATCAACATCCGAAAAAATCATCAATGCATCTGCATCCGCAGCTGCGGCGACCATTGCCGACAGGTTATCATTGTCGCCAACTTTTAAATCATCGGTCGTTACCGTGTCATTCTCATTAATGATAGGTAATACACCATGTTCAAGTAAGGTGAAAACTGTTTCACGAATACTGGTATAACGCTCACGGTCACGTAAGTCACCGTGGGTTAATAAAATCTGTGCCGAAGGAAAATCAAAAAATCGATCCCACATTGCCATCATTTCTGTTTGACCGGCAGCAGCCATTGCTTTTTTCATCGTCACTGAACGTTTTTCTTGTTCTGGGAATAAATGCGAACCAGCAGCTACCGAACCTGATGATACTAAAATCACTTCGATACCTTGCGCTCGACAGCGAACGATGAACTGTGCAATGGTCAGTAAATAACGTGAGCGACACCCGTCTTGTTCGGGTGCGATTAATGCGCTACCTACTTTTAGTACTATACGTCGCCAATTTAACTTTTGCATAACTGTTCAACTTTCCATTTTACTATCTGTTCAGTGCCAATTTGCCACTGATTAAAAGACTCGCGTTTAGCACAACTAAACGCACTGACTATTATCACTTTGCCAAACGACTTATCTATGCACACGACTACGCCACGCAAATACTGCGATTAGATATAGCACAACTTTTATTCAGTCAGTAGACCAAACGGTTATAAACCATAAGTTGATAAAAAAAGATAAGTGTTGTTTATGTATCGCTGTAAAAAGCTGTGTGCGGCTTTTATTAATAACAACATACATAGAGCCTATACAATCTGGTACACCAACAGATAGGGTGTAGATTGTATGACCGAGATTTAGCTGCCACGATGGGAGCTAAACATTGACCAGATAATGAACTTTAATTCTATTCAACACGTAATAAATACACACTGAACACTAACAAGCTCATTTCTATTTAATTAGAAAACAAAGTGTATAAAACACTAAAACTGTTACAAACAATTGATTATTTAGAGGTAGAACTCTGAAAGTATAAGACAACGCTTATAAATATTTAGATATCAAATTGTTTGAACACGAAATATAATACGGGAAATCAGGGTCAAAGATCAAGTGTAAAAAGTAATCATGGCTTTTATACTTACCATAAATGGTAAAAATAGACATTTTTTAACAGTAACTTAGGACGCAACATCTTCGATCTGATGATTTTTCATTAACAAATCAGATTTTTGTTTTCAAAATAGTCCAAAAAGTAGTAATAACGACTAAAATCGTATTTGAAGCAACAAGTTTGCTTGTATCCATGACGGTGAGTAGGCTTTAATAGATAAGTATTTTTTAAAAGTTCAGCGGCTGTTTATCGTCTTCAAACACGATTATCTAAGGTGTTGGTATTTTTTAAATAGTAGTAACTAAAGGATAATTCATTCTATGTCAGCAATTTATATAGCAGGGATCGCCTTGTGCTCTGTATTAGCACAGTGGGTAGCATGGGCGTTTCGTGTACCGGCTATTTTATTTTTACTACTAACAGGTTTAATACTTGGACCATTTAGTGGTGTGCTTGAACCTGACGCACTGTTAGGGGATTTATTATTTCCTGTGGTTTCTTTAAGCGTAGCGGTGATCTTATTCGAGGGTTCACTTACCCTGCACTTTAGAGAGCTCAAAGGTATCGGCAAGGTTGTTCGCAACCTCTGCTCCATCGGGATGATCACAACTTGCTTGGTGGTAAGCCTAAGTGCTTATTGGATTTTAGAGCTGAATTGGCGGGTTGCCGCTGTACTTGGTGCAGTTCTTGTCGTTACTGGTCCTACGGTTATCGCACCGCTGTTAAACTCTATGAGACCTACTCAAGATATCGATCGTATTTTACGCTGGGAAGGCATAGTAATAGACCCAATTGGCGCATTATTCGCTGTACTCGTATTCGAAGCTGTAATGCTTGTAGGTCAAGGCGAAGTACTAAGCCATACCATTATCGCCCTATTTAAAACTTTAGGGGTGGGTTTAACAATTGGTGTGGTTGCAGGTTGGCTTACTACATTACTGATACGCCGCGAATGGCTCCCTTTCGAATTACATAAATTTGGTATTTTAGCTTTAGTCTTAATTAGTTTTACTGTGTCTAACCACTTAAGTCATGAATCTGGTCTATTGGCTGTAACCGTATTTGGTATTTGGCTTGCTAATCAAGATGAGCTCGAAATTGACTCAGTACTTGAGTTTAAAGAAGACCTTTCGATGATCTTAATTTCATCGCTATTCATCTTACTTGCAGCCCGCCTACAGTTATCTGATTTAATGATGCTACATAGCGATGTATTTATTTTCTTAGCTATCGTGCTCTTCGTGGCACGTCCAGCATGCATTGCAATATCAACCTTTAAAACCGATTTACCGCTAAAGTCTCGCTTAGTGCTATCGTGGATTGCGCCACGAGGCATTGTTGCAGCGGCGGTAGGCTCTGTATTCGCTTTAAGTATGGTAGAAGCAGGCATTGCCGACGCCGAAAAAATAGTGCCACTCATATTCACTGTGATCATAGTAACAGTGGTACTACAAAGCCTGACAGCAACGCCATTAGCTAAACTATTAAAAGTACGCCAGCCTGCTCCAAATACCATATTAATTATTGGTGCAAACCATGTAGCACGTGCTATTGCTTGTGGCTTAAAAGATCAAAACATTCCGGTGCACTTGTCTGATCCTGCATGGGAAAACTGTAAAATGGCGCGCATGGACGGCTTACCTTGTTACTATGGTAACCCGCAATCAGAACATGCAGAGCGTTATTTACCATTAACGACGATTCGTAGCGTATTAGCGCTATCGCCTAACCGTCATCACAACGCATTGGGCGTGCAATATTTCTCGCATTTACTCGACGAAAAAGACGTGTTTTCACTGCGCTCTTCAACTAACCATGCTAAAGCAAACAAAGACAGTGCGACGTTCTTATCACGTCAGATTTTGTTTGGAGACAATGGTGCGTACGCTCGCTTAAGTAGCTTAATAGCCAAAGGCGGCAAAGTCAGTGCAACTCGCATTTCTGAGGAATTTAGTTGGGAGCAATACAAAGAGATCAATAGCGAAGCAATCCCACTGTTCATTTTAAATGGTGAAAAAAATGATGATGACGATTCGCCAATTAAAATTCGCCCATTTACGACAAGTATGGAAAAGACACCACAAGTAGGTGAGCGTATCGTTGCGCTACAACCACCTAAGTTGTCGGTGTTAAAAGACCCAAACAACGGCAAACCAAAAGAAAGTAAAGAAGAGAAATAATACCAATTCGCTTAATTAAATAGTCTATTTTGAGGCAAGAAAACCTTGTTGATAACAAGGCAAAAATTTCGTTATTTAGTTGTTCTAAATGAGAAATTTTTAACGCAGGTAGCGACAGGTTTAATCCCTCAAAATGATTAAGTATTATTGCGGATTGGTATAACAAGAGGCCAGCATCTGCTGGCCTTTTTATTTGTATGTTTCTACATAGGTAAACGCGCGCGCTCAACGACGCTGTCTGGCATCTTTTCAGCAAGCTTCGCTAGTAAGTTTTCGATTTTTTTGTGAGTAGCTTTATCAGCAACCATTGAATGAAATAACCAACGGTAGGCATCTTCATAATCACGTGGACTGCCATAACCTTGGTTAAACAGATTTACTAAACGCATTTGCGCTTTTAAGTTGCCTTGCGCAGACGCTTCACGCAGATAGGTTACCGCCATGGCTTTATCTTGCTGTACGAGCCGTCCTGTATCATAGTAGCGGCCAAGTTGCTCTAATGCAGCGCTTAGCCCTTGTTGAGCGGCCTGACGCATATAATAAACCCCTAATTCTACATTGCGGTCTACACACACCGCATAAGCTAACATATCACCATACAAGAACTGATACGATGGTAGTGCCATTTTATTGGCTCGTGCTTCGATATCTTGTACTAACTGGCAATCATCTGCCTTTACACGTGCTAGGTGTGCATTTTTATTGATCAAGCCAATTAACTCGCTCTCTGAGTACAGAGGTACTGCTGCAATGGGCTCTTCAGCCATGCTCAGGCTGGAAAAGAGTAATGTTAAAGGCAATAAAACACGCATCAAAATCACTTAAAAAAAGTCGGTCTTAGCAAATAATATACAATTATCATTCCAGAGTGAATTTTAGGCACAAAAAAAGCTGCCGAAGCAGCTTTTTTAGTCACTATGGCAATTATGCAAACGGGTTGCGTAATACCATCGTCTCTACACGGTCAGGACCTGTAGAGATAATATCAACTGGAACACCAGTGATTTCTTCAATACGTTTGATGTAATCAAGTGCCGCTTGTGGTAATTGATCAACTGACGTTACACCTACTGTGTTTTCAGACCAGCCAGGCATTTCTTCGTATACTGGCGTTACTTTCTCGTAACCTTCAGCAGCTAATGGTGTAACGTTCGTTACAGTGCCATCTTCTAACTGGTAACCAGTACAGATTTTTAATGTTTCTAAACCGTCTAATACATCTAGTTTAGTTAAACAGAAGCCTGAGATGCTGTTGATTTGAACTGCACGGCGCATTGCTACTGCATCTAACCAACCTGTACGGCGTAAACGACCTGTCGTTGCACCGAACTCATGGCCTTTATCACCTAAGTGCTTACCAACTGGATCTTGTTTATCAAGACCGTCATAAAGCTCTGTAGGGAAAGGACCTGAACCTACACGTGTCGTGTATGCTTTGATAATACCTAATACGTAATCAAGGTGTAGTGGACCAAAACCAGCACCAGTTGCTACACCACCAGCAGTCGTATTTGATGATGTTACGTACGGGTATGTACCATGGTCGATATCAAGTAATGTACCTTGTGCACCTTCAAATAAGATGTTATCACCAGCTAAACGAGTTTGATCAAGAAGCTCAGTAACATCAACAACCATTGCTTTTAAGATATCTGCGATAGCCATTGCATCGTCAAATGTCTTTTGGAAGTCAACTGGTTCAGCTTTGTAGTAATGCTCTAATGTGAAGTTATGGTATTCCAATACTTCTTTAAGCTTGCTAGCAAACTGTTCAGGGTTGAATAAGTCACCTACACGTAAACCACGACGTGCTACTTTATCTTCATAAGCTGGACCGATACCACGACCTGTAGTACCAATTGGCTTATCGCCACGTGCTTTTTCACGGGCTAAATCTAATGCAATGTGGAAAGGTAAAATTAATGGACATGCTTCGCTGATTAATAAGCGCTCACGTACTGGTACGCCACGCTCTTCTAGCATGCCGATTTCTTTCATTAATGCTTCTGGTGATAAAACAACACCATTACCGATCACACACTTAACATTGTCACGTAATACACCCGATGGAATAAGGTGTAAAACCGTCTTTTCACCGTTGATTACCAGAGTATGGCCTGCGTTATGACCACCTTGATAACGAACTACTAAAGATGCTTTGTCTGTAAGGAGGTCAACTACCTTACCCTTACCTTCGTCACCCCATTGGGTGCCTAGTACAACAACGTTTTTACCCATTGCAAATTCACTTAGAAAAAATTAGGACGAGATTTTATCAGAAAACGAGGTGAAAGATCACCCCGTTTAGCTTATTTTTTCTGCGCCTGAATTTTTACCTTCTTTAATAATTCAACAACTACAGGCAGAACAGAGGTTTATAAAAAAGTTGAGGATGAAAATTAATCATTCACAGAAACAAAAAAGCCCTACAAAATGCAGGGCTTTTCATCACACAAATTTTAATTACTGTGCTTTTGTACCTTTCATATAATTAAAGAAGTCGCTATCTGGTGAAAGCACCATCACGTCTTGTTTATCTTTGAAAGTCTTCTTATACGCTTCTAGGCTACGCACAAAACCAAAGAATTCTGCATCTTTGCTATAGGCATTCGCGTAAATAGCAGCGGCATCTGCATCACCTTGACCACGAACAGTACGCGCATTACGCTCAGCATCTGCAAGCATAACTGTGACTCGACGGTCCACTTCGGCACGAATCGTTTCAGCTTTTTCTTGACCTTCAGAACGGTGCTCTTTAGCTACCGCAGTACGCTCAGCTCGCATACGTTGGAAGATTGAGCTACTCACTTCTTGCGGTAAGTTAATTTGCTTTACACGCACATCAAGTACTTCAATGCCTAGCTCTTGTGCACTTTCAGAAGCTTGTACTAATGCTTCTTCCATCAGTTCACTACGCTCACCTGAGACAATTTCTCTGATAGTACGAGAACCAAAGTTAGTACGCAGGCCATTATTCACTTTTTGCTTTAGTAGTGTTTCTGCATATTGCTTATCACCACGAGCACGAAGATAAAAAGCACTAAAGTCATTAATTCGCCATTTTACATATGAATCAACGATTAAATCTTTTTTCTCACTTGTTACAAAGCGATCTGGTGCACCATCTAGCGTTTGAATACGTGCATCTAAACGACGTACTTGGCTAAAGAAAGGCACTTTTAAGTGTAATCCTGGACCATATACCACCGCGTTGTCATTACTATCTTTTTCAACTTTGCTGAATAACAGAACGATTGCCTTCTCGCCTTCTTGTACAACAAAAATCGAAGAGAAAGACAGCACAACTGCAAGGGCAAGTATTACTAAACTAAAATTTTTCATCTTGCTTATCTCCCCTCATTGAAACGGTCAGTTGCGAAACGGTCATTACTTGAATTTACCGTACTGTTACGTGAAGTGTTTATTTTGTTGCGAAGATCTTTAATATCACTTGAGCTTGGTAATGCAACACGTGTCGCTGTACCTTGTTTTTCCATGATTTTATCAAGTGGTAAATACAGCATATTGTTACCACCTTTCACATCAACTAACACTTTAGAGCTGTTACTTAGCACTTCTTCCATTGCATCAATATATAAGCGATTACGTGTAACTTCTTTTGCCGCTTGATACTCTGGTAATAGCTTTTCAAATCGAGCCACTTCACCTTGTGCTTCAAGTGTAATACGTTCACGGTATGCTTCGGCTTCTTGTGTCATACGTGTTACTTGACCACGAGCACGAGGTTCAATTTCACGAGCGTACGCTTCGGCTTCACGGATGAAACGCTCTTCATCTTCTTGTGCAGCGATAGCGTCATCAAAGGCATCTTTTACTTCACCCGGCGGACGTGAATCTTTAAAGTTCACATCGCTCACAATAATACCTAGATTGTAAGGCTCGATGATTTTGTTAAGCTCATCCCACGTTTGTTGACGCACTAACTCACGACCAGTCGTTAACACTTGGTCCATTTTTACATGGCCAATAACATAACGTAGTGCACTATCAAGCGCTTGTTGTAAGCTGTGGTCAGCATCAGTAACACTGAACTTGTAAAGGTGTGGATCGATAACACGGTACTGTACTTCAAACTCAACATTAACCACGTTTTCGTCTTCGGTTAGCATGAAGCCTTTTGCAGATAGAGAGCGAACCGCTTCTATATCAACCGGAATCACACGTTCAATGAAAGTCATTTTCCAACGTAAGCCAGGCTCTGCAATACGGTCATATTGTCCAAACTGTAAAACAATACCGCGCTCAGCTTCTTTTACCGTGTAAATACCACTTAATGCCCATACGATGATGGCAATAATGAGGATGAAAGAAATGCCTGCGCCGCCAAGTCCGCCGCCGCTTTTACCTGGTTTATTACCACCAAATAAACCGCCAAACTTGTTGCCGAACTTACGCATTACCTCGTCTAAATCAGGTGGGCCTTGATCTTTTCCGCCTTTATTATTCCACGGATCTTTATCATTGCCATTATTACCCGGTTCATTCCAGGCCATAGCTATACTCCATTGTTATCTAAATGAATTAGGTTAAATCTATCAAATCTACAGCGTTTCTCATACTAAAAAAGACAAATGCCGGTGATTTTTAATTAGTCACTACGAAAGAGTCGAGCTCTTGTCCCATCTCTTTTTTCAAGCGATTCCAGTCTGCCATTGGTAAGCGTACCGATAGTAACCAGTTTCCTTGTTCATCGAAACTCTCTTGATGAACTGCGTTTAAGTTAAATAATGCTGCACGAATACGACCATATTGTGGTGCTAATTTTAGTTCATCAGCAAACATCTTCTTGGCAAGTAACTCATTAATTGCCTCAGACAGTAGCTCACAGCCTACGCCTGTTCGCGCAGATAACCAAACTCGTACTGGTTGACCTTCATCGTTTCTATCTATACGTGGCGCAACGTCATCTAGTGCATCTATTTTGTTATAAACCAATAACTGAGGCACTTCATCTGCTTCAATTTCTTTTAAAACAGACTGTACTTGCTCAATATTTTCTTTTCGACGAGGGTCTGCCACATCAATAACATGTAGCTGCAAATCAGCTTCACGTGTTTCTGTTAAGGTTGCTTTAAACGCTGCAACAAGGTCATGCGGTAAGTGACGTATAAAACCTACCGTATCAGCTAAAATAACCGGACCTATATCACCAATATCCAACTTACGTAAGGTTGGATCTAGGGTTGCGAATAACTGGTCGGCTGCATACACATCAGAATCTGTAATGCGGTTAAATAACGTTGATTTACCAGCATTGGTATAACCAACTAGTGAAACCGTTGGAATTTCATTTCGCGTTCGTGCACGCCTACCCTGCTCACGTTGAACAGCGACTTTATCTAAACGGGCACGAATATTTTTAATTCTTGCGCGCAATAATCGTCTATCGGTTTCGAGCTGGGTTTCACCCGGACCACGTAAACCTATCCCCCCTTTTTGTCTTTCAAGGTGGGTCCAACCACGGATCAATCGAGTAGAAATATGGCGTAACTGAGCTAACTCAACCTGAAGTTTACCTTCGTGAGTACGCGCTCGCTGCGCAAAAATATCTAGGATCAAACTCGTACGATCAAGAACACGACACTGGCAAACGCGTTCTAAGTTGCGCTCCTGTGACGGGCTAAGTTGATGGTTGAAAATGATGACATCTGCATTGTGGATTTTGACAGTTTCAGCGATTTCTTCTGCTTTTCCGGTCCCGACGAAAAGTTTCGGATGTGGTGCTTGACGACTGCCTTGCACAATCGCCAAACTACTAACACCAGCAGAAGATACCAACAACTCTAATTCGTGGAGATCTTCACGATCCCCCTCTTTAGGTAAGTCGATATGAACTAAAACTGCCTGTTCGCCGGCTTCATAACGGTCAAACAAGCATTACGCTCCTAAGTTTAAAAATTTCCAGGTTCTTGCTCTTCTGAATCATCACTTCCTTGAACACCTTGGAAGTTAACAGAACGCGCTGGAACAACAGTTGAAATAGCGTGTTTATACACCATTTGATTAACGGTGTTTTCAAGTAAAATAACAAATTGGTCAAATGACTGGATTTTACCCTGCAATTTAATGCCATTAACCAAAAAGATTGATACTGGAATGCGCTCACGACGTAACGCATTTAAAAATGGGTCTTGTAACGACTGGCCTTTTGCCATGTTATTTTCCTTCGTTCTAGGTGTTATTATAATTAAGTAGCTGAACTAATTTAACAAAGCTAAAAAACTTTCAGCTACTACTAGCTTAGCGAACTTACTACACGTTGCAAGTTTTCTTCATCACCCGAAGTCAACCAAGTTACATCAGGCCAACCTCTTAACCAAGTCAGTTGTCTCTTGGCTAACTGCCGTGTGGCTGCAATACCGCGAAAGACCATTTCATCATAGTCAATTTCGCCAGCAATGTAATCCCACATTTGTCTATAACCCACACAACGAATCGAAGGTAGGTCTGGGTGTAAATCCTTACGTTTATATAGGGATGAAACTTCATTTTCAAACCCCTGATCGAGCATTATTTTGAACCTTTTCTCAATTCGCTGATGTAATTCACTGCGATCATCAGGCGCAATGGCAAATTGATGGAAAGTATAAGGAAGCTCAGGCTGTTTTTGTTTTTGCAGCTCAGTCATTGTTTTACCTGTTATACGATACACTTCCAATGCGCGATTAATTCGTTGCGAATCATTTTCGCTTATTTTTTGTGCTGCATCAGGATCAATTTTCACAAGCTCTTTATGCAAATGTGGCCAGCCTAACTGCTTTGCTTCTTTTTCAAGCTCGGCACGTACTTCAGGTGATGCCTCTGGTAGCGGTGATAAGCCATCAATAAGCGACTTAAAATACATCATTGTACCGCCAACCAATACAGGTACTTTACCTTGCTTATGAAATAGATCAATCTTTTCAATGGCATCACGGCGAAAATCTGCTACTGAATAACTATCTGCTGGGTCAATAATATCGATCAAATGATGCGGCGCACGAGCTAGCTCTTCTGCATTTGGTTTTGCAGTGCCGATATCCATATCTTTATAGACTAATGCTGAATCAACACTGATTACTTCTGTGTTTAAATGCTCACACAGCGAAATTGCTAAGTCTGTTTTCCCTGCAGCGGTTGGTCCCATTAAAAAAATGACGGGTAAGTTATTCAAGCCTAAATACCTTGCTTAGTTTAAAAACTGAGATAGATCTATTTTAACTGCTTTTTGACGTAAACGTTGCATAGTTTGTGGATTATTTTCTAACCGAGTCACTTGCTCCATAAAGGCTTGACTTGCGTAATAGCGTTTTGGAATTTGCTGTGTTAACCATTCTAGCCATTTATCCAGTGAACTTAGCGATGATTTGCAGCCGCTAATCAGGCACTCAATAGCATGACTCACATCAAGTAAATACACACAAGGCGGGAGCCTTTTAACCATCACAAATTGCTTTTCAATAACCAAATCAAAACCGAGTAAGGTAAACCACGACTGCTGAGCATTTAAGGCGCTAATGTCATCAGCACTTGCATTCACTCGCACAGGCAACAACAAAGCTTTGCCATCAAGACTGCCAGCTTGTTCTACTTGCACTTGCCAGTCGAGTGCTAAAGCATACTTAAAGTGCGCAGCAAATAGCTGGTTATCTTCACTAAATACGCATTCGCCTTCTCGTACGTGAATGAGTTTGGCAAGCTTAGCTTGCTCAGCAACCGGTGCTGCAATGCTTGGTTCAGGGCGTACTTGGTCAAAATGCGCGGCATGTTGCTCACTGATCCCTTGATAAAAAGCATTCACATCTTGATGCGATGTTTTACTGCGCCCTTGGCTGTCGCTACCAAAACCACCTCCAGAACGACCTGTTGTACCAGAATAACTTGTTAAACGTGTCGGTTGTAATTCAGATTTGGGGTAATCATACTGCTCTGCTGGCACTGATTGATTCAAACTTGGCTGCGTGCTGCTTAGGTTTGTCTCATCAAACGAAGCATGTTGAAAAGCAGTGTCATTATGTTCGGTAAAACCGGCTTCATGCTGAAGCGGCACTACAACTTGTTTTATTGCCTGCAGAATAAAATCATGTACTAAGCGACCTTGATGAAACCGTACTTCATGTTTAGCCGGGTGCACATTAACATCGACCTGGCGTGGATCAATATCAATATAAATTACAAATCCTGGAAGCTCTTCTGATCCAGCAACTTCTTCAAAAGCTTGGCGAATCGCATGCAAAATGAGTTTATCGCGCATCATGCGATTATTGACATAGGTATATTGAGTGCTATTTGCTGAACCCACTGGTAATACCCAGCCTCGTAGCATCAAGCCTGCTTCACCTGATTGAATATGCAAACCCTGCTCACTGAACGCCTTACCAGCAACTTGCGCTACACGTGTTATTGCGTGCTCAGGGTTTGGCTTTGCACGGTATTGACGCACAACTTTGCCGTTGTGTGTAAGAGTAATAGATACATCAAAGCGACTCAACGCGATACGCTTTATTAGCTCATCGATATGTGAAAACTCAGTTTTCTCGGTGCGAAGAAACTTTCGCCGCGCAGGGGTATTAAAAAATAAGTCTTTTACCTCAATGGTGGTGCCATCGGGATGTGCAGTTGGCTTGATTTGCACCGCCATATCCCGTCCTTCAGCAAACGCTTGCCATGCGGCTTCTTGTTGTTTTGGTTTTGAACTCAAAGTTAGCCGTGATACTGAGCTAATAGAAGCGAGTGCTTCACCACGAAAACCCAGTGAACAGATGTTCTCTAAATCATCAAGTGACTTAAGTTTACTTGTAGCATGGCGCGACAAAGCTAATGTCAGCTCATCTTTATTAATGCCCGAACCATTATCGCGAATGCGAATCAGCTTATGACCACCGCGCTCAATATCGATTTGAATGCGCGTTGCGCCGGCATCTAAACTGTTTTCGACTAGCTCTTTAACAACAGATGCGGGGCGTTCAACCACCTCACCCGCAGCAATTTGGTTAGCCAATCGCGCGGGTAGTATTTCTATGCTCATAGTGTTCCTAACACGAAAATTGACTAGCTTTGAGGAATATCAAGCTCTTGACCAATAAACAAGGTATTCGATTTTAACTTGTTGGCCGTTTTTAGCTTACTAACAGAGGTGTTGTATCTGCTTGCCAAAATACTTAACGACTCACCGGGACGTACTTTATGTTTAGTCGGAAACTGCGCTTTTAACTTAGCAAATAACGAGTCATCTGGCGGGTTTTGCATATAGTAATTTTTAATCGAAGTGAAAATTGCTTTTGCTAAACGCTCCTGATGCTGCGCCGTTTTTAGCATTCGCTCTTCGCGCGGGTTCGAAATAAACCCTGTTTCTACCAAAATAGACGGAATATCCGGTGATTTTAATACTGCAAGACTCGCCGCTTGTGGACGCTTCTTATGCATTTTAGCAACTTTTCTTAATTCGCTAACCACTTCTTCCGCAACACTAAAACCAGTTTTCATTGAGTGATCCATCGACATATCTAGCAGTGCTTGTGCTAAATATTTTTCGCTAGCAGTATCTTTTAACACCCCAGCAGCACCACCTAAAAGCTCTGAGTGTTTTTCTTTATCCTCAATCCATTTACCAATTTCAGAATTAGCGCGACGCAGTGATAGCACCCAGACAGAAGCACCGTTTGGCTGTGGGCTGGTAAATGCGTCAGCATGAATCGACACAAAGAAGTCTGCTTTTTTCTTTCGAGCAATGCTAGTACGGGTGTTTAAATTGACAAAGTAGTCACTACGGCGAACCATGCGCGAAATCATGCCTTTTTCAGCATCTATCATTCGCTCCAGGCGCTTCGCTATTTGCAGCGTGATATCTTTTTCATACGTGCCTGACGGACCAATTGAGCCCGGGTCTTCACCACCATGGCCTGCGTCAATCGCAATGACGATATCGCGTTCTTGATGAAGCTCACGCTTTTTAACACTGGTATTGGTTGAAGCAACTGGTTCTGCCTTCGGCGTTTTATCCACAAGGTCAACCACTAAACGGTGTTTATATGGATCGGTCGGTAATAAAGCAAACACGACTGGTTTACTGGCACGAGCTAGTTCAAAAACAAAACGCACACTCTTGCTATCTTTTGGTTTTGAATAACGCAGTTTTGAAACGATCTGATGCTTTTTAGGAATAGCAGGCAAGCTATCTAGTTTGTCGGTATTTTTTAAGTCAATCACTAAACGAGCTGGGTTCTTCAACATGAAGTAGCTAAAATCTGGCTTATCGTTTAAGTCAAAGACCACACGAGTGCTGTCAGGTGAGGGCCACACACGTACGCTATTAATCGTATTTTGTGCAAGCGCAACTTGGCTCACAAACAAAAACATCAATATAGTTAATAGTTTAAATGTACAACGAGCCATTTTTACTAATACACCTTTATTTTTATATGTTTATTCTTACGCGCTCTTAAGTTGCTGAACAATTGCCTGACCACGGTCGGTTAAGCTGTTAATTAAAATAGCACGCGCCTCGCCTTCATAGCGCAGGGTGATATCAAGATCCGGTGTTGGAATAAATTCGCCGCCTTTTTCGGGCCATTCCACAACACAAATAGCCTGTGGTGAAAAATAGTCACGAATACCCATATATTCAAGTTCTTCAGGATCACCTAAGCGATATAAATCAAAGTGATAGACATCAGCTTTAGTTAATTGGTAAGGCTCGACCAGTGTATAAGTTGGACTCTTAACCTTACCTTGATGACCGAAACCTTGCACGATACCACGGGTTAATGTCGTTTTACCGGCACCTAAGTCACCATGTAAATAGATGACTGCTCCTTGCTCCATTAAGGCTGCAAGTTGCTTACCCATATTAACCGTTGCCGCTTCATCAGCGAGTGGAAAACCAACACTGTCGGTCATTATTACCTCATGAAAAACTAAAAACACATTACTTTATTAATCATACCAGAATATTTTTGTAAGGCGAGAGCCGCTCTTATGCCTAATTTGACAAAAAAAAGCCGGCAAAGTTGCCGGCTTTTTAGCTTAAACAGAATTTTGTTTACAGACCTAGCTTCTTCTCAAGGTAGTGGATGTTTGTACCACCGTTTTGGAAGTTCTCATCTGCCAAGATTTTCTTGTGTAGTGGTGTGTTGGTCTTGATACCGTCAATCACTAATTCGTTTAACGCATTGCGTGAACGAGCAATGGCTACATCACGGTTTTCACCATAACAGATCAGCTTACCAATCATTGAATCGTAATGAGGTGGTACGGTGTAATCTGCATAGATATGACTGTCCCAACGAATACCTAAACCGCCAGCAGGGTGGAATCGCGTGATTTTACCTGGTGATGGAATAAAGGTTTCTGGGTCTTCAGCATTAATACGGCACTCAATTGCATGACCACGAATAACCACATCTTCTTGTGTGAATGATAATGGCTGGCCAGCTGCAATTTTTAGCTGTTCTTTGATTAAGTCAACGCCAGTTACCATTTCTGTTACTGGGTGCTCAACCTGAATACGAGTATTCATTTCGATGAAATAGAACTCGCCGTTTTCGTATAAGAACTCGAACGTACCTGCACCACGATAACCAATTTCGATACATGCACGAGTACAACGGTCACCGATGAACTTACGCATTTCAGCTGTGATACCTGGCGCTGGCGCTTCTTCAACAACTTTTTGGTGACGACGTTGCATTGAACAATCACGCTCACCTAAGTGAACTGCATTGCCTTGACCGTCAGCAAGTACTTGAACTTCGATATGACGTGGGTTTTCAAGGAATTTTTCCATGTAAACCATACCATTACCGAAGAACTGCTTTGCTTCTTGCTGAGTAAGAGCGATTGAATCGATTAGTTCTTTTTCGCTGCGAACAACACGCATACCACGACCGCCGCCGCCGCCTGCTGCTTTAATAATTACAGGGTAACCAATACGTTTTGCGATTTGAATGTTGCGTTCGCTGTCTGCCGTTAATGGACCATCTGAACCAGGTACACAAGGTACACCTGCTTTACGCATCGCTTCGATTGCAGAAACTTTATCACCCATTAAGCGAATCGTGTCGCCTTTAGGACCGATAAACACAAAGCCACTTTGCTCAACTTGATCAGCAAAGTCTGCATTTTCAGAAAGGAAACCATAACCTGGGTGGATAGCAACTGCGTCTGTTACTTCTGCCGCTGCAATAATGCGCGGAATATCTAAGTAACTTTCAGTCGCTGATGGTTTACCAATACAAATTGTTTCATCTGCCAGTAACACGTGCTTAAGATCACGGTCTGCCGTTGAATGCACAGCAACAGTTTTGATCCCAAGCTCTTTGCAGGCGCGCAGTACGCGAAGTGCAATTTCACCTCGGTTTGCAATGACTACTTTATCTAACATAGAGTTGGCCTTTTGTTGCGCTATTATTCAATGATGAATAAAGGTTGATCGAATTCTACTGGCTCGCCATTTTCAACTAAGATAGCTTTTACTGTGCCTGCTTTATCAGATTCGATTTGGTTCATCATTTTCATTGCTTCAACGATACATAACGTGTCGCCAACATTTACTTTAGAACCTACTTCTACATAAGGTGCTGCTTCTGGAGAAGCCGCTGAGTAGAATGAACCAACCATAGGTGATTTAACTTGGTGACCAGTCGGTGCAGCTGGAGCAGCCGCTTCTGCTGCTGGAGCATCTGCTACTGGAGCTGGCGCCGCTGCAGGCGCAGGTGCTGCAAACTGTTGTGGAGCATATTGCATTGCAGGTGCTGCAGCCATGTTGTTACGATTGATGCGTACTGACTCTTCACCTTCAGTGATTTCTAATTCAGCAATACCAGATTCTTCTACTAGTTCGATAAGTTTTTTGATCTTGCGAATATCCATTGAACGACCCGCCTGTTAGTTATTTAAAAATTAATGTGTGTTTTGCAATTGGTTAACTGCAGCTTCTAGTGCCACCTTATAACCCATTGCTCCTAATCCAATAATGACGCCTTGTGCCACATCCGAAAAATACGAATGATGACGGAATGCTTCGCGAGCATGCACATTAGTTAAATGCACCTCGTAAAAGGGAATGTTTACACTGAGTAATGCATCCCGTAAGGCTACGCTTGTATGCGTAAATGCAGCAGGGTTAATAATAATTGCATCAACCTCTTGCCATGCATCGTGAATGCGCTCTATTAATGCAGCTTCACTGTTACTTTGGAAATGCGTTAAATCAACATTGAGACCTGCAGCAACCTGACTAAGTTCAGCTATAATCTCATCAAGAGATTGAGTGCCGTACTTTTCTGGTTCACGCTTGCCAAGCATGTTTAAATTTGGCCCATTTAGAACTAAAAGTTTGAATTTTGCAGCCATAATACGCGATATATCCTATAAGTAAGCAGTTTAACCATATTCATCATAAACCCACGCTTAACCTAAGCGTGCTGATGTAAAATAGCAACTATTTCTCACGTTAACCACCTATTATAGATATTTCGACGTAAATAGCAGCAAAATACTGGTCTAATCACTACCTACTTACGGCAAATGCAGGCATGACAAGGCACTCAAGTAAGTTAATCACTGTCTTTGCTTGTTGTGTAATTGAACATTTACAAGAAAAAGCGCTGATTTTTAGCTAATAAAAGCATTTTTCTTAGCTAGAAACAAAAACGCCACTCTAATGAGTGGCGTTTTGCTATTTTCCTGCACGTTTGCGTTTATTTGGCAGTATTTCTTACTTTTGCTAAATGTTCAGTAAAGTCTTTCGCGTTTAAAAACCCAGTTACACGTTGCTCTAAAAGCTCATTACCTTGGGTATCAAAGAACAAAATACTCGGTAAACCGAATACCGTGTACTCTTCCATTAATTCAATAGTTTTTGCATCACTTTCGGTTAAATCAATTTGGATTAACTCAAAGTGAGCAAACTGCTCTTGCACCTTAGCGTCAGGAAAGGTGTAGTGTTCAAACTCTTTACACGCAACACACCAATCAGCGTATAAATCGACCATCACTAAACGCCCTTCGCTACTTGCGGCAGCAATTTCTTCTTTCAATTCACTTAAATTAGCAACGTGTTTAAAACGATGTGTTTGTACGGCAGCTTCAGCAACCACCGCTTTACTAGGCCAGAAATAATTTTTCGTTAAACTAGCCCCTGTCACAACAAGTAATGTTGCAGCAAACCACAATGCTGTTTTTAGCTTGCCCTGCGATTGCGCACTTTGCCAGTGGTGTAAATACAGCGCTGTTGCAAGTGCTAATAAACCAGCCATCAACCAGATGAGTTCGATATCAATAATACGTTCAAGCAGAATAAGTGGCACAACCAGCATGATAAAACCGAATAAGGTTTTTACTTGCTCCATCCAACCACCGGCTTTTGGCAGTAATTTACCACCAGAAGTACCCAATAATAACAGTGGTAAGCCCATGCCTAAACTTAGTACATAGAGTGTTAAACCACCCACTAGGTAGTCACCACTTTGCGCCACGTAGAGTAAAGCAGCAGACAACGGCGCGGTTGTACAAGGTGAAGCTATCAAACCAGACAGTACACCCATCATAAATACGCCAACATAGTTGCCGCCTTTTTGCTGGTTACTAACCTGAGTGAGCTTATTCATCATGCCACTAGGTAATTTGATTTCGTACCAGCCAAACATCGACATTGCCAGCAATACAAACAAAATACTAAAGCTGATTAGCACCGTTGGATGCTGCAAATATCCTTGGACTTGACCACCTAATGATGCAACCACTAAGCCCAGTGCTGCATACGTAACGGCCATACCTTGTACGTAAACGAACGACAGCGAAAACGCTTTTTTGGTCGATAGATTCTGCTGTCCCGCGATAAGACTCGATAAAATTGGAAACATTGGAAATACACAAGGTGTAAAAGCAAGACCAACACCGACTAAAAAGAAAATAACAAGATTCGTCAATAAGCCTTGCGATGCCAGTTTATCGGTATATGACTGCTCACCAGCTGGTTTTGATGCTTCTTGAGAGGGCGCTGATGACGCTTCATTTGTATCAGCTGCTTGTGTTAATGCTGCTAATGCGTTCCCCGCATCTGCAGTCTCTGATACTCGCTCACCTGCAATCACAGATAACGGAATGGTTCTAACTTCTGGCGGATAACATAACCCCGCCTCGGCACAGCCTTGAAAACGAATTTTAACAACCGCCCCTTCAGTGACATTACTGACCTTAGTAACCACACTTAACGAGTCAAAGAAGACCTCAGTCTTACCAAAAAACTCATCTTCTATAATTTGCCCTTTACCAAGATCAGGTACTTCAATATCAGCGCCTTTAGCGATTATTTCGACTTTCTTTTTATAAAGGTAATAATCAGGAGCAATATCCCAGCCAATAAATAAGGTTTTGCCTTGCTGGTCAAAATCGAAAACAAAGGCCTGTTCAACCGGCAGAAATGTTTGCTCTGCGGGCTGCAGTAGATTTCCAAGTAAATTGTTATTACTTGCACTTGCCGGCACAAGCCACAGTGCACAAAGTAATAAAAGGAACGATCGCATTAATTAAGTACCTCATCCATCCAATTAAAATAGGCTAAATTGCCTGTAGCAACATCAACGACCTGAATTTCTGGTATCTCATAACTATGCAATTTCTTGATAGTTTGGATCACTTCATTCATTTTTTCTGACTTAGTTTTGATCAGTAACTTACTTTCTATAGCTTGAGTTATCTCGCCTTCCCACATGTAGATAGATTCAATTGTAGGCATAATGTTCACACAAGCCGCTAGCTTTTCTTTAACTAGATGTTGTGCCAACTGACGGGCTTCATCCTCATTTGCACAAGTAGTAAAAATAAGTCGAAAATGCGTAGTCATAAGGAACCTTTGTTTGATTACGTGAGTCGCACCATAGTAGCCGATAGTAACTATAATGTGTAGCGAGCAAGGCGATCCTAGGTTCCACCTTGAAAAATGACCTGCTCACCCCTATTTATATTTCACTGACTCGAAAGAGAATGACATTTTTTAGAGAGCCTTATGTTTAGATTTTTGTTTTTGTTATTTATTTTAGTGCCGATTGTGGAGATTGCATTACTCATTCAAGTGAGTGAAGTGATCGGTGGCTTTGCCACCATAGCGCTTGTGATTGTAACCGCGATTGTCGGTGCAAAATTAGTTAAGCAACAAGGTATAGGTGCGATTCAAAACGTGCAGTTACAAATGGCACAAGGGCAAATGCCTGCCAAAGAATTGTTTACGGGTTTATGTGTGATTATCGCCGGTGTTTTATTGATGACTCCGGGGATTATGACTGACTTTTTTGGCTTTTTATTACTCACCCCAGCAATACGAAACAAGCTAGCTGCAGGCCTTGCCAGTCAAGCCACTGTGCGCATGAGTTCGCAGACAAATCAAGGCTCTGCACACTTCCAATATCACAGTAAAACAACAACTCACGAAGAGCCAAACCACCAACCGACAACTATTGATGGTGAATTTGAGCGAAAAGATTAAAATTTTTTAATTTTTGTACTTGGATTTTTTTAAGCCACCCCCATTAATGAATGCAATGAAACGCAGCGGGTGGCTAAGCACTCCCCTGCAATAACACAAGATTTTTTCTGTACTGTTCAGAAACTGTTAGGAGAACTAAATAAATGAACATTCGTCCTTTACATGATCGCGTCATCGTTAAGCGTCTAGAAGAAGAAACTAAGTCTGCTGGCGGTATTGTATTAACTGGCTCTGCAGCTGAAAAATCAACTCGCGGAGAAGTTATCGCTGTTGGTAATGGCCGTGTTTTAGACAACGGTGAAGTAAGAGCGTTAGAAGTTAAAGCCGGTGACACTGTGCTGTTCGGCTCTTATGTTGAAAAAGTTGAAAAGATCGAAGGTCAAGAGTACCTGATCATGCGTGAAGATAACATTCTAGGCATTGTAGGCTAATCCTACTTTTCGTTTAGCAACCCGTTTACAGAATTTAAGAGGAATTAAATCATGGCAGCAAAAGAAGTACTTTTTGCAGGTGACGCACGTGGCAAAATGCTAACTGGCGTAAACATTTTAGCAAACGCAGTAAAAGTAACTTTAGGTCCTAAAGGCCGTAACGTTGTATTAGACAAATCATTCGGTGCTCCAGTGATCACTAAAGACGGTGTATCTGTTGCTAAAGAGATCGAGCTTGAAGACAAGTTCGAAAACATGGGCGCACAAATGGTTAAAGAAGTAGCGTCAAAAGCGAATGACGCTGCAGGTGACGGTACAACAACTGCAACAGTATTAGCGCAATCTATCGTAAACGAAGGCTTAAAAGCAGTTGCAGCGGGTATGAACCCAATGGACCTTAAGCGCGGTATCGACAAAGCAGTTACTGCAGCAGTTGAAGAGCTTAAAGCACTTTCTGTTCCATGTGCAGACACTAAAGCAATTGCACAAGTAGGTACTATTTCTGCTAACTCTGATAAAGAAATCGGTGACATCATTGCACAAGCAATGGAAAAAGTAGGCCGTGACTCAGGCGTTATCACTGTTGAAGAAGGTCAGTCATTAGAAAACGAACTAGACGTAGTTGAAGGTATGCAGTTTGACCGCGGTTACCTTTCTCCATACTTCATCAACAACGCTGAAAAAGGCGCTGTAGAGCTAGACAACCCATTCATTCTACTTGTAGACAAAAAAGTATCTAACATCCGTGAGCTACTACCTACACTAGAAGCAGTTGCTAAAGCAAGCAAGCCACTACTTATCATTGCTGAAGACCTTGAAGGTGAAGCACTTGCAACACTAGTAGTGAACAACATGCGCGGCATCGTTAAAGTGTCTGCAGTTAAAGCCCCTGGTTTTGGCGACCGTCGTAAAGCAATGCTTCAAGACATCGCTGTATTAACAGGTGGTACTGTAATTTCTGAAGAAATCGGTTTAGAGCTAGAAAAAGCAACTATCGAAGACCTGGGTACAGCGAAGCGCGTTGTAATCACTAAAGATGATACAACAATCATCGACGGTGCAGGCGAAGAAGACGGCATCAATGGTCGTGTTGCACAAATCAAAGCACAAATCGAAGAAGCGACGTCTGACTACGATAAAGAGAAACTACAAGAGCGTATGGCTAAACTAGCTGGCGGTGTTGCAGTAATCAAAGTTGGCGCAGCAACTGAAATCGAAATGAAAGAGAAAAAAGACCGCGTTGAAGATGCACTACACGCAACTCGCGCAGCGGTTGAAGAAGGTGTTGTACCAGGTGGTGGTGTTGCACTAGTTCGCGTAGCAAGCAAACTTGTTGAACTTGCTGGCGACAACGAAGACCAAAGCCACGGTATTAAAGTTGCACTACGTGCAATGGAAGCACCACTTCGTCAAATCGTAACGAACGCTGGTGACGAAGCATCAGTTGTTGTTAACTCAGTAAAAGGCGGTGAAGGTAACTACGGTTACAACGCAGCATCAGGCGAGTACAACGACATGATCGAAATGGGTATCTTAGACCCAACGAAAGTAACGCGTTCTGCACTTCAGTACGCAGCTTCAATCGCAGGTCTAATGATCACAACTGAAGCAATGGTTGCTGAAATCCCGAAAGATGAGCCAGCTGCTCCAGATATGGGCGGCATGGGCGGCATGGGTGGTATGGGCGGCATGATGTAATCACCCCTCCCAAGCACTTTGCTTAAAAAACCCAGCTCCGGCTGGGTTTTTTGCATTCATTTACTTGCTCTGTAAATAAACAAAGACCTTCTAACTTTACAAGTCATTTGAACCCGCAATAAATAGTTGCCTTTTCCTAATCACCCTTAATTTTGTATTTTACATACTTGTACCTAAGTATATACTGGTGCGAATACTACTAGAATGCTCCAAATACGTTCAGGATAACAATGGGTTCAGCTTTATCAAACGCCACTGTAATAACTTGCAATAGCGATCAAAATAATATTCATACTTTTATAAAAAATAGTACCGACTTCCTTCACTCTCGTGTGGAAAAACAACTAGGTGCAGTATTATTCGATAAAAATATGACCCAACAATCGTATTTAGAAATTTTAATCGCAATGCATAGTAGCTATTCTATTATGGAGGATGCTATATCAACCTATGGTGCCACAAAACATCTACTTGTTGGCCGCAGCAAGCTAAGCTGGTTAAATCAAGATATTGCTTATTTGCAAACATCTCAACACGCTCCACCTGTTAAATTATATAAACACGATGATTTAAAAAATATCTGCAACGTATCACATGCATTTGGAATGATGTATGTAATGGAGGGAGCCACCATGGGTGGAGGTCACATATTTAAAGCGCTTAAAAAGCATAATTGGATAAATGAGCTTGAAGGGATCCGTTTTTTTTATAGTTATGGTGAACTTAGGAATCAAAAGTGGGCTCAATTTATCCACGCACTAAAGCAGTATCATAACGACAACCCAAACTCAGCAGATGACATTTTATTGGGAGCAAATAAGGCATTTAGCTTAATCTCTCAAGCGCTTGGAGATATAAATTGAGCAATACATTTCAAGTCTCATTAGACAATTGCCATAAAGAACCTATTCATATTCCAGGCTCTATACAACCGCATGGGTACTTACTAGTTGTTGACCCTGAAACACTCAAAATATGCTATTTCAGCGAAAATATTTTATTGCTTTTAAATACACAAAAGGATCGCTTAGTAGGCTCACATATAACTAATTTCTTTGAAGCGAATACATCTAATATCATAGAAGAAAATAAAGCCCAAAAGGACTTTCATGCCATTAACCCACTCAAGATTGAGTTAAAAGGTAAATCGCCTGAGACCTCTATTAAAGGTGTTATTTCTCGTAACGATGAATACTTACTCATTGAACTTGAGTTTGATATAAAGAAAGAGCACTCAAGTATTGACCCCATGAATTACTTGATGAAGCAATCTCTTCACCTAATAGCTGACAAAAAAGAGCTAAACTCATCATTCGACACAGCAGTAGAAGAAGTTCGGAACTTAACAGGTTTTGATCGCGTTATGCTCTATCAGTTTGACCATGAATATAATGGTCAAGTCGTAGCAGAAGCCAAAAAAGATGAGTTAAACTCATTTCTACACCAGCATTTTCCTGAGTCAGATATTCCAAAGCAAGCACGCGCTTTATATTTGCGTAATCCTATAAGGTTACTTGCAGATGTGGATGCTGAAGTATCACCTATCTACCCACAAGACAAGCCTGTAGATTTAAGCACGTGTATAACCAGAAGTGTCTCCCCCATTCATTGCCAATATTTACGCAATATGGGTGTTAAAGCATCAATGTCTATCAGTATTATTATTGCTGGTAAATTATGGGGGTTAATTGCTTGTCACCACTATTCAAGCCATGTCGTCCCTTTTGAGGCACGACAAGTTGCACAGTATATGGGGTTGATGCTCTCATATATAATTTCCCTCAAAACACAATCAATCGAAGCGATTCAAGAAGCTAAAGCCACCGCCATCAGTGCAGAGATAGCAGAGCATATGTCTGAAGAAGTCTTTTTCATTGATGGCTTACGCAAACAAGTTCCTGCTTTACTTAGCATGTTAAGTGCTGATGGTGTTGCATGGCGGCTAGAAAAAGATATTGAAAGTTTCGGGGATGTACCCGCAAATGATGATATTTATCATTTATTTGAGTGGTTGAAAAGCAACCACTTAGAAGATGAACTGCTGTATCATAACTATCACTTGTCTAATGAAAATGCTGAATTTAGTAAGTTTGCTAATATTGCAAGCGGCGTACTTGCTATGCCTGTTTCTACTAATGAAAACCTATTTATTATGTGGTTTCGTAAAGAGGTGATTGAAACAAAAAATTGGGGGGGGAAACCTGAAAAGATAATCGAATTTCTTGACGACGGTAGTCACCGCCTTATGCCTCGTAGCTCATTTCGTTTATGGCAAGAGAATGTACGTAATAAATGCTCACCTTGGAAGGCAAACGAAATATCTTGCGCTATAAAGTTTCGCAATCATTTGGTTAATCATGTTATTGAAAAATCTGAGCGCCTTAAAAAGTTAAACAACTTATTAGAAACTAAAGTTAATGAGCGAACTATCGCTTTAAAAGCGGAAATACTCACTCGACAACAAGCCGAGCTTGACCTTGAAATCGCACTTAGAAAATCTGAAGAGTCTAACCAAGAGTTAGAACGGTTTGCTTTTGTTGCGTCTCATGATTTACAAGAACCCTTACGAAAAATACAAATGTTCGGCGATCGCCTGCAAAACTCTAAAGAACAGATTGGAGAAAGAAACGCTTCTTATATCTCTCGTATGATGGATTCTGCCGAAAGAATGCAAAAACTTATCAAAGGAGTATTGAGTTTTTCTAGAATCAATCGAAAAGGCGAAGAGTTTCGTCACTTTTCAGCATCAGATGTTTTTCATGATATTCTTGATGATCTTGAGTTAATTATCGCTGACAAGGACGCGGTGTTTCACATAGAAGACATTGGTGAAATCTATGGCGACAAACGACAAATCCAGCGTTTGTTTCAAAACTTAATTCTCAATGCGCTTAAATTTAGTCACCCACATCAAGCACCCATTATAGGGATTAAGTCAGTTGAGCGAACAGACGAGCATCTTGTTATCGCTGTCATTGATAACGGAATAGGTTTTAATAGCGAGTTTAAAGACAGAATATTTAACCTTTTTGAACGGGTTCACTCTAAACAAGCATACGAAGGAACAGGGTTAGGCTTAGCTATTTGTAAGAAAATAGTCGAACGACACCATGGGACAATTACAGCAGAAGCAAATATCAATGAAGGCTCTCAGTTTTACGTCACCTTACCACTAAGAGAAATAAAACTAAGTCAGTTTTAGTAATTTACCGCTACGATTGTGGCGGTAAAACTCTATTAATATGCTCTTTAAGTTGTCTAATTTCATTTTCAATAGACTCAAAACGCTGACTTTGCATATGTGAGTCTTGATCGGTTATAGAACTTATTTTTGCTTTTACATGCCAGATTTCTAAGATATCACTTCCCTGAATTGAATATGTTTTGTACTCAGGGTTATCACTCTTAAATAAGTAACTGACGGGGTCTGTCTTGTGGCTAAAGAGGCGTTTTGCGACAATGCCATCTTTAGTGACAGCAACACAAACTGAACCATTCTCTAACTGATTAATATCCTTGACTTGTTCAGTGATCAGCGTTTCTCTGGGGCGGATAGTTGGCATCATGCTATCGCCTTCAACTTCGAATAGTCGATAATTGCCATTTTCAAACCCCGGAATTTTATAAACATCCAGAGTTTTAATATAGTCTTCATCACTACACTGTTCTATATAACCAGCTTGAGCTTCTTCATTGACAAGTGGAATAAATGAAGTCTCTAAGGCTTTTTGATAACTCTGGAAACTCGAGTCATCAAATCCTTCTATACCAAAAATAAGCCAGTTACAATCTACATTAAACACTTTGCTGATTTTAATAATAGTACTGAGAGATAGGGTCGACTTGCCAGCCTCCAGTTGTGATAGAGCCCCCTGAGTTATACCTATTTTATCGGCAAACTCTTGTTGAGAAAGGTTCAAACTTTCGCGAAGAGCTACCACTCTATTAGTACTAGTAAGATTTACTGTCATTGGGTTATTAATAAACTTATGTTTGTATTATGGGTATAAGCAAGTTAATATAACACCTACTTAACTAAAGTATATACTATTCGATTAACTAATTATTTAATTTGTTGTTTTATTTATAAGTATCTACGTGAAAAAGATAAGCTAATCAGGAGTTGCTAATGTTTAACGACAAATTATTTATCAAAAAGTTACGCTCTGTGAGCTATATTTTAGTTGCGGATGATGACCTCGATGATCAAGAACTCATCCGTGATGCCCTGGTTGAAAATAATGTCGATGAAAATAAAATTCAATTTGTTGATGACGGCATGCAATTACTTGAGTCACTCGATAAAAATAAAATTCTACCAAGCCTTATTTTATTAGACCTAAACATGCCACGAAAGGGTGGAAAAGAAGCGTTAGTCGAACTAAAAAAATCGGAGCGTTACCGCCATATTCCCATCATAATTTTTACGACTTCTGATTCAGAAGTTGATATTAAGCAATGTTATAGCTTAGGTACTAACGCCTTTATGACCAAGCCTTCTAGCTATTATGATTTAGTTGATTCAATGAAAATGCTAACTCAATATTGGCTTGTTCAAGCTAGGATAGTCTTAGACTAAGGCGAAATATTTAGCCTTACCTGCTCAAGTCAGCACTGCTTGCCAATTCTTTTATCAGCTTCCTTACAACGACAAACAAATCACTCGGTAACATGCCTCTTTCGCCTTCACGCTCTGCGGCAATATCACCAGCTTTTGCATGTAAGGTTACGCCTAAGCAAGTTGCATGCTGAGGAGTAAGCCCCTGTGCGATCAGGGCCGCTATGATGCCTGTTAAAACATCGCCACTGCCGCCAACCGCAAGTGCAGGATTTCCATCTGTACACACCCATGTTTGGTTAGTGTCAGCAATTAAACTACCAGCACCTTTTAGTACACAAGTAGTGGTATAGCTATGTGCGAGCTGCTTTACCGCATGAAAGCGATTTTCTTCAATATCGCTTGCGTGACAATTGAGTAACCTTGCAGCCTCACCGGGGTGTGGTGTTATAACTGTATTAACTAATGGGAATGACGAAGCATGCTGAGCCATTAAGTTAAGTGCATCAGCATCAATCACCAGAGGTTTATTATTAGTGAAACAATACTGCATGACAGTTTCAAATGTTGTTTCTGACCAAGTGTCTTGTCCAAGCCCAGGGCCGATGGTGATACAACTTGCCCATTCTAATGCACTAATTAAGTTTGTATCAGTCACCATTAATTCTGGTCGGCCAATACTGACTGGCAAAATAGAACTGCTGTGAGTATAAACCTTCACCATACCTGCGCCAGTCCGAAGAGCGGCTTCTGCGGTCAAACGAATTGCACCCGCTGTCCCTGCGTTACCACCAATACATAGCAACTTACCATGGTTAGTTTTGTGACTGTTATTATCACGTCGAGAGAGCGGTGATTGACTTTGATAATTGATAAGCTCAGCAGTGGGTGCTGTCAGTTTTAAAAAGGTATCTCCAATACCTAAGTCAGTAAACTCAAGATTACCTGCATGTGCTCGTCCTTGCCCTGTCACTAAACCTTGTTTAATACCCACAAAGGTAACAGTGAGTGCCGCTTTTATTGCGATCCCCTGTATTACACCTGTGTCTGCATGAATGCCTGATGGTAAATCAATGGCAACAATCGGCTTTTGACTTTCATTAGCGGCTTTAATCAACTCTGAGAAAGGTTCGCGCACCTCGCTTTGAATACCTGTACCGAGCAAACCGTCAATGATGATATCTGCTTGTTCAATAGCGCTAACATCCGTTGTTATTGCTCCCCCAGCATTGAGCCAAGCTTGCTGAGCACTCAGCGCATCACCTTTGAGAGGTTTATCTTGTAAGCCAGCAATAACTGTAACCTGCTTACCCGCTTGTTTAGCTAAGCGGGCAACAACATAGCCATCACCCGCATTGTTACCAACGCCAGCTAATACAACGAATGTACTTGCTTTAGGAAAATAGCTGATAGCTTGCTGATAAGTAGCCAGCCCTGCTCGCTCCATAAGCTCATATAAAGTTACACCAGAGCGCTTAGCTGCTGGGCCTTCATTTTCACGAACTTGTTCTGCTAAAAATACCGACTGCGAGAGCACAACTGACATGTCTATCCTTAAATTGGCCTTTTAACCAGCATATAAGTACAGGCTAATGTAGTCAATGAGCAGCTTTAAGGAATAAAAAACGGCGCGTAACTTACATTACGCGCCGTTTCTTTAAAACTCGTAGTTACTTACTCTGTATCTGGCAAGTTACGGCCGTAGAAGATTTCTTGCATCTCGCGAGTCAGCTTTGAGTAGATAACTTCTTCTTCTTCTTCAGATAAATCCGCTGTAGAAACACCGAATAAATAAGTATTCAGGTCAGTTTCTTTTAACATCATCTTAGTATGGAACAAGTTCTCTTGATACACATTCACGTCCATCATTTGGTACGCTTCTTTAGTATCTTCAGTCATGTAGTTCTGAATTGAGTTAATCGCGTGATCGATATAGTGTTTAACACCATCTACGTCACGCGTAAAACCACGTACACGGTAGTCAATGGTTACAACATCAGACTCAAGGCTGTGAATTAAGAAGTTTAACGCTTTTAATGGCGAAATTATGCCACATGTTGATACTTCGATATCAGCACGGAACGTACAAATACCATCATCAGGGTGTGCTTCTGGATATGTATGAACACAGATGTGGCTCTTATCTAAGTGCGCTACAACTGTTTCAGGAAGAGGGCCCGGCGCTTCATCAACTTCATACGTCGTTTGCTGTTCAATTGGCTCTTCTGAGATCAAGATTGTCACGCTAGCGCCTTGCGGATCATAATCTTGGCGAGAAACATTTAGAATGTTTGCGCCAATAATATCCACAACTTCACCTAAAATATCGGTCAGGCGATCAGCACTGTACTGTTCGTCGATATATTCGATATATTCCTTACGCTGTTGTTCAGTCTTTGCGTAACAAATATCGTAAATACTAAAGCTTAAGCTCTTAGTTAAGTTATTAAAGCCATGAAGCTTAATTTTATCGAAGGGTTTATTCATGCTAAACCAACCTTAAAACGAGTGAACCTGCACCAGCAGAAATAAAAGTTCGCGGATTTTATACGAATTTTCTGCTCGGAAAAAGCGTTATTTTACCTGTTCTTGCACAACTTCATGACTATGCGTAATTTCTACTGTCTTATCAAGCATTAAGGCTACAGAGCAATACTTTTCAGCAGATAATTGAACGGCACGAGCAAGGTGCTTTTCTGAAACATTATCACCAGTGACCACAAAGTGTAGATTAATCTTGGTAAACACGCGAGGAGCTGACTCAGCACGCTCTGCTGTTAGCTTAACTTGCACATCAGAAAATGATTGTTTTGCTTTTTTTAAAATACTAACAACATCAACAGATGAGCAGCACCCAGCTGACATTAAGACCATTTCCATTGGGCTTGGCGCTGCGCTATCACTACCTGCATCAAAAACTACATTATGACCTGAATTTGAAAGGCCAATAAACGTATCGCCATCTACCCATTTTACATTCGCTTGCATGTGTTTTATCTCTTAAAGTTATTTTGTTTGATTGTAAGCAAGTCACTCACAGATGCAAGGGATAAAAGGTAAGCTATATGAAAGCGAGTAGCTTATTTCAAGCTACTCGCTGAAAGACTAGAATTTTGTAGTTATTTATAAATTATGCGCTTTCTACAACTGCGCTATCGAATAAGTTTTTCACTAATCCGGCAAATTCGTCAATAAAGGCATGTTGTTCAACGGTTACTGTGTGATTTGTAACGCTACTTAGCACTTCTTGTAAGTCGTATACAATACCGTCGACTTCACGGACAATTTGGCTGCGTTGTTCGGTATTAAGCTCTGTGTGTTGTTCGCAAAGTAACATGACGTTTTCTGCTATCACGTCTTCAATCAGCTCTAACACTGTTGGAGCTCCTGGTTTAATTTGACCCGGCTTCTCAAAAAGCGCTAAATTTTGAGTGAGATACATGACAAGATCATCATACCCTTGCCTATCTAAAACCATACGACTTCACACCTAATAAAAAACTACCTCTTTAGATTTAAGCAGAAAGCGCTTTTAATTGCTACCTTTGCCACGCATCTCATACAAAAAAAGCAGCCAAAGCTGCTTTTTATAGTTATTTACGATTACTAATCGATTTTTAAGCCTGGACTTAATGTCGCTGGCATCGCTACTTTTTCAAGCTCAACCGAAGCTACGGGGTATGCACAATAGTCAGCGGCATAATATGCGCTTGCTCTGTGGTTACCCGATGCTCCAATACCACCAAATGGAGCTGCACTTGATGCACCTGTGATAGGCCTGTTCCAGTTTACGATACCCGCACGAATACGACGTAAGAAATGGTCGTAATCTGCTGCGCTGTCACTCAACAAACCAGCTGATAAGCCAAAGCTAGTATCATTAGCTTTATCAATAGCGGCATCAAAATCGGTAAAGCGGAATACTTTAAGAAGAGGTCCAAAGTGCTCTTCGTCTGGGAAGTTAGCGACATTTGTACACTCTAAAATACCCGGTGTTACAAAGCCGGTATTCTCTTTGTGAGTTAGCTCAACTAACACCTCAGCGCCAAGCTCAACAAGTTGCTGTTGTGCTGTGACCATACCAGCTGCTGCCGCAGCAGAAATCATTGACCCGATGAAAGGTTGCTCTTCTGCGTCGTAGTCACCGACTTTAATAGCTTTAGTTGCTTTAATAAGACCCGCTAAGATGGCATCACCTTGCTCGCCCGCAGGTAAGAATAACTTACGCGCGCAGGTACAACGTTGACCTGTAGAGATAAACGCTGATTGAATAATATCGTGGATAGCCGCTTTAGTGTCAGCAACATCAGTAACGATAAGCGGGTTATTACCACCCATTTCTAGCGCTAAGATTTTACCCGGTTGACCAGCAAACTGTTCATGTAAAATATGGCCAGTGCGCGAAGAGCCAGTAAAGAATAAACCGTCGATCCCTTTATGAGATGCAAGCGCTTTTCCCGTTTCTACTTCACCTTGCACAAGGTTGATTACACCTGCAGGGAGACCCGCCTTTTGCCATAACTTTAACGTTAACTCAGCAACTGCTGGCGTTAACTCAGACGGTTTAAATACCACGGTATTACCTGCTAATAATGCAGGTACAATGTGACCATTTGGTAAGTGACCTGGGAAGTTATAAGGGCCAAATACAGCTACAACACCATGAGGCTTGTGGCGGATCATCGCACGACCTTGTGGCATTGGGTTTTCAACATCGCCTGTACGCTCTAAAAATGCTTTTTCAGAGATAGCAATTTTACCCACCATCGCACCTGCTTCAGTGCGTGTTTCCCAAAGTGGTTTACCTGTTTCTTGTGCGATAGCAATCGCTAATTCTTCGCTGTGCTCTTTAAGCGTTTCTGCGAATGTTTTTACAATCGCTAAACGCTCTGCAAATGTTTTATCAGCCCAGCTGTAAAACGCTTCACGTGCAGCAGCGACTGCGCCGTCTACTTGTTCAGCAGTGGCAGTATTTGCTTGCCAGATAACATCATTATTTGCTGGGTTTACAGATTGAAAAGTATGACCAAGGCCTGCTTGCCATTGACCATTAATAAATTGCGCTGCATGAGTCATTAATATGTCTCCTGAATTCTATAGTTCTGCTAGTGATACTGAATCACCCGCTTCTAAGTGAAGTGCTTTTGCTAATTCACTTGAGATTGTGATGCTCTCGGCATCGCATGATAGGCTAACTTGAGTCACGGTTGCTCTAAAATCAGCAATTTTATCATTTGCTAACAATACCGTGGTGTCGCCTTGGCTTTCACCTATTTCAACTTTAACCGTGTGGGCATTTCTTACTGTAGCAATGTTATCTACTTTTGCTTCAACAGTTGGGCCTGCATCAAAAATGTCTACATAACCATTAAAGGTAAAACCTTCGCTCTTTAATAGTTCAATCGCAGGGCGTGTGTTGTCATGCACTTGACCAATCACAGCTTGTGCATCTTTGCTCAGTAAGTTAACGTAAATTGGGTATTTAGGCATTAACTCGGCAATGAATACTTTCTGGCCAATACCCGTCAAGTAATCAGCCGTTGGAAAGTCCATTGAGAAAAAGTGCTCTTCTAGCCATTGCCAAAATGGGCTTTCGCCGCTTTCGTCTGAAACACCACGCATTTCAGCAATTACGGTGTCTGCAAAACGCTCTCTATGTTGATTAATAAACATAAAGCGCGCTTTTGAAAGCAATTTACCGTTATTGTTTTTACGGTAGCCATCTTTTAAGAATAATGTGCATAGCTCAGTTGCACCGGTGTAATCATTACACAGGGTTAAAATATCAACGGCTTTATACACGTCTAGCGTACGAGATGAATGAATAACTTTGCTTAAATGATAATGATAAAAAGCATCATCTAAACCAACAGCGGCTTCAATACCCGAAGTCCCTACAACTTCACCCGTTTCGCTATCTTCAAGAACAAACAAGTAACCTTCATCACCTGGCTGCTGCGCTGCTTTTGCAAATGAGCTGACAGAATGATCAATTTTCTTTTGTAATAACTCTTCATTATTAGGCAAAGACGTAAAGCCATGGCCTGACTCATCAGCAATCTTTACTAACGCTTGGTAATCGCTTTGCTGGATTGGGCGAAGGATCATCATAAGTCCGCTTGCTCCCTTATAAATAACGGTAAATTAAGAAATGTGGGCAAGCTTAGCTTGCCCTGAAATGACAGTTTCGTTTAGCTGTTAACGACTTTTGCAACTGCTTTTTCGAAACGAGCCATACCTTCGCGGATATCAGCTTCTGGAATTACAAGTGACGGAGTGAAACGAACAACATCAGCGCCAGCCACTAAAGACATAACGCCTTCTGCGGTACCAGCCACTAAAAACTCTTTTGCACGACCTTTGAATTGCTCTGTTACTACAGCACCAATTAATAGGCCTTCGCCACGGATTTCAGTGAATACATTGTACTTTTCGTTAATCGCAGTTAGTAACTCACGGAATAACGCTGATTTTTCTTTAACGCCATTAAGTACTTCTGGCGTATTAACAGTGTCGAATGCTGCTTCTGCTACTGCACATGCTAGTGGGTTACCACCGTAAGTAGAGCCATGAGTACCTACTTTTAAGTGCTTAGCAATATCAGTTGTGGTGATCATCGCACCGATAGGGAAACCACCACCTAACGCTTTTGCAGTCGTTAAGATATCTGGCGTTACATTTAGACCTTGATAAGCATAAAGCTCACCCGTACGACCAACACCTGTTTGTACTTCATCAAAGATTAGTAGTGCATTATGCTTAGTACATAACTCACGAACACCTTCAACAAACTCAGCTGTTGGAGAAATGATACCGCCTTCACCTTGCAGAGGCTCCATCATTACCGCACACGTGTTGTTTGAGATAAGCGCTTCAAATGCCGCTAAATCGTTGTAGTCACAGTGAACGATATCACCCGGTTTAGGACCGAAACCATCAGAGTATGCAGCTTGACCGCCTACCGTTACAGTAAAGAATGTACGGCCGTGGAAACCTTTGTTAAATGAGATAATTTGTGACTTTTGCTCACCAAAGTTATCAAGTGCAAAACGGCGTGCTAGTTTAAGTGCTGCTTCGTTTGCTTCTGCACCAGAGTTAGCAAAATACACTTTTTCTGCGAATGTTGCGTCAGTTAGCTTTTTAGCTAAGCGAAGAGCTGGCTCATTAGTCATGACATTTGATAAGTGCCAAATTTTTTCGCCTTGTTCTTTTAATGCACTTACAAGAGCTGGGTGACAATGACCAAGACAGTTAACAGCAATACCACCAGCAAAATCGATAAATTCGCGACCTTCTTGGTCCCATACGCGAGACCCTTCGCCTCGAACTGGAATAACACTTGATGGTGCATAGTTAGGAACCATTACTTGATCAAATAATTCGCGATTGACTGTCATTTTATATCCTCTTAATTGTAAGCACACACAGAGCAAGGTGGCGCTCTAAAGCCAAACCAAGCCATTTTACTTAGCCGATTGAGCTTAGCGCAAAATCACCAAAATAACTCTTTGGTTCAATTTTCATTCATCCATTATTCCAGAAAATTTTCGTCCTGTCTCTTAGAAAACTTTCATGTAGCCCTTGAAAATAAAGGGCTTGAGATATTTTTTCATGGATAGTGAATAACTATTTGAAGGCTGTTTTTTGGTCTAATTACTATAAAAAGGCGTACGGCTAGTGAGCCAAGCACAGGCTGATGACAAAAAATTTGTCGCTGCAGATTGATAAACAATGAATGAATAGTCGCAAAAAAATTAACAATTTTTTTAATTAATTTGAATATGAAAGCGATCAAAATTGCATTTTGCTAGCTGATTAAGTTCTTCCTTGGTGAAATCGAAGTGCGTAAACCAACGTTCAGTTTCGTCATTTTCGACCAATTGATGCTCATTTAAACTTAAATACTGCGCGTAACAACGAGCTTTTAAAATCACCTTAGTAAGTGGCAAATATTCATCGTTTTTAGCTAAGGGTGTAGTTAATTGCTGCATTACCGCATTAAATGGCAAATATCTAAAGTCCATTTGCTCAATCACGGTCGCTGTTATCTTCATCGACTGCTTATTTAGCAAGGTGCTTAAAAATAATGGATCAGGTTTTAGTTCTAATAAAGCAGTGTGTAAGTCTTTCTTTTGCTCATCACGGGCTTTCGTTACTTGACGCTGCCAAACTAATTCGAAAATACGAAGGTATATACGTACTAGCGCTATTTTACCCACATCGAGTAGCATACCTAAGGTAAACGCGTGCACCTCATTTACACCATTTAATTTAGCAAGTTCTTGAGCTGCAATCGCACACGCCATTGAGTTATCACGAAGTCGACGTTTTAGTAGTGGAAATGGCTCTGTGCTGTGTGGCATCCAATGGCGTACCGCAAAGGTTGGCACCACAAACTTTAAATTGTCTAAGCCTATGTAACGCAGCGCTAATAATGGATTATCAACTTGAACTGAAGTGTGTTTATTACGTTGTTTTCGATAAAAAGGTAAATTCACAAACGCAACGAGCTCACGACCTAACCAACTTAAGTCTTTAACTAATGGCTCTAGTCGACCCACTGAGGCTGAACGCACAGCTAGAATATCTAGAATAGCAGGTACACTGTCTTGGATACCGATAGTTTCGTGGATAACTGAATCAATATCTTCAAGCTGCTTTTGCATGGCAGCTTCAATTACTTGGTGTAACTGTTTACTCGCCTGAGCACGGTATTTATGGTGAGCTGTACTGCTCTTTTGACGCTTTTTCTCGGCAGCGACCTCTACTTCTAATAGAGTACGCTGCTCCATTGACTCGCCATAATCAATTTCTAAGGTATGAATAAAGCCAATTTGACGCTGTGCAAAACTGTGACCAAGCAAAAGATCGTGTGCGCGCTCATTAAGCACCATCGCAGTCCTTTGTTGTCGGGTTTCTTCGGTCATTTGCACAGGCGTATTGTCGTTCATATTTGTTAATTCACTAGCCTAAGGTTAGAAGCGAGTTAAAAAGTTAGCAAGTAATTCAAGCCCTTGTTGGGTCAAAATTGCTTCGGGATGAAATTGCACTCCTTCAAGTGCTAAATCATTATGCATGATCCCCATAATTTCATCAAAATCAGAATTTTGTTCTGTCCATGCGGTAATAGTGAAGTCACTAGGCAGGCTTTGTTTATCCACCACTAAAGAGTGGTATCGGCATACCGTCAGCGGGTTGGCCAAACCGTTAAACACACCTTGATTGGTATGCTTAACTAACGAGGTTTTCCCATGCATCACTTGCTTGGCACGAATAACATCAGCACCTAGAGCCTGAGCAATAGTTTGGTGCCCTAAGCAAATACCAAGAATTGGCAACTGCCCTTTTAATTGTTCAACCACTTGCAGAGAAATACCTGCTTCATTTGGTGAACATGGCCCAGGTGAAAGTACGATATGCTCTGGGTTAAGCTGTTTAATTTCAGCAATGCTAATCTCATCGTTTCGTTTAACTAATACATCTTGGTCTAAGCGCTGAAAATATTGCACTAGGTTGTATGTAAACGAATCATAATTGTCGATCATTAACAGCATTGCGTGTAACCCAAAATTACTCAGTCAAAATAATGAAGGCGCATTTTACCCCAAGCACTCATAAATGTCGGCAAAAAATGGTTTATTTCTCAGCGATTAAATGCGCTGTAAGGGCAGCTCTTTCTTGCTCATCAAGTTTTTTCGAGCATTTATTTGCAAAGTCATAACGAACTAATACCGTTTTACCAACTGCACAGCAATTATCTTGCTGCCAAGCTTCTTGGCGAAGTACAAATGAACTAGAACCGACATGCTCAACACTGGTTTTCACTGTAACATCGTGACCATAAAACAACTCACCCACAAAGCTTACTTCAACCTTGGCAATGATCAGTTTCCACTCATAAGGGTTTAAATCGGGCGTAAAAAACCTGAAAATAGGCGCTCGGGCGGCTTCAAACCATACAGGGAGTACGGTATTGTTGATGTGCCCTAGCACATCTGTTTCGCTAAAGCGTGGTGTGATAGTTTCAGTAAACATAGTAACCCTATAAAAAATATAAACTAAAGGTAGCTCATGACGGACTTTATTCGCGTATACGAAAACGCCCTCAGCAAAGAATTTTGCGACAACTTTATCACGGTATTTGAACAAAGCCCGCATTTAAAACAAGGCATTACCTCAGGTGGTGTCGATCTAGCGAAAAAAGACAGTCGCGATTTATACCTTAATAACCACCCTGAATACGCTGAGCAACTAAAGCATATTCAACAAACGACCGCGGGTTACGTCTTCAAATACCTTGAAGAGCATATTTTTATGATGATTGGTGCCTTTGGTTTAAAGGTTTACCATCCGCAAACGGGCAAACCTGTTGACCTAACACAAGACAATTTTGAAGAAGTCGGTAAACCACAGTTGCCACTATTAGTGCAGCAAATTTTCCGCATGGGTCCAATTCAAGCACAAAAATACGATATCAATAAAGGTGGCTACCCTTATTGGCATAGCGAGGTATACCCGCAAGCTGGCCATAACGAGGCCCTACATCGCGTGCTGTTATTTATGTTTTATTTAAATGATGTAGAGGAAGGTGGGGAAACTGAATTTTACTATCAACAACGAAAAATATCACCCAAACAGGGCTCTATGGTCGTAGCACCGGGCTACTTTACCCACACTCACCGTGGTAATAAGCCTATTTCAAATGATAAGTATATTTTAACGTCGTGGGTTTTATTCAACCGCGCAGAACAAATTTATGGACAACCACAATCCTGACGGTAAGCAATAATAATCTAAGCTAAAAGCTGTAAGTTTTAAGCTTTAAATTAAAAGAGCGCGGCATTTGATGCCGCGCTTTTTGTTTGCTTTGATAAATGAGAGCACAAGTAATGGCTATGTTCACTTGGAAATTTCTGTAACTACTAAATTTATGAAAATAAAATTTTAATTGCCGATTTCATGCATTTTGCACTTTATGAACCAGCTATTCTCATTCAAATGGCTTTAAACTGGCTAACTATCTTAATAGTTATCTTGTTACTTCCTTTAAATTTCACCATTGCTTCAGCACCTTTCAAGGCTTACAGCTTAATACTTTTAAAAC
The DNA here is from genome assembly GCF_030297135.1 of Pseudoalteromonas apostichopi. Classification (NCBI taxonomy): domain Bacteria; kingdom Pseudomonadati; phylum Pseudomonadota; class Gammaproteobacteria; order Alteromonadales; family Pseudoalteromonadaceae; genus Pseudoalteromonas; species Pseudoalteromonas apostichopi. The sequence continues at coordinate 1,430,040 of NZ_AP028065.1, forward strand.
GGCAAATAAATCTGGGCGCTGAGACCACCTTCTGGGCGGTTAAGTAGTTGTACTCGGCCGCCGTGCATATCGACAATACGTTTAATTATCGCAAGACCTAAGCCACTGCCTTCACTCCCACGAGCGGCATCACCTTGTTTAAACGGTTCAAATACGGTTTCAAGTTCGCTTTCAGGAATCCCCGGGCCGTGATCATTAACTACTACCATGGCAAACTTTTTATTACTGCTCACGCGGGTTTCGACCTCTATATCACCATCTGAATAGCGAATTGCATTTTCAATCATATTAGTAACAACACGCTTTATCGCCACCATACTTACTGGCACTTCGCTTAAGCTTGGATTCTCTTTAAAGGTAATAGTACGGTGATGTTTTTGTTCTGCTTCGACGACTTCAGAAACGATCGCATTTAAGTCTTCTAGCTCAAGTTCTTCGCGCTTGTGGTGACGTAAATATTCAATGAATTGGTCGATAATGGCGTTCATATCTTCAATATCATGAATGATCCCTTCTCGAAGGTAATCTTCATCATCCGACATCATTTCAGTCGCTAAACGAATCCGTGTAAGCGGCGTACGCAAATCATGAGAAACGCCTGCCATTAATAATCGACGGTCATTCTCAAGCGCAGCAATACCCCGTGACATTTGGTTAAATGCACGGGTTACTTCAATGACTTCAGTAGAGCCTTGCTCTTCTAATTTGGTAGAAAAGTCGCCCACTCCCACTTTAACAGCCGCTTGTTGCAACGCTTTTAAAGGTCTATTTAGATGGCGGGCAAACAACCAGCCACCGAGAACACTTAAAAAACCAATACTTGATAGATAAAAGGTTAAGAACTTTAGGTTGTTTTCTTGCAATCCAGTGAGCGGCACACGCACCCAGTAGCCTGGTGCTTGCGGTGCTTCAACCCAATAAACAAGAGGATCTGTTTGGCTAATACGCACCCGTGCAGAGCCGTTAAGCTCTTTCGACATGCTTCGCGATAGCATCGAGTATTCACGAGTTTCAGCCAAGCCTTCACTCATTGCTTGGCGCTGGGTCATGACTTCAATGCCGGTGATCTCAAAAAACTTGTCAGAGGCTTCCTTACTTACCTCAACCCCCTCTTCCCATTCAATAAACACGGTTTTCACCTGTTTAGATAGGATCAGGTTTACTTGTTCTATAGTTGGTTTAACAACATAAAAACTGACCGTGATATAAGAGACAATTTGATTGATTAACAGCAGGGCCGCAACCAAAAATACCGTTTGTCCAAACGCACTACGTGGAAACATGCCCATTACTGTTATTTTTCACCGTCTGGCACAAATACGTAGCCTAAGCCCCATACTGTTTGTATATAACGCGGATTAGCCGCATCGACTTCAATCATACGGCGTAATCGTGAAACCTGAACATCGATACTGCGCTCAAGCGCACTATAATCACGACCACGCGCTAAGTTCATCAGTTTATCGCGACTAAGTGGTTCACGAGGATGAGTTACCAACGCTTTTAATACTGCAAACTCACCACTGGTTAACGACATTGTTTTGTCACCATGGCTCATTTCGCGGGTCGCAAGGTTTAGCGTGAAGTCGCCAAAGCTAATTTCGTTTTCTTCAGCAGCAGGAGCCCCAGGCACTTCTTTAGCACGACGACGTAAAATTGCTTTAATGCGCGCTAACAGTTCACGCGGGTTGAATGGTTTAGGAATGTAATCATCAGCACCTAGCTCTAAACCGATTATGCGGTCAACTTCATCGCCTTTGGCTGTAAGCATTACAATTGGAATGTCATTTTCTTTTTGACGTAAACGACGGCAAATTGATAACCCATCTTCACCTGGTAACATTAAATCTAATACAATCAAGTGGAAATTTTCACGCTCCAGCAAGCGATCCATCTGCTCTGAATTTGCTGCTGTGCGAACAATAAAGCCTTGTTCTACAAGGTAACGCTCTAGCAAACTGCGTAAGCGCATATCGTCATCAACAACCAATACTTTTGTCGTTTCGTGTCCCATAACTTTCATTCTTTTTGTAATATGTTACTTATTAATATAAATGAAAAAGTTAAGAATAAAAATCGAATTACGCGCTTAGATTGTTACTGAACATTTCAAAATCTGACTCGACAAAGTTTATACTTTGCGGCTGGTTTTCTTTTTAGGCTAAATAAAAATGGCAAAGACAAATTTAATAACCCGAGAGGGGTATCAGCAATTACAACAAGAACATGATTACTTATGGCATGAAAAGCGCCCTGAAATTACTAAAATTGTTACTTGGGCAGCAAGCTTAGGCGACCGCTCTGAAAACGCAGATTATCAGTTTAATAAACGTGTTTTACGACAGATAGATCGCCGTGTACGCTATCTTCGTAAACGTATGCCAGATCTTAAAATCGTTGACTATAACCCGCAGCAAGCGGGTAAAGTGTTTTTTGGCGCTTGGGTCGAAATTGAGAATGAACAAGGCGATACAAAGCGTTTCCGCATTGTCGGTCCCGACGAAATTTACGAGCGCAAAGATTACATTTCTATTGATGCTCCTATGGCTCGAGCGCTACTTGGTAAACAGGTTGATGATGATTTTTCGGTGATGACGCCTGAAGGCGCAAAAGAATGGTATATCAACGAGATAACTTATCCTGATGCGAAATAATTTTTCCCAGAAAATTCAGAAAGCGTTAATTATTGATTGTTTAGTCTGAAAATGTGATCTATAACTAAAGGTACTCAAGATAAATCATTACTTGAGTTTTAGAAGGTAGTAAGTATGTCAAACGCAATACAACGCATCATGAGTAATGCCATTGTATTCGCACTATTAATAAGTGTGAGTTTGATATCTTACGCCAGTGATATAGAAAGCCACTCAGACAGTGTTACGCCAACCGCTCACTTTATTGCGTGCGATAGTGCAGAGCCTGCCAACTTAGATACCGACCTCGATAAACATACTTCTGCGTTCGTCGCTAATGTAGCCCAACCACTGCCAGATGCACGTATGGTTTCGTATGTTCACTCTTCTAATAAGGTGTCTGTTTATAGCGCGCACCAGCGAGGGCCGCCTGCTTTTAATTAACTTAAATTTTCAATTTCAGTTTTATTAAAATGTATGGTGACCAAAATGAATAATTTCAAAGAATTACGTCTTCAAGATATCTCTAATGGCGCATTATCTAATGCAGTGAATGAAGTTGAGCCAACACTAGATCTCACTTCTCCAGCTTTAAAAGTACTTAATAGCTTTACTAAAAAAGACCCTTTACGTGCACATTACGGCACCACAATTGTCGATGCGTTAAAGCAAACTAATAGCTGTTGCTCAGATTTTATTTTAGTTGTAGATAGCGAGGACAAACTACTTGGCCTTACATCTAGCGCTGACTTACAAAGCTCAAAAATTATGATTCTTGCACAGCGCTTGAACTTACACCGTGACGAAATCACCTTGCATGATGTGATGACTCCTCTTGGCAATTTAGCGGGGGTAAGCCTGCAAAGCATCAGCTATGCATGTATTGGTGATGCTCTACAAACAATGGAGCACCAAGGTATGATGTTCCTATTAGTAACCAGTGCTAAACAAGAAATTTGTGGTTTGATTTCAGCTCGTGAAATTGCTAAAAAACTACATATCCCAGTTAATATCAACCCAATTGCTAATAGCTTTAGCGAAGTATTACAACATGTGGATCACCCACACTAAGCATTAAAATCTGCGTTGTGTAAGACTATTTTTGCAGGCCTTAAAAGCAGTGCTTTTAAGGCCTTCTTATTGTGATATTATTCAGGCAATTAATCTTCAGTTTTACTGATTTTCTATTTTTAAAAAAGGTTTATGCATGAGCAATATCTCTGCACGCTTAGCGACCGAGCTAAATGCCCAGCAATCACAAGTTGTTGCTGCAATCAAACTACTTGATGAAGGTGCCACAGTCCCTTTTATCGCCCGTTATCGTAAAGAAGTAACTGGTGGCTTAGATGACACGCAATTACGTTTACTTGAGCAGCGTTTATCGTATTTACGTGAATTAGAAGAGCGCCGCAGCTTTATCCTTGCCACTATCGAAGAGCAAGGTAAGCTAACTGCCGAGCTAAGTGATGACATTAATAACGCTGACAGTAAAACTGAGCTCGAAGACTTATATCTGCCTTTCAAACCTAAACGCAGAACGAAAGGACAAATAGCTATTGAAGCAGGCATTGAACCGCTTGCCGATGCGCTATTTAATAACTCAAGCCTTGACCCAGAAGAACAAGCTAGTAGTTACATTAATGCTGAAGCAGGCTTTGCTGATACAAAAGCAGTGCTTGATGGCGCTAAATTTATTCTAATGGAGCGCTTTGCTGAAGACGCCAAATTACTTGCTAAATTTCGTAGTCATATTGCACAACACGGTCAAATTGAAAGTGCTGTAATCGCAGGCCATGAAAATGAAGGCGTGAAGTACCGCGACTACTTTGAGCATCAAGAACCGCTTAAGAAAGTACCATCACACCGTGCACTTGCTATGCTTCGTGCTCGTAATGAAGGCGTATTACAACTGAGTATCAACCCTGAGCCAAGCGCAGAAAATCCAGCGCAAGTATGCGCGCAAATGATTGCTGATCATTACCGCTTAGATGTTAGCAACTCTGCTGCAAGCAGTTGGCTAATGGGCGTAGTGCAATGGGCATGGAAAATTAAGTTAAGCCTACATCTAGAGAATGAATTTTTAGGTGCAATGCGCGAAAAAGCAGAAACCGGCGCAATTGACGTTTTTGCTAAGAACTTAAAAGACTTATTAATGGCCGCTCCTGCAGGCCCACGCACCACGTTAGGTCTCGATCCTGGTTTACGCACAGGTTGTAAAATTGCCGTTGTAGACAGCACTGGCAAGCTGTTAACAACACAAACGATTTTCCCGCACGCTCCACAAAATCATTGGGATAAATCGCTTCGTACTTTAGAACAATTATGTCGCCAGCATAAAGTTGAGCTAATTGCTATTGGTAATGGTACGGCTTCACGTGAATCTGACAAGTTAGTAGCAGAACTGATTAAAGCAAACAGTGAACTAAAACTAAATAAAGTAATGGTCAGTGAAGCAGGCGCATCTGTTTATTCAGCGTCTGAATTTGCAGCCAATGAGTTCCCTAACCTTGATGTTTCACTACGTGGTGCGGTGTCTATTGCGCGCCGCTTACAAGACCCACTTGCCGAGCTGGTAAAAATTGAGCCTAAATCAATCGGTGTAGGTCAGTATCAACACGATGTATCGCAAAGCCAACTAGGGCAAACGCTAACTTCAGTAGTCGAAGACTGTGTAAACTCTGTAGGTGTAGACTTAAACATGGCATCAGTGCCATTACTTACTCGCGTATCAGGCTTAAACAAAACGTTAGCACAAAATATTGTTAGCTACCGCGATGCGAATGGCTCATTTAGTAAACGTTCTGAACTGAAAAAAGTTGAACGCTTAGGTCCAAAAGCCTTTGAACAAGCTGCCGGTTTCTTACGTATCAGTACAGGTTCAGATCCTCTCGATAACTCGTCAGTTCACCCTGAAGCCTACCCTGTTGTTAAGCGTATTTGCGAGAAAAACAGCTTAGATGTAAACAGCCTAATTGGTAACTCTGACATCCTAAACAAGCTCGTTGCTAACGATTACACAGACGAAAAGTTTGGTTTACCTACCGTTACCGACATTATCAAAGAACTTGATAAACCGGGTCGTGACCCGCGCCCTGAGTTTAAAACAGCGGAATTTAAAGCCGGTGTTGAAACCATTAACGACCTTAAACCTGGTATGATTTTAGAGGGTGTGGTGTCTAACGTTGCTAACTTCGGTGCCTTCGTTGATGTGGGCGTACACCAAGACGGTTTAGTGCATATTTCTGCTATTACCAATAAGTTTATTTCCGACCCACGTGAAGTGGTTAAAGCTGGTGATATTGTAAAAGTAAAAGTAGTTGAAGTAGATGCTGCACGTAAACGTATTAGCTTTACTATGCGTTTAGACGATGATGTTGATACCAGCAATAAAGCCGCACCAGCGAGCAAACCTAAGCCTGCAGCTAAAGCGAAAAGCGCACCAAAGCAAAAACGCGAATTTGGTAATGTTGCGATGGGCAATGCGTTTGCAGATGCATTTGCCAATGCAAAAGTGAAAAAGTAATCCCCAAATAGATTAATCAAACTGGTATCAATCGATAATAAAAAACCGCGTGAGTTTAAACTTACGCGGTTTTTATTTTTATACCAACTCACTGAATTAAGTTCGTTGATATTAAAGGCTCTATAAACTGAGCCTTTATCACTATTACTTACGACGACGAAGTGCAAGTAATGGCAGTAGTAACACAATGAAGTGACCCATTGAGCCGCTTGAAGAGCTCTTTGTTTCCGCTTCAGTTTCTGGTGTTACTTGTGAAGCATATTCACAGCTACCATCATCTTCATTCGCTGTTGCATCATAGTTAGTCGCTGCTGCATCAGTACAACCAAGTTCTACACCATCAGATTCAACCATAAGTAAGAACTCTTTGCTTACTTTGTCAGCTGGATTTGCTTTGTCTTGTACTGTAACTGTTACAACAGTTTCACCATGGAAATGTGCATCTGGGATTAAGTTAAACGACATTCCGTCAACTTCAGCCGTTACATTCTCACCCGTTACCACAAGCTCATTTGGCGACTGATCTGCGTCAACAACCATCACATCAATACCATCGATACGGTCATTTTCGGCTACCGTCATATCAGCAATATCACTCATTTTCAGGTTACTTTGTACACCGATAGAATGCATTAATGAACCACCATCTTGGTTACCTAGTTGGTAATCAAGAGTGATATCTTGCATAGTACCTTTTGCATCAGGCATAACCGTTGCAGTAAAGTTAAACTCAACTTCACTTTGCTCTGGACCAACATAATCAAAACAGATCACTAAGTCATCTTGTAAGATCTTACCAAGGTCGTCATAACCAACCACATTGCTTAATGCACCGTCTTTAAAGCCAGCAGTTGTAGAATAAACACTGTCGCCACCTTCAATAAAGATGGTCCCTTCGTCAACACCTGCGCCTAGATTATCGTAGGCAAATATAGCTTCGAACATCCCTTCGTGGTCATCAATACCACTACGTAAAATCACTTCATAGTCGAACGTGTCACCGGTATTTTTATCAGTCACATTATCGAATTCCATGAATACGAGATCACCTAAGTCAGGACGCTCTTCTTTATATTGCGTAGCAATCGTTAAACCTGTTGGATCAGTTGGATGGCGAAGGTTTTCGATTTCAAATGAACCACGCCAGAAAGGTGCCAATGCTTCAACTAAGAAACCAGGACCACGATGCGCACTCATCATCCACCAGATAGGTGTGAATTGCATTGCACCTGTTGGATGTAAACGCACTTCGTTATTATTTACTTGATTGTAAACTTCAAACTTAGCGCCTTCTTTATAGAATAACCAATCGATTGGAACATCAAAATAAACGTTAGAGCCACCTTCGTACCAAGCAGCTTCCGGTTGAATGCGGAAATCACCCCATAAATCGATGTATCCCCCTGTTGAAAATTCATCAATCATTGGCGTTTTACACATCTCATTCGTGATATTGTTAGTTACCACATAATCACGTTGTACGTTGCGTGTTGCGTCTTGAGTACCTTGAATAGTTAACGTGTTACCTTCTACAACTAACGAAGCTTCAACTGCTTCATTGTTTGAAGTTAACGTTTCAGGCCAAACTTGCATACCATCAGGAATCGTTAATGACAGTGAATAGTCACGCGCTTTAGATTCATAGTTAGCTTTAAGTTTTACATTAACGTTAACTAGATCCATAGCGCGAGCTGTGTTTTGGTCGACATTTAAGGTAAGTGCTTCTGCATCACGCTTTAAATTAACCGATGTGAAACCAAGCGTGCCTTCAGCACCCTCGGCATTGCCTAATGCAAAGCCACCATAATAAACATCATTCGGCTGCGCATCTGGTAAATCCCAATTTACGGCAATTTCATAGTTACCATTACCACTGTGTTGCTGAGGCGCTGAAACACTGAACTCACCGGTATTTTGCTCTTTAACAATGGCGTAGTGCGTCACTGTTTGATAGCCTACATCACGTAAACCCGCAAGTGCAGCGGTCGCAAACCAGTATTTACCAGGCTTAGGATCGATAATATTACAGTAGTTATCTTCAACGCTGCTTGAAGAATAACAAATCATCTCTTCATTGAGTGCTTTGATTAATGCAGAAGAATCTTCCGCAATCTCTTCATCAGAAACCATGAATGAGCCGCTTTCATTAGCATCATAACCCACTATCAAGTGTGCTTTTTTAATCTGCCAACGTGGTTCAACAATATCTGCAAGATCTGTAGTTTGTTCAGTAGAAGCCACTTTAACCATTAAGCGCTTTGTACCTTCTGGTACTTCAAATGCTTGAATATCCCACGCTTTCTCAACACGATCTTTAGTTACATAAGGTGCAACACCCAAGAGGTTCGCAGTAACTTCTGTTGGTTTTACAAGGCCATAATAAGTCGGCGTAAATTCACTGTAGCTATCGGTATTAACAACGATTGATTCTGATGCACTTGCGCGTGCCATATCGATATCAACCATGGTTGGTAACTCATCAATGACGTTTTTCGCAACCAGAGTGAAGTGAGCGTCAGGTAAGTCGCCATCAATGTTCTTGAATAACACTTTACCGTTGAACCAAGCATCTTTATTTAAGATATTGTCCCAAGGTGCACCCTCTTCAACAGGATCAAGCTTAGACTCGATGATATTTGGCAACTTCATGGTGACCATCACATCTTGTGTTTCACCTGCTTTAAGTGTGAAATTACTTGGTGTTACGCTAACTTCTACACCAAAACTTTCTTCTTCGCCTTCAACAGCCCAGCCATAAGCCGTTGCATCCCAAGTACCATCTTTTGTTGCCTTAACGGTACGCATCCATGAACATTCTAATTCACAGTCTTGATTAACTAATGAAGGAAGGTTAAGCCATTCTACTAAACCACCATTACGAGGGTTCGCATTATGGTAGTTCTCGATAGTCTCATCCATAATAAGACCAGCATTGGCAGCTTGTGCTACATCAATCGCACCACCACCAGCCATAAAGTTATAGTATGGGTCAACTAGAGTAACACCATTAGAAATGCGTACTTTATTAGCCGTCATCATTAGTGCTGATTGAATTTCTGCAGGCGTCCAGTCAGGGTGCATTTGCATCAATAACGTCATTGCACCAGTAACATGTGGCGTAGCCATTGAAGTGCCACTCATGAATGTCCAATCTGATGCACTTGGGTAAGCTGTAAATGGTTGGTCATCAGCATTCGCTGCATAAATATCAACACCTGGAGCTGTCACGTCTGGAACTAGGTTATTGATGTAATAACTTGGCCCCATAGAACTAAAGACTGCAAGTTGATTACCCGCTTCCTCATCAAATGCATAGTTATTTTCTGGTTCGCCAATCGTTGCAATCGCAGCGCCATCAGGGTTGGCATTGACCCAATTACGAATTGTGAAACGGGCGCTAGATGGTAAGTGAATGCCCGGGATCACATAATTATCAGCAACAATGCTCTCAGCCGAGCTCGTGTTTAATAAGATGAAGCCTCCAGCTCCTCCAGCTGCAACATTCTTCGCTTTGTCTACACGAGCAATGTCACCACGTAAACAAACGACAATTTGATCAGCAGTAAATGTTCCTGTAGGGAAAGGTGCATTACAACTTGCTGCATTGTAATTATCATTTACGTTAGGGTCATCGTACTTTTCCGCAAGCACAACTTCACCTGTAATACCTCCAGAGAAGCTTTTACCAGTGTACTCGCCAGCATAAGGAGTGCGAGCACCTTGGAAGTTATTAATAGTTTTAACACCTAAATCCATCACGCGGTCATGAGTTGATGCACCCACAGTAGTTACCCAAGGTGATGTGTGGTCCGCTGAAATATAATAAGGACCTGAGTTACCCGCTGCCGCTGCCACTGAAATGCCCGCTTCACGTGCGCTTAAGAAAGCCATTTCCATTGGGTCTTCCCACGGGAAGCTTTCACTACCACCAATTGAGAAGTTAATTGCATCTACACCATCTTCAATCGCATCTTCAAATGCAGATAAAATAGCTGACTCAGGACAACCTGAGTAAGGATCGCCAGAACGGCCTGCATAACATACTTGGTATGAGATTATGTGTGCACGAGGAGCCACACCACTGGTACTTTCAAACGTAAATGGTAAGTTTTCACCATCACTTACTTTCTCACCTGTTGCAGCTTGAAGCGGTGTGTTTTCGATGTAATTACCCGCCGTAGTGCTTGCTGTGTGAGAGCCATGACCATTATAGTCTTCACCATTTTCAGGGCGGCGATCTGCACGTGCAAATTGATAATCAGCATTCATTGCTGTGACTTCTGGATACGAGCGAACACCAATTAGCTTGTCATTACATAGCTCAGGCTCTTCCTCACAGTCGCCAACAAAATTACCTGCACCTAATGGGTTTTTCTTACTATATTCTTCGTCGCTTGCAAATGCTGGATGGTCTGTATTGATACCTGTATCAATAATACCCACAACCATACCTTCACCTTTAACACCCACCGATGAAGCCGGTGTTGCACCCTGCCATAATTGATCAGCACCAATAAACTCAGGACCACGGTCTGTGCGTAATTCAAAAATACGGTTAGGAGTAATACGCTTTACGCCTGATTGTGTCGCAAGTAGCTCTGCATCAGCTTGTGTCATTTCGACCACTACCGCGTTATTTGCAAGAGTAAATTGCTTTTTAATCGCAATATTGGCACCTATTGCACGCGCCTTACTTAATACTGCTGTTTGACGTTGCTTTAAAAAACCTTGATACGCACGTACACTTTGCGACGCTGTATCAATACGCTCTCTAACCATTAAAGAGCGAGATTCAGTAATAGCTGTAGCGCTGAAACCTTGAATATCACCTTGATAACTTGCCACAGGCTCATCATGCATTTGCACAATGTATGTTTGAATTCCTGTCACCCCATCTTGAGGTTGAAAAACATGTTCCGGCTGCTGACTTTGATAGTGCTGGTTTAAGCGTTGAGCACTCCCTTTGAGTAAGCTTGGATGATCTTCGATTTTTTTTTCTTGTTGATAATTCGCGATATCTTCAGCTGTAAATGTTGGCTGATAAAAGCCTTTATCTGACACTTTGTTAAAGCCAGGCTCTGCCGCAGCATAACCTGTAGCGCCGACATACAAGGCTGTTAGTACGGCTACTGAGCTTTTCTTCAAGTGTGTGATTTTCTTATTGCAAGGTTGCATATGATTCCCACTGATTTAATTCTAAACAGCTCATAAGTTACTTGAGCTGACACACTAAATTATTTAGCAGGCAAACATATACAGAGAGGGGTCTGCATGGTCAAACCAAACTGTACACAGTTATGATACAAGGTTAACAACAAATAAACATGAGAGTGTTAATAACAAACGCATTGAAGGATGTTTATACAAAATGTAGCGTTTTGTACAAAATACGATTACAGAAACAAAGTGAGTAGTGAAAACAGCTAGGGAAAGGCATCCCTAGCAGCTAAAAAATTAGAAGTTATAACGAACCGAAAGTGCAAGGTCTGAGTAATCATTTGCATCACGATAGCTTGCGCTTATCAGCCAAGCTGGTGTAAAGGCATAGTTTGCCCCCACATGAAATACAGCATTATTTTCGCTCTCTTCGTCGTGCAAACGCTCGTAGCCAACGCCAGCGTTGATCTCAAATGAATCAGTTAATAGATGTCTGATTTGCGCGTTAGCAGACAAAATATCTGCGGTTTCTGAATTTGAGTGATTCTCTGAAAAGCTATTAAAAACTTGATCTTGGTATGAGACAACTTCTTTAAAATTAAGGTCAGTTTCTATCTTTAACTGGCCAATCTTTGCTGAAAAATCAACTTTAGTGCGATCGGATAGCGAATAAATATAACCTAAACCAATTTCGTATCGGGTCATGTCAACATCATAATCGAAAGTATAAGCTATGACAGTATCACCTAAATAATTATCATTGCTATCGTAAACACCTGAGCCATTGAATTCATTCGTTGCAGTCACATCATCATTTAAAATTGAATAATGACCTGTAACATACCAATTCTCAGCAAACTGCTTACTGAAATTAAAGCCATAACCTTTAGGAGATAGCTCATCGAAGTCATCAATTTCTGTCTTTTTATATCCGGCTTCAACAAAGTCATAGCTTAGAAGTGAGGTGTTTTCTGCCATGACAGCGGTAGAAGCAAGTGATAATGCGCAAGCAAGAAGAGTGTATTTCATTTGTTAAATCATCCTAATTATAAATCGTGGACAATCTACCAAAGCGAGCAAGGACCCGCAATGGAAACAATATTCGTTTTTGTAGTCTAAATGTAAGAAACTGTTAGAGTCATTAATAAATTAAGTGAGTAGTTATGTAGTATTTAAACTTCGTTAGCGACAAGTTTTAATCACAAAGTGATTAACTGATACTGTTAATTGATATTAGTTAAATAAAGGCAGAGAACTGGTTTTGGTTCGTGGGCGAGGTAGCCGCTTGATAAAAATTAGCAATACGTGCGGCACGCTCGTCTACTTCTACATCACGCTTGGCTGTTTTAGTTTCGCTGGTTTGAGTAGCGCTATCTTCGGCATACTCACTGTTTATTTTGAAGGTCGATTTGCCTGAGTCAGCATCGTCATCAACTGATTGACTGGCAAGCTCAGCTTGCGCTGCCATAAGCTTTTGTGTGGCATCGGCAGCAATTGAGCGATCAGCACTTGAAGGCTCTTGAGGTGCAAGCGCAGCTGCACGCACCGTTTGCATTTTTTCAATTGTAGCTTTTGGGTCGCCTTTGATTTCAGCAACGTCAATTTGCACCTCGCCGCCCACGGCATAGTTTGTACCATCAGGGCCGCGTTGATACTCATAACTTGGTGAGCCAGCATATTGCCCCCCTACGGTTGCATGCGCTTGTTCATGAATACGCACTTCGGTATCGCGGGCTTTTAGCTCTTTAATTTGCTCAGTGTCTTGTTGCTCTTGCTCTGCAACCTTTTGCTCTTTTTGCTGCTCTTGTTTAGCTTCTTGCTGTTCTTGCTCTGATTGTTCAGGCTCACCCTGCTCACCACCTTGCTGACGTTCTTCAATCACTTTGTCTTCAGCTAGACGACCTTTAGCATCATACGTACCAGCTTCAGAACCTGGCTGCTTGGTTTTGTCGCCATCATTCAGGGTTTTATTTTCTGCGTTACTCGGCTTGGTAGCAGCAGGAGGCGGGATCACTTCACGTAACTGATTATCACGGCGAGCACTTTCGGTGTGCACATTCGCTGTGTTGATATTAATCGAAGGAAACGGAGTGACGATATTCATAAGTACTAAACTTTAATATCTATTAATGTACCGAGCACTTCATCAGCAGTCTGAATCGTGTTGATATTGGCTTTTGCATTAAACTCTTCAACTTTTAAATTAACAAGCGACTCATCGATTGGGGCAGGTTGTGAAACTGGCGGAGTTACAGCTTCATTTGGAGTTGCCGCTTGTAATTGGCGTTGTTGAGCTAATTGGGCATCATCTTGCTGATCAATTGAGGCACGGCTAATCTCTGCGCTCGCCTTTTCGATACCTTGACTAGCACGGTTATAACCTTCTACCGCATTATTAAAAACAGAACTGATTGGCATAACACCCTCCAACAGTGAGATCTACTTGTTAAGTATCGCTCATAAAACGAGCAAAATAAAGCTAAATCCCGCTATTTTTCTGGCCTCTCAGCGAGTTTTGCTTAACACATTGATTTCAGTGCTGATATAAATGCTGCTTTATGAGAAATAAATGGCGCATGTGAGGCTTTATCTAAAACCTCATATTCAAACTGAGGCTGTAAAGCATGCATTTTTTCAATCGCACGATAAGGTACTAATGAATCTAAACGGCCGAAAATACCACGCACAGGTACGCTAAGGTTAGCGAATAGCTCACGCAAATCATCCTGCTGTAAAATGTCTAAGCCAGCACTTAAAGCCTGCTCTTGTGGCGCTGGATACTGGTTTAAAAGTGCTTTTAGCTGCTTAATATCGTCCCTAGCTGATTCACTGCCCATCGCTTGTATCGCCAAAAACCGTTCTATCGTTTTTTCTCTGTGGCTAACCAGCTGATCTTTAAAGGCGTTTAATACTTCAGGCTTGATACCCGGCCATTCGTCGGTTTGCGCAAAAAATGGCGTTGAAGAAACCAACACAACCTTTGCTACCTTGTCTGGCCAATGTGCAGCAATATACAAAGCAAAAAGACCACCTAAAGACCAGCCAACAAGAATAGACTTTTCATTTAGCTGTGTACTTAGTTGCTCAGCTGCAGCGTGCAAAGTGTAAGGTGTGGGAATAGACTGTGCGTTACCAAAGCCAGGTAAATCGAGACAACGGACTTCACCATCATGAAAAAACTCAAGCTCAGGTTTGATCACTTGCCAAACCCCTTGGTTCATTCCCCAGCCATGTAATAGCACCATCTCATTTTGCATAATTTGTATTTCCCAACCACACTTAGCGCTCATAATAGCGTTTAAAGGAATGAATGCAATGTCTCACTTACCTCATGCCTTAAAACTAGGGCTAGACGCACTATTCCCCAACTTTTGCATTAGCTGCCAAAATCACATACAGGCTGATCAAGCTTTGTGTCAGTATTGTTTAGATGACCTTAATTTATTTGACCTTACACGCCATCCAAATTTGTTACACCGACCAGATATATGTGATGCATTTCCTGATAGTAATTTTGATCATTTAATTGCCTGTGCTTGGTATCAAGCGCCTTTGAAACTTTGGCTCAAGCAATTGAAATTTAACGATCAGCAGTATTTTCGTGTGGCACTACAACAAGTAATAGAGAGGCAGCTGCAATTAGCTCGTCAGGTTAATATAAATTGGCCCGATCTTTTTATTGTGCTACCACTGCATAATCAGCGCTTTTTAGCACGCGGTTTTAATCAGGTAAGCCAAACTTGGCTGCCTGTTTTAAAAAAGCAGCAATGTACTGTTAGCTCAGCTCTTTACAAGCAAAAAGCAACCAAAGCGCAATCACAGTTAAGTAAAACGAAAAGAGTTAAAAATCTACAAAATGCGTTTGTTTGTCAGCAAGATTTAACAGGAAAAACCGTGGCAATTATTGATGATGTGATGACCTCTGGCGCAACCATAAATGCTGCGACAGAAGCCATAAAAAATGCAGGGGCTAAGCAAGTGTGGGCTATGCTCACTTGCTTAACTGGATTAGACAACCTGCGCTAAGATTAATTGTGATTATTTATCACCTGAGGCATGAAAGGCATTACCAAAGAATAATGCATTGCTCAGTAATCGGCTGGTACCATACCAATAACCACGGAACACTGGGTTATCGGTCATGCCTATCACACTCCCTTTACCATAAGAGTGCGCAATTAAGCCTGCCGCACCAGCTACTTGTTCTACGTTTACGTCATCAGTAAAGCCAGCTAAAAGCGGTTTATCTGTGTAAGTAAGCACGTTCACAAAAGGTGCGTCTGATTTCTCAAGTAGCCAAGTACTATTCTTAAACACAGGTAATGTATTGCGATTCAGCGAATACGTAAGTGGGTGAGATAAATCCACTGAAGTATTAAAAATAGCACCCGCAATACGCTGACGACCAGCTAAGTCATCTTTATCGGCATAGGTAAGCCCTGTTGTATCAAATGCACTGGCTACATCACGACGAGATAAGTAATTAGCCTTTAGTAGTTGCTGATCAGCTAAGAATTTAGCACCGCCTTTATGTCCCCAAATAACACCGCCTTTACGAACCCACGATTTAATAGCCACTTTAGTCGCATCATCAAGACGATTGAAATTTCCGTGCGCTAGAATAATATGACTGTAGTTTTCAAGGTCGATGCGATTTAAGCGCTCCATTTCGATAATGCTTGGCGCTGTGCCAACGAAACGATCTAAGTAATACCATACTTCACCAAGTTCATACTGGCTGGTTCCCTGACCTCCCACTAGTAATACTTTAGGCGCTTTCACAACCGCCATTGCACGAGAACCTAAATCAGCACCTTTAACCGTTAAGCCTGAGCTAATTGGTGTTATTTCAATGCCAAACTCATTCTGCGCTTGGTTTAAATAGCTAACCCAGTTGCTATCAGTTTGCAGACCTGCAGGAACAAGAATACTACCTGGCTCAAAAGCTATTTCACCTGAAGGCGTTTTTGCTGTAAGTGGGCTTAATGCCACCCGTGCTTTCACACCTTGTTCGAGTAAACTATTAAGCATTTTTGGCGCTAGGTAATCATCCCATTTGAATGCATAAGCATAGCTTTGTGGTAAAGCGGCAAAGCTTGATTTAACACTTTGCTGCCAAGGCATTTTGGCAACCTTTAAGCCCCAATTACTGCTTACCTTTGCAAATTCTAAATTAAAGGCATGAGCAAGTGTCCAGCCAGATACATCATAAAATGTATTATCGACAAAACGCTGTTGCTCACTAAAAATCGCTTTAATTAAACGAAATTGCGGCTGTGCTAAAGGCACATAATAGCTCTGCTCAGAAAAGCTTTGACCGTTCACTTTTAGCGGCTCTTCTAACATGTACGCATTGATTTGATGTTGTTTTAATAAATCAAGGAAGTACTTCATGCGACTTTGATCAGCGCCGCCTTTCACCACATACCCTTTAAAGTCTTCATCACCAGCAAGGTCAACAGCTTTGTTGTAAAATTTGGCTTGATAATCAAGTAAGTCTGTACGGTTATCAAGCGCGGCTTGGAACGTCGATAGGCTCGTTAATAACTGATTTTTAATCGTAAACGGGAAGCTTAATGGGCCGTTGATGGTTTCTTGTAAGTGACCACGTGAGCTCGCTTGTTCAAATAAAATACCTACACCGCCATTTACATCTGGGTAAGTTGAGCCTTTACCATAGTAAAAGTCATCAAAGCTTTCTTCAGTGAAATAAAGAGCATTATGCTCATCAAGTGTCTTTGCATGATAGTTTGCAATTGCTTTAGTTAGCGTGACATTTTCTTCAGGAGTGATTGGGTGCTTACGAGTTGGGATCCCAGGCTGGAAAAAGTATGTGCTGTTTGGGCCCATCTCATGGAAGTCAGTTAGGATATTGGGCTTCCATTGATGAAACTGCGCAATGCGTGCACGTGATTCAGGGTGCTGTAGTAACAACCAGTCACGATTTAAGTCAAATAAATAGTGGTTAGTACGGCTACTCGGCCAACTTTCAATGTGCTCGCGAGTTTGTGGATCTGATGATAACTGCATACCACGGTTACTATTCGCCCAATTTGCAAAACGTGCTAAACCATCTGGGTTCAATGATGGGTCTAGTAAAATAACCGTGTTGTTTAGTAAGGCATCTATTTCTGGGCCTTGTGCAGCGGCAAGGTAGTAAGCAACGAGTAGCGATGCATTACTACCTGATGACTCATTCCCATGAACACTGTAACCCATCCATACAACCGCAGGTTGTTTGCTTGAGTCACTCGTTCCACCATTTAAGCGAGCTAAGTGAGCCTTGCGGATTTGCTCTACCTGACCCAGCTTTTCTGGTGCTGTGATGGTTAGCATCACAAGCGGACGCTGTTCATGTGTGCGACCGATTACTTTGAAGTTCATTCGATTACTTTTTTCAGCAAGAATTTGCATATATTGCACAAGCTGATCGTGACGTACATGCCACTCACCCACTTCGTAACCTAGCACCTGCTCTGGGGTAGGAATAGTTGGGTCAAATTTCACATCTTCTTCAAAGTAATAAGAAAGAGGTTTTGCTAATGCGCTGACGCTCACTAGCATGGTTAATATTGTTATTATAAAACGCATAGATAGCACCCGTAATTATTTGATGTTTTAACGCTACCATTCGATAAAATAGATGCAACTTTTTACGCTCAACACTGGCGACAATACGATGAGCGGAGTATGATACTCAGTATCCGAGTAATTTAGTCAAGTATAGTCCGTTTTATGATCTCTATTTCTGAATCTGCACAATCTCATTTTGCTAAACTTTTAGCAGACCAAGCTGAACAAACGAACATTCGCGTGTTTGTAGTAAACCCAGGTACTTCGCAGGCTGAGTGTGGTGTTTCTTACTGCCCAGAAGACGCCGTTGAAGCGACTGATATTCGTCTACCATTCAATGGCTTTGATGCCGTTGTTGATGCAGAAAGCGCCCCTTTCTTAGAAGAAGCTGAAATCGATTTTGTAACTGACAAAATGGGAACTCAGTTAACACTTAAAGCGCCAAATGCAAAAGCACGTAAACTTAGCGATGATGCGTCACTGCAAGAGCGTGTTCAACACATGCTTGAAACTGAAGTTAATCCACAGCTCGCTAATCACGGCGGTCAAGTTAGCCTAGTAGAAATTACTGCTGACGGAATCGCAGTACTGCAATTTGGCGGTGGCTGTAACGGCTGTTCGATGATTGATGTCACACTTAAAGAAGGCATCGAAAAAGAAATGATCGCCAAGTTTGACGAAATCAATGGTGTAAGAGACATTACTGATCACCAATCTGGTGAACACTCTTACTACTAACTGGTATTTAAAGCATGCTTAAAAAATGGGTATTTCGCTTGGGTAGCGACCCCAAGTTAAGCTTAAAACGCTTTCTTCGCGGCCTAGCACTATTTGTGCTGGCCGTGATTTTTATTGCTATAGGTTATTATGGGCCCGCACTATTTCAATTAATTGGTCTGATCATTTTAGCTGTGGCGATATTCTTTGCAGCCTGGGGCTACTTAGGTATTTTTGCCAACCGCTTTGCACAAGTCTTAGAACGATCTTCACCGAAAGATCACGACCCGGATCTATGGAAGTGATTTAATCTAATAATTGCTGATTATTGATAATTTTACGGTAGCGAATCCACAGAGTTAACCCTCGCATCAACATAAAGCTCGTCATAGCAAACCACAAACCATGGTTCTGCCAGCTACTTACCAGCCAAAACAGTCCAAAGAAGCCCACCAAAGCACTAAATAGCATTGTATTTCGCATGTCTTTGGCACGTGTTAAACCCACAAATACGCCATCAAATAAGAAGCAACCCATCGCCGCAATAGGTAAAATAATGACCCAGGGAAGGTAAACAGTCGCGAGGCTGATAACCTCTGGCACATCGGTAAGTAAACGAATTATTGCCTTGCCAAAAAATAAAAATATAAGACTATAAAACACGGCAAATAACCCGCCCCAAAACAGGCTCAAATTAACCCATAGCTTAATCTGCTTAGTGCTTTGTTCTCCTTTAGCTTTTCCGACCTTAGCTTCACTTGCATAAGCAATACCATCAAGTGCAAAGCTCACCAACATTAAAAAGTTCAGCAATACAGCATTGGCCGCTAAAGTTGTTTCACCGATACGTGCGCCATAAAAAGTCATAAAGCTAAAACACAGTTGTAGCGCCAGTGAACGAATAAATATATCACGATTTAAATTCACTAAATCAAGTAACTTAGCAACACTTAACCATGCTTTCACGGCAAGGTTAACACCCTGCTTTTTGGCAAGTTGTGCAACTAACATAAGTGCAAAAACAAGGGCAGTATAATCAGCAATTAAAGATGCCCACGCAGCTCCAGCCACACCCCAATCAAGAAACACCACAAAATAAATATCAAGCACGATATTAGTAATATTGGTGATAAGTAATAAATAAAATGGCCCGCGGCCATAATGCACCCCTAACATCCAACCAAGTAAAACCAAATTACACAAAGCAGCAGGCGCACTAAAAATACGAATTGAAAAATAGCTATTTGCTTGTTCTAAAACAGCGTCATTGGCATTTGATAAATATGCCATTAAGGATTGAATAGGTATACTCAGCGCTATTAATAACAGCGCAACCGCTGTTGCTAGTAACAAGCTGCGCTTTAATAGCTCAGCGAGTAAGGTGTGATCGCTTTTACCATAGGCCTGTGCAACCAACCCTGTGGTGCTCATCCGTAAAAAACCTGCTAGCCAAAATAATAACGAGATAACTGCTGAACCGAGTGCTATACCAGCCAAATAGTGAGCGCTTCCTAAGTGACCGATTACAGCGGTATCAACTAAACCTAACATTGGCACGGTAATATTTGATAAAATCATCGGACCGGCTAATAACAGTAAACTTTTATGGTGTGCCTTATGACGTTTAAGAAAATGTTTCATTTAGTATTTGCAGTCCTGTTAGGTTTATCTTTGCGTGCCCATGGCGCTGTCATTCTACAGTATCACCACGTCAGTGAAACCCTTCCTGCGGTAACCAGTGTCAGCAGCGATACATTCACAGAACACATGCAATATTTGCAAGATAATAACTTTAAAGTTATTCCATTAGATGAACTCATCACCGCATTACAAGCCGGCCAGCCTCTGACAGATAAAACCGTCGCGATTACCTTCGATGATGGCTATAAAAATAACTATGAAGAAGCGGCACCAATCTTAGAAAAATTTGGCTATCCATATACTATTTTCGTTAATCCCGAGTTGATTGATGAAGGCAAAAGCTATGTTATGACATGGCAACAGTTAAAAGAGCTATCTAATAAAGGCGCCATAATCAGCAATCACACACAAGTCCATAATTACTTACATCGCAAACAGCCAGGCGAGAGTGAAGAGGCGTGGTTAGCTCGCACTAAAAAAGATATTCTATCTGCTCAGCAACGCATTAAAGAAGAAATTGGTCATGATTACAAATATCTTGCTTACCCTTATGGCGAGTTTAACAATTCATTACAACAGTTAGTTAAATCTCTAGGCTTTGTTGGTATAGGTCAACATTCGGGTGCTGTAGGTATCCATTCTGACTTTACCCGATTACCACGCTTTCCGGCGTCGGGCTTTTATTCAAAACTTGATACGCTTGCCACTAAACTAGACTCGCAAGCATTCACTATCAAACAGCTCACCTACTCAGATAGCGTAACGCATGAAAACCCGCCAAGTTTAAGTATGCAATTTGATATGCAAGACTTTCATAAAAGTCAGTTTGCTTGTTATGTCTCTGGAATTGGTCAAGCCGATTTAACGTGGCTTAGTAAAGATACGGTGAAGATCACCTCACCTGAAAAACTGAAAAAAGGCCGCTCTCG
The DNA here is from genome assembly GCF_030297135.1 of Pseudoalteromonas apostichopi. Lineage (NCBI taxonomy): Bacteria > Pseudomonadati > Pseudomonadota > Gammaproteobacteria > Alteromonadales > Pseudoalteromonadaceae > Pseudoalteromonas > Pseudoalteromonas apostichopi. The sequence goes on from NZ_AP028065.1 coordinate 1,451,213, forward strand.
CTTTAACTGTACGGCCCCATCTATCGCGAAAAAAGGAAACTACTACTGGTTCTCACAACCTTGGGTTATTTTACCTTAACAGCTTGTTTTAGCATTTGTGCCGTTACCTTATCAAGACGAACCACTTCATTAGCCGCATTGAGCTCCACTGCGGCTTTTGGCATCCCCCATACCACAGACGATAATTCATCCTGAGCTATTGTGTAAGCCCCTGCTTGATTTAGGGCCAATAAACCTCTTGCGCCATCACTGCCCATACCGGTTAGTAACGCAGCCACTGTCGCTTTCGGACAGGCTACCTCCAAAGAGTTAAATAGCACATCAACAGAGGGACGATGTCGATTAACCAACTCACTCGAGTCAAGCTGACAAAACAAGCCGCCTGCTTTTTTTACAACACTCAAATGCTGATCGCCTGGTGCAATATATGCCCAGCCAGTTTGTAGCTTATCACCATGTTCAGCTTCTTTAACGTTGATTTTACAGGTTCTATCCATGCGCATCGCAAATGAAGTACTAAATACAGGAGGAATATGCTGTGTTATAACAATAGGTGGGCAGTTTTCTGGCATGCGTACTAGCACTTCTTTAATCGCTTCTGTGCCACCTGTTGAAGCACCTATTGCAAGCACGCTATTAGCTTTAAACTCAAGTGTTGCTAAAGAGCTATCGTCTTCAACTTTTGACTCTTTAAAGGCACGCACTCTAGCACCAGCTGCTGTTCGCACTTTTTGATGTAGTAAATGCGCATAACGTTGCAAATTTTCAGTGACATTAATAGTTGGCTTGGCAATAAAATCAACTGCACCAATTTCGAGGGCTTCCAAAGTGATTGGGGAGCCTTTTTGAGTAAGCGTTGAAATCATAACAACCGGCATAGGACGAAGACGCATCAAGTTTTTTAAAAAGCTTAATCCATCCATTTTTGGCATCTCGATATCAAGGGTTAAGACATCTGGATTAAGGCGCTTAATTAAATCTCGGGCTTGATAAGGGTCTTCTGCCGCACCAACGACTTGAATGTCTTGCGCTTGCTCGAGTACTTCCTTGAGTAAACCACGGATCAAAGCAGAATCATCAACTATGAGTACTTTGATCATATGCTCTCCTAAAATAATTCAATATCCGTTTCTGCATCTTGTTGCTCAATATCGTGTAAGTATTTAATTTCACGTTTCTCGAGTTGATCAGAGTGCAATTCACGCATCTTTTTAACCTGTGCCTTGCCTGTTTGTGGATCAAACATCACCTTACGTGGCCAAGGCCCGCCAACATCATGGGATACTAAATCTAAACCTTCTTCAAGTACATAGGCATTTGCAAAACGAATATTGCCAACACCAATATCTGTCATTGAACGAATAATTTTTCCACCACCAAATAGTTTAACTTTGAGATTGCGTCTAGAAGCACCATTTTTTAGGATTTCATTGATCAAGTATTCCATAGCCCAGTTGCCATAGCGGCAGTTAAGGCTGTGTGCGTTGCTAGGATCAACGCCTTTTTCTGCTGGTAGCATAAAATGGTTCATGCCACCAATGCCTAAACCTTCATCGTAAATACAGGCTGCAATACAAGAACCTAGCACGGTTGTGATCAGTTCATCTGATTTTGAAACATAAAACTCGCCAGGCAATACCTTAGCAACGACTTTGTGGCGCTTACCATCCCAAAACCGCTTAACGTGTTCAAAACCAGGCAATACAGGTTTAAAATGACTACTCATAGACCACCTTTTTGATAGATCGTTTGGCCTAAATTCTTAAACTCTTTGTGGTCCTTACCCAGTGTTTCGGAATGCCCTAAGAATAAGTGACCGGAATCGGTCAACAAATCATAATAACGTTTAAATAGGGTATCTTTGGTCGGCTTATCAAAATAAATAACAACATTGCGACAAAAAATAACATCAAACGGCCCTTTCATAGGCCAGCTCTGTAATAAGTTTAGACGTTTAAAAAAAATATTTTTTTGTAGTTCGGGTTTTACTTTATATAACTGTTCATCATGGCTTTTTAAAAACCAGCGTTTAAGTTGGCTTTTGTCTAAACCATTCACATTCGCTGCTGTGTACGTACCAGCCTGCGCTTTAGCGAGCACATTTGAATCTAAGTCAGTGGCTAGGATTTTCACATCCCAGTCAGATGGAAATAAACTGCTTAAGGTCATAGCAATAGTGTAAGGCTCTTCGCCGGTTGAGCAGCCTGCAGACCACACCCTTACACGTTTTTGCTTAGCATTACTTACCAGTAGTTTTGGTACTATGGTATTTTTTAGATAACTAAAATGATGGGGTTCACGAAAGAAAGAAGTCAGGTTAGTCGTTATTGCATTAATAAACTCACTGAACTCTTGCTCTTTGTGCTCTTCGAGAAAATCTAAGTATTCTTTAAAGTTCTTAAGCTTATGTTGGCGAATACGTCTTGCTAAACGCGAGTAAACCATCTCGCGTTTATGCTCCGCTAAGACAATGCCGCAAGCATCGTACACTTGTGACGAAATAGCTTTAAAATCACTATCCGTTAATAAAAACTCTTTCATGTGTTTGACCCTGCAGCTGTAACATTAGATGCAATTAACTAGTTAGAATTTTGTTGGGAAGAGTTTTAAAACTCTTCCCACTCATCACTAGGGTCAACAAAGTTATTGCCTTTTGGCGCCGAGCGTACTGGTGAGCTTGGCTGTTTAGCGGCAGGCGCTGAACTTGCACGGCTGGTTATATCCATCTCATTATTTGATAACGAGAAGAAGTTTAATAAGCGGCGCATATCATTCGCTTGCTCTGCCATTGATTCTCCAGCGGCAGATGCTTCTTCAACCAAGGCAGCATTTTGCTGAGTCATTTCGTCCATTTGGGCAATAGCTTTATTAACCTGCTCAATACCAGAGCTTTGCTCTTCAGATGCTTGGGCAATATCAGAAATCATCGCTGTAACTCTTTGCACCGCTGTAACAATTTCTTGTAATGTTGAACCTGATTCATTAACTAGTAATGTACCATCTTCAACTTTTCCAACACTGTCTCGGATCAATTCTTTGATTTCTTTTGCTGCAGCTGCTGAACGTTGCGCTAAGTTACGCACCTCACCAGCAACAACCGCGAAACCACGGCCTTGTTCACCTGCTCGCGCAGCTTCAACAGCCGCATTCAACGCTAGTAGGTTTGTTTGGAAGGCAATTTCATCAATTACACTGATAATGTCTGCAATCTTCTTACTTGATTCATTAATTGCTGACATACTGGTGACAGCGCGATTTACCACTTCACCACCTTTTTGTGCCTTAGTGCGTGTTTCTTCAGCAAGTTCATTTACTTCTTTTGCATTATCAGCATTTTGACGAACCGTACTGGTCATCTCTTCCATGCTTGATGCTGTTTCTTCAAGTGATGAAGCTTGCTCTTCAGTACGTTGACTTAAATCAGCATTACCTTGTGAAATTTCTTCTGCGCCACTTGCAACCAGCGTTGCTGAGGTATTAATGCGATTAATTACTTCAGTAAGCTTATCAGCCGTGGCATTTGCATCACGTTTTAGCTTGTCGAACGAACCTTGGTAGTCTTGCTCAATACGTTTTGATAAGTCACCGTTCGCCATGGCATCCAGCATGTTGCCAGTGTCTTTTACTGCATCATCAACAATGCTAACAAGGCTATTTAAGCCCTGCGCTAGACGTAAGAAGAAACCTTGTTTACCCGCTTCTTCAACACGCGCTTCTAAGTCACCACTCCCCGCAGCAGCGACGAGGCCTGCAATTTCTTTTTCAATAGCGACTTCCGCGGTTCTATCTTCCCACTCCACTACCGTACCAATACGTTCGTTTTCTGGGGTGAAAATAGGGTTTGCAACCAAGCCAAAAGTACGCCCACCCACTTGAATTTCAGTGCTATAAGTATCACTTAACTTAGCAAGCATGTTGCGTTGATGTGCTGGGTTCTTATGGAACACATCAATATTTTGACCAATCAAATTATTACTGTTGAAATTAGGTAAATCTTTTCTTAAATCACTTTCAGCAATCTTCATCATGTTCAGAACAGCTTCGTTCATGTAAATAATGTTGTTGCCAGAATCAGCAATCATGGTATTCGTTGCCACACGGTCAAGTGCACGACGTACTCGCAGGTTTTCTTCTGCTGCACGCTTTTCAGCTTCGGCTTTATTTACGCTATCAGTAATATCTTGCCACTCAACAATAGTACCTAAACGCTTACCTGATGCGCTCACCCAAGGTGTTGCAATCAAGCTAAAAATAAGCCCTGCTAAACGCAATGTAGTTTTGTATGGTTCAGATAATGTTTTTAGCAGCTCACGTTGGTGTGACGGTTGTTTATGAAAATCATCAACGCAGGTTCCAACTAGGTTTGCAACTGAAAAGCTAGGTAGCACAGTTTGTAACGTTGACTCACGAGCTTGCAGCATTTGCTTTACTTGCTCATTAACGAAAATAATTTTCAAATCGTTATCGGCAATCATCACATTTGCTTGGCATACACGCAGCGCATTTGATAAGTCAGCATCACGTTTTGACTGACGTTCAAGCTCTTTTTGTGGTGTAATATCGGTAGCAAGCTTGATGACTTTAGTGACATTGCCATTGCTATCAATAATCGGGTTATAGGTGCCTTGAATCCAAACTTGCTTGCCATTTTTACCGACACGCTTAAATTCATCAACAAAGAATTCACCGCTGCGTAATCGTTGCCAAAACTGTTGATATTCAGGGCTTTGCGACTCTTCTTCAGCAACAAACATAGAGTGGTGTTGCCCTTGAATTTCTTCGAGTTGGTACCCCATGGTGTTTAAGAAATTAGCATTGGCAGTAATGATCTGCCCCGATGGTTGAAACTCAATCATCGCTTGCGACTTTCTCAGTGCCGCAATAACTAAATCATTTTCCGACTCAACATTTTTAGGACTGCTAAACCATCCCATACCCTTCACCTTCTTGTTAATCTACCCAGTTAAATGTCCATTGTTTTTTGTAGGTCAAGTAATGCGACCATCTTCTCACCCACATTGACTAAACCCGCAACAAATTGCGCGTTGTCTGAGTCAGACAAATGTGGCACTGCCTTCGCTTCATGCTCTGCAATGCTATAGACATCCGAGACGGCATCAACTGCGATGCCCATAATTTTACATGTATTTTCAAGCTGTACTTTTAGAACGATTACAACGGTTAACGGCCCGTACTCTATGGCTGATATACCAAAACGAAGCCTTAAATCAATAATTGGCACTATAGTGCCGCGCAGATTAATAACCCCTTTGACGAAATCCGGTGAGTTAGGGATCACCGTAATTTCTTCCCAACTGCGAATTTCTTGCACCGTTAAAATATCTACACCGTACTCTTCTTCGGCCATAAAGAAGGTTAGGAATTGTTTTACATCTTGATCTTGTTCAAGAGTTAGCTTGTTATGCAGGTCGTCGTGTTGTGCAATCATGACGCCTCCAAATTCGCTTTTGATTCTATAATCAATTCCTGGCTCCCTGGCTTTCTAAGCCCAGATAATTTAATCAAACCACTAATATCAACAATCAAAGAAACACGACCATCGCCTAAGATTGTAGCCCCAGAAACGCCATCAACTTTTTGATAGTTTGCCTCCAAACTTTTGATTACGACTTGTTGTTGAGATAATAAGTCGTCAACTAATAAACCTACTTTTTGATTGTCGCTTTCAACAACAACCAGTAAGGTTTTATCAAGCGTTTCAATTGCCCCTTGGTGGTTAAAAATATTGTAAAGCCTTAAGATTGGAATATATTCATCACGTAAGCGCAGCACATCTAAGTCTTTACCAACCCGACTTACCTTACTGATATCGATTTGCAATGATTCGATAATCGAAATTAGCGGGATAATATAAGTATGCTCAGCAATACGTACTAACTGCCCATCTAAGATAGCCAATGTTAGCGGTAGGCGAATTGTAAATGTCGAACCTACGCCCGGTGCTGAAGCCACTTCCACAGAACCGCTCAACGCTTCGATATTGCGCCTTACTACATCCATACCAACGCCACGACCCGATAGGTCGCTTACTTGATCGGCTGTAGAAAACCCTGGTAAGAAAATCAGCTCGTTTACTTCGTTATCAGACAACTCATCAGTTTCTGAAATTAGGCCGTTTTTAATTGCCTTTTCACGAATTTTAGTGGTGTTAAGACCTTGGCCATCATCCATAATTTCGATAACAATATTGCCACCTTGATGAAACGCATTGAGCGTGACAGTACCAACAGGGTTTTTACCCGCAGCAACACGCTTATCAACAGTTTCTAAGCCATGGTCTAGGGAGTTTCTCACTAGGTGAACCATAGGATCAGAAAGCTTCTCCATCACGGTTTTATCTAGTTCGGTTTGCTCACCAAGTAACTTTAGCTCAACTTGTTTATCAAGCTTTTGCGAGATATCTCGCACTAAGCGAGGGAAGCGACTAAACACAAAGCTTATTGGCAACATACGAATACGCATGACGTTTTCTTGTAAGTCACGAGTATTATGTGCCAGTTGCGCTAAGCCCTCTTGTAGAGAAGCAATCGTCGCTTCAGTGATTTCTTGCTCACCCAATTGGCTTAACATCGCTTGGGTAATAACTAATTCACCCACCATGTTGATGAGTGAGTCAACTTTATCAATACCAACCCTGATTGAGGTTGATTCTGCATTGGCAGTAGTTGCTTTAACTGGCGCAGGCTTTTTGGTATCAGTAGTTGGTTTAACTACTGCAGGCTCAGCCTCTTTCGCTGGTGCTGCATCTTCTGTAGCAGTTTCAGCTGCCGAAATATCTTCATCACCAAACAAACCACCGCATAGCGTGATGGTAATATCAGCGTCATCCTCAACCCATTCAAAAATTTCTTCTATACAGCTTTGCTCTTTGTCTGTGGTTAAGAAAAAGCGCCACGATAAGAAACAATCTTCAGGGGCAAGGTTAGTGATATCAGGCACATCATCTTGAAAAGCTTGTGTTTCAAGTTCACCCAACTCCGCTAATTCACTGATCATGTACAGTGGTTCATTACCGGTTTTAAATAAATGATGGTGTGGTTTGAAATCGATTTGATAGGTATTAAAACTGTTTTCGCTGACAGCTTCTTGCGCTTGAGCAGGTTCTTTACTTGCAGCACGCATGCCGAGAATTTCTTCAAACTTAATACGAAGTTCATCAGCTTCAGTTAGGTCTGGCTGCTGCTCAGCTTGCAAAGTTCTAAGTAAAGCTCGTAAACAATCAACTGATTTTAAAAGTAAATTTACATGCTCAGCAGTAAGATCACGTGAGCCTTCACGGATTTGATCTAACAGGGTTTCGAGAACATGAGTAAAATCTGCAACGGCACTAAAACCAAAGGTTCCACTGCCTCCTTTTATCGAATGCGCAGCGCGAAAGATTGTATTTATTGTCTCTAAGTCTTCTTCGCCAGGTACTAAGTTTAATAACTCAGCCTCCATAGCATCGAGTCCTTCAAAGCTTTCTTCGAAGAATACTTCAAAAAATTGGCTTAGATCTATACTCATGCCCCGCTCCTATTATTAGCGAATCACTTTTTTCAATACCGCTAACAATTGCTCAGGATTAAATGGCTTAACAATCCAACCAGTTGCTCCAGCAGCTTTTCCTTCAGACTTTTTATCAAGCCCCGACTCTGTGGTCAGCATCAGTAAAGGTGTGAACTTATAATTAGGTAAGCTACGTAATTCACGAATAAGGGTAATACCATCCATTACCGGCATATTCACATCAGAAATAACTGCATCAAAGCCTTGTTGCTTTGCGATGTTTAATGCTTCACTGCCATCTTTTGCCTCTGTAACATCAAAGCCAGCTTTTTTAAGCGTAAAACCAACCATTTGGCGCATAGATGCAGAATCGTCTACTGCTAAAATTCTTTTCATAAAAACCTCTTAATTGGCATTCTCAAGCACAAGGTAATGACTTAAGCCCAAACTATTAATTGCCTGTAGCAAAGGTTTGCTCTCGCCAACCCAAATAATTTTGTGTTGCACAGAAAGCAAGTGCTTCTGTAATGCACATAAAAGCTGAATTGATGCTGTGTCAGCACGTGTCACTTCACTGATATCCAGACAAATATCATCATTTGCTGACAACTCTTGTAGCAAATCTTGATGGAGCGTTTCGACCTGACTAATAGCTAATTCTGTAGGGAGCTTTAACATTACTTCTTCTTTCCCTGCTTTAAACAATTCATAACAAAAGCTTAGACTGACTAAATAAAAATGCCATAATTTGAATCAAAAAATAGTAAAATTTTTTAGTAGCTTAGACATATATGTCAAAAAAGGAAGCTTTTCTTTTGCTGAAATTGACTCACCAAGCAAAGAAAATTTACTTTGCGTAATAATCTGCTATTTTTTTGAACTCATCAGTCAAAGTTGTGGCATTAATCAAGGGCACACTTCCTTGTTTAAATTCAGGCTTAAAAATGGCACGCACAGAACCATCACCATCAACCATCACCACAGAAGCACTATGATCAACGGCATACTCTTGCTGATCACTGTCGTTAATTGCGTAAATTAAGCCAAGCTCTCTAACAAAGGGGAAAAGTTGTTTGTGTGGGCCTGATACAGCAAGAAATTCAGGGTTAAAGTAATCAATGTAAGCTTTGCGTTTTTCGGTTGTATCACGCTTTGGATCAACAGCAACAAACCATACTTGCACTTTGTAACCTTGGCTTAATTGCTTTTGCACTGCAGTTAATTTCGCCAGTGTCATTGGGCAGATATCAGGACAGCTAGTGTAGCCTAAAAAGACCAAGTTCCAATGCCCTATAAATTGGCTATTATCTGCAGGTTTACCATGTTGGTCAGTTAATAAAAACGGACTAATCGGCTTTGCTGGCTCGTAAACGAGCGCTTCAACTTTAGGAGCGGTGTTATTTTTGCCACAACCGGTTACAAATAATACCGCACTGAAACATAAAAAAGCGACGATTCGTGTCATAAAACTAACCATTTATCAATAAATAAGGCGATAAAGAGTAGCATTAAATGCACAATTGAAAAACGAAATAAATCCATTGCGGTATCATCTTTTGGGGCAATTTTTAGTTTTAATGCCTTATAGATGAAGACCGCATTTAGAGCGCTTGCCCCTAGCAAGTAAATTAACCCTGACATACCAATTAGATAAGGCAGTACACATACCAAAGCTAGCAAAATGCTATAACCAACAACACAGGTTTTACAAAATTCAATACCGTGAGTAACAGGCAGCATAGGAATTTTTGCACGCTCATAGTCACTTTTACGCGCAATTGCTAATGCCCAAAAGTGTGGTGGAGTCCAAGTAAATATAATCATCACTAATAACCATGGCGCAGCAGCCATATGGCCCGTTTCAGAAACCCACCCTAAAAGCGGCGGCATCGCACCAGCTAACCCCCCAATAACAATATTTTGAGGTGTCGCGCGCTTTAAAAACGAAGTATAAATAAATGCATAACCAACGAGTGCAAACAAAGTAAGGATTGCCGTTAATGTATTTGCCCACACCATAAGCATAACAAAACCTAGCACACCGATGGTCGCCGCAAAGCTCAAAGCATGCTGTTTGCTTAGGCGCCCTTTTGCCACAGGGCGATGACGTGTACGTGCCATTTTACTGTCGATTTCACTATCAACAACATGATTGATTACAGCAGCAGCGGCCGATAACAAACCAATACCAAGCAAACTTGCAAGCTGTACAAACACTCCACGCCCAACATCGGGAGCCAATGCCAAACCAACCCAAGCAGTTAGTACAAGCATGGCAACTACTTTAAATTTACTGATAGCTAAGTAATCTTTAAGTAACTCTGAGCTTTGGCTAAATAATGATTTTTCTGTGCTTAGTAATATTGCCATCACAGCCTCCTAGGTTCTTATTTTCAAATGGAAGCATAGTCTTACCATGCTAAGCAGTAGTAGTGCGGCCATTAGATTGTGCGCAAGCGCAACACTTAATGGGAAGTGCCAATGCACAACAGCTAGGCCTAAACAGATTTGGCACAGCAAAGCGATTAATACGGTGACTGTGCAGTGCTTAATTTTTCGAGAGTAACATCTTGAATATATGCGCCACATGATCAGTGCTAACACCACACAAGTAACCAACGCCCAAATACGATGCAGTAAGTGAATTGACATACGCGCTTGCTGCGATAACACACCATATTCATAGGTACTGTGCTCGAGCGGCAGTTGAAAAACGCTCTTCAAAGAAAACGGTTGTCCGTAGCTACAAAGCGGTAAGCCATTACAATGCGGAGCGGCATAATTTGCAGCAAGCCAGCCACCCAACGCAATTTGCAGTATTAGTACCACCAAACCCACAAGCGCTAGACGATAGTATGGCTTTGCACCGCTATCATTACTCGCTACGGGTTTCGTTTTTAAGCGTAGATACAATAAAAACACCAACGACAAAATACTAAAACCGCCAAGTAAATGTCCCATTACAACCAAAGGCTGTAAGTTCATAGTCACAGTCCACATGCCCAATGCGGCTTGGAAGATCACCAGTAGTAATAGTGCCAGTGGCAATTTAACCGGCGTATTTGGATATTGGCGTTTTAACCATGCAAAAACAAACAAAGCTAAAATTAATAGGCCAAGGGCACCAGCAAAATAGCGATGGATCATCTCTTTCCAAGCTTTTGCTGCCTCAAACATCATATCAGGGTAGTTTTGTTCAACATGTAACAGAGCAGTTTCATGTTTTGGCACAGTTAAAAACCCATAGCAACCAGGCCAGTCTGGACAGCCAAGCCCAGCATCACTCAGCCGTGTATAAGCACCAAGCCCAACAACCAAGATAGAGAAGAAAACCGTAATTAAGACTAAATATTTATAATTTTTATACATCTTTATCCCCTTGATGAGGTTTAACTTGAACGCGCGTAGTTAAGTAGTTTTTTTAAGTCTTTAAGTAAGCCTTTTTGAATAAGTCTGTTTTGTTCAGGCTCAGCCTTGTAGGGGTAATGCAAAACCACTAAGCCCATGTGATCAACCAAATATAAATCTCCCGCTTTGAGCGCTGGACTTACCACCAATTGACGCCAGTTTGCCGATATCTGCTGTTGATTTGTCAGTACCGCCACATCCACTTTTTGCTGATTTTTACCTAAAGCGACGTATAGGTTATCTAGGCTTGCTAATTGGTTTTCACATACTTCATTGCACTCCTTTGGATAATTAAGCGCAATAGTCCATTGTTTGGGCTCACCTTGTTGCCAATCAGCTAATTTAACTTCTTCACTTAAAAGCTCACCATGATTACTCGAACCACTTGGTAACCACTCAAGCTTCAATGCTGCATAAGCAAGTGCCAGCGGCACAAAACAGCATAAAACGAATAAACTAAGCGGGTTTATTTTCATAACCTCTCCTTCTCATCGCAAAATAAGCAATAACCACACAAGCTAAGCCAATTAATAACCACTGTACGGCATAGGCGTAATGTTTATCTGGCCCCATCACGACACTCTGATAATGCGGAGTTGCGATACCATCAGCTTCATTGCGATAACCAATAAAGCCTTGTAAGGGCATTGCTAATTGAGTACTCAAAATTGCTAAATCAATACCTTGAATTCGCTTTGGCCACCCTTGTTCTGCACCAATCTCATCGGCAAGCGTAAAACCTTGCAAGTTGCCTTGTTTCAATTGCACTGTGGCCGTAAAACGTGTTGATTCTGGCCACACAACTGTTGGCAATTGGCTCCGGTTTGTAGGGGCTTTTAGCCAACCAAAGTTAACAATTAAAGGTGCGGTTTCACCTGCAATAGTCATAGCTACAAGTAAGTCATAGCCCACTTGTCCCTGATAGATTTGATTATCAAGCAGCCAGTACTGTTGTTTATTTACCTCGCCAGAGACCTTAACTTGCAAACCCGTTTTATTTAGCTCTGTAGGTAGACTTTGCAGCGCTTGCCAGCTCAAAATTCCTTGTTCTTTCGAAACGGCCAACTGGCTTAGTTGCTGCTGTTTTTGCTCGCCTCGTTGGTATTGCCAAACGCTTAGTCGTAAACAAATAAGCACTGCTAGTATCACAACGCAAATTGCGATAATTGAGCTAAGCTTTTGTTTACGCCATAAAATTAACTGCATTTGGATTACCTAATATGATTAAAATCATTATTGTTTTGTTATTACTTTATATTCTGTTCAACCTATTTAGAGCGCTGTTTGTGATGATGTCAGCAAAAGAGCACTCGAAACCTATGTCGCATTACCTAGGTCGTCGAGTGCTGTTTTCAGGTATTGTGCTGATCCTCATTATTGCCGCAATGAAATTGGGCTTTATTCACACCAACCCCTCGCCGCTTCACAAAGCTACAGCACGTACACAAATACAAATAAACACAACCACACCACATCAACAAAGTGCCAATACCAAGCAGCCGCTTGAAAGGCAAAATGCTTTTCACTCGTAAAGTGACCTTTAAAAATTCTTAGCAAAACCACGAATAAAATGATGGTTCCTAATGTCACGTGCATACCGTGAAAGCCCGTTAACAAGAAAAAGGTATTCCCATAAACACCCGCATCAAGGGTTAACCCTAAATCACGATAAGCATGCATATACTCGTAAACTTGTAAGCCAAGGAAAATCACACCTAACAGCACGGTTAAAGATAAAAATACCTTAAGAGCGCCGCGTTTATTATTTTCCATAGCAACATGAGCAAAGTGAATTGTGACCGAAGAGGTAAGTAGAATAAGCGTATTGATCAGGGGGAGACCTTGCCAGCCCATAGCCTGTGTTGTCTCGCCCGATGGCGTGGTTAACAGCGGCCATACAGCTTCAAAGGTTGGCCAGAGTACTTCGTTGGTCATGGCATTATTACCAGCGCCCCCAAGCCAAGGCACTGAAATCATTCGAGCGTAAAAAAGAGCGCCAAAAAATGCCATAAAAAACATGACCTCAGAGAATATAAACCAGCTCATACCTTGTCGGAATGAGCGGTCCATTTGTGCTGAGTAAAGCCCTTTATGAGACTCTTCAATAACGTTTTTAAACCAACTAAAAACCATATAAATTAATATGGCAATGCCAAGATACAATACATACTGGCCATTACTGCCTTCACCACTGACTTGCATCACAGTTAAACCAGCACCGACAGCAATTAAAAACATCGCGATGGCGCCCACTATTGGCCAAGGGCTTTGTGCTGGAACATAGTATTTTTCGTAGTTTTGATTCATTTTGTTTGCTCCCAATTAGCAATTAGCTTGGCGGCTTTTAATCGTTTTTAGCCACAACATGCCCGCTAATATCAAACACGGTATACGACAATGTCAGTTCCTCAACATCGTCGGGTAACTCAGTATCAACATAAAACAACAAGGTAAATTCCATTTCTTCACCGGCTTTCATTGGCTGCTGATCAAAGCAAAAACAGGCGATTTTATGTAAATACTTTGCCGCTTTTCCCGGTGATACCGATGGAATTGCTTGCATGACTTTGTCTTCATTACTGGTATTTTTTGCTGAGAATTTAACTTCACGCATGGCACCAGGTTGTACCGCCACGCTGTATTGCTCAGACTGCACCTTAAATGGCGCGCCGCTTTGAGCGTGAGTCGTAAAGCTGACATCAACTTGACGCTGTGTATTTATTGATTCACTCGCGTTCGCTTTTTCTAATGATGGCTTACCATTCAACCCTGTAACGTCGCAAAACACGTCGTAAAGCGGCACCATTGCAAAAGCAAATGCGAACATGAGCAAGCATGTAATCAGCAGTTTTTTTAGCAAAGGTGCATGGTTCATTACTTAATCTCCGGCGGTGTTTCAAAAGTGTGATAAGGCGCTGGAGAATCAACTTCCCACTCTAAACCTTCAGCTCCATCCCATACTTTGGCTGGCGCTTTCTCACCACCTCGAGCACATTTAAATACCACCAACACAAACAACAGTTGCGATAAGCCAAATGCAAAACCACCAATACTGATAATGGCGTTAAAGTCAGCGAATTGCAGAGCATAGTCAGGAATACGACGCGGCATACCGGCAAGGCCAACAAAGTGCATAGGGAAGAACAGCACGTTGACACTGATTAGCGATAGCCAGAAATGCCATTTCGCCAGCGTTTCGTTGTACATGTTGCCAGTCCATTTCGGTAACCAATAATAGGCTCCCGCCATAATTGAGAACACGGCTCCTGTCACGAGCACATAATGGAAGTGTGCCACCACAAAATAGGTATCGTGATACTGGAAATCTGCCGGTGTAATGGCAAGCATCAAGCCAGAGAAACCACCTAATGTGAATAACACAATAAAGGCGATGGCAAACATCATCGGAATTTCAAAGCTAATTGAACCGCGCCACATGGTGGCTACCCAGTTAAACACTTTAACGCCCGTTGGCACAGAAATGAGCATTGTGGCGTACATGAAAAACAACTCGCCGGCTACAGGCATGCCTGTGGTAAACATATGATGTGCCCAAACGATGAAGCTCAGCAGCGCAATGGATGAGGTTGCATACACCATAGAAGCATAGCCAAATAACTTTTTGCGTGAGAAGGTCGGCACAATAGTCGAAATAATCCCAAAGGCTGGCAAAATCATGATGTACACTTCGGGGTGACCGAAGAACCAGAAAATGTGCTGGAACATCACAGGATCACCACCACCGGCTGCATCAAAAAAGCTTGTTGCAAAGTATTTATCTGTCAGCACCATAGTGACAGCCCCAGCTAAAACAGGCATAACAGCGATCAATAAGAATGCTGTGATTAACCAAGTCCAAACAAATAGCGGAAGCTTCATCCAAGTCATACCCGGCGCTCTTAGATTGACGATAGTCACGATAACGTTAATCGCCCCCATAATTGAGCTAATACCCATGATATGTATGGCAAATACAAACAGTGCAGTGTTATCGTTACTATAAGTGGTGGAGAGTGGTGCGTAGAATGTCCAGCCAAACGCAGGACCACCACCTGGCATCAGTAACGAAGCCAACAGGATTAAAAATGCGAAAGGTAATATCCAAAAGCTCCAGTTGTTCATGCGTGGCAGTGCCATATCAGGTGCACCAATCATCATAGGCACCATCCAGTTAGCAAGCCCAGTAAATGCGGGCATAACGGCGCCAAATACCATGATCAAACCATGTACCGTGGTCATTTGGTTAAAAAAGTGCGGATCAACTAACTGTAATCCTGGCTGAAATAGTTCAGCGCGGATCACCATAGCCATCGCTCCACCAATCAAGAACATGGTAAGAGAAAAAATCAGGTATAAACTCCCGATGTCTTTATGATTGGTGGTGTAAAGCCAACGCTTAAAACCTTTAGCAGGATGATGATGATCGTGATGCGCATGCCCAGTTGCTTGCTCATTAATAACGTTACTCATTATTTCGCCTCCGCTGCTGCATCAATCGCGGCTTGAATTTGACTCGGTTGGATCACATCGCCGGTATCATTACCCCATGCATTTCGCTTATAGGTAATAACCGCAGCAAGTTGCTTAATTGAAAGCTGCTTATCAAACGCTTGCATCGCCGTACCAGGGCGGCCATGTAACACGATATCTATGTGATCTTTTACATCACCTAATACAATGGGACTGCCTTTAAGTGCAGGAAACACGCCTGGTAAGCCCATACCAGTAGGCTGGTGACATGCAGCACAACTTGCCATATACACTTGCTCACCTAAGACCATAAGCTCTTCTTTAGGTAATGTTTGATCAAGCAAAGCAGCATCAGCGGCTGCTGCATTAGCCTTTTCTTCCTTAGCATCTGCAAGCCAATTAGCAAATTCATCTTCAGGTAAGGCTTTCACCACAACAGGCATAAAACCATGATCTTTACCGCATAGTTCTGCACATTGACCACGGTAAACACCTGGTTCGTTAATACGTGTCCACGCTTCATTGATAAATCCAGGGTTTGCGTCCTTTTTAACTGCAAAATCAGGAACCCACCACGAATGGATAACATCGTCTGAGGTCATTAAAAAGCGGACTTTTTTATTGATAGGAAGCACTAGCGGTTTATCTACCTCAAGCAAATAATGCTCCGTTTTTTCTGCCTGATTGTCTATTTGATCTTTTGGTGTAGATAGGATTGAGTAATAGGCTATATCTTCACCCATATATTCGTAATGCCACTTCCATTGCGAGCCTGTCACTTTAATTGTGATATCAGCTTTAGAGGCATCTTCCATAGCAATGAGAGTTTTTGTGGCAGGCACAGCCATGGCTATTAAGATGACAAATGGAATGGCAGTCCAAAGTATTTCAACTTTTGTACTTTCATGAAATTGGGCAGGCTTGGCCCCTTTAGATTTACGGTGGTGTATTAAAGCCCAAAACATCACCGCAAATACGATGATGCCGATTACACAACAGATAATAAATATCGTCATGTGTAACTCATAAACATTATTACTTATATCAGTCACCCCTTTTCGCATATTGTATTGACTATTTGCCAATACAATTTCTGGGAGTGCAACCAATATAAGCCACAAGGCGTAACGCAGTTTACCCATGTGACGGCTCCTTTAGATGCTATTGCAAGACGCAAAGCGAAAAGGCGATACAGCAAGGTGCCCATTCGTTTTTTTTATTGTTCAGAGCGACTACGTATCATTTTAACTCACTTATGATACTGGCCCCCTGTCTAACACCTCGCACATTTTTGTGTCTTTTTATTAATCAGGTGTTAATACATTGCTTTAACCAATTAGTTAAAAAATGACCAATAAGCAAGTTTTAGTGATAATAAATGTTTATTTTGGTGCAGAAATAACAACTATAATCAGCGCGTTATTTAATGTTATGGTTTACGAAGAATATACAAAAAGAGAGGAAAACTGCGCCATATAAGGCTTTAAATAAAGAGTAAGGATTCACAAATCCTAATTAAGTGGCAAAATCACAATGGCGCACCAAATTGAGTCAATTTAGCGCACCAAATAAGGGACAACTACATCCAGTCAGCGTTACGAATGACTCCTACAGCTAACCCTTCAATATTGAAAGATTCATGCTCAAGGTCAACCTCAATAGGTGAGAACTCTTCGTTTTCAGCGTGTAAAAGTACTTTCCGACCTGCTTTTTCTAGCCGCTTAACAGTTACATCTTCATCAACTCGAGCTACAACAACTTGCCCATTTTCAGCAACTTGCGTTCTATGTACTGCAAGCAAGTCACCGTCCATAATACCAATATCTTTCATACTCATGCCATTTACACGTAGTAAAAAGTCAGCGGCTGGTTTAAATAACGTAGGGTCAACTTGGCAATGACTTTCGACATGCTCCTGAGCCAAAATTGGCTCACCAGCTGCAACACGGCCAATCAAAGGTAAACCTAACTGCTCAGGTTCATCTTCTTCAATCAACTGAATACCACGACTCGCTCCAGGCTTCATTTTGATCATGCCTTTTTTTGCCAGTGCTTTTAGATGTTCTTCAGCGGCGTTGGCACTTTTAAAACCCAATGTTTGAGCTATTTCAGCGCGTGTTGGCGGCATGCCTGTATCTTTAATAAAGACTTTAATTAGTTCTAAGATTTGCGATTGGCGTTTAGTTAATGGGCGCATACAACTGGTTTTCCATACAGTACATTTAACTGTGAGTATATACAGTTATTTGAAAATCGCAAATTTAAATTAACTCCATCATATTGCTACAAAACTAACATTGAACCGCAATGAAAGATGCCATAAGGTATTAGCTTTAATTCGCATGTTAAGGAAACACAATGAGTATTTGGCACCATCCAATCACGCTGGAGCAATGTAAAGACTTGGAACAAGGAGTAACCGGGCAAGGCACTTTAATGAAAACGATGGGTATTGAGGTGACTGAAATTGGCGATGATTATTTAGTGGCCACCATGCCTGCAATTCCTGAACACCATAACCCTATGGGCATGGTTCATGGCGGAGCAAACGTTGTGTTAGCAGAAACAGTGGCAAGCTATGCAGCTAACTTTGTGATTGATTTCAATAAATTCTATGCTGTTGGTCAAGAGATTAATGCCAACCACATAAAAGCGTCTCGAAAAGGGACATTAACGGCAACGGCCAGACCACTTCATTTAGGTAAGCGCACCTCTGTTTGGGATATCAAAATTACCAATGCTGCTGGGGAGCTGTGCTGCGTATCAAGAATGACCGCAGCAGTCGTAGAGCGCTAAATTCAGTTTACTTTTCGACTGGATAAATAGTAATTTCAATCCCTGCGCCAATTGCTGAGATACGTAACAAGGTATCTGCATGCAGGGGTTGGTTAAAGCACTTTGGCGAGTTACCCGATTCAAAACCTAAATCAAATGTACGTTTTGAACAAGATAACCACTGCTTTAATGCATTGCGCGAGCAAGATTCAATTAATTCGCAAAGCTGGTTAATCGCTTTGTCTGGAGAGCTGATATCTGCAGTTGCTTCAATGCGTGCAAGTTGACGGTATTCATCTTGGTCATAATGTAAAACCATAGCGTTTTTCTTCAAATCAGCAACAAGCGCACTAATATCGTGCTTTGATTCAAGCTCCAGATCTACATTTAAAAATTGAATTTCCGACATACTCTCGTTTTTATCCTCTATTGATATCGACTGAAACTTTAACTCAGTTTTGTATATATACCAAATCTAGAATACAGTTAATGCGACATTTTGCCGCATTGGCAATACAGCTAAACAACCTAAAATAGCGCCCATATAACAATAATAACGGGGTGGTAATGAATAAACGCATGTTCAAATATGCTCGTAAAGGGCATAAATGGCTAGGCTATTTACTTGCTTTGCAGATCTTTTTTTGGCTATTAGGTGGGCTTGTAATGAGTTCATTGCCGCTTGAAAAAGTGCATGGAAAACATCTAGCAAATCGCAGTCTAAGTAACCCTTTCTTAGTGTCAGACTACTCTGCTTCTATCGATAAAATAACGGCACAATTTGAACAAATTGAAAGTATCAAGTACAGCCACTTTTTAGAGTCGCCAATCATAGAAGTCACGGCACCGAGCGGCTCCTTTAATTTTGATGGCAGAACAGGTGATAAAATGCCTGCGCCGAATAAAGCACAAATAATTGAAAACGCGAGAACTCACTTACTTATTAACGCAAATATCACGCAAGCACAGCTGTTAACCAAAGGACCAAGAGAAGTGGCTCACAAGGCCAATGTTTGGCAAGTGAGTTTTGATGATTGGCTGACAACAACCTTATATTTAGATAGCCAAACCGGTAAAGTCATTACAGTGCGCAGCTCCCTATGGCGCATTTTCGACTTTTTCTGGATGCTACACATCATGGATTATGATGAGCGCGAAAACTTTAATAACCCACTTCTAATTAGCTTTTCGGCCACCAGCGTACTGTTTTGTATTACGGGGATTATTTTATTGCTACAGAACATTCGCTTAAAACGTAAAAAGCCTGCTAAACGTGCTGGTCAATCAAAATAGGGTTGCCATCTGGGTCGGTGATAATAAAACTCGCGTCACCGGCTTTTTGTATTTCTAACCCTTGTTGCTGAAAATGCGCGGCTAATTGCTCAAAAGTGGCAAACTCTACAAGTGCCTCAGCATTTTGATCCCAGCCTGGGTTAAAGGTCAGCATGGTTTTATCAAACATGCCTTGAAACAAACCTATTAAATGTTCACCATTTTTCATTATTAACCAATGCTGCTCGATTTCGCCGGCAAATTCTTTAAAGCCTAGTTTTTCATAAAACTGCTTTGAAGCATGGATATCTTTCACATTTAAACTTACAGAAAAGGCACCTAATAACATAGTTGTAATTCCTCTAATAAAACGGCCTAACAACTATAGCTGAGTTGAAAAACTTTTCCTTTTTAGAATAGTAGCTCTAAAATGGCTGCTCCTGTAGTTCACTGATGTGATGGATATGCGTTTATTTCTATATTTAACCCTTTGTTTAATTTTTACTTTCCCTGTATCCGCTAAACAATTTTCGAGCTTTTACAGTGCAAAAAAGCACTTAATTAAGAATCTACCGAGCAATAGTAAAAGCTTATATTGTGGCTGCGATATAAAGCGCCAAGGTAAAAAGCTTGTACCAGACCCTGAAGCTTGTGGTTATATTCCAAGAAACGCCATTACCCGCTCAGGAAACGAAAACGCTCGAGCAAAAAGAATAGAATGGGAGCATATAGTACCTGCGTGGGAGTTTGGTCATCAATTACAATGCTGGCAGGATGGCGGACGTAAAAACTGCATTAAGGTCAGTGAAAAATTTCGTCAAATGGAAGCCGACATAAATAACCTCGCTCCAGCTATTGGCGAGATCAATGCAGACCGTTCTAATTTTCGCTACGGAATAGTCGCAACATCTAGTGCCAGTTATGGAGCTTGCCCAGTAAAAATCGATTTTAAGCAACGTGTATTTGAGCCACCGATTTATGCAAGAAAGCAAATAGCCGATACCTACTTTTATATGCAAAAAACCTATGGCTTAAAAATATCTAACAAACAACGTAAGCTATTTGAGTCATGGCAGAAGCTCAAAGTAGCTGAAATTAGTAACCGTAAGTCTTTATAACTAAAAGCACATTCATTTACATTTGAGGCGCTACAATTTATTGCTTTCAGATACAGTAATTGCTAATTTTTAAGAAATACTATCGGAAAGGAAGCAAATATGTTTAACAATAATAAACTCGCCTTAGCAATATTTTTAGCAGTCTCAGGCGCGTCTCTATCTGGCTGCGGTGGCGGCGGTGGCTCTTCGAGCAATAACAACACAACAAACCCGCCACCAACAAGTTCAGAACCCACTTGGACCGCTGGTGTTTTTGAGCCATCAAGTGAATTTAAAGATCAATGCGCCGTACCACGAACAGGCAATGATCCTTATAACAATAATCAGCCTTACCCAGATACTGCTGGCTCTGAGTTTACCGAGAAGATGTGGTTACGTTCATGGAGTGACGAAACCTACCTTTGGTACGACGAAATAGAAGACAACAATCCTGATAATTTCAGCTCTGTCGCCGCTTATTTCGACCAGTTAAAAACATTCGAAACGACGGACTCGGGTTCTTTTAAAGATAACTTTCATTTTAGCAGACCTACTGAAGAGTATTTTAAAGAAGCTCAATCTGGGGTTGTTTCAGGTTATGGAATTAACTGGGTATTTATCAGTAATGTTCCGCCACGAGAGCTACGTGTTGCCTATTTAGAGGATGACTCACCTGCTGCAAATGCAGGGTTACAACGCGGTGATACTATTTTAATGGTTGACGACGTTAGTATTGACACTAATACCCAACAAGGCGTAGATATTTTAAATGAAGCGCTATTTGGGCCTACGGCCGGTGACGCCCATAACTTTGTTGTACGCAGTAATGATGGTACTGAAAAATCCTTTACTCTAGTAGCCGGTAATATTGCTCAAACGCCCGTTCAGAATGTTGATACCTTAACAACTGAGAACGGTACAAAAGTTGGGTATATGCAATTTAATAGCTTTATCAGCATTGCTCAACCTGAACTGATAAGTGCTGTGAATAAGTTCAAAGCTGATAATATTGATGAGTTGGTTATCGATTTTAGATATAACGGCGGCGGTTTATTAGCGCTTTCATCGCAGCTTGCATATATGGTTGCGGGTCCTGCTAATACCGATGATTTCTATTACTATCAAACGATTCAAAACGACAAACAGCCGCAAGATGATCCATATCCATTTATCGACCTTGAAATTGATTACTCTACCTACAGAACAACGGGTAATAGTCTGCCAGATCTAAATTTATCAAAAGTGTATGTGTTAAGTACCGATAACACCTGCTCTGCATCTGAGGCGTTTATTAATGGTTTAAAAGGCATTGATGCGGAGGTAATCTTAATCGGTGGCACCACCTGCGGGAAACCCTATGGTTTTACACCAACACATAACTGCGCAACCACTTATTATACAATCCAATTTTCAGGCGCAAACTATAAAGGCTTTGGGGAATACGCCGATGGATTTAAACCAACACCTTCCCCCCAGTTTGATGCGGACATAAAAGGCTGCGAGGTTACAGATGACTTTGATCACAAACTAGGTGATAGCGAAGAGAGCTTATTAGCAACCGCGCTTTATCACATTGAAAATAATACCTGCCCAATTGTGGTGGAGTCCTCAAGTGCTAAGCAACCAAGCTTTACATCACAAGCAATTCAAGAAACAGGGCTACCACTTACAATTAAGCAGCCGCTTTACAAAAATAATATGGATTTAACCCGTCCGCTACCAGCGAAGGAAGGTAATAATGAATAAAACACTGTTATTAACCTGCACTTTACTGGCAAGCTTAGCGGGCTGTAAAAGTACCCAAGCGGAGCAACCGCAAGATGCTACGCTTGTTCGCGTAAATCCAGGTGTGATTACGGAGTTACAGCAGGCTATTCAATCCGCCAAAGGTGGTGCTATCGTCACACTAGCCGACAATGTATTTACTAAAAGTTCAGAGCTATTGATTGATCACGGCACCAACAAAGGGCCGGATGGCCTCCCTATTATGGGCGCTCATGCAATTCCTTCTGAGAAATTTGTTTTACAAAAATCAGGTGAGCAATGCCTACTTTACTACCCTAAAAAAGAGCTACGTATTCCACTACCTAATGTAGAGTGCAAAGTAAACTAACAAAAGGCGCAGCAAAAGCTGCGCCTTTTTTCATTATAGCGTTTGGTGAGGTCCAAACACCTCATAATGAATTCGTTCACTTGCAACCCCTAAACTTAGCAGCTGCTCTTTTATCATTGCCATAAATGCGATTGGACCACATAGGTAAAAGTCAGCCTCGCTAATTGGTAAGTTATCAGCAATGTGATTTACATCCATTAAGCCCGCAAAGTCCCCTCCCTTGCCATCCTTAAACCAGGTAACACAATGTAATGAAGCGTGCGCTTGCTGTTGCTTAAATAAATACTCTTTAAAGGCAAACTGCGTTTGACTATCACAAGCATGCAAGTAATGGATTGGCTTGCTATGTTGATTGCTCAATAATGTTTCAAGCATCGCCATCAATGGAGTTTGACCAACACCCGCCGAAATTAGCACAATAGGGGAATCAATTTCACGAAGCACAAAATCGCCTGCGGGTGGATAAATTTCTACTTCATCACCCTCACTTAAACTGTGTAAATAATTAGACACTAAACCTTCTTTTTTCACGCTAATGCGATAATTGCGGCCATTACTTTGCTGCGATAAAGAGTATTGCCTAACTTGAGTTAAATCACTCTTCGCTGGCGTTACTTTAATCCCTAAATATTGACCCGGTAAATACGCTACAACAGGCTTTGCATCAGTAGGCGTTAATGTAAAACTACAAATTTGCGCAGATTCCATACGTTTTTCTGTAATCGTGAAAGTGCGGGTACCAAACCAGCCGCCCGTTGCCTTTTTGTTTTTTTGATATAACGCCATCTCCTCGTTGATACATACATCAGCCAATAGGGAATAGGCTTCACGCCAAGCATACTCGACCTCAGGCGTAAATTGCTCAGGCAGTAACTCTTTTAAAGTTGCAATCAAATGCCCACCAACAATGGGGTAATGTTCTGGCAAAATATGGTAACTGGTGTGTTTATGGTTAATACGCGCAAGCGTACCTTTCAATACTGCCAAATTATCAATATTTGCAGCATAGGCAGCCAAGGCATTAAACAACGCAAATTGTTGAGTACCTGATTGCTGGTGAGTCATATTAAAAATATTTCTAAGCTCTGGATTGTAGCTAAACATACGATCATAAAAATACTCAGTAACTTGAGGTCCTGCTTCTGCAAGCAACGGCAAAGTACTTTTAACAATCTGGATCGTTTTTTCAGATAACATAGTTTTTCCTATTAGAGAGTTTAACCGCGGCGACCATCAACACGACGATTCACTAAGATGGGCGCACAATGAAATAAAAATAAGCTAAAGCCAACAACCCACAACAAAGCACTTAACTGCCATGTAAGATGGTGACCTAAAAAAGGAGGAAGTACCGAGCGTACAATGGCAGCGAAAGCAATCAATACGAATGCCATACTAATAAACGTAGGGACTTGCAGTGCCCTGCCAGTATGGCCATGAGATACACGCACCATCATGGCAATTATCATCAAGCCAATGGTGCCGACAGTGATCAGGTGAAGTGCGTCTTTGAATAAAATACTGGCACTATAAAAACTTAATGCAATGAGTCCTAAACCCACAGATAAAGCCCAATAAGCTAAGTGCAATGACCAAAGCAGAGGTACTTTTAAAACCCCTCTTTGCCACCACAAAACACACCTTGTGGCATGTAAACTAGCAAGCCAAGCAAAAATCCAACCAGTGCTCATCGCACTAAAAAACAGCTGACTCATAAAGAACCATGTAATGGCAAAAAATGAGCTAAACACAACTAATTTATCAAGCTTTGGCGTTCTAACTTGCTCACTCAAGTTAAGACCTCGCGCGGTAAAAAACGGCACGACTCGACCAGCTAGAACGCCAACTAGAAGAGTCATGATCAGCACGCCAGTATCAACAACACTAAGCGCAAGCGACATTTTATTAAGCACAACTAAGCTCAAAAAAATCATATTTAGCGCACAAAGCAAAGATGTGATAACGATAAATAAATAGTTGTGGTTACTTTTCGCTTGTATCAGCATGTCAGCTAGAATAATAATCCCAGCCAGCCACCATGCTAGCTGCAATATACTTACAATATAAAGGTTTAGCTGTTCGACCCCAGCAATATCAATAAAAAAACTAAGCCTTGCAGCAAGCCAGATAACACTGAGCAAACAAAGCTTAATGCCACTGACACTAGGGACGCCTGTCCATGTTTGCGCAGCGGTTAGCAAAAATCCCATAGCAACTATGCCAGCAAAGCCAAACAACATTTCATGAGCATGCCAAAGGGTTGCCGGCAATGCTAAATACCAATGCGCAACTCCCGCCAAAATTAATAACCAGTAACTCATTGCAAACACAGCTAGAACACTAGCAGCCAAGAAAAAAGGCCTAAATGCTAATGCCCATAACGGCCACTGATTGATTTGATAAAATTTAATACTACTTGGCATAGGTTCAGTTAAGTTAATGACTTTCATTAGGGCTCTCAGCGTTTAATTTCCTTAGCTATTGCACAGTTCGAGCCAAAAATAAAAACCAATAAATATCAATACATTAAAATTAAATACTTGATAAAAATGTCAAAATGACACACTATCAAAAGCATCAAAAAAACATATTCAGGTCAAATTGACATGCCACTCAAAAAATCAATTCTTGATGTTGCACTTGCCCTTACGAAAGCAAGCAGTGTTGATCACAATTTCAGCTATTTATTGAGTTGCATTAATGATTGGGTTGAATGTGATGCAGTCGCCTTATTATTAAAACAAGGCGATGTATTAAAGCCCGTAGCCCAGCAAGGACTCTCGGACGATACGTTAGGAAGGCGTTTTAAAATTATGGAGCATCCTCGCTTATTTGAAATATGCCGAGGTACTGAGCCCCTTAAATTCGCCAAAGATTGTGGTCTCCCTGATCCCTATGACGGCTTATTAGAAAGCCAGCATGGCGACTTTCCAGTTCATGCCTGCATGGGCGTGCCGCTATTTAGCACAAAAGCTAGTAGCGAACTGCTTGGCGTTTTAACCTTTGATAGCTTAGATGAACATGCCTTTGACGCTTTAACTATTAACGAGCTCAATCAATTGAAACAACTTGCAGCAGGCTATGTTGAGCATGCCCTGACCTTGCAGCACTTTAGGCAACACGCACAGCATAGCCACCAAGTTGCACAGCAGCTTAATATCGAGGCACTCACGCGAGAAGGTGTTGAAATTATTGGCAATAGCCAAGCCATGACGACTCTTAAAAATGATATCCAGCTGGTTGCTGCCTCAGAATTTAGCGTATTAATTCAAGGAGACACTGGGGTTGGTAAAGAATTGGTTGCGCGTAATATCCATTTAAACTCTAAGCGCCGTGATATGCCGTTGATCCACCTAAACTGCGCATCATTACCTGAAAATTTGGCAGAGAGTGAGTTTTTTGGTCACAGTAAAGGGGCATTTACTGGCGCACATACTGCTCGTCAGGGTAAGTTTCAACTCGCCGATGGCGGTACCTTATTTTTAGATGAAATTGGCGAACTTCCGCTCGCTATGCAAAGTAAGCTATTACGCGTTTTACAAAGCGGTGAAGTACAAACGGTGGGGGAAGACCAAAGCCGCTATGTCGATGTCAGAGTGATTGCGGCAACCAACCGAGATTTAAAGCAAGAAGTAGCTGCAGGACGCTTTCGTGCAGACCTTTATCACCGATTAAGCGTCTACCCATTGCATGTTGCACCATTAAAAGAGCGCGATAACGATGTTATTTTACTCGCGGGTTTTTTTATTGAGCAAACGTCTAAAAAGCTTGGCATTAAACAACTTAAACTCAGTATTGATACACAATTACTACTACGCCAATATGATTGGCCTGGAAATGTGAGAGAGCTTGAACATGTCATTAGTCGTGCTGCACTCAAAGCAAAGCAACATCAATGGCAACAAAGCATTGTCACAATCGAGCCTCAGCATTGTGATATTGATAAAACTGCGATTGCTACACCAAGCCCAGATGCTGTTAACGAACAAAAAATCACTGGCTTATCGCTCAAAGAGGCAACCGATGCTTTTAGCTATCAGCTTATCATGCAGCAACTTGAACTACACAACCTAAACTGGGCTGCCACAGCGCGCAGTTTAAGCGTTGATAGAGCCAACCTTGTGCGCCTAGCCAAACGGCTAGGCATTAGCATTAAAAAATCTGTTTAAGCTTTTAACGCTTTAAAATAGGCTTTTAAAAGTTGGCTAAATGCTTGTACTTTGGCTGTGCGATGTACCAAATGGTGTGTCACCAGCCAAAGGTCTGTTGGCCAGCTCAGCTCTTTAGGAAGTACAGGCAGCAAATCAGGGTATTGGCTCGCCACTTCATGCTGTAAACCACCGATCCCCAAGCCTCTAACAATAGCCCGCGTGGCTTCCGAGGTTTCAGATACACGTAACTTAATTTGCGCTGATTCAATATGCTGATCAACCCATGCAAAATAAGGCACTTTACCGTTATAGCCAGCCACTCCAGAAACAAAACTATGCTGCTGTAACTGCTGAATATTCTTTGGCATGCCGTACTTTTCAATATAACTTTTTGAGGCATAAAACCCCGACGAAAGCTCAGCTAAATGCTGAGCAATATAGTCGCCTTCATCAGGGCGAGGGCCTGCTCGCACAGCGATGTGCGCCTGACCATGATCAAGGCGTAAACGGTTTTGATCAAGAATAACTTCGAGCTGCACTTGTGGATGCAGATTTTGAAACTGCTCACACACATCACTCAGCACATCAATAAAACCACTGACAGTGGTTAATAATAAACTCCCTCGCAACTGACTGTCAGCAGCAATTATATCGTTGTGAAGTTTATCAAGCTCAACGTTAATCGATTTAGCTGTAGCAAATAACTTAGCGCCAATTTCTGTCACTGTATAACCACGGGCATGGCGGTGGAATAGCCGCGCATCAAGGTTGTCTTCTAAATTATTAATTCGTCTTAGAACCGTGCTGTGATGAACCCCCAGTGATTCGGCAGCAGCGGTTAACGTACCGAGCCTTGCCACCTCGTAAGCAACTTTTACATCTTGCCAATCATCAAATTGAATCGCCATAGCGGCTCCTTGTGTGCATATACGCACATAAGTTTTGCGTTTATTGGGCTTTTCTGCAAGCTGTTTTTTGCTACAGTGAACGTATCAGCCGTGAGTGTATCAACAACAGTGAAGCTTAAAAAAGGAAGCCATCATGACAGCACCAAAAATTATTGCCCTAGCAGGCAGTCTACGTAAAGACAGCTTTAATCAAAAACTGATTAATGAAGCTGCACGCTTCGCCCTCGAAAGTGGTGCAGAAGTAGAAGTGATAAAACTAAGCGATTTAAACTTGCCTTTATTTGATGAAGATATTGAAGCGCAAGGCACGCCAGCTGGCGCACAATTGTTAAAAGATAAGCTTCGCGCTGCTGACGGCATTTTATTAGCTAGTCCAGAGTATAATGGTTCAATTACAGCACCACTTAAAAACGCAATCGATTGGGCATCCCGTACAGAGCAAGGCGCGGTTCCAGCATTTCGTAATAAAATCACGGCGCTTTATGCAGCTTCGCCAGGTGGTTTAGGCGGCTTACGAGGTTTAAATCACGTACGTGATATTTTATCAGGAATTGGCAGTATCATACTTGCTGATCAATTAGCAGTTTCTGCTATCCACACAAAACTAGATGAACAAGGCCGCATCAGCGATGCTGATACAGCCGAGCAAGTTGCGAGCCTTGCCCAGCAACTTGTGAGCGTAGCGAGCAAATTAAATAAATAATTGCTAACTTAGTTTTGTCGCTGCTAGCTTAGCAGCGATAAAATCTTCGTGGGTTACATACAGTAAGCTTGCAACGCGGCGAATAACCATTTCTTCATGCTTATCTAAATTGCCATCTGCGTAGGCTAAACGCCACAACAGCTCGATGATATCAATACGCTGCTCGGCACTGCATTGGGCATTGATTTGTTTTGAAAACTGAAAATAATCTATCGCATCATCAAGGTGCTGAGACGCACTTGCAACTAACTCTTGAACCTCTTCATCGGTAAGAGAAAAGTACTTCTTTAAGGTCTCATTCAGGGTCTGTTGCTCATCATCTTGTAACTCATCATCTGCTCGCATAACCTCAATTAATAACGCAGCAACGGCGGTTTTTAGGTCATGCTCAGAAATATTAGATTGGGTATCGTTCAAAGCTGAAAACAGCTGTTTTATTTTATTGAGCATCACATTTTCCCTTTTTGGGTGTTAAACTACATGTAAGACATAACGTTACCTTAGTTTGACTATGGATGCTAATTCAGGTTCAACATCACGATGAAACAAGGTATTAATCACATGGAGTTAAGTGTTTATGAGTGAAGTGAGAAGTACACAAGCACTATTAATCAGCGCCTTTTTAATATTAGCGGGGTGCAGTTATGCGCAAGCTGCAAAAGGCGAAACAGAAAAACTCTATGATTTTGACGAGAAAGTCCATTATAACCAAACTGCATTAGCCGACGGCCGCTACCACCTCGAAATTCAGTCTGACGACTACAAGCACTTTCGCAATCAAAGCGTATTCTTACTGCGCCATGCAAACCGCTTATGTAGAGACAAACCATTTATGCTAAGAGTGACTGATGGGGTGCAGGAGTATGAACGTTTTCCAACTAAACCACGCGCCTATCAGCCACCTTTAACGGTTGTTTTACAGTGTGAAGACGAAGCTAAATAATACTAGTCTTCATATCCCCACGGCGCGCTTGGCGGCGTGATAGGTTTAGTTAAGTCAAAATCAACGCGAAACTCACGTCCTTCACGTACTAAGCGATAAGTAAATTGCTTAGGATAAATATACATTTGCCACGTGTTACCCATTGATTGGGGAATACCTTGGCTAACAAACAACTCTTTTGAATATTGATCAGCCGGGAACGACTGCGCGTTAGCAAAGCCAGCATCAAGGGTATGACCACCATACATGGTTGATTTATCATCGCTGCCATCTTTATGGCGATGGTCATGCTTTAAACTCAAACCACTGCCAGTTTTTGTGATGATCCAAGTACGAGATGCATCATCACCCACATGAAATGGCACTTGTAACTCACGCTCGTTACAACGACGTACATGCATTACTAACTTTTTGCCCGCAAACGAGCTTGGACCAGCCACGTTATCAACGCTCACTTTACCTTCGTAAGCTTTACCGCAATGGGCTGCAATGTTGTCAAAAAAGCCATCATGGCTTGGAATTGACACTAACGGCGCAGGTCGTGCAGCCGCTACTAATGATGCTGCCACGAGCATCGATGCCACTAAGTATTTCATGGTGTGTTCCCTAAATAAAATTTTGCTTAGGCTAATGGTTTAAAGCTTAGAAAGAAAACAATTACGATAAATAACAAAAAACGCGGCCTTGGCCGCGTTTAGGTTCACATGGAAAAACAGGTTATTGCCAAGGGCGCTCTGCTGCTAGTTGCTTCTCAAAAGCACCAATTTGGCTGTTAAGTGTTTCAGTCACACCGATAAAATCTAAGCCACTTAATAAACGCTCTTTAATGTCATGGCGAATATCAAAGTGAATAGTGTCAAACTTATCGCTACGAAGTTGTTGGTTTTCTAAATCAACTTCGATATGAATATCATCATGCTGTTCACTCAGCACAAATAATTGCTCAAGTGTTTCTGCAGGTAATGCGATAGCAAGCATTTGGTTATTGCCGCAGTTATTAAAGAAAATATCGGCAAAACTTTCCGCTAAGATAACTTCAAAACCATATTGCTTTAATGCCCATGGCGCGTGCTCACGCGATGAACCACAACCAAAATTGTCGCGAGTTAAAAGAATTTGCGCACCTTGGTAACAAGGGCGGTTCAAAATAAACTCAGGGTTTGGCTCGCCGTTATCTAAATAACGCCAATCGTAAAAAAGCGCCGCATCAAAACCATCACGGCTGGTCGACGTTAAAAACTGCTTTGGAATAATTTGGTCAGTATCAACATTGTTTTTATCTAACGGGGCCATTAAGCCACTAAAAAATACGCTCATTAGGCTTCTCCTCTGATATCAACAAAACGACCGTGAATTGCCGCTGCCGCTGCCATTGCTGGGCTCACTAAGTGAGTGCGTCCACCGCGACCTTGGCGTCCTTCAAAGTTACGATTTGATGTAGAAGCACAGCGTTTACCGGCTTCTAATCTGTCGTCATTCATTGCTAAGCACATTGAACAACCAGGCTCACGCCATTCAAAGCCAGCTGCTTTGAAGATATCTGCAAGACCTTCGTCTTCAGCTTGTTTTTTTACAAGGCCAGAGCCTGGAACAATCAGTGCTTCAACACCCGCTGCAACTTGCTTACCTTCTACAATTTGCGCAGCAGCACGTAAATCTTCAATACGGCTATTCGTACATGAGCCAATAAATACGGTATCAACAGTTGCTGAAGACAATTTATCGCCAGCTTTTAAACCCATATATTTTAGTGCGCTGCGAATTGCATCGGCTTTAATTAGATCTGGCTCTTGCTCAGGATCAGGAATGAATTCATCTACGCCAATGACTTGCTCAGGGCTGGTACCCCAAGTAATTTGCGGTTGAATATCAGCAGCTTCCAATTCAACAACATGGTCAAATTGTGCGCCTTCATCTGTTTTTAGCGTTTGCCAGTAGGCAACAGCACTATCAAAGTCAGCACCTTTTGGTGCAAATGGGCGTCCTTTTAAATAATCATAAGTTGTTTGATCTGGTGCGATTAAACCCGCTTTTGCGCCCATTTCAATACTCATATTACAAAGCGTCATACGGGCTTCCATAGACAGCGCTTCGATTCCTTCACCACAAAATTCGGCAACATAGCCAGTACCACCAGCAGTTCCTAATTTACCGATCACTGCCATGATTAAATCTTTTGCAGTAACGGTTGGACGAAGGCGACCATTAATTTGAATTTTTAACGACTTGGCTTTTTTCTGCTGTAGCGTTTGAGTGGCTAGTACATGCTCAACTTCTGAAGTACCAATACCGTGCGCTAGTGCACCAAATGCACCATGGGTAGAGGTATGGCTGTCACCACAAACAATGGTTGTGCCAGGTAAAGTTATGCCTTGCTCAGGCCCCATTACATGCACAATACCTTGGTTAATAGAATTTAAATCATAAAGTTGAATACCAAACTCTTTACAGTTTGCATCCAGTGCCATTAATTGGTTTTTCGACACTTCACTGGCTGCATCTAATGAGCGGCTTTTTGTTGAAACGTTATGGTCCATGGTTGCAAAGGTCTTTTCTGGGCAACGTACTTTGCGGTTTTTCTCACGTAAACCAGCAAAGGCTTGCGGCGAAGTAACTTCATGAACTAGGTGACGGTCGATATAAAGTAAATCGGTTTGATCATTAATACTGGCGACTACATGAGCTTGCCAAATTTTATCGTATAAGGTTTGGGCCACTTGCTATTCCCTCATTTTAGTTACGCTGAGTGACGAGCTCAGCGCAAACAATTTTTAATTAAATACGTGCCACAATTGCCGCAGCAACATCACTGGTGGTGTATCCTGCATTTGGGTAGATATCTGGCGTACCAACACCGGCCTCAACCGCTTCTGCTACCGCTTTTTCAATCGTGCGAGCCGCTTCATCTTGACCTAGTGAGTAGCGCAGCATAAGCGCAGCACTTAAAATTTGTGCGATTGGGTTTGCAACCCCTTTACCCGCGATATCTGGTGCTGAGCCACCAGCAGGTTCATACAAACCAAAGCCAGACTGATTTAAACTCGCTGATGGCAATAACCCCATAGAGCCTGTGATCATCGCGCACTCATCAGACAAAATGTCACCAAATAGGTTATCGCAAAGTAGTACATCAAACTGGCTTGGCTGTTTCACTAATTGCATTGCCGCGTTATCAACATAAATGTAGTCTAGGCTTACTTCTGGGTAGTCTTTGCTCACTTCAGAGACCACTTCACGCCAAAGTACGCTGGTCGCTAATACATTCGCTTTATCAACTGAAGTAACGTGATTACTACGCAGCTTTGCAGCTTCAAATGCAAAGCGTGCGATGCGCTCAATTTCTTTACGTGAATAGGTCTGGGTATCGAAAGCTGCTTCTTGATCACCTTCGCCACTACGGCCTTTTTCACCGAAATAAATACCGCCGGTTAACTCACGCACACATAAGATATCAAAGCCTTGTGCACTGATATCTGCACGGAGCGGTGACGCAGCACTTAGTGCTGGTAATAATTGTGCTGGGCGTAAATTACAGAACAAACCAAAATGCTTACGCAGTGGCAGCAGTGACGCGCGCTCTGGTTGCTCGTTCGGTGGTAAGTTTTCCCACTTAGGGCCGCCTACCGAACCAAATAAAATCGCATCAGCATTTTCGCATGCGCTCAATGTGCTTTGCGGCAGTGCCTGACCAAACTCATCGATGGCAGCACCACCAATCGCGTGGTGATGACGAGTCAAAGTAAAACCAAATTTTTCGCTTACAGCATCCAAGACGGTTTCTGCTGCAGCCATAACTTCTGGACCAATCCCGTCGCCTGCTAATACTGCGATACTGTAATTCGATTGACTCATCCTGCTTTCCTCTGTTGTTTTAAATCAGACACTTTTTGTGCACGATAAATTAAGTTATAAACACGGATCATGGCGCGTACTGACGCTTCAACCACATCCGCTGCAATGCCCGCACCGTGATAAGGGCGACCATCGTATTTAGCAATAATGTTCACTTGCCCAAGCGAGCTGGCGCCTTGGCCTGTTGCTTCTAGGTTGTATTCAATCATTTCGACCGACATACCCGTTAAGCGCTCAATTGCTAAGAATGATGCTTCAACAGGGCCATTACCTGTTGCCGCCTCTTGCTTAGACTCGCCATCAATTGTCATACCGATTGTTGAGCTCGCTACTGATTGTGAGTTAGACGTAGAGTTAACAAATTCAAGTTGATACTTCTCGTCTTTATCTTTGATTTGATTGAAGTAAATCATCGCTTCTAAGTCGTAGTCATACACAGTGCCTTTTTGGTCTGCTAATGCTAAGAAGCTAGTGTATAAGCTATCCATGTCGTAATCAGATTTTTGATAGCCTAACTCCTCTAAACGATGCTCAATAACATGACGACCTGAACGCGAAGTCATGTTTAATTGGTTATTAGGTACACCGACACTTTCTGGCGACATAATTTCGTACGTGTTTTGCGCTTTTAATACGCCGTCTTGGTGAATTCCTGAACTGTGTGCAAAGGCATTTTCGCCGACAATTGCTTTGTTTGGTTGCACAGGCATATTACAAATCTTCGCGACTTGGCGCGAAGCACGATAAATTTCTTCACTGCGAATATCGGTATGCACTTTTAAGTGGTCTTCACGCATCTTCATGATCATCGCCACTTCTTCAAGCGAACAGTTACCTGCACGTTCACCAATACCATTAATAGTACATTCGATTTGACGCGCACCGGCTTGTACCGCAGCAATTGAGTTAGCAACCGCTAAACCTAAATCATTATGGCAATGCACACTTAAACGCGCCTTGTCGATGTTTGGTACATTGTTCATTAAGTGATGAATCATCGCTGCATATTCGTCAGGTGTTACATAGCCTACGGTATCAGGTAAGTTGATGGTTGATGCACCCGCATCAATGGCACTCTCAACGATGCGGCATAAATCCCAGTGTGGCGTGCGGCCAGCATCTTCACATGAAAATTCAACGTCATCCGTGTAGTTACGAGCAAGTTTAATCGACTTAACAGCCATTGCCGTTGCATCGTCTAAACTCATACGTAATTTGTGCTCAAGATGTAATGGGCTGGTTGCGATAAAAGTATGAATACGGCCCTGCTCTGCCGGGCGAAGTGCTTCACCACATGCTTCAATATCTTTTGCTACAGCACGTGCTAAGCCACAGATAATTGGCCCTTTCACTTCAGTCGCAATTCGCTGTACAGAGCGAAAATCTGCCGGGCTAGATACCGGAAAACCTACTTCCATTACATCCACATTTAAGCGGCTAATGGTATGCGCAAGTTGAATTTTGTCGTCTTCGGTTAGGCTTGCTTTTAATGCTTGCTCACCATCACGTAACGTTGTGTCAAAAATCCAAACCTTATCTTTCATAAACTGTCCTCGTTCCCAATGACCCATTAGCGAGATAAAAAAAACCCCGCGGTTGCGGGGTTTTTTAATGTTCTACAAATGCAAATACACTAAGCCCCGCTCACTGATTTAATCAGTAAGAGGTTTAGTTTTAATGTAATTGAATGTGTAATTTGCATCTTAATTTACTAAATGTGTGTTCAGTGGCTGTATTTTTAACATTCAAAAAACCAGCTTGCAAGCATAATTTTTCCACAAAATCGATTTTCAAATCCCAATTTTAGAAATAAAAATCCACAACAAAGCAATTAACGGGTTAATTAACCCAACTTAAATGTATTGAACGTTTAAAATTTCGGACGGTAAAGCTTCTATTGCTTAGATTAACTTTTGAGATTGATTACTATCACGTACATATAAAGTGGCACCGCGCGCAATGTAACGTAATTGCCAGATCAGGCGTTCAACCAGCTCTTCGCGCTGCGCCCCTTCAATATCGAGGGCCTCGGCACCGGCGTTAAATACCAAAGTCACCATAGCTTCAGCTTGGATATATGCATGAGTTGGATCGCATGGTGTTTCGCTTTCAAGATAATGTGCTAGTTCTAAAATGAAATGTTTAATCTCACGAGCAACCGCGGCACGAAATGCTTTTGAAGTCCCTGAGCGCTCTCGCAATAACAATCTAAATTGGTTGCTTGAGTTATCTATAAATTCCATAAAGGTAACGATTGATGTGGTGATCACACTGCCGCCACTCTCAATACGACGGCGAGCTTGGCGCATAAGTTGGCGAAGTGTTAAACCAGCTTCATCAACCATGGTCAATCCGAGCTCATTCATGTCTTTAAAGTGACGGTAAAAAGAAGTTGGTGCAATCCCTGCTTCGCGGGCAACTTCACGCAAGCTTAAATTAGAAAAACTATGATCAGCACTCAATTGATTGAATGCTGCTTCGATCAGTGCTTGTCGTGTTTTTTGTTTCTGTTGCGCTCTAACACCCGACATGGAAACTCCCAGAGTGAACTTTTAATAATTTTTTCGGTTAATGAGACAGTCTAATACTTGACGCGGAGAGAATGAAACACTATTTTAGCGTACAACTGTACGCCGAGATTTATTCAGATGAAAAAACCACCGATTATTTGGACCAATGTGCTATTTTTTAGCCTTACATTTTTGGCCGCGATCACCCTTGTTCCTTGGTATGGCTTTAGCTACGGATACACCAGTACACAGTGGATAGCCTTCGTTGGCTGTATGTTCTACGCCGGACTTTCTATTACTGCTGGTTATCACCGTTTATGGGCACACAAAGCCTATGATGTGCACCCTGTTATTGAAGTATTTTTTGCTTTAGGCGGTGCTTTTGCTCTGCAAAATAGTGCGTTGCACTGGAGTAGCGATCACCGTATTCATCATGGTCAAGTCGATGATCCAATCAAAGACCCATATGCCGCCACAAATGGTTTTTGGTATAGCCACATAGGTTGGATGTTACGTGATTATCAAGGCGAGCAATACGGGAACTATAGTAACTGTCGCGACTTACAAAAAAATAAAGTTGTTATGTGGCAGCACCGCCATTATATGAAGTTAGTCGTCGCGACTAATTTTGGTATTCCTTTATTGCTAGGTTTAATGCTTGGTGATGTATGGGGGATGTTATTACTGGTTGGTTTACTGCGCTTAGTATTAAGCCAGCATTTTACGTTTTTTATCAACTCACTTGCACACATCTGGGGCTCACGTCCATATACAGAAAAGAACACGGCGCGTGATAATGGTTTTTTAGCGCTATTCACTTACGGTGAAGGCTATCATAACTTCCACCACATTTTTGCAAGCGACTACCGTAACGGCATTAAGTGGTATCACTATGATCCAACGAAGTGGATGATCCGCTCTTTAGCTGCAATTGGCCTTGCTTCAAAATTAAAGCGCACACCTATTGAGCGAATTGAAAAAGCCAAAGCAGAAACCTTGATGAATAAGACCCAAGGTCGCCTCGCAAAATTGCCTTTAGCGCAAGATAAGCTTACATTATTACAATCTGAGTACGATTTACTGCTGAAAAGACTGCAACACTTCTGTGCCCTGCAAAAACGCGTGTTAGAAATCAAACGAAATAAAATGATGAAGCAGTGCGAAAAATCAGCATTAATGACACAATATCATGAGCTTGAAGCCGCTTGGGAAAACCAAAAGCAGGCTTGGCTTGCACTAAATGCGAGGTTGTTAAAAGCCTCTTTTAGTTAACATAGGAGCGGCTGTGGCCAAACAACAAGTAAAGCAAAAAGATACTCCATCTTATCAATATGATGCGATCATCATAGGTACAGGTCCTGGCGGTGAAGGTACCGCCATGAACCTATCTAAAAGCAACAAAAAAGTCGCTGTTATTGAGCGTCAAGAAGCAGTAGGCGGCGGTTGTGTTCACTGGGGTACTATCCCGTCAAAAGCATTACGTCATTCTGTGAGCCGTTATATTGAATATAAAGCAAACCCGCTTTTTAATATTAGTGAGCGCCCTAACCGCTTAACTTTCCCAGATATTTTGCGCCACGCAAGTAACGTCATTTCAAAGCAATCTAATTTACGTAGCAGCTTTTATGAGCGAAACCGCATTCATATGTATCAAGGTGATGCTGAGTTTATTGATAAACACACTATCAAAGTGACGCACCTAGACGGTTCGTTTGAAACTCTTACCGCACAAACGATTGTTATTGCTACTGGCTCGCGCCCTTACCGTCCACCGGGTGTAGACTTTAAACACCCACGTATATACGACAGCGATACGATTTTAGGCCTTGAAGATGACCCTCATCGTGTGCTGATTTATGGTGCCGGTGTGATTGGTTGTGAATACGCCTCTATTTTTAAAGGCTTAGGTGCCAAGGTTGACCTGGTGAATACCCGCGACCGCCTACTGGCCTTTATGGATGCAGAAATTTCAGATGCTCTAAGCTATCACTTTTGGAATAGCGGTATTGTTATTCGTCATAATGAAGAGTTTGATCGCGTAGAAACTCGCGATGATTGTGTGGTAATGCACTTAAAATCAGGTAAGCGCGTAAAAGCTGACTGTATTTTATTTGCCAATGGTCGTACTGGTAACACAGACACACTCAATCTTGAAGCTGTTGGCCTAAAAGCGGATGGTCGTGGCCAGCTTAGAGTGAATGAAACATACCAAACAGAAGTCGACAACATTTATGCTGTCGGTGATGTAATTGGTTACCCAAGTCTTGCCAGTGCGGCATTTGACCAAGGCCGTATTGCAGCCGATGCGATTGCATGTGGTAACTGTGATGAGAAGCTGATCATTGATATTCCAGCAGGTATTTATACAATTCCTGAAATGAGCTCAGTCGGTAAAACAGAGCAAGAGTTAACAGCAGCAAAAGTCCCTTACGAGGTAGGTCGTGCTCAATTCAAGCATTTAGCGCGTGCGCAAATTGCGGGCACTGAGGTAGGTAGCTTAAAGATTTTATTCCATGTTGATACCAAAGAAGTACTTGGCGTGCACTGCTTCGGTGAGCGTGCCTCTGAAATCGTTCACATCGGCCAAGCAATTATGGAGCAAAAGAACGGCGGTAATAACATTGATTACTTTGTAAATACCACGTTCAACTACCCGACCATGGCTGAAGCCTATCGCGTAGCCGCATTAAATGGTTTAAATCGTTTGTTTAAGTAACGAAAAAGCCCGCTTAATGCGGGCTTTTTTATGACTAGCTTTTGCTTATTTGTGGTATTTACCACTGAATTCATGAACGGCGTTGATAAATACACCTGCGTTTTCTGGGTCTACATCTGGTGTAATGCCATGACCTAGGTTAAATACATGGCCAGAGCCTGTACCAAAGTCTTCTAGGATAGTCGCAACTTCTTGGCGAATTCGCTCAGGCGTGCCATGCAGCATGGCTGGGTCCATGTTACCTTGTAGCGCTACTTTATCGCCAACACGACGTTTTGCATCACCGATGTTAATTGTCCAGTCTAGGCCTACTGCATCACAGCCAGTTGCTGCAATTGCTTCAATCCACTGACCGCCATTTTTAGTAAATAACGTCACTGGCACTTTACGGCCATCGTATTCACGAATTAAGCCATCAACAATCTTGTGCATGTATTGTAATGAAAACTCATTGTAGTCACGTGGGCTTAATACACCGCCCCATGAGTCAAATACCATTAACGATTGCGCACCCGCTTTAACTTGCGCGTTTAAGTAGTCAATCACTGAGTCAGCTAATTTATCAAGTAATAGGTGCAGGGTTTGCGGCTCTGCAAAAGCCATTTTCTTGATTTTACCGAATGTTTTGCTGCTACCACCTTCAACCATGTAAGTTGCAAGTGTCCAAGGTGAACCAGAGAAACCAATTAACGGCACTTCACCTTTTAATTCGCGGCGAATCGTACTTACCGCATTCATCACATAACCAAGCTCATCAGTTGGATCGATATTTGGGATTTTTTTAACATCTGCTAATGAAGAAATCGGACGTTCAAATTTCGGACCTTCACCTGTTTCGAAGTAAAGACCTAAGCCCATAGCATCAGGAATAGTTAAAATATCACTGAATAGAATTGCAGCATCAAGCGGATAACGACGTAATGGCTGTAACGTTACTTCACAAGCAAGTTCAGCGTTTTTACATAAACTCATAAAGTCGCCTGCTTGGGCACGTGTAGCACGGTATTCAGGTAAATAGCGGCCAGCTTGGCGCATCATCCATACCGGTGTGACATCAACAGGTTGCTTTTGTAGTGCACGTAAATAACGATCGTTTTTTAATTCGCTCATGCGTATAGAATCCTAGAACTGAATGAAATTGAGCAGATTGTATCACCATATTGCGCGTCTCACTATGGATAGATAATCAAGGCTAGATATAGATCATGTTTTTTAAGCCAGTCTAAGCCTACCGTGCGTTTTTTGCACAAAAACAAAATAAATTTAAAACTTTTCATTAATAAATTTGCAACATCCAAAAAAGCTTGGTATAACTTACCCCGCGTTAACAAAAACAATAATAAAAATCTTATAACAATAAGAACAACAATCTTCCCATAATAATAAGAACGCTTGTTTAACAAGTCTTAGAAAAAGAATTAAACCACCAACTTTGGTGGTTTTTTCTTTTCTAAATCAGTAATTTACACACCCATTCCTTAGATAAAAATTGCAAAATTAATACTAGTAGTTTTGAATCAATTCCCATACACTGCAATTAGAGAAAAAAAAGTCCACTCTAAAAAACAAGGGTGCTTCTTAGCCTATTCAATGCTAAAAAATATGCCTTTAGGATGACTTTTACAATCTGTTGCAATTAGACACTAAGAATTTAGTTGATCTTTGTGTCATATTTCCTTTTTATATATACAAAGGAAAACCTACTCAGCGAGGAGATGAAATATGCTGACGCGTTTGGAAAAAGCTCAACAAAAGTGGGGCGGTAGTCACTCTGTAATCGACAAATGGCTTACAGAACGTCAAGAGCTGCTTGTGTTGTTCTGCCGTATTGCAGGCTTTTCACCGTATGAAAAGAAAGATCACGCCCTTCCTGATCAACTGCAAATTCAAAACTTTTGCCAAATTCTGATGGATTACCTTTCTGCTGGCCATTTCGAAATTTACGACGACATTGCCAAAGCGTGTGAAGAAAAAGGCCCTGATAGCCAAAAGTTGGCTAATACCTTATATCCTCGCATTTCTGAAACCACAGATGTAGCACTCGATTTTAACGACAAATACGCAGAAGTAGAGCAAGACGACCTGCTTGATGAGTTTGATAAAGACTTATCAACGTTAGGTGAAGCCCTTGAATTACGCTTTGAATTAGAAGATGAGTTAATCGACAACTTATATTCAAATCACACCAGCTAACATCAGTTACACAGCAGAGAAATACTCTCTGCTGAAAGTTTCTTTTTGCCATCTCCAAAAGAATCATCTATTCCATTTCGTAACAAATATTTGAAATATTTTTTTCAATGCGATACTCATACTATAAAAACATGAGGCTCGCTATGAATAAACGGTCATTTTTAAAGTCACTCTCAATCCTTGCAGCAGGCGCAAGTCTAACATCAACTCCCTTAATGGCTGCACAAAATAGCAGTACCCAAACATTAATAAAGCCAAAAATACTGGCAAAGGGAGGCACTATAGGTGTGTGCAGTCCATCAGCAGCCACCGCGCAGCAGGCTGATATCGTACTAGCAAAGGGCGTTATAGAAGCATTAGGCTACAAGGCTAAGCTTGCACCAAACATTCTGGCAAGACGAGGGCACTTAGCTGGCACAGATGCAATGCGAGCTGGCGATTTGAATAGCTTATTCAGTGATAAAGAAGTTGATGCCATTTTGTGCTTACGTGGAGGTTCAGGGGCCGCCCGTATTTTACCTTTGCTTGACTACGCGATGATCCGTAACAATCCAAAACCACTGATGGGGTATTCGGATATTACTGCTCTGCACAACGCGTTACTCTCTCAAGCTGGATTAATCAGCTTTCATGGCCCAAATGCATCAAGTGACTGGAACCCTTTTCACGTAGCGCAATTTAAGAACATGTTCGAAGCGCGTAAGCTGATGTATTTCCAAAACTTACCAAAAGCCGATGATGAGTTAGTTAACACACAATATTTGACCCAAACGATTACTCCAGGTAAAGCTACTGGACAATTAATAGGTGGCAACTTAACGGTGCTGACTGCCCTTGCAGGTTCGGACTATTTACCTGACTTTAATGGCGTAATTTTATTTTTAGAAGATATCGATGAAGCGCCGTATCGAATTGACAGAATGATGAGTACACTAAAACTCATGGGCGCACTTGATAAGATTGCAGGCTTTGTATTTGGTGATTGTAATGACTGTAGGCCTGGCCGAGGTTATGGCTCATTAACCCTTGACGATATTTTTGCAGATCATATAAAACCGCTGGGAATTCCTGCTTATCGTGGAGCCATGATTGGCCATATTAAACGCCAATTTATTTTACCTGTTGGCACTTTGGTTGAGCTTGATGCAAATAATGGCACATTAAAAATGAAAGAAGCGGCATTTAGTTAATAAACTTCACGCGTAAAAAAAGGGCCTATAGGCCCTTTTCTAGTGAGTTAAATATTACTCAGCTGGAACAGCTTTATCATCGCTTTGGATTTCAAGTAATTCTACTTCGAAAACAAGCGTTGAGTTTGCTGGGATCTTACCAAGATCACGCTCACCGTATGCAAGATCAGATGGAATCGTGAACTTGTACTTAGAGCCAACTGGCATTAATTGTAAACCTTCAGTCCAACCAGGGATCACACGATTAAGTGGGAACGTTGTTGGTTCGTTGCGTGAGTAAGAGCTATCAAATTCAGTACCGTCAATTAAAGTACCTTTGTAATGTACTTTAACAACGTCAGTTGCTACTGGCTTTTCGCCTTCACCTTCAGTGATTACTTCGTACTGTAAGCCAGACTCAGTTACAGTAACGCCTTCTTTCTTCGCGTTTTCAGCTAGGAATTTCTCGCCTTCAGCTTTGCTCTTTTCAGCTTCTACTTTCGCTTTTTCTTCTTGCTTGGTACGAATGCTTTGATCAAGCGCCGTTAATACTTCACGAATTTTTTCGTCATCAAGTTTAGCGTTACCTGCTAGTGCGTCTTCAAAACCACGCTTAAGAAGTGCTTCGTCTAGTTCAACACCCAGTGCTTTTTTATCTGCAAGATCTTGGTTTAGGAAGTTACCAACCGACGCACCAATACCGTATGCTTGTTGTTGAGCTTCAGTCTCTAGTTTAACTTCAACTTGCTGTTCTTTTTTTGCTTCCTGATTACAAGCTGTTAGCGCTAAAACTGACGCTGCAATCAATGACAATTTAATCGTCTTTCTCATTTTATATCTCCGACACACTTTGCAGTTGTCAATTATTGTATTATTACTAGTTAAAGATTAACGACCTACATGGTAGGCTGCTTGTCTAATAACTAACGTCATGCAATTGCATGATCAGCGATTAGACTAACAACCTAGGCCTTCAACGAGACCTAGTCTAACCTCTCAATCACTAAGAGTTAAGGGGAAATACTCGTAATATGTCGATATTTCGTACTTTTTTGTATCTGCTCAGCCTTTGCTTAGTTGCAGGCTGCTCTGAGCAACATGAGCAATCTACTGCACGCTATGAGCATGCGGCTAGAGGAGCATTTGCTTCCGCGCTTTCGCACGATGGCAAATACAGCCTAATCTCATCAATACACCATGGGGTTGCACTGTGGGATAATCAACAGCAAGTGTTAAAATACCAATGGTTCCAACAACAAGCTCAAGATAGCCTCGTTCACACCGTAGCTCTTTCTTACGACAATAGCCATGCTGTTACCGCCGAGAAGTCCACATTCGCAGTGTGGGACATTGCTACGGGAAACAACACAGGTTATTACAAAATTCACGCCTCAACCATTAGAGATATCGCGATAAGTAACCAAGGGCGCAGCGTATTATACGGCCGCGCCGACGGTGTAGTCGTTTACCTCGACTTAGAGAGTGGAAGGCGCATAGAGTTCCTTGGTCATCAAGAAAAAGTTAATGTTGTTGACCTATCACCTAACGGCCACTACGCCATCAGTGGTTCAAATGACTACGTTGCTTACTTTTGGGATACTCGTACAGGGCAGGTGATCCATCGCTTTAATCATCCAAGTCGCGTTACTCAAGTCGCCCTTGATCCACAAGGTCGTTACGCATTTACCGCAGACAGTATGAAGCAAGCAAATGTATGGCGGCTGACTACAGGTGATCTTGTTAGCAAACTGGCGTATAT
This sequence comes from Pseudoalteromonas apostichopi, assembly GCF_030297135.1. Lineage (NCBI taxonomy): Bacteria > Pseudomonadati > Pseudomonadota > Gammaproteobacteria > Alteromonadales > Pseudoalteromonadaceae > Pseudoalteromonas > Pseudoalteromonas apostichopi. The sequence continues at coordinate 1,494,761 of NZ_AP028065.1, forward strand.
TGCGCGTCAGAAAATTTTTACCGCCGTCCGTTTTAACGATGAAGGCACTTTAATTGCCACCGGTTCACCCAATCGATTAGTCGATTTATGGCAGCTTGAGTCTGGTAAAAAATTACAAACGTGGCAAGTTATTCCTCGTGAAGGAAGCCGCCCGAAATCAGCCGTGGTGTTAGATGTTGCGTTTACTGATAACAACCAAGCGTTATTAACCGAAAGCTCCAGCGGATTCGCTGAAAGTTTTAATCTAAGAGAATCAAATGAATACAATTGAAAATCGTCTAATGGAACTTGAAGCGAAAGTCGCTTTTCAAGATGAAACAATTGAAATATTGAATGATGAGCTTAAAGCGCACCAACAGCAGTTGGCAAAAATGAAACGCCAGACTGAGTTACTTGCAGAGAAGATCAAAGAATCACAACAGCCTTCTTTGATGTCGCAAATGCAAGAGCCGCCACCGCCGCACTATTAATTAGGTAGGATAGAGCCGGGAATTAATCGCCCGGCTTAAATACACCAATCACTTGCTCAAATTGGCGTGTTGAGGCTTGCACAGCCTGTTCTGGTTGCGTCATTTTGTGGCCACACTGTACGCACTCCACTTTTTCCACATCATGTTCTTTATAAAGCATCATAGTGTCCATAGCCTTACACTCAGGGCATGATGCGCCAGCAATAAAGCGTTTCTTTTGTCTCATAGATGATCTCCCGTGGCATGTAGGTGGCTATTTTAGCCTAATAACTCTCTGTTTGATACGATTGCGAAGCCTAATGTGATCCGTGTTATGATAGCGGCAATTTAATTAGTGCTGTGCAAGTAAACTTTCATGATCCAAATTTCAGACATCGAACTTCTACGTGGTGGTAACGCCTTATTAAAAGGTGCCTCTGCAACCTTATTCCCAGAGCATAAAGTCGGCCTTGTTGGCGCTAATGGCTGTGGTAAATCAACGCTGTTCGCGCTATTAAAGTCTGAATTGCAACTCGATGCCGGTGAATGCCAAATTCCTAAAGACTGGTCAATAGCCTCTGTAAAGCAAGAAACACCCGCGCTCGAAATCAGTGCCCTCGATTATGTATTACAAGGCCATCCTGAATATTACGCGCTAAGAATTGCACTACGCGAAGCTGAGCAAAATAATGATGGCGATGCGCAAGCTAAAGCACATATTGGCCTAGAACATATTCAAGGCTACAGCATTGAAGCAAAAGCCGGCGAACTGTTACACGGTTTAGGTTTTAGTAATGAGCAAATAGACAACCCGGTGAGCGCCTTTTCGGGTGGTTGGCGTATGCGCTTAAACTTGGCGCAAGCGCTTATACGTGATGCCGATTTATTGCTGCTGGATGAGCCAACCAACCACTTAGACCTAGATGCCGTGTATTGGTTAGAACGTTTTTTACGGGCCTACACAGGCACTCTGGTGCTCATTTCCCATGACAGAGAGTTCCTCGATGCCGTGGTTGACCAAATTTGGCACATAGACTCACAAAAAATAAACGTTTATAAAGGCAACTACTCGCAATTCGAACGTCAAAAAGCAGAGCGCTTATTACAACAACAAGCGATGTTCGAAAAACAACAAGAACAGATTGCTCACCTTGAAAAGTTTATTACTCGCTTTAAAGCAAAAGCCAGTAAAGCTAAGCAAGCACAAAGCCGCGTAAAAGCGCTAGAGCGTATGGAAAAATTGGCCCCAGCCCATGTTGACTCACCCTTTGATTTTGAGTTTGCTGAGCCAACGGCCCTGCCAAATCCATTAATGACACTCGACCAAGCCAAAGCAGGTTATGGCGACATCACCATTTTACATAGCATCAAGCTAAATCTTGTTCCAGGTAGTCGCATCGCCCTGCTTGGCCGTAATGGCGCGGGTAAGTCAACACTCATTAAATTATTAGCTGGCGATTTACAGCCTCAAGCTGGTGAAGTATTTCAGCATCAAGGCTTAAATATTGGTTACTTTGCTCAGCATCAGCTTGAGTCACTTGATTTAAAAGCCAGTGCTGTGACCCATTTACAACGTTTAAACCCGCAAGCTCCAGAGCAATCACTGCGTGACTTTTTAGGTGGCTTTGCTTTTTTTGGTGATAAAGCACTTGAGCCAGTTGCGCCATTTTCTGGCGGTGAAAAAGCCCGTTTAGTATTAGCCATGCTGGTATATCAAAAGCCAAACCTTCTGTTACTGGATGAGCCAACTAACCACCTAGATTTAGAAATGCGCCATGCCCTAGTGATGGCACTACAAGGCTTCGAAGGTGCTATGGTTACCGTATCGCACGACCGTCACATGCTAAAAAATACCGCTGATGAGTATTACCTCGTTGATAACGGCGAAGTAACACAATTTGGTTATGACCTTGACGCCTATTACCAATGGCTACTCAATGCTAACAAAGAAGCTGCTAAAAGCACTGAAGACAATGCCTCGAAAGCACATTCAAGCGTTAACCGTAAAGAGCAAAAGCGCTTAGAGGCAGAATTTAGAAAGTCAGTACAGCCGTTGAAAAAGCAAATCGAAAAGCTTGAAAAGCTACTTGATAAGTATTCTACAGAGCTTGGAGAAATCGAAAATGCACTTGCTGACAATGACTTATACAATGATGAAAATAAAGCCAAACTGACAGAGCTGCTTAGTAAACAAGCAAACTTAACCCCGAAGCTAAATGACGTTGAAGAAGAGCTACTCATGGCACTTGAAGAGCTTGAAGAAAAAGAGCAGGCCTTTGCCGATGAAAACGCTTAACAGCGAGGAATTTTGGCAGTTTGCATGTCAGCTTTACAGCAAAGATGGCATGCAAACAAAGCTACTAGACTATCAAAACCAGCAAGGCAAAAATGTGAACCTTTGCCTACTGCTTTATTATCTGGACTCATTAGAGCTTGCTGTAACCCCACCTCAACTAAGTGAGCTTGAGTCATGCATAGCCGAGTTTGACCAGCACGCTTTACAACCCTTACGTGCAACACGCGCCTACCTTAAAACTATACAAACCGAGCTTCCAGACTACCCCACTATTCGCAAAGAGTTACTCAGCGCAGAACTCAAGCTCGAAAAACAGCAACAACAATTACTTATAAACACATTAAATAGTATGACACTCTCTCGGTGTCCTAATACTAACAATATAATGCTATATATAAGCGATAAGCGATAAGCGATAAGCGATAAGCGATAAGCGATAAGCGATAAAATTTCTCCTACCATTTAATTAAAAATCAAGCTAACAACATTAAAAGACCATCCAATCGCTCTGCTTAACTCTCAACGCCCCCATTAAACTTGATCCAAATCAACTATTAAATCGCCTTAGTTAGCATCAGGAAAATTGCTTGATCTGGATCATATCAGCCGTCCTCAAGCCAGCCTATGATTAACTCATAGACATTAGGAGGCACAACCATGAACGTATTCTTCAGAGATTTTTTTAGCGACCCAGTTTTATTTATGTCATTCGGCATTTTGGCAGTTGTTATCGTTTTATGCCTTTTCTATGTTGGTTACTTTATTAAAAAAGTTCACGACGCAGAAGTTCCTAAGTAAGAATTAAGCACGACGCACAAAGCCCCTATTCAATTTATTGTTTAGGGGCTTTTTATTTGTATATAGCTAAAATCTCGCAGCGGTTCTCAAAAAGCAAAAACTTGCTACAATAGGCGCTTATTTTGTTTCGAAAGTGTCAGCTATGTTACCTGAGTTTAAGCCTGCGTGGTGGATGCGCAATCGCCATTTACAAACCATAATGCCGCGCTTTTTTCGCCCTTTTCATAATACCCGCTACGACTTATCGACAATCGATACCCCTGATGGTGACTTTTTAGAACTAGCTTGGGCAATCCCTCATAACGAACAAGCCCCACTCGCCATTGTATTGCATGGTTTAGAAGGCAACATAAATAGTTTTTATGCTAAAGGCATGATGAAAAAACTAAAGCAGCAAGGCTTTGCAGTGGTGTTAATGCATTTTCGAAACTGCTCACGCGAAGTTAACCGTTTAGCACGCGCTTATCACAGTGGAGAAACAGAGGACCTACGCTTTTTCATCAGCCACCTTAAGAGCAAATTTCCAAAACGCCCGCTTTTTGCTGTGGGCTTTTCATTAGGTGGTAATGTGCTTGCAAAATATTTAGGTGAGCAAGGTGCTAAATCGAACTTAACAGGCGCAGCAGTTGTGTCTGCGCCATTTGACTTGTCATCGTCTTGTGAAGTTATTCGCAAAAGCTTGGGCAAAATATATCAAAAGTATTTGCTCGACCGTATGAAAAAATCAATGCAAAGAAAGCTGCCACAAATCGAACAGCAAATTAACTTAACACCTGAAAAACTAATGGCGATTGATGACTTATGGCAATTCGATAACATGCTCACAGCACCACTACATGGCTTTGCTGGCGCTGAAGATTATTATCAACAAGCTAGCGCAAAACCATTTTTGAAAAGCATTGCAACGCCGACGCTTATTGTGCACGCCAAAGATGACCCTATGTTATCAATAAAAGCTGTGCCAGATAGCTTAGATGTGAGTGAACATGTTACGCTGCGCATCTCTGAACAAGGTGGTCATGTTGGCTTTATTAGCGGCAAAAACCCTTTTAAACCCAAGTATTGGCTTGAAAGTATTGTTCCAGAGTATTTTCAACAATTAATTAAGAAAGAGCAGCTATGATCATTCCTCACGACCGCCTTGATAAAGAAACCCTACATAATTTAATCGAAAGCTATGTTTTACGTGAAGGTACTGATTACGGCGAACAAGAGTTTAGTATTGAAAGCAAGGTCGCGCAGGTTCACCAACAACTTAAAAGTGGTGAAGCTATGGTGTTTTTTTCTGAGTTACATGAGTCAGTTACGATTATCTCTAAAGCTGAATTCATCGCTTTGCAAGCCGATCCAGAGTACCAAGCGTCGTTTAACGACTAAACTTGTAAGTTATACAGTAACCCTTCACAATGACTTTTTAACTTAAAGAGCCATTAAAAATGAAAAAACTAAGCTCACTGGTTGCTGCGGTTTCTTTGGCCCTGATTGGTCAAGCAAACGCAGCTCAGGTTACTGCATCAGATAAAGCCATTAAGCTGGCAAAAGAAACTATTTTAATCGATACCCATATCGATGTGCCTTACCGTATTCATAACAAATGGGCAGATGTAACAAAAGCCACAAGCGACGGAGACTTTGATTATCCACGTGCAGTGCAAGGTGGTTTGAATGCCCCTTTCATGTCAATTTACATTCCTGCAAACCTAGAGTTTGAAGGCAAAGGTAAGAGCTATCAATTAGCAAATCAGCTGATCGATTCTATGGAAGCCATTGTGCAACGCGCGCCAAATAAGTTCGCTATTGCAGACTCTACTGCCGATATTAAAGAGCAATTTAAACAAGGCAAAATGTCGATTGCTATGGGTATGGAAAACGGCTCGCCTATCGAAGGCGACATTAAAAACCTTAAGCATTTTTATGAGCGTGGCGTACGTTACATCACTCTAGCTCACTCACAAAGCAACCATATTTCTGATTCATCTTATGATATTCGTCGTAAGTGGAAAGGCCTGAGCCCATTTGGTAAAGAACTAGTAAAAGAAATGAACAACATTGGTATGCTAGTTGATGTTTCGCATATTTCTGATGATGCGTTTTACCAAGTAATGGAAATTTCAAAAGTACCAGTGATTGCTTCACACTCGTCACTTCGTAAGTATACGCCTGGTTTTGAGCGTAATATGAATGATGACATGCTATTGGCGCTGAAAAAGAATGGTGGGGTTATTCAAATTAACTTCGGCTCAAGCTTTGTTACAGCAAAAGCTGGCTCTTGGTACGATCAACTAAAATCTGCAAAAGCCGATAAGAAAAAAGACGGTACTAAACTAAGCAAAGATTTTGACGCAGCTTATCGTGCTAAAAACCCATTCCCATTTGCAAGCTTAGAGCAAGTACTTGATCACATTGACCATGTAGTTGAACTAATTGGCATCGATTATGTGGGTATTGGCTCAGATTACGATGGTGTAGGCGACTCTCTACCTACTGGCTTAAAAGATGTGTCTAGCTATCCGAACCTAGTGCAAGGTCTAATGGACCGTGGTTATAGCGATAAAGACATCAAAAAGATTTTAAGTGGCAATATGCTACGCGTATGGCAACAAGCCGAAGCATACGCAAAAGCCCATTAATCAGCTTTAACTCTATTTAAAAGCGCAGCTAACTAGCTGCGCTTTTTTATCAATATAAGTAATTGATAATACAAATAGCCTGTTTTAATCTGCTAGTATTACAAAGCAATTTGGGTGATGTGATATGTCGACTTGGCAAGGGAATATTGCGTTGGTTTTTGCAAGCATTGCACTGGGCTTATCAATTTATAGCCAAACAAAATCAACTCCTACTGACAAACCTTTTCTAATTCAACCAGCAAAATCTAGCTTAAAAGAGTTAGCTATTCCTGAGCAAGACCGAGAAAATCTCATTGCTTTACATGGCTATATTTTAGACCTAGAAACACGCATTCACGAGCTTGAGCATCAAACTCCAACCATTGCTCCTGAGCTACTTGCCTCATTGGTAAAGCAAGCAATCGAACAACAAGAAAGTGAGCGACGCGCCGAGATTGAAAAGAGAAACCCTGCTCTTGGTTGGCTAAGTAATTTACCTGACGACTACCGCGAACGCATTAAAGCAGACCCACAATATGCTGACTCTTCGATAAATGAAGCACTCGCAACATTGCTTAATTTAAGCAAATCAGAAAATGAGCGTTTAGCAGCATACGGCCAACTAAAAATGACCTTAAGCATGCTCAGGCGCGACCTAGATGAAAGCCAAGCAAATGCAGTAATCGATGCCATGATAAGCATCAGTGAATACACTAATGATGCCAAGATCCGAGTTAGTGCCCTAGAGAGTTTATCTCGGCAAACAAACGTTTCGCCAAAACTCGCTGAGCATTTTCAGAAGTTACTACAAACGGACGATAATAATTATGTTCGCAATATTTCTGCCACTGCACTGATTGGACAATTTTTCCGTGCAATGCGAGACGGAAATAATAGTTTCGCCACCGATTTAGCAGAACGAATAACTACTCTTGAAAATAGCAGTAATGCAAAAGTTGCCGAAATTATGGCTGAAAATCTAAAAAGCCCACGCTTAAGAGAAGAGCTAGACAAAGCGTTAGGGAAATGAAAAAGCGGCTTAAAGCATACAGCTGATAGCTTTTTCACCCATAAAAAAACCCGAGACTAAGCTCGGGTTTTTCTTAATGCTTGATGCATTACTATAGTTGATTACTCAACGATAGTTGCAACAACACCAGCACCAACTGTACGGCCACCTTCACGGATAGCGAAGCGTAAACCTTCGTCCATCGCGATTGGGCAGATTAGTTCTACAGTCATCTTGATGTTATCACCAGGCATTACCATTTCAACGCCGTCTGGTAACTGTACGTCACCTGTTACGTCAGTTGTACGGAAGTAGAACTGTGGACGGTAACCTTTGAAGAATGGAGTGTGACGACCACCTTCATCTTTAGAAAGTACGTATACTTCTGAAGTGAACTTCGTGTGTGGAGTGATTGAACCAGGCTTAGCTAGTACTTGACCACGTTCAACGTCTTCACGCTTAGTACCACGTAGAAGTGCACCGATGTTCTCACCCGCACGACCTTCGTCTAGAAGCTTACGGAACATCTCAACACCTGTACAAGTTGTCTTCGTAGTTTCTTTGATACCTACGATTTCAACTTCGTCATTCACGTTGATGATACCAGCTTCAACACGGCCAGTTACAACAGTACCACGACCTTGGATTGAGAATACGTCTTCGATAGGCATGATGAATGGCTTATCGATGTCACGCTCTGGCTCTGGGATGTAAGAATCTAGTGCTTCTGCAAGCTCAACGATTTTGTCTTCCCACTCTTTCTCGCCTTCTAACGCTTTAAGCGCTGAACCTTGGATTAGTGGTAAGTCATCACCTGGGAAGTCGTACTCTGAAAGAAGTTCACGAACTTCCATCTCAACTAGCTCAAGTAGCTCTTCGTCGTCAACCATGTCACATTTGTTCATGAATACGATGATGTAAGGTACACCAACCTGACGAGAAAGTAGGATGTGCTCACGAGTTTGTGGCATAGGACCGTCAGTCGCAGCAACTACTAGGATTGCGCCGTCCATTTGAGCAGCACCAGTGATCATGTTTTTAACATAATCGGCGTGTCCTGGACAGTCTACGTGTGCGTAGTGACGAGTAGGAGTATCGTACTCAACGTGTGAAGTTGAGATTGTGATACCACGCTCACGCTCTTCTGGAGCGTTATCGATTGATGCGAAGTCTTTAGCTACACCACCGTATACTTTTGCAAGTACGTTTGTGATTGCTGCTGTTAGAGTTGTTTTACCGTGGTCAACGTGGCCGATTGTACCAACGTTTACGTGCGGTTTTACGCGTTCAAACTTTTCTTTTGCCATGACGGAACCTATCAGTTTTGTGTATCTAGATTACATATGAAAATAATCCACCGAGGGTAGATTAATTTAATTTTTTCAAATTTCAAATAGTTTTTTCTGACAGATAAAGGAAGATATTAAGATGAGTTCTCGATACTGGTGCTGATAGGCAGATTTGAACTGCCGACCTCACCCTTACCAAGGGTGCGCTCTACCAACTGAGCTATATCAGCAACACCAGAAGTCTGGAGCGGGCAGCGGGAATCGAACCCGCATCATCAGCTTGGAAGGCTGAGGTAATAGCCATTATACGATGCCCGCATAGGAACCTGTTCTTAAACTACCTCTAACCGTCAAGAATAAAGTGGTGGAGGGAGCTGGATTCGAACCAGCGAAGGCTGAGCCGTCAGATTTACAGTCTGATCCCTTTGGCCGCTCGGGAACCCCTCCACGAAAATTCTTTACTAAGTCACTTCCGGTAAAAGGAAAGTGGTGCCGACTATCCGAGTTGAACGGATGACCTACTGATTACAAGTCAGTTGCTCTACCAACTGAGCTAAGTCGGCACTGCTTTAGTACGGGGCGAGATTCTAAGGTAAGGTTTATTGTGATGCAACCATAAAATTAAAAAAAATGTGATTTTATGTGTTAAACGCTCACTATTCAGACAAATACCCATACTTTTACTATTTTGTGGCTATTTCATGCCAATAATTCAGCCCTTTAAAAACCAGTAAGCTGTCAAATTTAGCATCTATAAATGAATCTGCTAACAGTTTGCCATAGCCACCAGCAAATAATAGCTGACAATCTTGTTGGTTAAGATGTTGTTTTGCTAGCTCGATTGCACCTAGGGTAGCAACCATGGCACCATTTTTTAGACCATTTGGAGTATTACGCCCTAAATCTGTAGTAAAGGGTATTTGTTTATCATCAAATACCCGCTGCGTGTTTTGGGTAAGTGAAGACGTCATTAAATCAAGACCGGGTAAAATCCAGCCCCCTAAATGCGCCCCTTCTTTGTTGAGCACATCGATTGTCGTTGCGGTACCGGCATCGATAATGATGCAGTTTTGCTGAGGATATTCTACATACGCAGCTATCACCGCGAGCCAGCGATCAATTCCTAAGTTTTGAAACTGCTGATAGGCGCAGGTTAACATAGCGAGTTTAGCTGTCACCTCTGCTTCAAAGTAAGGAACAGCATGTTGCTGCGCCTGTGCCAATAAAGGTTTAAGTAGCTCAGCGCTACCCACGCAGGCATATACCAGCTCTTTTATTTGTAACCAAGGTAAATTGCTGAGCTCACATGCTTGATAACCCTTACCATCAAATAAAACGGCTTTAATTGCGGTATTGCCAACATCCACTAATAGTTTCATAGCTCAGCCTTACGTAATGAAATTTCACCACCATAATAACTTTTTACTTCGCCATCTTGACGAATGCGCACGCCACCTTGGTTATCAATCCCTTCGCAAATGCCACGCCAGCTTCGATGACCAGTATTTAGCTCAACGCACTCGCCTGCAAATGCATTTAACTGATTCCACTGTAGATACATACCGTTTAAACCTGATTGCTGATACTGGGTTAAGCGTTTTTCTAAATAAAAGCACAAATAAGCCACCAGCTTGTTTTTATCTAACCCCTTTACATGCTGGCTTAAGTCAGTCCATGCTTGATCTATGTGTTGGCTAACACTTTCAGGCATATGTAAGTTGATACCTATACCTATTACAAGCTGGCAAGGTCCTTGTGGTTGACCATCAAGTTCAACTAATACACCTGCTAATTTTTCACGGTTTAAGTAGATATCATTTGGCCATTTAAGCTCTACATCCAATTGGTACAAGGCTTTAAGTGTATCGTAAACAGCCAGCCCAACAGCAATAGATACCCCCATAGCAGCTTGCAAACCATCATCCAAACGCCAAAAATAACTAAAGTATAAGTTTGCACCAAACGGAGATTGCCAAACGCGCCCACGGCGTCCTCTTCCAGCTTGCTGCATTTCTGCAACTAACACGCTACCAGATGGCAGTGGTACCTCTGTTTGCAAACGGCGCATAAGCTCACTGTTAGTTGAATCAATAATTGGCTGCACTTCGACCTCAGCGGTGCTGCCACCCAATACAGTATAATACTGGCCGATTTTATCTTTGTTCAGTAAGCCTGCACTATTGTTAAGGCAATACCCTTTACCAGTGACCTTGAAAATATCGAGCCCCATTTCCTGTAACGAGTGAATATGTTTACCCACTGCTGCGCGGCTAATACCAAGTTGCTCACCCAATTGCTGACCAGAAATAAAACCACCAGTATTCAGAGCATGTAAAATAGCGAGCTTATTACCGTCTGGTGCTTTCATAATGAAGCTCCTAATTCAATGTGACACTCATGAACGGCATTAATCAGTCGTACTTCGTGTTGTAGAGCAATCTGATATTTTTGCCAAACTTGTTGTTGAACATGTTTTACCATGGCAATTAAATCATCGCCTGTACTATTACCATGATTGACTAGCACTAACGCTTGCTGTTGATGAACCTCAATACCTGCGATTTTACAACCTTTTAATCCTGCTTGTTCAATCAACCATCCTGCCGCAACCTTATGGTGCTCAGCATCAACAAAGTAATGAGGTAACTCAGGATACTGTTTTAAAAGTAACGCAAGTTGCTCATTACTGATCACTGGGTTTTTAAAAAAGCTGCCAGCATTCGCAAGTTTGTTTGGATTTGGTAATTTACTGCTTCTAGTTGCGATGATTTGCTCAAACACCTGCTGAGGAGAGGGAGCTGAAAGCTGTTGCAATGGTCCATAACTAAGCACTGGCTGCCATTTTTTAGGTAACAGCAACCCTACTTGGGTGATCACAGCTTTATTTTTCAAGGCATGTTTGAAGATAGAATCACGATAGCCAAATTGGCATTCATTCTTAGCTAAGCGGTTTATCGTTTTGGTTGCAATATCAAAGTACTCAACATAACTAACAAACTTTTCAAGCTCCACACCATAAGCACCAATATTTTGCACTGGCGCAGCCCCAACAGTACCTGGAATTAAAGCAAGGTTTTCAAGCCCAGGCATTTCATTGGCAACGGTCATAGAGACTAATTGGTGCCAGTTTTCTCCGGCTGCGATGTGCAATAAAAAGCCATCACGTTGCTGCTCTATATCTATGCCCTTCGTGTTCATGTGGATCACAGAACCTTGGTAGTCAGATAAAAACACCGTATTACTACCTTCACCTAAAATACAAAATGGCTTAGAAAAGTCTGTGCTTAAAAGCTGATCCACTTCATCAATTTGATAAAAATGCTGGCATTGGCTAGGCAAAGAAAAGGTATGAAAAGATTGCAGGGACTGAGCCACAAAACGCCTCAAAGGTTACCGGTAACTAATCGCATTAGTGTAACCTATCGTCGCAAAATACGCATTAGATTGTAAAAATCACTCAACCCACTGCACTAATCATGTTATAAAACGAGCTCTTTTTCATTTCCGTTCCAGGGTTATTATGAAGTTTAAACCATTACTTTTAAGTCTTGCTATGGCCGGTGCTTGCTCTCAAGCAACTGCAGATGCAATCAGCCAGCACACTTACGCAAACTTAGATGACGTAACAACCACTCACCTACTACTAGATTTAGATGTTGATTTTGATGACAAACAACTAGAAGGTTTTGTTGAGCACACGCTAGATTGGCACAATGCAACAAGCAAAACGCTAGTACTTGATACACGCGATTTAGATATCGACAAAGTAATGTATCAAGATCAAAAAGGCAGCTGGCACAAGGCTGACTTCACCCTTGCTGCACGTGATGACGTGAAGGGCTCAAAATTAACAATTAAATTTAAAAGCCAAGCGGTTAAAGCTCGTATTTACTACAACAGCCGCCCAGAAGCTTCAGGTTTACAGTGGTTAACGCCAGAGCAAACAGCCAGTAAATCACACCCATTTATGTACAGCCAATCACAAGCAATTCATGCTCGTAGCTGGATCCCAGTACAAGATACGCCAGCAATGCGCGTAACATACTCGGCACGTATTCACACCCCTAAAGACATTCGTGCGGTAATGAGTGCTGATAATAAAGATGCTCTTTATAAAGACGGCGATTACTTATTTAATATGCCACAACCAATTTCGCCATACTTAATCGCAATTGGTGCTGGTAATTTAGAATTTAAAGCCATGTCTAAGCAAACAGGTATCTTTGCTGAGCCAACAATTTTAGATGCATCTGTTGCTGAGTTTAACGACACACAAGCGATGATCGATAAAACTAACGCTATGTATGGTGAATACGCATGGGGTCGCTATGACTTATTAATGCTACCACCAAGCTTCCCATTTGGTGGCATGGAAAACCCACGCTTATCTTTCATCACCCCAACAGTTGTTGCTGGTGATAAAAGCTTAGTAAACCTAATTGCTCACGAGCTTGCTCACTCTTGGTCTGGTAACTTAGTGACTAATGCGACGTGGGAAGACTTATGGCTAAATGAAGGTTTCACGTCTTACGTTGAAAACCGCATTATGGAAGAAGTGTTTGGCCGTGACCGTGCAGTTATGGAACAAGCGCTTGATGCAGCCGGCTTACGTGCATTACTTAAAACTCTGCCAGCACCAGATACGCGCCTTAACTTAAAACTTAATGGCCGCGATCCTGATGATGCATTTAGCTCAGTGCCTTACACTAAAGGTCAGCTTTTCTTAATTTATCTTGAAAACAAATTTGGCCGTGACAAGTTCGACCCATTCGTAAAAGGTTACTTTGACCAGTTTGCGTTTAAGTCTCTTACAACAGCTCAATTTGTTACTTACTTAAAAGCCAACCTTATCGACAAATATCCTGGCGTAGTGAGCATGGATAAAGTCAATGAATGGATCTTTGAGCCTGGTTTACCAAGCGATGCACCGAATCCAACCTCTGATGCCTTCGATAAAGTTGATGCAGTAACCAAAACATGGTTAAACGGTGAGATCAGTGCAGCCCAATTACCAACAGCAGATTGGTCAGTTCATGAGTGGCTACACTTTTTAAATAATCTTCCTCGCGATTTAAGCATTACAAAAATGACTGAGCTGGATAATCAATTCAACCTAACACAGTCAACTAATGCAGAGCGCGCTTTCGCATGGTTTATGCTAGCGGTAGGTAATGGTTATCAACCTATCTACCCTGCTTTAGATAAACATCTATCAGGCATCGGTCGCCGTAAGTTAATTGTGCCACTCTATAAAGCACTTATTAAAAACGGTAGAAAAGACTGGGCACATGATGTGTACTTAAAAGCACGTCCGGGTTACCACCCACTTGCACAAGGTACTGTTGACGACTTATTTGCAAAGTAAGTCATCAAACACAAAAAAGGCGCTGAAAATCAGCGCCTTTTTTAATTCTTTTATTAGTTACTTACTTTTTGTAAGAAGGCACGGCGCTCTTCAGGGCTTGCTTGTTGCCACCAAAATTCAAGCATAGCAGCCGCATTTGGCATATTTTTAAGTCCTGCTTGTCCGCCGGGTACTTTTGCAGGCAATGTAACAGGTTTTGCAGTCGCAGGCTTGTTGCTTGTAGCAGCAACTGGGGCGCTTGCCACAGCTTGTACTGGCGTGCTTGCTACACGATAGCTAACTATAGATAAAGGCACAGCAAGTTCACTACCCTTGGCTTTTAAGCTTACTTGCGGTGATTCAGCAAATACTTCTGCGGCAACAGCATTATTGGCACGATTGAACACTAAATCATAGTCTTTGCCACTTTCCACCGTGAGCTCAACCCAAAACGGCTCAGACTCAACAACTTGATGGTCATCATATCCTTGTTCATATAGATCTGTGTATTTCATCTTCACTTGGTATGTACCAGGAGCAAGCTCAACATCGTCAACACGACTGAAAAACGACTGCTCAATAAGGCGCTCTCCAACTTGTAAAGGTACAAACTCTTCTGGAAAGTGAATAGTCTCAGCTACACTGCTAAAACTGTTAAATAGCATTAACGCACTACTCAGTAATACTAACTTACGCATGTTCACTCCTTGGTTGTTCAACTTGCGGCAGTTTCAGTTTGACACTGCAAATAAAGTTTGTCATTAGTGGGTGGTCATTTAACCACATTTATAAGAGAGCTAAGTATGAGCCAAGAGACTATTTTTACAAAGATTATTAACCGAGAGATCCCAGCTGATATTATTTATGAAGATGAGCTATCACTGGCTTTTAAAGATATCAACCCGCAAGCCCCTTTTCATGTACTGATCATCCCAAAAACTCCAATAGCGACAATTAACGATGTTACAGAAGAAAATGCAGCTTTAGTCGGTCACTTATATGTGGTTGCAGCAAAGCTCGCCAAGCAATTTGGCTTTAGTGAAGACGGTTTTCGCGTCGTAATGAACTGTAATGACCATGGTGGACAAACTGTGTACCATATACATCTACACATGCTAGCAGGTAAAGAAATGGGCTGGCCTCCATATCAAGATAAGAAAAAACAACCGATCTAATACTTTGATATGTAAACAATTGTAAAAACTAGCACAAACATATTATTTTCGGCTATAATAATTATATATCAGTTAGTTAACATACTGCACTTTGTTAACTAACTGTAATTTTTGACAGAAAACAGACACAAACTGTACTTTTCCTGCACAACTCTCAGAAATTTCTAATACGAAAGGGGTGGATTGCGTGATAGGATTTAACTGTCAACTTTATTCAAGAGTGTATATATATGAGTAGTTCAGCCTTTTTATTATTAGATCCAGAGCCAATTAACACTATTGGCATAAACGTATTAGAGCCATTGTTAAAAACACAAGGACTTGCAGTGACATCTGGTACTGATATCTCTGAAGTACCAGAAGGAACACGCTTGTTATTTATTGAAACTTCAAGCACTGATCCGTGGGGTAAGTTAAAAGAACAACTAGTTAATCTTCGAATGAAATGCGATATCGTACTGTTTAACTTAGATGAAAACCCTGAACTTGCTAACCGTGCTCTATTAAGTGGTATTCGTGGTGTATTTTACACAACAGATAATGCAGATGTGTTAATGAAAGGCATTCGTTTATTACTTGAAGATCAACTATGGTACCGCCGCGATATCATGTGTAACGCACTAAATCGTATGTTGCAGTTCAATAAAGATGCACTCCACAAATTGACAGATGGTGATATCGAACCGGTTAAACTTACTAAACGTGAAAAAGCAATTATCTCACTAATGAGTAAAGGTTCGAAGAATAAAGAAATTGCTGAAGACTTAAGCATCAGCCCACATACAGTTAAAACTCATTTATATAGTGCATTTAGAAAAACTAAATGTCGTAACCGTATCGAGCTATTGTCTTGGGCACAGCAAAATATTCCAGACGAAATTCGTTAAACCAAACATCCTACTAGTTAAAACAGACGCAGCCGCGTCTGTTTTTGTTTCTGGTTGCTAAACACTGCAATTGACTTTATGCTCAAACTGATTGCAAAACACCGGAAATACAATGCTCGATTCTGTTACTTTATATTACGCCAGTGCAGCCATGATGGCAGTGATGACCCTTCTTAACTATCTTACATGGCGAACCAATAAAAAAACTCCGGGTACTTTACTTTATATTTTCTATCCTTTAGTGATGTTTGCATCAGTAATGAGTTTTGCATTACATGGCCACATCAATAATATTGCCAGTGTTGGCATTGCAAATACGTTGCTCTTTAGTGCCTCCATTATTCATGTACTCGCTATTTGCCAGTTTTTAAATGCCAAATGCGTTGGCTTTAAAACCTTTATTGCTATTACCGTCGTACTAGCTATCAGTATAATTTACCTTGCCTCCGACAGCGCAGAATTACGTAGTCGAATTCTGGTTTCAGACCTTCAACATATCGTTGAGGTATTATTTTTACTGGCTTTATTCATTCGTAATGGTCGTAAAAGTTACCCAAATGGCAGTATTGTTTATATTTTAATTCTCAGCATTCTTCTAGCGGTTTTCACAGGCCGTACTGTAATGATGGAAAATGTCACTGCAGCTAATCTACTATCTACAAATTGGTTTAGTATCCCTTTGTTGATAAATGGCGTCATCGCGCCGATCTTTTACGCAACAGGTATGGCACTTTTATGTAATGAACGTCGCGAACAAAACTTAAACCAATTAGCCGAAAAAGCGCATAAAGATCTAGAAATACGTGGCTTATTCTTATCAACTATCAGCCATGAGATACGCACACCATTAAATGGAATTTTAGGAAGTGCACAGTTAATAATGAATCAGTCGAGTGACCCACGAGATAAGCCTTACTGTGAGGCGATAATTAACTCAGCTGAATCACTAAACCTATTGGTAGATAAAGTACTCGACTATGCAAGCCTCGACCAACGTGATGAAGCGCTTTACGAAGAAGACGTAGAGTTTAAAACCTGGCTCAATAACCTCTGCCTTTTACTAAGCCCTTTAGCAGAGCAAAAACACTTAAAATTTGAACTTATTTACAACCTACCCGAACAAGCATGTTATTACTGCGACCAACAAAAACTCAGGCAAGTAATTATTAATCTTGTTGGAAATGCGATTAAATTTACCGACCACGGTGCCGTGAAAATCCATGTTAAACTGCTAAATGAAGGTCAATTAGATCACCTTGTGCGTGTTAGTGTAATAGACTCAGGTCCAGGTATTGAAGATGAAGAGATTGCATACCTAACAGAACCTTATGTACAAAGCAGCGCAGGTAAAGAAAAAGGCGGAACGGGCCTTGGCTTAGCGATCACCAGTCGTTTACTCGAAAAATTAGGCAGTAAACTGATTATTGAAAGTGAACTAGATAAAGGCAGTACTTTCAGCTTTGATATTCCTCTTGCTATTGGTGAACTCAGCTTAGTTGAACAACGCCATCAATCAAAAGATTACGTAACCGGTCTTGATGTTTTATTAGTTGAAGATCTCGATTTAAACCAGAAAATTGCCATTGAATTTATGGCCGATGATGAACACAAAATTAAGCTTGCTAAAGATGGTACCAGCGCAATTGAACTGATGCAGAAACATCACTTTGATGTAGTACTATTGGATATGAATTTACCAGATCTAACTGGCCAAGAAGTGCTGAAAAAGCTAAAAAATATTGACCATTTAAACCAACGAACCCCTGTATTAGCGTTTACCGCAAGCCTTAGTCCGGATGAAATTAAAGAGTACTTAGCACTCGGTATTAAAGACATTGTAGGCAAGCCAATAAAGCAGCAAAAACTACGCCAAGCGCTCAGTGATTCACAAACGAATCAAGCAGCAAGTATTGCCGTAGAACTGCGTGATACACTTTATGATGAAACAGCCGCAGCCACTCTTGTAAGTTCATTCAATGAAGATGAGATGTCATCAATTTACAACGAGTTTGTACTCTCAGCTAGAAACAAACTGATCCGCTGCCAGCAGCTCGTCGAAGACGATAAAGATCAGTGTATCAAGCTACTCCACCGCCAAGCTAGCACAGCTTTGCAACTAGGCTTTAACCGCTATGGTTTAGAACTTAAGAAAATTGAGCGTAGGCTACTCGATAACAAACCTTTGAAGGATTCATTAACTGATGCCATGGTACTTTGGCAAGAAAGCCTACAAGCCTATTTAAAGCATGTGAGAAATGAATTGGCATAGCGGTAACAAACTTGAGTTAATGAACTCAAGTTAAAAAGCCACTCTCTCGATCAGCATATTGCTGTATTTTAAAAACAAAAAGCCCCAGCAGATGCCGGGGCTTTTTAGTAAGGAAACTTAATTAAAAATTAAGCTTTCTTTGGACGCTCAACAACGTCTACTAAAGTCCAAGACTTAGTCTTAGAAATAGGAGCGCACTCAGAAATAGTAACTACGTCACCAGTTTGAGCTGTGTTGTTTTCGTCATGTACGTGTAGTTTAGTCGTACGTTTGATGAATTTACCATATACTGGATGCTTCACGTAACGTGCGATAGCAACAGTGAAAGATTTGTCCATCTTGTCGCTGATTACACGGCCTTGAAGAGTACGGATTTTATCGCTCATTATTGACCTGCCTTCTGGTTAATAACTGTTTTTACACGCGCGATATCGCGACGTACTGTTCTTAGCGTGTGTGTCTGAGCTAACTGACCAGTGCTTGCTTGCATGCGCAGGTTGAACTGCTCACGAAGAAGTCCTAGAAGTTCAGCATTTAGCTCTTCTACGCTTTTGTCTTTTAGTTCGCTAGCTTTCATTACATCACCGTCCGAGTTACGAAAGTTGTTGTGAATGGTAATTTACGCGCTGCAAGGTTGAATGCTTCACGAGCAAGCTCTTCAGAAACACCTTCCATTTCGTAAAGTACTTTACCAGGTTGAATTTCAGCAACCCAATATTCAACAGAACCTTTACCTTTACCCATACGAACTTCTAATGGTTTGTTCGTAATTGGCTTATCTGGGAATACACGAATCCAGATTTTACCTTGACGCTTTACGTGACGTGTCATAGCACGACGAGCTGCTTCGATTTGACGAGCAGTCATACGGCCACGGCCAGTAGCTTTCAAACCGAAAGTACCGAAGCTTACTTTGTTACCGTTTTGCGCTAAACCGCGGTTGCGGCCTTTGTGCATTTTACGGAATTTTGTACGTTTTGGCTGTAACATTACTCGCTACCTCTACTTAGCACTTTTTTTGGCTTTCTTTGGCGCGCGTTTAGCTGGCTTCTCTTGCTCTTGTACTAGTGGTAAACCACCAATAACTTCGCCTTTGAAGATCCAAACTTTAACACCAATGATACCATAAGTGGTTAAGGCTTCAGAAGTTGCGTAGTCGATATCAGCACGAAGAGTATGTAGAGGTACACGACCTTCACGATACCATTCTGAACGTGCGATCTCAGCACCGCCAAGACGACCGCTAACTTCAACTTTGATACCCTTTGCACCAATGCGCATTGCATTTTGTACCGAACGCTTCATAGCGCGACGGAACATAACACGACGCTCTAGCTGTGACGCAATACCGTCAGCTACTAGTTGTGCATCAAGTTCAGGCTTACGAACTTCAGCGATATTAATCTGAGCCGGAACACCTGCAATCTTAGTTACTGCTTGACGTAGTTTTTCAACGTCTTCGCCTTTTTTACCGATAACAACACCAGGACGAGCTGTGTGAATTGTTACACGGATAGATTTAGCTGGACGCTCAATAACGATTTTAGACACAGAAGCCGCTTTTAATTCCTTAGTAAGGAATGTACGTACTTTGTGATCGCCAAAAAGCTGATCAGAGAAATCTTTTGAATTCGCGTACCAGGTAGAAACCCAAGGTTTAGAGATACCTAGGCGAATACCAGTAGGATGAACTTTTTGTCCCATTACTTATACTCCTAGCTATCTGAAACCACAACAGTGATGTGGCTTGTACGCTTAAGGATGCGGTCTGCGCGTCCTTTAGCACGTGGCATAATACGCTTCATTGTTGGACCATCGTCCACAAAGATCGTAGTTACACGAAGCTCATCAATGTCAGCACCTTCGTTATGCTCTGCGTTAGCAATAGCAGACTCAAGTACTTTCTTAACTAATACAGCCGCTTTTTTAGGGCTGTACGCCAGGATTTCTAGAGCGCGATCAACCGGAAGTCCGCGGATCTGATCTGCAACTAGACGTGCTTTTTGCGCCGAACCAGAGGCGAATTTATGTTTAGCTAATGCTTGCATTTATCATTCCCCTCTTAACGTTTCTTCGCTTTCTTATCCGCAGCGTGACCGCGGTAAGTGCGAGTTGGTGCAAATTCACCTAGTTTGTGACCGATCATTTCGTCTGTGATGAACACAGGAACGTGCTGACGACCATTATGGACAGCGATGGTCAATCCGATCATGTTAGGTATGATCATTGAACGACGGCTCCAAGTTTTAATTGGCTTCTTGTCACCGCTTTCCAACGCTTTCTCTACCTTCTTCAGCAAGTGTAGGTCAATAAAAGGACCTTTCTTGAGAGAACGTGGCATGGCTATTCCTCAACTATTATTTAGTACGACGACGTACGATAAATTTATCAGTACGCTTGTTCTTACGTGTCTTAGCACCTTTAGTCGGTTTACCCCATGGAGACACAGGATGACGACCACCAGATGTACGACCTTCACCACCACCGTGCGGGTGATCTACCGGGTTCATGGCAACACCACGAACTGTCGGACGGATACCACGCCAGCGATTTGCACCAGCTTTACCTAGTGAACGAAGCATATGCTCAGCATTACCTACTTCACCAAGTGTTGCGCGACAGTCAGATAGAACTTTACGAACTTCGCCAGAACGAAGACGTAGAGTTACGTATTGACCTTCACGAGCAAGGATTTGAACGTATGCACCAGCAGAACGTGCGATTTGCGCACCTTTACCTGGTTTTAATTCTACGTTGTGAACAGTCGAACCTACAGGCATGTTACGCATTGGTAACGTGTTACCAGCTTTGATTGGTGCATCAATACCAGATTGGATTGAATCACCAGCTTTTAAGCCTTTAGGTGCAATAATGTAACGACGCTCACCGTCTGCATATAATACAAGAGCGATGTTTGCGCTACGGTTTGGATCATACTCTAGACGCTCAACAACAGCTGGAATGCCATCTTTAGTGCGTTTAAAGTCGATTACACGGTAATGATGCTTATGACCACCACCGATGTGACGAACCGTGATACGACCTTTGTTATTACGACCACCAGACTTAGAGTTTTTCTCTAGTAGTGGTGCGTAAGGTTTACCCTTATGTAGATCTGGGTTAACCACTTTAACCAGGTGACGACGACCCGCAGAAGTTGGTTTACACTTTTGAAGTGCCATAATTCTAACTCCCCTTATTACTCGGCGCCGCCGACAAAGTCTAGCTCGCTACCTTCTTTAAGAGTAACGTAAGCTTTCTTCCAGTCTGAACGACGACCGAAACGCATGCCAGTACGTTTTGTTTTACCCTTAACGTTTAGTGTGCGAACACCAGTTACTTCTACTTCAAAAAGCTTTTCTGCTGCAGCTTTGATTTCAGCTTTAGTTGCATCAGAAGCTACTTTGAAAACAATCGTGTTGTTTTCTTCAGCAGCGATAGTGCTTTTTTCAGAGATGTGTGGAGCAAGGATCACTTTTAAAAGACGTTCTTCACGGATCATGCTAGCGCCTCCTCAAGTTGCTTAACAGCAGCAGCTGTAATAAGTACCTTATCGAAAGCGATTAGGCTTACAGGATCGATACCAGCTACATCACGCGTGTCAACCTTGTATAGGTTACGTGCCGATAAGAAAAGATTCTCATCTACTTCTTCAGTCACGATTAGAACATCTTTAAGCTCAAGTTCTTTAAGCTTAGCAACTAGTTCTTTAGTTTTTGGTGCTTCAAGACCAAACTGTTCAACAACGATTAAACGCTCTTGACGAACTAATTCAGATAAGATGCTTTTGATCGCACCGCGGTACATTTTACGGTTTACTTTTTGGCTGTGATCTTGTGGTTTAGCTGCGAAGCTAACGCCACCTGAACGCCAAATTGGGCTACGAATTGTACCAGCACGTGCACGGCCAGTACCTTTTTGAGACCATGGTTTTTTACCACCACCGCTTACTTCAGAACGTGTCTTCTGAGCACGAGTACCTTGACGAGCACCTGCTGCGTAAGCAACAACTACTTGGTGTACTAATGCTTCGTTAAACTCACGTCCAAAAGTAGCTTCAGAAACTTCAAGAGCGCCAGAAGCGTCTTTAATTGCTAATTCCATCACTAAATCTCCAGGACTTATGCTTTAACAGCTGGTTTAACGATAACGTCACCGCCGATAGCGCCAGGTACTGCACCTTTAACTAAAAGCAAGTTACGCTCAGCGTCAACGCGAACTAGTTCTAAGTTTTGAGTCGTTACACGCTCAGCACCCATGTGACCGGCCATTTTCTTACCTTTAAACACCTTACCAGGTGATTGGTTTTGACCGATTGAACCAGGAGCACGGTGAGATAGAGAGTTACCGTGAGTAGCGTCTTGCATGCTGAAGTTCCAGCGCTTAACACCACCTTGGAAACCTTTACCTTTAGAAGTACCGGTTACGTCAACTTTGTTGATTTCGTTGAATAATTCAACAGTAAGCTCAGCGCCTACTTCAAAATCGCCTTCACCACCATTTAGGCGGAATTCCCACAGACCGCGACCCGCTTCAACACCAGCTTTAGCGAAGTGACCCGCTGCTGCTTTGTTTACACGGCTTGCTTTTTTAGTGCCTGCGGTTACTTGAAGCGCGTTATAACCGTCAGTTGCTTCAGATTTGATCTGAGCAATACGGTTAGGAGTCGCTTCGATAACTGTCACAGGGATAGATACACCATCTTCAGTGAAGATACGTGTCATACCCACTTTACGACCGACTAGACCTAATGCCATTTTCCTAAAACCTCTCTAATCTTCCGATTAACCCAGGCTGATTTGAACATCAACACCAGCAGCAAGATCTAAACGCATAAGAGCGTCAACAGTCTTGTCAGTTGGTTCTACGATGTCGATCAGACGTTTATGGGTGCGGATTTCGTACTGATCACGCGCGTCTTTGTTAACGTGCGGTGAAGTTAGTACAGTAAAACGTTCAAAGCGTGTAGGTAGTGGGATTGGACCACGTACTTGTGCGCCAGTGCGTTTCGCAGTTTCCACGATTTCCGCCGTTGATTGGTCAATCAAACGGTGGTCAAAAGCTTTTAGGCGAATACGAATGCGTTGATTTGACATTCTTAAACCTCAATATAAAGAGCATTTAAAAAGAGCATAAAAAAACGACCGAAACATACTTATTAATTAAGACGTCGGCTGTTCTCTTATATCTACGTTGAATTCCAAATCGGAATTCCTGTTTATTAGCTTGAAATCCAAGCTTAATTTTTCCTTCCAAGTTCCCGAGGGAATTTTGAAAGCCTGCGTATTATAGATAGATTGGTGATAAATGCAACAACTATTTTTAAAATCCCAAAGGTCTAAATTAAACTTTGTTTATTTTTCGAACTTTATCAATAACATTAGCGTCTTTAAATTATACTTGGTTCGGTAAAGGAGCTAGAAAATCGCTTTTAAATGGTCAGTCCAGTTAATAATTGTTATTCTATGCTGCTTATTTTTGACCACACTCGGTCTATTTAATATCTACTAATAACTTTGGTGAGTTGATGCGTATCATTAATCGTTGTTTAAATTTCATTTCTGCCGGTATGAACCGCTTGTTTGTAAAAAGTAAGGTGCTACCAGAAAACCCGATTGAACAATACAATCTAAACCCAGCCAACCCGACCTTCTATATTGTTAGGCTTAATGCGCGTTCTGATTTAGCCGCACTCGCACGGGTATGTAAGAAATACGGTTTACCAGACCCAACCGAAGAACAGTTATTAGGTAATGCTGAACTTGATCGCTTTATTGGTATTCAAAACCCGCCACCGCTAATTGGTAACAAAAGCAAACCAAGCAATGCCCTGCAACAAGGCAAACAGATTATTGACCATCTGATGCAATCAGGTGAGAAAAACGTTCAAGTGATCCCAGTGACGATTTTATGGGGCAGAAACCCAGGAAAAGAAAAGCCAGGTTTGGGAACTTTGGTATCTCACTCATTAACACCTAGCTGGTTTCGTAAGTTCTTTGTGCTGCTATTCTCTGGGCGCGATAACTTTATTCGTTTTAGTCAGCCGCTCGACTTATCTTTATTAGTAAATGAAAAAGCCGATGTTGATGAGCTTCCGCATAAATTATTACGTGTAGCCCGTGTACACTTTCGCCGTCAAAAACTAGCAGCGACAGGCCCGAAGATGCCATCGCGTGAGCAGCTTTTTAATTCGCTACTTGCATCACCAACAATTAAAAAAGCAATTCAAATAGAAGCGAAAGAAAAGAACATCAGCCAAGAGCAAGCTCGCCAAAATGCCCTTAAATTACTTGATGAGATTGCCGCCAATTACAGCGATGCAACTATTCGTGTTGCAGACCGTATTTTAACTTGGCTTTGGAATAAACTTTATAACGGTATTGATATTAAGTTTTCTGAACAAGTGCATGAGCTTACAGATAAAGGTCACGAGATTATTTATATGCCATGTCACCGCTCGCATATGGATTACTTATTGCTGACCTACTCTATTTACCATTTAGGCTTGGTTCCGCCGCATATCGCCGCAGGTATCAACTTAAACTTCTTCCCGGCAGGTGGTATTTTCCGTCGTAGTGGTGCTTTCTTTATTCGCCGCTCATTCGCGGGCAATAAATTGTATTCATCTGTATTTAAAGAGTATCTGAGCCAGTTATTTATCAAAGGCTATTCAGTAAAGTTTTACACTGAGGGTGGCCGTAGCCGCACTGGTCGCTTGTTACCCCCAAAAACAGGCATGCTCGCCATGACGTTGCAAGCCATGCTACGTGGCATTGATCGCCCTATTTCGATTGTTCCTGTATACATTGGTTATGAGCACGTAATGGAAATTAATACCTACTTAAAAGAGCTTGCTGGTAACGATAAGAAAGGTGAGTCGGTATTAGGTATCTTTAAAGCGATAAAAAACCTAAAAAACTATGGCCGTGGTTACCTAAACTTTGGCGACCCTATTTCGATTAATCAATACCTAAATGATCAACAACCTGATTGGCGTGAATCTATTCACCCAACTGATGTTCAGAAACCACAATGGCTTGGACCGCAGGTCGCCGAACTTGCTGATAAGGTAATGGTTAATATTAATAGTGCTGCTGCACTAAATGCAGTGAATCTACTTGCCATGATTTTATTAGTTAATGATAAACATGCATTGAGTAGACCTAAGCTGATTGCTCAACTTGAGTTTTATCTTCATTTACAACGTAGCGCCAGTTACAGTGAAAAGGTGACCACACCAGACGAAAGCGCAGAACAGCTACTAGAGCATGCACTCAAACTTAATAAGTTTGATGTTATCAGTGATGAATTTGGCGAAATTATCGCTATCAACGATAAAGAAAAAACACTGTTTAACTACTACCGAAATAACGTATTGCACTTATTTGCAGTTCCAAGCTTATTGGCGCTGCATTTATTCAAGGCACACAAAACGACCTTAGCAGAGTGCCAAGCCTTAATTGCGCGTTTTTACCCGCTGTTTGCCAAAGAGTGGTTCCTACATGAGTTAGATGAAAACTACATTACTCGGGTTCTAGCAAGCTTCGTTGATCAAGATCTCATTGAAATTGATGGCGATAACATCAAGATCACCAACAGCAACGACTGTTTAGCAAAACTCGAAATGCTAGGTCGTGCCTTAAACCTAACGCTACAGCGTTACGCTATCGTGGTTGGCTTTATTCAAACTAGCAGTGGTATTGAGCGTGAAGAACTTGAACACGAAAGCCAAGTGTTAGCAGAGCGCTTAGGCACCTTGCATGGCATTAAAACCCCAGAGTTCTTTGATAAAAAAGTGCTTATTGGTTTTATTTCAAGCTTACGTGAGCAAAAGCTAATTACCGAAACAGAGCAAGGCTTAACGGGCAGCAATGAGCTGTGTGAAGTGTATTTATATCTTAAAGCATTGCTGCCAGCACGGGTCTGGCAGTCAATTGATGATATAGTGCAAAGCCAAGCTCAGCATTCAGAAAATTAACGCTGGCGCATGACCCCTTCTTGGATCGTTGAGGCAACCAAATTGCCTTGACGGTCAAAGAACTGACCTCGTACCAAACCACGACCAGAACTCGCACTTGGGCTATCAACCGAATATAAAATCCAATCATCCAGTCTAAAAGGACGGTGGAACCACATTGCATGGTCAATCGTCGCAACCTGCATATTCGGCTGCATAAACGATACACCGTGTGGCTGTAATGCGGTTGGTAAAAATTCAAAATCAGACGCGTACGCAAGTAAGTAATTATGAATACGCTGGTCATCAGGCATCTCACCATTTGCTTTAAACCAAATATGCTTAACTGGCTCCATAACTTGTGGTTTGAACGGGTTATGGAAAGTCACAGGACGCATTTCAATCGGTACTTCACGGATGAACTTATTACGAATTGGTTCAGGAATAAGCTCTGCATTTGCTTGGTAAAATTCAAGAGATGATTTTAATTCTTCAGGCTGAGGTACATCAGGCATCTGCGCTTGATGTGATAAGCCCTCTTCTTCACCTTGAAATGAGGCGGTCATGTAAAAAATCGGCTTACCGTATTGAATTGCTTTTACACGGCGAGTACTAAAGCTTTTACCATCACGAATATTCTCGACATCATAGACAATCGGCTTTGCAGCATCACCTGGGCGCAAAAAGTAAGAGTGTAAAGAGTGAACAATACGCCCTTGTGGTAATGTTTCTTTTGCAGCAGATAGGGCTTGCCCCATTACTTGACCACCGAATACAGCTCTAAATCCTAAATCTTGGCTTTGCCCGCGATACAAGCCTTGCTCAATCTCTTCTAACGACATTAATGACAGTAGGTCATCTAATACTTGGCTCATTTATTTATCCTCAATCCCGACAAGCGTTTAATGATACTATAGACTAATTGGAAGTAAATCTTTGTAAGAGCACCTAATTATGGCTTATTGGCTTTTTAAAACCGAACCCGATGCATTTTCAATTGATGATCTAAAAAACGCACCTGAGCAAACCTCTATGTGGGATGGCGTGCGTAATTATCAAGCCCGCAACTTTCTTCGCGATGGTATCAAGCAAGGTGACTTGGTAATGATTTATCATTCAAGTTGTAAACAGGTGGGTGTTGCAGGTATCGCTACGGTGACTCGCGAAGCTTATGCCGACCCAACACAGTTTGATTTAAATAGCGATTACTACGATGCCAAAGCAACCGCTGATAACCCGCGCTGGTTTGTGGTCGATGTGAAATATCAATCACACCTTAAAAAGCTAGTTAGCCTGCAAGCAATTAAAGCCAATGAGTCAATTACCGAAATAGCCCTTAAAAAAGGCGGACGACTGTCAGTAATGCCGGTAACCGAACATGATTGGCAACAGATCATAGCAATGAGCTATTAAAGTAGCGACCATTTTTAATGAGCTGCTATTTTTGCTATAATTTCGCCCCTTTATTTTAGAGGTACTAAGGGGGATGTATGAAATTACTGTATTGGTTAGAGGAATGGACCAGTCTCCCCCGCGATGAGCAACAAAGCCTTATGCCTATGACTGGCGGTGACTTGCTCGGCGATGTTTATGTAAAATACCATATCATTGATGCCAATAAGCCCCTGCTAATTACCTTCTCTCCTGCTGGAACAAATTATCAAGAACATGATATCACTGATGATTTTTCGCCTTGGGCTTATAAGCTCGCGAAAAAGCAAGATGTGAATATTATCGCCTTTCAACATTTAGGCATTAGTAACTGGTTTAGACACCGTAATCTGTTGTTTTTCATTGAGCAGCTAGCACCACTGATTAGTGGGTTTAAAGAACGGTTAGGTTATGGCTTGAGTCGAGGAGGCTTTGCCGTTGGTGCATTTGCCAATCTATTAAAGCTTGATAAAGTTTTACTCTTTCACCCTGTTAGCACAAAAAACAAAGAAAAAGCGCCATGGGATGATCGTTCAAGCACCGAAATCGCGCAAAAATTCGATTGGAACGGTGACTACCACGATTTAGATTTAGGCCATGCAAAGGGTTATATTATTTACGATCCAACGAATCGCATCGACCGCGCTCATGCTAAACGTTACCCACAACTAACCCACTTACGCGTGTTTGGTATGGGCCATAGTGTTCATGCAACATATTTAAATAAGTTTGGCTTTTATAAAGATGTTGCTGTTGATTTTATTAGCCACCAGCAAGTTGATATAGCCCAGTTCCGCCAACAAACAAAAACCCTGCGCTTTAAAGAAGACTATTATCGTCGTCTAAATAAAGCAAACAAGAGTTCGCCACATCGTTTAGCCTTACTAAGCACCGCGCATACAATTTTAGCAGAAGAAAAAGCTGAGCATATGCAAGAACAAAAGGATGCGATTGATGTGCAACCGCTGATTGATGTTGCAATCAAACATCAAGATGAACACCCAAACGATGCTATTAAGGTATTAGAAGTAGCGCAGCAACTCTCACCGGATGACCCTGTGATAGATCATAAACTAAAACAGTTGAAGTGATACAGCAGCTTGAAGCCTTAAGGCGTAAGTTAACCCTTGGGTTTTACTTTGCGGTGTTTTTTGACCCGTCCGTGTTTGGGGATAATTGTTAAGTACATCACTAAAGCTAACCACGAAAAGAAGATGATACCTATTAACCAAGCATTCTTTTCGTGGCCCTGAGTGCGTTTACTATTGAGCACAATGACCACAGGTAAGATGTAGGCACTCAATACAATAATTAAAAACGCAACTTCACTCATAAATACCAATTCGCTTAATTAAGTGGTCCATTTTGAGGCAATAAAACCTTGTTGATAGCAAGGCAAAAATTTTGTTATTTAGTTGTTCTAAATGAGGAATTTTTAACGCAGTTAGCAACAGGTTTAATCCCTCAAAATGATTAAGTATTATTGCGGATTGGTACTATACCAACGCTGACCAATCAACTTCGTCGCTCAAAACACGCTCCGCAGCAATATAATGCAAAATATCTCCCTCACTTACTACATAATCAAGTGGCGGGTTTAAGTCCATATTTTTTGCACTCAAGTTATGTGCGACACCCAGTAGTATAGCATCGTGACTATATTTAAAGTGATGAAACAGCTTGCCAAATTCCATTGCTTGCACGCCTTTTGGAATTGGTAAACTAAATTGAGTATCCCCGTGTAGTGTCGATAACAACTCTTCTTGCACGCGGCTTGAACCTGGGTCTTGCATTGAACGCACTAATATCTCTGCTGATTTAGCACTGCTACATTCTACATTGTGGCAATGCTCATGTAGCATTTCGATTTTAGTTTCATCAGTAAAGTGCGCACTGATGTGGCACTGTTCATTGACCAACTTGCTAATACGCAGGGCTGTTGTAAACGTTTGGTCATCATCTTGGCCATCAATTATAATTTTGTCGGCGCGATCAATGGCGATTCTTTTCAACTCATCTAAGTCAGTAAAGCTACTTAGCCGAGCAAAATCAACCATCGGATTTGCTAAAAATGGATGTTCCATTTGCTCTGTGACCGCCAATAGAATACGACGATCTAAACGTTTATGATCGGCCAAGATATAGTCAACCATCTTCTTAGTCCGTGTATCGTGCCAACCAAAGATAATTATGTGATTGTTTATATGTGCGAAGCTTTTATCACCCGTCATAGCGCGCCTAATTAAATAAGTTACTGTTTGCCCTGTTTTTCCTAACAGAACGCCAAATAATGCTAAACCAAAAGGTATTTGTAGTAATGCGACAATCCAACGGCCAAGCTCTGTGCTAGCGCTAAAGTCGCCATAGCCAACTGTTGATGTTGTTACTACATAATAATAAAAATAAGTACTGAGTGGTGTGAGCGCTTGCTCTCCTGCAAGCATAAGTAGCCACCAAATAAGTAGCATATGCAAAAGCGTAGTAAATACCACAGCCTGCCAACTTACTTGATCTATATGACTGCGAATAAGTACCACTAAACGATTAAATATATGATGCATAATCCTTGCGATTTATAGTGGAGGAAATTATCGATACGGTACTGTAATGCTTGCTCTTTGGCAACTGATGGAAAATTCCTAATGCATGTCGATGAAAAATAATAGTAGACTATACTATCTCTGTATTAGGTATTTAGGGTGAAATATGTCAGGTGTTCTTGCTTCTGTTGATAAGCGTACGCAACTGGTCGGTGAAAACCGCTTAGAGCTTTTGCTATTTTACCTACACAGTCGCCACTTATTCGCACTCAATGTGTTCAAAGTGAAAGAAGTGGTCAAGTTACCGCAAATTAGTAAAATTCCCCATGCGCATCCTAAAGTGTCTGGGGTCGTAAATATTCGCGGCGAATCCATTCCGGTGATTGATTTACGCAAAGCGATAAACATGCCAGAAGCTAAACACATCGAAGATACAAACCTCGTTATCACTGAGTACAATCGCACCGTGCAAGGCTTTTTAATTGGTAAAGTTGATCAAATTGTCAATATGACATGGTCAGATATCATGCCGCCGCCAACTGCTATTGGTAAAAATCACTACCTAACTGCCTTAACGAAATTGAAACGTGATGACCAAGAGCAGTTGGTTGAAATTATTGATGTAGAAAAAGTGCTCGCCGAAATCGTTGAGTACGAAGTCCAAATATCTGAAGATATTCTTGATAAAAGCATCGTGAACGAATTTGCAGGCCGCAAAATTCTTCATGCCGATGATTCACCTACAGCACGTAAGCAAGTAAGCGATACATTATCGCAACTTGGTATCGAAATCATACCTGCTCGTAACGGACTTGAAGCTCTTGAGATGTTAAAAGGCTGGGCTGATCAAGGCAAAGATGTTGAGAAAGAATTACTTATGGTGATCACCGATGCTGAAATGCCAGCAATGGATGGCTATCGTTTAACACACGAAATTCGTAACGACAGCCGAATGAAGAACTTACATATCGTTCTTAATACATCCCTAAGCGGAAGCTTTAACCAAGCTTTAGTTGAGAAGGTTGGCTGTAATGCCTTTTTATCCAAGTTCCAGCCAATACTATTAGTAGAAGAAGTTCAAGCTCGCTTAAAAGCCGTGCTAGAGCAAGACTCACAGTAATCGCTATAGCATCTGTTTTTAAACGCATCAGCTAAAGCAACGGCGTCGCAATTTGCCAATTATCGTTATTCATGATTTATTGGCATTATCGATTCGACGACAACAATAAAAACTATGCTAAATCGCGTTGCTAAACCATTCACTAAACTAGTTGAGCGTTATCTACCCGACCCGTTCGTATTTGTTATTTTACTCACCTTACTGAGCTTCATCGTTGCAAGTCTCTTTACTCCGTCAACGCCCACGCAGGTACTCGCGGCTTGGGGAGGTGGGTTTTGGAACCTATTACAATTTGCCATGCAAATGCTGCTGGTGCTGCTAACGGGCTACATGCTAGCGAGTACCCCTGTTATGCGCAGCATACTCAACAAACTTGCAACTCTCGCCAACAGCCCTGCCAAAGCGATCATACTCGTTACGCTCGTGTCTTTATTGGCTAGCTGGCTAAATTGGGGCTTTGGTTTAGTGATTGGCGCTTTGTTCGCCAAAGCAATTGCGAAACAAACCCGCGTTGATTACCGTTTACTAGTTGCCAGTGCTTATTCTGGTTTTATTGTTTGGCATGGCGGCTTAGCCGGCTCAGTACCGCTGACTATCGCAACCGATGGTCACTTTTCACAGCAAAGCATTGGCATAATAGGCACCGAGAACACGATCTTTTCAGCATTCAATATCGCCATCGTTGTGGGCTTATTTATTATTATGCCGCTGGTAAATCGCTATATGTTGCCAAGCGAAAAAGACAGCGTTTATGTTGACCTAGCAAAGCTTGAAGATGAATCACAACAAATAGCGACGCCTACCCGCCCTGCCGAAGTCATCGAGCACAGTCGCTTGCTTGGTATGGGGGTAGGTGCCGTTGGTCTTGCCTATTTATTCTATTATTTTGTGCTAAACGGTGGCGGCTTAAACTTAAATAGCGTGATCGCTATTTTCTTATTCAGTGCAATTTTACTGCATCAAACACCACATAATTTACTAAGCAGCTTACAACAAGCAATCCCCAGCGGCGCTGGTATTGTCATTCAATTTCCATTTTATGCTGGGATCATGGCGATTATGGTAAAAACGGGACTCGCTCAACAAATCTCTGAAGGGTTTATTGCCATTGCAACCGCCGAGACGCTGCCATTTTGGAGCTTTGTAAGTGCAGGGTTTGTGAATATATTTGTGCCATCAGGCGGCGGCCAGTGGGCAGTGCAAGCGCCGATTGTCATTCCAGCCGCACAAACACTTGGCGCTGATATGCCACGAGTTGCTATGGCGGTTGCATGGGGCGATGCCTGGACCAACCTAATTCAACCGTTCTGGGCACTCCCTGTGCTTGCTATTGCCGGCTTAAAAGCAAAAGACATCATGGGCTTTTGCCTTGTACAGCTGATCATCACCGGCGTGTTTATATCTTTGATGCTGAGCTTTTATCCTTAACTCAAAATTAGGAAGTGAAAAAACACTTCCTAATATTTAATATTGCAATGCTTATTAACTTGCTAAAATCTTCATTGGTAAGCTTAGGATTGCGCTTTCTGAATCGGCAAAGTGCATCATCACTGCCACATGACCTGCAACAACCAGTGCGTACATTACCGCTGAGAAGCCTTGCCCATAAGTATCAAGAGGGATGAGGTGTGAGTAGTGACGTCCGCGCCACTCAAAGATAATCTCAAGTGCCCCTACAAATAAGAAGAACACAAGTAGCATCAAACCAAAGGTGTAGCTTAGCCATAAGCCAAATAACACACCTAATAAACACACACTTAGACCTATCCATGAACGCATCGAAAAACTAATACTTTTAAGTACATGGCCGCCATCTAAGGGCAGAATAGGTAACAAGTTGAATAGGTTTAACAGTGCACTGAGTACCGCCACACCAGCGAATATTTCCATTTCAGTGGCGTAGTAAAGCACGACTCCCAGTACTGAGGTAATTAAGCCAAAAGCGGGCCCCATGAGTGAGATCACCACATCTTGCCATCGCGTGGTAATTTTATCATCGGAAACAGCCAAACCACCAACAAAGGGAATAAGGTAAATACCTTTAGTTTTAATGCCAAAATATTTCATAGCACGCACATGACCATATTCATGTACAACCAAGCAAGCAATTAACATTAAGGCAAATTCAATGGAAAATAACCAAGCGTAGCCTGCCACCGAAGCACCCGCTAAAGCTGCTTTCACTACTTTTGCACTTTTGAATAATTTAAAACCCAGTGCCAGCAAACCTATAATGCCGCGTTTTGGTTCAGCTTCTTGTAACTCAGGTAAAGCAAGTTGGCTCACCTGCTGCTGGTTAACAAAAATTGCTAAGCTTTTTTCGTGCACTTTACTGGTATCAAGACCAATACGCTGCCCCTGAAAATCAAACTCATAAAGTTCGAGCTCTGGGTTATCGAAGGCAATTGCTTGTTGTTGATGAAAAAGCTGAATTAACTGTGAGCCATTTAAATGCAAAATAAAGGTTTCGTCTGCGAGACTCAGCTGAAGTCTGACCATAGTTCTTATATATACGAATAAAAAGTGCGGCCATTATACTTAGGCCTTGCAAAATTACTAATTTCCTTTAGGGACAAGGTTGTGTATTTTTTACGCTATAAAACAGGTAAAAAACATGACTAAATACCTTTTATCTACTACTTTTAACTTTAGCGTTCTTGTTCATGGAGTGAATATGGTGAAGTCAAATAGACACATTCTCGTAGTAGATGACTCTAAAGCCATCTTGATTGTTATGCATGCCATTTTAAATGAGCTTGAGGTTCCGCATATAACAACTTGTCTAAGTGCCGAAGAAGCATTAGAAAAGGTGAAAAAAGCCCCTCACTTTTTTGATGCTATTTTTACTGATCTCAACATGCCAGACATGGATGGTATGGAGCTTATTCGTCATTTAGGCTCTATGAAGTACCATGGAGCAATTGCTATTATTTCGGAAATGGATCCTAAAGTTATTGACCTTGCTGCTGATCTGGCACGTAAGCATAACGCCCACTTAATTGGTAATGTCACTAAACCGGTACAGCTAAATCAGGTTTATTTACTACTGCAAAAACTTGAGCACTTTGCTATTCATGTTGAGCGCACCAAAACCCCTATTTCTGAGTCACTGTTACTACACGCTATCAGCCATAATGAAATTATTCCGTTTTATCAGCCTAAGATTAATCGCCATGATAATCGGGTCGAAAGTATTGAGGTACTTGCCCGTATAAATACTAGCCAAGAAGAGGAAATAATCTTACCGGATCGTTTCATTTGCATAGCTGAAGACCTAGATTTAATAAACCTCATCACATTTCAATTATTTGAAAAGGCGACTAACGACTTTGCAGAAATCAAAGAGCAGTTTGATCCTAACTTAAAATTGGCGTTTAACTTATCACCCTCACAGCTCGAGGACTTAAGTTGCCCAGATAAACTCGCTTTAATACTTCACCTTAACAATTTAACACCAAGTGAAGTAATTTTAGAAATTACCGAACAGTATGCGCTCCGTAGTACTGCTCAACTTGAAACACTCAACCGCCTGAGAATGCGCGGTTTTGGTATTTCACTTGATGACTTTGGCACAGGATTTACTAATGTTCAGCAGCTAAAAACGCTGCCATTTACCGAAATAAAGATCGATCGCACCCTGATTAGCAATATTGAAACCGACCAGTTTTCACAAGTGATTGTTAGTAGTTTGGTGAATATAGCAATTCAAGAAGACCTTGCCATTGTTGCTGAAGGCATTGAGCGTGTGGAAGAGCTTGAGTACCTTGACCGCTACAAAGAGTTTATTTTAATGCAGGGCTTTTTACTGTGCCGCCCGAAGGCCAAAGAAGATTTTTTAAATTGGTCACTCTCATGGCGGCAAATGGTAAAGACGGCAGCAGGACACCGCCGTTAAGGATTACGCTTATCGTCACTAACGATGGTATTACTCGATGCTAAACGTTGTCGCCAGCGCTGTTTGGCGACTTTTTGCATATTAGCTGATTGATCATGCTCATCAACAATTTCAAGTCCCATTAATGCTTCAATTAAATCTTCAAGAGTAACAATGCCTTGTACATCACCGTACTCATCTACCACTAAACAAATGTGAGTACGCTCTGACAGTAAAGTCTCGAGTAATGTAGGCACATGCAAGGTTTCTGGTACCGTGTAAATAGGCTTAACGAGCTTACTAATTTTATAGTCTTCACCTAAGCGATGATAAGCCAGCATGATGTCATTTTTATGCACGAAGCCAATAATATCGTCACCATTTTTGTCATACACCAATACCCTTGAAAACGAAGACGAACCATGTTCCGACAAGTATTGGTTTACAGTTAAATCTTTATGCACTTTAAAAAGCACCGTACGTGGCGTCATTAAGGTATCGAGTTTGGCATGACGAAAATGCAGCAGGCTGCGAATGATTTCAGATTCATCTTGCCCAAGCGCTCCTGACTCAGAGCCAATATCAGCCATTGCTTCAATCTCTTGGCGGATGTAATAAGCTTCATCGTAATTACGCCCCAAAAAGCGCGTTAAGATATCTGCAAACCACACAAAAGGTTTTAAAATAAATACCAACCAAATGAGGCTCACACTAACAATGGGGGTTAATCCTCGCCAATAATTAGCGCCTAATGTTTTAGGAATAATTTCAGAAAGCACCAGTACTAATAACGTCATAATTGCGGAGGCAACGCCAACTGCTGCATCTGAAAACACCACTGCAGCTTGTGCGCCAACGCCAGCGGCGCCTGCCGTGTGCGCTATGGTATTTAACGTCAGTATTGCTGCTAAAGGTTGGTCTATATTATCTTTAAGCTTACCAACACGTTTTGCCAGTTGCGGTTGTTGCTTTCTGAGCATGGCAACATAACTTGGTGTAATACTTAACAGTACCGCCTCCATCACTGAGCACAAAAACGAAACCGCAATGGCAACAAACATATAAACAAGTAACAATGTCACTGTAAGCCCTCTTAAAAAGTTAACCTGCTCACCATAGCAATTGAAAACCACAAGCTCAAACCCGACTGCAATCTAACGCAGAGCACTTTTTGGGTAATTTGCAGCGTGCTATATTGGTTTAAATTACCTTCAACAGGCGAAACTATGACACTTTCAACTACTTGGCTAAGCCAATCAGCCAAGCTAAAAACAACATTTAGTGCATTAGCGCTATGTGCATTAAGCAATACTGCAATGGCCGCTGCCATTGATAAATCAGCGGTGCAATTTATTGGTCCTCTTGGCGAAGATATGCAACTTAAGCCATATCAAACGGACCATCGTGATGCCATTATTGCCAACCTATTACCTAGCTTACAGAAAAGCAGCAATAGCATTCGTGTATTTGGTAATGAGCTTGACTGGCAATCATTCGACAAAATTAGTGCGCTAACACTTGGTGGTTTACAAGCCCTTAAATTTACCGCCTCAACTGAGCGCTTTAGCCAAGGCTCATTAACGCTTAAAGGCATTGAAAACGCACAGCTATTTATTGATGGTGAAAAGCAAACAGAAAAGAATAAAAGCTATGAGCTAGCTTTAAGCCAAGGCGATCATCAGTTTGTTATCATTACTGAACAAGTTGCCAACTGGAATGAGGTTGAGCTTGATTTTACAGCTAAGTCTGAACTAGATGCTGTGCAATTTAGCGCTAAACAACAACACGGTTTGTCTGCTAAGCAATTATTCGATGCGCCAACGGTAAGTTATATTTCAATGGCGCCAAATGGCGATTACTTCATTACTAGCCAACGTCATTACGAAGATGCAACCGCTAATCAAGCGCAATATGTTACTGAGCTTAAAGACGCCAAAAACAACACCCTTTATCGTTTTGAGTCAGACCAACCGAGTAACATTACTTGGAGCCCAGATAGTAAAACTTTAGTGTATCTATTAAATGGCGAGCTTAAACGTTTAAACCTAAAAACCATGCAACTTAACGTGATTGCTAAAAACCTTGCTGGTGCAAATGGTTTTCAGTTTTTTGATAACAACAGCTTAATTTTTAGTTGGTCAAAATCTCCAACAGATAATGGTAAGCTCACTAAACATTATCAAGGCCTGCAAGACCGTTGGTCTTATGCTCGTACTACATCGCAAGTATATTTACTCGATATCGCTACAGGTCTAAGCAAAATCTTAAGCCAAGGCCCGCTTAGCCATTCACTTGAAGATTTTGATGCTAAAAACGGCCACGTTTTAATGAGCCGCTCAGCACAAGCAATGCAGCTATCACCACAACCCGCAACTGAACTTGTTGAGTTAGACCTAACTACATCGGCCCTCACAGTACTTGGTCAATACAATACCTTTAATCAGGCTAAATATACTGATGACGGTATTTATGTCACTGCCGGCCCTGATTTTAATAATGGCTTAGGTCGTAATCTTCCTGAAGGAATGCTTGCTAATAACTATGACGGTCAACTTTATCTACTGAGCCGTGACGGTAAAAAAGCCAGCGCTCTAAGTAAAGAGTTTAACCCAGCTATCGGCCAGTTAAATGTGCTTGATAATGGTGATGCACTAATTAAAGTTACCGAGCGAGACACTGCGCAGCTTTATCAATTCGACTTGAGTAAAAAACGTTTTAATAAAGTGAATACGGGCTTTGATGTTGTTGAGCAAGTTAGCTACTCACACGAACGCACCCCGCGCATCTTGGTTACCGGCACCACAGCGTCAACACCTCAGCAGTTAAAACAACTACACTTAGGTAAGAATCGCGCTAAAGTATTGTGGGACTCTAAGCCAATTGGCTATGAAGATACTCAAGTAGCCTCACTGGAAGAGTTTAACTTTACTAATAAAGATGGCATTGAAATTAAAGGCCGTGTTTATCTGCCCCATGATTTAGATAGCAATAAACAATACCCTGCACTGGTTTATTACTATGGCGGTACATCGCCTGTAACACGTGGTTTTACGGGTCGTTACCCATTTAACTTATGGGCTGAGCATGGCTATGTTGTTTACGTTGTACAACCTACTGGCGCAACAGGTTTTGGCCAAGAGTTTTCAGCTAAACACGTAAACGCATGGGGTGAGTACACAGCCAACGACATCATTGACGGCACAAAAGCCTTTTTAGATAAATATAGCTTCGTAGATAGTAAACGTGTGGGTAATCTAGGTGCATCTTACGGTGGCTTTATGACCATGTTATTAGCAACCAAAACGGATATGTTCAGTGCATCGATTGCCCATGCGGGGATTTCAAATATCACCTCGTATTGGGGCCAAGGTTGGTGGGGTTACTTATACTCAGCTGAGGCATCTAAAAATAGCTACCCTTGGAACAATCCTACACTTTATAGCCAACATAGCCCTGTGTTTCATGCTGATAAAGTAACAACGCCGTTATTACTACTTCACGGTGACTCAGATACCAATGTACCTGTTGGTGAAAGTCACAATATGTACACGGCATTAAAATTATTGGGTAAGGATGTTGAGCTGATTGAGTACAAGGGTGCTGATCACCAAATATTTGCTCGCGATAAGCGCTTTGATTGGTGGAATACGATGTTGGCTTATTTTGATAAAAACTTAAAAGATCAGCCACAATGGTGGCAATATCTTTATCCTGAAAAGTAGTTTAGTTATTTAACTGGGCACTCGTTGAGTGCTCAGCTTTCCCTCTATTTAAAAAACGCTAAGCCATTAAATTGTAAGAAATAGTTACAAACTTCGCCATGACACTTCTCAGCCTTTGCCATACAGTGCTAACATAACAACAAATCAAGTGTGAAATTAAAGCGAATGACTATTCAAGTTTTATTGGTTGAAGACGACGAATTACTCGTTAAACGCATTCTTAATCATTTTAAAGAAACTGAGTTTAATATTGAGGTAGATTCAACGGGTGCAGATGCACTAAGCATTGTGCAATCACGAGCTTCGTCTAAAGAAGCAATTTCTTTAGCCGTTATCGACATTGTGTTACCAAAACGCGATGGGCTTTTGCTTGCCAAAGAGCTTAATGCACTCACGGATATTGGTGTTATTGTGCTGTCTAGTCGTGACTCGCAAGCTGACCGTATTGCCGGACTTGCACAAGGTGCCGATGACTACATTTGCAAGCCAGTTGACTTACTAGAACTTGAACTAAGAATGCGCGCCCTTTTTAAACGTATAAAAGGCTCACATCATGATGATGAAAGTGAAGAATTTATAGAATATTCCGACTTTAAACTGCACCCAGATAACCGCACATTGATCACTCCTAATGGTGAAGAGTCTCGTCTTACAGAGGCAGAGCACAAGGTACTTATTTGTCTTATCGCAAATGCTGGTAAGGCCACATCACGTGAAAAAATTTCCGAAGAAATTGGTCAACCTGACTGGAGCCCAAGCGATCGTACCGTTGATGTACTTATTGGCCGCTTACGTAAAAAGTTAAGCGATGAAAAAGACCAAAAACGTATCGTTACCGTTCGCGGCAAAGGCTACATGCTGTCTATTTAACAAGCTTGCTAATACTGCGTTAGTTGGCTAATTAACCGTTCAAAGGCGCGATAATTCAGCGCCTCTTTTAATTCGTTTAAGGTAATTGAAGGCTGCGCTTTTAAGTCGCTAATGGTACGCGCAACTTTAATAACACGATGATATGAGCGCGGTGAAAGTGCCAGTTTTTCACTGGCTTTTGCTAAAAACTGCAGCTCAGCAGCTGCCAACTCACAATGAATGCTCATTTCTTTATTATTCAAGCGCACATTCACTTTACCTTGTCGGTTAAGTTGAATTGCATAAGCTCTTTCGACTCTGGCTCTTACTTGTTCACTGCTTTGTTCTACTTGCGTGCTCTGTAATTGGCTACTGGTAAGTCGCGGCAGCTCAATTTGTAAATCAATCCTATCGATAAATGGCCCAGACACCCGAGATAAGTACCGCAGAACTTGATCTGGTGTTGCACGTTTATCGGTATGACTTCCTGTTGGGCTAGGATTTAATGCTGCGATTAGCTGGAATTGCGATGGAAACTCCATTTGCCGTGCTGCTCGCGATATAGTCACCACGCCTGTTTCCATTGGTTCGCGCAATGAGTCGAGCACTTTTCTTTCGAATTCGGGCAGTTCATCTAAAAACAGTACGCCATTATGAGCAAGGGAGATTTCACCCGGCTTAGGGTTCGAAGAACCACCGACTAGGGCAACTGCAGAGCAAGTATGATGAGGGTTTCTGAAGGGGCGTTCACGCCAATTAGATAAATCAACCGATTGACCAATAATAGAATATAACGCGGCAGTACTAATTGCTTCATCATCGGACATAGTTGGCATAATCGTTGGCATGCGCTGGGCAAGCATTGATTTACCAGTACCTGGAGGACCAAGAAACAGCAAATTATGGCCACCAGCGGCAGCAATTTCGAGCACTCTTTTTGCGCCAGGCTGGCCTTTCACATCGCTTAAATCGAGTAGTGAATCACGCTGCGACTGCTGTTCTGGATAGCTAATATTAAGTGGTAAAGGTTGCTGATTTAATAAGTCATTCCAGACATCTTGTAAGGAGTAAACGGCTTTTCGAGAAACGCCCGACACTAGGCTTGCGAGGTTATCGTTTTCCGCGGGTAAGAAACAACAGCGGCCCAGCTCTTTTGCTCCCAATACCGATGGCAAAATAGCATTAACCCCTCTTACTTCACCATTTAAAGCCAACTCTCCGTAAAACTCATATCGATGTATATCAGGGCAGTTTATTTGCCCAGAGGCGACTAAAATACCCACAGCAATAGCCAGATCAAAACGACCACCCTCTTTAGGTAAATCGGCAGGCGCAAGGTTGACGGTTATACGTTGGTCAGGAAAACCAAACTGTGAGTTTTCGAGAGCGCTACGCACTCTGTCTTTCGACTCTTTGACTGATGCCTCTGGTAAGCCAACGATATGAAAAGCTGGCAAGCCATTTCCTAGGTGTACTTCAACAATAACTTCAGGGGCTTGCACACCTACTTGTGCACGTGAAAATATTCTAGCTAAAGACACAATCCATGATGTCCCTATCATTAATCCTTAATACTAAGCTTAGTCGGGATATTTAAAAACGTGAAGTGTAAGTTGCCACTTCATTGCCGCTAAACGAAGCGATAAGGTCATTAGCATTGCTAAAATCATGGCTACTTCGGTTACTAAACCAAGCGAGATACTTAATGTATAAACGATGCCACCAGCAATACAAGCAATAGCATAGAGCTCACCTTTTAACAGCATCGGCATATTTCCAGCAAGCACATCACGGATAACGCCACCAAAACAGGCTGTTATTACACCCATAATAATCGCCGTAGTGTCTGGCATACCTGCAAGCATGGCTTTTTGTGTGCCCATCACCGCAAAAAATGCCAAACCAAATGCATCTGCAACTTGCAGCGCATTAAGTGAAATCGAGCGCTGCTTATTGATTAAACGAGTGGTGACAAATACAGACAATAAAATAGCCCAAAAGTAGCTTTGATCATGCAGCCAAAATACAGGAACATCTAAAATAACGTCGCGTACTGTACCACCGCCAATAGCAGTGACTGTGGCTAACACAACAACCCCAAAGCCATCCATTTTTTTGTTGTACGCCAGTAGCGTTCCTGAGACAGCAAACACGGCTACGCCGAATAAATCAAACCAATGGTAAAGTTCAGTCATGTTTGTAACTAAAGAGTATTGTTAGTGTCGTTGTAACATAAACTTTTCAACCTTTTAAGCAAAGTTGTAATAAAAATAGGCTCTGAAAATTGATCATTATGTAATGCTAGCAGCTTAACGCCAGTATTTAAGTACCAATAAATAACTGCGATTCGTTATCGAGTGCCGAAGAATAGATACTGTGGATACAGTAAACTCATAACCATCAAACGGTTTAAACCTGCCTGTGATTAAAACCACATGAGGCCTTGAAGAACTTGCAGAATATCAAAAATGACACTTTGCGATAGACCATCATCAATATTGAAAATTTGAGATGCAGGCCAAGCTGAAGGTAAAAACATATGCGGTAAAAAGATATACTCCAATTCACGATAGCCACGCTACCTCTATCAAAAAGCAACTCTCTCGATCTGCTTAAAACTTATAGCTTTCAGCTAGCCTCTCCCATACCTATCATCAAATCGCTCGATATCGCATTCATCAAGTATTGCACCAGTTTGCACTTCAATAACGATCAGTGGCGTGCTTTGTTGATTAGCAAGACTATGCAATTGCTTAGCCGCAATATAACAAGATTGATCGGCTGTTAATTCAAATTCTTCATCGCCAACTCGTACACTTGCGACACCAGATACTACAACCCAATGCTCTGCACGATGCTGATGGCGTTGAGTTGAGAGCTTTGCGCCACTGTTGACGATTATTTTCTTTACCTTAAAACCAGTACTTTCAATTAAAGTTCGATAGTTTCCCCAAGGTCTAAATACGGCTTGATGGTGAGTCAATTTATCACTATCAACTACAGCAAGCTGTTTAAGTAAATCAGGAAGCTTATCGAGCGAGCTTTTGTCTGCCACTAAGGTGGCATCATGAGTATGTATAATTGCTTTATTACTGACGCCGAGCGCCGCAATGGTGTGCTCTGCTTCACTTATAAGTAGATTATTTTCACTATCTAAACTCACCCCTTGCGAGCCCAGATAGTTACCATGATGGTCTTTTTCAGCGATTCTCGATAATGCTGAAAAGCCGCCAACATCACTCCAAGTTAAATCAACAGGAATAACTGCAACGTTAGCACTACGCTCCAAAATAGCATAATCAATAGAATCACTTGGACATGCTGTGAGTGCATCCGCAACAGGCCTTTGAAACCCTAAGTCTTCAGTAAAGCTAGCCGCTTTTGCGACACTTTGTGCAATCTTTGGCGCAAAGCGATTAAGCTCGTTTAAATACACTTCTGGCAGAAATAAGAACATGCCGCTATTCCAGCCATACTCACCACTGGCAAGGTATTTTTTAGCTAATTGCAGGGCTGGTTTTTCTTTGAATTCAGCCACCTTAAAGCAGCCCTCCAGGGCTAACTGCTCACCTTGGCGAATATAACCATAGCCGGTATGTGGCTCAGTAGGTGTAATTGCAAAAGTCACTAATTGTTGTTGCTGACAAAGCGCTATAGCCTTATTTAAGCATGCAATAAGCTTATCAAAATCACTTATGTGGTGATCAGCTGGCATCACCAATAAGGGATCGGTTAGGCCATTTTGCAATGCAAATTCAGCTGCTAACGCAATCGCTGGCGCGGTATTTTTACCTTCAGGCTCGAGCAGTAACGTATAGCTATCTGTGATTTCTGCAATTTGCGCTTTAGCGATAAAACGATGCTCTTCATTGCATACTAAAATTGGGGCATTAAATCGTGAGTCAGCCACTCGTAAAAGCGTGCTCTGTAATAGTGACTTTTCGCTAAGTAAAGATAAAAACTGCTTAGGCATCGCTTTACGCGACAAAGGCCATAAACGAGAACCTATGCCACCAGCAAGAATAACGGGGGTGATTTTGCGACTCATGATTGCTTATAGTAAATAATCCAACCATGAGTTTAACAAATTTTTCAGTATGCGGCTTCGAGCAATTACAGTAACTGAAATTGATCAGCATCTAAGTGAGCAGGAAACGCTCTTCGAAAATCATCAAGCGGTGATTTTTCTAAGCGCTGAATAATGATACCCGATTGGTTATCCTCCAGCTCAGCCAAGGTATCACCTTTATAGTCATATACAGCAGTGCCTCCGCTGTGGGCAACATCATTACCATCAGCCCCAATGCGATTCACACCTACGACAAAGCAAAGATTTTCCATCGCTCGTGCTTTTAGAAGGGTATCCCATACATGGCGACGAGCTGCTGGCCAATTGGCTACGTTGATCATCACATCGTAATCGTTGCAGTTTCGCTGAAATACAGGAAAGCGTAAGTCGTAACAAACTTGCGGTAAAATGCGAAAATCATTGATAGCGAATATCTCTCGCTGCTCGCCTGCTGCGACGAAATTGCCTTCGTTACCTAAACAGAATAAATGGCGTTTGTCGTAATACTTCACTTCGCCATTAGGCCAAACCCAATAAAAGCGATTAGCCTTTT
This sequence comes from Pseudoalteromonas apostichopi, assembly GCF_030297135.1. NCBI lineage: Bacteria > Pseudomonadati > Pseudomonadota > Gammaproteobacteria > Alteromonadales > Pseudoalteromonadaceae > Pseudoalteromonas > Pseudoalteromonas apostichopi. The sequence continues at coordinate 1,539,001 of NZ_AP028065.1, forward strand.
TCTCGTCTTTTGCGACTAACACAGAGCCAGCAACTACAGCATTCTTTTGCTTAGCTGTGGCTTGTAACCAGCTAAGTACCTCGCCTTGTTCTGGTTCGCTGCAATCTAGATTAATCGCAAAACCCGTGGCAAATGTTTCTGGCAAGACAATTAAATCAACCTGCTCGCTAAAACTGTTAAGCTGCTCTGTAAAGTGCTCAAGGTTAGCGCTTTTATCAAGCCAATGTAGTGAAGACTGCACTAAAGCTAAGGTTAAAGTTGACATAAAATCTCCGCGGCACGTTTTAATGTGTCATCATTTTTAGCAAAACATAAACGAATCACTTTATCGCTGCTAGCACTGTTATAAAACACACTGAGTGGTACAGCTGCAACACCCGCTTGCTCAACCAGCCATTGGCAAAACTCAACATCATCAAGATCAGACACCTCACTATAATCAAGTAGTAAAAAGTAGGTACCTTCACTTGGTAAAATTTTAAAGCGGCTTTGCGCTAACGCTTCACTGAGCAAGTCGCGTTTTTGTTGGTAAAAATAACTTAGTTCATCAACATGTTCTGGCTCTAACTCGAGCATATCGGCTAGTGCATGCTGGGCAGGCGTAAAGCTTGAAAAGGTCACATATTGGTGAATTTTACGAAACTCTACCATTAACTGGGCAGGTGCAACACAATAACCCATCTTCCAACCAGTGCTATGAAAAGTTTTACCAAAGCTTGAGATCACAAAACTGCGTGCAAATAACTGAGGGTCGGTCAGCGCGCTTAAATGCAAAGCGCCATCAAAGGTAATGTGCTCATACACTTCATCGCTAATTACATATAAATCATGCTTAATAACAAGCGCTTTAAGGGCATTAATATCTTCTGTTTTAAAGATTTTACCGCTTGGGTTATGTGGCGTGTTGATGATGATGACACGTGTTTTGTCTGTAATGACATCGGCTACGGCTTGCCAATCGATTTTGTAGTCTGGCGCACGCAAGGCAACGTGAACTGAGCGACCGCCAGCAAGTTCAATTGCTGGTTGGTACGAGTCATAAGCGGGGTCAAACACCACAACTTCATCACCCTCTTTAACAAGCGCTTGAATTGCTACAAATAATGCTTCTGTTGCCCCTGAAGTGACAGTGACTTGTTGCTCGTAGTTTATGTTGTTATGGTATTTTCTAGCAATCAGAGCAGCTATTTGCTGTTGTAGCTTTGTAACCCCACTTGAAGGCGCATATTGATTTACCCCTTCAAGTACATAGTGATTGAGTTGTTTTTTTAACAAATCAGGTGCATCAAACTCAGGAAAACCCTGAGATAGATTAATAGCTTGGTACTGATTTGCCAGAGCTGTCATTTGACTAAAAATACTAGTGCCTAAATTCGGCAATTTACTTTCAAACACAGAGGTTCCTTAAAGATGGTTTTGCGCCCAAAGCGATGCTATCATTGCTTAAAACAGATGTATAGCCGTCTAAATAAGTTTTAGAATGTCGAGGAATATATGCACAACAATACCGCTATTTCAGAACTAATTGAAGCTGGTAAATGGGTAAGCCAACGTGGCTGGGTCCCTGCTACTGGTGGTAACTTTTCAGCCCGCACAGCAAGTGGCTATGTTGTCACAGCAAGTGGCTTCGATAAAGGCCAACTCGGCACTCATGCGTTTATTGAATTTGATCATGAAGGTAATCGCACTAAGGGCTCAGGTAATCCATCAGCAGAAACTGAGCTACATCTAAATATGTATAAGCTAATCCCATCTGCTAAATTTGTTTTGCACACTCATTCGGTAGCGGCAACCGTGTTATCGCGTGTTATTAAAGGCCATACTATCAACTTACACGGCTACGAAATGCAAAAGTCTTTAAGTGGTGTTAAATCGCATTTAGATACGCTAAGTATTCCTATTTTTGATAACGACCAAGACATCGACCGTTTAAGTTTACTTGTCAGTGATCATCACCTTCATACCCCTATTGAGCATGCCGTATTAATCCGCGGCCACGGTTTATACGTGGTTGGTCGAAATATCAAAGAAGTACTGCGTCATTTAGAAGGCTTAGAGTTTTTGTTTAGCTGTGAACTTGAGCGCTTAAAACTAGAAGGCATTCAAGCTGGAGTTCAGCCATGATCAAAGCGATTTTAACCGATATTGAAGGCACAATTACCCGAATCTCATTTGTTAAGGACGTATTATTTCCATACGCGGCTGGGCAGTTACCTGAGTTTGTAAAGTCACATCAAACAGACCCAGAAGTAGCAGCCCAAATTGAGGCTGTTAAAGCACATATAGAACAACCTGATGCCGATATCGAGACGGTAATTAAGCATTTAATTCATTGGATTGAAACAGATCAAAAAATTACCCCACTCAAGCAATTACAAGGCTTAATTTGGCAAACGGGCTACGAAAATGGCGATTTTACTGGCCACCTTTACCCAGATGCTTATGACTTTTTACAAGCCCAAAAACAGGCTGGCAAAAGTTTATATGTCTACTCATCGGGCTCAGTAAAAGCCCAGCACCTGATTTTTGAGTTCTCTGATTATGGTGATGTGAGACCTTTGTTCAGTGATTACTTCGACACTAAAGTCGGTGCAAAACAACAACAAAGCTCTTATGAGAATATTATTGCACAGTTGCCATTTGATGCTGCAGAAGTATTGTTTTTAAGCGATGTGGTAGCAGAGCTTGATGCTGCAAAAGCGGCAGGTCTGCGAACGCTTCACCTTATTCGAGATGGCCAAGAAGCAAGTGATATCCACCCATATATTAACGATTTCACAGCATTCAGCGCGGAGCTTTTAGTATGAGTCAATTAACTATTTTTAATGATACAAACGCAGATAACATACTGTTTCATAGTGAAGATTTAAGCGCTATTGCTAGAGAGCTTAATGCAGTTGGCGTTCGCTTTGAGCAATGGCAAGCAACGGCAAAGATTGATCAGGATACCAGTCATGACGCTATTTTAAGTGCCTATGCTAACGATATAGAGCGTCTTAAAGCAGAGGGTGGTTATCAAACAGTCGATGTTATTTCACTTGCCAAAGGTAACCCCAATGCCAGCGAGTTACGCAGCAAATTTTTGTTTGAACATACTCATAGCGAAGATGAAGTACGTTTCTTTGTAAAAGGCCAAGGTTTATTTTGCTTACACTTAGGCGATAAGGTGTATCAAGTGCTTTGCCAACAAGGCGACTTAATTTCAGTACCAGAACTCACACCACATTGGTTTGATATGGGCAGCGACCCTGAATTCACAGCAATTCGCTTATTCAATAATACCGAAGGTTGGGTCGCTAAAAGCACTGAGTCAACCATTGCGACCAACTTCCCACTGCTGGATTAACATGGAAAAGCTATTTTCGTACGGTACCTTGCAGTACCGACAAGTTCAATTGGATACCTTCGGGCGCTTGCTCGAAGGTATTCCTGCGACATTATCAGGGTATATCATTGGCGAGGTCGAGATCACCGACGAAGCAGTTCTTAAAAGTAGTGGTCAGCGTTTTCACCCCGCTTTAATCAAAACGGGCAAACAAAGTGATACGGTTAATGGCACAATTTACTTAATCACCGAACAAGAGCTTGCTCAGGCAGATGCTTACGAAGTTGACGATTATCAGCGCATTGAAGAAACATTTCAGTGTAGCAACCAAGCTTGGTTATATGTTGCCAAAAAGAGCCTTTAATTTACAAAATTAAAACAAAAAAACCCAAATAAAGAACAAAAGCTGTTATTATTCTCCCTCATCAAGATCATTACTAATTATTAGTTAAAGGACTAAACATGGGGTCGGCATTTTCACCCTTACGCGATACTGTTATTTATGTGGGTGAGTGGCAATTTAACACGCAGCAGCAAACCATCAGCGATGGCACTCATACGCGCGAACTAGAACCTTTACTTTATAAACTATTATGCTTTTTCATTACCCATAATGATCGCATTATTACTCGCCAAGAATTAGTTGAGAACATTTGGCAACAAAGCTTTGTTGATGACAATGCCATCAACCGTGCAATCTCAGAGCTAAGAAAAGTACTCAAGTCAGAAAAGCAACCTGGGCAAACCATTAAAACCCATTACCGCAAAGGTTACAGTTTATTTATTGAAGTTAAGTCTCTTGATCACGCTGTGAGTACAGAACAGCTAAAAACAGAAAATGTAATAACAGTAGATAAAGACGCTGAGACTCAAGTTAATACAGCCAACATTAGTCCACAAAAAGATCATACTTCACGCTGGCCGTGGCCTTTTGCAGCCTTAGTATTGAGTTTATTGCTTGCTGCTATTTGGTTGTTCTTACAACAGCCTAAAGCCACTACTGAAGAGCAAAGTGAAGTACCTCATTTAGACCTGCAAGCAGAAACTATTTCATGGCATAAAGGCACACACTATCAGTTATTACTAAACCAAAGCAAAACGAAACTTGCCTATGTGCTGCAAAATGATAATAAGCATCTTTTTGTTGTCGACTTAGCGACTAAAAAAGAGTATCAAATCGCATCAGGGGAGCTATTTTTACAGGGGTGGTCTGAAGATGGGGAACGTCTATTTTATGGTTCATGTGAAGGTGGTGATTACAACAATTGTATCACTTGGCAAGCAAGTAACCTGTTATCTAATGAAGCCGTAATAAAGCCACGAACTAATCAACCTTTACTAAACCAAACCCCAAGCGAGTACATTGAAGTCGGCAATGTGGCAATAACAAGGCGTAATAATTACCGCGGCTTAACTCACCTGTATGCCCTTTATGCACAAGACTTAAAAACGGGTGAAGAAATTCGTATTACCTCACCAAATATTACTGGGACCGGCGACTTTCTATTAACAACCCTTCAAAACCCTAGTCGTATCATTTTCGAGCGCCACAATGTGGGTCAAGCAGAAATCTACATGGCTAATTTAGACGGCAGTTCACTTAAACTTTTAACGACGAACGATTACCGAGCTTGGGCTGCAACTTATGATCAGCAAACTAACTCTCTTGTTTGGTATAACCGCGGCAAATTGACGATTGAATCATTTTCATTTGATACTATGAGTCGTGGAGAGCCGATTAAGGCTCCAGTAAAGCGAGCTAATTACGCTTACCCTCTCAATAAACACAGTGTGTTAATAAGTACCGATATACACGACAGTGATGCCGCTATTTTTGACTTAAAATCAAAACAAATGAGCTATATAGCGACGGTCAATAAGCATGAGGATGACTTGGTCGCATTGACTAATAATGATGTCTACTTCGCTGATTTTGAGTACTATAAACGCCAACACTGGCTGAGAAAAGACAACCAATATATCAATATAACCGACAAACTTGGCGAAGCTACTACCGTTATTACTGCAAATAGCGATAGCAGTAAGCTTGTTAGTTTTAATAAAGCCAATCAGCAACTCAGCTTACTAAATGCCCATGACTTTTCAGAAATTAAGCACTGGACATTACCTGGGAACAGCAAACTGGCAGCGGTCAGAGGTAATAAAATTGCAGTAATTTATACTGAGCTTAGCAGTCAGCAAAACCAAATAATGATTTTACACACCAACAGCGATCAAATTGTCAAAAGCACCATAGACACCCCATTGGCAATTGCTTGGTATGACGATACTCAACTAATCGTACATTCTAAGTACGGTAAATATCTGCTTTTAGATAGTGACAGCAATACCTATAGTGAACTGACGACCCCAGATAAACTAATCGAGCTGAAGCCTTCAATTATCTCTATGGCAAGCAACCAACACAGCTTGTATATCGCCACGGAAACTGAAGTGTATAGTATTAATTTAGCGAACATGCAAAATGTAGAACTCGCACTTCAAATGCAGCGTTTGCACTTTATTTCCCATATCAATGCAAATAATGACAAGCTCGCAATTTCATTCATAACTGCAAATAGTCAAAATAGTATTGAGCTCTATACAGAAAAAAGTGCAGAATAATTTACTCTTTTAACTGCTTTAGAATACCTTGCTCAATATCGGTCTGATCATAAACACCGCTATCGAGCACCCAGCCCGTGACCAAACTAGCAGGGGTAACATCAAATGCTGGGTTATAAACCTGTGCATTAGTCGGTGCCCACATAGCTTCGCCAAAGCTGCCACTAACACCACGGACTTCGTTGGGGCTGCGCTGTTCAATTTCGATATCCGCACCACATATCGTTTGCGTATCAAGTGTCGTGAGTGGCGCTACAACATAAAATGGAATGTTATGGAAATGCGCTAACACAGCGAGGTTATAAGTGCCTACCTTATTGGCAAAATCTCCGTTTGCAGCAATACGATCTGCGCCCACAAATATCTTATCGACTTTGCCCGCAGCCATTAAACTGGCCGCCATGTTATCGCAAATCAAAGTGTAAGGAATTTGCCAACGCTCGAGCTCAAAAGCAGTTAAACGACCGCCTTGCAGTAACGGTCGTGTTTCATCAACCCAAACATGAATATCACCATGACGTTGCTGCGCTTTATAAATCACCCCTAATGCAGTGCCAACACCCGCAGTCGCTAACGCACCTGTATTACAATGGGTTAAAATGTTGTCGCCTTTATCAACCAAGGCAGCACCACGTTCAGCCATACTATCGCAAAGGGCAATATCTTCTTTAAATAACTGCTCAGCAGTGGAGACAACAGCAGCAACAAAATCAGTCTCTGTTAGCGCTTCACGTAACTTGGCCATACAGTGCATAAGGTTTACTGCTGTGGGGCGTGTTGCTTCAAGTTCATCAATGGTAGTAGAAAGTGCTGATTGACTCATGCCCTGCTCAGCTAAATGTGCAACCAATAAGCTAGCACCTAAGCCGATTAAAGGTGCGCCCCGGATTTTCAAAGTCAGAATCAAATCTTTCATCGTTTCAACATCGTTACATACATGCCAATGCTGTTGATGTGGCAACAAATACTGATCAAGCACGGTTAGCGTACCTTGCTGATATTTAATACTGCTCGCGATGAGATCTTGCATACAAAATCCAGATAACTAATTTAGATGAGTCGTTATTTTACATCAGTTTTGAGAACTAACAAGTTAGATGTATGGACATCTAAACGGTTACAGATATAGAATGCTTAAAGTTAATTGTATTACGAGATTAAGCCATGGCTAAATATACTGCCTTCACTGCAGAGCATGCTGTTGATTACATTAAAGAACTTATTGAAAGTAAGCGAATTTCAGTATTCACTAATGATGCAAAGCTTAGTGCATACGAATTTGGCGACGGAAACTTAAACTTAGTTTTTCGTGTTGCTGATCAGCACAACAATAGTGTAATTTTAAAACAAGCACTTCCTTACGCCCGTTGTGTAGGTGAGTCATGGCCGTTATCTTTGGACCGCGCACGCATTGAAGCCGAAGTATTGATTAATCATGGTCAGTTATGTCCAGAGCATACCGTGGCGATATTGCATCATAATGTAGAACTGGCTTTAACTGTATTAGAAGATTTAGGTGAGTTACAAATTTTACGTGGCGCACAAATCAACGCAGAGCAATTTCCATTATTGGCAAGTCATGTTGCGCTCTATTTAAGCCGAACAGGCTTTTATAACTCAGACTTTTACTTATCTGCTGAAGATAAAAAAGCCAAAGTCAGTCAATTTATTAATCCTGATTTATGTAAGATCACAGAAGACTTATTCTTTACTGATCCGTACATTGAGCATGAGCGCAATAATTTCCCAGCTGAGCTTAATGAGCACGTCGAAAGTATTCGTAATAATGATGCTTTAAAACTAGCAGCAGCAAAATTAAAAGCTAAATTCTTATCTTGCCCACAAACTTTATTACATGGTGATATGCATAGCGGCAGTATTTTTGTTGATAGCAATACCACCAAAATGATCGATCCAGAGTTCGGCTTTTTTGGTCCTGTTGGTTTTGATATCGGCTCATTTATGGGTAATTTGTTACTAAATTACTGCGCCCAAAACGCGCGTATCGCTGAGCAAGCAAAGCGCCGCCAATACCAAACCCATTTATTAACCTGCTTACAAGACTGTTATAGCCAATTTGAACAACATTGGCTAAACCTGGCAAGTAACGAAGCAACTGATATTAGCTTTGCAAATCGCGCTTTTAGCGAAGATTACTTACAACAAGTACTGCGAGATGCGATTGGCTACTGTGGCGCTGAACTTATTCGCCGTACTATTGGTTTAGCCCATGTTGCTGATATCGATGGAATTGAAGATGAACAAGCGCGTTTAGCAGTACAACAACAAACACTTGTACTCGGCGAGCAACTGATGCTCAATGCCACAAGCTGTAATAATAAAGACGAGTTCTTTTCTTTGTTAATCAGTTTATTAAACTAATAGTCAAAAATTTAAAAAGGCGCTCAATGCGCCTTTTAATTATTCAACCCAACTAGATTATTTATTGTAGTGCTCATACATTTTATCGAGCGGTTCTGATAAGCCATTTTCTTGTACCACCCGCACATGCTGACGAGCCAGCTCTCTGGCACTTGATACGCCACACGAATGGGCTATAAGCCCTGCGCCGTAATGAATGTACTTATTATAGTTAGCAACACGCTGGGCTTTGTCTGTTACATCCAAGCCTCGTTGTAAGCGTTCATTATGCGTAGTAATGCCGGTTGGGCAGGTATCTTTATTACATTGCAATGCTTGAATACAACCAAGCGAAAACATGTGACCACGAGCTGAAACAATAAAGTCAGCGCCCAATGCCAATGCCCAAGCAACTTTAGATGGTACAATCAACTTACCCGAGGCAATCACTTTCACTCGCTCTCTAAGCCCATGTTTCTTCAATAAATCAACAACCAAAGGTAAGCTTTCTCGCAGGGGCAACCCCACAGAATCCATCAAAGGCTGAGGGGCAGCGCCCGTACCACCATCGGCACTATCTATTGTGATAAAATCTGGGGCTGATTCAATGCCACGGTTATTAATTTCACTGAATAAGGTTTCGAGCCAAGTGTATTCACCAATCACCGCTTTGAAACCTGTGGGTTTGCCCGTGGTATTGCGCACCATGGCGACCATATCAAGTAGGTCAGCTGGTGATTTAATCTCAGGATGACCATTTGGACTAATTGAGTCTTGCCCTTCAGGAATCCCCCGAATTTTTGCGATTTCTGCAGTCACTTTACGTCCCGGCAACATACCTCCCTTACCGGGTTTTGCGCCTTGGCTCATTTTAATTTCGAACATTTTAACTTGTTCGTGATCAGCAATTGCTTTGAGTTTTTCGGTGCTTAATTTACCGTGCTCATCTCGTACACCATATTTTGCCGTGCCGATCTGAAACACGATATCAGCACCACCTTCAAGATGATAAGAGCTTAGCCCGCCTTCACCTGTGTTCATCCAACAGCCAGCTAATTTAGCACCTCGAGATAGTGCTCGAACAGCCGGCTTAGATAGTGCACCAAAGCTCATGCCTGAAATATTAAATAATGCATTTGTGGTATAGGGTTTAGGACAATAAGGTCCTAAAGTGACTTCACTAGGATCGAGCGCCTCTTCATCTAAGGTAGGAAACGCGCAATTCATAAACATTACGGTTCCTGTCGCTTCAAGACTCTGAGTTGAACCAAAGGCCGTCGTACGGTCAACATTCTTCGCAGCACGATACACCCAACTCCGCTCTGCACGGTTAAAGGGTAATTCTTCTCTATCCATAGCAAAGAAGTACTGACGGAAAAATTCCCCCTGGCGTTCAAAAAAGTAACGAAAGCGGCCAATCACTGGGTAGTTACGGCGAATAGCATGTTTAGATTGCGTTACATCACTAATGTAAAAACACACAATCACTAGCAAAACGATGCCTAATGCAAAAATAAATAAACTGGCAAATACATCGATACTAAAAATTATAAAATCACTCATCCAAGGCCCCTTTGTGAAATGACATCTATCAAATCATATAAGTTGTTTATATTAGGTGCAATAAACAAAAAAGGCGTGATTTAAATCACGCCTTTTCGTTTCTTTTATGCCGCTATGCTGCTCGTTTGGCTAACTCAGCTTTAATATAAAGTTGAATTTGCTCTTCAAGTACTGACATTGGCACTGAGCCATGACGTAATATTTGATGATGAAATTCGCGAATATCAAAATCTTGACCAAGCGCTTGCTCAGCTTCGTGGCGTAAACGTTTAATTGTTAACTCACCAATTTTGTATGACAAAGCTTGTGCAGGCCATGAAATATAACGGTCGGTTTCGGTCTTCACATTATGCAATGAAAGCGCGGTATTTTCGCTCATAAACTTCATCGCACGCTCGCGGCTCCAGCCATACATATGCATACCTGTATCAACCACTAAACGAGCTGCACGCCACATTTCATAGGTCAAACGACCAAAGTCACTGTATGGGTCTTGATAAAAACCCGCTTCGATACCTAAAAACTCTGAATATAAGCCCCAACCCTCACCAAATGCCGATAAATAAGCATTACGGCGATAACTTGGCAGTGACTCAAGTTCCGCATTAAGTGAGATTTGCAAGTGGTGCCCCGGAACAGCTTCGTGCAAAGTTAATGCTTCAAGAACATACAATGGACGCTTGTCTAACGCATAGGTATTAACCCAATAATAACCCGCTTGGTCATCGCGACGAGAACCTGAGTAACGGCCAGTTGTATATTTAGGTGCAATACTCGCTGGCACTGGCGCAACACCATAAGGCATTCTTGGTAAGGTGTGGAATAACTTAGGTAATTGAGCATCCATTTTCTTAGCGATGTAAGAGGCTTCTTTTAGCAGTTCTTTTGGTGTTTTTGCGTAAAATTGCGGATCAGTACGTAAAAAGTGGACAAAATCAGCAAATGAGCCTTCAAAACCTACTTTCTTAATAATTTTTTCCATTTCGGCACGAATGCGTGCCACTTCTTGTAAACCCAGCTCGTGGATTTCTTTTGGCGTCATATCTGTGGTGGTATAGTATTTAGCACGGTTTTCGTAAAACGCTTTACCGTTTGGCGTACTAGAAATACCAATGTCTGTTCGTGCACCTGGCTGATATTCATTATTAAAGAAAGTTAAGTAACCTTGATAAGCCGGAATAACCTGCTCTTTAATGATAGTTTGCGCTTGCTTTTGCAATGCTGCAAATTCGCTGTCACTAATACCTGCGGTATTTTTTAAAAATGGTTTGTAGAATTCTGACTCTGTTGCATCATCAACAATATACGCAGTAATTGAGTCTTGATACCCTTCTAAAACAGCCTTAGGTTGAGTCAGCCCCACCTCAAGACCCTTGCGCATCCAACCAATATTTTGCGAAAAATAGCGAGGAATTTGCTGTAATTTAGCAAGATATAGTTGGTAATCTTGTTCTTTTGTGTAGTCAGAGCTTGAAATCATAAATGATAAGCTAGAATGAAACCCATACTCAGACGTTAGTGGCATATAATGCGTGTTAAACACATATTCATCGACACTATTTTGCACTTGACCACGTAAAATAGTTAGGTTGATGCGGTTTTCTTCAGATAATTTATCACGGTCTATAGCATCTAAATCGGCGAGTAACGCTGTATTTTTCTTATATTTTTGCTCTAGAAACTCTGCTGATAGGTTTTCTAATAAATAACCATCTACGCCATTTTCTTTACCATATGGACTGATACTTTGACGGTAATTAACAATATTTTCGGCTACTTGAGTAAATTGCTGATCAGCATCAATATTTGTTACCTGGCAAGCGCTTAAAGTACAAGCTAAAGCAACCGCAATAACAGAACGGTTTAAAGTTCGCGACAGTGTTTGTTTCATAGCATTCTTTTTAGTTTTAATCAGTATTGCTAAAGTAGCGCAGCACTGACTAAAACCCAAGCAAATGCGACCAAGCTCAGTTTAAATGCGCTCAAATTAGCATCACTGGGGAAGCATCAATGTGCAAGCTTTAAGCAATTTTTAATTACACTTGTTAAAGTTGTTGAGAAAATCAGCTAATAGACACAAACAGAACAAATTTAAGTTCCAAAATTAGCGATTTTGCTTTTAAATAGGCTGATTACAGATTACTGTAGACTCAGTATTTATGCTTGGAAGCAAATACACTTTACGGAAGAGATGATTAATTGGTTGATATGCGTATTTAGTGGTATTGAAAAATGATGTTCCATGATCCCATGGCTATTGCTCAAGAAAAAATGACAAAGGTATGTATCTTTTTAGAACACCATGCATTACCGCCGTCACCACTTAATTACCAAGTTGTTTACACCTACGTCAGCCAATCTAACCCCAAACTTAATGCCACAATTGACCGCGCCATTGCACAAAGAAAAGCCATTGATTGTGTCTATGTAGAACAGCTGTATTTCGATTTTATAGAACAAGGCCATAAAATGAAAACCGCCATTGTTCGCAACGTTGACTCAGTCATTAATACCCTTTCACGTAATGCTAGCAATAACGAGCAAAATATTGTGCGCTTTGCTGATCAAGTTAGTGACTGTGTGCATTCAATCGATGAAAACAATATTGAACAAACGCGTCACGCATTAAAAATGCTCAGTAAGCAATCTGAAGTACTGCTCAACCAGCATCGTCAATTTAAGCAAGAAATAGCAAAAGCCAAATCAATACAAGAAAAAACCCAAAAGCAGCTCACTCAATTACGCAAACAACACATTACCGACCAACAAACAGGCCTATACAAGCGCCATTACTTAAATCAACAAACCCAACTCTGGATCGGCCAAAATAAAGCAGTTTGTGCTATCTCTATCCACATTGAGAACCTGAACCATTTTATTGAAAACTATGGTGATGTAATTGGTGAAGTCATTTTAAGTAAAGTCGCGAAGCAAGTGCAAAAATACGTACAAGAAAGTGGTTTGCCAGGGCGCACAAGTAAGGATGAATTTACCATCTTACTTGCTGACATAGAGCCTGAAACTGCCAACTTAATAGCTGAAAAAGTACGAAATGGTGTCGAAAAGCTACGCTTTGTAAGCTCAAGAAATGGCACCAAACTACCTGCTATCACCCTAGCCCTTGGTATCGCGAAACATGAAGGCGATGGTGACTTTAATAGTTTAGCCCGTAAAGCTTCTTTAGCAGCTGCTAAAGCCAAGTCGCTTGGACAAAGTAGTTTTATTGCCGGTCAATAAAGTTTAACACTGCGCTAAGTCATGAAAAGCCACGCTAATCTGATGATTTAGTTATAATCAAATTGCACCCCACAGCCACAATCAAGTACACTAGTCTTTATTGCCACGATAGAGATTAATCATGAACGAGAATCAAGAAAAGACCACGCATTTTGGCTATAAAACCGTTGCTGAAAACGACAAAGCATCAATGGTTGCAGATGTATTCCACTCAGTCGCTGCAAAGTATGACGTAATGAATGATCTTATGTCGTTCGGTATTCATCGTTTATGGAAACGCCAAACTATTGCAAGTTCAGGTGTTCGTAAAGGTCACTATGTATTAGACCTTGCGGGCGGTACTGGTGATTTAACCGCTAAATTTAGTCAATTAGTTGGTGAAACGGGTCAGGTTATCTTAGGCGATATTAACTCTTCAATGCTGAAAGTTGGCCGCGAGAAACTTCGTAACCTTGGTCGTGTTGGCAATATTGAATATGTACAAATGAATGCAGAAGCATTGCCATTTCCTGATAACAGCTTTGACTTGATCACTATCGCATTTGGTCTTCGTAACGTTACCGATAAAGATAAAGCACTACGCTCAATGTATCGTATTCTGAAGCCTGGCGGTCGCTTATTAGTACTTGAATTCTCTAAACCAGAACAAGAAATACTGAGCAAAGCCTATGACTTCTATTCATTTAATATCTTACCTAAAATGGGTGAGCTAGTAGCGAATGATGGCGAGTCTTATCAATACCTTGCGGAATCTATCCGAATGCATCCAGATCAAGAAACGTTAAAAAGCATGATGGAAGATGCAGGTTTTGAACAAACTAGTTATCAAAATCTTACTGGCGGTATTGTTGCCCTCCATCGTGGTTTTAAATACTAAAAACTCTATTAATTAAGTAGGTAACGCGATGTTAGCAAACGCTCTGTTATCACTCGTCGAACGAATCATTAATCAACTGCTGCAGTTAGACCCTCAGTTAAAAGGCAAACTTGCAGCAATTGCTGATAAACAGCTGTTGGTTGAGATACGTGATTGGCAACAGTCAATTTTGTGCGTATACAGCGACGAGCAAATTCATTTATACAGTACGCAAGAGCGCAATTTTGACTGCATGATCAGCGCTGATATCAATACCTTGTTGGCGCTTAAAGATCCGTCAATGCTAACGCAACTCATTCGCCAAGATAAGCTCGACTTGCAAGGCGATTTAAATCTTGCACAAGGCTTTAGCAATGCTTTTGCAGAGCTTGATATTGACTGGCCAGAGCACTTTTCTCGATACATTGGCGATGCCCCAGCACAACAGTTGTGGCTCTCTTTACAAACCTTAAAACGTCGTGGTTCACAAACAAAGAGTAAGTTAGAAAATACCTTAACAACACTTTGCCAAGATGAGTTAGCAGTGACCATACACCCTCTTGAGCTTGCTGAGTTTAAACAGCAAAATCGCCAATTAAAAAGCCAAGTATCTCAATTAGAGATGCGAATTAACGCGCTGTTACAGTCACGCTAATGCGCTAAGGAACTTGTGTGTCGTCTGCTCGTCTTTATTACATCACTAAAACCCTTCTGAGCTACGGCTTAGACGAATTAATTCCGCGTAAAAGAGTGCCTTGGTTTGCAAAGCTCGGACGCGGAAGCTTATTTTGGTTACGCAACCAACATAAAGATAAACCTGCAGGTATGCGCTTGCGACTTGCTCTACAAGAACTTGGCCCGGTATGGATCAAGTTTGGCCAAATGCTTTCAACACGCCGTGACTTACTCCCTCATGATGTCGCATTAGAGCTTGCACTACTACAAGATCAGGTTGAACCTTTTGAAGGTGAACTTGCCCAGCAGCTTATCGAAAAAGCGCTGGGAATTAATGATATTAGTGAATTGTTCAGTGACTTTTCGCAAACACCTTTAGCATCAGCATCGATCGCACAAGTCCATACTGCTACCTTAATTGATGAGCATGGCGCAGCTCAAGATGTGGTAATTAAAGTCATACGCCCCAATATAAAAGAGCAAATTGATGCTGACTTAATGCTGATGCAAAAAGTCGCTCGATTAGTTGCAAAGTTATTAAAAGAGGCTAAACGTTTACGTCCTATTGAAGTCGTAAACGAGTACAAAAAAACCTTGTTGGATGAACTCGACTTAATGCGAGAAGGGGCGAATGCAATACAGCTACGCCGTAACTTTGAAGACTCAGATTCACTTTACATCCCTTTTGTATACAGTGATTACAGTCGTAGTAATGTATTGGTAATGGAGCGTATTTACGGAATTCCTGTATCAGATACTGAAGCATTGCTTGCGCAAAATACCAATATGCAGCTACTAGCCGAACGCGGAGTAGAAGTCTTTTTCACGCAAGTATTCCGTGACAGTTTCTTCCATGCAGATATGCACCCGGGTAATATTTTCGTTTCTCGCGAAAACCCTCATAACCCACAATATATCGGTATTGATTGCGGTATTGTAGGCACCCTTAATCGTGAAGATAAGCGCTATTTAGCAGAAAACTTTATTGCCTTTTTTAACCGTGATTATCGCCAAGTAGCGCAACTACACGTTGATTCTGGCTGGGTACCCGCCGATACCAGCATCGAAGAGTTTGAGTTTGCTATTCGTACTGTGTGTGAGCCCATTTTTAATAAACCATTAGCTGAAATCTCGTTTGGCCATGTGTTAGTCAACCTGTTTAATACGGCTCGTCGCTTTAATATGCAAGTTCAACCGCAATTAGTGTTACTGCAAAAGACGCTGTTGTATGTTGAAGGCCTTGGCAGACAACTGTATCCGCAGCTTGATCTATGGAAAACTGCTAAACCTTTTCTAGAAGATTGGGTCAAAGAACAAGTTGGTCCGCTTGCAGTAATGAAAAAAATGTATGCGAACTTGCCATTTTGGGCAGAAAAAATGCCTGAATTACCTGATTTAATTTATCAAAACTTAAAGCGTCAACAACAACCTGTACAATTGCCAGCGCCGCAATCTGCTAAACCTTTGTTACTTAGCATCTTTGCTGGTAGCTGCTTGATTGTTTCAGGCTTATGTTATTTACAGCATGATTTAGTTGCGAGCGCAATTACCGCTGGCTTTGCTGTAGCGGGCTTTATTGCTGCATGGCGAAGCACATAAACTAAGTGCTATTTATGTTTTGGTGAGTATAATCGAGACAAGTCTATTCTAAAAATTTGATAAAAACGGAGTAACCCATGGGTTTTGGTGGTATCAGTATTTGGCAATTAATCATTATTTTAGCAATCATCGTTTTGTTATTTGGCACAAAGAAACTTCGTGGCATTGGCGGTGATTTAGGCAGTGCTGTAAAAGGCTTTAAAAAAGCAGTGTCTGATGAAGACCAAACTAACGCAAAAAGCGAGCAGATAGAAAAATCTTCTAACACGCAAAGCAAAGAAACCGTAGAGAAAAGCAAAGACGACCATAAGGCTTAATCAACATGGGGATGTGGGAACTTGTTGTCGTACTGATCGTAGGTCTGATTGTATTAGGTCCAGAGCGCTTGCCTGTGGCAATTCGCACTGTGAGCCGCTGGGTAAAAACATTAAAATCAGTCGCCAACTCAGTGAAAGCTGAAGTGAACGAAGAACTCCGTATCCATGAGCTTCACGAAAACTTAAAAAAAGCAGAGCAACAAAATTTGCAAGAACTCTCTCCAGATCTGCAAGACTCTGTAAACGAACTACAAAAGGCTGCCCAGTCAGTCACCCACAGTTACAAGAAAGACACGCCTGAAAAAGCAGAAATTAAAAATAATGATGAAAAAAAGTGAATTTAATCTCTGCTTTTGTGGTCAATAACAACGATGATGAATAGTAAATTATGACCGAGCAAGCTCACACAGGCTTTGTTGGCCACTTAATTGAGTTGCGAAATCGACTCATGAAAGCTTTGTTAAGCATTTTGCTAATATTTATCAGCTTGGTTTATTTTGCCAACGATATTTATAGCTTTGTTGCAGCACCTCTTATTGCAAATTTGCCAAGCACTGCCACCATGATCGCAACGGATGTAACAGCACCCTTTTTTGCACCGTTTAAACTCACCCTATTTGTGGCTTTATTTGCTGCTATTCCAATGATACTGCACCAAGTTTGGAGCTTTATAGCACCCGGCTTGTATCAACATGAAAAGCGTATGCTAATGCCGATTTTGGCCTCGAGTATTTTGCTATTTTATAGTGGTATCGCATTTTGCTACTTTGTAGTGCTGCCAATCATTTTAGGGTTTTTTACTAACGCTGGCCCTGATATGATGACATTAGCGCCTGATATTAGTAGCTATTTAAGTTTTGCTTTAAAACTGTTTTTTGCTTTTGGTATTGCGTTTGAAATACCCGTCGCCATCATGCTGTTATGCTGGAGTGGTGCTACAACAACAAAAAGTTTAAAAGAAAAACGACCTTATATTGTGGTAGGTGTATTTGTGGTTGCCATGTTTTTAACACCTCCTGATGTACTGTCACAGACATTACTAGCATTACCCATGCTGTTATTATTTGAATTAGGTTTAATTTTGGCTGCATTTTATACCGCCAAGCCTCAACAGGAATCCGAGGAATAAAATGAAAAAACAACTCATTCCCTTCGTTGCTCTTTTAACAATTGCTGGTACTACTCAAGCAAACGAAGTTAACTTACAAGCACTACAAGCGTGTACTTTTGTTGAAAATGATTTTAATCGCTTACTTTGTTACGACAACGTAATGGCTGGTAAATCGCTGTCTAAACCAGCAACAAAACAACAAATTAAACAACCTGCAGCAAGCTCTACAGCAGCTGTTGTCGCGGCGCCTGTTGCAGCTGCAACAAGCGAACAAATTGTAAAAACAAAAAATGAAGACTTTGGTTTAGAGCATAAAGAAGTTGCAAAAGTTAACGATGACCAAATAAGTTCCTTAGTAAAAAGCGTAAAAAAAGCACCTTATGGTGAACTGATCATCGAGCTTGATAATGGTCAGCAATGGCGTCAAGTTGGCTCTGATAGCTTACGTTTAAAAGCACAAGATGTTGTCATAATTGAACGAGGTATTTTCAATTCTTTCCTCCTAAAAGTTAAAGGTCAAAACCGTTCGATTCGTGTAAAACGTACTAACTAATGAGCACTTCGCTAGTTGATGCTGGTGTCAACTTAAGCAATCATCAATTTGATGATATTCATGACGCTGTGTTACAACGTGCCGCTGAGGCAGATGTAACACAAATGCTGCTTATTGGCTGCGATCTTCAGAGCAGCCAAACTTCTTTGAAACTCGCCAAACAGTTCAATCAGTATTGCACAGCAGGGGTTCATCCTCACGATGCAAAAACAGCAGATAAACACCTTGAAGAACACTTAATGACTCTTAGCCAAAACATGGAAGTGGTTGCCATTGGTGAGTGTGGTTTAGATTACAATCGTGACTTTTCTCCTCGAGATGTGCAGCGTAGCGTGTTTAGACGCCAACTGAAGCTTGCTGAACAGCTTGATATGCCAGTGTACTTGCATGAACGAGATGCCTGCGAAGATATGCTCGCAATTTTGAGTGACTATAAGGTGCGAGGTGTATTGCACTGCTTTACTGGTGACCAAGATGCATTACAAAACTACCTAGCTATGGGGCTTTATATTGGTGTCACGGGCTGGGTATGCGATGAGCGCAGAGGTGAGCAACTACAGGCCTTGGTACCGTCAATTCCTTTGAATCGTTTGTTAATTGAGACCGATGCCCCCTTTTTGATGCCGAGAAATATCAGACCAAGACCGAAATCTCGCCGCAATGAGCCTCAGAACCTTCCTTATATATGCCAGCAAATTGCTGATTTGAAAGGATGCGAATTTACTGATGTTGCAAAACACACTACACTAAACTTTTGGCAATTATTTACCACTAAGGGTTAAGATGAAGCGCCTATGGTCACTGTGTGGCGTACTCTTCGTTGTTTTATTTACTCCTTACTTGCAGGCTAACTCCATTGTTGTTAGTTCACAATTCAAATCTCAACATACGCTTAATGTTGAGTACACTCTTGATCCTATTACTCAACAACAAGCATTTAGCAATGCTAATGTAAAATGGCAGACAATCGGAGGTGAAACCTTAAATCTAGGCATGATCTTAAAGCCCATGTGGCTCAAGCTATCGATAAAAAACACCTCATTAGATGATGTCCCTCTGATATTATCGATAGATAACCCTTTGCTCGATGAAGTAAGTGTCTTTCATCTGCAAGGTGGGCATGTATTATTTAACACCAAAATAGGTGACGCCGTTCCTTTAGCCAATCGTCAAATTAAGAATGAATCGCTGTTAGCCTCATTAACTATCCCAAAAGCCAGCCATTCCGAAATCTACCTTAAAGTTAAAAACAACGGTGGCTTAAGAGTGCCTCTAAGCCTTTGGAGCCCCGCTGAATACCTAAAACACAAAAGTAAGTTCAATTTATTGTACGGTTTATTAGTCGGTTTTATTTTATCGCTCGCACTCACTAATTTAGTACTTTATGGCTTTTCTAGGCGCCGCTATTTCGCCTACACAGGATTATTACTTACCTTACTTTGGTTGTCGTTAGTGTACCTTTATGGCTTTGGTTATCGTTACTTACAACCGAGCGGTTCATCGTTTCAACAATTGACTATTCCGACCCTATTTTTTATCTGTGGTGCGTTATTTGTGCCATTGCAAGGGTATATATTTGGCTTTGCCAAATCTCGCTTAAATCGCTTTAAGAATTGGTTAGCGTGGGTCGTAGTGCTTGTCACTGTAATAATGTGGTTCTTACCAATTCATATTGCAATTACACTTTGCTTATTAAGTTTACCTGTGGTGCTTATCATCTTTGCAAGTATTGCTCTAAAGCAGTTTAACCGTGAGTATAAACAGCCTTGTAGCGCTTTTCTAATCGCCCTATTCGCTTTTTTCTGCGCCATTATTTACAGCGCACTAGGAGTATTTAACCCATTTAATTTAAATATCGGCGTGCTTTCACTCACCTTCATTTGCTTTTTGGTTTGTAGCTTGAGCTTGAGTTATGCAGTCATAAAATTGTTTTTGATGCAGCGCGATGCTGAAGTCGCAGCACAACAAAATGCATTAGCAGAAAGCAAAGCTAAAGATACCTTAATGCGCGAACGCCTTGAACTGCAAGAACAAGCGCGCCAAGACCTTGAAGCAAATATCGAGGAGCGTACCTTTGAGTTACAAGTGACGTTACGCGAGCTTGAAGAGAAAAACCGAGAGCTTGAACAACTCAATATGGAAGACGCGCTGACAAAAACCAAGAACCGCCGTTACTTCGATAAAAAGCTACTGATGGATATTCGTCGCTCGCGACGTGAACAAACACCTTTAGCCATAATCATGTTAGATATTGACCATTTCAAAGCAATTAATGACACCTACGGTCATTTAAGTGGTGATCAAACCATTCAATCTGCTGCCGATGTCATTAAACAGCACTTGAAACGACCTCTCGATGAAGTGGCCCGCTACGGCGGCGAAGAATTTGTCGTGCTATTGCCTAATACGCCACTGACAGGTGCATTAGAAATTGCCGAACAAATACGCAAAGCCGCAGAAAAGACTGATATAATAGTTGCCGGAACAACGATTAAATTTACTTTGAGTGCAGGTGTTTACAGCGCAATTGCTGAAGACATTAATAACCCAAGTTTATTCACTGACTATGCCGACAAAGCCTTATATCATGCTAAGCAATCAGGTCGAAATCGCGTAGTGAGTTATCCTCTACCAAACTAGGAGTATACAAGCATGGCCCAATCAGGACTCGACCTTTTCCCTTATACACGTATGCGCCGCATGCGTCGTGATGGCTTCTCTCGTCGCCTAATGGCTGAAAACCAACTGACCGTTAATGACCTTATTTTTCCTGTATTTGTTTTAGAAGGTAAAAACCGCCGCGAAGCTATTGAGTCTATGCCAGGCGTAGAGCGCCTTTCTATTGATTTACTACTTGAAGAAGCAAAAGAACTCGTTGAATTAGGTGTACCTGCCGTTGCTCTTTTCCCCGTAACACCTAGCGATAAAAAATCTTTACTAGCTGAAGAAGCCTACAACCCTGATGCATTAGCACAGCGTACAGTTCGCGCATTAAAAGAAGCGCTTCCTGAGCTTGGTGTGATCACTGATGTTGCACTTGACCCGTTCACAGTACATGGCCAAGATGGCATAATTGATGAAGATGGTTACGTGATTAATGATGTAACAACTGAAATCTTAGTTAAGCAAGCGCTATCACATGCCGAAGCAGGTGCCGATATAGTCGCACCTTCAGATATGATGGATGGACGCATTGGTGCAATTCGTGAAGCACTCGAAGCCGAAGGCCATATCCACACTCGTATTATGGCTTACTCTGCAAAATACGCTTCAAGCTACTACGGTCCGTTCCGTGATGCAGTGGGCTCTGCAGGTAACTTGAAAGGCGCCGATAAAAAGACCTATCAAATGGACCCTGCCAACTCTGATGAAGCTATTCGTGAAGTAGCCCTTGACCTTCAAGAAGGTGCAGACATGGTAATGGTGAAACCTGGCATGCCATATTTAGATGTTGTACGTCGCGTAAAAGATGAATTTGGTGTACCAACATTTGCTTACCAAGTCAGTGGTGAATATGCCATGCATAAAGCAGCCATTGATAACGGTTGGCTTGCAGAAGAAGCAATAATCATGGAGTCATTATTAGCATTTAAGCGTGCTGGCGCAGATGGCATCCTAACTTATTTTGCAAAACAAGCAGCAGTTTGGTTAAAAAATAACTAATCTAAAGTAAATGTTCTAAAAATTGGAAATTATTCCTATTTTATTAACATTTTGTATTTAATTTGTCATAGATTTTTCTTAAAGTACTGTGTCCCATATTGGGACTTTAAAAATACATACACGGGAAAAATAATGATAAATACAAAATTAACGCCGCTCGCGCTTGTTATTGCAAGCCTGAGCGCGCCTGCTTCTGCCAACCTAATCATCTCTGAATACGTTGAAGGAAGCTCTAATAATAAAGCGGTAGAACTTTACAACAACTCTGGCGCTGAACTATCGCTTGATGGTTACACTATCTCTTTATACTCAAATGGTAATGGAGACCTAGCAGATCCAAACAACAGCTTAGCTTTAACAGGTACACTTGCAGCAAATGCGACCTACGTTATTGTTAACGCTGGTTCTGTTGATGAATTGAAGACAAAAGCCGATATAGAATCAACTATTACTTACTTCAACGGTGATGACGCACTAGTCCTAACTAAAGACGGTGAAATAGTTGATAGCTTTGGTCAACTAGGTGTTGATCCTGGTTCAGCATGGGATGAAGGTGGTGTAACAACAGCCAATAAAACACTACGTCGTAAAACGACTGTGACTTCAGGTCGTACTGATGCAACATCAGCATTTAACCCTAGCGAAGAATGGGAACAATTCGACCAAAATGATTTTAGCAATATTGGTCAATACGGTGAAAGCACAGAACCAACTCCTGAGCCAGAGCCAGTTACTCCGCTTGAGTGTGGAGCAACAAAAACATTAATCAACGCAATTCAAGGTGAAGGCGGCGACAGCCCACTTATTGACACTGAAGTTGAAGTTGAAGGTGTAGTGACCGCAGACTTCCAAGGTGATGATCAGCTAAAAGGCTTCTTTATTAGCTCACTTGCTGCGGATGCTGATACAAACCCACTTACCTCTGAAGGTGTATTTGTTTATTTCGCAGATACTGATGTTGCCGTTGGTGATCATGTACGTGTTAAAGGTAGCGTAGCTGAATACTACAGCGCGACACAGCTAGGTGATGTAAGCCAAGTTGAAATCTGTGCTACAGGCCTATCTACAGATCCAACCGTTGTTACTTTACCAGTTGCTGAAGTTGCAGACCTTGAAGCCTATGAAGGTATGTTAGTAACCATAGATCAACCTTTAGTTGTCAATAACAACTACGGTCTTGGCCGTTATGGTGAGGTTGACTTAGGTACTGAGCGTTTATACCAAGGTACTCAAATTGCACTACCGGGTGATGCAGCAAATGCTGTTGAAGCTGAAAACCTGAAAAAACAAATCTTACTCGACGATGGTTCAACAAAACAAAACCTTGATCCAATCGCCTACCCAGGCACAGGTCTTGATGCATATAACACATTACGTTTGGGTGACACAGTAAACACTGTTACTGGTGTGATGGGTTACAGTTTCAACCGTTACCGCATTCACCCTACAGTGCAACCTGAGTTTACAGCAACAAACCCACGTACCGATGCGCCAGAGCTTAACGAAGATTCAGATCTTCGTGTAGCGAGCTTCAACGTATTAAACTATTTCAATGGTGATGGCCAAGGCGCAGGTTTCCCAACTAGCCGTGGTGCAGACAGCGCAGAAGAGTTTATTCGTCAGCAAGCAAAAATTGTCAGTGCAATTACAGCTATCAATGCTGATGTCATTGGCTTAATGGAAATCGAAAACGATGGTTTCGGTGAAAACAGTGCTATTGCAAGCCTAGTTTCAGCACTTAATGACGAAGATGCAGAAAACACTTACGCATTTGTTGATTTTGATGTTGAAAAAATTGGTACTGATCAAATCACAACAGCTTTAATTTATCGCTCAAATAAAGTATCAGAAGTAGGTAAGGCAGCTCATACAACTGCTGAACCTTTTGATTACAGCAATCGTCCGCCTATTGCCCAAAGCTTCCAATCTCTTGAAAGCGAAGAAATCTTCACAGTTGCAGTTGCCCACTTAAAATCTAAAGGTGGCTGTGGCAGCGCTGAGGGTAATAATGCTGACTTAGGCGATGGTCAAGCCTGTTGGAATGAAATCCGTGTTGCGGGTGCTAATGCTTATGCAGATTGGTTAGCAACTTACCCAACTGAAGTTGAAGATGAAGATATCATCCTAGTGGGTGACATGAACTCTTACGCGATGGAAGATCCTATTCGTGCATTTGCAGACAAAGGTCTTAAGAGTGCGGTTGCTGAACTAGACGGTGATACATTAGGTTACTCTTATAGCTTCTCTGGCCGTATTGGTAGTCTTGACCACGCGCTAGTAACTGAATCTATGCTTGATAAAGTTGTTGCTGCGACTGATTGGCATATCAATGCCGATGAGCCAATCAGCCTAGACTACAACCTTGAGTATAAGTCAGCAACACAACAAGCAGGCCTTTATGCAGATAATGCATATCGTGCATCTGATCACGATCCTGTGATTATTGATATTCAATCTGCAGAGCCTATTCCTGAGCAACAAGCACCTATAATCGAAGCAGATCAAACATTCGAAATCGTAGAAAACAGTGAAATTGGCGCAGTTATAGGCCAATTAGTTTTCTCTGATGGCGATGCTGATTACACACCTGTAGTAAGTTTTAGTATTGTTGGTGAGCATGCAGATGCGATTGCAATCAGTGCCGCAGGTGAAATCACAGTTGCTAAAGAGCTAGATTTCGAAGAAGAAGACAAGCTTACGCTGATGATCCGTGCACAGGATAGCGCAGGCAACTTATCAGAAGCGCAACTGCTATACATCAACATTACTAACGATGAAGCAGATGATGTAACTGAAGAAGATGAAGCAGAGAAAGAGTCTAAAGATGATGATTCTGGTTCACTTGCTTGGTTAAGCTTACTAGCTTTACCATTTGCACTGCGTCGTCGTCTAAAGAAATAAACGACACAATATGAATAAATGGCCGCTTTCGCGGCCATTTTATTTGTATCGTTAAGCGATTTGTTCTTCTTTATTGTCAAGTTGGTAAAGTGCTGTTATCGAGCCCTGTTGCTGCTCATCAATTTGCCAATTAATAAACCTTAATACTTTGCCATTATTAAGGAAAACCCTAAAAACAGTCAAAAATGCCACCGATTTAAACTCAATTTCCTTAATGTCCTCAGCATTTATATAACGCTTTCCTAAGCCTAATGAGTAACATATCCCTGCCTTATAACAATATAAAGAGCGCATCCCTAAATAGCTCAGCACAAGAAATATAAGTAATACAGGCAAAATAATAATTAATAATGATGTTCCAAAGGAGTTGGCAACTAATGCAATAAGCATAGCCAACGCGATCTTGATTCCTTGTAAAATCCAGTTTGGACTTAACTTGATCATTTTCATAAATATAAATCTTAATTTGATAGCTTTAGAAAATTAATACTAAATAACTAAAAATGGTTGTTATCACGATTCTACATTGCTGAAAATAGGTACACAAGTGAATAAAAATACTTTATAAGTGCATTTCAATATTTGGATTGCAACCTGCTAAAAACACAGTCTTTTATGAAATATTAATTTTGTATGAAAATAACACTTAAAAAACCAACACCAAGACTTTAAGCTTAATGTTAGAGATATATAGATACTAAAGAATGAGATTATTGGATTGCGACAATTAATACCAATCCGCTTAATTAAGTAGTCTATTTTGAGGCAATTAAACCTCGTTGATAACAAGGCAAAAATTTCGTTATTTAGTTGTTCTAAATGAGAAATTTTTAACGCAGTTAGCGACAGGTTTAATCCCTCAAAATGATTAAGTATTATTGCGGGTTGGTATAAAAAGGACTGAACAAAAATCAACCATTTACATTGAATAGTTTTGTTTATATCAATTAAATATCTTTTTAGAATATAAAAAACCCGCAACTAGTGCGGGTTTTTTCAAAGAATTAAAAGGCTAATTACTTAGCAGCTTTTTTCTCTTTTTCTGCAGCGATTACTGTTTCAGCAACGTTTGCAGGACATGGTGCGTAGTGTGAGAACTCCATAGAGAACTGACCACGACCTGACGTGATTGTACGTAAGTGGCCGATGTAACCGAACATTTCAGAAAGTGGTACATCACCCTTGATGCGAACGCCCATTGCGCCAGCTTCTTGGTCTTTGATCATACCACGACGACGGTTAAGGTCACCGATTACGTCACCTACGTTGTCTTCCGGAGTGAATACGTCAACTTTCATGATTGGCTCAAGAAGTTGTGCACCCGCTTTAGGGATAGACTGACGGAAAGCGCCTTTAGCAGCGATTTCGAACGCGATTGCTGATGAGTCAACTGCGTGGAAAGCACCGTCGAAAAGTTCAACTTCAACGTCTAATACTGGGAAGCCAGCTAGAACACCTTCTTGCATCATTGATGCGAAGCCTTTCTCAACTGCAGGCCAGAATTCTTTAGGTACGTTACCACCAACAACTGATGAAGAGAACGTGAAGCCTGAGTTTTGCTCGCCTGGCTTGATGCGGTAATCGATCTTACCGAATTGACCAGAACCACCAGATTGTTTCTTATGCGTGTAGCTATCTTCGATTTCTTTCGTGATAGTTTCACGGTAAGCAACCTGAGGTTGACCAACAACTAGGTCTACGCCGTAAGTACGCTTAAGGATATCTACTTTGATATCTAAGTGAAGCTCACCCATACCTTTAAGGATGGTTTCGCCTGAATCTTCGTCAGTTTCAACTTGGAATGAAGGATCTTCTGCAACCATCTTACCGATCGCGATACCCATCTTCTCGTTACCGCCTTTGTCTTTAGGAGCAACAGCGATTGAGATTACTGGATCAGGGAAGATCATCGCTTCAAGTGTACATTCGTGCTTAGGATCACAAAGAGTGTGACCAGTTTGAACGTTCTTCATACCAACAACAGCGATGATGTCACCCGCTTGTGCTTCAGTAAGTTCGTTACGCTCGTCAGCTTGCATCTCAACCATACGGCCGATACGCTCTGTTTTACCAGTTGCTGAGTTAAGGATTGTGTCACCTTTCTTCATGCGACCAGCGTAGATACGGATGAACGTAAGTGCACCGAAACGGTCGTCCATGATTTTGAACGCTAACGCTTTAAGTGGCTCATCTGCAGAAACAGTTGCTACTTCACCAGTAGGCTCACCTGTTTCAGGATCAGTTAGAGGTTGTGGGTCAACTTCTGTAGGCGAAGGTAGGTAATCTACAACCGCGTCTAGTACTAACTGCATACCTTTGTTTTTGAATGCAGAACCACAGTATGTTGGGAAGAACGCAAGATCACGAGTACCTTTACGGATACAACGTTTGATATCTTCTAGAGAAGGCTCTTCACCTTCCATGTAAGCCATCATTAGGTCTTCGTCTTGCTCAACAGCAGACTCAACAAGCATTTCATGGTATTCATCAACTTTGTCTACCATGTCAGCTGGAACGTCTTGTACTTCGTAGTTTTCAGGAAGACCAGTCTCGTCCCAAACGTATGCTTTTTTCTCAAGTACGTCTACAACACCACAAAATTGGTCTTCGATACCGATTGGTAAAGTCATAACTAGTGGGTTAGCACCTAGTACTTTCTCAACTTGACCTACAACGCGGTAGAAATCAGCACCCATACGGTCTAATTTGTTTACGAAGATTACACGTGCAACTTCTGATTCGTTCGCATAACGCCAGTTAGTTTCTGACTGCGGCTCAACACCACCAGAACCACAGAATACACCGATACCACCGTCTAGCACTTTAAGTGAACGGTATACTTCTACTGTGAAGTCAACGTGTCCCGGAGTATCGATAACGTTTAAGCGGTGGCCTTTCCACTCACAAGTTACAGCTGCTGATTGGATTGTAATACCGCGCTCAGCTTCTTGTTCCATGAAGTCAGTAGTAGACTCACCGTCGTGTACCTCACCAGTCTTATGAATTTTACCCGTAAGCTTAAGGATACGCTCAGTGGTGGTAGTTTTACCCGCGTCAACGTGGGCGAAAATACCAATATTTCTGTACTTCGATAAATCTGCCATTATTTTACTCTTAATAAAGTCGAAAAATTATTCGGCGGGAGTATAGCATTACTTAAAGCGAACATCACCATCGAAGTCGCTTAAAATGCAATCAATTTTATAAAATTTTTCTATGCTCAGGATAAGCGGCACTTTTTAACGTGCTGAACAGTAAGTTTATGCTACTAAAATCGCTAATTTAGCGGTAATTTGGCAATTAAATGATGCGATTTAACTGCTTGTCATTTTATAACAGCGTTCGGGTCGACCGATACTCCCGTAGCTCTGATCAGCACTGACTTGCTCAGCTTCAAGCAAGTATTCGAGGTAACGGCGGGCTGTTGAGCGACTTACGCCCACTAAATCCCCCATTTGCTGAGCAGTAAAAGCCGTGCCAATATTCGCTTTAAAAGCTTTTAAGATCTTTTGCAAAGTAAGCTGATCCACCCCTTTTGGTAGCCTAACTGGCGTTTTTAACTGTTCTTGCGATCCAAATAAAGTATCGACCATAGATTGGGTTACTTCATCGGCATCTGAGAAACATTGTTGTCTTGCTTCGAATCGTGCCAATGCTTGATCTAAGCGATTTAGCATTAATGGCTTAACCAAGAAGTCACAAGCGCCAAGCTGCATGGCTTTTTCTAGTGTTTCTACTTCTTTTGCTGCGGTTAAAAGCATTACTTCGCTTTTCATTTCCTCGCGGCGCAACTCATTAAGTAAATCAAGACCATTGCCATCGGGTAAATGAATATCGAGCAAAATTAAATCGGCATTAACGGCCGATAATAACGCTTTCGCAGTGGCAAGATTGCCTGCAATACCAACAACCTGATATTGCCCTTGACGCAGTGTTTGCCGCGCCCCTTGTTGACCAGCTACGCCATGAGGAAGTAATAAATATTGCGCCAATAATTGGGCAACTTCTACTTCATCTTCAACAATGACAACTGAGTAAGTCATGTTCTTTACCTTTTATTTATAGGCTGATCATTTTTATTATTTTGGAATGTAGACACTTAAACGTGCCCCCATCAGATCAGACTCACCTATTTCTAAACTACCACGACACGAATCTAAGTTGGTTTTGACTAAATAAAGGCCAATACCATGCTCAGCCCCTGACTTAGAACTGTATTGTGGTGTAAATATCACATCCTTGTCATCGCCTAAACCAAAACCGCTGTCTTCGACATCAAACAATAATGTTTTACTGGTTTCATCAACCGTAACACGAACCTTAGGGGTACGTGTATCGCTAGCTCGAATAGCGGCTTCAATTGCGTTATCAATCAAATTGCCAAGTATCGAGACAACCCGTTCCAGCATATCTTTACGGGTGATTGATCCCAATAGGCTATCTGGATTAAGCTCAAGTATTACGTTTAATTCACGGGCTTTATGGTATTTACCAACAAGTAACCCAGCAAGTACCGGATCTTGGATCCTTTCGAGTAAATGATGGATCTGTGCTTGCGAGCCCTTGCTTTCTTGTCCAATTAACTCAATAGCCTGCTCAGTTTGTCCCATTTGAATTAATGCACCAATCAAGTTTAGCTTGTTTGAGTAATCATGAGTTTGTACTCGTAATAGCTCAGCAAAAGCTTGCACTTTAGTTAATTGCTGCGATAAATACTCAAGCTCATCCGCTGGGCGCATACTCAATAAAATCCCATCAGCCTGATCTTGCACTTGCAGTGCATATCGCGACAACACAATGCGTTTATCTGCAGCAAATAATTCAAAACCTACAATCGGACGCTGTTGGTTATGCATCAAAAACTCAGTATGTTCAGGAAGTAAATCTTCAAGCTTAAGTGGCTGATGAATGCAGCTGATCGGTTTACCAAGGATTTCGCAAGCACGTTGGTTTAAGTTACGCACGTTACCTTCTGGATCGAGGGCGATAATGCCGCTACGAACAGTATTCAAAATAGCATCTTGCTCTGAGAACAGCCTTGCAATTTCGTCAGGTTGTAAACCAAAAATAGCATTACGAACCCGTTGCCCGATATACACCGCAGCCAAAATACTTAAACCGACTAACAACAAGCCCCAAAGCATGATTTCAGCACTACGAGCACGAATGAGCGGTTCAATTGATTGTACTAAAAAGCCAACCGATACCAAGCCGATGACTTCGCCTTGTTCTGAGAGTACAGGGACTTTGCCACGGATAGACTCGCCCAAACTCCCCTTTGCAATCGACACATAACGCTCACCACGTAGCGCCGCTTTACTATCCCCACCCACCATAGGTTTACCCAGCTTGTCAGAGTCGGGGTGAACAATGCGACGGGTATTCCTATCACCGATAACAATAAAACTAGCTGCGGTTAGTTCACGAATATGCTCTATTTGCTTATTTAACTCATTAAGCCCTTGCTTCGTTTGTAATGCGTTTAGCACGTCATCTCGTGAAGCAATACTGGTTGCTAGCGAAAGCGCTTTATCACCCATGTGGTTATGTAAGCTTTCTGCAGTGATCTGATACACCAAAGCGCCAAACAACACAGCCTGTAAAACACATAGACCGGTAACCCAAATGATGAGCCGCGTTTCTAAGCGCTTTGGTTTTTTAACCACATGCTGAAATGGGTTTAGCTTATTGGTGTATCTCATATCAGTGCCTTGTACTACGCATGTTGCCCTGTTTGCGTAGCTGCTTTGTCTTTACGACGTTGGACAATATAGTCTTTCAGTGGGAACAACAACACTAAGATCGAAATCACAAAAATACTCAGTGTTAATGGGCGGTCCCATAAAAAGCTCAGCGAGCCATCTGAAATCATCATCGCACGGCGGAAATTTCGCTCAATCATATCACCGAGGATAAAGCCAAGTAATAAAGGCGCCATCGGGAAAGCTAACAATCTAAGCACCAAGGCCACCAGCGCAAAGCCCACCATCATAAATAAATCAAAGGTGTTAAATGACACTAAATACACGCCAATTAAGCTGAAGAATAAAATCATTACTGTCAGCACAGATTTAGGCATTGCCAGCACTTTGGCAAAATACGGGATCAACGGCAAATTCAAAATAAGCAGTACAATATTGCCAAAGTACATACTGACAATTACCGCCCAAAACACACTTGGGTTTTCTTGCATTAGCATAGGACCCGGCTGAATACCGTAGGCAATTAATGCACCTAGCATAATCGCAGTAGTGCCCGAACCCGGAATACCTAAAGTCAGTAATGGTACAAATGAGCCCGTACAAGCAGCATTATTAGCAGACTCAGGTGCGGCTAAGCCACGCATTGAGCCCTTACCAAATTTATCTTTCAGTGCCTTTGGAGCAAGGTTCCGCTCAGTGGCATAGGCCATAAAGCTGGCAATGGTTGCCCCTGCGCCCGGTAAAACACCGACAATAAAGCCAAGTAAAGATGAGCGGCCAACCACAGGAGCCATGTCTTTTACTTCTTCTTTAGTCAGTTTTGTTGAGCCAATTTTTGGCGTATCAGGATCATCAATTTTTTTATCTGGTTCAGCTTCAGGGCGTGCCACATTAATCAGAGCTTCAGCCAACGCGAACGTTGCCATTGCTACTAATAAAAAGCTAATACCATCTAATAAATCAGCTTGGCCAAAGGTAAAGCGCTCGGTACCTGAAGAGGGATCAATCCCTACTGTTGCCAGCATTAAACCAAATACCGTCATCATCATGGCTTTTAGAAATTGCCCTTTATTAGAGAACGCGGCAATGGCCGTTAAGCCTAAAAACATCAGTACAACATAATCAGGCGATTGGAAACTTAATGACACTTTTGCTAATAAAGGCGCAGCCACCATCAGTAAAATGGCCCCAATCGTACCGCCTATAAAGGATGAATAAGCTGCAATCGCAAGGGCTTTACCTGCCTTACCCTGCTTTGCTAGCGGGTAGCCATCAAACGATGACGCTACCGTCCCCGCCACACCCGGCGCATTAATCAAAATAGAAGAAGTAGAGCCACCGAATATAGCCCCGTAGTAAACACCGGCCATTAAAATCATGCCCGAATCAGCACCGATGCTGTAAGTGATCGGGATCATCAACGCAATCGCAGTAATTGGACCTAGACCAGGTAACATACCGATGAACGTGCCAACAAAGCAGCCTACAATCACATATAACAAGTTGTTCCAGTCGAGTACGGTCGACAAACCTAACATAATTCCATCAAGCATAACTTAACTCCACAAATTGCCAGGTACTAAGTAGATGCCCAGTACTTGTGTCATTAA
Source organism: Pseudoalteromonas apostichopi (assembly GCF_030297135.1). Classification (NCBI taxonomy): domain Bacteria; kingdom Pseudomonadati; phylum Pseudomonadota; class Gammaproteobacteria; order Alteromonadales; family Pseudoalteromonadaceae; genus Pseudoalteromonas; species Pseudoalteromonas apostichopi. The sequence goes on from NZ_AP028065.1 coordinate 1,571,099, forward strand.
AAACCAAAAAACCACGGCCACAGGCACTGAAGCAAACAACAACACCTTCTTACGGCGTTCACCCATAATAAAAAAGCCAGCAATTAAAAATGCACTGGTGGCAATTAAAAAACCAAACGGTTCAAGCATGGCGCTATAAGCAACCATTAAAACCAACAGTGCAAAGGTACGTAGTAAGTTGCCTTTACTGAGTAGCTCTGCTTTTCCTGCAGGCGCCTGCTTTAATAAGTTGGCACCAATCGAAAGTACACACACCACGATACCGAATACTGCATACACTTTTGGTAAGGTTGCTGAAGTAACACTTTCGTACTCTTCAAATGGCATAAGTGGAATTTGCCAAGCCACAAGGGCGTAGAGGGTAAAGAGGACCAAGAATAAACTTGGTCCAATTAGTTCACGGTTTAACATTGTCTAACCTTAGCCTCGGATAAAACCAAGTTCTTTCATTACAACGCGTAATTGCGCTTCTTGCTGCTCAAGCGATTTAATAAACGCGTCTTTTTCTTGAAACAGATTTAGCCAACCATTACGGGCACGAACCGCTTCCCATTCAGGGGTTTGTTGCAGCTTACGCAGCTTTTCTGTGTACTCTGCTAGCTTATCTGCAGGTAAATCTGGGGTCGCAAAAAAGCCGCGCCAGTTTACGAACTCCATGTCGTAACCTAGCGACTTTAAGGTTGGAATTGCTGGGTAATCTGGCAATTTATCTGCAGAAGTCACCGCTAAAATCCGTGCCTGACCGCCATTAGCGACTTCGAGTGCCTCACTTAAGCCTGTCGAAAGTAAGTTGACCTCACCCGACAATAAACCTGCTTTCGCTTTACCACCGGCATCGTAAGGAATGTAACGTAATCGACGACCATCAATACCCGCTGCTTTCACCGCTTGTGCTGCTACTAAGTGATCCATGCTGCCGCGCGCTGAGCCACCCGCTACTTTTACAGAGCCAGAGTCTTTTTTCATTGCATCAATAACGTCTTGCCATGTTTTAAAAGGTGAGTCATTACGGACAACAAACGCACCATAATCAGCAATCATGCTGGCAACTGGCGTTAAATCGCGATAACTGTAAGGGATTTTTCCTGATAATGCGCGCAGTACGATAGGCGTTGAGTTAACCATCAACATATCGCCTTTTTTAGTGCCCGACTCAATCAAATAAGCAATCGCACGGCCACCGCCGCCGCCCGACATATTCTGAAACGATGCATTATCTTCAATGCCCGCTTTCACCATTGCTTCACCGACACCACGTGCTGTGGTATCCCAACCGCCACCAGGGCCACCCGGTACCAAAAAGTGTAAGTTTGCCAATGCTAGCGGGCTGGTTACTAATAACGAAGCTGCTAAAAGAGAGCTTTTTAATGATTTAAACTTAGTCATAATGCACGACTCCTAAAATAAGTACTGCATACGAGCACTGATGCCCATACCTGAATCTTCATCACCTACCAGCGTAGAAGCACCGGCACCATCAACATCGCTGTAAATCAGGTTGCCCATAAATTTGATATCGCTGCTTAGGTAATATGATGTGCCTACTGTGTAAGTGGTTACGTCGGTACCTTGCTGTTTGCTGCTGGCGTTCATTTGTGACACACGTGCAACAAGCTCCCATGCATCTTTAATCCCTTTTGGTTGCACAAATAATGCTGAACCTGCTTTGTAACGGCGCTGCTCACCGCCTAAGAAATAACTTGCCGAAACATGAAAGCCATCAAAACGCTCTCCATCAAGTTCATTGCTGCTATCAACCGTATCGAGATAACGGCTGGCATATTCAGCCTCTAGAGTGAATGCATTCGCTTGGTAGGCAAATTCAAGACCGCTTTGCGACATGCTATCAAGCGCAGCCGTTTCACCACCGACCGCGTAATCCACTAAGCGAACATTGGTTTCACGCACTTCACCACGGGCAAAACGAGCGCTTAAATCATTACCACCCATATCACGATAAGAGTGCCAAGCACCTAAATGAATCACATCACCTGGTGCTGCACTAGACCACGTTAAGCGACCTGTTACAGCCAATGTCAGTTTGTCATCTTCGTCGTGGCCTGAGGCACCAAACGCATCGTTCTTGTAAACACCCACGGCATAACGTAAACCTGAGTCTTTAAAGTATTGATAAGCCGAGATACCCCAACGGAAGAAAGGTGAGAAAGAATTAGCAAGGGTGCTGCGCTCAATAGTATTAATATGTTTTGAACTGGTTAGTGCATTTAATGACATATCTTCGCGGATTTTACCGGCTTTTACTTTTAAGCCGTTGTCGAATGCATAACGTACACGCGCTAACACGATTTCAGCCGTGCCTTCAGCAAATTCGAGTAGTAGTTTGTGATCCCACTTGCCATGTTCACTTTCAACATAAGTACGGATACGACGAGGGAAGAATTCACTCCCCCCTGTACCTTCATTATTGGCATTGTAGGCACCATCAAAGTAGTTGTAGTCAAGTTGAACGCGACCGCCAAACTCTAAGTTAAAGCTACTTGATGCTTTCAATGAGTCCACTTCTTTTTGAAGTGCGTCGAGTTGTTGCTGTAATTGTTCAGTGTCGCTTTGTGCGAATGCTGATGTACTTGCTAACGCCGCTACAAAGGCTAAAGCGAGCTGTGTGTTACTTGCTTTCATGAATTACTCCACACCAGATTATAATTATTTGTTGTCGTTGATCGGCCTACTGCAAATGGCGATCTGGTTTGGAGCATAGTGTTAACGATAGATTAACGAAATGTTTAGGGGGTAAGTTGCATTGATGGTGATAAATGGCTTTTTGTTCATAAAAGTCATGAACAAAAAGCACATTATTGGGGTTTAGTATAAATTCTAGGCAAATTAACGGCTTAAAGTCGTAAAACTAGCTAAAAGTCATCTCAGGAATGTCGCCAGAGACAATAAGCTTGCCCTGTGTCTTAGCAATAATCTCATCAACCGAGACACCCGGGGCACGCTCTAATAAATGAAATGCACCGTCTTTAATTTCTAAAAGTGCCAAATCGGTGATCACTTTATTGATACAACCAACACCTGTTAACGGCAAACTACATTCGGTCAGCAGTTTTGATTCGCCATGCTTGTTGGCATGGGTCATGGTACAAATAATGTTTTTAGCACCGGCGACTAAATCCATCGCACCGCCCATTCCTTTAACCAACTTTTTCGGGATCATCCAACTGGCAATATTGCCGTTTTGGTCCACTTCAAACGCACCCAGCACGGTTAAATCAACGTGGCCGCCGCGGATCATGGCAAAGCTTTCAGCAGAGCTAAAAATAGCTGCCCCCGTTGCAGCGGTGACCGTTTCTTTGCCTGCGTTGATCATATCGGCATCAACTTGGTCTGCACTTGGGTATGGCCCCATACCGAGTAAACCATTTTCAGATTGCAGCATCACTTCGATGCCATCAGGGACATAATTAGCGACCAAGGTTGGAATACCTATACCCAAGTTAACGTAGTAACCATCCTGTAGTTCCATCGCCACGCGTTTAGCGATTTGTTCTCGTGATAATGCCATCAGCGTGCTCCTTATTGATTCTCTTGCTTAGTGGTAACTTTCTCGATGCGCTTTTCAAATTCACCCTTAATCACCCGATCAATATAGATACCCGGCGTGTGAATTTGGCTTGGCTCCAGCTCTCCTGGCTCAACAATTTCTTCAACTTCAAGAACCGTAACTTTGCCTGCGGTTGCTGCCATCGGATTAAAGTTCATCGCCGTATGACGATAAATGCAGTTACCGTAGCGATCTGCTTTCCACGCTTTAACTATCGCGAAATCGCCAGTAATGCTTGGCTCTAATAAATAATCGCGACCATTAATATTGCGGGTTTCTTTACCGTCAGCTACCGGGGTCCCCACCCCTGTTGCGGTATAAAATGCAGGGATGCCCGCCCCGCCAGCACGCATTTTTTCAGCTAAAGTGCCTTGCGGTGTTAGCTCAACTTCAAGTTCACCATTTAATAGCTGCTGCTCAAATAGTGCGTTTTCACCTACATAAGATGCAACCATCTTGCTGATCTGTTTGTCTTCAAGCAGCACACCTAAACCAAAACCATCAACGCCACAGTTATTCGATACCACAGTTAAATCACGGGTGCCTTGACGTTTAATTTGTGCAATCAGACCCTCAGGAATACCGCATAAACCAAAACCACCCGCTATCACTGTCATGCCATCTTCAAGGCCTGCCATCGCTTCGCTGTAACTTGTAACTACTTTATCAAAACCTGCCATTGGCTCCTCCTATTGTGCAGTCCAACCGCCATCAATGGCGATTGCTTGGGCGGTAATATTGCGTGCTGCATCGGCCATTAAAAAGCTAACGGTATGCAGGATCTCATCTAAACCGATAAATGCTTTTTTCGGCATTGGTGCCAGCATAATCGTGTCGATCACTTGTTGCTCTGAAATACCGTGTTCTTTTGCTTGTGAGGCAATTTGTTGCTCCACTAGCGGCGTTTTTACATACGCTGGGCACACAGTGTTAATAGTGATATTGGCATCGCCAGTTTCCAGTGCCATAGTTTTAGCAAAGCCGATTAAGCCATGCTTCGCAGCGATATAAGCTGACTTATATTTGGACGCCACCATGGCGTGGATTGAACCAATATTAATGATGCGACCAAAGTCTTGTTCACGCATTCGTGGTAGCACGGCTTTGGTCATCATCGCCGGGCCAACGAGCATAACTTGCTGTAAAAACTGCCACTTATCAGCCGGAAAATCTTCAAGCTTTGCAACGTGCTGAATACCCGCATTATTAATAAGCACATCAATCGGCTGATTAAGCTCATTGAAAAACTGCTCTATTGCATCACTATCTGCCACATTAAGTGCATACCCTTCAGCGCTACCACCTTGCTCAACAATACCTGCTGCCGCCTGTTTTGCAGCTTGCTGATTTAAATCAGTGACAATAATAGTGTGGCCTTGCATCGCTAGTTGCTGGGCAACATATAAACCAATACCACTGGCTGCACCAGTAATTAAAACTGTTTTGCTCATCGGGTTACTCCTCTAAAAACTCACTGATAAGCTGCGCTTTAGGGGCGATTGAGAAAATGCCATCAAGGTGTCCCCAGCCCCCTTCAATTTCTGAAATCTCAACGTCTTTACCTGCTGCTTTCATGGTGTCAAACACGGTGCGCATGTTTTCAGGGCGAAGCAGTAAGTCGTTCGTTGCGGGTAGTAATAATGTTTTGGCAGATACATTTTTAAGTGCAGTTGTTAAATCGCTTTGCATGCCAGCGGTAAATAGTTGTGATGCCCGGACCAAATAAAGTACATGATTTGCATCTTGGGTTTTCGCACGCGCCATTGCACGTTGTGCTAGTACTTGGTTTAACTTAGGCAAGGTACGAATGTCTTTTAACGCGCCTTCATCAAGCACGTTAAAGTCAGGGAAGCTCGCGTTATAAATAATTGGATGCATCGCATCTTGCGTAATATTAAGCATGGTTGCCGCTAAGCCATCTAACGGACGCTCTTTGCCGTAATAATTACCTTGCTGCCAGTTTTTATCTAAACGAATTGGTAACGCCCATTTTTCAAGTGCTGCGACTGTCCATGCATCCATCGTTGCAGCGCCAATCACATGAATTAAACGCTCAACTTTATCTGGGTAACGCGTTGCCCACTCAAGTGCTTGAAACGACCCCATTGATGCGCCCATCACAGCATGTAACTTAGTGATACCTAGGCTTTCAAGTAAACGCTTTTGCACATTCACAAAATCAGTAATCGTAACCACAGGAAAATCTAAACCATAAGGTTTGCCTGTTTTAGGATTAGTTGACGCAGGGCCTGTGGTGATTACATTTTCATCATGCCAGTTGGCATTCACTAACGTATCTGAACTAATCACATAATATTTATTCGTATCGATAGCTTTGCCTGGGCCGATAATCGCATCCCAATAACCCGGTAGGGCATCATCCGCTTTATATTTGCCTGCGGCATGAGAAGTGCCAGAGAAATAATGAGTAATTAAAATCACGTTATCTTTATTGGCGTTTAGTTTTCCGTAACTTTCCCAGCCAATATCCACTTGCTCCAAGGTCACGCCAGACACAGTGGTAAAATCCTTTGTCGTAAAATGCTGTTTTTCCACTAGCATGGTTTCGGCTTTGTTTTCGGCACCAAACGCAGTACTACTAAATACAACCAGCCATAGCAAAATTATTAATTTGGTTTTCATTGCTGTTCCTTAAAAGAAAATAAAGAGTCCAAGTGCCAATGCGACACCGATAAGCGGAACGACCGCAGTAAGTGCTGCCATTGACCAATACGCTCGTTGATGCGTTTCTTTACAGATAGCGCGTATTGTTGTCACTACATAGCCATTATGCGGCAAGGTATCGAGAGCTCCAGAACTAATTGCCACCACGCGGTGCAGCTGTTCAGGATTAACTCCCATATCTAAATAACCCGGTGCTACAAGTGGTAATGCAATAGCTTGCCCGCCAGAAGCAGAGCCCGTTAAACCAGCAATTACACTCACTGCCACTGCAGCGCCAACCAGCTCATTCCCAGGCATATGAGTCATCACATCTACTGCTGCGGTAAATGCCGGTGATACTTTCGCTACAGCTCCAAAACCAACCACTGCTGCAGTATTACCGATTGCCACTAAAGCGCCTGTTGTACCAACATTAATTGCATTTCCCATATCGTGAAAATGCTTGAAGTTGATAATCACAATACTCAATACGCCACCAAGCAAGGCTACAATAAGTGCTGTTTGCTGCAGTACATCATGTAGAGTAAATGATAAAAGTAACACCACGATTAGCGGGATCACACCAGTAATTGGGTGCGGACGACGACGCTCAATAATGACAGGATCATCATCACGAGCTTCAAAAGTTTCACCATTGGCAACGGCTTTTTTGATCATCTTGTTTAACCAAAAATAACCTACTGTTGCCATGAAAATGGCCACCACTAAGCTCACTTCCCATGCTGCATATGGCGACGTGCCAAGGTGCTTAACCGGGATCCAGTTTTGAATTTCTGGCGAGCCTGCCGAAGTCATGGTAAAGGTCACCGAGCCAAATGCCAGGGTTGCTGGAATAAAGCGGCGCGGTAAGTTTGCATCTTTAAACAAACTTAATGCCATTGGGTAAACAGAAAACGCAACAATAAAGACGCTCACGCCGCCGTAGGTTAAAACTGCACAGGCGATCACCACCGCAAGAACTGCGTGTTTCATACCTAGTTTGCCTACAATATAGCTCGCAACACTGTCTGCAGCACCGGTGTCTTCCATGAACTTACCGAATAAAGAACCCAGCAAGAACATAAAGAACCACGCACTTAAGAAACCAGCAAAGCCATCCATATAGGCGTTAATAAAGTTTGTATCTGCCGATACAGGGAAAATGGCCATGCCACTACTAAGTGCGACTAACAACGCACAGATTGGCGCGGCGATAAATAAATTTACCCCACGCAGCGTTAAAATGATCAGCAGTATTAAACCGCCTAACAGTCCTATCATGCTCAGCATAGACATTCCTATAATTATTGTTATTACACAGATGAGGTGACATCGGAATAATGCTATCAGTCTTACCTTAAGCGCCTAAAAAATACATAACACTAAGGTACTATCTGCTTTAAAAATAGCTTAATTGCTTGATAAATAAAGGGCTGTGGTGGGTATAGCACTATGGTACTAATTCAATTTTTGCAACTATCTTCTACATTAACTGACAGGTGACACGGGCAAACTTATTAAGTCTTCGGCAACATCAACGAGAGTGGCCATAAGACTAATGACAACAATAACAAGGAATACAACATGATAAAGCTTAACCCAAAAGTCGCGCCACTTACTCTGGCTGTATCACTTGCATTAGCAGGTGTCAGTGCTCAAGCGGCAGAACAAGCCGAACCTGCAGCAAAAAAAGGGGAACTAGAACGTATTCAGGTAACAGCGCGTAAAACCGTTGAAAACCTGCAAGAAGTTCCTGTTGCTGTAACTTCAGTTGGTGCTGAAGAGCTTGCAGAAAACGGTATCGTCGTTATGACCGAAGTTCAGCAGTTCTCGCCAAATACCACCTTGCAAGCAAGCCGTGGCACTAACTCTACAATTACTGCGTTTATTCGTGGTGTAGGTCAGCAAGACCCATTGTGGGGTTATGAGCCGGGTGTTGGTATCTATATTGATGATGTCTATCTTGCTCGCCCACAAGGTGCGGTGCTTGACCTTCTTGATGTGCAACAAATCGAAGTATTACGTGGTCCACAAGGTACGCTTTACGGTAAAAATACCATTGGTGGTGCAATTAAATACGTCACCAAAGAAATGAGCGGTGATGCAACTTTAAATATACAAGGCACTGTAGGTAGCTATAACCAAAAAGATTTAAAAATTACTGGTCAACTGCCAATTATTGACGAAAAACTCTATGTAGGTTTTGGTTTTGCAACACTTAATCGTGATGGTTTTGGTGAGTTTTTAACATCAGCTCTTGATAACCAAGACCGCGAAAACTACAACAAAGACGTTACCGCAGCTCGTGTTACTTTAGAATACACGCCTACTGATGACCTATTTTTCCGTTTTGCGTGGGATAAAACAGAAGATAAATCTAACGCGAAAGGTGGCTACCGCTTACTTCCTAGCCTACTAACAGATGCACCAGTTCCAGACAGTGTGTATGACTCATACACCAGCTTACCAACATGGAACAAAGTTGAACTAGAAGGCTACAGCTTAACTGCTCGTTGGGATATGACTGACAGCACGAGCATAAAATACATAGGCTCAAGCCGAGAGAGCTACTCACCAACTAATATCGACTTTGATAATACGTCGTTGCCGATTTTCGATGTACCTGCTATTTACGATGATGAACAAACTACTCACGAATTACAGCTAAACCATCAAGGTGATAACTACAAATTTGTATCTGGCCTTTACTATTACGATGGTGAATCATGTGGCCAGTTTGAGGCAATTTTAGGTATCTTAGGTCAAAGCTTAGGCGCTCCTGGCCTCACTCGTGAAGTTAGTGGTTGTAGTAACTCAAATAGTAAAGCTGCGTATATTCAAGGTAGCTATGACTTTAATGATCAATGGTCAATGACATTGGGTGCACGTTACACCAAAGACAAAAAAGAGGCGCTTGTTAACAACGGCCTAATTTTTGACATTGTATATCCAGAATCAGGTTGGATCCCTGGTTATACTCGCCCAGAAGGTCAACTCGTACCAACCGTACTAGATGATGAAGAAGAATGGTCACGCTTCACACCACGTGCTGGTGTTGAATATCAGTATTCAAACGACATCATGTTCTTTGCAAGTTATGCGCAAGGCTTTAAGTCAGGTACTTTCAACCCGCGAGCAACAACCGCAGAGCCTGCAGCAAAACCTGAAATCGTTGATTCATTCGAAATCGGTATGAAGAGTGAGTGGAATAATAACTTACGTGCGAACGTAACCTTGTTCACCCTTGATCATAAAGACCGTCAGTATATTTCGGTGTTACCGGGAGACAGTGCATCTGATCTAAACCAACGCTTAGGTAACATTGGTGAATCAACCTCAGATGGTATCGAACTTGAACTTAACTACGTAGCCACAGAATCACTAAGCTTTGATGCATCAATTGGCTATATAGACAGTAGCTTTGATAACGTAATTGATTACGACCCTGAAACAGGTGAGGCATTCGACAAATCAGATCGCTTCACAGTATCAAACACGCCAGATTTGACCTTCAATCTAGGTGCGACCTATCGCATGTACACAGAAATGGGTGATTTTGTAGTAAATGGTAACTACTACCACCGAGGCGACTACGCTCTATTCGAAGAAGATAGCCTACTCACTCAAGATGCTTACGGTATCTTTAACATGGGTATTACTTGGTACAGCACAGACGGTCACTGGACTGCTGGTCTTTACGGCAAAAACTTAACGGATGAAGAGTACATGATTGGTGGTTACCAATTCGTAGCACCTGATCCAACAGATCCAACTGATACGAGCAAATACACCCCTGGTTTAGGTGGTGATAATACGCTAATCGGTTACTACGGCGACCCTCGCACTGTTGCCTTCACTGTTGGTTACCGTTTCTAAAAAAGAACCTAAATCCTTGTGTGAGAAAGGTTTGTCTGAAACTTCCCTTCAGGCAAACCTTGTTTCAAAGCGCAAAATCACTTATAACATAACGCATTGGAGAATCGAGGGAATGTCTTTAGCTGTGAACACTATAATCGCCGATGATCACCCGTTATTTAGAAGTGCACTGCGTCAAGCCGCCGCGACATCAGTGCCCGAAGAACATATTAAAGAAACAAGTGACATTGATGGCTTGTTCGCACTATTAAATGCACATCCTGAAATTGAACTGATATTCTTAGACCTAACTATTCCAGGTGCAAATGGCCTACAAGCCCTTTCGCAATTACGAAATCACTACCCAGATATCTTAGTGATTATGGTCTCTGCCAATGAAACCCCCGCCATAATCAAACAAGCCATGAGTCTTGGCGCTGCAGGCTATATTCCTAAATCATCATCACTGGATGTGATAAGCGAAGCAATTAGCCATGTATTAAATGGCGACACTTGGCTACCACCCGAAGTTGATTTAACCGATGTAGTGATAAACGACGAACAAAGCGAATTTGCTCGCAATCTTGAAAAGCTTACACCACAGCAATATCGCGTATTGGCGATGATTGCCGACGGTTTATTGAATAAACAAATCGCTTTTGAAATGTCGATTCAAGAAACTACTATCAAACAGCATGTTTCAGCGATTTTACGCAAGCTTAATGTTTATAACCGCACCCAAGCAGGCATTTTGTTTAATCAACTTTCACAGGTTGGCAAAATCGAAGAAAGCTAATTTAAGCTTTCACTCCCAGTTTTAATTTGAAATTCCCATAAATGGGAATTCCTAAACCAATATACAAAATAAAAACTATAAATTTCAAAACGTTAAATATTGGCATACTCCTCGCTTTAGTGCTCACATCAAAACTATCTAAGTAAAAAGTAATAGATAAAAATGAACACTAAGGACAACATCGTGTACACAGCTTGCAAAAAACTAGCAAAAAAATTAATTCTTCCGACCATAACACTGCTATCAGCCAGTTTCTGCGCCTTTTCTGCACATGCAGATGAGCTTGACCAATGGGTGGTTGAGTTAATGCAAAAAAGAAATATTCCAGGGCTACAACTCGCCGTCGTTCGAGATAATAAAGTAACTAAAGTTGCCAGCTACGGAGTTGCAAATATTGAAGATAATATCGCCGTTGATGGCAACACTTTATTTGCCATTAATTCTGCAACAAAAGCTTTTGTTGGTGTGGCGCTGATGCAGCTTGTTGAGCAAAAGAAATTAGATCTTAATGCGCCTATTGGCACTTATCTGCCAGAATTGCCAACTGAGTGGCACGCTATATCAACCAGAGAGTTAATGAGCCATATATCAGGCTTACCTGACATAATAAAAGGTGAAGTTGCTGATTTAATCTCAGATCAAGGACCCGATGATGCATGGCAACTAGTTCAAACCAAGCCATTAGAATTCGAAACAGGCACTCGCTTTAAATACAACCAAACAAATTACGTTATTATTGGTAAGTTAATTAACAAACTATCGGGGATGCCATTTCAGCAATTTATCGAAAGAAACCAATTACAGCAGGCTGAAATGAGCAGAACACTTGAAGCGGGCTTTAATAATCTCAACAATGCTGTAAAGCACTCAGCAAGACGATACGAAAATCAAGGCGATGAACTGTTCAACTCAAGAGAAGCCATTTTTTCTGAAATGTTACAAACCGCCGCAGGCATGGCATCAACAGCAGCAGAATTGGCAAATTGGCTAATCGCTTTACAAACAAATCAATTTATTAGTGAAGACAGTATACAGCAAATGTGGACTCCGACTCGCCTAAAAAGCGGTCACACTCAAGGCTTCAATCAACGTTTAAACGGCTACAGTCTTGGCTGGCCTGTTATGGACCGAGAAGAGCATCCTGCATTAGCCGCTGTGGGTGGTAACAGGGCTGGTATCTTTGTTTACCCAGAAGATAATATGTCAATTGTGATCTTAACCAACTTAATGGGTGCAATGCCATCGCAATTTGTAGATGAAATTGCTGGCTTTTATATTCCAGAAATGAAACAAGAGAATGGCTTTGGCCTGCCCAAAAATATAAAACGCTTATGGCAAGTTCTTGAAGTACAAGGCTACGAAAATGCAATTGTGGCTGCGGATCAATTAAGTAAAGAAAAGAAGATTCAATTTGCTGAAAACGATATTAACTTATGGGGTTATTCGCTTATCAACCAAGACAAACTCAATGAAGCATTAGCGGTTTTTAAGCTTAACACACACCTTTACCCTAATAGTTATAATACCTTTGATAGCCTAGCAGAAGCGTACTGGTATCTCGGTAACCTTAAACAAGCAATAGCCAACTATAACCAAGTACTCAAGCTTAAACCTGATAACGCACATGCTAAAAAGCAACTGGCTAAACTTGCAGAATTAACCCAGTAAACACTGCATTATAGTTTGTCCCACTTTTGATTTTATTAATCCCAAAAGTGGGAAAGCCCACCTAATCACAAAATTAAAAAACGATAAAAATCAATAAATTAAACCTTGGCACGTTACTCGCTTTTGTGTTGCTAAACTTACAACGCAATGAAATATAGCCAATGGATTTAGACAGCACTCTAAAACGTAAACCTCAGCAATCAAAAGCTAAAAAATGGCTTATTGGTGCAGCTATTAGCGTGTCAGCGCTTGGCGCTATAATGGTTTATCAATGGGCGACACCCACCGTGGTTTCTGCAAGCCAATTGCAAATAGCAACCGTAGAACAAGCCGATTTTGTAGTAAAAATACGTGGCTTTGGCCGTTTAAAACCGAAGTATCAACGCTATTTAACCAATACTGACACCGCAATGGTCGAAGCTATCCACGTTTACCCCGGCACTATTGTTAACAAAAACACGGTGATTTTAAGCCTAGTAAACCCTCAGCAAGCGCAGCGTTTATCGGTCGCTCGGCTAGAACTCGCTCGCCAAAAAGCCAGTGTTAATGAGCAAAAAATTAACCAGCAAAGTGAGCTACTTGAACGCCAAGCGAATCTCGCCATTTTAAAAAGTGAGCTACAAAGCGCAGAGCTTAGAGTCGATGCCGAAAGTAAACTGATCGAACAAGGAATTGTTTCAAGCCTAGATTATAAACGAAGCATGCTAAACGTTGCACAGCTTACAGAGCGCGTAAGTATCGAGCAGCAACGCCTCGCTCAGCTCAAAGAAATGCACTTACAACGTAGCAAAATACAGCAAGAGCTATTAAGCCAATTTGAGCTTAATTATCAAGTTGAGCAACATGCTTTTGATCAGCTGCAAATAACGGCAGGTATCGATGGCATGCTACAAGAATTGAATGTTGAACTTGGTCAGAACCTAGTGCCGGGCACCCGCCTTGCTGTGGTTGGCTCAAACAAAGCACTAAAAGCAGAGCTGAGTGTGAAGCAAGCTGATGCCGAAAAAGTGGCACTCAATATGGCAGCAAAAGTAAACACCTTTAGCCAAGCAAGCCACGGTGAAGTTGATGCCAAAGTTACCCGAATTGACCCTATCGTTACCGATGGTCGGGTTATTATTGAACTTGATTTACAAGGCACACTGCCTGCCAATGCCCGCCCAGATTTAAGCATTGAAGGTTATGTTGTTAGCAACATTATTCCCGATGCGTTAACCATTAACGTGCCGCAAAAAGCGCAAGCACACAGCGAAGCCACGCTATTTAAACTTAATCCAAATACCCAGTTAGCAACGCCAACTAATATCGAATTTGGTACACTCAGTGACAATCAAATTCAACTTTTGAGCGGTGCCACCGTGGGCGAACAGCTGATCATTTCTGACCTTTCTAAATGGCAGCATTTGGCAACAATAAAAATCGAACAGGACAGCTTATGAAAACCAACACGCTTATCTCATTAAACAAAATCGCCAAAGTTTATCGCGGCCAAAATGTTGAAACCTATGCATTAAAAGACATCAGCCTGAATATTAACCAGGGTGACTATATTTGCATTAGCGGCCCATCTGGCTGTGGTAAATCGACGTTGCTGTCATTACTAGGCTTACTCGATAGCCCAACTGCTGGCGACTATTTCATTAAAGAAGTCGACACAAAAACCCTCGATATGGATCAGCAAGCTGAACTTAGAAACCTTCACATTGGTTTTATATTTCAGTCGTTTAACCTAATTGATGAATTATCGGTGTTTGACAACGTGGCACTGCCGCTCACTTACCGAGAGCCAGCCATGAGCCCGAGCGAAATAGAGCTTGCGGTAAAACAAGCCCTTGATGAAGTTGAAATGGGCCACCGTGCTCAGCATAAACCAAACCAATTATCTGGTGGTCAACAACAGCGTATTGCCATTGCCCGCGCATTGGCTGGCAAGCCAAGCATTTTATTGGTGGATGAGCCAACCGGTAACTTAGATTCAAAAAATGGTGATGCTGTCATGGACTTGCTCGATGAGCTAAATAAAAAAGGCACCACGATTTGTATGGTAACCCATGACTTACGTTATGCCGGGCGCGCTAAAACGCAACTTAAATTGTTAGATGGTGAAATTGTTTCCTACTCTGAAGCTCGCCAAGCACCTAGCAGCGACACTGCTGAGCAAGTTCTCGAAAGCGCCGAGGTGATGTAATGAAATTAACCAAAACACGCGCCCAATTAAGCTTAGCGTGGGCATCATTAATGAATGCACCGGGCTTTGTCACTGCGGTTATCGCAACGCTTGCTTTAACACTGGCCACCTTGTTTGTGGTGCTTAGCCTTGTTAACAGCTACTTTTTAAAGCCCCTTGATGTGTACGATGAAAGCCGCATGGTGGTGGTTGAGCAATCACTTACCTATGATGACTATGATGCTACTGGCTTTCAAAGCTATCAGTCGATGGTGCATTGGCTTAAGCATAATCAAAGCTTTGAACAAAGTATGATGATCAATGCAGGTGAGCAAATTTTTGCAAACCTTGATGGCGAACCGAAAGAGCCTGTGCTGTATGTTGGCGGCAACTATTTTGACTTATTAAACACGCCATTTTTAATGGGACAAGGTTTTGACCTTGGAGAAACGCTAGAAACTCCTGATGACCGGGTTGTTATATCTGCTAACTTCTGGCGCAAACATTACAACAGCGACCCGAACATTATTGGTAAAACACTCTCAGTCATGGCTGGTGAAACCGATTATGTTCACCGTATCGTCGGTGTTGTTGATGACTCATTCAGCCCACCTTACATGTTTAAAGCAAGTGATGTTGAAGTGTGGTTTCCATCCAGTGCTGACCGCCGTTTCTTTCACAATGACGATTGGCAAAGCCCATGGACAAACACGTTCAAAAACCTAAAACTAATTGCTGTTTTAAAGCCTGGGGTCACCATAGATCAAGTTAAAGTCGATTTAAAACAGCAAATTGATACGGTTAAATCAGAATGGCTAAACAACGGGGGGATCACCGATGTAAAACCTGAAGTAACCCCTTATCGTGACGTTGAGCTGGGTAATAACGATGACTTAAGCTTGATGATGTTAGCCGGTGCGGTAGGGCTACTGATTATTGCAGTACTTAATGTAAGCACTTTGTTCTTCTCACGCGCTCTTGCGCAACATAAAACCCTCGCCTTGCAGGCGGTGTTAGGTGCAAAACGCAGCACGCTATTTAAAAGTATCTTTTTACAATCACTGATTTTAATGACCTTATCAGTAAGCATTGCGCTGTTTTTATCGGTATGGGGCATACGTTTATTTAAAGTATTGGCAGAAGGGCGTTTACCACTGGTGAATAGCTTAGCCGTTGATACCACGTTAGTTATTGTTGCCATTATACTGTGTATTGCTCTTGCTTATATTTTCTCTGTAATTACAGCACGTTTGGTAAATTACAAAACCCTAAATACGCAAATGCAAAACAGTGGTAAAGGCGGTGTTTCGCAGGTATCTGGCCGTACAGTGCGTATTTTAATTGGCTCACAAATGTTTGTTGCCGCGCTGCTTGTTAGTTTTTCTGTGATGGTAGTCAGTAAAGCCATGGGCACGATTAACCGCCCACTCGGTAGTGATACCGAAAACCTGTATTTTGCTAACCTTTTCCAGCCAAATAATCAAATGTCATTGGCTGAGCGCTACGAACACATGCTGCAATACAAGCAGGTTTTGCTTGATAGCCAAGGCATTGATGATGTTGCCCTGGGTCACAGCCCTGTTTCGCAAAGGCAAAACGCCAACACCTTGACTGATGTAAACGGCAAAAGCTCAGTTTTCTTCCCTAGTCAGTGGGTAGGGCCTGATTACTTTGCTTTAGTTAACACCAAAATTCTCGCCGGCCGCACCTTTAGTAAACAAGCAATACGTGGTGAAACCAACGAGATACTGGTATCAGTCAGCGTGGCAGAGAACTTATTACCAGGCCAAGACTATAGAAATATTATCGGCAAGAGCTACCAAGGCTTAGAAGAAAAGATGTATGAAGTGGTGGGTGTAACCGAAGATTTTAATCACCCTAAATACTACGATGAATCGTTTGGTCGTCACATTTGGTGGCCTGCAACACCGTATAGCTACATGTTTACTATCAAAGCTTCTGAAGGCGTTAAGCTGACTAATAAACAAATACTTAATACGCTAAAAGAAAAGAACAGCGACTTAACCATGTGGCAGTTTAATGACCTGCAACAAGAGTACGACAATTTACTGTATATGAGCCGACTGACAGTGGTTCTGTGTAGTACCTTAGCGCTATTTACTCTATTATTAGCAGCAATCGGTATTTTTGGGGTACTGAGCTACAACCTGGGTCTACGCCGTTATGAGTTTGGTATTCGTATGGCATTAGGTGCGAAAAAAGCGCGCTTATTCAAGCTGATGAGTGTTGAAGCTATTATCCCTGTGCTCATTGGCTTTGCGGTTGCTCTCGCCGCGGTAATGGTGGGTTTTTACATGTTACAAGGACAGCTAATGTCATGGCTGATACTTGATGTAAGACTGCAATTACTCGCTTGGAGTATTACCTTATGTATTGCGCTATTCGCTTGCTTTAGACCTTTGGTTTTACTGCTTAAAGCAAAACCTATGGCCGCACTACGTAACGATTAACAGCACAAAATGGTGGCTTAAATTTAAGCCACCTCAACAGGATAATAAGAAAACATCATGGACAAAATCTTAGTCATAGACGATCAAGCTGATGTACGTCTGGCTGCTACTGTTGCATTACAACAACTGGGCTTACATTGCCTTGAGGCCGAAGGCCCTGAACATGCCCTTGAGTTATTAAAATCAGAGCACATTAGCCTGATTTTGCTCGATATGAACTACAAGCTCGACACCACCTCAGGTGAAGAAGGGTTACGCTTTTTAAAGCAACTAAATCAATTAGGATCGACCATACCTGTCATTGTGATGACCGCTTGGGCTAGCATTGATGTTGCCGTTAAAGCCATGCAATTAGGGGCTGTCGACTTTGTTGAAAAGCCATGGAATAACTTACGCTTAACCGCCGTTGTGCAACAACAACTCAAGCTCAAGCAAAGTAATCACGACAACGCGTGCTTAAAGGCGCTTACCAGTGACACACAAGCACATTACATAGCTAAATCAAAAATCATGCAACTGTTGCTTGCCAAAGCTGAGCGCGCAGCAAAAACCGATGCCAGCATTTTAATTACCGGCGAAAATGGTACAGGCAAAAGCTTATTAGCACATTATATTCATAAGCATTCTCTCAGATGTGATAAGCGCTATGTAAGCGTGAATATTGGCGCTATTGCGCCAACGCTATTCGAAAGTGAATTATTTGGCCATAAAAAAGGCTCTTTTACTGATGCCAAAGAAGACCGCTTAGGGCGTTTTGAAATTGCCGAAGGCGGCACCTTATTTTTAGACGAAATTGCGACTTTAAGCCTTGAGCTGCAAAGTAAAATGCTCCGCGTGCTAGAAAGCAAAGAGTTTGAAGTGCTAGGCTCAAGCCAAACCAAAACCGCCGATGTTCGCATTATTTCTGCCACCAATAGTGAATTAGCTACGGCAATTGAGCAGGGTGAGTTCCGCCGTGACTTATTATTTAGACTCAATACCATTGAACTGCACATTCCACCGCTTCGCGACAGAAAAGACGACATCGCCCCCTTGGCAGAACACTTATTATTGGTGCATGGTAAAAAATACCAACGTGCAAATATGGCGCTAAGTCCTGATGCTCTAAACGCGCTAAAAAACTACAGCTGGCCTGGTAATATTCGTGAGCTAAGCCACTGCATTGAACGCGCGGTGATCATGAGCGATAACAACAATATTCAAGCCAATGACCTCATTTTAGATCAACCAAGTTGCGAGCAAACGAATAGTAATGCTGAACAAGCCTTGCCACTATTGCCCCTTGAAGAGCTTGAGAAACAAATGATTCAAAAAGCGCTGCTGCAATTTAATGGTAATGTTATCGCCGCAGGAGAATTTTTAGGATTAAGTAAATCGGCGATTTATCGTCGCATTGATAAACATCAGCTCGATTTAAAAGAAGTAGAACGCTAAATGAGTAGCAAGTTGTCGTTAGAGCAGCGTATTCGACGCTATTTTTTTATGGTTATAGCGGTGCTATTTACGCTTGGTATTGCCCTTTCGCTCAGCTTAAAACTAGATTGGTTTGCCAGTATTAGCCTATTATTGCCGTTTATCGGGATAAGCGCTTTTGCTTTAATTAAAAGCTACCGCGTGATCATCGATGTGATTGAACGCTTTGGTCTGCAACTAGAAGCACTGGCAAATGACGAAAGTAATAGTTGGCATTTAGCGTCTTATCAAAGTGGACGAGTCGCAGCGCTTAAGCAAGATTTTGCCAAGCTCAGCAATAAAATAGCCAAAAATAAGCGCCATTATATGCAAACAGAAGAGTTTGTGTTTGAGTTTGCCAGCATGCTGGACTTACCCATCGTTATACTAGACCCCCATGGCTTGATTTACTTTAGTAATAAGGCGTTTAAAAACAGTATTATCCATCGCCAGATTGAAGGTAAATCGGCCTGCGACTTAGGCATTGCCCTGCATGGTGGCGAATGGCAACAAAACAACGACTCACTGTTTAAACAACGCTTTCAAATCTCATCGCAGACTTTTTGGCGGACCGGCAGAAACTTTGAATTACTGACCTTCTTTTCAATTGAGCAACAGCTTCGCGATAATGAACAACTTGTTTGGCAACGGTTAATTCGAGTGTTAAATCATGAAGTGCGTAACTCACTCACGCCGATTTATTCAATGAGTCAATCATTGCAAACCCTTAAGCGCCAAGGACAAATTAGCAGTCACGATGATCTCGCCCAAGATATGCTGCAAGTTATAGAAAAACGCGCTCAGCACTTGCTTGATTTTGTAGCCAGTTACAGTGCGTTTGCCAAGCTACCCCCCGCACAAAAACAGACAATCAGTAGCGAGCAACTAAACACACGTTTAAGCGCTATATTTCCTGAACTAGTGATAAATAGCAGTGAAGAATTATATGTTGATGCCGACTTAGGCCAGCTAGAACAAGCATTGATCAACCTGATAAAAAATGCCTTTGAAGCAGGCAGCAATTCAGCCCCTAGCCTCACTTGGTCAAGGCAAGGTGATAGCTTAAATATTGCAATTAGCGACCAAGGTTGTGGTATTCAAAACCCTGATAACTTGTTCGTGCCATTTTACTCAACCAAAGCAAATGGCACAGGTATAGGGCTTGTGATCACCCGAGAACTTGTGCGCAACCAAGGTTTTGAGTTATCGATAAACTCAAAACCCCAGCAAGGCACAGAAGCTAACATCACCGTACCTACTTAAGCAACGAAAAAGGTTAGTACTTTAAACAAAAACAACAGATTGTTGCGCTTATAAAAAAACCACGCTATGTTTATTTTTTAAACTACGGAAGGTCATAAAAATGAAAAACGCCATAAAACCCATCGTATTAGCAACATCACTTATTCTAGTTACAGCCTGTAATTCAACGGCCCCTATTAATAAAACAGCAACGACAGCTATTAACCAAGAAAAATTTAGCCAATTTCATCAGTACGATGAAAAATCAAATATCACCCTTGAGTACACTGACTACGGACAAATATTAAATGCCTCAGTGATTGATTTAGGTATGTCAGACCGCTATCGCATTTCAAATAATACGAGCAAAATAGGCACGCGGTTGTCGTCGAACCCAAAACCGTCGACTGCAACAGAAGCAAACCGCTTTTATTATGATTCGTACAAAAAGAATCCTCAGATGAAGCAAGACTTGCAAATAGTGCAAGAAAATATGGCCGACCTGCCAAACAAAATTAATTTAAGTAACTTACCAAAATCAGAGTTACTCGCTTACTGGCTCAACCTCTATAACGTGACGGTACTCAATGAATTAGTGCAGCAGTACCCTGTTAAAAACCTGACCAAGTTATTAAACGAAGAACCAAATTTTTTTGATAAGCCACGCTTTAACTTTAATGGTAACCAGTATTCATTAAACGATATTGAGTACAACATTGTTGCACCGCTATTTAACAATGACCCGCTATTAATATATGGCTACTACCGTGGCTACATTGGCAGCCCAAACTTGCTTGACCACCCATATACAGCAAAAAATGTGTTTACCGCCCTGACCACCAATGCAGTGCAATTTGTAAATTCAAACCGCGGTAGTGTGATAGGTAACCATAGCACTCGTGTTTCTTCTTTATACCTTGAAAAGAAAAACTATTTTCCTAACTTTGAAGAAGATTTAGCTGACCACCTTCAATCGTTAGTAATTCAAGAGCCAGATAAAGACCAAGTTGTGCAAAACCTCTCTTTTAGTATCGATAACTACGATATTACCGACATTCTAGGTAGCGATGTTGAATATGGTGGAGGTAACGCGACTGTCGCCGATCCGAGTATAGTAGCAGAGGGCTTCGATACTAATTTTGTTACTTATGGTGAAAACTTAACCAAAGAAGTCGGCCATGTAAGCCCGTTACGCCGCGAGATTTTGCAAAAAATCACGCAAAAATACTATGAAGCAAATACTCGCGTTGAAATAAAAGACTTACCAACTAAAGAGTCTGAAGATAAATAATATAAACCTAAAGCGGCTCGCTCTGAGCCGCTTTAATCCCCCTGAAATACCCAACTAAAACACTTAGCAAAACCGCAATAGCCAACTTTAAGTCTTGTTTTTTCTGTGTTAATTACCTGGATATTGCCAATTTAAAGTAAAAGTAATATGTTTGTTTTTTGTACTAAGGAAGGTGGTAAAAATGAAAAGCGCTATAAAGACCATCGCATTAACAACATCACTTATTTTGGTAACGGCCTGTAATTCAACGGCTCCTATTAATAAAACAGCCATCACAGCAATTAACCAAGAAAAATTTAGCCAATTTCATCAGTATGATGAAAACTCAAACATTACTCTTGATTACGCTGGCTATGGGCAAATATTAAGTGCTTCGGTCATTGATTTAGGCATGTCTGACCGCTACCGCATCACCTCACACACCACGACGATTGGTACACATTTATCATCCAACCCTAAACCTTCAACAGCAACAGAAGCAAACCGCTTTTATTATGATTCATATAAAGACAATCCTAAAATGAGGCAAGCCTTGCAGGTCATACAAAAAAATATGGCCGACCTGCCAAATAAGATTAACTTGAGTAACTTGCCAAAGTCTGAACTGCTCGCTTACTGGTTCAATCTTTATAACGTGACGGTACTCAATGAGTTAGTCCAGCAGTACCCAGTAAAAAACTTATCTAAGCTAATAAACGAAGAGCCAAGTTTTTTTGATAAGCCACGCTTTAACTTTAACGGTAACCAGTATTCATTAAACGATATAGAGTACAACATTGTTGCACCGCTATTTAACAATGACCCGCTATTAATATATGGCTATTACCGTGGTTATATTGGTAGCCCAAATTTACTTAACTACCCATATACAGCGAAAAATGTATTTACCGCCCTGACTAACAATGCAGTGCAATTTGTAAATTCAAATCGAGGCAGTGTTATTGATACTCATAGCACAAGTGTTTCTTCGTTATACCTTGAAAAGAAAAACTATTTCCCTAACTTTGAAGAAGACTTAGCTGACCATCTTCAATCATTAGTTATTCAAGAACCAGATAAAGACCAAGTTGTGCAAAACCTCTCTTTTAGTATCGATAATTACGATATTACCGATATTTTAGGTACCGATGTTGCTTATGGTGGAGGTAATGCAATTGTTGTCGATCCTAGTATTGTGGCAATGGGCTGGGATAAAACATTTACTACCTATGGTAACCACTTAACTAAAGCTGGCACCGTAAGCACATTACGCCGCGAGATTTTGAAAAAAATCACGCAAAAATACTATGAAGTAAATAGTCGCGTTGAAATAAAAGACTTACCAGCTAAAGAGTCTGAAGATAAATAATATAACCCTAAAGCGGCTCGCCATGGGCCGCTTAGACTCACCTCTTCCTACGAGACCTACCTATAAATATTTAATTTTTATTTGGCTCATGCCGTGAAATTCAGTAATTTGTCATATAAAACTAAACGTAATTAGAAAACAACAATGAAATGGATGCACTTACAACTTAAGGTACTGGCTGTTTTTTTATTCTTTGTGAGCTGCTTTGCAGCCGCTGAAGATTATCAGGTTGCACCTGCAGCTAACTGGGTAAAACAACATAAGTTACTAACCCCTGAGATTCCTCAAGACCAAATAAAAGACGGGACTTTCTACCTGATGCTCGACACTCAGCTTCAGGTATCTGAACAAGCCCCACAACAACGCTTTAATCGTACTGTAATGCAAGCGGTCAATCAGTCTGGAGTTGATTATATTAGCCAACTGAATATTGATTTTGACCCAAATTATCAATCTCTTACGCTCAATAGTTTAGGCATTATTCGTGACGGCCAATATATAGATAAACTAAATAGTGCCGAGCTTCAGGTGTTACAGCGCGAGACCGACTTAGCAAGTCGTATATACAATGGCACCTTAAGCCTAAATGTCATTATTGATGATATGCGGGTCATGGATATTTTAGATTACAGCTATACGGTTTCGGGCAGTAACCCGGTTTATCAGCACTTCAGCACCATGCGTACACTTAATTGGTCTGTGCCGATAGTGCAGCAATTTATGCGGGTAAAGTGGCAAAAGCCTACGCCCTTATATATCAACTTTATGAATGGCGAGTCGCCAGTTACTAAAACCAAGTTAGATACGGGTTTTGACTACCAAATTAGCCAACACAATGAGCCGACCCTTAGCTCTGCAAGCGAAGTACCGCATTGGTATTCGCCTTACAAGGAAGTGTATTTTTCTGAAGTAAATAATTGGCAAGAGGTAGTCAATTGGTCGTTACCTTTGTACCAATCTGCCATCGAAGTTAGCCCTGCTATTGAAACAATTGCCCGTCAAATTAAGTTTCAACATGCCGATTTAGAGTCTCAAATTGTCGCAGCCCTGCGCTTTAGCCAAGACGAAGTACGTTATTTGGGCCTAGAAATGGGCACCAACTCGCACCAGCCTACTCCTGCATCAGAAACCTTGGCACTGCGCTATGGCGACTGTAAAGACAAAACCGTCTTGCTCATTTCTTTACTTAAAGCGCTCGGCGTAGAGGCTCACCCTGCTTTAGTTAACACTGAAGACAGAAAACGTACTGCTAGCTTACCGGTCTCCCCTAGTTTATTTGACCATGTCATTGTCACCTTAGAGCACCAAGGTAAACGCTATTGGCTTGATCCAACCATTTCGTATCAGCGCGGCGATTTAGAACATTTAGCTCAACCGAACTATGATGTCGCGTTAATAATAAAGCAAGGTGAAACAGGCTTTACAGATATGTTCACAGAACCTGCCCTAAAACGCGTTCAGGTTTTTGATAATTATCAGATCCCAGAAGGTATTAATGAGCCAGTTAGTTTTTCAACTCAATATAAATACGGCGACTTTGAAGCAATTAACCGCCGCAGTTCAATCGCTAAAAACAGCTTAAAAAGCGTAGAAGATGATTACCGCGAATATTATCAAGATACCTACAAAGGCTTACAAACAGCCAAACCTATGCTGGTTGAATCTCCAAAGGACACCGGTCAGCTAATTACCAATGAGTACTATACTATCGATGACTTTTGGCGACCTGAGGGTAATGATTTTCAAAACGACTTTTACGCCAGTGAAATTCAAAACTCAGTTTATAAGCCAGAACAGCGAGAGCGTAACAATGCACCAATGTGGTTTCGTTACCCAAATAATATCGAAACAACCATAAAGGTTACGTTTACGGACTCTAATTGGCAGTTTGATGATGAGCAGGTCACAGTCGACAACCCATTTTTTCATCTCGAAAAACGCGTGACATTTAAAGACTCGGTGTTGACCTTATACTTTGATTACAGTGCGAAACAAGATCATATTCCAGCCGATCAAATAGACCTTTACCTAAGCGAGCGCAAAAAACTCAATAACGCGACCCATTTCGGCATCATTAAATACGGCACAAATAGCGCCACAACCACACCAGCGGATGACGAAGCCAATTGGTATAGCATTTTTATTTTAAGTTACTTGGCGGCAATCATCTTTTTCATCGCGGCTTGGCGTATAGAAGCAAGTAACCGCCCAGTTTTTGCTGAGCAACAGTTCTACCCTGTCAGTAACAGTAAGTTTGTTATTTACAGCTTATTGAGCTTAGGAATATTCATTAACTACTGGAGCTATCGCAACTGGAAAGCGATAAAAGAGCAGCAACAAAGCCATATTATGCCGATTGCTCGAGGGATATTCGCACCACTGTTTTTTATTCCGTTGTTACTTGAACTTTGCAAGCACAGCGAACAAACCTTTGGCAAAAATAAGATCATGCCCGTCGCGGTTGGGTTCGTGTTATGGCTGGCGATTATCATTTCTGAAATCGTAAGCTATAACTGGGAATATGGTACTTGGCTGTTTTTAGTTATACCTATTCTATGGTTGCCACTGGTTAATTACATTCAAAACCTCAAGCAACCACAGCAGGCTCTTGAGTACCACTCTCATTGGCGAGCGAGGCAGGTTATCATTTCGATATTCATGTTGCCTTGGTTATTTTATGGCTTAATTTATGAGCTATATTTGTTGCCAAGTTCAACCATAGTAACCGGTGATAAGCTTTGGTCTTATCAAGTTAACTTTTTAAAAAGAAAAGAAATTATTCCTGCTAACGAGAATGTACATTATTTTTATAGTGACGCATTTTTCGATTTTAAAACTGATGGAAACGGCATCACAGAAAACACCATTTTTAGTTACTGGGAAAATGAGCAAGGTGTGCTCGAAAAAGATCAACGCCGCTTTAGTGACATTAAAGAGCTCAACGTTGATTATGCTAAAAGCGCCCTACTAACCTCTACGCTAACTGTCATTGACCACAATGGCGATGAAATGCTGTTATTTTTGAGCCATGAAGAT
This sequence comes from Pseudoalteromonas apostichopi, assembly GCF_030297135.1. Classification (NCBI taxonomy): domain Bacteria; kingdom Pseudomonadati; phylum Pseudomonadota; class Gammaproteobacteria; order Alteromonadales; family Pseudoalteromonadaceae; genus Pseudoalteromonas; species Pseudoalteromonas apostichopi. The sequence continues at coordinate 1,596,654 of NZ_AP028065.1, forward strand.
GACTTAGATAAGAAGTTTGTCGCTGAGGTAGAGCGCTTAATTAAAGCTAATACCCCAGCAACTGAGCAAAACGCAGATTAAGTCAGTCGCTTAATCATGCGTTTTAAAGCGGGCGCTTTCAGAGGCTTATAAAGCAATGGATAGCCCGCATCGAGCACTAACTCGCGTATTCCTTCGTCATGATTCGCGGTATTAACGATGGCAGGTAAGCGTGTTAGTGCAGCTTGCTCAATCACTTCAAGGCCCGTTACCCCATCATCAAGCTGATAATCAATAATCAACAATTGCGGCAGGGCTTGGCTTGCCTTTAACTGCTCAAGCTCCGCTAAGTTAGTGGCCGTTGATATTTCGCAGCCCCAATTTTCGAGTAACTGCTTTAGTGCCTCTAACACGTTGCGGTCGTTATCAAGCAACCAAATACGCAATTGCCCCAGCTCTGTTTCTTGTGATGCCTCAGCACCTTTCGCTTGCGCTGGCGCAGCACTCACTTTACAAGGTAGAGTGAGGGTAAATTGCGTGCCTTTACCAAGCTCAGACCCCATCACTAGGGGGATTTTAAGTAAGTCACATATACGTTTAGTGATTGCCAGCCCTAAGCCTAAACCCTCGGCGCTTGGTTTTGCACCAAGCTGTTTAAACTCTTGGAAAATAGTTTGTTGATCGCTCGATGCAATACCGATCCCTGTGTCTTCAACAATAAAGGATACATGGTCGTCGTCGTACTGCATTTTTAAGCGCACTTCACCTTGCTCGGTATAACGAATCGCATTACTCAAAAGGTTACGCAGCACTCGTCGCAGCAGCGCTTTGTCGGTATGCAAGCGCACATCGCAGGTTTCAATAATAAACTTTAAGCCTTTTTCGCGGGCAAGGGCTTCGTAGTCATTACGCAGCGGCTCAACCAACGAGCTGGCAGCAAACTCACTCATTTGTACTTTAAACGAGCCCGAATCGAGCTTGGTTAACTCTAAAATACTCGATAACAACTCTTCGGCGCTGCCCAATGAATTCTTAATATTCATCGCCAGCTCTTTAAGTTCGGTATCTTGGGCTTTTTCATTCATTAAAGAACAAAACAAGCTCGCAGCATTGAAAGGTTGCAGCAAATCATGGCTAGCAGCAGCAAAAAAGCGCGTTTTACTGACCGTTGCTTGCTCCGCCACTTGCTTTGCCATCGACAACTCTTGGTTTGCTTGGGTCAGAGCTAAGGTGCGTGCCGCTACTTTTTCTTCAAGGCTAACATTTGCTTCGGTTAACGCTTTTTGTTGTTTTACGAACTCGGTGATGTCGGTATAGGTTGTTACAAAGCCGCCACCAGGCAGTGGGTTACCTTGCATTTCAAACACACGGCCATCATTGTGCGAGCGCTGATATTTATAAGCACTACCTTGACGTAAATAAGCTAAGCGTTTTTCGACTTCGCTGGTCATACTCTCACCGCTAAATAAGCCGCGCTCGGCATTAAATCGAATAATATCAGCTACTGGGCGGCCAATGTATAAAGCATCGTCAGGATAAGCGAACATGCTTTTATAACCCTGGTTCCAAGCAACAAGACGCAGCTCACTATCAACCACACTAATCCCTTGTTGAATATTTTCGATTGTTGACTGCAATAAATCACGATTAAACTTAAGTACTTGGCTCGCTTCATCAACAAATTCAGCAACCTGCTCTAAAGGCTGACGCTGCTCATTTTTAGCCACATCTAAAATAAGCCGTGCTGATGCTCCCCCAATCACCGCTGACATCTCGCGCTCAACTAATAGCTCTAACTCAACATTGGCAGGACGCTTCCACTTACTTTTATCATCCGGAAAGTAATGATTTACCAAAGACTGTGCAGCTTCTTTTTCGGCAAATCGCTGCATTAGCGCGCCTAAGTCATGGTAACTCAAAGGCTGTAGATGATTACTCACTCGAGAATCACTAAGCTGAGAAACAAACTTATTGCTCTGCAAACGCTCAGCCAAAGTTGCACGACTAAATAACGGCACTAGGAAATACACTAAACAGTTCGCACCTAACGATAACAGTAGCGCCTGGCTGATGCTTTCCATACCTAAAGAGAATAAATCAGTAGGTGCTAACCAGCTTATTCCCCAAGGTCCATTCTCAAGCCATAAGCTATCGCTACCTAAACCTCCAGCGATATTCGGCAGTAAAAGTGTGTAACCCCAAATAATAAAGCCGCTCAAAATCCCCAGTTGCGCACCACGACACGATGCTTGTCGCCACCATAAGCCAATGATCATGGCCGGTGAAAATTGCGCGACTAAGGTAAACGACATCAAACCCACATTTGCAAGGGTTGTGCTTTCACCCAGCACTCGGTGAGTAAAATAACTAAGCAATAAAATCAATACGATAACGATTTTACGAGCATGTAATAGATTGTTTTTATCAAGCCCGCGGCTACTCGATGTAAGTTGAGAGCGGCGTAAAATAAACTGGTTAATAAAGTCATTGGTGATCATCACTGAAAGCACAATTGATGACACTATCACCATACTGGTTGCCGCTGAAAAGCCACCTAAAAAGGCTAATAACGCCACAAAGGCATCATCAGCAGCCATAGGTAAAGCTAATACAAAGGTGTCGTAACCTACTTCTTGGCCTTGAAAGTAAATTAATCCGGCGTATGCAATCGGTAGAATAAACAGATTAATGAGTAATAGATAAATCGGAAATAGCCAACGTGCCGAGGCCAGTTCTTTATCGTTATTTTTTTCGATAAAGCTCATGTGGAATTGTCTTGGCAAACATAAGGTCGCCAAAATACCGAGTAAAGTATGGGCAACATACACATAGGTTGGACTTTGCGTGGCAGCCACTTGCTGATCAATATTTAGATCTCGGGCTTTTTCAAACAGTGCTACAGGACTGTCGAACAAAGCAAAACAAACATACAAACCCACCGCTAAAAACGCCAATAACTTAACCACTGACTCAAAAGCAATACTGGCTATCAGGCCTGGGTTATGCTCACTGGGTTTTAAGCGCCGAGCTCCGAACAAAATAGCAAAAAGTGCCAACACGATGGTGATATAAAAAGTACTATCGGCCCACACTTCGTGGCTTTGCATCATTGAGCGGTTAGTTAGTAAATTAATACTTTGTGCAGTTGCACTTAGCTGTAAAGAGATATAGGGCACAATCGCAATCACTGAAATAAGTGAAATTAGCCCAGATAAGCTAGACGACTGACCATATCGCGTAGCGATAAAATCAGCCATCGAGGTTATTTTTTGTTGCCTACAAATATGCGCTATACGGCAATACACTTGCCAACCAAAAATAAATAGCAAAATGGTGCCGGCATAGGTCGGTGCCAACCACCAGCCGTTATACGCAGCTTGTGCGGTAGTACCAAAAAACGCCCATGAAGTGCAATACACCCCAAGAGACAAACCATAGGTTAACCCTTTGAAGGGTAATACTTTTCTTTTATCAGCCCACCCAGCAACCGCAAATAAAATTGCCAGATACACAATTGCAAGAAGGCTTATTGACCAAATTGAGAACATCGTATGTGATTATTTTAATTGTTATAGCCCCCAGCATAGTTTTTATTGCTAGTAATTTACAGCCTAACTTTAGTGCTAATGCACTGTATTACAGAAGTTTAAAAAACAGACACAAAGAAATGAGAATTATTTTCAATTGAGTGTTGACAGACATGCAAATCTAATTGATAATCAATATCAACAAGACAACGAAGTACTTGTTCGGAATAAACTGATTTGTTTCTCGACCCTGAAACACGTGTGGCCCACGATAAAGCTAAGATCGCCTGTTGCTAATCGCAACGCCCCTTGATGTTGGCAACAGGTGGTCGCCCTACTATTTTACTTGCTACATTGCTCATATCGGTGACGGTAGATATGAAACTAAAAAAGCCCTTATAGGGCTTTTTTTATGTCTAAAACAAAACGACGAGTTATTAACGGCGGTTTTTACGCGCACGCGCTCGGCGTTGCTTTTTTTCTTCTTCTTTAGCTGCTTTTTTAGCCTCAGCAGCAGCGCGAAGCTGAGCAACCATTTGCTCTTCTTCTTCTCGCATAGCCGGGGTTTCCATGGTAATACGGCCAATAATGCCATCGCGTAATTCATTAATAAGAATTTCAGACATTTTGTAAGTATCGATTTGATTACCACCGCGGATACAGCCACGCTTTTTACCTGCCATTTCAACAAACTCCCAGTCAGACTCTGGTAGCTCATCAATTTTATAACGGCTTTTTAAAAGCTCTGGGTATGCATGCAATAAATATTCAGCGGTGTAACTTGCCACTTCTTCATAATCGATAGCGGTATCACGAATTGCACCGGTTGCACCTAAACGATAACCTGAGTTTTCGTTCTCTACTTTCGGCCATAACATACCCGGCGTGTCGTAAAGCATAATACCATCGTCAAGCTTAATACGTTGCTGCGCTTTTGTTACCGCAGGCTCATTGCCTGTTTTTGCCACAATACGGCCAGCTAAAGTATTAATAAGTGTTGATTTACCAACATTTGGAATACCCATGATCATGGCTTTAATTTGTTTATCGGCACCCACTTTATGCGGCACTAATTTTTTACAAAGCTCATTAATACGGTGCACTTCACCTGCTTTATCATTACCAAAATCAATCGCTTTCACACCACTTTGCTGCTCAAAGTAGTCTTTCCAAGCTTGCGTTAACTTAGGATCAGCCAAGTCCGCCTTATTCATGATTTTGATCACCGGCTTATCGCCACGCAGCGCAGTAACCATTGGGTTTTCACTACTATAAGGAATACGGGCATCAAGTACCTCAATGATCACATCCATCTGTGGCATGATTTCTTTAATTTCGTTGCGGGCTTTGTTCATGTGACCCGGGAACCACTGTATTCCTGCTCTACTCATTTAATTATTAAGCTCTTATTTTAAAGGCTAACGCCATGGGGATTTTGCTGATAGGTATAGTTTACTACATCAAGCAGGATTGTTTAAAAATAAAATCACGCCTTCCATCACCACGAAAGACGAGCGACTACATGCGCTGTATCTGCATGCAGTGAGAATGACCAACCATTGCGCTCACATAAGCGTTGCACAATACCTAAACCTAAGCCATAGCCGTGAGAAGCTGTTTCAGTCGCCGTATGCTGGGCATCACCGCCACTGAACTGATTGGTGATTAATAATTCATGCTCTTTAATCAAAATTGCAATCGGTACCTGTCCTGCAAGGGTATGCTCAAACGCATTTCGCACCAGGTTATTAACCGCAATAGAAAATGCCTGTGCATGCCCATAAATTATGGGGTTGGCAAGCTCATCAAGTTCAACACCAACGAGTTTACCGTTTAACAAATAGCGTTGCTGCTCTACTGCTTTTCTTACCAGTGGCATTACTAAAAACTGCTCATCATACAAGCCATCATCAGTTTCACGAGCAAGACACAAAAACATTTCGATCATTTTATTCATGTCGTATGTTGCCCGCCTTACACGATCTATCACCTTCATATCGGCAGGAGTCAATTGGCTTTGTTCTAAAAGCTCTAGGGCGCCGGTAATGACTGTCACTGGCGTGCGCAATTCATGGCTTGCTGAGTCTGTAAAATAGCGTTCTCTTGCGATGAATGCACTAACTCGCTCAAAAGCCTGCTCTATTGTACTTGCGAGCATGCCAACTTCATCATTTGTATATCGGTTAGCATCTATACGCTTGTAATCTTCGTTTGATAATTGCTCAGGATCAATGTCGGCCACAGCTTTAGCAAGTTGAGTTACGGGAGCCAAAGCTCGACGCATCACAACAATTCCAAGCCCAAAGCCTAGTAACCCCAATGTTCCTACAAGGCTGCTAATAATGAATAATAACCACCAATCCTCTGACGAAGAAGCCTCAATCTGCGCGACATCAAACACTACAAACCCATGTGACTGCTCATTACCTGTATCAATAACGGCAACATGTAATTCTTCGCTATCAAATTCATACAACCCAACTGCTGGATTTGTTTGCGCCCACGTTTGAAGTGATTGAGGTAAGTTATCTACTTTATCGTACGCCTTAAGATTTGTAGTAATGGCAGGGTAGTTATCTGATGCAACTTGCAATTGCTGGGTTAGCACTCGATCTTCACTCAATCTTATTGCAGCAAAGAAAGCAAAACCCCATGCAATACTCAGCACAGCCACACACATTGCAAATGCGATAGCGACACGTTTGTGCAAACTATGCCGATACATTATTGGAAGTCCTTTGCAATTCGATAGCCGATACGGTGCACAGTATGAATCAATGGCGTATCAAATGGTTTATCAATTGCCTGTCTTAACTTGTACATGTGCGAACGAAGCGCATCACCATCAGGAGGCTCATCTGCCCATAATAAAGTTTCGAGACTATCGCGTGTAACAACAGAAGGAGATACCTCCATTAACCGCTGCAATAACTTCATACTTGCAGGATTAAGCTCAATAAGCTGGCCAGCACGATATACTTGCAAGGTGGACTTATTCATCGTTAGATCAGACACAGTCAATACTTTGTTGGTATTGCCGTGACTCCGCTTATAAAGAGCTTGCAGGCGCACATGTAACTCTTGCAATGCGAATGGCTTTACCAAATAATCGTCGGCTCCTACTGCAAATCCTCTCAGTTTATCATCAAGCGTGTCTCTCGCAGTGAGCATAAGTACAGGTGTTTCAACGTCAGCTTCAGCTCGCAACTTTTGACAAAAGTGTAAGCCATCCATCCCTGGAAGCATTAGGTCTAAAACAATGACATCAAACTTGTTGTTCATCGCTAGTTGCATTGCACTTATACCGTCATAAGCAAAGTCCAAGATATAACTGTGCCTTTCTAGATACGCAGCAATATTCGCACTAATGTCACGGTTATCTTCAACAATCAAAGCTCTGATCGGCTCAGTATTCAAAGCATCTAGCATTTTTATTCCTTACCAAGCGTAATCAAATCGCAACCCGATCAGCGGTTCAGCTTCGCTATCGTCAACGACTTCAATTCCTCGGCGGTAATCAAACTCAGTGTCATCAGCTGATGAAGCTGCCGTGACATTTATAACATCAAGAAAGGCGGTAACATCAATAGGACCAAAGGCACGTCGGTAATCTACACGAACATTCAATGAGCCTGATCCTTCTTTGCGGCCAACATTACGCTCTGTAATTTCCTTAGAGTAACGTAAAGGCTGTCCTGGCCCCAAAACATCTTCATGTACAATAAATATGTCATCTGGTCTGCCAGAAAGGTATTTATATCGTCCAGCAAGCTTCCAACGGTCACTTATCTCCCATGTCAGCCCTAACGTGGCAACATGTTCACGACTAAATTCAGCAGCTACGTCGCCAAAACCATCCTTTCGGTCTACGACCGCATCATTGTAAGAATAGGTTGCACTGGCGTAAAGACCTTCGAAAATAGTAGCATTAAGCACAAAATCAGCACCATATGAAGTACCATCACCATCATTTGCATAAGTTCCACTGGTACGGTCTAGGTCAACCACTAAGTTGCTAAGCTGCTGATAATAAACTTCCGTTAGTAATGACCAGTTGGCATTAGGGAAATATTTAAAGCCAACACTCGTATGGGTTATTTTTTCAGTTTTAAGATTATTAGTCTCGTTAGCCGCGAGTTCTAAATATCGCGGTGACTGATGAAATAACCCCGCCGTTGCAAAATACCTTATCTTTTGACTTGGCATCCAGTTAATGCTGAATCGAGGTGATATAAAACTTTCATCAGCAAACCCATCTCGTTCAAATCGTAAACCTGTACCAAAATCCCAATCACCCATTTCAAAAATTTGTTCTATATAGCCTGCATAGTTTACTTCTTTCAAAGACGTGACTGAATTAAGGCTTTCAGGTGTTAGTACAATAAACTTTTGCTGTGAGTCAGGTCTATAATCGTCACTATCATAAACAAACCGATTCCATTCACCATCTAAAAATGTGCTGTAATCTAGTTCAATTTGCGTAATTCGGGCACCGACGCTCAACATCCCTAATTGATTTTCTACCTCAAAATCACTTCTCCAACCAATTTCTGTTTCACCTTCAGATATAGTAATAATGTCTTCTCGACTAGGGTATTCAGAAGCTGGCGTTCCCTCGGGCACAAGATCTGGATAAGCCTCACCTTCAGAGCTCAATTTATCACTTTTTCGGTAGTAAACTTTATTAGTTAAAACAGCGGTTTCACCAAGCAACGTGGTCAATGTTAAACCATACAGGTCACTATCTTGCTCGGCATTTTGCAATGCAGTATCTTCAAAATTAGGTGATTCAGAAACATGCTCAACGCCACGAGTATATTTCTCATGCGTATCCATGAGTAACACTTCAAAAGTGTTATTTTGATTAATGGGTATCACTGATTTAAAAATAATATCCCTTAAAACAGGTTCACCAATATCTAGCTCTTCGATAGTTTCAAACAAGGCACCAAAATCTAGCCGCCTTGCAGAAAAAAGCATAGTTGCTTCATCAGTGATATTTATAGGGCCGTCATAACCAACTTCATAACCAGCAAGGTCGTAGCGAAAACTTGCAGATGGGCTAGGGTTACCATCGGCCACTTCTAGCTTCAGCAAAGATCCTGCACGACCACCATAAGCTGCTTGCCACCCGCCGGGGGAAAATTCTGCTCCATTTATTACATTTGGGGCAAATATAGAAAAGCGACCACCGCCTCCTACATCTTCCTCTTCACCTAACGTCGCATCAAAGTGAATAGCTTTATCAAAAGGAAAATCATCAACAAAGAGTAAATTATCTCTTGGGCCTCGACCACGCACACTAAAACTTGCAAATTCACTGTCAGATGCGACACCTGGCAATCCATCTAGAGAAAGTAGTGGATCTGCACCTCCTCCCACGGCACTTCGCAGAGATTCTCTGTCGAGATAGGTGCTAGAACCTGAAGTAAATGTATCAGCTTGTTGGGCTCTTACTTCAACTACCTCTATGGCTTGTTCTCTAAGGTCAAATTCAACCTTCGTATTTTTTCGTGTTACAACGCGAATACTTGGTTCGTATAAAGCCGCAAAACCACTTTTTGTAATCTTTATTGAGTAAAGGCCCGGATCGAGTTGTTCAACAACAATACGCCCTTGTAGATCAGTTTGTAAGGTTTGTATTGCAGAGGTTTCTCGTTTCTTAAGTATGACTTGTGCGTTTGGAAGTGGTCGATCTGTAGTCTGATTTTTGACAATAACCGTTATTGCCCCCGGCTCTTCTACTGCGTAAGAGTAAAATGCCAAACTACTCAACAATAGCCATGCAAGTGACCAGAGTATCTGTCTAAATTGTTCTCTCATAATTGCGTCCCTCTTGGCATCAACCATGATCTTGATTTCAATAACTTGCACATACTTTCATCCTCCCAAATAGCCCTAATTATTGAATTCGAGTTAATCAACTTTAGACGTTAGCAAAGTAAATGTGACTAAAATGTCACCGAAGTAATTTAGGTTTACGAATACCGCTTGTGATAATAAATAAGGATTAACCTAGAGTTTCGCTGGAGATATTTAAGTGTCGGTAAGATTAATTGCGCTATAATGACGCAAATTTTTTCAAGTAAGCAATTATGGCTCTTAAATCAACCATTATTAAAGCGCAATTATCGCTAAGCGATATGGACCGCCACATTTATCAAGATTTCAATTTAACACTGGCACAACACCCATCAGAAACCGAACAACGCTTGATGATCCGCTTGTTAGCTTTTGCACTTAATGCTCGTGAAGGCTTAGAGTTTACGAAAGGCTTATGCGCAGATGACGAGCCTGAGCTTTGGCACATTAACTACAGCGAAGAAATTGAATTATGGATTGAGCTTGGACTACCTGACGAAAAGCGCTTGAAAAAAGCCTGCAATAAAGCCAAGCAAGTTGTTTTGTATACTTACGGTGAAAATAACCAAGCAATTTGGTGGCAAAAACATCAGCCTAAGTTGTATGATTTTAAAAACTTGAGTATTTTTAGTCTCGATTATGCTGCTACTCAGGCATTAGCAGAGTTAGCCGATCGCAATATTAAGCTCACCATCACAGTTCAAGATGGCGAAGTATGGGTTAGCTCAGATACAGCAAATATCGAAATTAAACCGCAACAGTTAATGTAAGGAATGCGATGGCAATTAGGCAGGTTGTAGTATTACACGGACTTTATATGTCGGGCTTTGTGATGCGCCCACTGTGCGCGCGCCTTGAAAAGTCAGGTCTAAAAATACTCAATTTGACCTATAACACGCTCTCTCCCGATAGAGCGGCAATTTTCGATAAGATTGATCGCTTTATCGGTGGTAAACCTACCGCCTTAGTCTGCCATTCTATGGGCGGCTTAGTTGCTCGCGCTTACTTAGAGGCCAATTCTCTTCAAAGCCGCCATGTTGAAAAGGTGATCACCTTAGGCACCCCGCATAAAGGCAGCCATATTGCTAAGCAAATGCAGCAAAAGGGCTTTGAAATGCTATTAAAAAATAGCGTGGAGTTTTTATTATCTGAGAATGGGGATTGGCCGTTTGATGCCAAGCTTTATAGTATTGCAGGCGATTTACCAATAGGTCTAATGCCGCTTATTGCCAAAGGTAGTATCTCTGATGGTACGGTGTTGATGGATGAAACTAAGCTCCATGGCATGGCAGAACACAAGGTGTTTCATTTAAGTCACACCAGTATGATCTACTCACGCCAAGTGATGGATTACATTATTAAGCTTATAAATCAAAGTGAGTGATACTTTAATCTTCAGCACTTGCAGCCACTTTATATGAGATTAAAACGATGATCCCTAAGATCAGTGGCACAGGTGCAGCAATGTAGCCAAAGGTATCAAAGTTTGCGAAGCTAGCCCCAGCTAGATGACCTACCAAACCGATAACAAATGCAAGTAATGCAATCACTACAACAACTATTTCAGCTTTGCTTTCTTTAACTGTTTTACCGTCCATTTTTCTTCTCCTGGTTAAATGCGGTAAAGTCATTATGCGCTTCTGGTTCGTTGATTTTTTGACCCAAATCAAATTCTAAATCAGCGTGTTTGTAAGCAGATGCAAACCTTGTTTTAGATCATACTTTCTGCCTAATTTTTGGATATTTATTAAATAAGGTAGATTTTTTGCTCAGTTGCCCCAAGTCTATATAAAAGTAATTCAAAGTTATGTTGATAGTGCATAAATGGACAAAACAAACCTTTGATAGTTAAAACCTATCACTGTGTTCGAATTAAACCATTTTACAGATTAATCAAGATGACTAATACTTAACGTCAAGCACTAGCAAGTTAACACTTAACGGTTTTTTAAGGAGCAATCTATGTCACAGGTAAATGCAATTGGTTTAAACAGCGCAAAAAGTGAAGACATCGTAAATTCACTAAACTCTTTACTAAGCTGCTACCAAATTCAATATATGAACGCACGCGGCTTTCATTGGAATATCAAAGGTCGTAACTTTTTTGAATTACACCTTAAATTTGAAGAAATTTATAACTTACTACTTGAGAAAGTAGATGAAATTGCAGAGCGTATTTTAACTTTAGGTGGTACACCTGTACATGCATTCTCTGAGTACATCGAAGATAGCAAGATTAGTGAAGCAAAAAACATCACTGAAGGCACTGCTGCAGTAGAAAATCTATTAGCAGGTTACAGCACGCTTATCCAAATGCAGCGTGAAATTTTAGCACAAGCAGGTGATGCAGACGACGAAGGTACAGCATCATTAATGGGAGATTACATCAAAGAACAAGAGAAACTTGTTTGGATGCTAAAAGCTTACCTTGATTAATATTCAGAATTGACACGAAAAAGCCCTCAAATGAGGGCTTTTTTATATTCAGAAGGTATTACTTTAACCACTTTCTTAAATTATCGTACTCGGGTCTTGCTTGAAAAAAGCTTTCAGCATCTGGGTGAAAATTAATATCCATCTCTACACCTGACCAAACGGTTTCTAACAAATTGCGAGCAATAATATTTGCTTTAATATAGTCAACACGTTTGTAACCCCGCGCTTTTACAGCCTGAAAGTAAGCCCTTGCAATCTCAATACTATCAGCAGTCGCTAATTCAAATTGCTCCAAATTAACCACGGCATACTGAATTGAATGTTCAGGGTATTTCATGATTTCTTGACCAACTTCGATACTAAATGAAGCAACAGCTTCTTTGTTAAAGCTGCCACTAATTTCCACATAAATCACCGGCGGCTCAACAAAATAACGCCAATCACCATGGGCTTTAAACATGCTCACCCCTTTGAAATACAACTTAAGTTTTATGCTTATAACATCTATTCACTTATTTATCTAAGTCTTAATTTGGTAATAAAGCAATAAAAAATGCCATTTCTAATGCCTTTTCTTCAAGACTTTTAAAGCGACCCGATGCACCACCATGACCTGCATCCATGTCGGTTTTGAACACCAAGATGTTGTCATCGGTTTTAAATTCACGCAGCTTTGCGACCCACTTCATTGGCTCCCAATATTGTACTTGAGAGTCATGGAATCCGGTGGTGACGAGAATATTAGGATAAGCCTGGGGCTCGATATTATCGTAGGGCGAATAGGCTTTAATCACATCATAAAACGCCGGGTCATTTGGATCCCCCCACTCGTCATACTCATTCGTTGTAAGTGGAATACTCTCATCAAGCATAGTGGTTAACACATCTAAAAATGGCACATGGCAACCTATCCCTAAATAAAGCTCAGGCGCTTGGTTGACCACAGCTCCCATTAGCAAACCACCAGCACTACCGCCCGATGCAAATACTTTATGCGGATGTGCATAGCCTTGCTCAGTAAGCGCACGAGTAACATCAATAAAGTCACTAAAGCTATTTTGCTTATGTTGCTTCTTTCCTTGCTCATACCAATGGCGACCTAGCATTTCTCCACCACGAATATGGGCAATCGCATAAACAAAGCCACGGTCTAGTAAGCTTAATGAGCTACTTGAAAAGCTAGGATCAATGGTAATACCGTAGGCACCATAGCCATACTGTAACAGCGGGTTCGTGCCATTTTTATTAAATTGATCAATACGGTAAACCAATGACACTGGCACTTGCTCGCCATCTCTTGCTCTAACCATTAAACGTTCTGAGCGATAATGCTCTGGGTTAAAATCCCCAAGCACTTGCTGTTGTTTTAATAAGGTTTTGTTTCCTGTTTTTAAATCAACATCATACAAAGAGCCCGGTGTTGTTAAGCTTGAATAATAAATACGTGCAGAGCTCACATTCGGCTCAGGGTTCATTGCAATTGCAGCATAATAACAAGGGTCATCAAACTCTAACGTTAAGCGCTGAGCATGCTGATTGACCACCACAAAACGTGTTTGACCTAGCTCTCGTTCTGTAAGAATAAGGAAATTATCAAAAATCTCGACCCCTTCTAACAACACGTTTTCACGATGTGGAGTATGCTCTTGCCAACGCGTTTTATCGGCAATAGTGCTTTGCGTTGCAGTCATTAAGCGAAAGTTTTTCGCTTGCCAGTTCGTCACAATATAGAAGGTATCACCCAGTTTATCGACATCAAATTCATGGCCTTCTTCGCGTGGCATTAATGCGCTGAATTCACGCTCTGGGTTATTAGCGTCAAGCACCCACATATCATTTGTTTCTGTGGTCGCAAGATCAATAATAATTAGGCTTTCATCACGGCTTTTTCCTAGTCCCATAAAGAAGCTTTTATCTTGCTCTTCGTATACAAGTACGTCATTTGCTTGTGGCGTACCTAAAACATGGCGGTAAACTTGAAAACCCAACAGGGTTTGTAAGTCCTTTTTCACATAAAAAACTGTTTTATTATCATTAGCCCACACCACTTGACCTTCGGTATTTTCGAGAACATCGCTAAACATTTCACCACTGGCGATATTTTTAAAACGCACAGTATAAATACGGCGGCCCTCAGTATCTTCAGAATAGGCAAGTAGCTGCTCGTCAGGGCTAATTGCAACCTCGCCTAGTTCATAAAATTCGTAGTCAGCGGCTAATTGGTTTACATCTAACAATAACTGCTTATCACGCGCTTCAATTGAACTGCTGCGATAATGACGTGCATATTCATCATCGCCACGTACTTCTGAGTGATACCAATATTTGCCATCTTTCACGGGTACCGTGTTGTCATCTTTTACAATACGGCCTTTTAACTCATTGAATAACTGCTCACGAAGTGGTTTTATGTCGGCTAGTTGCTTATCGCAATAGTCATTTTCAGCATTTAAATGCGCTAATACATCTGTATTTTCACGTTCATCATCACGCATCCAATAATAATTATCGGTGCGCGTCAGTTGGTGAGTAGTTAATTGGTGTGGCTGTTTTTTTGCAACAGGAGGGTGCGCTAATAAAGACAAAGAATACGAATTTGACGACACAAGAAAAAACCAAAATAAAAAACGAATTGCTGGCAGTTTACCACAGAACTATACCAATCAGCTTAATTAAGTAGTCTATTTTGAGGCAATAAAACCTCGTTGATAACAAGGCAAAAATTTCGTTATTTAGTTGTTCTAAATGAGAAATTTTTAACGCAGTTAGCGGCAGGTTTAATCCCTCAAAATGATTAAGTATTATTGCGGGTTGGTATTAAAAAAGCCCACTCAAATTGAGTGGGCTAAGCAATGCTAAAATAGCATTTAGGGGGAAACTTTTAATGCGCTACTTGCTAATGCGATACTTGTTGCCAAGCCATAGCCCAGCTTTTTCCTACACCCGGTTCAAATAGCGGATTGTGTGAATCTTTAACACGACAAAACTCGCTAAATGGCCATGGTTTACACATATAAATATGGCCTGTTTTGGGCTGTAGAACTTTAACACCCGCACTGTAATCGCTGCATGCTTGTGGGTATACATAGTCGTAATCTTGTAGACTATCTTGCACTCGCTCTTTACATTTTGCGATGCAATTAAACGCCACTTTCACATGCGTAATGCCCGAGCCTTCAAGGGCATAAATTTGGTTTGAACGGTACGCAACCACTAAACCTTGTTCAGTCATTTTGCCCGCTTTTACTAGCGGAATATGCACGTTTATATGCTCAGCAACAGAACGTGGCCAATTATGAGGCTCACCCTGATCGGAACTGCTGATCGGGTATTCGAATGATAAATCGACTAGCTCTCCTTGCATGTCATAAAAGGTCACAATCACCCTATCACCAACAAACAGTTGGGTATGATGATTCAAGCAACCAATCGGCAACCACTTCCCGGAGGCCATTGACGTATGCATAAACAAAATATCACCCTAAGAACAACTAATAGGTATTATCCAACAACCGAACAAAAAATACTTTTAGTTTGAGGCAAGTGAACCAAAGCACTAGATTATGTGCTTATCAGCGGCCCCGCTATCATAGTATAAAACCTTAGACCGGAAACTTTGCGTCCTAACCTTTCAGTTAGTTTGCCAAAAACAAGATTGAGTATAATCGTGACCGAATCACAAATCAAACAAAAGAATGTAACCAAACATCTTATATAGCAAATAGTTACTAGAAATGCATGAGATACAAAAAAGCCAACCGCTTGGTTGGCTTTTAAACTGATGAGACTTTTAATCTCTTGCTAGATTTCTTCTGGTCACTACTCTGTGGCCTGCACGGAATATATTCAAGAAGCCATTACCTATATCACTCATAACAATATACAAACAAGGTACTAGTACTAAAGTGATTAGGGTTGCAAACATAACCGCAAAACCAAGTGCGACAGCCATCGGAATTACAAATTTAGCTTGCAGACTAGTTTCGAACATAATTGGTAAGACACCGGCAAAGGTTGTAATTGAAGTCAGGGTGATTGCCCTAAAACGCGCACAACCTGCTTCAATAACCGCTTGGCGAGTTGAAATACCTTCGCGGCGTGCTTGGTTCACAAAGTCGGTCATAACTAACGAGTCATTAATTACAACACCCGCTGCAGCAATCAAGCCAAAGCCTGACATCAAGCTAATATCTAAGCCAAACCAGAAGTGCCCCCAAATAGCACCAGTTAAGCTAAATGGAATAACCGACATAACAATAAGAGGTTGTGAATAGCTTTTAAGCGGCACTGCAAGCAAGATATACACTAAAATCATACCGCCTATGAAGAACATGATTTGCTCGTTAGCTTGCGCTTGTTGTTCTTCAATAGAACCACCTAGCTCAGTTTTAACTGATGGGTATTCTTCTTTTAACTGCGGTAATAAGTTCTCATCAACTTGCTTAACAACTTCACCCGGTTCAATCGCTTCTTCATCGATACTGCCGTAGATATACACAGTACGATAGCCACCTTCACGGCGAATATAGCTAATACCAGGTTTTTCGTTCAGTTCAACAACATCACCTAGCATCACCTCTTGGCCGGCTGGCGTTGTAATCACGGCATGCTTTAATGATGCAAACGCTTCACGGGTTAGTTTAGGGTAACGAACCATGACACGCACTTCTTCGCCGCGACGAATAACACGTTGTGCTTCACCACCATAGAAGCTTGCGCCTACTTGGTTAGCAATGTTGGCAAGGTCTAAACCTAGATCGTATGCCACAGGTTTTAAGCTTAATTGTACTTCTTTGCTCGCCGGATCGATGGTCGAACTAATATCAAACAAGCCTTTTTGCTGTTGTAATAGTTGGATAAAACGACGACCAGCATCATTTAAGGTATCGATATCTGGGCCGTACAGTAAATAACCAAACTCACCATCCATACCACCACCATTCACGTCATCGTAAATTTGCAGTGATTTCACGCCAGGGATACTTGGCATTTGTTCACGCCAACGACGAGATAATTCAAACGCGTTGTACGGACGCAACTCTTCGTCTACCAACGGAGCAAGTAACTGTGCTTCAGTACGACCTTGGTTGAACACTAAGATATCGCGAATAAGCTTTTGACCAAATTCTCGCTCTGTCTCTTGATCTACTTTTTGCACCATGGCTTCTATGTCACGAATAGCATTGATTGTTTGTATATCAGATGCATTTTCATTCATTTCTAGGCGAATTTGCGGGAAGTCATGAGGTACTTTTGGTGTTGGCACCACTCGCACTTGGTTTGATGAAATTAAGCCAAACGTCAAAATCAATAAACCGATAAATGCAAATAGAACAAACCAACGCCACTCTACACAAAGCTCAATAAAACGTTTATATGGACCATTAACAAAGCTAAAGAAACGTTTGTTAAAACGAGCTCGCCAGCTATTGGGGTTAATTGGTGGAAACTTAGTATGAGCAATGTGAGCGGGTAAAATAAGTTTCGATTCAATCAAACTAAATACTAGGCACAAAATTACCACAACCGCGATACCGAAGAAGAATGCGCTCTCTGGTCCACTTGATAATGTAAATGGTGCGAATACGGCAATTGTTGTTAAAACACCAAATGTTGCCGGGGTAGCAACACGCTTTGCGCCATTTACCACGTTCACAACACCACCGCCTTTTTTCTCAATTTCGGTATAGGCGCTCTCTCCTATTACTATGGCATCGTCGACCACGATCCCGAGTACCATAATAAAGGCAAATAACGACACGATATTAATACTGATACCAAATAATGGCATCATCATCATTGCACCTAAGAAACACACAGGTAAACCAATCATTACCCAAAGTGCTAGCTTAAAGCGTAAAAAGATAGACAACATAATGGCAACCAAGATAGCACCTTGAATTAGGTTGGTTTTCATCATGTCTAAACGTGCGTTAAGGTAGTAGGTCATGTCCATTAATGGCTCTAGACGTAGACCCGCTGGTAACTCTTTATTCTTTTGTTCGATAAACGCTTTAACCGAATCAGCAACCGGGATCATATTTTGTTCTTTGGTTGCTTTTACTGATAAATAAACGGCATTTTCACCATTAAATTTAAAGTAACGCTCACCTTCAATGAATTGGTCTTTGATTACAGCAATATCGTTTAAAAGCACTTTAGCGCCATTAGCACCAATTTTTACTGGGATCTGGCGGAACTCATCACCGTTATAATATTGGTTTTCAACGCGCACCGAGATAATACCTGCGTCAGTACGTAATTGACCTGCTGAAATATTAGCAGAGTAACGACGCACAGCACTGGCCACATCACTCAGTGTAAGGTTGTATTGACGCAGAGAGTCAGGATCGATTTCTATCGCAATTTCATCGAGTGGTACATCATTTTGTACAAGTGATACATTTGATAATTGCAGTAATTCATCTTCAATTCTGTTTGCAACTGGCTTTAGCTCAGTAAGCGGAATATCACCAACGAGCGTCATACCGATCACGTCCTGGCGAAATTCAACCTGGCTGATGGTGACAGGCTCCATTCCCGCAGGGAAAGTAGCAATACTGTCTACACGTAGTTTCACTTTATCGAGAACATCAGTAAGTTCTGCGTCCGTGTTGATCTCTAAACTCGCACGGCCACTATTTCGAAACGAGCGATATACACCACGCTTAATCTCGGTAACGTCTTTTAGTGACTCTTCAATTTTGATCAGAATACTTTCTTCAATTTCCTGTGGCGAAGCACCCGGATAATTGGCCTGTACTTCAATATAGTTAATTTCAACATTCGGGAACATCTGGCGTTGAATAGTGAAATAACTAATAATCCCCATGATGATGATAAACACCATCATTAAGTTCGCAGCGACCGAGTTATTGGCAAAATAGGCAATAAGGCCAGACTGTTTTTCTGTGTTTGTATCAGTCATAATGCTACCTTAAAGCTTTTCAACCGCTGCAGTTTCTGCATCGCTTGTCATTTCTTTCATACCAGCAATCTTCACTTCCATACCCTCTTGAGGATACTCAGGTAAAGTAAGAACCAACTGGTCATTCACTTCAAGGCCATCACTAATATAAAAGTACTCACCTTCTTCACGCACTACGGTTACTTTGCGTGGTTCAAGTTTATTCTCATCGTTAACAATCCACACTGTTTGGTTGTTCACCAAAGACTGAGGTAAACGGTAGATGTTTTGTAACGTTGCACCAGCAAAGTTAACTTGTACGTAAGCACCAAATTTAATTGGTTGCACGTCGTGCTTTAAGCCATATGGGTCATCAACACGAACTACTAGGTTGCTCATACGAGTCGCGTTATCAACAACACCTAAGTCACGATCAATTTCAGCTTCACGAGTAAAGCTGTTTAATCCTTTATTGATAATGGTCGCTTTTACGCCTTTTAAGCGTTTTGGTAAAAATACACTATCGAAGCCAGCGATTGGTACGATGATTTCTGCGCTTTCAATATTATTAATTTCAGCAACTTGGCTGCCCACATTAATGTATTGACCGACACCTATTTCACGGCTAATCACAAGTGCATCATAAGGTGCTTTCACTTCGCAGCGAGCAAGGTCACGCTCGGCACGTTTTAATGCAGCTTGCGCTGATTTAACAGCGGCTTGCGCGCTTAACACTTGAGGTTTACGTAGGAATAAGTCAGTGCGCTCACGTTCTGGGTAACGTCTTGCTTCATCTTCTGCTACTTTAGCTTGTGCTTGCTCTTCAATCAGTGCCGCTTGAGCACTGGCAAGTGCTGCTTCAGCTTGTAGTACAGCCGCTTCGTAGTTATCTTTTTCGATGGTGAATAACACTTCACCGCGAGCTACGATACCACCAGCAACAAAGTTTGGATGCCAGCTCGTTACTTCACCTGCCACTTGCGAGGCAATCAAAGTACTTTCTAGCGGTTTAACTTCGCCGTAACTGTTAATGATCACTTGATGATCATCGCTTGCTACTGGCTCAACCTGCACCAAAGGACGCACATCAACTACATCCTTGTCTTTAGGCTCTTGAGCAATAGCGTTGATTGCCATAAAACCAGCAACACCAACAATTAATGCAACAAATGGTAAGATCCATTTTAATAAACTTGTGCGCATAACTTACACCTATAATATTTTAACTGGCTCTATCATACCAAAGCTGACAGAAACATTAATGCGACATTTGTAAGGAACTGTTACAAAAACGGTTAAATAAAAAATATAAATCAGAAAAATGACTTAAGAACAATTTGTTACAAACAAAACAAAAGAAATATCAAAAGCTTACAACCATACTTTCACACTTGTTAACAAATGACCTTTTATCAAAGAGTTAATTCATTAAACTTGATTGAGAAATAATTAAAGGAACGAGTTAACAATGAAAATAACAAACATTGCGCTGGCACTAAGCCTAGCACTTGCCATGAATGGCCACGCAGCCGAAGCTAAAAAAGAAGAAAAAAAGCCAAAGACGCTGGCTGAAATGATCAAAGATAAAAGCGAGTTTGCTGGTGTTTTCAGCATTTACCAAGATGCGAAAACGGGCGACAACTTAATGGTGATCGACCAATCACAACTAGATACCCCGTTTGTGTATTTTGCTCACACGGTCGATGGTGTTACTGATGCAGGTCACTTCAGAGGGGCATACCGCGAGACAAAGCTCATTGAGTTTCGTAAGTATTTTGACCGTATCGACATTATTAGCAAAACGCCACGCTATAAATTTGATGAAAGCTCTGCCCTAGCACGCTCTGCTGATGCCAATATTAGCGAAGCTGTACTTGCTAGTATCAAAATTGAAAAAGAAGAAGATGGTAAAATCGCATTTAATGTTGATAAGCTATTTTTAAGTGAAGCACTTCATAAAGTGTCACCTTGGTCGAACCCAAAAGATAAAAATGCCAGCAAACGCTTTAAACTTGGTAAATTAGATGACAAAAAATCACGAATTGTTAAGCAACGACCTTATCCAAATAATCTAGATGTTGTGGTTGATTACGTATTTTCTAATGCCAACCCAACAGTACGAGGTTCAAACGCCGTAAGCGATCCTCGTAATGTTTCAATTAAAGTACAGCATTCATTTGTCGCGTTACCAAAAAATGATTATCAAGCTCGCCAAGATGACGCGCGTATTGGTTATTTCACTAACGAATTCGACAATATGACATCCGCTGATTGGGCACCTTATGAAGATGTAATCAAACGCTGGGACTTACAAAAGAAAGACCCAACAGCGGCACTTTCTGAGCCAGTTAAACCTATTACTTGGTGGATTGAAAATACCACGCCAGTTGAGTGGCGAGACACTATTCGTGATGCAGTGCTCGCGTGGAATAGCTCATTTGAAAAAGCGGGCTTTAAAAACGCCATTGAAGTAAAAGTACAACCTGATGACGCTGATTGGGATGCAGGCGATATTAACTACAACGTATTACGTTGGACTGCATCACCACGCCCACCATTTGGCGGTTATGGTCCTGCCCTTGCGAACCCATTAACCGGTGAAATCTTAGGTTCTGACATCATGTTAGAGTATGTTTTCATGAAAAACCGTTGGATGTACGACACCTTATATACCCAAGGTGCAGCCACGCTTGAAACTAGCCAAAGCAGCACAGAATTACATTGCTCACTAGGTCACAGCATTCAAGAAAACATGTTACTTGCAAAAGGCTTAGGCACAGGTGCAAGCATTGAAGACAAAGAGATTTTACGTCAAGGTTTAACTCAGCTTGTTTTACACGAAGTGGGTCATACCCTTGGTCTTAACCACAATATGAAATCATCTATCTTGTGGGATGAAAAAGAAGTTCACGATAAGAGTAAAACTCAAGGTATCGTAACTGGGTCAGTTATGGACTATGCCCCAGCAAATATCGCCCCTATTGGCATGCAGCAAGGTGATATCTTCCAAACAAAACCAGGCCCTTATGATGATTGGGCAATTGAATATGGCTATAGCCAAGCTTTAGCTGATAAAGCCGCTGAGCAGCAGCGCCTTGAAAAAATTCTCGCTCGCTCATCAGAGCATGCTTTAGCTTTTGGTAATGATGCTGATGATATGCGTGCCCCAGGCCGCCATATCGACCCACGTGTAATGATTGGTGATATGTCATCTAATCCGGCCGCTTATGCTGATGATCGCATGGAGCTTATCAATAAGTTGTTTACTGAGCTTAAAGACAAAGCCACTGTTAATGGTGAGTCATACCAACAGCTTGTTACCTCCGCGAACATTTTATTTAGAAGCTACAGAACACAAGCCGGCGTAGTATCTCGTCAAATTGGTGGTGTTTATGTAGAACGTAATGTGGTGGGCGATGACAAAAATGGCGCACCATTTAC
This sequence comes from Pseudoalteromonas apostichopi, assembly GCF_030297135.1. Taxonomy (NCBI): domain Bacteria; kingdom Pseudomonadati; phylum Pseudomonadota; class Gammaproteobacteria; order Alteromonadales; family Pseudoalteromonadaceae; genus Pseudoalteromonas; species Pseudoalteromonas apostichopi. Next base: position 1,618,806 of record NZ_AP028065.1, read on the forward strand.
GCCAGTGCCACTTGAGCGCCAGCAACATGCAATGCAAGTGTTAGCCGACAAAGTATTCTCGCCTAATGTACTTGCTAACATGCAACCGCTTTATAACTACCTGCTACAGCAACGTCGTGGTTTTAATCATTACGGTAAAAATGAAGACCCTAAACCACATGGCATGATTTTAGGCATGCAAAAGCTGGTACTGGCTCAGTTATTACACCCGGCTGTAATGCTGCGAATTTCAGACAGTGCAATGTATGGCAACGAGTACTCACTTAATCAATTTATGAATGACTTAACGGCAAGCATTTTTGTAGATAGCAAAAAAGCAAATACTCTAAGTCACAATCTACAAGTTGAATATGTGAATCAGCTAATCGCGATTGCTGGTTTAGGTAAAGCGAGTAAGCACGACAACCTAGCCAAAGCTGCCGCGCTTTATCAGTTAAATCAAATTGCTGATATGAGCGTGCCATGGGGTGCAGACACCGCAGCAAAAGCGCATAAGCAATATATCGATCGCTTAATTAGTAAAGCCCTCGAAGCATAAGTAAAACAACATAAAAAAGGCTGCCAATTGGCAGCCTTTTGTTTTTTAGGTAATTTAAGCCATTGCTGGGCGCGACTTATAATACTGAATACAACCTAATTGAGCGGCATTAGTTAGTAAAATCATTACAAAGGTCAGTATGTGAGACACGCTCGGTGTGGCCATTGAAAGCTCGGCAGCGAGGCCGCAGCTACCTGCAACAAATTGCAGACTAAAATAACGAGCACTTAAATTACTAATATTACCGCTTTTGATGGTTTTATAAGTTTGCGGCATAACACGAATAGAGCTCATCACTAAACCCACATAGGTTAGCCAGTTCAGCACCGTTGCTGTTTCATAATGAGGGTTAAGCAACAAACTAAAAGGCACGACCGACATGGCTAATAACCCGGCTAGTTGCATACGTTGCTTTCGCGCAGCATTGTAACGAACAAAGTAATAAAGAATCACACCACTTAGCATGCCTGTTACAACAAACGGCATGGCCATGTAAAAACGCTGGAAATACAGGTTAAAGGTGATGAAATACAAGCTTTGCGCGACACCAAAGCTCATCATTAACAGCGAAACGCCCGACACACTGCGATTTTTACGGATCTTATTTAAAAGCGGATAAAAGCTAAACGCCAAAATAAAGCATGAAATAATCGGCAAAAAGTGCGCCAAAACAGACCTCTCTCGTTACAATTTAGTTAATAAGTTAGCAGTTTATAAATCGCCCATAAAATCAAGGTAAATATTTGTTTTTTAAGCAATTTAAAAGAGTGCGGCATTGTAATGAGAGAATATTAGAATGCAATTAAGAATAAAAAATAAACAACAGTCTATTGGCAAGATATCCATACAGGCTGTTTAGAACTGATGACATTAATTACTAACTTGAATAATCAAAGTTAACTGGGTAAATTGATTAAATAGCACTCAATAGGGTAAAGCCATGAAGTCAGTTTTATATGCACTTGTTTTGAGTGCCTTTTTAGTTGGATGTAAGAGTACGAAACAACCTACGCCACCGCCTAGTGTGGGCAGCTTACTTAACGCCGCACATTTTACCCAAGTTGAACTAAGCGACCCTGAGCTATTTACACTCCCTGCGGATGAGCAAAAACGTTTTCTTGATTATTTTACCAAACGTCAAGGTGGTGATTTTAGAGATGACCAAATCCTTTATCACTATTTAGAAAAGAAGCTCACCAATTTTAATTACTTTAGTGCCACACTCAATGCCCAGCAGACTCTTCAAGGTCATCAAGGTAACTGTATTAGCTTGGCAATTTTGACCCATGCATATGCTCAACTAGCAGGACTTCAAACGGGCTTTCAAGCGGTCTCAAGTGAGCCTGTTTATAGCAAACAAAATAACATAGTGTATGTGTCAGGGCACTTTCGCACCAAAGTCTACGCCCCTTTAAATGAGGACGATAATTACTTGGTGCCGCCAGGTACTGTCATTGATTACTTTCCTGCTCGCGGCAGTTTTTACTCTGGCCGAGCTGAGTTAAAAGACTTAATTAGCCGTTATTACAGCAACTTGGCTGCAAAAGCATTGGCCTTGCAACAATTCGATTTAAGCTACAGCTATATATTAAAAGCCAATGAATACACCCCAAATGCTGCATCACTTTATAATCTAGCTGCCGTATTACATCGTCAATCGGGTGATTTAGCTGGAGCAAAACATATTTATCAAACAGCAATGCAGTATGGCTTTAGCGATACGAATTTACTACATAATTACGCAGTTCTGGCCGAGCAACTTAATGATCAGGTTTTGGCAGAGCAACTCAATTCACAGTTAGCGATGCTTGAACAAGATCCATTCGAGTTACTGGCAACGGCAATTAACGCCCGTAACAATGGTAAGCTTTACAAGGCAAAACAACAGCTCGAAGACGCGATTGCATTAGCCCCTTATTTATCTGAACCCTATATAGAGTTAGCGATTATTAGTTATCAGCAAGGAAATGAACAAAGCAGTAAAGAATGGCTAGAAAAAGCCATTGAGATAGAAAATAAAGACGAAAAGCTAGCGCTATACCACGCCAAGCTTTTCGCCTTAAAAGACCAACACTAGGCTATAACGAGTAATAGAAGCTTAGCCAAGCCCGTAAATCATTTTCAAAGTCGTCGCCTTCTACCCGGGCGACGCCAAAATCAAGGTTTACATCGTTCAAACCTGCAGGCCCCATACCAAAGCTAAAGTCTCCTCGCCATTTTAGCCCGTAACTTTGTGCATAAACTCGGTTATCGACTTGATGCTGTTGGTAGTAAAGCCAAGGTAATGAATCTTTGTAACTAATACCCCCGCCATAGCCTTTATAGCGGTTACCTAATTGGCTAATAAACGGCAGCTCAGGGGCAACAACAAAGCCGCTTTGCGTGTCTTTATTAATTAAGTTTGACTCATATCCTCCAAGCGTAAGGTTACTGTCATCGCGATATTGCTGAGCAAAATTAACATAAACAGGAATATCAAAGGCATAACCGCTCAATACTGTGGCAAAGTTATAGCCCTGCCAATTATTCGAGTCAGCATCACCGGATAGCCACTCGGCACTTACAGACTGAGCAAAACCATATCGTTGTCTGTCATGTTGCCATTTTTGTTCAAGTCCAAACTTTAACCATTGATCATCACCTTTACTAAAATCACTGTAGTTATAGCTCAAACTCGGTGTAATACTGAACTGCTGAAACTGCAACGGGTAGCTCATGGCAAAATGTGCCCCTGTATTACTTATGTTCAGCGACGTTTGTGAATGGTACTGTTTTGCTGATTCGAGGTCGTAATCAAATAGCAGCGCTTTAAATTTTAAATCAAACGCAGAATACTTAGCGGTCGCGAACATCCCTTCTAGTGCTTTGTCATGTAAATCAGCACTATAGCCGGCTTGTAAATCGAGCTGTTTCAAGAAATCACTACTTTTCAGGCCAAGGGTAAGAAGCGATGATGAAGCCGAATAATACTGAGATGCCAACGAAAAGGTTGGTTTTTGCTGCCATATATCATAATTGATTGGCTCAGTTGGGCTTTGCGGGTAGATTTTCGCCTCAGGTAATACTTCGCTCGTTACCTGTCCTCGCGGTGGCGCTGCACTTTTAGCAAATTCAACAACCTCTAATCCTTGTGGTTGCTCAGCAAAATGCTTGATATTCGGCCCTTGTGCAGTGATCGATAAATACAAAAGTTCACCATTATGCATTGCCATTGGGTGCGCAACAGCTTCTTGGCCTTGTGTTAATTGGCGTAGTGAATTGCTATTAAGATCATAATGATACAAATCGAGAGCTTTATTTTTACCCGCGACAAAATAAATCCCTTTGCCATCTGCTTGCCAATTAGGTTGTGACACATATTGATAGCCTGCGGGCATAGGCACAGCAAGTGATTGCTGAGAGCTCACATCTTGTATATACAACTGCCAATTGGCATTCAATGTCGCTTTTAAATAAGCAAGTTGAGTTTTATTAGGGCTTAGTAATGGGTAGTCATAAACCGTTTCTAGGCTTTTCTCAAATAAAGGCGTAGCGACACCCGTATTGAGGTCAAGGCGCACTAGCTCAGAGAAGCCATGCTTAGTTTGCTCAGCATAAACAGTTTGCCCGTTATCACTGATACTAAAGCGGCGAAGCCCTGCATGATGCGTTAATGCGCTCACTTTTCCTGTGTCGATATCATAGCGGTATAGATCAGAAATACCTTGAATGGAGCCTTTAGCAACGGTTGTTGTGGCTGTGAAAAACAGTGTATTTTCATCTAACCACTGCGGGTTTTTTATACCCTGCCTATTAATTTGGTGAAGCACGTGTTTTTGCTTACGCTTAAAAACACTGGGGGCTTGATCAGCAATATCGACGGGATCATCATCAAGTAACGCTTGTTGCTGCTTTGCAAAATCATCGGCAGCCTGTTGATTGTCACCAGTACTGTAAATAACTAAACGCGTTTCACCATCTTTGTTTCGCTCAACGATGGCAAGCTTACTGTTATCTAAACTTAAAACAGGGTTCGAAGCATAAAATTCAAGCTCTAACCAAAGCTTGCTTGTAAGTGCTTGCTCACTCACTTCTTTAGCCATTGCTTTATAGGTATACTCGGCAATAAAACGACGATAGAGACGCTCAGGAGAATTACCAAATACACCGCTGAAGGCTTCATTAAAATCACGCGATTTAACTGCTTGCATACGCGTCCAAACTGCATCAAGGGTTTGCGGTGAATGATTCTCTTCAAGCCAAGCAAGAAAGCGAGAGCCTATTAAATAAGCCATTGAGCCAGCTAAAAAACCGCCTTCGGTACTATTTAACTGGCTATATCGGGGCAATGCACCCTGCTGTGCAAATTCAACTAGTATTGCCTCTGATAGATTATCGTATAAACGGCCTCGGCCTGTCATTTTCGACTCAAGTAAGGTTGCATATCCTTCTGCAGCCCAGCGCGGCATGTCACTTTCGATTAAATCATAAATATCCCAACTATCGCGAATAGCTTGGCGCAAATCGCTACGAGTCGGTTGAGCAAGGTGAACTAAATGAATATATTCGTGCAAAATCAATAACTGCTGCCAGCTATCGGTGTTAGAAATCACGGTGTCAGATTGCGGAGGCGTTGTAAACAAGGCCATTAAAGGCTTATTCGTCACCGGCAAAGCGAACCCATTAGAAGCATTAAACGGGTCGAAAACCAGCACATCGACCACTTCATCAAGGGCACGGTTTTGCTGCTTTAATACCTTATCGCGAACAATTTCAAGCTCTGTAGCAGCAGAGCGTGCCCATTGTTGATTCTCAGTACTAAAATGCACGTTAAAGTGTTCAGTATGAATAGTTTGCCAAGTCTCTTGGCTTGAGGCATGGCCAGCGGCAAGTAACGCCACTGATAACAGAGCTTTTTTCATCACAATCCTTGATTAGCAAGTTGCTTAATTTAAGAATTAGTATGCGATGCTTTTTTAAAAGGCTGAAGTTAAAAAGTGTAAGAAATTACTCGATTTTAATCGGGCGAACCAAGTCTAACAATTGATAAATAATAAAAATAGTCACGGCAAACATCAGGCTGCTTCTTAATGCACCGATCCCCGCGATGACTAAAGCTGCGGTTACAAGTAACGCTATTACTGTAACAGCGACACTCACACACAAGCCTTTACACTCTTGCTGAGAACGTGCATAAAACAATAAGGCAACAACACCTGAAATAGCTAAAATAGGTAGAAAATAAATCATTGAGCACCGTAGTTATTAACGTTGCGTTAGTATACCTCAATAACAATACGAATCAACGGTATTGATAATTATTTTCATTTAGAACCAGTTACGCTCGACACCTTCGATTTCATATAGCGCAAAATCAGTAAACCGCTCAGCCAACTCAGCTTTTAAGTAAGGCATTGATACTGAACCAGAAGCCAGTTGTATATACAAGCTCTTAAGCTGCGATCTTCGCATTAAGTAAGTACTAGTTGTTGTGACGCTTTGCGCTTTGTAGATTTCAAAAACACGATATTGAACACCCAACATGCCCGTTTTAAATACAGCGAAGAAACGACCGTCGTGTTGATACATTGCCATACCGGTTTTTTGATAACTTAAAAACACACCGAGCATCAAAGTTAGTCCAACCGCAACACTCCAAAGCATCGTAGCAGCATCAAATAAGCTATTGAGAATTAGTGCTGAAAGTATGGTTGGCAACATAACATATAAAAGCGTATTTTTATAAAGTAAAGCCCGCTCAGGCTTAATAAAGTTAAGCGCCGTTAAATCAACAAACCAAGGAAATAACCAACGACACACAACTTGTATTTGCTCTTTAGTTAATACCGGCATTACTAAAGTTTGTTTACTTTTATGTGCGGCAACCCCTGCGGCCATACCGCCACTACTCACTTGCGGGCAAATTAAGGTAAAGCGATTAAGTAGCCGAGCAATAATATTTTGTTTAATTTGCACACTTTGAATTTTCGAAACACTTATCGAGAGTTGCTGACGCTCAAATAAACCAGCTACACGCTTAAATTTATCATCCTGAAAATAGAGCTGAAAATTAAAAAAGCGCACTAAAGCCATAACAACAGACAGTAAAATGGCACACAAAACAATTGTGATAACCATAATTAACACGGCTATTGCAGCAGCACTACCAACAAAGGCAGCTTGCTCATTCAGTATGGCCTCTAGGCGATTTATAATGGTTTTTTCGAGATACTCAAAAATCACATTCATAAATGGGGCAAGTGCAGCCAATGCTAAAATTGCCATGTTCGACATCAAACCAAATTTAGCAATTTCACCATTGCTGATCGTTAAGCTTTGCTGCTTGTCTGTTGCTTCACTCTGCTCAATAGGCTGCAGATCTTCTTGTTGTAACTGAGCTTTAAATGCCATGACTTGTTCGCGCACTTGCTCGGCATAGCTAAGCTTTACTCCCGGGATCACAGCTTCTTGAGCACTACTCCCAGCTGCATCAAAAATACAATTAACTAAATTAACCGGCTGAAAATAAAAAGGCTCAGCAATATTTACGTTTTGCACTCGAGCAAACTTTAAGGTTAATCGCTCTTTTTTAAACACTCCTTTATTTAGCAGTATTTCGTTGTCATCAGTAATTCGGTATTTAAAATTACGGTAATAAGCAAAGGCATACAGCACTAAAACTACAGAGGCTGCGGCAACTGCTATTTGCCCCCAAAACAGCTTTTGCTCAACTTGCGTGACAAATAACACTAAAATTGGCAGTAAGTTAAGTAAGCCATCTTTTATAAAGCGCAGTGCAAAATGAACAATAAAATACAGTAGTGCCCATGGCGACACGCGTTGCCATTGTTGATTACTCATCGGCAAGCTCATTATCTTGAGTTGTTGTATTATCACCATAACTTTGCACGAACTGTCGGACATCATTACATTGTTCGTCAGTTAAACCACTGATATGTAAATCAGCACTCATGCCACCGGCACTGTAGAGTCTAAGTGTTGCCAAGCCTAACTTTCGTTCAATTGGACCGCGATGAATTTCGGTGTGTTGCACGCGAGAAATAGGTAATAAGGTGATTTGTTGCCAAATTAAACCTCGCTTAAAAGCGATATCGTGCTCTCTTACTGCAACTCCTTTGGCGCGTATACTGTAGAGGTTGTAAACCATTGATAGGATTACCAGCAATGGCAAAGCCAGCAGCCAAGGTGTAGCAATAGCTTCGCTAACGGCTGGATTAAAATGCCTTACAGCTATAATCACAGCCATGAGAGGCACATAAAACAGCAACCAATTTAGTTGTACATGCCATATCGCATTATCTGCAAGTGGTTGGAATTGAATAGTTTGATGCTTTGGGAGGGTTTCTATTTGTTGATTACTAAACACGGTAATTCCTTGTAAAGGCCAGCGGTGCCGACCTTACGTGCTAACACTGAGTTGTTATATGTTATAAATTATACCCAGCGTAGTTTTGTTGCAAGTGTGTGGCTTGCTCCAGGTGCAAGTTCAACACTGTCATCAAGGACATTAGCCGCTTCTAAACACAGCATTACGTGGTATTCGTCATCAGCAAAATTAGAAAGGCGTTTTGATTTATCAATCCAAGGATTCCAAAGCACACACGATGTTGAGTTTTCGCGTCCCACTTCAATAATGCCATCAGGCGTGATGATACGCTGAGTATCTTTCGCTTCGGTGTAAACCATGTCTGTTTCACGAGCGAACGACACTAATTCATTCTGCTCAAATGGACCTTCAGCAAATTCAATGTATTTCGCACCTTGCAAACCATCCACTTTTGTTTCTTCAATTGCAGGTGTTGGGAAATACGTGTGCAGTGCTTGAGTAAACTGTACAGTTTGATTATCTAAGTTAGTGGTTGTTAAACGCAGTTCTAAACTAGAGGTTAATATAAACTCAGCTAACAACTTAGTTTTGTAAGGCCAATACTTTTCATCAACTTGCGTCATCGGCAGCGACAAACTGATATAAATAGAATCGTCTTGCTCTTTCACTTCTTCTGCGCGCCACAAACTTGTGCGAGCAACACCATGAGCAGGCCATCCTTCATTTTGGCTTACTCCGAACCATGGCCAACAAATCGGAATACCACCTCGCACACCTTTGCCTTCTTGGTAATCTTCTAGTTCAGAGACCCATAATAATGGCTTTTTATTGGTTGGCGTGAACTCAGTGATCTGCGCACCTTGCAGAAAAATAGTTGCGCTACAAAACTCACTAGCAACTTTAATAAATTCAAGCCCGGTTTCACTTTGCTCAATCGTAACTGATGGCGATAACTTCATAATTCGTCCCATTTAATGAAAGAAAAATCCACCATACCCAATGCAGTGGCTATTAGTAAATAATATTTAGTTATTTGTATGAATTGTTTTACTACAAAGTGATGATGTCACCTCGAGTAGCATTTTAAGTATTAACAACAATTACTCCATCTAATTTTTAAACTTTACCTTTTAATTTCTACTCTAATTAATCATCAAACACGATAATAAGCATTATCGCCGAAAATTATAAGCTACATAGTTATTATTTATTTGAACTCAATTTATTAGATGTGTAATATTTCGCGATTGCGGTTGCCTCATGCCGCCTTTTTTAAGAGACAGAAACATGCAAAAGTATGACGAGTTATTAGTGTCGCTGCGTAAAGTGATCAGAGCCATCGACCTTCATTCAAAACAGCTCAACAAAACCTCAGGCCTAACCGGCCCACAATTACTTATCATGAATGAGGTTGCACAAACCGATGGTATTACCGCCAGCCGCATCGCACAAAATGTAAACTTAAGCCCGGCTACGGTTACCAATATATTAGATCGTATAGAAAACCGTAATCTGATCACTCGTGTGCGTAGCCAATTAGACAAGCGTCGAGTTAGTTTGCATCTAACAGAAGCGGGAGAACAGCTACTAGAGCAAGCACCTCAACCATTGCAAGAGCACTTCATCGAAAAGTTCTCAGCACTAGAAGAGTGGGAGCAAAGTTTACTACTATCATCAATGCAACGCATTGCTGCAATGATGGATGCGGATCAACTCGATGCTTCACCGCTGCTTGAGGTTGGCGCAATCACCAAGACATTAGAAGCACAGTAAAAATTAAAACTGATTGATTAATATTAATTTTCTGTGTCTAGGCTTGGGTTCAGCCTGAATATCAACTATTCTTAACAGTACCCATTCCAACACTAGCGAAAATTCATGCTTAAACTATCAAAGTTAGCCCTTGCTATAGCCTTGGGCACAACTTCAAGTCTTAGTCAGGCATCTGAAATTGATGACCTTCAAGAACAACTGCAATTACTGAAACAGCAAATGCAGCAACTGCAAAGCAAACTTGATGCTGCCGAAGCAAAATCGCAGCAACAAGCCGAGAAACAAGCGCAAATTGATGCACAAGTAGCAAAACAACAAAAGCAACTTGAGCAGCAAACAGCGGCCGTAGAAGCACCTAAAAAAGAATCTGGCATTAAAGTCGGTGGGGCTGTACGTACCAACTTCAGCCATACGTCGTATAACGATGGCAATAAAAACCGCGGTGGTGACTTCGATTTTGACATCTTCAGGCTAAATTTTGCAGGCGATGTCGGTGATGTACAGCTTAACGCTGAGATCCGTTTTTTCGATTACATGACCGCAGTTAAGTATGCCTATGCAGCCTATGACTTTGCCGAAGACTGGCAGGTGCAGGCAGGTATTACCAAAGTGCCTTTTGGTAACTGGCCTTATAACTCACACAACTACTTCTTTGGCACCACTTATTATATTGGTCTTGAAGATGACCATGACCTGGGTGTGCTATTCAAACGCAAAATTGCTGACAACTGGCAAATTGACCTTGGCTTTTTCAAAAATGATGAACTAGGTGGCGTTGACGGCTATGTGGACGACAGAAGCGACCGTTACTCATACGACGTAGTGGGTTTCCGCTCTGCAGGTGAAGGTGTATACGCCGAACCAACCAATGCGATTGGTGAGTACAACACCTTCTCTGGTCGTTATGGTTATCACTTTGAGCATGATGGCGGCACCACCGAGCTAGGTGTTTCAGCCTTATCTGGCGGCTTACATGATGGTGAAGATAAAGCTGGCGACTACTACGCTTGGGCTGTGCACTTAAACAGCACAATTGGTCCATGGAATTTCCAACTTCAGCATGGTGAATATAACTACGATATCGACAACGTCGATCGCATGGCTGTTGGCGCTTATGCTTTTTACGATAGTATCGCTGCAGAAGCGACCATGACTAATGCCAACATTGCTTACAGCCTTCCTGTAGAATGGGGTCCGGTAACAAACCTACAGTTTTACAATGACTACGGCATTATTTATGACAAGTCAGACAACAGCGAAGATACATGGATGAATGTAACCGGTGTATCTGTTGCTGCAGGCGGCTTATTCACTTACTTTGATTTTGTACAAGCGAAAAACCAACCATTCGTTGGTGGTTCAATTGCTGGCGACAGCGATGAGACTGAAACCCGCTTCAATATCAATATAGGTTATTATTTCTAATAGTAATATACCCGCTTAATTTAGCGAGCTATTTAGAGGCAAGGAGATGTTCTCCTTGCCTTTCTTTACTTTACTCAAAAACTCACAATAATTTCACGATCTTCTTAGCTTGAGTAATAACTAGCTTAATTTATACCTTACTCCTTGATAGCCACTATGCTCATATTTCAGGTCCGTTCTGTACCTTTGCAAGCACGTTTTTCTGGCTATACAAATGTAAATCATTATTATATTGCGCCATTCTAAACATGGTTTATTGACAAAAGCTGTATGTAATTGAAGGATCGCAATTTTCTGCACTACATTAGGCAAAGAAGTTGAAGCTGAGCTAAAGTTAAATAATCAATGTGGTGCAAGCTACCTTGCTAAAGCCAGTGTGTACAAAAAGGGCTGTCAACTAAGTCATCTTATTGATAGCCTTGAGCTCTGTGAACAGCAACAAGCCACTTTGATAGAGGGTGGCGAGCAAGCACTGCAACGATTTAAGTTTTATCAGGCCCAACTTTATTGATGAATGTGAAAGCGGCGTTTACCGCCTATAGAAATGGCTGCTATCAATTACTCGGGTTATTGATGGTGGGTTTAGGTATCATAGGTATTGCATTACCTGTGATGCCTACAACTATCTTTTTTATACTAGCATTGGCGTGCTTTACCCGCTCATCACCTAAGCTCTCTGCCTGGCTGCTACACCATCCAAGGTACGGCCAGCCTTTAAGGTTTTGGCAAGAATATAAGGTCGTTCCTACTCGCGCTAAGTTCTTAGCTGGTTTGGGCATGGCTATCGGGTATGCTTTTTTACTACAAAGTGCCGCGCCAATTTGGGTTATGTATTTGGTGGCGGTGATTGAATTAAGCGTTTTAGCCTATTTAATTAACCGCCCATCAGCGCCAAATAAACCAACCCTAATTCAAGTTAATATAACCACACACACCCGCTTAATGTTACTTGCTTGTTTTCTCAGCTCGCAACTTGCGGTAATGGCTTATCTTGCTATTCATTTCTAACGCAAAGAAATGTAAAGAACGTAAACTTGCTTGTTATCACTAATGCAAATCATTATCATATGCGTATAACAAACAAATACACCTAATTATGTTTTCTTTAAATAAACGCAGCTTTTATAGTGTAAGCCGCGCCTTACATATATACCTTTCAACTGCCCTATTCTTTTTACTTATTTTATTTTGTGTCAGCGGCATTATTCTGAATCACGTTAGTTGGCTCGAAAATGATAAACATAATGGTCAGAACCAACTACTTGTTTCTGCAAAGTTATTCGAAAAAGCACAAGCTAATCTCGACACGTTACCGAGCCTATACCCTGAAATAGAACAGTACATGCAGCAGCAATTTTCACTTAGTAATGTAAAAAGTATTGAGTGGGAAAAAGAAGATGCTTTGGTGATGCTCGACTATCCGCTGCCAGCAGGCTTTGCTTACGCCGAAATCGATTTTCAAACGGGCGAGCTCAATATTGATTATCAAACCGGCGGCTTTATGAGTCTGATTGGCGACCTACACAAAGGCCGCCATACAGGTAAAGCATGGAGCTGGGTCATTGATATCTCGGCTGTTTTGATGATTCTGTTTGCCATCACCGGATTAATTATTCTCTTTCAAAACCGTAAAAAACGGGCCGCAGGCCTTTGGTTAACGCTTCTTGGTGTTGCCACGCCTTTGGTCATTTATCTAGTTTGGGTGCCTCAACTTAAAGGAGTATCTTAATGAAAAAAGCCCACTTAATCGCAGCTCTACTAATTGGCTGTTTATTCAGCCCACTGAGCTTTGCAAAAGATCCCAACCTCACCGTTGAATTTACCTTACCTGAGCTAGATGTTTCTCCATATCATCGCCCTTACGTGGCGCTATGGCTAGAAACACCTGAACGTAAACACGTTACCACTATTGCACTTTGGGTCGAAAAAGCTGAATGGTTTAAAGACTTACGTCAGTGGTGGCGAAAAGCAGGTCGTAGCAACGACAGCTTTGATGGTGTAACAGGTGCAACAAAACGCCCAGGCACTTACACCATTGAGTGGCAAGGTAAAGATTTAAAAGGTAATCCAGTTAAACCTGGTAGCTACCTGCTTAATGTTGAAGTTGTACGTGAGGAAGGTGGCCGAGATTACACCCGCGTTGAAATCGACTTAACGAAAGACGGCAAAGTCACAATTAAAGGCGAAAAAGAGTTCGCGACTAGCTTTGTTACCATTACCAGTAATTAAGGACAAACAATGAAATTAAAATTATTAAAAACGGCGCTGATCGGCGCAGTAACCTTCACAGCACTTGCCTCTGGCTATGCACAAGCACACGCCCGTTGGTTAATGCCATCTCACACTTCTTTATCTGGTGAGAAAACTCACTATGTGATGATCGATGCCAGTATTTCGAATGAGTTGTTTAGCCCAGATAAAGCATACCGCCCGAAAGAAAAAGGCGCAGAGTATGACGACAACTTATTAATTGCCCTTGCTCCAAATGGTAAGCCGGTTGAAGAAACTATCCGCGCATACTACTTAAAACGCAAAAACTCAGCGGCAGTGAGCTTAACGCAAGACGGTACTTACCATATTGCTATGCAGCAAAAACCAATGCTAATGACTTTCTATAAAGACAAAGATGGCAACCGTGGCCGTGTGTTCGCAGGTAAAAAAGAAGCAGACCTACCAGCAGGCGCAACCGATGTACGCACTGTAAAATCAATCGCAACGGTTGATACTTTTGTAAGCCGTAATGGTACTTCTAAGCCAACATTGCTTGGTCAAGGTTTAGAAATTTCAGGCCCAACTCACCCGAACGATCTATTTGCTGGTGAAGAAGCTAAGTTCCAATTATTAATGGATGGCAAACCAGCCGCTGACGTTGAGCTTGCTATTGTTCGTGGTAGTGCACGCTACCGTAATGAGCGTGACGAAGTGAAAGTAACAACCGATAAAAAAGGCTTCTTTACTGTGACATTCGCTCATGCCGATATGTATCTGATTGAAGCATCTGTTGATCAAAAACCAACAGAGGCTGATATCGATAACGTACGCTATTCATTATTCACAACGCTTGAAGTGGCGCCTGAGTAGTTTGCTAATTAGGCCTTAAAATTGGCCTAATTCGACTTTCGAGGAAGGCGGTAGTCAACAGTGTGATCGCAGCTACCGTCTTTCTCGCAATCATTAACCCCATCACCATCGACATCCCAGCTTGGCTGCATGCCTTTTAATGTACTTTTTACGACGCTAATATCGGCAGTAAATTCACTTTGCTCATCACGGCGCGCGGCATTGCGCATCAAAAAGACCCGAATCACATAATCGCCATCATCAGAGATTTTAATCTCAGCATGATCACCTTTTACCGGGCCAACAAACAAAGCAGTTGGGTTGCCTTTTGGTAAAATATTAAAGTAGTTGCTTGAATTTGATGGAGCAAAATCAACCGTTAAGGTAGTGCCTTTATTAAGGTTAATTTGATATTCCAGCATCTCATAACCTTTAATTGTGTCTTTAACTTGCCAGCTTTGCTGCACCGCAATATCTGAAGCTAGCAACTCATAATGACGACTATTTGGTAAATTTTGTTCAGCAAACACCAAGCTACTTGTAGCCACCGAAAAACAAAACCCTATCAATAACAACAACTTCATATTCAACCTCTTTTTGGATTCTTTTTTAGAGAATGATAAATGCTGATTTTACAATTTTTAATTCTTTTAAAGTGAACTTATAGTTACTCCATCGCAGACACACTGCTTAACGAAACAGGATACCTACTATGAAACTTTTTACTTTAATCTCAGCTCAACCACACTTACAAAATATTAGCACTTTATTGGCACGTATTGGTTTATCGGCCATCTTTTTACTAACCGGCTTTAGCAAAATAGAGTTTTTCGATGCTACAGCGCAATATATGAGTAGTGTCGGTTTACCAGAGTTCTTACTGCCGTTTGTGATTGCCTTTGAAATTGTTGGCGGATTATTTATTTTACTAGGCTTTTTAACACAACTAACCGCTGTCGCTTTTGCTGGTTTCAGCCTAGTTAGTGCTTTGTTATTCCACTTTCAACTTGATGATCAAATGCAATTTTTAATGTTCTACAAAAACATTGCAATGGCAGGCGGCTTTTTAGCATTAGCCAGTGTTGGTGCAGGCAAAATCAGCCTAGATCAACTAGTGTTAAAACGTAGTCAGGCTTAACATTTATCCCAGCCAATAACCTAGGTTGTTGGCTGAATTTGTTTTTAAGAGGGCGCGAATATGGCAACGTTATTAACAGCAACCAGCCATGATATTGGTGGGCTCGATGTAAAACGCATCTTGCCTCATTTTGACAAAAAAATGGTTGGCCCATTTATCTTTTTTGACCACATGGGACCAAATCACTTTCCTCGCGGTGAGGGCATAAATGTGAAGCCTCACCCTCATATTGGCCTATCAACGCTCACTTATTTATTTACGGGCAGTATTTACCATCGCGATTCGCTAGGTAATAGCCTGCAAATAGAACCCGGCGATGTTAACTGGATGACCGCAGGTCGCGGGATAGTGCACTCAGAAAGAGAAAGCCTTGAAGTGCGGGCGAGCGAGCACGACATCAATGGTCTGCAATGCTGGGTTGCTTTACCTGAGAGTATAACCGAAATAGCACCGCGTTTTGAACATATCAAAAAACAGCAATTGCCTGAGAAAATCGAAAAAGGCGTGCTGATGAGACTCATTGTCGGTGATGCCTATGGCTTAAGCTCCCCTGTGAAAAGCTACTCACCGATGTTTTATGTCGATACGGTAGCAGAGCAAGGTAGCCATATAACTAAACCGCATCCTCATCATGAAACCGCAGTGTATGTTATTTATGGTGAAATTAGTGTGGGTGATACGCGCTATACCCAAGGCGACTTTGTACTACTTGATGACAGCGAACACGAAATAACGACTCTGGTGCACAGCCGCTTTATTTTACTCGGTGGCAGTAAATTCAATAAAGTCCCGTATTTACACTGGAATTTTGTTGCTTACAGCAAAGAGCGCATCGAGCAAGCAAAACAAGATTGGCAAGCACAGCGTTTTGCTAGAATCCCCGGTGATGAGCTTGAGTATATTGAGTTGCCCTCACCTAAAAAGTAAACTTTTTCAGTATTTACAGGTACTATTAGGTAGTTAAGTAAGCAAAGGAACATCATGCTAAGAATTACGCTAGAACAGTGGCGCATGTTTCGTGCTGTTGTTGAATTTGGAGGCTTTAACCAAGCCTCACAAGGTATTCATAAAAGCCAATCGAGTATTCATAATGCAGTTGGCAAAATTGAATCTGCACTCGATGTAAAGTTATTCAGCATTCAAGGCCGCAAAACCGTGCTCACTGAAGCTGGCGAAATGATGCTGCGCCGTGCTAATTACTTACTCGATGAAGCCGCAAAAGTTGAGGCAATAGGCCAGACGTTAGGTGAAGGCATCGAAAGCAAATTACGAATTGCTGTTGATGCTATTTTCCCACAGCAATTGCTTTATAAAGTGCTTAACGATACCTCGTCACAATACCCGCAACTGCGTATTGAACTCCATGAGTCTGTGCTGATGGGGGGGAATGAACTGCTCGAAAACGATCAGGTTGATATTGCTATTACCGGCTTTCCAATTGCGGCAAACTTTCACGAAGAATTATGTGATATTGAGTTTATTGCCGTTGCACACCCAGATCACCCTTTGCATGCAATAGAGCGTGAAATAACCCTCGAAGATTTAAAATCACACCGCCAAATTGTTGTCCGCGATTCAGCCAATAAGCACAAGCAAGATGGTGGATGGTTAGGTGCCGATCAGCGCTGGACGGTAACTCATTTGCGCACTTCTATTGATATGATCAGTAATGGACTTGGCTTTGCGTGGTTGCCAAAAATAGCAATAGAAAAACACCTTGCGGCGAGGCAAATGAAAGCACTTAATTTAACCCATAACAGTAGTCGCAGCGCTAAGTTACACTTGCTCTTTAAAGATGGTGATAAGCTTGGTCCAGCAGCACGCGCTTTCCTTGGAGAATTGCGTTACCAAGTGATGGAGAACCTATAGTTTCAGGGGCGTTTCAGCAATGCCTTTAACGCCCGGCTCGAGAATAAACACGCCACCACTGTGCGGGTAATCAGCGAGAACTGAGTCCTCCAGACCCACTGCAGCGGTAGTCACAGCTAAATGCATTAGCTCCTCGCCAACAAATGCGACACTCGTAACACGCGGTGCGGGCAAGCGAATAAACTGCACCTGCTCGCCGCTTGGTGAAAAACGATAAACGCCATAGCCATTCCAAGCGGCAACCCATAAATGGTCTTCGTTATCAACGGTCATGCCATCTGGAAAGCCCATACTTTCACTAAAGCGAATAAACTCTTGTTTATCAGAAAGCTCGCCCTGCTTATTCAGAACAAAACGATAGATAGTTTGTTTATCTGAGTCAGTAGAATATAGAAAATAGCCATTTTTACTCACCGCAGGGCCATTGCTGATGGTGTAGTTATGATCAACAGAAATCGGAGCTTGCCCATGTCCAAAACGATATAACTTACCACTATTGGTTTGCTCTTGAGAGTCCATAGAGCCAAAAAAACCAAAGCCTTGGCGAGACGTTTTGCCATCGTTTAAACGATTTTTTGAGGGTTCATGGTCTATTGAATAAAGTAGTTCGCGGCTGAAATTTTCACTACAAAGTTTATAAATACCTTTGGCAAAGCCTGCAACTAGTTCACCCTGCTCGGTTTCCATAACCCAGCAAATAGGCTCTGGCATGGAAAACTGGCTAACTCGCATTGATTGGCAATCTAAGCGAAACAAGCGCTGCCCTAAAATATCTACCCAAAATAAGCAGTTATGTGCTTTTGCAAAATAGGCCCCTTCGCCTAATTGGCACTGGCTAGAAATAATCATTTTGATGGTGTCATCGAGCATTGGCTTCACTACACGAACAGCTGAACTATTCTCATTCTATCTATGTATGAAAATAAGTGCTAGGCCAGATAACCCCGCAACGAGTAAGATTATGCCGCGAATGGCCTTCTCGTTGAGGTTATTGTTAATCACAAACGACAAGCCCCAGCCAATTAAAATTGCTGGCAAACAAAAAAAGAATAGCTTTACATCAGTCATATCGGCGGAACCTGTAAGCATCAATACGATAATGCCAAACAGGTTTATAAACACGAAAAATGCACTCAAGTTAGCTTTAATTTTTTCTTTATCTTCAGCTTGGTAGAGTAGCCCCATTGGAGCACCTCCTGCAGAAGTTGTGGTACCCAAAAAGCCCGACGACATTGATGCTAGTAAACTAGTAATTGTTGAGATTTTCGGTTTCATACCTATGATAGACAAAGCCACCACCACCAAAATACTCACCCCTAGCAGAAGCTGATACTGCTTCGCATTGACATACCACATCACGACAGCAGCTAAAATGACACCTATAGCACCGCCAATAATAGATATACCAGTTTGCTTCATGTCTATCGCGCCACGGTGCTTAATCATTAATACCGACGTTAAAAACAGCGCATTCAAAATCATTGGCCCAGGCACCAGATCTGGCATTAGCCAGTAAAGCACAGGCACACATAACATTCCTAAACCAAAGCCAATAACACTTTGTAGGCAAGCACCAATAATCAGAATTAAATAAACAAGTACAAAGTCGGTCAAACTTTCTTACCACCTTCCTAAGTATGAGCTCTGCTGAGCCTAAATCGTATATTTTATTATTATAGTATCATTTTAATTATGTAAAATTTTTATTTCACGCTAGTCATTTTGTTATCGTTTCGCAAGATTATGTCCAACCCGCATCCACTATCAATGATTGTGCAGTCATCATACAGCTGTCATCTGCGGCCAAAAATAGCGCGGCATTCACTACATGGTCTGGTTGAATAGTTTCGTTAATACACTGACTTAAACGAACATCTTCAATCATTTCTGGGGTTAGCCAATGCGTAATCTGGCGCTCTGTCATCACCCAACCTGGTACCAGTGAGTTCACACGAATATTATCTTTACCATATGAAGCAGCTAATGAACGGGTTAAACCTTCAATACCCGCTTTTGCGGTTGTGTAGGCTGGCATGCCGGTCTGCTTAATACGCCAGCTTACCGACCCCATATTGATAATGCTACCACCGCCTAAACGCTGCATCTGCTCAACCACTGCTTGAGATGAAAAGAAACACGGGCGTAAGTTAACTGCAAACTTGTCTTCCCAATATTTCACATCCATATTCTCTGCAGCATGACGAGTGTCATCGGCTGCGTTATTAATTAACACACCAATATCACCTTGCTGCTGGCGAGTTTGCTCAATGGCCGCTTTTAAAGCTTCAACATCACGTATATCACAATGGATAAATTGTGGGTCAAATTCATATTTACCAGCTAATTTTGCGCACAACGCATCGCTTTGCTCAGTTGCAATATCAACAAAGGTGACTTTCGCGCCCTGCTCGCAGAACCGCCTTACCATTACTTCACCAATTCCCGATGCACCGCCAGTAATAAACACACTCTTACCAGCAAGGCTTGGGTAAACTGTTTTTAGCTCGTTTGAATTTGGCATGATAACCTTATGTTTTAAAAGTCATTACAACGTAAAGAAGCGATACTTATTGAGCCGCTTCTTTATCAGCGATTTCTTTTTCAATAAACGCCATTGCTTCATCAATCATGTACGTCATCATGTTTTTAGCACGCTCAGGATCGCCGCTCGCAATTGCGTTATACACTTTAAAGTGCTCCTCAGCGATGGCCTTTTTATTGCCTTTAGCTGGCGTAGTATGCTGAATACTCACGTGCAGCGCTGTGCGAATAAAATCACGTAATTGGTAGAAAAAACGGTTACCACTGGCATGTAAAATTGCCGTGTGAAATGCAAGATCAGGCTCATGCATCACGCCTTCAGGCTCTTCTGCCGCAGCTTGCATTTTATCTAGTGCCATTTTAATTTCTGCAATTGCCGCTTGGTCGCCTTTTCTTGCTGCAAGTGCTGCTGCTTGAGGTTCGATAGCCAAGCGCACTTGTAAGAATTCTTTAAGTACGTAAAGTGAAGGGCTGCTTTCTAGTAACCATTTTAATACGCTTGTGTCGTATAAGTTCCAGTTCTCCGCCGATTCAACACGAATACCTTGTCGTGGACGAGAAGAAATCAGTCCTTTTGCAGCAAGCATTTTCACTGCTTCACGGACAGCTGTGCGGCTAATACCATACACTTCACATAGTTGTGCTTCAGTTGGTAGCCCCGTTTCAGTGTTATAATCACCAACAATAATTGCTTTACCGAGCTCATTGGTAACTTGTTGTGATAAGTTTAAATTTTCTAAACGCGCCATGTGTGTTCCTCAAAAGATCTGAGTAATATGATACATCTATAAAGCTATTCCGTCATCCTGCAAATAATCTATTAAAATCAATAGCAAACAAAAAACAACCTAATACAAGTGTCTAAAATTCACACAGTATAGTCACCATTTAGAACACAGACTGTCACCTTATTTTAACAAATCTCTTTCACTCGGCCTATTTATAATATAATATTTTTATTCAACAATTATAAAGCTAAACTCTCTTTTCAAAATTAGGTGGAACACACGATGGTCGAACTAAGTACCTTAGACTGGGCAGTGCTAGCAGGATTTTTTGTCCTGTTACTTGGCGTTGTCGTGATGTCTATGCGACAAAAAGAAGAAGACACCGCTGATTACTTTTTAGCGGGTCGTAATGCAAGTTGGTTAGTGATTGGTGCCTCTATTTTCGCATCAAACATTGGCTCAGAACATTTAGTGGGTCTTTCAGGTTCAGGTGCACAATCGGGTATGGCACTAGCTCACTGGGAGATGCAATCGTGGATCATTCTACTACTCGGTTGGATTTTCGTGCCTTTCTATTGGAGTAGTAAAGTCTACACCATGCCTGAATTCTTAGAGCGCCGCTTTAACTCTAAATCACGTACTTTCTTATCTGTAATCTCATTGATTAGCTATGTATTAACCAAGGTCGCAGTAACGGTTTATGCCGGCGGTATCGCATTTAAAACAATCTTAGGTATTGAGAGTATTTGGGGTATCGATTTCTTCTGGATCTCAGCCATTGGCCTTGTAGTGATCACGGGTATTTATACGGTGCTTGGTGGTATGAAAGCCATTATGTGGACCTCTGTGTTGCAAACTCCGGTGCTCATTATTGGCTCCTTAGTCATACTCGTTGTTGGTCTAGATAAAGTAGGTGGCTGGGCAGAAGTTGAGCGTATCAACGATGCTAATATGCATCTTATTCGTAGTGCTTCAGATGCTGAGTTCCCTTGGCCTGGCATTGTATTTGGTTCATTCATTATTGGTTTTTGGTATTGGTGTACCGACCAATACATCGTACAACGTGTTTTATCTGCAAAAGGCATTAAAGAAGCACGTCGCGGTACCATGTTCGCCGGTTACTTAAAGCTACTTCCTGTATTTATCTTCTTAGTGCCGGGCATGATTGCATACGCATTGAATGTTAAAGGTATTATTAGCTATGACAGTGCTGACCAAGCATTCCCAACTCTCGTTGCTGAGCTATTACCAGCTGGTGTTAAGGGGATTGTAATTGGTGGTTTAGTAGCAGCCCTTATGAGTTCTTTAGCATCATTATTTAATTCGTCAGCGACCTTGTTCACGATTGATTTCTATAAAAAATTCAAACCTGAATCATCTGAGAGGCACCTTCTTAAAGTAGGCCGTATTGCCACTATCGTTATTGTTATATTAGGCTTGCTGTGGATACCCGTCATGAGTTTAATAGCCGATGTGCTTTATGAATACTTGCAAAGTGTGCAGTCTCTTATTGCACCGGGAATTGCAGCAGTATTCTTACTAGGTTTATGCAGTAAACGCATCACTCCAACTGCTGGTTTTGTGGGTTTAGTATCAGGTTTTGTGCTTGGTATGATCCGCTTAGTGTTGCTGCCATTTAAAGATGATTTAACAGGTTCATCATTTGCGTGGATCACCACGATGAACTGGTTATATTACTGTATTCTGCTATTTGTCGTGGTCGTTGCGATTATGATTGTGGTGAGTATTTTCACCAAGCAAGCAGACGAAGAACAATTGAAAGGTCTTACTTTCTCAAGCCTAGATAAAGCAACGATGAAAGAAGTAGCTGCCGGCCTAGATAAGTGGGATTACATTCATACCGCGGGTATTATTGGTATTACTGCCTTTATTTACTACCGCTTCTGGTAATCGTTCGTTCCCAAAGTTGTAGGGCGCCAATTGGCGCCCTTTTTTTAAAAGTTGTTAATCGGCGAGTTCTGGTGAGAACACTGGAAAACCGTTTTTATCCCACGTAATAATGCGTGCTCGCGCATGGCGATTTGGGTCTGTCAGTGGTGTGCCTTTCAGCTCTTTATAGTCACGACTGTGATAAATCATTAAATCGGTTACACCATCTTCAGCTTTTACAAAACTGTTGTGCCCAGGGCCAAAACGACCTAGCTCAGCATTGGTGGTGAACACCGGCTCAGCCTTTTTATGCCAACTAGCAGGATCAAGCAAATCAGCATTCACATCTGCCCATAGCAAGCCCATCGCATATCGATGATCGGTGGCACTGGCTGAATACGTGACAAATATTTTATCACCATGGGTGATGACTGCAGCACCTTCGTTTACCTTGTAGCCTTGCACTTCCCAATCAAGGGTTGGCTCTGTAATCGCGATAATGGGTTCTTTAATTGATGTTGGTGAGTCCATTTCAGCTAACCATAAAGCAGAGTTATAAGTTGCAGGCTGGTTCTGCTGCGCCCAAATCATATAACGCTTACCCTTGTGCGTGAAACTTGTGGCATCAAGCGAAAAACTATCAAGGTGGCTGGTTACTTGCCCCATTTCTTGCCACTCACCTTGCATCGGATTAGCACTGTCGTTTTTAAGCGCATACATACGAATACTGAACGGCTTTTCGATATCACCTGCGGCGAAGTAGATATACCAACTGCCATCAATCTGATGTAGCTCAGGGGCCCAAATATTGACACTCATTAGGCCTTTATCGCGCTTTTGCCAAATAACTTTCGGCTCTGCTAATTTTAAATCGTTTAAACGACAAGCTTGGCGCAGCTCAATTTCATCAAATTTCGGCGAACTACCAATAAACGTGTAACAACCACTTTTATCATCACGAACTAACCATGGATCAGCACGTTTGAGTACAATGGGGTTATCAATTGGCGCAAGAGTCTTGCTACTATTAGCATCAGCAAAGGCTGACAATGACGAGGCGCTTAACGCACTAACAAGCGTTAGCCGAGATATTTTTTTGAGCATAATGTGTCCTGTATTTCGTCTCGATTTTATTGTTAATATTGTATTACATATTATATAGTAGCTGAATGAACACAAGAGTTAAAACAACAAAAGGTATTCAAGCATGAGACTCGTAAGTAACGTGACACAAGCGATGAAGTGGCTTTCAACAGGGCTACTTTTTTCTGCCGCAGCCGTATCTGCAAAGCAAGTTGAAGTACACGATCCGGTCATGGCCAAAGAAGGCGACACGTATTATGTATTTAGCACAGGCCCTGGCATTACCTATTATGAATCGAAAGATTTAACCAACTGGAAACTCACAGGTCGCGTTTTTAAAGATGAGCCAAGTTGGGCAAAGCGTGTTTCCCCTAATTTCGGGGGCCACTTATGGGCACCCGATGTATACGAGAAAAATGGTAAATTTTACCTTTATTATTCAGTCTCTGCATTTGGCAAAAACACCTCTGCAATTGGTGTAACGGTTAACGAAACCCTTGACCCAGCCTCACCTGATTACAAGTGGATTGACTACGGTATTGTGGTTGAATCAGTGCCAGAGCGTGACGATTGGAACGCTATCGACCCTGCGATTATCGTAGATGACAAGGGTACACCGTGGATGAGCTTCGGTTCGTTTTGGGGGGGCTTAAAGCTAGTACAACTTGATGATGACATGGTTCGCTTAGCAAAGCCTGAAAAATGGCACCACATTGCGAGTCGTCCAAACACGGAGCATGGTCCGATTGAAGCACCTTATATCTTTAAAAAGAACGGCTATTACTACCTATTTGTATCATTTGATAAGTGCTGCCAAGGTGTAAAAAGTACTTACAATGTTCGCGTAGGTCGCAGCAAAAATGTTGAAGGCCCATATTTAGATAAGCAAGGTCGCTCAATGATTGATGGTGGTGGTAGCTTAGTTATTGAAGGTAACAAAGATTGGGCAGCCCTTGGTCACAATGCTGCATATACCTTTGATGGTAAAGACTATTTAGTATTACACGCCTACGAAACAGCAGATAATGGCGTGCAAAAGCTACGTATTTTACCTATGAGTTGGAAAAACGATTGGCCTGTTGTTAACCCAGCCGACCTAAATAAGCTTACAACCAAGCTTAAAAAGTAATTATTCAAACGTAAAAAACCTGCAAAATTGCAGGTTTTTTATTTACTTAAGTGACCTAGTTTGAGGTTCCAAGAAGGTACTATTAATTAAAATCAAGCAAGGTAATATCAACTAGCATGGGGCTTTGACAGCCTTGCTGATGCTTCTCGTCAATAAACGAGCTATACACATCACGTGCAAGGTGCGCAGGTATTAAAATCTCAAAGCGACTCCCTTTATTCATTAATTGCAGCGCCTCTTGTAAGCCCACTATCGCCTCTGCAATTTCGTACTCTACAGCAGCACCTTGCTTGCGAGTATCGAATAACACCCGACCATTTTTAAGTGTAACCCGTTGATGCACAACCACTGTGGCATCCCAACTAGGTTTATCCCCCTGACCTTGCTCAATTATTCGATAACCAAGCCCTGTGGGTGTGTGATAAAAACTGTGTTGCTCAGCGTTGTTATCTAAAAGCGACGGTAAGATTTGCTCTTTAGCCGTCGCAAACACATTGTTGCTTAACATAGCCAACTCTTTATTGTGTGTTGATTAAACGAATACCATAGATACCACCAGCAACAGAGTCTTTGTCGGCAGCAAAACGTAAGGTAAGCGTTTTCGACTTTTTCATTGCCTCTGTTAATGGGTAATCAATGGTGTAGAACTCATCAGTTGGCTTGCCTACGGGCAAACTAACTGCAGCTAATTGCTCACCATTTAAATTAATAGAGAAATGACGGTCCACATCGCCAATAAAATAGCGAACACGCAAAGCAACCGCTTTTTGTTCTGGGTTACTAAGCTGATACTCAAACCAACCTGTCGCATCGCGCCAGTGATGACCATTATTGACACCTGCACGGGTTCCTTCACCTTTAAAGTCGTGTTCAACTTCAGGTTGTTGCTCACCCGGCGTAATTTGATCAACGGTTAATAAACGAAGTTGCTCTTTCGCTTGTTCAACAGCTTTTGCATTGGCAACAAATTGCGTGAACTGAGCTTTGCTTTGCTGCGGCCAATACACTTGATAACGACTATCGTGTAAGCGGAAGAACGGAATTAGCTCAGTACTTTTGGTGTTATCGATACCTTGTTTAGCAATCGCCACATTTTTATCGGCGATAAATGCTAGCTCTTGACCCGGCTTACGAGTGAGGTCGGCAATAAATTTTTCTGGCTCACTCAGCATGATTGGTAGAGCTTCTGGCGGACAAGTTGGCCCTGCAGCGATGTGGCCCATGCGGCTATTGTCAGCAACAAAGTTAAGCTTTTCATTTGCAAAAGCGTGTACTTTAGTAGCCATTACAACAGGTCCGTACATCACAGAATAATAATGCTGACCATCAGGTAGCTGCTCAGTATAAAGCTTAGGGCTAAGTTCAAAAGCAAGCTTATCACCGCTTTGCCATGCATGGCTGATACTGTAATAACCGTCTTTTTCGGTTGCGCTTACAGCCTGTCCATTTAAAGTAAAGCTCAGCTCACCCTGCTGCCAAGACGGTTTACGAATATGAATTACCGACTCAGAGCTTTGCTCTTCAGACAAGCGATTCACAGTAAGTGAGACCTTGTTATCATCTGGGAATTGGCTGTCTTGCGTGATCTGTAAACCCTGCTGCTGCCAATTTAACGTGCTTGGAATAAACAAGTTTACCCATAACTCTTTACCGGTATTGCTATAAATCAGCTCACCATATTTGCTGTGATTTTCAATACCTGAGCCTACGCAACACCACATAGAATCTTGCACTGACGAATACATGCGGTAATGCCCAGGGCGCATTGAGGTAAAGTAAACAAGACCACCATGCTCTGGGTGTTGTGACGATAAAATATGGTTATATGTGGCGCGCTCATAATAGTCTAAATAGCGCGTATCACCGGTTTTTAAGAACAATAATTTACTCAGTTTCATCATGTTGTAAGTGTTGCAGGTTTCTGGGCCTTCAACATCTTCAACCATGGGCGTGAAGTCACTTTTATCATGAAAATGCTCACGTACCGAGTTACCGCCAATAGATACTGAGCGCTCTTGGCTTACTGTTTTCCAGAAAAAGTCAGCACCTTGCTGCCATGCTTTATCATCGCTGGCATTAGCCACTTTCAACATACCAATAATTTTTGGTATTTGTGTATTGGCATGCAGGCCAGTTAACTTATCTTCTTTATGTAACAACGGTTCAATAATGATGTTATGAGAGAACTGTCGGGCTAGTTTTAAGTAGCGCTCATCGTCACTGATAAAATACATATCAGCAAAAACATCATTTAAGCCACCATGCTCTGAATACAGCATTTGTTGAACTTGCTCATCAGTTAGCTTAGCAGTGAT
This sequence comes from Pseudoalteromonas apostichopi, assembly GCF_030297135.1. Lineage (NCBI taxonomy): Bacteria > Pseudomonadati > Pseudomonadota > Gammaproteobacteria > Alteromonadales > Pseudoalteromonadaceae > Pseudoalteromonas > Pseudoalteromonas apostichopi. Next base: position 1,645,622 of record NZ_AP028065.1, read on the forward strand.
CGCTAAGAACCATTCGCCTAACTTAAATAGCATTTGTTTGGCTTTATCATTGCCTGCCACGTCGTATGCATCACGCAAGCCATGGAAAATTTTATCGATGTTATAAAGTGGTACCCAGCGGTCGTTTAAGCTGAATAAGTCGGCTTTGATTTCACCTCTTTCAATCTGCTGCCACATTTCATCGCCATTTGGGATACCGCCTAAGTAACCACCTGTGGCTTGTTGAGCGCGATCCAGCTCACTCAGCATATAATCTAAACGTTGCTTTAATTCTTCATCACCTGTGGCAGCCCACGCAAGGCTCAAGGCAGAAAGATAATGACCGCCAATATGACCATCAAGGCCTGTACTTTCCCAGTTGCCATAGTTTGGCGCTTTTGGCTCAAGGCCTGCTTCACGCAGATAAGGAGCAAGCAGCTGATCAGGATGAAGTGCTAATAAATAACGCACATTCGTTTGTTGTGCATGTAAAAACGGGCTGGCACTTAAACTTATTTGCTTGAGGGCAAATAAATGTTGTTCGCTGGTATGTTCAGCATGCTCAACAGAAGCAGCTTGTTTACTGTCAGTTGGCATTTCACTGCAACCGCTCACAGTTAATATTGCAGCGCAAACGCTTGCCAAATAGCTAACTTTGAATGTGTTCATACTGTTGTCTCCCAGCGAATTGTTATTTTAAAGAGCAAAGCGCACACACTTTTTAAGTGTGTGCGTTTAAAGAGTAGTTATTTTGGTAGGCGTTTATGAATAACCATATCCGTATAGTACTCATCGGTAATTTTGTATTTTTTCAAGATCAGACCTAGCAAGGCGTGGAATACACCAGGAATGATAGTTAGCATCAGTGCTAAGCCCATTAGGGTAAATTCGGTTTGCTCAACGTTAGGCTTGTACTCAAAAAATGCCAGTAATAAACCACCCGCTAAGCCAGCTAAACCGCCCCCTGCTTTTTGGCAGAATGAAATACCACCAAACGATAGGCCCGATGCACGGACGCCGTCTTTAATTTCACCGTAATCTACGGCTTCAGCAATAGCAGACCAGAACACAGGTGCATGTAAATCAACCACAAATGACAAGATGATATAAAGCACAAACGCCATCATTACATCGCCCGGTTGCACCACAAAGTACATTAGCAATGAGATGAATAGCACGGCAATTTGTGATTGACGGAATAGCTTCATTTTACAGTAACGCTGGGTGATCCACGTACTTGCCACCATTGAGACAATAGATGCTGCAATACCCGCACTGGTAAAGGCCCCCGCTAAATCTGGTACACCTAAATAATACGTTGCGTAATACATAGCAACACTGCCACGGATCGCATAGCCAAGCGTACCAAGCACACATGCTGCACACAGTAGTAACCATTGGTCGTTCTTAATAAGTACTTTTAATTGCGTAAGTACACCTTCGGTTTGTGGCTCATGAGTAATACGTTCGCGAGTAGTAAAGAAGCAAAACAAAAATAGTGCTACGGCACATGCCGATACCAATGCCATTGCCAGTTTATAACCATACGACAAGCTGCCATCACCCCAATATGAGGCAAGTAGCGGTACTGAAAATACGATTATTACATTAGCAATTTTTGCGAAGAACATACGGTAGCCGTTGGCTGACAAACGTTCTTTAGGATCAGCGGTTAATACACCAATGTAAGAAATATAAGGAATGGCAACACCGGTAAACATCAAGGTTGCAAACAGGTAAGTGGCATAAGCCCAAGCCAACTTCATGTTGTAGTCGAAATCAGGCGTAGTAAATAACAGTACGACCGACAAACCATATGGCACAGATAAAAATAAGAACCAGTGACGGAACTGACCCCAACGAGTTTTCACTTTGTCGGTGATCACTCCCATTAATGGATCGGTAAAGGCATCAACAAAACGCGCCACTAAAAACAACACCCCCATATCAACCGGATCAAGCCCGTAGATATCGGTGTAAAAGAAAGACATAAAATAGAATAACGCTGCAACCATGACATTCACTGCCATGTCACCGGCACCAAAGCCGACCTTTTCTACAACGGATAACTTTTGAGATTCCATACAACAACACCCTAATTGGTCAATAATGAGTCGCAACTCACTATTTCAAGCAATGTCGAAAACCATCAACATTGCGCATCAAATAAATTTACAGCCTTAGATATTACACAGCTTGGCCATAGCGTTCGTTATTTTTGTAAATTTAATGCTAATCTAATTAATAGTATTATCATACTTATTAAATCGCAACTCTTTTCGACCGATAGTTTGGTTTATAAAAACCAATAAAAAACCCCAGCAAAGCCGGGGTTTTGGGTCTATTTTAGAAATTTAGAAAGAATAACGTGCGCCAAGTGCAAACGTTCGTGAGTAGATACCATTACCAAAGTTAAATAGGTTGTCGTTACCTTCACCATAGTAATTTTGATATACGTCATCTAGGATGTTCGTTGCATCAAAAGTAACCACTAAATCATCATTCACATTGTAGCTAAATTGGAAGTCTAAGCTTTGCTCAGGACGACTCCAAAACTGAATTGGATTAGCAAAGATTGCCGCTTCGTTACCTGTGTAGAACTCAGAACGCCACACATAAGATAAACGCATGTCGAATGAATCACGCTCGTAGATACCTACGATGCTGTACGATTCATCAGAAACACCGGCCATTTGCGAATCAACATAACCAGAGATTTCACCTAGCTCATTGAATTCAGGTGTATCCTGTTCTGAATCAAGCATCGTGTAGCTTGCTTGCACACCAAAACCGTTTAAGTAATCTGGTAAATTTTCAGGGAAGTAAACTAAACCAATTTCTAAACCAGACAACTCACCGTTTGAAGCATTCACTGGTGCGCTTAATACATATGGACGTGTTACGCCGTCATCACCTTCGCGCACAACTTGCTTACGACCCGCAACAACTAAGCCTTCAATTTCACGTTTAAAATAAGCAGCATAAAGTGAGCTTGTATCTGCGAAGTACCACTCAAGTGATACGTCGTAGTTCTTTGATTCTGTAGGTTTAAGCTCTGGGTTACCACCATTACCTGTACCGTATGTTGCACCTTCTGTTAGAGGATCGTACCAGTATTGCAGCGCGTTTAAGTCAGCAAAGTTAGGCATACGTAATGTTTCTGTGTACGCAACACGACCCACTACATCATCTGTGATGTTCCAGTTAAGCACAAAGCTTGGTAGTAATGCGCTGCTATCAGCACTTGCTGAGCTTTCTTCAAAAACGTTTGAGTTCATTCCGCCAGATTCAGCGACAAAGTCCATATCTTGCTCGTAGCTTACATAACGTAAGCCAAATTCACCGCTAATATCTTCCGTTAAGAAGAAGTTAGTTGTTGCATAAAGCGCGTATGAATTTTCTTCGATATCAAATGTTTTGTATACGTCCTCAGCTTCAATGCCATAAACACTACGAACAGCATCGCCGTTATCTAGCATGTATCCACCATCAGCAGTTATAAAGCTGTTGAATACGTCAGCGCGGCCATCGAAATAATCATCAACCTGGAATACAACGCCTGTACCATCGCCGGATGCACCCGCAGCTGCTAGCTGTTCAATAAAACTTGCTAAAGAAGTGTTAGCAATGCCAGCATCTTGACCACGTGTGTATTCTTGCGCTGTACGTTTTTCGTAACGACCACCAAACTTCACTTTATCGAAGATAGCGCCGCCAATAAGATATTCTGCATCAAATGTGAAGGTTAGTGCATCACCGGCATTACCGCCGCCATTGTCATAAATAGTGCCGGCATTCCAGTTTTCGATAGCAGCCATATCTGCTTCGTTTACCGCTGTATTTGGGTTATCCCAAAACGCGATACCTGGTACACCGTCTTTATCGTTAAAGTCAACGTCTAAGCCATAAGCTCTACGGTCAAAGCGCATTGCAAAAAAATCTGTTTCGTACTCACTGTCTTGGTAAACAACTTCAGTGTTGATGGTGAGATAATCGCTTGCTTGCCACTCGGCTCCTAGAGCATATAAGTAGCTATCTGTTTTACCGTATGAAAAATCGCCACTTTGGAAGCCACCTGCTCCAATTGCTTGCTTTTCTTTAATTACGTTAGTGCCATCAAACACGGTTGGCGTTTCAATAAAGCCGTTGCCGTTTTCAAAAGTATTTGAGAACCACATCGCATTTTGCGATTCGTTTTCGTAACCTGTATAGAAACCTTCTGCTGTAATTTCGAGGGTTTCATCTGGTGCCCACTGTAAAGATACAGACGCCGCAGGACGTTTACGAAGACCTGTGTATGAAGCACCAAAAATTGCATCACGCGCTAGTAAATATTCAGTTGGCTCACCATTTACATCTAAAGTAGAACCTGATGCAGTAGGTAGGCCTAACTCAGTACCTTGAGTCCAAAATTCATTCGGTATACGTGAATACGGCGAATAATTAGCCTGCGGTTTATCAGTAAAGAATGGAAATGCAGCGCCCGCAGTCATAGAATCATCGCGGTAATGTGTTTCAGCGTATGAAATATTAACTAACGCACCAAACTCACCAGCACCGTCGATTTCCCAACGGTTAGAGAGTAATGCACTGATATTTGGATCAACTTCATCGGGTTGATCAGAGTAAATCGCACGTGCCGCTAAAACAACTTTTTCACCTTCGAAGTTGAAAGGACGGTGAGTTTTAATATCAATCGCACCTGCGATACCACGTTCGATTTGATCCGCCGAACGGGTTTTATAAACTGTTACGCCTGAAAGTAAACTTGCAGGAATGTCTTGCAGTGCCACATCACGACCCGCACCTGTAAAGATAGCACGACCATTAACTGTGGTATTAACATCAGTAAGACCACGGATTGAAACCGCGCTTACTTCACCAGCACCACGGCCCGTTGTTTGTACACCTGTTACACGTTGTAGTGCTTCAACTACGTTGTTATCAGGGAATTTGCCAATATCTTCAGCAACAATTGCATCCACGATTTGAACGCTTGCACGTTTTTCATCTAGCGCTTTGTTTAAACTGCCGCGAATACCTGATACTTGAATGACTTCCATCTCATCGACGTTATTATCAGGAGTTTTTGGTGTTTCCTCCTGCGCAAAAGCAAATTGACAGGTAAATGCCATAACTACAGCACTGGCTATGTGTGTTCTTTTAAACATAAGCGGTGTTCTCCAAATTATAGTTATATCGGTCCGCTGAACTTTCCCCATTCAGTTACCGAAGAGTGACCACTGCATTGTGCATCGTGTGTTGTCAAAACGGTGCGCGAGTGTGTCTATATTTTTTATGTTAATACATTGCTGCCTGAACTTTAATCATATTGTATGATTATTTAACAGTCAACTCAAAAAGCCAAATTAAAATAACTGTCATTATGTTTACAAAAAACGTTGCAATTATAACATGTTACAAACTCAAATCGTGCTGCGTTTTTGTTTTGGGAATTTATTAAGGCCCATTATTATCAGTAGCTTAGCGTTTACTGGTTTGCTTATTTAATTTGTCTTTCACTCATCTAGAGCAACAAAAAAGGGCTAACAAGTTATTTACTCGGCGTATTTTGGTGCTACTATGATTAAAATACAATAATACAATATAGAGCTATTTTTTGCTGCACTTTTGCTGATTTGTTTTGATGTAAACAATCAGTTACTCAGTATAATCAGGCGTACACTGTGTATTATCTGGTCACTTAGAGCGAGCCTTAAGTACAAAAGCAGCAGTTCGAACAACAATTATTAATCACAGAGGACACTCATGAAGAAATTGAAAGCGTTAGCGCTGCCATTGCTTTTTTCGAGCAGCTTAGCCGTTGCACAAAACCCATTATTCACCGATGTATTTACTGCAGATCCTGCAGCACTTGTTCATAACGACACCGTATACCTTTATACAGGTCATGATGAAGCACCTAATAATGACGTATTTTTTGAAATGCATGACTGGTTAGCCTTTTCATCAACAGATATGGTTAACTGGAAAAAACACGGTCCAATCATGAAAGCTACAGACTTTAAATGGGCAAAAGGTGAAGCATGGGCTTCACATATGATTGAGCGTGATGGCACTTTCTACTTCTTTACAACTGTTCGCCACAACGATACAAAACCAGGTTTTGCAATTGGTGTTGCTACTTCTAAATCACCAACGGGTCCATTTAAAGACGCGATTGGTCACGCGCTTGTTACTGATGACATGACCAAGCACACACCAAATGATTGGGACGACATTGATCCAGCTATTTTCACTGAAGAAAACGGTGATACTTACATGTTCTTTGGTAACTTAATGCCAAAATACGTAAAGCTAAGCGACGACTTACTGTCTCTAGATGGTGAAATTAAAACGCTAGACTTGCCTAACTTTACCGAAGCATTATGGGTTCATAAGAAAAACGACAACTACTATGTATCTTACGCATGTGAGTTCCCTGAGAAGATCTGTTATGCCATGAGTAAAAGCATTCATGGGCCATGGGAATATAAAGGTATCTTGAATGAGATCGCAGGTAACAGCGAAACCAACCACCAATCAATCATCGAATACAAAGGTAAAGACTACTTTATTTACCATACTGGCGCTGTACCACCGATTGATGGCAAACCAAGTGGCGGGCGTTTTCGCCGCTCAGTGGCGATTGAGCCGCTATATTACAATGAAGATGGCACACTTAAACGTATTATCATGACCACTGAAGGTCTAAGTAAACAAGACAACTAATCTCAAAAAGGGCTCTTTAAGAGCCCTTTTTAGTGGTCAAATGTAATACAAATAAACAAATTTACCGGAAAATCCTCACTTGCAGATAAGCAAAAAACTTCCCTAATAGAGCAAAAACATCGAAAAAAACGCCAAAACTGGCAACTTGAAAAAATTAAAATCACGCTGTACACATTGTAAACACTGACACTTCGTGTTTACATATCAATTACCTTTGCAAAAGTATTTGCACATTTTAAATCGTACTATAAAATTACAATACTACGTTCTTATTAGTTTGATATAGGCACGCGGCAATTTTATTGACAACAATCGAATAAAAAAATGAATCCCAGTTTCAAGAGGACACATAAAATGAAATTAAATAAATTAGCCATGGTCATAGCCTGCTCTTTGGCTGTTACAGGTTGTGGCAAAGAAGATGGTACTAAGCTTGACACAGCACCAGCGGTTGCCGACCCACAAAGTGCAAAACCGACAGTAAGCAGCAGTGTTGAATACACTGAATCAGGTAGCGTAATGGTTACCAATGTAAGCGTGCACGATCCTTCTGTCGTTAAAGTTGACGATACTTATTATATTTTTGGTTCACACCTTGCTGCCGCTAAATCAACTGATCTCTTGAACTGGGAAATGATTTCGAGTCTTTCAGCTAACGAAGCTGTTAATGAAAGTCCGCTATTTGATTACAACTACACAGCTGAAATTGCCGAAGGCATCGAATGGACAGACGGTTTCACTGGAAACTGGGCTGCTGATGTTATTCAGGCACCAAATGGCAAGTTTTGGTTCTACTATAACCACTGTGCACAAGACAACCCAGATACACCGGATGTTGTTGATGAAGTGTGCTGGAATCGCTCTTACCTTGGTTTAGCTGAAGCGGACAATATTGAAGGCCCGTATAAAAACAAAGGCATTTTCTTACGCAGCGGTTATCGCTCAGAAGCAGAATTTACAGCATACCCACTTGATAACGGCCAAACAACATGGAACGGTGCCGTTGATCCTAATGCCATTGATCCTGCTGCCTTCTACGATGCTGACGGCAAACTTTGGATGGTTTACGGCTCTTACTCTGGCGGTATTTTCGTGCTAGCAATGGACGAAGAAACGGGTATGCCAGAAGCAGGCCAAGGGTATGGTAAAAAGCTAGTAGGCGGTGACTTCCGCGCAATGGAAGGGGCATTTGTAATGTACAGCCCAGAAAGTGAATACTACTACCTATTCTTCTCAGTTGCAGGGTTTGATCTTAACGGTGGTTACAACATCCGTGTTGCTCGCTCTAAAACACCTGATGGCCCTTACTTAGATAACGCAGGTAATGACATTGCAGCTATAGGCGGCCTTGAGGTCGGCGAAAAACTAATGGGCGGCTTTGAGTACACGCAAGAACTTGGCGAAACAGCACCAGCGTGGGGCTACCAATCACCAGGCCATAACTCTGCTTACTATGATGAAGCGACAGGTCGTCATATCTTAGTAACGCATACACGTTTCCCACAAACGTCTACTGAGTTCCCTGAAAATACTGCAGCGCACCAAGTTCGTGTACATGAAATGTTTATTAACTCATTAGGTTGGCCAATGGCTTCACCGCAACGTTATGTGCCGCTTGAAGGCGACAACATGGTTGTTGCTGATGAACTTTATGGTTACTACAAATTTATCAACCATGGTAACGATGTAAACACAGATGCTATTCGTTCAATGCATATTGCATTAAACGAAGATCACTCAGTAACGGGTGATGATCCAGGTATCTGGTACATGATTGATGACTCAAATATTAAACTTGAGTTAGATTCTGGTACTTACTTTGGCGTAGCTAAATGGCAATGGGATGATGCAACTAAAGCGATGGCGGTCACTGTATCGGCCACATCAAGCGAAGGTGCTACCATTTGGGCAAGTAAACGTGATGAAATCACAGATACTGCTAACGTACTGGGTACTGTTCAAGAAGCGCTTGATATTAAAACGGAATTATCAATTGCAGACGAAGGCTATTCATTACCAACAAAAGGTAAAGATGGTGCTGCAATTAACTGGGAAAGTAGTGATGAATACTACATCACCAGTGAAGGCTCTGTATTTATTCCAACACCAGACCGCGGCGATAAAGCGGTTACTTTAACGGCTAATATCTCTTTAAATGGCGAGAGCACAACCAAGACTTTTAATGTAAACCTTGAGGCGCGCCCTGAGTTTAAAAATGCGATTGCACACTATGCGTTTGAAGATTCGTTAAGTGATGGCTTAGGTAACCTTGATGATGCTGGTGTAACAGATAACAACCTGTTAAATGTGGGTGCTGGTACAGCTGCATACGCAGAAGGTCAAACAGGTAAAGCCTTTAACTTTGATGGTGCAACCGGCGTACGCTTACCTGATGAAATCATTAACTCTGACAGTTTTACCGTTTCTTTTTGGTCAAAACCAGACACACTCACTCCTTACACACCACTATTCTTTGCAGCAGAAAATGCCAATCGTTGGATTAGCTACATACCTGGTGGAGCTGCTCATTTTACCGAAAACCCATTAATTTGGAGTTTTTATCTTGGTGATAATGGTGAAGAGCTATGGAATCAAATAGTTCATACACAAAAAGCAACTCAAAGCGAATGGACTCATGTGGCCATTAGCTATGATGAAGGGATTATGAACTATTACTCGGATGGGGTCTTAGTTGGCTCTATGCCTCGCCCAGATATGTTCAGCCATGAATCTAGTAACTTTGCTCTGGGTGTGAACTACGGCTGGGATTTACCTTTCCAAGGTCAAATTGATGAATTCATTGTATATGACTATGCCCTTAATAGTTTTAATATTAATGCTGCAGCAATGACAAACCAAACCAACCCAGATAACTTCCCTGCATTCATTAAGAGTGCACTTGATTTAGGTGACTTATCTGCAGTACGTGAAAGCTTTGAGTTACCACGTGTAGGTCCATTCGTGTCTGGTATTAGCTGGACGTCAAACAACGAAGAGTACTTAAAACCTGTTAATGGCACTGCTGTTGTGACACAACCTAGCGCGTCTGCTGGCGACCAAGTTGTGACATTAACTGCAACCATTAAGTACAAAGACTTTACTGATACTAAGTCATTCGATGTAACCTTAAAATCACTTGCGCCTGCTGAATACAGCTTTGAAGGTGACCTAAGTGCATTAAACGGCGCATACGCGGCAGGTAAATCAACCGGTGGTTTCATCAATAATACAGGCGGTAGCGTGAGCTATGTTGACGGTATTATTGGCCAAGCAGTATTCCTTGAAGGTTCAGGTGTTCGTCTACCGGATAACCTAATCACTACCAATGACTACTCTGTATCTATGTGGCTTAAACCTGAAAGCTTCACAGATTACACATCCGTATTTTTTGCCGGAGCAAGTGCTAACGCTTGGTTAAGTTATGTGCCATCTATGGCTGGTACAGGCCTAACTCGTTTATGGGCAAATAACGGGGCCTTCTTCGATAATGCAGAACTAGATAGCCGTATTCCTGCAAAAGAGTGGACTCACGTTGCATTCACTGTTGATGGTACCAACGGTGACGTGTTGAAGATGTATGTTAACGGTGAACTACAGCTAGAAACCGGTGGCTTCCCGCGCGTATTCACGGTTCCTGGTGAAACAAATGAGTTTGCACTCGGTGTTAACTACTGGGATACACCTTATAACGGTGCTATCGATGAACTGAAAATTTTCAACGGTGCGATTAGTGCTGAAGAAATAAAAGCACTCTACGATGCAGCTGCTGCACAAGAGTAACAAAGTGAGGTGAGCTGCCTCACCTCAACTATTTGTTGTCTGGAAAGGCCGGGTGAAAACCCGGCTTTTTTCTAAAGCTTTAGTACCCCTTGCCGATACGTACATATCATTCACTTTCATCGCTATCATTATGGCTATTAACTCATTAGCAAGTGCGTTAACTATCTCAAACGCAGATACAGCAAGCGGTAATACCAACCCAAAAGTAGGCTACAAACTCAGCAACCTAGAGATAAATAAACTCTCTGGTCGTGAAACAGAGCCCGCTCAAAAAGAAGAAATAACTAGCGAACTCCCTGCTCATATTCGCAAAATGGTTGAACAGCTAGAAAAGCTTAAAGAGCAACTTGAACTTGCCAAAGAGCAATTAGCCAAACTGCAAGCACTTAAAAACCAAGAAGATGAAGCTGTAAAAGTGCAAGTTGAAACGCAGACCAAAATGGTCATGGAAATTCAAACGCAAATAATGTCTCTTAGCCAATCAATTAGCGACGCGCTAAAAGAAGCAGGTATTAGCGACCCAGGAGTGCTAATGAGTGTGTTGGTTTGATGGAAGCTGTAAGTTTTGAGCTATAAGCTTTACTCTTGTCGCTTTCCCCTCGCTTATTTCTCCCATAAAACCCAAAAAAGGGGCAAAAACCCAGTAACTATGCGGGCTCTGAAATATCGAGCACGCAAATACGAAACTTCCTTAGCAGTAAAAATAAGAGTTATTTATGGTCATTGTCGTTACATTTAGCAGCTGTTAACACGACTTTTTTTGCTCAACAAATCAACAGTATAAACTTAATAATTTAATCTACATCGCCACTTTGAGGACTCAGTTGCAAAGATCGTTCAAATAAAAAACAACACTTAAATCTCACCAAAACACCTTTACTAACACTTTTTTAGTATAGAAATTAACCAACTCATTCGTATTATGAATTCACCCTATGAACGAAGTGAGGGCGTCTTATGCGTCAAATTTTATTACTTTCTGTAAATGGATTTACGCTACAAAAACTATTTTTACTGACATCATTATTGGTTTGTTTATTTGCCAATGCTGAAGAGGAAAACCCTATTGCAACTGCCAGAGCATGGTTAAACTTGGTTGATTCGGGTGAGTACCACGAGAGCTGGCAGCAAGCTGATCAGGTCTTTCAAAGCACCACGCCCAAAGCTCGCTGGCAAACGGCCTTAAATCAAATACGCGTTCCTTTAGGCCGAGTTATGTCTCGCACCTATTTTGGCACAGCAAAATATGACTCATTACCCGGTCTGCCAAATGGTGAGTATTTAGTGGTCAAGTTTCAAACCGAGTTCATGAATAAAGAAGCTGTGATTGAAACGCTAAGTCTTAGTAAAGCTGCTGACGGCTGGCATCCGCTGGGTTACTTGATCAATTAGTTTAAAACAGTACAAAGCACCTTGAGCTATGTGCTGTAAGATTTATCGGCAGTCAAAATGCTTATCTGCGGGAAAATAAACCGCACAATTGATGAATAGTATTTATTGTTCGTCGCCGTAACATAAAAACACTTCAAGACGAATTCAATAAACAACAAGTAAATGGAATTGCTATGAGAAAAACGCTCTTATTGATCACTTTTTTAAGCTGCTTTTGTGCAAACGCTGAAGAACTCGAGGTTATAAATCACGCTAAAAGCTGGCTCGTATTAATTGATAATGGTCAGTATCAGCAAAGCTGGCAGCAAACAGACTCATTGTTTAAACAAGCAATGCCGCAAAGTAACTGGAGTAACGTGTTAAAACAAGTTCGTGTCCCACTTGGCAAAGTGATTTTACGTAAGAATTTAAGCCTGATGAAGTACGATTCTTTACCCGGAACACCTGATGGCGAATACGTGATCATTCAATTTCAAAGCCAGTTCATGAATAAAGAGCAAGCGGTTGAAACAATTAGCCTAAGTAAAAATAGTGGCCAGTGGCAACCTTTGGGTTATTTTATTAATTAAAAGATTTGCAGAGGCTTAGATGGGGTATGTTGGGTTTCGCTTCGCTCAAACCAACCTACCCGAGAATGAGCAAGGCAAGTAGTGTGGTAGGCGTCACGCTTGCTTGGCGCGTCATGAAATCAACACCCATCAAGCAGACAAACATATCACCAACATACAACATCGCTCGGCTAAAAACTGACAGCTGAAGGCTGACAGCCACAAAAAAAGCCACTCATAAATGAAGTGGCTTTGGTTGAGTCGATTTTTTACTTATAACTTAATTTGGTTCACGCAGATGGAACACTTGGCACTTGTTACCTAAATCAGGTTGTTGTGCGAAGTTAGTGTTTTCAGCTAAACCACAGTTACTTAAACCAAGCGCTTGTTTTGTGTAGCGGTTGATTAGCATCACGCCACCGCCTTCTACCGGAGCAATACGCCACTGTGCTGTTTTCGCCGTACAAGAAGCCATTTCTACGTTGGCACCAGGTACTAAGGCGTTATCAGCTACCGCAGCACAGAACTCGCTGTCAGCGCTTTGTTTAAGGCTCACATAACCTGTATCTGTTGGTGTGAAGAACCATTGTTGTGCATCTTTATGCGTATAGGCTTGTTGCTCAACATTGGTACCCACTTTATCCGTACCGGCCACACTAAGTGCTTTACCGCTTTGTTGGCTTAATACTACAACACTACCCATAGGGCGTAATTGCCAGTCGCCACACGCTGTTGCGTCGCTTTGCTGTAAAACTGCTTGGTTTTGTGCAGCAGAACAGCCCGCAACCGCTAATGGCTTGCCTGTGTAACGGTTAGTAATAGATACATTACCATCTGTGCTTGGTGCTACTTTCCATTGCTGGCAGAAGTTATTGCGCCATGCTGCAGATTGCACTTTAGCGTTATCGGCATCATTACAGCTTTCAAGCTCTAAAAACTTGCTATCTTCACGGTTAGCTAAACGAACAAAACCAACTGTTGTTGCATCAATAACCCATTGACCATTGGTGCTCGCACACTGACGTTGCACAGCACGTGCATCTTGTGGATCAGCTGCAATATCTAAACATAAGCCGCTTGTTGCATTCACTAATTGGTAGCGCTGACCTTGCACTCGTGTTACCAGTGGACCGTATTCACCTGATGGCGGTGCTACTTCAACGCCTGGTGTTAATGGTTTACCAAAGCTTGGCGTGCCATCGTCATTCCAAGTAAATTTTTGTGCGCGTAATGAGCGAGTCGCACTACAACCGTGCTCTACCGAATCATTACCGTGATAAACTAACCAATCTTCTGTGCCGTCTGGCGATGTGAAAAAGCCGTTGTGGCCAGGGCCAAACACTTCTTCTGTACGCTCAAATACTGGCTTGTCGTATTTTTTCCAGCTGCTCGCTTTAAGCGGATCGTCACCAACAAGCTCAAGCATACCTAGTTTGTAATCTGGCGTATTACAGAAGCTTGCTGAGTACGTCATAAACGTACGGCCATTGTGCTGTAAAATTTCAGCGCCTTCAGTTACTTTACGACCACTGATTTCCCAATCTAGCTCAGGACGCGTGATCACCGTATGCGGTGAGTTCTCTTTCAATGTCCACGGGTTTTCCATTTCAGCAATAATGTTTAATTGCTGATCGCCTTGCCATTGTGAGTAGATCACATATAGCTTGTCTTTATACGTTAGGTAGTTACCGTCGATGTTCCATACGTTAGGCATTAATGCGCCCTTGTATTCATATGGGCCCATAGGATCATCACCAGCACTTTCTAATACATTTAAGTGTTGGTTATCTAGAGTGCCATCAGTACCAGCTGTGTACATCATGTACCAACGGTAACCGTTTGGCCCTTTTAGACGATGGAATTCAAACGCCCAGAAGTTACAACAACGCTCAGGGTTTGAATCAGACCAAACATTGACAGGGGTTGCATCAGCAAGGCCAGCTAGTGTTGGTGATTTACGCATCACTAACTCAGATGTCCATGTTGTTGTGGTCAGGTAATAGTTACCATCCCAGTACTCAAGCCATGGATCGGCGCCATTTGGAAAAAGTGGATTGGTAAAAATACCATTATCTTGGATTGGTGCTTTTGCTGCGGCTGCGACATCTGCTTTGGCTGTGTTGTCTTCAGCCGTAGTCTGACAGCCCGTCAGAGCACCAAACGACAAGGCAAATAGGCTAGCTAAACCAGCCTTTTGCATTGCGCTTTTAAGCTTTGTTGTTTTCACGATTGTGTTCCTTTATTTTGTACCAAATTCGTACACGATGCGTGTTGAATACACTTCACCCGGTAATAATGTTGTGCTTGGGAACGTTGGCTGATTTGGTGCATCAGGGAAATGCTGTGGCTCTAAACAAAAACCACTTCTAAAATTATGCACTAAGCCAGACGCTTGCACAGTACTACCGTCTAAGAAGTTACCTGAATAAAACTGTACTGCAGGCTCTTCTGTGTAAACTGTTAACGTACGGCCAGAGTTTGCTTCGTAAACCGTAGCAGCTTCAATAAGCTCATTGCTTGGCGTGTCTTTAAGCACAAAGTTATGGTCATAACCTTTACCAAGTTTCAGTTGTTCGTTGCTTGCTTTGATATCTTGACCGATTGCTTTAGCTGTACGGAAGTCAAACGGTGTGCCAGCCACATCCATCACCTCACCAGTTGGGATCAAGCCGCCATCCACAGGCGTAATTGCTTTTGCGTTAATTTGCATTTGGTGATCAAGAATGTCGCCTTTACCCGCTAGGTTGAAGTAGCTGTGCTGTGTCATATTGATGATAGTAGGCTTGCTTGTTGTAGCAATAAACTGCATATCTAGCGTGTTGTTGTTCGTTAGCGTGTAAGTCACTTCTGTCGTCACTTCACCCGGGTAGCCTTGGTCACCATCAGGGCTCACTAAGCTTAAGGTAACACCTGCGCTGTTTTGCGTCGTGAACGGTGTCATGTTCCACACTTTTTTATCGAAACCTTGCACACCACCGTGTAAATGGTTGTCACCATCGTTGGTTGCTAATTGGTATTCAGTGCCATTTAACGTGAATTTACCGTTTGCAATACGGTTACCAAAACGACCGATGATTGCACCGTAGTAAGTTGTCGCTTTTGTGTACGCTTCTAGGTTATCTAAACCGAGAACAATATTACCCATTTCACCTTTTGCATCAGGTGTTTCAATACGCGTGATAATGCCGCCGTAGTTGATTACATCAACACTAATACCATTGCTGTTAGTCAGCGTTACTTGATTAACTGGCGTTTGATCAGCGAGTACGCCATAGGCCGTCATTGATGCTGAAGGGGAAGTAGTCATATTGTCTCCTTGATGAGCACAAGCTGGTGTAAGGGCAATCCCACATGTCACCAACAATGCATAAAGCCCGCGCGACTTTTTCGTGTTCGAACTGGCTGTTTGATGAGTTGTTTTTAAACCTTGGAAAACACATTGCAATGACATATGAATAACCTTTTTGTAATTGTATTTATAGTTTTATAATACAAATAAGGGTGCCATTGCAAATTTAATCGCTAAAGTTGGATTTTTCCGTCTTTCACCATGATGCAATCCATTCCCGCACTTTTGGCAGCTTGATAGCCAATTTGCGTGTCTTCAAACACCACACACAGGCTTGGCTCAACACCTAATTGCTCTGCCACTTTTAAGAATGTTTCAGGGTTTGGCTTGCCTTTACTTACATCACTGGCAGTCACTAACGCTCCAATTTTATTTATTAAATTGGTATCAGTTAAATGATCAATTGCATGTTCGCGGTCAGCACCTGTGCCCACACCCATCGGTAATACACCATGGTACTTTTCAAGTACTGCGACGGTTTCGTCAATCACTAGCGGTTGGTGCTGTAAATCAACCCAAAATTGGTGTTTATCTTTTGCCACAACTAGAGGGTCATGATCTAAGCCAAATTTTTCATTAAGCATTTCAATTGTTTTAACGGTCGGAATGCCACCTAAGCTGTACATGTAGTCGTAATCGAATGGATAGCCATAGGCTTCGCAAGCTTTCTGCCATGCCTGTAAGTGACTGCCCATTGAGTCAATTAAGGTGCCATCCATATCAAAAATAATGCCTTGGTAGGCGCTTAAATCGATCATATCTACTCCTAAAAAGTTTCGCTTCACAATAGCATAAGCCAGCGAAGAGCGTGGCTCATCACTGGCTTAATCGACAACAAAATTTGGGGTGAACGTGCTCACACACAGCACGTTCTAGTACATAAAGTACTAATTCTTACAGGCCACGTTTTAGCATGTAGTAAGCTGCGTTATGACGAAGCTCTGTTTTGAAACCACGGATCGTCGTATCGTTATCGATGATCATCGTTTCAACGCCAGCCATTTCAGCAAAATCGACAATCATATCGGTTGTTACTGCTTGGCTGTATGCAGTGTGGTGTGCACCACCGGCGTGGATCCATGCAGCTGATGCTACAGATAGATTTGGTTTTGGTTCCCAAAGCGCTGAAGCAACCGGTAAGTGAGGTAAATCAGCTGGCGGAGCCACTGTATCTACTTCGTTAATTAGAATACGGAAACGGTTACCCATATCAATTGGTGATACGTTGATTGCAGCACCTGGTTTTGCAGTAAACAATAAACGACCTACATCACATTTCACACCGATCGTGTGCTGGTGAACTTCAAGGCGTGGTTTTTGCGCAGCAATTGAAGGACACACTTCTAACATGTGCGCGCCAAGTACTTGGTCAGTCTCACCCATGTTGTAAGTGTAATCTTCCATGAATGAACAACCGCCGTCACGGCCTTCACCCATTACTTTCATGATGCGAACCATAGCAGCTGTTTTCCAGTCACCCTCACCACCGTAACCATAGCCTTTCGACATTAGGCGCTGTGTAGCAAGACCCGGAAGACCAGAAAGACCTGATAAGTCTTCAAAACAGTTTGTGAATGCTTTAAAGCCGCCTTTCTCTAGGAAGCGCTCCATACCAAGCTCTAAACGCGCTTCGTTGCGTAGCATTTTCACTGCGTAATCGTCTTGTAGCGTTTCGTCAGCAATTACGTAGTCTTGCTTATAAAGCTCTAACTGTGCATCAACTTCTTCTTCAGTGATAGTATCAACCACTTTCACAAGCTCAGCGACACCAAACGCGTGTACTTCATAACCAAAAGTAATTTGCGCTGAAACTTTGTTACCTTCAGTCACCGCAACTTGACGCATGTTGTCGCCAAAACGCGCAACTTTTAGTGTTTGGCTTTCTGCCCAACCTTTCGCCGCACGACACCAGTCATCTAACTGCTGTTGTACATCAGCACGTTGCCAGTGACCCGCAACAACTTTACGCTCTTTACGCATGACAGTACCGATGAAACCGAACTCACGGTCACCGTGTGCACTTTGGTGCGTATTCATGTAATTCATGTTGATGTCAGACCAAGGAAGGGCTGCATTGAACTGAGTATGAAGGTGTAACCAAGGCTTACGTAATTCGCTTAGGCCAGCAATCCACATTTTCGCAGGTGAGAAAGTGTGCATCCATAATACTAAACCAACACAGTTAGGATCCGTATTTGCCGCCTGGCAAACAGCATGAATTTCTTCAGGTGACTTAACGGTAGGCTTACATACCAAGTTTACCGGTAGATTCGCTTCGCTGTTTAAGCCCGCTACAATTGCTTCGCTGTCTTTGGCAACCGTTTCTAACACCTTAGGACCATAAAGATGTTGTGAGCCGGTAACAAACCAGACTTCTTTCGTCATCGTCGTCATGTTAATAATCCTCTAAATTCTTGCTATTTGCTCTGACCGTAATACGCGTTTTTACCGTGCTTACGTAGATAATGTTTATCCATCACTGCTTTTTTAAGTTCAGCTGCGTGTGGATCTAAAGTGCGTGTTAAATACGCCATGCGTGCAATCTCTTCGAGTAGCGCTGCATGGTATACAGACTGAGCGGCATCTTTACCCCACG
Organism: Pseudoalteromonas apostichopi; assembly: GCF_030297135.1. NCBI lineage: Bacteria > Pseudomonadati > Pseudomonadota > Gammaproteobacteria > Alteromonadales > Pseudoalteromonadaceae > Pseudoalteromonas > Pseudoalteromonas apostichopi. The sequence goes on from NZ_AP028065.1 coordinate 1,663,998, forward strand.
TGAAAGGCGCATGACCCGCAACAATCACCATAGGTGCAGCTTTCGGATCGCGGTCTTGATACGCATCAGTAATTTGAATACCGGTTTCTAATTCATAATCGCCATTCACTTGCTCATCAGTTAGCTCACGAGTACAGGTGATGTCACCGTGTACATAGTCAGCGTGAGTTGTGCCAAGGCAAGGAATGCTTTGTTTTGCTTGCGCCCATGCAGTTGCATAGGTCGAATGCGTGTGTGTTACACCGCCAATTGCATCGAAGTGACGATATAAATGAACATGCGTTTTAGTGTCAGAAGACGGACGCATAGACCCTTCAACAATGTTGTTTTCAAGGTCGACGATCACCATGTCTTCGGCTTTCATTTGGTCGTACGAAACACCACTTGGTTTAATCGCAATCACGCCTTTGTCGCGGTCGATTTGCGATACGTTACCAAAGGTATAAATTACTAAGCCACGACGTTGCAGCTCCATGTTCGCTTCATAGACTTCACGTTTTAGTTCAGTAAAACTCATGCCTTGTCTCCGTTTACATAGCTTGCAAGTGCTTGGTAGCTAGCATAAAGCTCGTCATACACAGCAACGCGCTCAGGGTTTGGTAAGTACTGATGACATACTGACGACGCCATCACTTTTTGAGCATCTGCCACGGTTGCGTGCTCACCCGCAGCAACCGCAGCCATAATTGCCGCACCTAATGCACAACTTTGCTCACTTTCTAAAACGTCAATTGGGCAGTTCCAAACATCAGCACACGTTTGCATTACGTAGTCTGATTTTTTAGAAATACCGCCGATAACAACTACTGACTCGATTGGCACGCCCTCGCTACGAAAGCGCTCAGTGATAGCACGTGCGCCAAAGGCTGTTGCTTCAACAAGCGCTTTGAAGAACTTAGGTGCATCAGTGCCCATTTTTAAGCCTGTTAATGCCATGGCAACGCTTTGGTCAGCATCTGGCGTACGACGACCATTTACCCAATCAAGCGCAGTTACGTCGCTGCTTGATACAGGCAGTGCTGCCGCCGCTTTTGATAAATCAACTAAGATTGAGTCTTCTAGCTTGTTAACTAACGCTTGCTCAGCGTCAGATAGATTTGTAAGTTGGCGAGTTGGCCAAAGTACTAAGTTCTTGAACCATGCGTATAAATCACCAAATGCAGATTGACCAGCTTCTAAGCCAATTAACCCTGGGATCACCGAGCCATCAACTTGACCACAAATACCCTTAACGCAAGTATCACCTAGCTGCTCTTGAGACGTTACTGTGATGTCACACGTTGAGGTACCCATTACTTTGGTTAGCACACCAGGGCGAACATTGGCTGCTACTGCGCCCATGTGACAGTCAAATGCACCGTAACCAACAACAATACCTTGTGGTAAACCAAGCTTCTCGGCCCACTCAGCAGTTAAGTTGCCAGCAACTTGGTCGCTTGGCTCTGTGGTTGCATTTAACGTATCAACAACACCATCTAATAGTGGATCGATATTGCTGAAGAAGCTGTTTGGTGGGAAACCGCCCCACTGCTCGTTCCACATTTGTTTGTGGCCCGTTGCACAACGACCTAACTTTAATGCTTCAGGGTGTGTTGTACCGCACATTAGCGCGGTCATCCAATCGCAGTGCTCAACCCATGAATAAGTGGCTGCTTTAACACTGCTATCAACGCGGAAAATATGTAATGCTTTGGCCCAGTACCACTCAGAAGAGTAGATACCGCCCATGTGTGAAAGGTAGTTCACATCGTTGTTAGTTGCAGCTTCAGTGATTTCATTTGCTTCTTTAATAGACGTATGGTCTTTCCACAAAATGAACATTGCATTTGGGTTTTCTGCAAATTCTTCAGTTAATGCCAGTGGTGTACCTTGGCTATTAATTGCTACAGGTGTTGAGCCAGTCGTATCAAAGCTCATACCCACTACTTTGTCTGCAGTACCTGCTGGAACTTGTGACCAAAGACCATTTACTACTTCTACAAGGCTATCGATATAGTCTTGTGGATGCTGACGAAACTGATCTTTACTTGGGTCACAATATAAACCTTGTGCCCAGCGCGGGTAGTTTACTAAATGGCTGGCAAGTTCTTCACCAGTCGCAACATCAACGAGTAATGCTCTTACCGAGTCCGACCCGTAGTCTAATCCCAACGTATAACGAGACATAATTACCTTTCACTAATTGCTTACTAACATTGTTAGTCATTATCTTTATTTGTATGATAATATCAACAATACCAGATTGTAAAGGTATTATAAAAATATTATTAACAGGATTATTTGCTGCTGGCGGGCGATTTTTTGCGCAGTTTCTCTGGAAGATTAGATTGTTTTTTCAGCACAAATAATAGGTTAAAGCCACTACATTAACTTTTGTATGATAAGAATGGGATAACTATGTCTAGTCAATTAGAACAACTTAAAGCAGTGACAACCGTTGTTGCTGACACGGGTGATTTTGAAGCAATCAACGAATATAAACCGCAAGATGCAACAACAAACCCATCACTCATCTTAAACGCGATTCAAATTGAGAAATATCGCCCACTCGCTGCAGAAGCCGTATCATGGGCAAAAGCACAAAGCAGTGACGCAGCTGAAGTTGTAACAAAAGCAGCTGACAAACTAGCGGTATTAATTGGCTCTAAATTAATGGAGCAAGTGCCAGGTTTAGTTTCAACAGAAGTTGATGCACGTTTATCATTTGATACTCAGGCAACCATTGATAAAGCACTTGAGCTTGTTGCTCTATATAAAGAGCAAGGCATCGACACATCGCGCGTGTTAATTAAAATTGCTTCAACATGGGAAGGTATTCAAGCGGCTAAAGTACTTGAAGCAAAAGGTATTCGTTGTAACCTAACGCTGGTATTTGCATTTGCTCAAGCACGTGCTTGTGCCGAGGTGGGCGCTTACCTAATTTCACCATTCGTTGGCCGTATTCTTGATTGGTACAAAGCACAAGATGCAAGCGCTGATTTCGACGGTGCTAACGATCCGGGCGTTAAGTCAGTTACGCATATCTACAACTACTTCAAAAAGCACGGCTACGACACGATTGTAATGGGCGCGAGTTTCCGTAACATCGGTGAAATCCAACAATTAGCAGGTTGTGACCGTTTAACTATCAGCCCTAAGCTACTTGCTGAACTAGCTGCAACTGACGCACCATTAACTCAAAAACTATTACCAGCAACAGAAAAAGCAGAAGCGCCAGCAGCAATGACTGAGCAGGCTTTCCGCTGGGGAATGAATGAAGATGCCATGGCAACTGAAAAACTAAGCCAAGGTATTCGTCAGTTCGCAATTGACCAAGAGAAACTAGAGTCAATCTTAAGCGAATTAGTTTAAACCGATTGTTTAAGCAGCAAAAAGCCCGCAAACCAAGGTTTGCGGGCTTTTTATTGCCTGCCTTTTAGTAAAAGCAGGCTTATCGTGTTGCGATTACGATAATTTTTTCGCCTGTCACATTATTCAGCAAGTAATGCGTTTGCTTTTGCAACTAGGTTTGCCACTGTGAAACCAAAATGCTCAAGCAATACGGCACCAGGCGCTGACTCACCAAATGTATCCATGCCTAGTACATCACCATCTTGGCCAACATACTTAAACCAGAAGTCACGGTGCGCAGCTTCAACAGCAATCTTTGGTGTACCAGTTGGTAGCACGCTTTGACGGTATGCTTTGTCTTGGCTGTCAAACTGATTCGTTGATGGCATAGATACCACGCGAACTTGCTTGCCTTGTGCTGTTAATTCAGCAGCGGCATTCACAGCTAGTTCAACCTCAGAACCCGTTGCAATAAGAATAAGCTCTGCAGCTTGTTCGCTATCAACAAGTACATAACCCCCTTTTGCAATGTCAGCAACTTGCTGTGCATCACGAGCCATTGCTTTTGTACCCTGACGGCTGAAGATCAGTGAACTTGGGCCGGTTTCTTTTAATAACGCTTGGCGCCAAGCTACCGCTGTTTCAGTTTCATCACATGGACGCCATGCAGTCATATTTGGTGTCATGCGAAGGTTAGCGATTTGCTCGATTGGTTGGTGAGTTGGACCATCTTCACCTTGACCGATTGAGTCATGGGTATACACAAAAATGCTCTGTGCTTTCATTAATGCTGCCATGCGTACTGCATTACGTGCGTATTCCATAAACATTAAGAAGGTTGCGCCAAATGGGATAAAGCCACCATGTAATGCAATACCATTCATGATTGCGCTCATACCAAACTCACGTACGCCATAGAATACGTAGTTACCATCAGCTGCATCTTGTAAGCCTTTTGCTTCTGGCCATAAGGTCAAGTTAGAACCTGCAAGGTCAGCAGAGCCACCCATTAGTTCAGGAAGCTGGTTAGCAAAGAAAGTGATCGCATTTTGTGATGCTTTACGTGTCGCAATGTTTTGCATGTCAGCTTGGCATTTAGCAATGTACTCATCAGCTAATTCAGCAAAGTTAGCTGGTAATGCTTTTTCCAAGACACGACGAGTATATTCTTTTGCAAGTTCAGGATGTGCTTTGCTATAAGCCGCAAATTTTTGCTGCCATGCACCTTCAAGCTCTTGTCCTTTCGCTTGATTATTCCACTCGTTATAAACCTCTTGTGGAACTTCAAATGCTGGGTGTGGCCAGTTTAGCTGTTCACGTACTGCGGCAATTTCGTCGTGACCAAGTGGTGCGCCGTGACAGTCGTGGCTACCTGATTTATTTGGCGAGCCAAAACCAATCACTGTTTTACAACAGATTAGTGTTGGTTGCGTGGTGTTGCTTTGTGCCGCTTCGATTGCATCAGCAATCGCATGCATATCGTGGCCATCAACATCTCGAATAACTTGCCAACCGTAAGATTCAAAACGTGCAGGTGTATCGTCGGTGAACCAACCTTCTACTTCACCATCGATAGAGATGCCATTGTCATCCCAGAATGCGATTAGCTTGCCTAGACCTAAAGTACCTGCCAGCGAACATGCTTCGTGCGAGATACCTTCCATTAAACAACCATCACCCATAAAGCAGTAAGTGAAGTGATCAACAATATCAAACTGTGGCTTATTAAATTGCGCTGCTAAGGTTTTTTCAGCGATGGCCATACCAACCGCGTTAGCAATACCTGAACCTAATGGACCTGTAGTTGTTTCAACACCTGGTGTGTAACCATATTCTGGGTGACCCGGTGTTTTAGAATGAAGCTGACGGAATTGCTTAATATCTTCGATGCTTACGTCGTAACCGCTTAGGTGTAACAATGCATATTGAAGCATTGAACCATGGCCATTTGATAACACAAAACGGTCACGGTTAGACCAGTCTGGGTTTAATGGGTTATGGCGGTTAAAGTTTTGCCACAATACCGCTGCAATATCAGCCATACCCATAGGCGCACCTGGGTGGCCAGAGTTAGCTTGTTGAACGGCATCGACAGCAAGTATGCGAATAGCATTTGCAGATTGAGAACTAGGCAGAGTCATCTTATTAGCTTCCTGTTAATATTATAATATAATTAATATCGCAAAAACTCACCCAAATAGCAACTTAATAAACCGCTATGCCAGTAATGACGTGTACTTAAGCCCGCTCTATAGCGCTAAACACAGGTTTAAACACCATTTACTTTTAACAACTTTTCCTAAGTAAATTCATTGCAGCTCTACCAAAAAAGCTAAGAAAAAAAGTAGAGTCTACATAAATATCAAACCAATTTACCTATCTAACTTAAATTACAAAAACCAGAGCTTGCTACAATTTGGTACATTATTTCATTGTTCAAGCAGTTAATAAAAACTTAATGTTAACAAGATTTTTCATTAAGGTTTTTTATTTGTGACTATTCTGGGTGGTTGCTCACTGGGGCTGCGAGTTCTATTTCTAATCAGTGCTACTTGCCTTTCATCAATGGCAAATAGTACTGACTCTGCCTATTTGGCTGATGAGGGAGTAAGTCTTGGTTTAAGCTTAGGTTATGGTCAACTCGACAACCCCGTATATAAAAAAGAAGACATAGCTCTGTTTGCTTTACCACGCATTGAGATATTCGCTGGTGACTTCTCATTTGCGAACACTCAGTTTGCTTGGACACCTATCTGGGGTGACAATTATCAAGTGTCATTTTTCACCCAACTCAATGAAGACGGGCTTTATTTTGCTAAACACTCAGCAGTACTGACTGCAATTAGAACAACCAGTGGTCGCCCTTCAATGACACCGCGACCACCTGGTTCAAGTTTTGAAGAACCTTTGGTGATAAAGCGCCGCGGTGATATTACTAAAATATCAAAACGTAAACTGTCTGCCATGAGCGGTATTGAAGCTATTGTTGACTGGCAAAGCTGGCGATTTAGCGCGTATTGGTCAATGGAGCTCACCAACTATCACAAAGGGTTACAAGGCGCATTGTCTGCACAGCGTTTGTTTTTGTTTGATCAGCATCTGGTTTTGCTCGGCGCAGAAATACAACATTTAAGTGCTGGTTTGGTGGATTACTACTATGGCAGTGCTTTACAAGAGATAGGAGCAGGGTTTAGCCCTTTTTTAGGCCACTCTAGTCAAAAGTACAATCTAAAAGCCAGTTACCAATACCAATTTAATGAACAATGGCAATTTATAAGCGATGTAAAATACCAACGCTTATCATCGGGTATAGCCAATAGCCCCCTTATTGATGACAGCAACTTACTGTCGTTTTATGCTGGCTTTGCATGGAATTACTGATGATGTTGCGCACCAAGCTCTTTTCAATCTTATTCATTTTTAGCATTGCGTTTGTTAGCAGCACATTCGCACAAGCAGCCTATATCGAAGCAACTCCCGAGAACTGCGTAACAGTAGAGCAAGACTGCATAATGGATGTCTCGATTAATTGGTATACCGAGGTAAGCGAGACTGTGTGTATACGCGTTACTGATCAACAAATTAGGTTATTTTGCCAAAAACCGAATAAAGGACAGAACTTTGCAATCACAGTACAAAACAATCGCAACATTGTGTTAGAGCTACTCAGCGAACAGCTCGAACCATTAGAAAGTACCGAAATTAGTTTATTCCACCAGCATGTTAAAAAACGCCGTCGTGATATCGCATGGAGTATTTTTTGATGAGCCAGCATACTATTTTATACATTGAAGATGATTTTAAACTTGCCCAACTAGTCTCTAATTATTTAAGTAGTCATGGCTATACCCTTGACCACTTTGATAGTGGTTGCCATGCCTGTTACCAAGCGAGCAGTAATAAATACGACTTAATTTTGCTGGATGTTGGATTAGGATCAGAAGATGGGTTTGAGGTATTTAAAGAGCTTAAACAATACCAAGATACGCCAATTATTTTTATGACTGCAAGGCAGAGCCAAGTCGATCATATTACTGGCCTTGAACTAGGAGCCGATGATTACCTAACCAAACCGGTTTCCCCATCTATATTATTAGCGCGAATTAATAATACCATTCGCCGCAGCCAAGCCGTCAAACCAATAAGTAACACCCATAATGCGTACAATATTCGCTTTGGTTCTTTAAGTATTAATACGATTCAGCGCGAGGCTTACCTGCATAGCCAGCCACTTGAACTGACCAGTGCTGAGTTCGAGATACTGGTCCAGCTTGCTAAATCACCAGGCCAGTTGGTCAGTCGAGACCAATTATTTGATGGCACCATAGGCCGTAAATACGATGGTCAAAGCCGCACCATCGATGGCCGCATTAGCCGCTTACGTAAAAAGCTCGGTGATGAAGCTGTACCTGCACAAAAAATCGTCACCGTTTGGGGTAAAGGATATATTTTCTCTCCACAAGCGTGGGGGTGATGAAGTTTGTTGCGGCTGTTTTGTTATTTGTATTTAACGCTGGCAGTTTGTCTAGGGAGTGCTGCTTGGTTACTAGAAACCTATTTTCCAAACCCACCGAGCCACAGCACTGAGCAGCAATTGGCAGAAAAAATCCTGAGCCTTGCGCCTAATAACTCAGGCATTAGTCAAACTCCTCTAGCGAACTTTTACCTTGGTGAGGAGTTACAGGCTTCGCTTTTAGCTGGACAAGTGATTAGCGTTAACGACGCGGACAACAACGTTTACTTTCATAAGCTTGCAGATGATAGAAACACCTTATTAAGCATTGGCCCCTATAGCCAACCGGCTGATTTGGGTTATCAATCTTTAGTTAGCCTTCTGTTTTATAGTAGCTTAGCCTTAGCTGTGGTGATTTTTACAGGCCCACTCCTGTTTGATTTAAATAAGCTACGTAAAGCCAGCAGTAAAATCTCCAATGCTGATTTTACAGCACAAGTGCACTTCACGCGCTTTAGCTTACTAAAAAGTATTGGTGATACCTTTGATAATATGGCTTTAGCGCTGCACAATCGTAATCAAAGCCAACGCGAATTAATCAATGCTGTCTCCCATGACTTTTTGACGCCTATTTCACGAGCTAAATTCGCCCTAGAAGCGGTTGTTGATAACAACAGTTATCGCCACAGTGTTTTGCAAGACATAATTGAACTTGAGCTATTAGTTGAAGAATTCTTAACCTATGCCGAACTTGAACAATGCGAACCCACCTTGTTGGTGAAAGACTACTGCCCAGACGAGCTATTACAGCCCTGCATTACTAAGTTTCAAAGCTATAGCCCTTTGGCTATTCGTCTTGACTGCGAATTAAAAGCTATTTGCGTTGATAAGCAAAGCTTTCAACGCTTATTACAAAACTTACTCGGAAACGCGGTTCGCTTTGCTAATACGCAAATTCATATCAGGGTTTCGCAATGCAAAGACGGCACTTTGTTAGCAATTGAAGATGATGGTTCGGGGATCCCAGAAAAAATGCGTGCCAGCCTTATGCAGCCATTTTCTAAAACTGCCTCGGTGCACCAAACAGGCTATCAGGGTGTTGGTCTTGGCTTATCAATCGTTAAGCAACTGTGCCTGTGGAATAACGCAAAGTTTAGCTTAGATAACGCACAGACCTTAAGTGGTGCAAGAGCAAGCATCTTGTTTCGATAAGCAGTTTTTCGGTAAAAATGTACCAAGCTGTAACAGTGTGTGCCAATTGTTTACATTCAATTGATGTTATAGTCACAACTCAACACTATCCCTACTGATTACAACCGTTCGCGTCTAGCGTGAGCTCATAATTATAATCCTTCGAGGGAAGTTAGATCACATGTTCAATATGAAAAAAGTATCAGTGATGGTCGCATCTGCACTTTACTTAGGTGTAGGTACGTCTGCTGCTGCGCTAAATGATCAAGCATGGCCAGAACAGCCAGCTGGTTATGCGCCAAAGCAAACAGTTACAAATGAATTTGTGTGGGAAGACAAGGTTAATAACACAGTTAAAAAACAAAGCCGAGTTTTCACACCAGAGAAAGATATTAGTGGTATTCAAACTTACATCGTGCAACTAGACGATGCACCAATTTCGACTTATCAAGGCGGTGTTAAGGGGCTTGCGAGCACAAAAGACGTTGTGATGCAAAGTCAACAAGCAGCAGTGCGCTCGACCTTGAATATGGCACAACCTGCCATTGCAACTTACGCTAATCACCTAGCAAATAAACGTCAGTCAGTGCTAAACACAGCGATGAGTCAGCAAGGCTTAAATCTGAACGTTGAGCGTACATTCAGTGTGGCATTAAACGGTTTCACCACCAAAATGACACAAGATGAAGCGAAGCGACTTGCCAAAGTTGCAGGTGTTAAGAAAATCACCCGCTCAAAAATCTACAGCCTAAATACCTTTAATACTATTGAGCAAACAGGTGCTTCTGCACTATGGAGCGCCAGTTCTAGCAACCCTAGCAGCAACAAAGGTGAAGGTACGGTTGTGGGTATCATAGATACAGGTATCAACACCGATCACCCATCATTCGCGGCAGTAGGCGGCGATGGTTACACTCACACGAATCCTTTAGGCGAAAAATACTTAGGTGACTGTGCAACTGCTGAATTTGCTGACCTTTGTAACGACAAGCTAATTGGTGTGTACTCTTACCCTGAGATCACCGCAGCTTATGTCGACTCTGTATTTGAAGAGACTCGCCCAGAAAATGGTGAAGACTATCATAGTCATGGCTCACACGTTGCAGGTACCGCTGCAGGTAATATCCTTTACGATATTCCTTACAAGCTGACTGAGTATGAAAACCAATCTTCTGGTTTAGAAACCAATGTGATTTTCCCACAAGTTTCAGGTATGGCACCCCATGCCAATATCATCTCATACCAAGTATGTTGGCCAGGTGGTTCAGGCGATCCATATGCAGGCTGTCCAACTAGCGCAATCTTAGCCGCTGTTGAGCAAGCAGCAATTGATAACGTTGATGTATTAAATGCTTCATTAGGTGGTCTTGAAGAAGATCCTTGGAGCGACCCAATTGAACAAGCATTTATGAATGCAGCCGAAACAGGTGTTTTTGTTGCAGTAGCTGCTGGTAATAATGGTCCAGAATATTCGACGGCTGATCACTCATCACCTTGGGTAACCACAGTTGCAGCACATACTCCGTCAACTACAGTAAACTTTGGTAACAAGCAACTTAAGGACTTAACTGGTGGCGATACATCAGCACCGGGTCCATTTACAGGTGCAGGTGTTAACTTTAACGAGCTATCAGGCTTAATCGTTGCTGCGACTGATTTTGAAAACCCGAATGAAAGCTCAAGCTATGCTCTGGCTAACTGTGACAAGCCATTCCCTGAAGGCACATTTGATTTAGTTGATGATCCAGCTACAGCTATCGATGAAAGCACGCAAAATGTTATTGTGGTTTGTAAACGTAGTTCGTACCCACTGTATTCTAAATCGTTAAATGTACAAGCAGGTGGTGCAGAAGGTTTAATTATTTATAACCACGTATCATTCTACGATCGTTATACAATTCCATCAGTTACGTACCCAATCCCTACTGTTCACATTAAAAACGTGGATGGTGTAAGCTTGCTTGATTGGCTAAGCACAGGCGACAGCCACATGGGGACGATTGAATCAACCGAAGGCACCGTTGAAGCGGTTGATAAAGACCGTATTGCTTTCTTCTCTGGGCGTGGTCCATCATACTTTGGCTTTGACACCTTGCTTGTAGATGTAGCGGCACCAGGTGTTGATATCTACGCGCCGTCATCAGACGATCAGCCATTTACAAGCAATCCAGCCACCTCTGACTGGCAAACGATGTCTGGGACATCAATGGCAAGTCCTCATGTTGCAGGTGCTGCAGCATTGTTAAAACAGTCTCATCCTGATTGGACCCCAATGCAAATTCAATCAGCATTGATGTTAACTGCAAACAATCAAGTAGCTTTAGCACAATACTTAAACAACTATACCGATGATGGCTTTGATGCAGCTCTTGCTGAAATGGGTTCAGGTAAAATGCAAGTTGAGCGTGCTGACAAAGCAGGCCTACTTCTTGATGAAAGCATTGCGAACATGAATGCTGCCAACCCAAGCCTAGGTGGCCGCGAAAAAGCACTAAACACGGCTTACATGGTTGATAATGACTGTGGCTTTAAGTGTACGTTTATCAGAACCTTTACAGCGACAGAAGACGCAAGCTGGACACTTCATACAGAAAACTGGATTGGAAATAGCAAAATTAGTGTTGAGCCAAGCAGTTTTGATATCAAAGCAGGTGAGACACAAAGCATTGTGGTTACTGTTGAAGCAAGGCAACAAGCAACACCACAAGAAATTGTTGATTACACAGGTAACCAAGGTCAAATAGTAATGACCTCTAGCAATCCTGAATCACCAATTCTAGAAATGCCTGTATGGACTTTCGCTGGTGATACTGGTTTACCTGAGTATATTCAAATTGATGCACACCGCCGCTCTGCGACGATGAAAGTGGGCCCATTTAATACTGATGAAATCAGCAACCTAACCACACAATCTTACGGCTTAACAAAAGGTCAGGTTGAAACAGTACATCTATTCAACGACACTACACCAGGCGACCCATTCGATAGCGTAGATGTTGAAGGTGAAGGCGACGCCGTAAACAATAACCATATTCAGTGGACGACTGTGCCAGAAGACGCAAAAATGCTTAGTGCAAGCGTAATGAACGACACTTCACGTGTGCTTGTCTTCATGGGTAAAGATAGTAACGGTGATGGCATCGCTTCATTCGAAGAAACACTTTGTATGTCAACTAGCTACACCCTAACTAACTTCTGTAACATTGTAGATCCAGAAGCGGGTGAGTACTTCACGTTATACATGAGCCTACAGACTTTATCGTATGGTGAAGTTGATCAAGGTATCGAGGTATCGTTTGCAACAGCTGTAACTACTGAAGACAATGGTTCATTAACCGTAACAGGCCCAAGCAGCGTACCAGGTTATGACGAGCTTGAACTTGATCTTGCTTATAACCTCCCTGATATGGAAGTAGGCGATATCTACTTCGGTGGCTTTGATATTGGCAGTAACCCTGAAGATGCGGGTAACCTTGGTTTTGTACCAGTGATCATCGAGCAAGTTGATAAAGACGTGACCTTTACAGCTAACAAAGACAAAGCATTTGTTGGTGACCTCGTTGACTTCGAAATCAGCGTTATTGCTAATAACGAAGATGAAGCGCGTCAGTTTGCACTAAACACTGAGTTCCCCGCAGGGGTTGAAATTGTCCCTGACAGTATTATCGCTTCTAACTCAACGCCGGTTACACCTATACTAGATAGTAATGCGTTAGCACTAGTGGGCGTACAAGAGACAACCAAAGATGTAGAGCGTAATTACAACATTACGACTAACATCACTGATGAAATGTGTTCATTAACATCTGCACATTCTCCGGATCCTTACTACCTAGAATTACGTGAATTGGGCTGGCGCACCCTTGAAGGTGTTCAAGGTCAGTACTACAACGAGTTCGAATATACATTTAAAGAAATCATGAACACTAATCTAGATGTGTCATTCCCATTCTTTAACAAATATCACTTTGACTCAATTAAACTGAATCCAGCTGGCTTAGTCACATTTGGCTCGCAAGGCCGTACAACGCCATTCCACGTTGAGCTACCACAGGGCAACACTCAGCCGCCACCGCCGCCATATCTCATTGCACCATTCTGGGTGGGTGACAATATGATCCCAGAGCGTGTAGACTCTACTAACGGTAATTATGATGCCAACGCAGGTATCACACCAACTTACACAGTATCGCGTGAGTGGTTAGTACTCGAGTGGGATAATATCCAACGTTCAAGAACTGAAGGCCAATCTGTTGACGTCGAAATGTTCATGCGCATGGGCATTGATTATGAGCCAGGTGAATACGAACTCCTATTTGCTTATGACAACCTAAGCTTAGTTGATGCTCAAGGTTCTATCGGCTTGAAAGCCGCTGATGGCCGAGGTTTCATTAGTGGTGATATTCCTATCGACTTAAACATCGGTAACAAGTACGGCTTCAATAATATGGACGAAGTACTTCACGACAAACTGGTTGTTTGTCTTGACTACACAGGCCCTGAAGTTTCTAAGTTTGATGTGAAATTCCAAGCTTACATTGGTGAACAAGCAGCGAATCAAACTCACCAACTATCACTTACAAATGGTTTAGTAGGTGCAGACGATGAAACTATCACCCTTGATCTTGAAGTTCTAGGAAACCTAGAGATTGCAGCGTTAGCTGACATGTCCGTAGCAGAAAACGAAGCAATTAGTTTTGACGTACTTTACGCTGATGAAAACCAAGTGAGCAACCAAATCGAAGTGTTAGGTGAGAACTTTGCCTATGAAGTATCTGGTCATACATCAGGTAGCACGGTGACTATCACACCAACTGCGCACTTCCATGGTGATATTGATGTAACAGTAAAAGTTAGCGACAGCGTTAACCCAACTGATGCAGCAATGAGTTCATTTGTATTATCGGTGATGTCTGATGGTGAAGAGCTTGGCTGTACTGATAGCTCAGCAACTAACTATGATGAAAACGCCAATACTGACGATGGTAGCTGTACTTTCCCTGAGGCAGTGACTCCAGAGACAGAGATTGAAAAAGACAAGAAATCATCAAGCGGTTCATTCGGCTGGTTACTACTAGCAGTTGCACCACTGATGGCACTTCGTCGTAAAAAACCTCGAATTAACTAAGGATTAGTTAATTAGGATAGTAAGTAATGCCGATATGCTTAGCATATCGGCATTTTTCGTTATAAATACTTTAACCAAGGCTTATTAGCCTTACGTTTATATTCACTAAACTTCTTGGTTGGCCAATAAAGCCCTATTGCCAACAGTAAAGTAATAAACCAAATACCGGATATATCACTTACTCCCAAATACTGTCCTTGATTTGCACCCCATATCAACATACCAATTTGATACATAATTAAAAGCACATAGAGGTGTAAAATATAAAAGAACATAGGCACAGATCCATATACACGTAGTGCATTGGTAAAGCGATTAAGCGGCCTTTCAAAGAACCATAAACCAACAAACATGCCTGCTAAAGTGATAAGCAAGAAGCTTAGTGATGGAGGGTACTTAGTCACGTTAAACACCGACATCATAGTTTCTGTTGTGGTGCTAAACGTTTGCCAAGGCAGGGTTTCACCATAAATATTAAAACCACGCAGCACAGCAAATAATCCCACACATAACAGCGCTAACATCAGCAATGCTCGTTTACGCGAATCCGCCGTTTGAGTGTGCGCATATAAAGGACCTGCACAGTAACCCAATAAAATAACGCCAATCCAAGGCAGCACTGGGTAGCTAATTTTTACGTCGATTAAACCACCTTGAGATAGATAGCCTCGGTCATGCAAAATCGTCCATAGCGAATATCCAAACTCATCAGGGGCAAAGCTGATTGGGGTCAGTAAGTTATGACCAAATACAATAACTAAGCCAAGTACCAGCAATAGATTACGTGGCAGCTTAATCAATAATGCTAACACCAGCATACAAAGGCCAATCGCCCACATCACTTGTAGCCAAATGGTGTGGTAGTAACCCATCCACGAAAAACAAATGAGGGTTACTTCTAGCGCGATTAAAAATAGCCCTCGCTTTATTAAAAAACTTCGTGCAGAGCGCGCTACACCACTTGCTGGGTGACTATAAAGCCACGCCGATAAACCGGTTAAAAAGATAAAGGTCGGCGCACAAAAGTGGGCAGCAAAGCGACTCCAAAAAAGCCCCGGCGATGTCGTATCAACCACCATAGGGTCAGCCACCTGCATGTGCAAGAAAAAGCGCTCTCGCACATGATCAAGTAACATCAGCAAAATAACGACACCACGCATGATGTCGATACTGTGAATACGGCTTTTAACGTGCTCAGAAGTCATAACTCACGCCAAGTTTAAATTGCGTAGGAGCGCCCGGGTAGGCCCACAATGCATTGTATGAGCTTGCGATGTACTCTTCATCAAACACATTATCAACATTTAATGATACCGTTGTACGTTCAGTCGCTCGCCATTTAGCAAATAAACCAACGGTTTGATAGCTCGGCAGACGAAAAGTCAAATCAGCAGGGTCGCCTAAACGGTCAGACACATATTGGTAATGACCACCAATCTTTATTTCTTGTGCAAATACACTTAAGTCATGGTTTAAACCAATTGAAAGGTTATTTTTTGGTACGTTAACAAGTGGGCTGCCTTTCGGAATTGGTACTAACCAGTCAACATTTAAACTGTCTGTTGCTGTCTCGGCATCTACATAGGCATAAGACAGGTTGTACTCGGTATTGTCACCCAATGAACCCGTTAAATCTAACTCAAAACCTGTACTATTTGCTTTACCTACCGGCGTTGAATAACCCACATTGACTGGGTCTGCCACCAGCATATTGCTCTTGCTTGCATCAAAGTAAGCAAGCGTGCCGCTGATATTGGCATAGCTAAATTTAACACCAACTTCAAACGAGTCGCTTTCTTCAAAACCGAATGGCTTACCTTCTGCGTCGGTGCCGCTAAGTGGTAAAAAGCCTTCTGAGTAGCTTGAGTAAAAGTTAATATCGTCATTAAGAGCGTAAACCACACCCAAACGTGGGCTAATGCGATTTTCTTTACTGTTAGAAGCAACACCTGACTTAGTTTCAAAGATGTCTTGCTCAATTTCATCAAAACGCAGACCTAGCATCACTTTTAGGTTATCGGTTAAATCAAGCTGGTCTTGCAAATAGATACCATAAGCATTTTGCTCTTCTTTATTCTCGTATTGCATGCCCATTTCAGGGCCTTTGCCAGTGCTGTAATCTGGCTCATAGATATCAATAGTGTAGGTACCATTACCACCACGATAGCGATATAACCCCGTGCGTAATTCATAATCATACGCATCAGCACCAACGAGTACATGGTTCGTAATACCTGCAAAATCAAAATGACCACTTAATTCAAAGCGTACAGAGGTATCTTCAGACTCATAATCACGGTAACGATGTTGACGAGTTAACGTTCTACCATCATCAAACAAAGATTGGCGAGATGGCGATAGTTCAGCATCAGATGATTCTCCTGTCAGGGTTGCTGAACGATAGTTAGCCCCTGCTAGTAATGACCACTGACTATTAAAATCATAATTATAATTAATCTGATGGCCTCTAGAGTGAACTTTAGTTGGCGCATCATTTGGGTTACCTAAAAAGCGTGACTCAGGAACGGTATCAAAATCATCATTAAGTACCACAATACCGCGATCATACATTTGCTGTTGGTCAACATATTCAAATTCATAAGTAAGCGATGACTTGTCGTTAATCTGGTAATAAAGAGAAGGCGTAATGACGAATTTGTCGTGATGTACATAGTCTCTAAAGCTGTCGCTATCTTGCCATGCACCGTTGATTCTAAATGCTAAATCATCGGTCAGACCATTGGTGTAATCACCTTGAATACGCTTGTGGTCATCACTGCCAAATTCGGCTTGAAGTTGGCCTTGCTGATAAAACTGCGGTTTTTTAGTGATGATGTTAATTGTACCACCCGGCTCTGAGCGACCATAGAGTGCTGAGCCCGGCCCTTTTAACACTTCAATATATTCAATGTTTGATACATCACGCGGACCTGCAAAACCGCGACCACCACTAAAGCCGTTAACTAAATAGCCAGATGGCATATTTTCGTTACCCGACAAGCCACGAATAGAGTAGCTGTCCCATAACGCACCGCCATTATTTTTACGACTAATACTGGCAGAAAAATCGAGTGCATCGCGAAACTTAGTGATACCGTTATCAGTCATCATGTCTTTACTTAATGTGGTGATCGATTGCGGTAAATCTTTTGTTGGAATATCACCACGAAACGCTTGTTTATGCTCGATAGTGATCGTTTCCATATCGCTGTTATCAGCTGCATGTGTATTTGCTGCAAATGCCGCAGCTAAGGCTAAACTAAGAGTTGAGTACTTCATAAGGTCTAATTGTAGAGATTAAGGGAAAACGTTTTGTTATAAAATAACACAAATAACCAAGCTGATATAGTATAACAAATCATTTAGTACCGAATTTTTACTATCTTTTTATTGTTTACATAATACAAGTTCATCATTAGTATTAATAAATGACCAAAAAACAAACAAGTTAAGGAAAACTATGTATAAATCACTTTTAGCATTAACGCTTACATGCGCATCAATCAACTCATTCGCAAACCCTGACTTATCACGTAAATTTCCATTTGTTGATATTCAAGCACAGGTACTCGATACCACTACGGATAAGCCTAGCTGGCAACGACTCCCACCAATGTCTCATGTACAATACCCGACAGGGCTGTTGAATCGACAAGGCAGTGGCTGCGCAATTGTCAACTTTCAGGTAACACCACAAGGCGATGTGAAAAATCTAAATATAGAAAATTCAGCACCTAAGCGCTTTAGTAAAGATGTTAGAAAGGCAGCAAGACAAATAGTGAGAGACTGGCATTGGCCAGAGCGTAAGGGCGAACAAGTGATTGAGTTAACCATGCGTTTTGACTACTGCTTAACACACGACTTCGACAAAAAGAGTGAAGCCGTTGCCATGTGCGTCGAACATTCAGAACAAGCCTGCGAGTAAACAATAAATTTGCCATGCAGATACTTGAGCCAATGCCAGCTATTGCCTACAATGGCGCACAATTTATTCAATGCAGATCGCAACTATGACTGATACACAAAAACCAGAATTACCAAACCAACTTTCTATCAACCCACGTAGTAAATTTTATGTGGAAGAAGTTTTCGAACATGAAATTGGTGTAAAACTTAACGGCAAAGAGCGTTTTGACGTTGAAGAATATAATATCAGCGAAGGCTGGATCAAAGTCGCTTCTCCAAAAGCGCTTGATCGCCGTGGCCAACCTTTACTATTAAAAGTAAAAGGCTCTGTAGAAGTCTTCTACAAGTAATTCAGTTATTACTGAATGAGCTTGTTGGCCAATCAATGCTTGGCCAACAAGTTTATATCTCTACGAACTAAGGCACTCATTCCCTCGTTTTTTTCCGCACAAGCGAAAGTTAAACCAATGCCCAATGACGACAAATAGCGAGCCCAATAAAGTAAGTATTTTTTCGCCCGCCTCACCAATAATATTTTCGCCAAGCAGCACTGCTGCAGACAACAACATCAGCCCTGCACCGCCTAGCATCAATAATCGGTAACGCTTATGTTTTTTACAGCCTAAAAACAGTGCTAATAAGCTACTTGGCAGTACCGCAACCAACATCCAAAAATGAAACTGTTCGTTACCTAAACCCAATGCTGCAGCACTTGGTAATAAAACCAATAACACAGGCACAGCTAAGCAGTGAATAGCACACATAGCTGATAACCCTATGGCAAATTTGTCCATCTTTTCTTGTAATTTCACTGAATAATTCCTATAAAATTGAACACATGAATTATTAAAAACGCGTCAAGCAATTTTTGCTTGGCACTCATTGCATACACCCATCATTTCAAATTGCTTTGTTTGTGAGGTAAAACCTGCATCATCAAAATGAGGGAAAAGCTTTGCAACATCACTCTGTGAAACCGCTAAAGTCTCTACTTTTTGGCAATGACGGCAAATCAAAAACAAAGAAATCTCACGCTTAAAAACCTCACTGTCGGTACCGTAAGCGATATATTTGTTAGCACTATTAAGCCTGCGAACAAGGTTTACCGATTCTAAAAAGCTCAAGATTCGATAAACAGACATGACAGATACACTCGAGCTTGTGCGCAGCTTATAACAACTGGCCAACTCGTAGGCCGATAGCGGTACGTCTGTGGTTAGTAATATTTGCAGTATTTGCTTGCGCTGAATGGTGAATTTTCTGCCATGTTCAAGGCAAACCTGCTTTGCTTTATTAAGTGTGCTGGTTAATCGCTGTTTATTCATAGCGGCCACTCAATATAAGGTTTTGTTGCTGTAAGCTCGGCTATCCCTTGCGCTTGCTCTGTAATCCACTGCGCTTCAATAACAGATATCGCTTCAGCCCATGCAAACAAAGTAACAGTGACTTTAGAGACAGGTTTATCACAGCTAAACGAGTATTCAACTTCAAGGTCTTGATGTGCATGATGAGTGTGATGCTCAAATGGGTTTTCAAAATTTGCATGAATAAGCTTACATTCGCCGTTAAATGTCACTAACTGCTCTGAATTTGCTAACTGGGCTAATGTTTGTTTGATAATTTGCTTTTGCTCAGCGGTTTCAGGCTGATGCTCAAAGCCAAAAATATCTCCAGCCGGCAAAATGAACTTAACTTGCCACTTACCTTGGTCATGAACCACAAAAAGCACTCCCTCACCATGTGAATGATGATGGTGTTGATGCCCTTGAGCTGAAAAAATACATCCAACCATCAAGCATATCACTACCAATTTTGCTGCTTTCATAACCACAATCACTCCATTTACCTCTCTTTAAGCATACTGTTACAAAAAATAATAAAACTCATTCGTCGATTCATACTTGATACATTATAACAATTAAAGCACAATTGATACATTATAACATACCAAATAGTGATGCATAATGAATAACATCTCAAGAGTCGCTGTCGTCATAGCAGCGTTATTACCAGCCAGTGTCTTGGCGCAATCAATCAAAGGCGTTGTTTTAAATAACCAAGGTAAAGCAGTTGCTAATGCAACAGTTGACCTTGAAGGCTCAGATCAAAAAGTAACAACTAATGACAAAGGTGAGTTTGAAATCAGCGGGTTAAATAACGGCTTAAAAGAGCTGCATATTTCAGCCCCAGGTTACGCTCACTTGCACCGAGATATCACACTTGCCAATGACCAAGACCACACTACAACTTTTAATCTAAAACGTTCACCCATTGAAGTTATTGATATTGAAGCAACACCGATTCATATGTCGGCAATGGAATCTGCTTCACCAGTTAGTGTGTTATCTGGCGAGCAATTAAGACGCCAACAAGCATCAACGCTTGGTGATAGCCTTGAAAAACTACCCGGCGTTAACACAAACTTCCATGCCAAGGTTGCCAGTACCCCTGTGATCCGTGGTTTAAGCGGCCCACGTGTTTTAATAACGCAAAATGGCCTAGATGTGAGTGATGTGTCACGTGTTGGTCCTGATCACTCAGTTGCATCTGAAGCATCAACGGCGCAGCAAATTGAAGTTTTACGTGGCCCAGCAACTCTTTTTTATGGCAGCGGCGCAATTGGTGGTGTCGTCAACGTGGTTGATAGCCGAGTGCCAACTGACAGCACTACACGTGGCGAGTGGAACCTAGAACATAACTCTGTAGATGAGCAAAAAATTGCTTCGTTTAATGCTACTACAGGAACAGAGTCGTTTGCCTTTTATGCTGATGCATTCTGGCGTGAATCAGACGATTACGAAGTACCTGTAGCTGCCGATATTGACGACACCGAGCGCAGCTCAAAGTACGTAGTAGAAAACAGTAATGAAGACTCAGATGGCTTTACTGTAGGCACTAGCTACTTATTTGAGCAAGGTTACGTTGGCGTTGCGGTTGAGCAGTTTAACCGCCAATACGGTATTCCTGGCCATACACATGGTGAAAAAGAGCATGAAGAACATGACCACGAAGAGGTGCACAGCGAAGAAGAAGCCGTTTTTGCAGACCTCGAGCAAACCAAAATCCAGCTACTTGGTGAATACAATATCGACAGTGAATGGCTAAGCAAAATTAACTTACGTGCTGGCCACACAGACTACGAACACGCTGAAATCGAACACGGTTCAGTAGGCACAACCTTCAAAAACGAAACCAATGAGCTTCGCGTTGACATTCTGCATAGCCAATTTGATGAGTGGAATGGTGGCGTTAGCTTTCATTACAAAAAAAGTGATGTTGAAGCACAAGGCTCTGAAGCCTTCACCCCCCCTTCTGTTACTGAAAGTATTGCCTTTGCAATTATGGAAGAAAAGCATTTTGGTGATTTTTTAGTGCAATTAGGTGGCCGTGTTGAGCGAGTCACTATTGATGCTAGCAATGTGCTGTTACCAGAAATTGACGCCCATGCTCATGATGAAGAAGGCGATGAGCACAACCATGACCACGAACATGAACACGAAGAATCAAACTACACACGTGTATTTGATGTTGCCCAAGAGTTCACACCGGTGAGTTTATCAACAGGGGTGGTATGGGATTTTACTCCGGGTTATAACCTTGGTTTATCGGTATCGCGTTCTGAGCGAGCTCCGTCTGCTTCTGAGCTGTTATCTTTCGGCCCACACATAGGCACAGCAACCTATGAAGTCGGTGCGCTTTTCGATACTCATGACGGTCATTTTGAGCTTTCACAAGAAGCTATTGATTTAGAAACTGCAAATAATATCGACCTTACATTTCGTAAAACCGAGGGTGATGTTGGTTTTATCTTCAATGCATTTTACAACCAAGTAGATAACTATTATTACCAGATCAACACAGGTTTTTACGCTGAAAGCGGTCATGACCACGACCATGGTGACGAACATAACCACGAAGATGAGCACGATCATTCATCTGAACTACCCGTTTATTTATTTAAAACAGACGATGTTGTTTTACATGGTTTTGAAGCGCAAGTTGCTTGGCAGCTAACCGACGAATTAAAAGTCGATTTATTCTCAGATTATGTACGTGCTCGCCTAAAAGACGGTGGAGATTTACCGCGTACTCCACCACTGCGTTTTGGTACCGAGTTTAGCTATCAAACAGAGAATCTAACGGCAAATATTCACGTTACACGCTACCAAGAACAAGACCGCATAGCGCATGAAGAAACCACAACTGACGGCTACACCCTCGTTGATGCCAGCATCTCTTATGACTTATCGGTACTGAACCAAGACCTATCGCTGTATTTAAAAGGCACAAATTTAACGGACACAGAAGCTCGCGTTCATAGCTCATTCTTAAAAAATATTGCACCACGTCCTGGGCGCAGTTTTGCGCTTGGTGTTCGCGGCTACTTCTAAAACAAAATTACAAATAAAGGAAACCTACATGACACACTTATTTAGATTAAAACTATTGGCACTGGCAATTAGTAGCACCCTGATCACCGCATGTGGTGACGCAGAAACAAATATTGTTGAAAAAGATCCTATCGAAGTTCCTGACGACAGTGGTGATGACCATGATCACAATCATGATGACGGTTATACCATTGACTCAATGGGCCGTTTAGCGGTTTTAGCAGCTGATAGCAACGAAGCGAATATTTTTGATTTAGATGACGACTCATTACTAGAAACGTTTTCGCTTATCCATGATTCAAGCTCACTAAATGTTTCACCAAACTACCGTTATGCCGTTATTGCTAACCGCAGCCAAGATTACTTAGGCTTTATTGATAGCGGTTTATGGCGCGAAAATCATGGCGACCATTTACATGACTATAAACAAGGCCCAGCATTTAGTAACTATGAGCTAACAACCGGCAGTCGCCCTACTCACATCGTTAAACATGATGGCCAAATGGCCGTGTTTTACGATGGTAATGCCGATACAGGTACCGTTGCCTCAGTAGAAGTATTAACCGATAACGACATTGCAAACGAAACAACAACACTTACGGGTATTCAGTACGACATCAATATGCATGGTGTTGCAGAGCCACGTGGCGAGCACCTAATTGCAACCTTGCGACGCGCTGATAGCGAAAGCACTTCTAATGCGAAAATCCTGCCGGATCAAATTGGTGTTTTCCATCTACATGATGGTGAATATGAGCTTGAACAAACAATTGAAGTTACCTGCCCTGATTTACACGGTGCAGCGCAAAACCATGATTATGTAGCATTTGGTTGTGACGACGGTGTTCTGGTAGCACACCAGCATGACGATGAATACCATGCAGAAAAAATCGCAAATATTGAAGCGGTTGGCGATTTAAGAATCGGTACTTTATATGGTCATGAATCAAGCAACAGCTTTATTGGTGTTGCATCTGGTCATGGTGGCGGAGCCGCAGTTTTTGTGAGCATCAATCCGAGCGAAGCTGAAATGGAAGCCCTAGAGTGGCAACTTGATGAAGGCGCAAGCGCTGTTTCTTACTCATTCTCAGGAAGCGGTGAGCACTTTTTGGTTCTTGATAGCTTAGGCTTTTTAAACGTGCTTGCAGCCCATGAGCACGACGGCCACATGCACTGGGAGCTTGCAGGTAAAGTAGATATTACTGAAGAAGACATAACAGCGATGCCAGAAGGCATGAACTTTAGCATGACTGTGTCACAAAATAGCGAGTTTGCTTACGTTGCTGACCCGATTGCTCAGCACGTACTAAAAGTACATATCGAAGACCTTGAAATTGAAGGTGATCTTGAACTGACTTTTGCACCAAGCGCCATCACTTGGTTAGGTATCGCAGAAGAAAGTGACGATCACGACCACTAAGAAGTTATGTTTTATGGTATGACATAGCTCGCAAAGGTTGGCATTTACTGCCAACCTTTTTTATTCATATTTTGTAACAGACTTTCATCGCATCAGCATCGCTATTTGAAACTGAATAGTTATGATGTAACAGTTCCCAAAATAGGATGTAATCCCATGAAAAAACTAACAACGTTGGCACTGGCCATGGCTGCGACACTGGCACCTTGGGCATCAGCTTACGAAACTAAAGACACGCGCTTACTGCGTTTTCCAGATATTCATAATCAAAATGTTACCTTTGTTTACGGTGGCGATATTTACATTGCTAATACGCAAACAGGCGAGAGCAAACGCTTAACTGACCATATTGGCTTTGAAACCTTTCCTAAGTTTTCACCTGACGGTAAACGCATTGCCTTTGCAGCTGAGTACAATGGCAGCCGCCAAATTTATGTCATTAACAGCGATGGCTCAGGCTTAAAACAACTGACTTACTACAACGATGTTGGCCCAATGCCACTACGCGGCGGTTTTGATTATCGTGTTCTCGATTGGACACCAGATGGCAAAAATGTGGTATTTCGTGCTAATCGCACACCGTGGGGTAAGCGTATGGGTCGTCCATACATGGTGCCTGCTGACGGTGGCCTTGAACAGCCTCTAGCTATTCCAGAAACGGGCGGTGGCATGCTTTCGCCAGATGGGAGTAAATATGTTTACACGCCAATTGATCGTGAATTTCGTACATGGAAGCGCACCCGTGGCGGTCGTGCACAAGATGTCTGGGTTTACGATTTAAAAAGCAATACCTCAGAGCAGCTAACCAGTAACCGAGCTACCGATCAGCAACCAACCTGGGTTGGCGATAACATTTACTTTGTATCTGATCGTGATTACACCCTTAACCTGTATCAATACCAAAAAGGCGCTGAGCCGAAAAAACTAACCAACCATAAAAACTTTGACGTACTGTGGCCATCAGCTGGCCCAAATGCCGTTGTCTATGAAAATGGTGGCTACCTTTATCGCTTTGACCCACAAACTCAAAAAAGCACTAAGCTGAGCATTAACATTGCTGGTGTGCGTCAATATGCCATGCCGTACACAAAAAATGTCAGCGACTTTATCGACTCAATGTCGATTTCTCATGACGGTAAACGTGCGCTCTTTACTGCCCGCGGTGAGCTATTTAGCGTACCTGTTAAACAGGGCCCAACGCGTAACTTATCTTACACAGCAAAAGGCCGCGAAATTGACGCAAGTTGGTCGCCAAATGGTCGTTATATTGCTTATATGAGCGATGAAAGTGGCGAATACGAAATTTACTTAAAAGATCGCAGTAAAAATAATGCCACCAAGCAGCTAACCAGCAATGGAACTATTTGGCGCTTTACGCCAATTTGGTCACCAGATAGCTCAAAGCTGTTATTTGCAGATAAGAACCACACACTCTGGTGGATAGACGCAAAATCGGGTAAACAACACAAAATTGATACCAGCATCTACGATGAAGAAGGCATTCGCCAATATACTTGGTCGCCAAATAGCGAAGACATTGTGTTTGTGAAAAACAATGAAAACCGCTATGCCTCACTGTGGCACTACAATATTGATAAAAAGAAAGTGACTCGCTTAACGGATGAAATGACCAATGAGCAAAACCCAACTTTCTCTCCTGATGGCCAATACCTCTACTTTAGCTCAGAGCGCGACTTTAACTTAGCCTTCAGCAGCTATGAGTTTGACTACATGTTTAATCGTGCAACGCGTATTTATGCCGCTGCCGTAAATGACAGTATCAAACCGCTTATCGCGCTACAAAGTGACGAAACAGCGATCGTCAGCGATAAACAAAAAAATGAAGACAAGAAAGCGAAAAATACCCTGCAAAGCAGCGACTTTATGCAACGTGTAACCGCTTTAAATGCACCAGCAGGGGATTATCGCAGTTTAACGGCAGTCAAAGATGGCGTGCTAACACTGGCTAATGGCGGCCTACAATTAATAGGCACAGCTCACGACAGCGAGCTTGAAACTGTGGCTAAAGGGGTAAGCAGCTACACTATTTCAAGCAACGGTGAACACCTGCTTGTGCATGCGGGTAACGATTACAGCTTAATTGAGCCAAAAGCAAAACAAGACCTAGCAGCAAATAAGCTAGATCTTAGTAAGATAACCTTAAAAATTGAGCCACAGATTGAATGGCAACAAATGTATGTTGAAGGCTGGCGTACATTGCGTGATTGGTTCTACGATGAAAACCATCACGGCCAAGATTGGGACGCAATTTTAGCCAAGTATCAACCTATGGCTGATGCTATCTCACACCGTAGTGACCTAGATTACATTCTCAGTGAAATCGCAGGTGAAATAAACTCAGGCCACATTTATGTGCAGTCGGGTGATATGCCTAAAGCAGAGCGTAAAAAGCACGGCTTATTGGGTGCAAAACTTGCCAGCGATCCATCAGGATACGTAAAAATTGAGCAAATCTTCCAAGGTGAAAACTGGCATGAAGACTTCCGCTCACCACTTGGCACAACAGGGGTAAAAGCGCATAACGGCGACTTCATCATTGCCGTAAATGGCCGCTCAGTAAAAGACGTAGCTAACTTCTACGAATTACTAGAGAACACGCAAGGCGAGCAAGTTGAGCTAGTCCTTAACAGCAAGCCGCGCAGCAAAGGTGCATGGCAAGTTACCGTTAAGCCTGTAGCCAGCGAGCAAGGCTTGCGCTATTTAGACTGGGTTAACTCTCGTGCAGCCTACGTTGATAAGCTATCAAATGGTCGTATTGGATATGTTCACTTACCAAATACAGCCTACGAAGGTAACCGCGCCATGTTTAAAAACTACATGCCGCAAACCACCAAAGACGCCATGATTATTGATGACCGATACAATGGCGGCGGCTTTATTCCTGAACACATGATCACTTGGCTTGCCCGTAAACCGCTTAACTATTGGAAACGCCGTGGAGTTGAGCCAACTAAAACCCCACAATTTGCTCATGATGGTCCAAAAGCCATGCTGATCAATGGTTACTCAAGTTCTGGCGGTGATGCTATTCCTTACTACTTCCGTCAAGCTGGGTTAGGTAAGCTCATTGGTACCCGTACTTGGGGTGGTTTAATTGGTATTTCGGGTAACCCAAGTCTTGTCGACGGCGGCCAAGTTATCGCGGCAACATTCCGCATTTTAGATAACGATGGCAACTGGATCATCGAAAACGAAGGTGTCACCCCTGATATCAAGGTAGTTGACCGCCCAGAGCTAATCTACCAAGGTAAAGATCCATCGATTGAACGTGCCGTAGAAGAGCTTTTAAAAGAGCTAAAAGACAATCCGAAAAAGCCTCTCACCGTGCCACCAGCACCGACTGACTTTTAATTCTTAACTGGTTGTTAAAAAGTAAAAACCCCGCAAAGATGCGGGGTTTTTTAGGGTTTTTAATGTTTCTTCCAGCCACTCCAAACATCGTCTTCTTGGTTGGCTTTATTTTTTTTCTTTTTCTTACCTGTTCCCGCAGGTTTCGCTACGGGCTTGTCGTTTTTAAGTGCTTGTGCGGCATCGAGGTTTGCTTGATTTACGGTAAAACCAGGGACTTCTTCGCGCTCTAAACGAAATTTATTTTTCTTTTCGATAATTTTAAAATGATGAAAGTCTTCGTAATCAATCAGTGATAACGCTAACCCAATTTCACCGGCGCGACCACTTCGGCCAATACGGTGCATGTAATCGGCAGGGCTACGGGGTAAATTGAAATTAATCACTACAGGCAATTTAGCAATATCTAAACCACGAGCAGCAATATCAGTGGCAATTAACACCTCAATTTCGCCATTTTTAAACTTTTCGATTACGCGAGTACGTTCACTTTGGCCCTTATCACCATGAAATACCTGCGCATTAATACCACGCTTTTCAAGCTTACTCGCCAAGTGCCCACAATCTTTCTTTGCATTCACAAAAATCAACACTTGGCGCCATTTATGGTTTTTTATTAAGTGCGCTAAAACAGTGGTCTTCTCACCTTTATTTACGGTAAATACACGCTGTACTAGAGTGCTTTCCTGTTTGCTTTGAACTTGTATTTCTACAGGGTCATTTAACAGCTTTTGGGTTAATAGCTTAACTTGATCTGGGAACGTCGCTGAAAACAGCATTGTTTGTTTTTTAGCGGGCATAAGTGCTAATAGCTCAGCAAGTTCTTCGGTAAAACCAAGATTCAACATGCGATCTGCTTCATCAAGCACTAAGGTGTTTACGTTATCAAGCTTAATAGCATTGCTTGAAATCAAATCAAGTAAACGCCCTGGGGTTGCCACAATAATATCGGCACCGCCTCGCAATGCTTGCATTTGCGCATTCACCGACACACCACCGAATACCGCGACAGTTTTAATCGCACCATTAAAATTTGCAGAGTACGATTTAACGCTATCGGCCACTTGCACCGCGAGTTCTCGGGTTGGCACTAAAATAAGCCCTGATACAAAGTTACCTTTGCCTTGTGCTTTTTTAAGTCCCTTATCTAAAAAGCACTTTTGCAACATAGGCAGAGCAAATGTCGCTGTTTTACCTGAACCTGTATTTGCTCCTGCAATTAAGTCACTACCCGCTAAAATGCTTGGAATTGCTTTTGCCTGAATAGGTGTTGGCTGGGTATATTCAAGATCAGCCAATCGAGCAAGTAGCTCTGGAATAAGGCCAAGTTCGTTGAAATTGCTAGAGTTTGCGGTTGAGGTCATAAAAGGTGTAGGCTCATTACTAAAATAGCCTGCAATTTTAGCGTATTTATTGGCCGTTAAGTAGGGATTAGTGATTTTAAATACCTTTTAAATAACAGCAACTGGTTTATGATAATTGCTCAATATTAAAATGAGTGCTTTAAAGCCAACATTTAAGTTGGCCATATTTTTAACTCTTGCTCAACTGTGCTTGTAACCTCGTTTTTGTCTCTTTTAAGTAATCAGGGTAAGGATAAGAGTCATCTGCAACGGCTATTGCAGCCTCGATTTGAACTAATGCTTGGCGAATATTACCTTGCATTTCATAGCCATATGACAAAGCTGACAGTGCATACGCTGATTTAGGGTAGTTTTTGATATTGTACTTAAACACCTC
This sequence comes from Pseudoalteromonas apostichopi, assembly GCF_030297135.1. Classification (NCBI taxonomy): domain Bacteria; kingdom Pseudomonadati; phylum Pseudomonadota; class Gammaproteobacteria; order Alteromonadales; family Pseudoalteromonadaceae; genus Pseudoalteromonas; species Pseudoalteromonas apostichopi. Next base: position 1,692,926 of record NZ_AP028065.1, read on the forward strand.
AATAGCCCGCTCAAATTGCTGGTTATCCGTTAAGCTGTAACCCAGTAGCCTAACAGCGCGGTCTGGTGGCGCTATTTGTTCACCCCATTGCTGAGATAAACGTTGATAATAAGCATCAATTGATGAAACATCATCGCCCAATGCACTCAGAGGCATATGTTTAGATAAAAATAAGCCATGGTACGCATTAAATGCCCCAGCAGCTGAGGTTAGGTTATGCGAAACGCCTGCAAAGGCATCGCTCTTAAAGCGCAGATTTTGCACCTTACTATTTTGCATTGTTTGCTGCATATCATCGTATCTTTCGCGCATAATGCCGGCTTCTTCGCCGATATTCATATATACATAGCTGTTAATAGTTTTGGCTTTAGTAACAAAGGTTTTTAGGCTCTTAGCCGGGGCGCCATAGTTCCACCATACCGCTGGGCTATAAGCAATATGCGCTTGAAATAGCTGAGGGTCAGCCTGCATTGCGTAAAGAGCAAATACACCCGCAGCTGAGGCGCCTGCGATAACTCTATAATCATGAGTACGATACTGTTTATTAACCAAAGGCATCAGTTCTTGCTCTACGAAAGCTAAAAACTTTGCTGCACCACCGCCTTCACCAACAGGCCCTTGTGGTTCTTTGTTCACTGTGGGATAAAAATCTCTAAGTCGATTAGTGCTTTCAATCGCAACGACAATCACCTCTGGCGCTTGATCATTTTGTTGTAAGCGTTCAAGCACAGCATTAATCAATGGTAAATTACCGGCCCCATCTAAACGGTAAATAACGGGATATCTTTTGTTTGGATCTGTTTGGTAGCTTTTTGGTAATTGCACAACGACTGTGCGCTGCTCACTAAGATTACTTGATTCGATAGTATGCGTATGTTGGCTGTAATTTGTAACCGCCTCATCAGCGGCTGGTTCAGCCATTACATGACTAGTACAGAGTAAAAAACCACTAATAAAGAGTAACTTAAATAGTCGCACGACTTATCCTTAAGAAATATTGGTAATTTTTTAAGCTAACAGAATTGCAGGTACAAACAAAGATAACTTATGAACTTTTTCGTAACAAAGTATATGTAAGTCATTATTTTAACTAAAGCGTATGACGCAATATTTGCCCAGCACTTTTACCTGTCATGCCATCTGGTGATTTAATGACTTGGCCATTAATAATGACGTATTCAATTCCTTCTGCGTACTGATGAGGTGCGCTAAACGTTGATTTATCAGCAACCGTCGCAGGGTCGAGTATGACAATGTCAGCAGCATAGCCTTGTGCTATCACTCCTCGGTCAGTTAGGCCCATTCTTGCTGCGGGTAAACTGGTCATTTTTCGTATTGCATCAGGTAATGAAATCACCCCTTGTTCACGCACATAATGACCTAGTACTCTAGGAAAGGTGCCGTATCCTCTTGGATGCGGGTTGCCTTTACCAAGTTCTGAACCACCCGCATCGGTGGCGATTGCGGTAATTGGGTAAGCCATAATGTACTTAACATCATCTTCATTAATAGCGTGGAAGATCCCCTGAGCACCGCCATTTGCTTGAATTTCCATGGCAAGTTCAGCGGCTTCATCAATACTTTGCGCTCGCCCTTCACGCTTTAATACTTCAGCAAAGGTTAGCCCATCCCATGTAGGGTTTGCCGCATAATGCGCTATTTGCAGCCTTGCGGGGTCACCACCGCCTCTATCTTCACGGATATTTTTGATCAAACCTTGTTTTATTTTTTGCCTTAGTTCTGGATCTTGTAGACGCTTTTCAACTTCAGCTTGGCCACCAGCCAATGACCACGCCGGAAATAAAATAGCAAACCGCGTAGAAGAAGCCGTGTAAGGATACTGATCGAGAGTGACATCTAAACCCGCTTTGCGAGCATCACGGATCATTTGAATAGTTTGCTTACTCTCACCCCAATTTGGATGACCAATCAGCTTATGGTGAGAGATATGCACAGGAATACCGGTCTCTTTTGCAACATCGAGCACTTCATTCATCGCCGTGACAATCTCTGCGCCTTCATCGCGCATATGAGATGCAAAAAATCCATGCTGAGCATGAGCGGTTTCGGCAAGCACCTTTACTTCAGCAAAGTTTGAGTACACACCAGGAACATATTTAAGTCCAGTCGATAAACCAAACGCCCCCTGCTGCATCGCTTTATCTACCAGCACTTGCATTGCTTTTAGCTCATCAGCGGTGGCAAGTCGTTGCTCTTCACCCATAACAGCTTTACGAACATCATTATGGCCAATTAATAAGGCTAAATTAGGTCCTAGAGGTGAACGCTCGGTTTGCGCAAAAAATTGCTTAAAGTCGACAGGTGAAAAACCACAGTTACCGCCCAAAATAGTGGTAATGCCTTGCTGTACTAAGTTATCGAGCCGAGGCAGCTCTGCAATTGAGCGCTCAGCATGGGAATGTAAATCAATAAAGCCAGGGGCAACAATCTTGCCATTGGCATCTATTACTTGTTGAGCTTTGTCAGCCGCCATATCACCAACTTTAGTGATCTTGCCGCTTTCAATGCCAACATCTGCGTGAACCGCTTTGCCACCAAGACCATCGAGCAACATAGCGTTTTTGATGATGAGATCAAAAGATTGCCCATAAGCAATGCCGGAGCTGAGCACTAATACGAACAATCCTATTGAGGTTAAAACACTGCGCTTTTTCATTGTTATTATCCTTAGCCTGAGTGTTTAACCATCCTAATCAATTGCAATACAAATTGCATCAGTGAACAGTAATCAAACAAGTTACAGTCACAAAAAAGCCGGCTAATTAGCCGATGTAGATGCTTAACAAAGTCAGAAACAAAAATAACGCGAGCATTTGAGTGAGCAAAAATCGCTCTAATTTTATATATCAAAGTTGGAAACAAAAACTCTGTTGATATATCTTACGTCAGATGATTTCAACTGAAAAAGTTAAACGTATTCTATTTTGCATTGCTAATTACGATCGATTTAAACGCCATTAACAATACAATCTATTTTTATGACTCTGTCTTTGCTCGTCCATTCGCCTTGGCTTTGTATAGTAAGCCGTCACATTGTTTAATAATACAGTCTATATTAGAAACCTGATTGATTTCGACAACACCTGCTGAAAAGCTAACATTTGTCGTAGAGTCCAATTCTTTCCAGCTATTAATACCTTCAAATTTTTCTCTAATGCCATCAACGAGCGTAACCGCTGTCTTTTTATCTAAGTTGTTTAATATTAATAAAAACTCTTCACCGCCATAACGACAAAATAAATCTGTTTCTCTAATACGTTCTGAAACTACGTTACTAAACCCTTTTAAAACTTCGTCACCGGCTAGGTGACCATAGGAGTCGTTTATTTGCTTAAAATGATCCAGATCCACTAGAACGAAACAGGTCGAGTTATTAACTTGCAGTGCCTTCTCGGCCAATTTGTACATTGCTCTTCTTGTTTTTGCACCAGTCAATGTATCTGTTTCTGCTATTCTTTTTAAGGCCCTCTTATCACGCCAAAACATAAATGTAGCTGTCGCCAGCAAAGAAAATAATAGAATAAAAATGATGAGCTGTAGGTTAAGGTTTTCCTTCTTTAGTTCTGCCTTTTCCTGCATGGATAATTCATTTCTAAACTTTGCTATTTCAATATCCCTAGTTAAAGAATCAATCGGCGTAATGTTCCCTATCCCAAAATGTTCTGAGTTGTAATTTACCCTAGCAGATTGGTATAACTTACCAAAGTAAAACGCTTTATCATAATTACCATTTAACTCATATAATCGTCTTAAGTTATGATTAATAGTTAAACTTACATCCCCCGGGTGATTACTGTTATTCATGAAAGAATTTGCCTGATCGGCATAGTCTTTAACTATACGCTCAAATTCGACTTCTTTGCTTTCCTCTATTGCCGATGCTAGAGCTCTAGCAAGCTTTAAATACATAACTAATGATTCATTTGGTTGATTACCAATGAGTTGTTCCATTTGTTTAGAAAGCTTTAAAATAGTTACCCCATCCTGCTGTTGATTTCGATGAGTTAATACAGAAATTTTCAACATCTTAGAAATAAACAGTTCGATATCATTTTTATTGCGTTCAGCTCTTCTAATTGCTTCGTCACTTAATTTAAGCGCCTCGTCAAACCGACCCAGTTTATTAAGTGCATAAATACTGGGATTGATGTATAGAGGTTTTTTTTCTTCTTCACTTAATAATGATAACAATACATTACCGTGCTCTAAAGCAGGCATATGCAGTTGCAAATCGTTATAAATGTCTGCAATCCAGTGATGAACACGGATTGATGACATTTGGGTTTCCATAGGCCTCAACGGGTCAAATTTTCTCAAATAAGGTAAAGCATATTCATATTCAGATAACGCTTTGAGCAATGAAATTTCTTCTATTTCTTCTCCTAAACGAGCACTAACAATTGCAATTGCATGCTTGTCTCCAAGTTCAATAATCTGCTGTTTCAAGTTTTGTAACTGTGGGATAGTGATGGCAACTCTTTTATTAGGAGTTGATTCGACATTAACACCATGAATATAAATGTAAAAACTTCTATTCGCAGCGTATAACTCTGTATCAATAGATTGTAAATAAGCCCAGTTTTGCTCAGATAAATTATATTGGTTGATTGTTAAAGTTGAAGATAACAGGCCCCGAGAAGCAAGAGTTTCCCTAATTATCGTTTGAAATATTTTACCAAGTATAGAATCGTCCGCTAATAAGTTTGAATTCTCTATTTTTTCAATAAGTTCAACACGTCCAGCCCCATTGACCTCTTCAATAACCTGCGATGCCAAATAAACAAGTTTGCTGTATTCCCCAGCAATTTGCTGCGGTGTTTGAGGTTGAGCTTTGCAATTCGCAAAGAATAGAGTTAGTGCAATATATGCCAACCAAATACTTATTTTTTTGATAACTTGCTGCTCCGAACGTTTAATCATTTCTATCAAAACTTATAACAATATCATTAAGCTATATAATATAAAACCACATAAAATCCCCCTTATTACTTATCAACCTTGTGATAAAAACAAGTTAACAATAAGGGTAGTAGATTGTGCTCTGAGGGGTGGGAAGTCCACTTGTTCAAATAAAAATGGCTGCCTTTATATTTGAAATTCAATTTTTTGGACTTCATCTAATGTTATTGGGCATCTTTAACTATAGCATCATCACGATTTTTATATTTTCAATATTCAGCTTTATTGGACTCTTCGTTATGTGAATCGTTAAACTTAAACTGCGTGCGCAACCAGAAATCGAATGGCATGGTAAGCCAGCAGCTTTAGCTGCTGCCATATTTTAGATAAACCATCTTCCAAAAGACAATTTAGGGCTGTTTATGACTTTCCTACAAAGAAACAAGGTAAGTCTGGAGGTGTGGGAGAGGTATACGAATACTAAATATCATTAAAGTAATAAAACGGCCATGAAATTGGCCGTTTTAATATATTTCAAACTTTGTTCTGTAGTTTCCAACTTTATTTAGAATCCACAGCCGGCTCTTTATACTTTAACTTACTCAACCGTTACCGATTTTGCTAGGTTTCGAGGTTGGTCTACGTCGGTGCCTTTAATAACCGCAACATAGTATGAAAGCAGCTGTAGTGGAATTGTATATACAACTGGGGCAATCACGTCATCGACATGATTTACGTTGATTACACGCATCGTTTCGTCAGAATTGAACGCTGAGTCTTTGTCTGCGAATACATAAATAATACCGCCACGGGCACGTACTTCTTCTACGTTTGATTTAAGCTTTTCTAGTAGTTCGTTGTTTGGTGCCACAACAATGATAGGCATGTCGGCATCAATCAACGCGAGAGGGCCATGCTTAAGCTCACCCGCTGCGTATGCTTCGGCGTGAATGTATGAAATTTCTTTCAGCTTGAGCGCACCTTCCATCGCGATTGGGTATTGTGAACCACGACCTAAGAATAGTGAGTGGTGCTTGTCAGCAAATTCTTCAGCTAAATCTTCAATCCCTTCAGCAAGTAGTAATGCTTCTTCTAACTTGTTAGGAAGTGTTTTAATTGCATTCACAATCGCACTTTGATCTAGGCCTTTTTCTTGCGCAATAGATGCCGTTAGCATTAATAAGCCAACAAGCTGTGTGGTGAAAGCTTTAGTTGATGCAACACCAATTTCAGCACCTGCTTTTGTCATAAAGGCTAAATCAGATTCACGTACTAACGATGAACCCGGTACGTTACAAATGGTCATTGACGCCATGTAACCTTGCTGTTTTGCAAGACGAAGTGCAGCAAGCGTATCGGCTGTTTCACCAGACTGTGAAATGGTCACAAGTAAGCTGTTTTCATGTACAAATGATTCACGGTAACGGAACTCAGAAGCAATCTCGACATTACAGCTTACGCCTGCAAACTGCTCAAGCCAGTAACGAGCAACCATGCCTGAGTGATATGATGTACCACAGGCAATAATTTGTACGTGTTTTACATCTTTAAAGATTTGCTGAGCACTATCGCCGAAGGCATCAATCGCTACAGTATCATTAACTAGGCGGCCATCAAGCGTGTTACGTACAGCAAGTGGCTGCTCGTAAATTTCTTTCAGCATGTAGTGACGATATTCGCCTTTACCTGATGCATCTTGCGTAATGTTTGATTCAATCACTTCGCGCTCTACTGCATCGCCGTTTGCATCAAAAATTTCAACACTGTCGCGAGTAATACGAGCAACATCGCCTTCTTCAAGGTAAATAAAGCTACGTGTAACAGGTAATAGAGCAAGTTGGTCAGAGGCAATAAAGTTTTCGCCAAGACCCAAACCAATCACCAATGGGCTACCAGAGCGCGCTACGATGATTTCGTTGTCGTTCGCTTTATCAAAAACAACGGTACCAAATGCACCTTCAAACTGCTTAACTGCAGCTTGTACTGCTGCTAAAAGCGTATCGTGCTGTTGGCGAAGTTGGTGAATAAGGTGCACCATTACTTCAGTGTCTGTTTCTGATAAAAACTCATAACCGTCGCCTTTAAGCGCATCACGTAGACTGGCATGGTTTTCGATAATACCGTTATGAACTAGGGCAATTTCGCTGTTCGAAACATGTGGGTGAGCATTCGCTTCAGTTACGCCACCATGAGTTGCCCAGCGTGTATGTGCGATACCTGTAGTACCATTTACTGCTGCATCATTCAGTGCCGCTTCAAGATTAGCAACCTTACCCACTGACTTTACAGTGTTTAGCTCAGTACCTTTAAGTAAAGCCACACCAGCCGAATCATAACCACGGTATTCAAGACGCTTTAGGCCTTCAACAAGTATTTTGTTTACTGGGCGTTCTGCAACAGCCCCAACGATTCCACACATAATTTCTCCTTTTGCACATGCCAAAGCGTTTTACTTTGGGCGGTATGTGTTGTCATAAATTTAATGTAATAAGGTGTTGTCGGTCTTATTACGGGTTATTCAATTTCTGCACAGATCAGCTGTACTCCACATGCTGTTATCGCCTCACGCTTATCTGCGCTTAGATTGTTGTCTGTGATAACAGTGGTAACACGCTGCCAAGGCAGTTCTAAATTAGGTATTCTTCGGCCAATTTTTTCTGACTCTACCAGCACCACTACCTCTCGGGCAGCTTCAGCCATCACTTGGCTAAGCCCCACTAATTCATTGAAGGTTGTGGTACCTCTATCAATATCAATGCCATCGGCACCAATAAAGAGTTGGTCAAAGTCGTAAGAGCGTAGAACATTCTCCGCAACTTGGCCTTGAAACGATTCTGAATGCGGATCCCAGGTTCCCCCAGTCATCAATAATGTTGGCTCATTTTCTAATGAAAGTAGTCGGTTAGCGACATTAATAGCATTGGTCATCACCACTAAACCGCGTTTACTCGCAAGCTCTGGGATCATCGCCGCGGTAGTGCGACCGCTATCAATGATGATGCGGTTATGATCTTTAATCAGCTTTGCAGCGGCCTGTGCGATTGCCATTTTGCGAAGCGAGTCGCTTTTCTCATTGCTATTTGCAACGATTTCTTGCGGCAGTGCAATAGCACCACCGTACCGGCGCAGTAATAAGCCACTTTTTTCAAGTGCTGTCAGATCTTTACGAATGGTCACTTCAGAAGTTTGAAACTGCTCAGCTAACGCTTCAACAGCAACTTCACCAAGTTCATTCACTTGGCTTAAGATTGTATGGCGACGTTGTTGAGTGTTTCGTTTTGTCATTTATATGATCACATAAGTTTCGTTTCGAAAGTTGTGAGATTTTAAACGAAACAATATAAATGGCAAGTGAATGATCGTTAACCTACACAGGTTTAATTTTGATCTTCACCGCTAACAAGCTAAGCTATTAACAAATATAACCATGAACAGCCCCATGAAAGAGTTTAATAGCCTCGATAAGCCCTTATTTGAACAACGAAAAAATGCCCATGAAATTTGCCGTTTATTTGCCAAAAGCCCAAGTAAAGGCAATTTAAAACGACTAAGAAGCATGTTTGCTCACTGTGGCGAACAGGTTGTTATTGAAGCTGGTTTTCATTGTGATTATGGCAGTGGTATTAAAATAGGTGATCGCACCTTCATAAATATTAACTGTACTATGCTCGATGCGCCGCTATCTGATGCGCAAATTACGATAGGCGATGACTGCTTAATAGGCTCTAACGTGCAAATACTCGCGGTATCGCATGCTGTAAACCCAACCGAGCGTTTAGCAAAAGCTAACTTTGCAGCACCGATTAGCATTGGCAACAATGTATGGATTGGTGCAGGCGCCATTATACTTGCGGGTATTAAAGTTGCTGATAATTCCGTGATTGGCGCAGGGGCAATAGTTACTAAAGATGTCGCGGCAAATACTTTAGTAGCAGGTAACCCTGCGGTGAAGGTCAAAGACCTTTAACTCTCATACCGACGCGCTAAAGCATGCCCTACATAGGGTTTATAGCAATAAAAAGGCAAAGGCTAGCTTTCAATACCTAATTCAACCCTTAATTGCTCAATATCTTTATGTTGCTCAAAATACTGCACAACAGCTTGTATTTGTTGCTGCTTTTTTCCTTCAAAATTATCGGTTAGGTAACCTTTAATCTCACTAAAGTTCCACGATAATTTTACTTCCGCTGGGATTGCGGTTAAAGCAGTAAACACCTCTTCAATCGTTTTATCGTCAAGTAAAAAGCGAATAAACTGCATCACGGCTATGTTCTCTGAGTTATTTGAGTATTGTTCTGCCTCTGCAACACGATTAAGGACTTGTTCTGGCGTTTCATAAAGTAAAGCCAGTTCAGCTATGTTTGCGCTTGAGTCAGCTATAGTTTTTTGAACCTCTTCATTCGATGAACCTTTGAACTGCTCAATCAAGGTTGCGGAGCTACTGATTGCATCCTCAAACTTGCCTTGCTGACCATAAGTAGCGCCTTGGTTACACATCGCTTTAGCTACTTGGATTTGAATCTCTTCATTCGATGAGTCTTTGAATTGATCAATCAAGGTTGCGTAGCTGTTGAGCTCCTCATCAGGCTTGCCTTGCTGACCATAGGTAACGCCTTGGTTATACATCGCTTGAGCTACTCGAATTTTAATCTCTTCATTCGATGAGTCTTTGAACTGCTCAATCAAGCTTGCGTACCTGTTGAGCTCCTCATCAAGCTTGCCTTGCTGACCATAAGTAGCGCCTTGGTTACACATCGCTTTAGCCACTTGGATTTGAATCTCTTCATTCGATGTGTCTTTGAATTGATCAATCAAGGTTGCGTAGCTGTTAAGCTCGTCATCAAATTGACCTTGCTCACCATAAGTAACGCTTTGGTTACACATCGCTTTAGCCACTTGGATTTGAATCTCTTCATTCGATGAGTCTTTGAATTGATCAATCAAGGTTGCGTAGCTGTTGAGCTCCTCATCAGGCTTGCCTTGCTGACCATAAGTAACGCCTTGGTTATACATCGCTTTAGCTACTCGAATTTTAATCTCTTCATTCGATGAGTCTTTGAACTGCTCAATCAAGGTTGCGGAGCTACTGATTGCATCCTCAAGCTTGCCTTGCTGACCATAAGTAGCGCCTTGGTTACACATCGCTTTAGCCACTTGGATTTGAATCTCTTCATTCGATGAGTCTTTGAACTGCTCAATCAAGGTTACGTAGCTGTTGAGCTCGTCATCAGGCTTACCTTGCTCACCATAAGTAACGCCTTGGTTATAAACTGCTTGAGCCACTTGGATTTGAATCTCTTCATTCGATGAGTCTTTGAATTGATCAATCAAGGTTGCGTAGCTGTTGAGCTCCTCATCAGGCTTGCCTTGCTGACCATAGGTAACGCCTTGGTTAAACATCGCTTGAGCTACTCGAATTTTAATCTCTTCATTCGATGAGTCTTTGAACTGCTCAATCAAGGTTGAGTAGCTGCTGATTGCATCCTCAAGCTTGCCCTGCTGACGATAGGCAACGCTTTGGTTACACATCGCGTTAGCCACTGGAATTTGAATTTCTTCATTCGATGAGTCTTTGAACTGCTCAATCAAGGTTGCGTAGCTGTTGAGCTCCTCATCAGCCTTGCCTAGCCTCCCATAAGTAACACCTTGGTTAACCATTGTAATGGCATACAGCTTAGACTCTTTTTCACTGTCAACTAACCCTAAAACCTTGTTCCAAGCATTGAGTGCTTCGTCATATTCATTACTTGAAAACGCCTTTAAACCCGCTTTAAACCATTCTAGAGCTGTTTGATATACTCTCGGTTTTTTATGTTTGGTCGTTGTATTGTCTTCTTTATTTCTTTTCGAGGTAACAACATCTTTGTTTTCTTCTAAGAGAGCATCCCAAGCTAGTTGCTGTTCTTGCTTGATTTTTTCCAGTGCATCCCTTGCCTCTATTTCTAATTTCTCAGCTCGCTCTTTTAACTGAAGACTCACATTTTTAAGTTCAGTTTTAGTATCTACAATTAATTTATCTTTATTATCTAATAACCACTTTTCCATATGACTTTCTGAGGCTGTATTAGCAGCCTGCTTGGCTTCGTATACCGCTCTGTTTTTTGCACTAAAACCGAGTGCGATTGCAGCAACCGTGATAATCAAACCAAATAGGGTAAATGCCATTCCCCACATATTTGTATTACTTGCTATGTCAGAAATCCGCCCATTAAACCCATTCAATTGATTAGTTTGCAGCTTTTCTTGCGTTTCGAGTTTTGTTTGTAAACTGGCTAACTGAGTTTTTAGCTCTTGTTGTGTGTTTTCTAAGGTTTTAACGTCATAACCGAGTGATTTTTGTTGCTGAAGTTTTTCATCAAGTCGAATAAGTTGGCCGTGCATACTTAATAGTTGCTGATAGATCAAATCTTGGCTATTTTGCGTTTTAGCTATAACTGAAGCAGAATTTATGGGCGTTGAATTAGGTGCTGTTTTAGCAAATGCTACGCTAGGCAAGCCCCATAAAAAAACAAGTAGTAGTAAAAAACGCATCAATCATCCCTAAAATAAGTTTGCTTTGCTGAGGTTGTAGTTATAACCACATAGTAGCCTTTTAATCTAACCGAGTTTTGTAGCACATACCACCTAAAACCAACCATTTATAAAATATTTTAAGTTATATTTTTAATGCTAAATTAACCTGATAATCAATGGGCTTACTAGGATTAGTCCACAACCAAAACCAACTTTTACTTGCCATGCTTTATATTTACCTGTGACTTTAATCCCTAAAAATGGACTTAATAAATCGACGCGACGCGCACCTATAAACACTAGCCAACAAAGAATAAAAGTAAGACTTAGTATAAGTAGTGACTCCATGAAACCACCCAATTGCAGCTTCGATAAATAAAAGGCAAGGCCAATAATCACACTTTGATGTAAGAGATAAAAAGGAAATACCGCTGAGTTCAATAAAGCCAATTTAGGGTGATCGTGATTTAAAAAACGTTGTGCTAGTGCCAGCATCATTAACACACCAACTAATCGTTGCGCGGTATACAACATATCCATGCCCGTAATTTGCCACTGACTGGCAGCTGAGTTTTGCCAAATCATGTTATAGCCCGCCACTACAATCAGGTAACCTACAATAAATACCACGCATAATGCCCTCCAATGAAGAAGTAGCCGACTATAAAATACTGAGTGCCACGCAAGTAAGTAACCATAAAGTAAAAATAAAGCACCCATGGGGTATCGAAATGTATCGCTCGGCCAGCTCAACTTTAAAATACAAAGCGGCAATAGCAATATGATAAAAATAATTAATAACGACTGTTCACATAGACGTGTAATCACTGTTTGAACATAATGGTGATGAAGCAGTGGCAGAGCAAACACGAGCAATAAGGTAAATTGCCATAACGAGCGTAAGTACCAAAGATGGTTTACATCAACATGAGGCCAAATACCTGCTTGATAATATTCAAATAGAGGGTTTGTCAAATCAAAAAACTGCAAGTAAAACTGCCAGTAACTTATCGCTAAACCGGTCTCTTGGCTCATTTGCGCATATAGCTGAACTGGCACAATAAACCAAACTCCAATTAATAATGGCAGTAATATTCTGACACTGCGTGATATTAAAAAACCACCTAAGCTAGCGCGCGCAATTATGAACCTCAGTGCAGCACCTGAGATAAACCAGATTAACCCCATCCGCCAAGGCGACAATAAGAGCATGATGTTTTCTATATTGCTGGATAAATACTGACTTTTAAAGTGAAAGCCCCAATTTTGAGTGTATAACATACCTGTGTGGTAAAAAATTAATAAGCCAAAGGCAAGTACTCTTAGCCAATCTAAATCATAACGACGCGGTGGTAACTCAACGGCTTGATTAAACGCATTTTGCCATGGCTGTAATAACGTGCGTGTTGTGTTTTTAATTATTATTTTAAGTTTCATGATTGATTATGGTTACGACAAGTTAATAACAACTATGAACAACACATAACGTTAAGCTATCAGAAAAGGTCGATAAAACAATCAGTAGGGATAAACGGTGGATATCAGGGATAGTATGTTTGGTGATTTATCACTATCTTGTTAGTCTAATTACGGTCTTCAAAGAGTAACAATAATAATGATCACCTTAATGCATTTTCAGCGTAACCGAACTTGGTATGCGACATTATTCTTATTTAGTTATATTTTTATAAATAACACTATTAATGCCAGCTCAGATATCATGGAAGCCCAACGCGATGGTGAACTGTCATTTTTGCTTTGGGAGCCCTTTGTCTGGGAATATTCAAGCGCTATCGGCACCTTATTATTATTTCCTGCTTTAGTTTGGTTATTGCAAACCCAACCCTTTAATTGGCAAAAGATCACTCGCTCATTGCTCACTTATTTATTCGCAAGCATTATTTTTTCCTTATTACACGTAGGGATCATGGTCGCTATCCGTGAGTTCATTTACACAATTCAAGACATGCAGTATGACTTCGGGTTGCTGTGGTTTGAGTTACTTTATGAATACCGTAAAGACTTATGGGGGTTTTTATCTTTAATTGTGATTATTAAAACGTATCAATACATTGTTAGCCAATTAACCGGCGAAGCCAAGCCAATCAATCATGAAGAAAACGCCCAACAGGATTTGAATTTCGACCGATTACTGGTTAAAAAACTAGGCAAAGAATTCATCATCTGTACAGATCAAATTGACTGGCTTGAATCTAGCGGCAATTACGTAAATCTACATATTGGCTCACGTATTTATCCGCTACGTACAACCATGACCCATCTTATATCTCGGTTAGAACCGCAAGGTTTTTGCCGTATTCACCGTTCTCATGCTATTAGACTCGATGTGATTGAATCAATCACGCCATTGCCAAGTGGTGATAGTGAGGTGAAACTTACAACGGGAAAAATACTTAACTTATCACGTCGTTACAAAGAGCAGTTTAAAAAACAGGTTAATTCGTCTGCCGCTCATTTTTAGCTAACTGTATATGACGTTTTTCTGCATAAAGAATTTGCTGGACTTGGTGGCCATTTAAAGGTGTAAAAAAGCCCAGCTTTATTGCTAGGCTTGGAGTGGATCATGAGTTAAGTGTTACTCATAACGAAGGATTAATGATGGACGGGTGCTGGCCGCCTTGAAGGCAAGGGTTGCGACAGTCAGCCAAGTAAAGAGTGCGACCAAAAGTGCCGCAGTGCCATACACCCACACGGCTTGCTCAATACGGTCGTTAAAACCTTGCAACCAGTCATCCATTAGCCAATAAGCTAGAGGCAAAGCAATTGCCGCTGCTGCGAATACTACGATTAAAAACTCACGGGCAAGTAGGTTAACTAAACTTAAACGGGTTGCACCCAATACTTTTCGAATGGCTAATTGCTTTTGCTGACGTTTCGCTGCAAACGCAGCAAGTCCAAATAAACCTAAGCAACTTAAAAACATGGCCAGCACAGAGAAGTTTCGAATGAGCACAAACAAATCATGCTCGACGCTATAAACCTTGGCTAAGTCTTGCTGCATCAAGCTAAATTGCGGATCGGCGGTTAAATTAAACTGCTTTAAAAGCTGGCGTAACTGATTAAATAACTGAGAAAAGTTTGCTTGTTCGGTGCTTACCACCAATCGAACGGTTGATTGCGAGCTATACCCTGCTGAAAATGACACAGGCAGCCAATCATCTTTCGCCGAACCGACTTTAATGTCTTTTACCACACCGACAATGGTTGCATTAATATTGCGATAAAGCCCCTGAACATGCAGACCTACCACCTCATCCACATTATCGTAGCCAGCACGCTTTGCCATTTGTTCGGTCACCAAAATAGCCATTGCTTGAAGGTTACCTTCGCCCTGCTGCGCCTCAGTATGCTCATCGGTAGAGTGCAGCCAATCGCTCTGAAACTGTGGTGAAAAATCTCGGCCTGCAAGTAGTGTCAGACCCAAGGTTTCAACGGCATGGAAACCTGTGCCTATGGTCGGTGGCAGTTCGCTTTCTTCGTAGCCATTGGGCCAACGGAAATAAAAGCTTTCAAGAATACTGTCGGTTAAATCTGTGTCTGTAGTGGTCACTTGCATGACACCTGGCAGCGCACGGATCTCATTAAGTATCGCGTGTTCTTTTTCCATCAATTGCTTGCTGCTTAAATCATGTATCACAATGCGATCTGTCGCATCATAACCAAGCGACAAGTTTTGCAAGAACGTTAACTGTTGTAAGCTCACCATAGTACAAACAATTAAGGCCATTGCCATGGCTGCTTGAAATACTAACAGGCCTTTACGCACCGCTTGACCTGTTTGCAATTGCCCTGCAAGTAAACTTTTTAGCGGTGCGCGTGCGACACAAAAAGCCGGATAAGCACCAGATATTAAAGCCAATAAAAACACCACGCCCAATACAGCTAGCAATTGTGACCAGTCCCAAATAAGCTGCAATGGTCGATTCGCAAAGGCACTAAAACTTGGTAATAACATCTCAACCCAACACAACGCTAACAACGTAGCAAGGATCACCAATAGCAAGGCTTCTAACAAAAATTGCAGTATTAATTGTCGCTTACTCGCCCCCAAGGTTTTGCGCATGGCAATTTCTTTGATGCGATAAAGCAATTGCGATACCGCAA
Organism: Pseudoalteromonas apostichopi; assembly: GCF_030297135.1. NCBI lineage: Bacteria > Pseudomonadati > Pseudomonadota > Gammaproteobacteria > Alteromonadales > Pseudoalteromonadaceae > Pseudoalteromonas > Pseudoalteromonas apostichopi. Next base: position 1,708,484 of record NZ_AP028065.1, read on the forward strand.
TATTAATGTAATTGGCTGCAGCAATAGCGAGTAGTAAGACACTTAGCACCAAGCTCAAGTTCACTAAAAAAGCCGAGCCGCCTGGTTTAAATTCAAAGGGCGAATGGGCTTTAAAGTACACCTCTCGCATCGGCACTAAACGATACTCAAGTTGGCTATTCTTTAACTGATATTTTTCGATAAGACGACTAGCTAACAGCTTTTCGATGTCTTTTAAATCAGCTCCTTGCTGAGTTTTTAGATAAACATAACTCGATATATCGTTATGTATGGTGAAATCAACAGACACTAAAGCATGGAACAAAAAGTGACTGTTATCGGGTAAATCATCAAAAACAGCACCCACAGTGACACTTTGCTCGCCCATCAATAACGTTTGTCTGAACGCTTTACTGGCGCTACCAAACAGCCTTGTGGCTTCACTGTTACTCAGAGCTATTTGATTGGGCACAGAGAGTACTTGTTCTAGGTTGCCAAGCATCACCTCTAAATGAATAAAATCGCGAATATTAGCCGATGTACCATATAAATTACGCAGCTTAAATGCTTGCCCTGCAACATTAATATGAGCGGAAAGCAAATCGCTATCAACCACATCTGCCAACACCAATAAATCGCTTACATCGCTGCGTGAAGACACTGTTTGCGCAATGCTTACAACCGTTAATGGGATCTCTTCTAAGCCGGGTACATTTACATCAACATGCAAACGATATACTTGCTGATGATCGGGCTGCATTTTATCAAACGACAATTCGTACTCTGCGAATAACGCCACTAAAAGCGCCCCAGCAAGACCTATGCTTAGTCCAAAGACATTCAAAAGCGCGTACAACTTATGCCGCTTAAATACCCTAAATGCCGTGGTAATGTGTGATACTAACATGTTTTACCTTTAGACCTTACCTGTTCTACCTAAAAATGCCCCATCAGCTACGCCGATAGAGCATAGTCTTGACTAAAAACTCAATTTACTCATAACGAAGGATTAATGATGGACGGGTGCTGGCCGCTTTAAATGCTAGGCTTGCCACCGTTGCCCACGTGATAACCGCAACGACCACAGCCGCAGCGCCATACACCCACACGGCTTGTTCAATGCGGTCGTTAAAGTTTGCTAACCAATCTCCTACTAAGAAGTAAGTAACCGGGTAAGCAATAGCAATACTCACGCCCACCAGCACTAAGAACTCTTTAGCAATGATATTTACGATACTGATGCGAGATGCACCTAGCACTTTTCGAACTGCCACTTCTTTTTGACGACGCACTGTTGCAAACGAAGCCAAACCAAAGGTACCTAAGCAAGTTAAGAACACAGCAAGAGCGGTAAAGATTAAAACTACATTCGAAATTCGCTCATCACCTTTTAACAACGTTTTGTAGTTGTCTGCGAGTAAATTAATTTTCGGCTCATAGATATTGGCTGTGCTTGCTAATACTTCAGCGATCTCAGCTTTAATATAAGGCAAGTTTTGCTGATCAATGGTTAAGATTAACTCTGATACTGGTGATAAGAAGTTAAAGCCACATAAGAACATAATATTTGAGTTGGCATCTTTAGCATTACCTACTTTTACATCTTCAACCACACCCACAACACGCATATCTACGCCGCGACCTGAGTCTTTAATTACCTTACCGATAATGTCACTCATGTTAGTGTAACCTGCTTGCCTTGCGACAGATTCAGTCACAATGGTACCCGTACTTGTTACCCCATTTTCACGGCTTGCCCAATCACCAGCAAATTCACGACTAAAGTCACGACCAGCAACCAGTTTTAATCCTAGTGTTTTTACAACATCGTAGCTTGCGCCAACAACAGGCGTTAAGCTGCCAGACGCTTCACCATTTGGCCACGTTGGCATAAGTGTATTATTGATTGAAACAGTTAAACGAGTATCAATCACTGTTGTTTGCTGTACGCCTTGAATCGCACTAATACGGTTAACTAAGGCATTTTTTTCTTTTGTGAATACTTCGCCTACAGGAAGCTCCGAAATAACCAATCTTTGTGTTGTTTCATAGCCTAAAGGTAAGCTTTGTAAGTAAGTTAATTGCTTTAACAAGGTAATAGAGGCAATGATTAAACCTATTGCTAGTGAAGCCTGTAAGGTTAGTAAGCTCTTACGAACCCATATTGCAGTATTACCACGCTGTAAGTCACCACTTAAAACGCGTTTTGCACTGAATGACGAAATAAAGAATGCAGGATAAAGCCCAGCTAATATGCCCACAGCAATTGCGACCAAAATAATGGCAATGCCAAATTCAGAGGCATAATTCACGACCAATTCGCGGTCTACTAGTTGATTAAAATTTGGTAAAAATAGCTCCACTAAAGCACATGCAATCACCATTGAAAGCATTGATACCAACACAGATTCAGATAAAAACTGCGTTACTAACTGGCCTTTACTTGCGCCAAGCGCTTTACGCACACCCACTTCTTTTGCACGTTTAGTCGATTGAGCGACGGTCATATTAATGAAGTTAAAACCTGCAATAAGAATAAGTAACACACTTAAACCAACACAGATCATGACCACTTGTTTAGCGCCACCCGCTTTCATCTCAAATGGTGATTTAGCCGTTAGGTGCAAATCAAGTAATGGATGCAGCTCTAAACTAACTTGTTCCAGCATCGAACCGCTAAAAAAGCGCTCTGTTAAAGTTTTAGCTAAAGCGTCTGTATCGGTGCCCTCAGCTAAACGCATGTAAACATAACTACTATTGATGTCTATTTTGCTTGGATCATGCTTAACATAAACAAGGTTTTTAAAAGCAAAGTGAGTGTTATCTGTTAAGTCTGCAAACACGGCACGCACTGTGTACTGTCCTTGTTCATGTGTTAGTGTTTCACCAATCACATCGGTGCGACCAAAAATGCGCAGTGCTTCTGATTCACTAAGCGCTAGGCTATCTGGTGTACTCATTGCTGTTGTTAAGTCACCTGCAAGCGTTTCTAGAGCAATAAAGTTTTCAATATTAGGAGTCGCGCCATACAAAGCATTTAACTTATAGCCTTGGTTTCGATAACTCACATCAACCATAGCTTCACGGGTCAGCTCGACCATAGTTAATCCGAACACTTCTTCAACTTGGCTGTAATCTTCGGCCTGCTTTGACTGCACAAAATTAAAAATAGGCACCACAGCTAAACCAAGTTTTGAGAAGTCCTGGCCAACGCGATAAACACGCTCAGCATGAGGCTGTTGGCTATCGTACGAAAGCTCATTTTTTGCAAACAAAGCAACTAGAATTGCCGCAGCTAAGCCCACACTCAAACCCAGAACATTTAAAATAAAGTGCTGTTTTTGGTTTTTGAACGCGCGCAGCGCGGTGATCAAATAACTTAAAATCATGTTATGCCACCTCTGCTGTTTGTTGAACACGGTTAGCCTTATCAACCATCACTTGGCCATCAAGTAAGCGCACTAAACGGTCAGCATAATTGCCTTCTTTTTCTGAGTGAGTAACCACAATTACCGTGGTACCTTCGCGATTTAGCTCACGTAGCATCGCCATGACTTCATCACCATTTTTTGAATCAAGGTTACCCGTAGGCTCATCCGCTAAGATTAGTTTTGGATTAATCACGAGAGCTCTGGCTACTGCTACACGTTGCTGCTGACCACCCGATAGCTGCTGCGGTAAGTGATCTGCTCTATGGTCGATTGCGACACGTTTTAAGATTGCGTCTACTCGCTGTTTCCGCTCACTTTTTGAGATATTTTGATACTGTAATGGCAGCTCAACGTTTTCAAATACTGTTAATTCATCAATTAAGTTAAAGCTTTGGAAAACAAAACCAATCGACGCTTTTCTAAGTGTTGCTAATTGCTTTTCACCAAACCCTGCGATGTCTTCGCCTAAAAACTCAAAACTGCCTGCTGATGGCGAATCCAACATACCTAAAATAGAGAGTAATGTTGATTTACCACAGCCAGATGGCCCCATAATGGCAAGAAATTCGCCTTCGTTTACATGTAAGTTAATATTGTTAAGCGCTGTTGTTTCAACATCTTGAGTACGGAATACGCGTGATAAGTTAGTTAATTTAATCATTGTTTTTATCCTTAAAATTGTAGTTGTTGGGCTTTATCAAAGTTGCTGTAGCTAGAGGTGATCACGCGATCTCCGGCACTTAGGCCACTTAACACTTCATAATAGTTTTGATTCTTTTTGCCAAGACGAATGTCTTTTCGTACTGCACGATTGCCATCTTTATCCATGACATAAACCCAGTTACCTCCTGAGCTGGTAAAAAATGCGCCGCGTTCAAGTAATAAAGCAGTGCCTTTGCTATCACCTAGCATCAACTGCACATCAAGACTTTGTCCGCGTTTTATGTTGCTCGTGCCGTTTGGTAAATCGACTTCAACCTGAAACTGTGATTGCTGAACACGGCTATCAATTTTGCTAACTGTTGCCGCAATTTCGCCTTGTTCATGTTCAATAAGCACTTGCATACCTGCTTGAACTTGGCTTAGGTAAAACTCATCTAGTCGCACAACTAGTTTGTATTCATTAGGAATATCAATCTGCCCTAGGCGAGCACCACGGCCTTTTGATTCACCAATTTCAACATCAAGCTCACTTAAATAACCGTCTGCTGGTGCTGTTACGAGTAAGTTTTCAAGGTTCTTTCGCGCAAACTGTAGGTTTTTCTCTAGCATGTCGGCGCTATCTTTTAACTGAGCTACTTGAACTTCACGAATGCTGTTTTCTTGCTTTTGACGCTCAAGGGTTAGTTCTTTACGAGCTTTGTAATACGCTAAGTCTTCTTGAATTTCAGATAATTGCTCTTGCGCTAACACACCCGTTTTCACTAGCGGCTGAGTTTGTTTTAAGCGACGCGATAAATGCGTAATTTTAAGATCGATTTCAAGCAAATCACGACGTAAGTTTAAACGGCTGGTTTCCATATTCATTTGCGTGTTACGTAAAAAATTAAGCTGCTCAGTCACCTGTGCTTCACGGCTCATTACATCAAGCTGCAAATTGGTATTACTTAAACGCACAAGTGGTTGGCCTTTTTTAACAAACTCACCTTGCTCAACAAGTCGCTCTTCAACTTGGCCTCCGGCAATGGTGTCGAGATAAATGGTAGTACGAGGCATAACCTGACCACGAAGACTTAAAGCATCAACAAATTCACCTTGTTGTACTGTGCTAATCGTTAAGCTTGTCGCGGTTACTTGCTGACTACGACCTGTTTGCTCAGTTTGCGTGAAACCATAAGCTGCAGCCGCAACAGCTAAGCATGCAGCTGCTATTACTGATTTCTTAAAAAATGCTTTATTATTTGAGCGTGTAATTTTCTTATCCATGTCGACGCCTTTAAGTTATCTAGGTGCTAATTACCTATAGATAAAACAACTCTTGTGCCAACTTTTATTTTTATTAAATAACAATAACTTATACAAAAATCAACAAGCATGTATATAATCAAGTGTCCGCTTATAGAACACTTCAAAACCCATATATCGTCCATAAATGGACACTTTTACTATTTTCAATTAGTCTTAGTGTTCCCATAAAGGAATAATAATAAATAGCTATGAAACAAGCAGGATCAATTCTTATCGTCGATGATAACCCCGACGTACTCATCGCCGCACGATTACTTTTAAAGCAGCATTATCAGGTTGTAAAAACCACAGATAACCCCTTTAATATCGAAGGTATCATTAACGCACAGCATGAAGCGGATCAGGCTATTGATGTAGTGTTACTCGATATGAACTTCACGCAAGACTCAATTAGTGGCAAAGAAGGATTCTACTGGCTAAAAAAAATCATGAGCCAAGACGCTAACATTGCGGTACTGCTTATGACGGCCTACAGCGATATTCAGCTAGCGGTCGAAGCAATTAAAGCCGGTGCCTCTGACTTTATTGCCAAGCCTTGGCAAAATGAGCAATTACTCGGTGCTGTAGCGGCGGCATTTTCACACGCTAAAGACAAACAGCAAGTTGGTAAGCTCACAAAACAAAAGCAGGCCTTGCAGCAGTCAATCGGCAATCAACCATTTGAGTTTTTAGGCCAAAGTGATGCCATGCAGCAGGTTTTTTCGGTTATCGACAAAGCAGCCAACACAGATGCCAACATATTGATTAGTGGCGAAAGTGGCACAGGTAAAGAACTCACCGCACATGCAATCCACAATGCAAGCCAGCGCCAAAGCCAACCCTTCATAAGCCTAGACATGGGCTCACTAGCCGAAAGCCTGTTTGAAAGCGAACTATTTGGCCATAAAAAAGGGGCGTTTACTGGCGCGAAAGAAGATCGCATTGGCCGATTTGAGCTGGCCCATGGTGGTAGTTTATTTTTAGACGAGCTAGGTAATTTACCGCTTAACCAACAAGTTAAACTACTTGCGGCACTACAAAACAGGCAAATAACACCGGTTGGTGGCTCAAAAGTCATCGATATTGATATTCGTTTGATTTGTGCAACGAATGAAAACCTCGAACAAGCAGTTACTGAAGGTAAATTTAGGCAAGACTTACTGTACCGTGTTAATACCGTAGAGATCCGTTTGCCAGCTCTGCGTGAGCGCAGTGAAGACATTCCATTACTGTGTAACTACTACTTGCAGCACTTTGCACATAAATACAAACGTGAGCTCTCGATTACGGCATCTGATATGACACGTTTAAGTCAGTATCATTGGCCAGGCAATGTCCGTGAACTTGCGCATGCAATTGAGCGAGCAGTCATCCTATCAGAAGGCTCAGAGCTCGATATAAGCTCAGTGATAAGCTCACCAAGTACCAGTGTAAGCACAAATGAACTCTCTACGAACGCTGCTGACTACGACACTTTTGATCTTGAAATCATCGAACAGAGAACCGTTCGTGCAGCTTTAAAGCATTTTCAAGGCAACGTTAGTCACGCAGCTAAAGCACTCGGCCTGACACGCGGAGCCATGTATCGTCGTTTAGAAAAATATGGACTTTAATCTATGCGAAATTTCATTAGCTTAGCTGGCCTATTAGCTGCACTAATTGGTTTCTCAATTGCTTTGTTTTGGCAAGTACAGCAAAGCGGGTTTTCTGCTATTTCGGCACTTTTAGTTATTTTAAATTTGGTATGTGCCGCGCAAATTTTTAATTTATTTAAACGCCAAACAAGGCGTGCAGATATGGTTTTTCGCGCTTTAGCGAATGGAGACAGCACATTAGGCTTTGGTGACCAACACCCTATGCAGCAGCAATTTGAGCAGGTTAAACAACAAATTCAGGCTGCACGTTTTAATGCAGAGCAACAAGCCCAGTTCTTACAAGCGCTATTAATTCATATCGATTTAGCGGTATTAGTATGTGATGAACAAGGCACTATTATTGAAAGCAATCCGGCGGTCAGTCGTTTACTTGGGCAAGCAGTAAAGCACATTGAAGATCTAGGTGTAATCGCAAACCTAGTTCAAGACGCTAAACAAAATAGCCGTAATACCGTGCCATGGCAAAATGGCGAGCAGCACGATACGTTATCTGTGCAGATCAGTATTGCCGAAATCCAAGGTAAAGTTCGTAAAGTGATCAGTTTGCAATCTATTCATGATCAGCTGCAATTAAAAGAGCAACAAGCTTATAAGCGCCTCACCAAAGTACTGACTCATGAAATTGCTAATTCGATTACGCCACTCTCTTCGTTAGCACAAACTTGTACGGCACTGCTGCCAAATGAGCTTAGTTTTGATGATCAGGAAGATAAACAAGACTTGCAACTCGCCCTAACAACACTCGCATCACGAACCGAGCATTTAGGCGAGTTTATAGCGCAATTTAAAAAGGTTAGTAGCTTACCCGCCCCACACTTACAGCCACATATTCTGGCAGATCTTGCCAAGCAAGTTGTCGCTCTGCACTCACAACAAGCTAAGCAACTTAATATTACTTTGAATTTATCGGTGCAAAGCCAACAGTTAGTAATGATAGATAGAGGCCAAGTTGAGCAAGTGATAATAAACCTGCTTAAAAATGCCCTTGATGTACTTAAACAATTAAATAATCCAGAGACAATTAAATGCATAGAGGTAAATATTGCACAAAATGCTAATCAGCAACTGTATTTAGAGGTCAGCGACAATGGTACAGGTATCAGCGATCATGTGATTGAGATGATTTTCGTGCCATTTTTTACTACCAAGCAACAAGGCTCAGGAATAGGCTTAAGTTTATCGCGCCAGATCATGCTCAATCATGGCGGCGATCTGGTATATATCAAACGCCAGCAAGGAGCCTGCTTTCGTTGCGTGTTCGGTTAGCTTACATAGTTAGAACACTTACTTACAATTTGCTAAGGCGCTGTTTGGTATCATGTACCCATTAACGTTTAATGGATTAACCAATATGAAGTACCTCGCCTTAGCACTGCTCTCATCACTTGCCTTTATTCCTACAAAAAGCTTTGCTGGTATTTATGACAGCCCTAATATGAACCTGTTTGTTAAGTCAGAGCATAATAGTACTGATTCAATCACCTCAGCCGGCATCGAATTTATGGCTAAAAATAACTACAGCAATTTCGGCGCAGCATTTACAACGGCACTAGGCTCAGCAGAAGTATTTACTAAAAAAGGTGATCGGGAGACATTTCTAACCTTAGATAGCGGCATCAAATTTGGTTATTTCAGCGACTTTTTTGTCTATGGCGAAGTGGGCTTAGATTTAATTGAACTTGCTGTATACGACGACCGCGATGACCACGACTACAGCGACCGCTATGATGACGATCACAATAATATTGATGGCTATGTTGGTGTGGGTATGGGCGTGGACTCAAAGCCATTCAGAATAGAGGTCTATGCCAGAGCCAGAGAAATAGACAGCCGCTATTGGGAAGCACAAAACCATGGTTATGCTGGGTTACAAGTTAGTATTTCGTTTTAATTTCAATTGGGTGAGTAAGTTAGTGAGCTGTTAATCTAATGGTCATTTTTAGCTCACCCTATGTTAAGCTTAGGCGCTTTAGTTTACCCGCACCTAAGTTAACGGAGTATTTTAATACGTGTTTTTAAATCGATTTTTAGGCCTTGTTGTTGTTTCTCTCATTGTAACAGGCTGTCAGACTGCCCCTGAGTCTCTTCCCGAAAAGAAGCCCACCATCAAAGCCAATCCTGGTACTGTGGTTGCAGAAGCTAAAACAAAACAAGTAGACACGGTGACACCGCTCAAACCAAGTGAGCTTGATGACGTATGGCAACGTATTCGCATTCAACTGCAGTTTAGCGATTCAAGTCACCCAGATGTACAAAAGCGCATTGCTTGGTACCTTACTCATCCAAATTACATGGAAGAAATAAGCCGCCGTGCAGCGCCGTATTTGTATCATATCGTCACAGAAGTAGAAAACCGTGACTTACCAATAGAACTCGCTCTAATGCCGCTTATAGAGAGCGATTTTGATGCCAGTGCCTATTCACACAAACATGCATCGGGTTTATGGCAACTCACCCCCTCAATCGCCAAATACTTCAAAGTAAAAATTACCCCTTGGTATGATGGTCGCCAAGATGTGGTCGACAGCACCCGTGCAGCTTTGGATTTTATGGAATACCTTTATAAACGCTTTGATGGCGATTGGTATCACGCTATTGCTGCCTACAATATTGGTGAAGGGCGAGTATTACAGGCAATTGCTCGTAATAAAAAACAAGGTAAGTCGACGGACTTCTTTAGTTTAAAACTACCATCACAAACCAAACAGTACGTACCTAAGTTACTGGCCGCAGCACAATTATTAAAACACCAAAAAATGGTATTCCCTGCGATTAAGAATGAGCAAGCTATTGCAACCTTACCAGTGACTGGTGCAGTGATCTTAGCAGATAAAGCGAAGTGGCAAGAGCTTGAAGAGCTAAACCATGGTGTTATCCGATACCCAGCGGTGATTGATGCGCCACATATTGTGGTCCCCAAAGATCAGCAAGCAAGTTATCAAACTCTATTAGCTAATCAAAAGAGCAATGATTATAGCCAGTGGCAACATTACACAGTTAAACGCGGTGATAGTTTAAGTGTGATTGCAAAGAACTATAAAGTAACAGTTAGCCAACTGAAAACCTTCAATAACCTAAAAACAAACACCATTCGTATTGGTCAAAAGCTGATATTGCCGCAATTAGCGGATCAGCAAATCGAGTATAAGGTGAAATCTGGCGATAGCCTTTGGAAGATAGCAAAGCAATACAAAGTCAGTATCACTAAGCTTAAACAATGGAATAACCTTTCAAGAGATAATTTAAGAGTAGGTGAAAAGCTCACGGTGTTTATCTCAAATAGTTAATACCAAATCAGGGAGTTTTACTCCCTGTCTCTTTTATCTATCCAATTAAAGTTGTATCTTTATTAGTCTATAAAAACAACAATCAATAATTATGGATAATCAGCAACAGGACGTAAGCTGTTCAACAGTGAAAACAGAGCAAGACTCTAACGTTGAAGAGCAAACAAAGACCACCCAGCAAAAAACTCAACCTGCTAGCAACCAGCATAAGGCATGGTTTACCAACGAGCGACTAAACCTATTTCTCGCACTCTGTGCCATTATTATCTCCGCAGCCTCCTTTTATGCCACTTACTTGCAAGCCAACGCTGCAGAACGACAAGTAAAAGCCGCCACATGGCCTTGGCTTGAAGTGATAACGGGGAATTTTGATGAAGAAAAAAACCTACCTGAAATCACCTTTGAACTCACTAATTCAGGATCAGGACCTGCGATAGTAAAGTACGTGAAGTATCACTATAACGACCAATCATATTTAGATATCTATAAAGTAATTTCTGCATGCTGTTTTGATACACAAGCATATGAAACACAGCTACAAACTCTGCAAGAAGATTCTCCCGACATAAATATTTTCGAAGCATTTGGCTGGATTATGACGAGTGCCAGTGATAACCGGTTGCTGGCATCTGGCAGCGAACTTAAACTTTTTCGTTTCAAGCGAACGGGATTTAATGAAACTCAATGGGACAAAGTAAACAAGCAGCGTAATAGCATTAAAACCGAGATCTGCTACTGCTCGTTGCTAGAACAATGCTACCTAAGCGATGGCCGCGGCGATGTGAGAGAAATACAGCAGTGTGAGTGACACCGAGCTATCAGCTTTCAGCCGCGCGGTGAAGGTGTTTGATACTGCGTCTCCCTCTGCCGGAGGCTCTAGGCTCTAGGCTCTAGGCTCTAGGCTCTAGGCAAAGTGTAGTTGTAGGAATGGCTTACCATGAATGTGTTTGTTAAGCTCTAGATACGGCACTGACGTGCCTCCTACGGGGTTTTGTTGCTGAGGGAGACTCTGTACTAAACAACTCCACCGCTCAGCTGACATTTATTATCTGACGGCTGAAAGCTGACAGCTCCAAACGCAAAAAAGCCCGACTCTTTCGAATCGGGCTTTCTTTAATTTGGAGCCTGGCAATGTCCTACTTTCACATGGCAAATGCCACACTATCATCGGCGCTGTTTCGTTTCACTACTGAGTTCGGCATGGGGTCAGGTGGGTCCAAAACGCTATTGTCACCAAGCAAATTTGGGTCGTTAATCGCCTTGGCAATCAACTAAAATTCGGAATTCTGATATCAAGTAAATGTCTACTTTAGTTTCTTAACTTCTGTCTGTTACGCTGTCATAAAACGCGTTTGGCGTTGTATGGTTAAGCCTCACGGGTAATTAGTACAGGTTAGCTTAATGGCTCGCACCACTTCCACATCCTGCCTATCAACGTTGTAGTCTTCAACGGCCCTTCAGAGACTTTAAAAGTCTAGTGAGAACTCATCTCGAGGCCTGCTTCGCGCTTAGATGCTTTCAGCGCTTATCAGTTCCGAACGTAGCTACCGGGCAGTGCCATTGGCATGACAACCCGAACACCAGCGGTTCGTTCACTCCGGTCCTCTCGTACTAGGAGCAACCCCTCTCAATTCTCAAACGCCCACGGCAGATAGGGACCGAACTGTCTCACGACGTTCTAAACCCAGCTCGCGTACCACTTTAAATGGCGAACAGCCATACCCTTGGGACCGACTTCAGCCCCAGGATGTGATGAGCCGACATCGAGGTGCCAAACACCGCCGTCGATATGAACTCTTGGGCGGTATCAGCCTGTTATCCCCGGAGTACCTTTTATCCGTTGAGCGATGGCCCTTCCATTCAGAACCACCGGATCACTATGACCTACTTTCGTACCTGCTCGACGTGTCTGTCTCGCAGTTAAGCTGGCTTCTACCATTACACTAACCGTACGATGTCCGACCGTACTTAGCCAACCTTCGTGCTCCTCCGTTACTCTTTGGGAGGAGACCGCCCCAGTCAAACTACCCACCAGGCACTGTCCGTAATCCCGATTAGGGACCAACGTTAGAACATCAAAACTACAAGGGTGGTATTTCAAGGACGGCTCCACAAAGACTAGCGTCTCTGCTTCAAAGCCTCCCACCTATCCTACACATGTAGGTTCAATGTTCAGTGCCAAGCTGTAGTAAAGGTTCACGGGGTCTTTCCGTCTAGCCGCGGGTACACAGCATCTTCACTGCGATTTCAATTTCACTGAGTCTCGGGTGGAGACAGCGTGGCCATGGTTACACCATTCGTGCAGGTCGGAACTTACCCGACAAGGAATTTCGCTACCTTAGGACCGTTATAGTTACGGCCGCCGTTTACCGGGGCTTCGATCAAGAGCTTCGTCCGAAAACTAACCCCATCAATTAACCTTCCGGCACCGGGCAGGTGTCACACCGTATACGTCATCTTGCGATTTTGCACAGTGCTGTGTTTTTAATAAACAGTCCCAGCCACCTGGTCACTGCGGCTCCCGTCCGCTTAAAGAGCAAGTCTCATCACAGATAGGAGCGTACCTTCTCCCGAAGTTACGGTACGATTTTGCCTAGTTCCTTCACCCGAGTTCTCTCAAGCGCCTTAGTATTCTCTACCTGACCACCTGTGTCGGTTTGGGGTACGATTCGGTATAATCTGAAGCTTAGAGGCTTTTCCTGGAAGTATGGCATCAACAACTTCACACCCTTGGGTGCTCGTCTCGTGTCTCAGTCTTAAGAGTCCGGATTTTCCTAAACTCTCAACCTACTCACTTTCACATGGACAACCAACGCCATGCTTGTTTAGCCTGCTCCGTCCCCCCATCGCAATTATACCAAGTACGGGAATATTAACCCGTTTCCCATCGACTACGCCTTTCGGCCTCGCCTTAGGGGTCGACTTACCCTACCCTGATTAACATGGGATAGGAACCCTTGGTCTTCCGGCGTGCGGGTTTTTCACCCGCATTATCGTTACTCATGTCAGCATTCGCACTTCTGATACCTCCAGCATACCTCCCGGTACACCTTCAACGGCTTACAGAACGCTCCCCTACCACTCAAACAAAGTTTGAATCCGCAGCTTCGGTGCATAGTTTAGCCCCGTTACATCTTCCGCGCAGACCGACTCGACCAGTGAGCTATTACGCTTTCTTTAAAGGATGGCTGCTTCTAAGCCAACCTCCTGGCTGTCTGGGCCTTTCCACATCGTTTCCCACTTAACTATGACTTTGGGACCTTAGCTGGCGGTCTGGGTTGTTTCCCTCTTCACGACGGACGTTAGCACCCGCCGTGTGTCTCCCGGATAGTACTTTACGGTATTCGGAGTTTGCAAAGGGTTGGTAAGTCGGGATGACCCCCTAGCCTTAACAGTGCTCTACCCCCGTAAGTATTCGTCCGAGGCTCTACCTAAATAGATTTCGGGGAGAACCAGCTATCTCCCGGTTTGATTAGCCTTTCACTCCTAGCCACAGGTCATCCCCTAACTTTTCAACGTTAGTGGGTTCGGTCCTCCAGTTGATGTTACTCAACCTTCAACCTGCCCATGGCTAGATCACCGGGTTTCGGGTCTATACCTTGCAACTAAACGCGCAGTTAACGCTCGCTTTCACTACGGCTACCCTAATCGGTTAACCTCGCTACAAAATATAAGTCGCTGACCCATTATACAAAAGGTACGCAGTCACCCTCGAGGG
>NZ_AP028065.1:1725000-2035000 GCF_030297135.1 Pseudoalteromonas apostichopi
AATCTGCTGTTAGAACTCAATCTGTACGAGTGCCCACACAGATGATTGCTTTATATTGTTAAAGAACGTTGCGACGTTGTCGCTAGGGATGCGTATAATACATCCTTAATTTTTCGAGTCAACACTTAATTTCAAACTTTCTTTTTAGACCGTTTTAAACCGAAGTTTTACTTAACTCTCTGCTACGTTGTTCAGCGTCTTTCGTTGCTGCCCGCCGTGTCAGTGGATGCGCATTATAGGGATGCGAAGAATTAACGCAAGCACTTTTTGAAGGTTTTTTTGATTATTTTCAAATTAGTACAATAACCATACAAATAAAGGGCTACAAAGGGATTTTAGCTCAAAAAGCAGTCATTTTTGTGAAGGTAAAATGGCATAGAAAAAGCGACATGCTTTAAATTAGCTATGTCGCTTTTTATTTTTATAAGGCGGATTAGTTAGTAGAAATTTCCCAAACAGCGATTGAACCCGAAATTTCATTACCAACAACTAGCAATGCTTCATTCGTTGCACTTTGTTCTGCTGGTATAAATGCCATACCTTCAGGGGCAAGATCACCCGTAATATCTGCATCAGTTTCTAGACCACGATTAAAAAAGTAATCTTGGAATGTCACATTGTATGGATTAGTAATATCAAACACCATAATGCCACCCATACGCTCTAAACCAATAAATGCAAATGTACGCTCGCCAATAGTACCTAGTGCTAATGCTTCTGGTTCTGCACCTTTGTCATCAGAGCGACTATCGCCGTCATTTTCATCTTCGTTATTATTGAATGCTGCTCCGTGAACTGATGCAGTAATGCGTGAAATTTGATCGCCAGAGTCAAAAACTACCATGCCGTTATTATCCCAGATGGTAAAGGAGCGGGCACCATATGCATATAGTGATTCGTATTCGCCATTATTATCTTCATCACCTTTAACAGTGGTCACTTTTAAACGGCCAATATCACTGTTGTCATTGTTCAGGTAGTCAAAATTGCTTGCTAGTGTTAAGTCTTTAGCTCTTGTCTCATCTATATATGATAAACAACCGTCATCTTTATCATAATCAAGACCACCTTTAGCTATGCAATCAGCTTCGTCGTTTGTATCAAAGAAGTATTCTCGTGCATCACCTTCGTTCGCTGTGACAATAAAGTTAGCACCTTTCCAGGTAAAGCTTGAAATAGTATCTGGTTGATACATGCCATAGAGGCCAGGGTATGATTTAAAGTTAACCCCACCGTCTTTATCAGATGCATCAAAAAGCAAATTAGACCAATCTTTAAAACCTAAGCCTTTAAGCTCTAGGCTATTATCTTCAAGATTGACGATAGCAAGGGCGTTATTTTCTTGTAGTGACACGTAGGCAAATTTATTATCTTTCGAAACGCTGATGTATTCAGGTTCTAAATCCATAGCCACGGTTGTATTAATCAAATTACCGTTGATTGTTCGACCTGTCGGGTTAGCAAATACAATCCCTCGCTCTTCAAGCTCTGCTTGTTTGTCGTTATAAGCTGAAAAAGTAATGCTAATAGCAGTATCTGCAATTACACCATCATTGATATTAATAATGCTAATTGAGCCTTCAGGGTCAATACTGTAATCACCATTAGGCTCACCTTCATTTGCAACCAGTACCTTATTGCCATCATGGCTAAAAGTAACCATGTCGGGTAGGGCGCCTACCGTTACATTCTTAATAAACAGAGGCTCATCGCCACTGATATCATAAAATGCGATTAAACCTTCATCACCGGTAATATCTGCGGCCATTGCAACTGCAAGAAGTTCATTATTAGCATCAATAGCGATACTGTTTGCATCACCCGCACTGTGCTTATTAAGTGCAAGGGTAATCTCTGAGGTTAAATTAGTGCCATTTATAACCCCTTCGTTATCTTTAACTAAAGCTGCACGGTCAAAGCTATCGGCTTTCATGATATTCACAACTGCCGAATCACCGGAACTATTGATCGCAAAAATTCGTTGTTTAGAAGCTTGATAAGCGACAATCTCTGCTGCACCTTCCGGACTTTCTGCGTTAAGCACTGCACGACCGATAAGGTTTATACTTAAAGCCGCGTTTGCATCTGTACCATTTGCTCCGTCAGCTCCGTTAGTACCATCGGAGCCATTTTCCCCATCAATTCCGTTAGTACCATTTTGACCTGCAGGACCTTGTTCACCTTGTAGGCCATCTTTGCCGTCGTCACCGTCTAACGAGCAACCTGTAAGAATAGTTAAAAGTGATAGCGCAATAATTGATCTTTTTAACATTATTATTTTTCCTTGGTATTGTATTGAGGCAATTACAACACGCAGGCATTACAACTATATGGCACTTTTATGAGAACAAAATTTAGCCACAAAAAAAGCGAGTATAAACTCGCTTTTATTTATAAATTAGTAGGGTAGCTCACTACTTTTTGGTTGGACGCTTCCAGCCAGTTAGATTACGTTGTTTGCCACGAGCTACTGCAAGCTGATCGTCTTCAACAGTATTAGTAATAACAGAACCTGCGCCAATCGTTGCCATTGAGCCAATATTCACCGGTGCTACTAGTGATGAGTTTGAACCGATAAAGGCGTTATCACCGATAATAGTTTTTGATTTGTTTACGCCATCATAGTTACAAGTAATAGTACCTGCGCCAATATTCACTTTTTCACCAACTTCAGTGTCACCTAAGTAGGTAAGATGATTTGCCTTTGAGCCTTTGCCTAAGCGAGTCTTTTTCATCTCAACAAAGTTACCGATATGCGAGTCTTCTTCCATAATCGCACCAGGGCGAAGGCGAGCATAAGGGCCTAAAGTACATTTAGCAGCAACACTCGCTTCTTCAACAAGTGAGTTAGCTTTAATTACAACGTTATCACCAACAGTACAATCTTTAAGTACGCAGTTAGGGCCAATTTGCACGTTATTACCTAGTGTTACTTTACCTTCGAAAATAACATTAACGTCGATTAGTACATCTTCGCCGGTAGTAACTTCACCACGCACATCAATACGCGCAGGATCAGCAAGTGTAGCACCATTAAGCATTAGCTCTTCGGCTTGCCATGCTTGGTATGCACGTTCAAGAGCTGCAAGTTGAACGCGATTATTTGCGCCTTCGACTTCCATCGGGTGCTCGGGCTGTGCAGAAGTAATTTCAACACCTTCGCTATGTGCCATAGCAACGATATCTGTTAAATAGTATTCACCTTGAGCGTTGTTGTTCGATAGGTTACCTAACCAACGTTTAAGTAGCTCACCATTGGCAGCCATAATACCGGTATTAATTTCTTTAATTGCAAGTTGCTCAGCAGAGGCATCTTTTTGTTCGATAATACCCACTAGCTTGCCATTTTCACGGATCATACGACCATAACCTGATGGGTCTTCTAAGGTAACGGTTAATACAGCTAAGCCTTTTTCTGGTGTCGCTGCGAGTAACTTCTCTAAGGTAGCGCGTTTTGTCAGTGGCACATCACCATAAAGAATTAATACAGTGTCATCATCAGCAATGTGTTCTTTAGCAACTGCCACGGCATGACCCGTACCTAGTTGTTCTTCTTGTAATACCCAGTTTACTTGATTGTGCGATAGGGCATCTTGCAGCTGTTCACGGCCATGACCGTAAACAAGGTTCGTTTCACGAGCGCCAAGGGCAGTGGCATTATCAATAACGTGCTGCACCATAGGTTTACCAGCAACTTTGTGTAAAACCTTTGGTAGAGCAGAGCGCATACGAGTGCCTTTACCCGCAGCAAGAATAACGGTAGTCAGAGACATTAAAACAATATCCTTCTTTCTTTGTTTTAGGTGTGCAATATTTTGTGAGTTCTGGGAAACATACAAAGTTGTGTAAGTCACATCATGTGTAAATACGCAATCCTAATGAGTTGGACTGAACCTTGGATGAAACAGCTATTCACTATTAATTTACACTATTGTAGCGAGCTTTGATGAAGGATATAAGTATAAATATTAAGTAGGGTAGAAAGCCGTGAATTTCGGGCACAAAAAAGCCCACATTAAGTGGGCTTTTTGAAAACCGAGTAGGCTTACTTTTTACGTAATTGTTGAATTACGCGAAGTTGAGCGATTGCTTCAGCAAGTTGCACTGCAGCTTGTTGATAATCTAACTCAGCAGTTGACGTATTCGCCATTTGCTCTTCAGCATCACGTTTAGCTTTTTCAGCCGCTTGCTCGTCTAGGTCTTCACCACGTACTGCAGTATCTGCAAGAATCGTGATGCGATCCGGTTGAACTTCTAGCGTACCGCCAGCAATATACATCACGTCTTCGTGACCAAATTGCTTAACTAAACGTACCATACCAGGTTTTAGGGCAGTTAATAATGGAGCGTGACCATAGTTAACACCAAGGTCACCTTCACTACCACTCACTTGAATCGATTCAACCAGACCAGAGAACAAGCTCTCTTCTGCGCTTACTACGTCAAGATGTACAGTCATAGCCGCCATACTACCCTCCTAATTACATGCTTTTGGCTTTTTCTTGAGCTTCTTCAATAGAGCCAACCATGTAGAACGCTTGCTCTGGCATATCATCAAACTCACCGTTTAAGATACCTTTGAAGCCAGCAATTGTGTCTTTAAGTGACACGTATTTACCAGGCGCGCCTGTGAATACCTCAGCAACGAAGAACGGCTGAGATAGGAAACGCTGGATTTTACGTGCACGAGATACAACTTGCTTATCTTCGTCAGAAAGCTCGTCCATACCTAGGATTGCGATGATGTCTTTAAGTTCTTTATAACGTTGAAGAACTGTTTGAACGCCACGCGCAGTATCGTAGTGCTCTTGACCGATTACTAATGGGTCAAGTTGACGTGAAGATGAATCAAGTGGGTCTACCGCAGGGTAGATACCAAGTGAAGCGATATCACGAGAAAGTACTACTGTTGCATCTAAGTGAGCAAACGTTGTTGCTGGAGATGGGTCAGTTAAGTCATCCGCAGGTACGTATACCGCTTGGATTGAAGTGATTGAACCCGTCTTAGTAGATGCGATACGCTCTTGAAGTACACCCATTTCTTCAGCAAGAGTTGGTTGGTAACCTACTGCTGAAGGCATACGACCTAGAAGTGCTGATACCTCTGTACCCGCTAGAGTATAACGGTAGATGTTATCAACGAAGAAAAGTACGTCACGACCTTCGTCACGGAACTTCTCTGCCATAGTAAGACCAGTTAACGCTACGCGTAAACGGTTACCCGGTGGCTCATTCATTTGACCGTATACTAGAGATACTTTATCTAGTACGTTTGAGTCGTTCATCTCATGGTAGAAGTCATTACCCTCACGAGTACGCTCACCAACACCTGCGAATACTGAGTAACCGCTGTGCTCGATTGCGATGTTACGGATAAGTTCCATCATGTTTACGGTTTTACCAACACCGGCACCACCGAATAGACCAACTTTACCACCTTTAGCGAATGGACATACAAGGTCGATTACCTTGATACCAGTCTCTAAAAGTTCTACTGAACTTGATTGTTCTTCATAAGAAGGTGCTGCACGGTGAATAGACATACGCTCTTCTTCACCAATTGGACCAGCTTCATCAATAGGGTTACCTAATACGTCCATGATACGACCTAGTGTCTTCGTACCTACAGGAACGTGGATTGGCTGACCTGTACCTTCTACTGCAGTACCACGACGTAAACCGTCAGTAGTACCAAGTGCGATACCACGTACCACACCGCCACCTAGCTGTTGTTGAACTTCTAAAGTTAAACCAGCTAAGTCGCCATCTGTTACTTTTAGTGCGTCATATACGGCTGGCACGTTGTCTTGTGGAAATTCGATATCCACAACGGCGCCGATAATTTGGACGACCTTACCTAAACTCATGTCTATTCCTCTCATTAAACTTTGCCGAAGCGTTAAACTGCTGCCGAGCCGCCAACAATCTCACTAATTTCTTGTGTGATTGCAGCTTGACGAGCCTTGTTATAAACAAGCTGTAACTCATCCATAAGGTCGCCTGCGTTATCTGTTGCAGCTTTCATTGCAACCATACGGGCAGCCTGTTCAGAGGCAGCGTTCTCAACTACACCTTGGTATACTTGAGACTCAATAAAGCGTACTAACAGAGCTTCTAAAATCGCATCTGGGTTTGGCTCATATAAGTAATCCCAAGAATGTTGAGATACTTCTTCTTCAGCTTTTGGCAAAGGGAGTAACTGATCGATTGTTGGCTCTTGCTTCATAGTATTAACGAACTTGTTAAATACTACGTATAAGCGGTCAATTTTACCTTCAGAGTATGCATCTAGCATTGTCTTTACAGGACCAATAACGTCTTGTAATGAAGGTGTATCTCCTAAGTTCGCTTTTTTAGCGACTAACTTACCGCCAAAACGTTGGAAAAAGCCAGCTGCTTTGCTACCTAAAGTAGTAAACTCAGCTTCAACGCCTTTTTCTTTCCACGCTTTCACGTCTAGGGCAACTTTTTTGAACTCGTTTGAGTTCAAGCCACCACATAGACCACGGTCAGTAGAGATAACAATATAACCAACTCGTTTTACTTCACGCTCTTCTAAGAAAGGGTGAGTAAAATCAAGATTTGCTTGAGCAACACGACCAATCACTTGGCGTAAGTTTTCAGCGTATGGACGGCTTGACGCCACACGTTCCTGCGCTTTTTTCATTTTAGACGCAGCAACCATTTCCATCGCGCTGGTGATCTTCTGAGTATTCTTGATACTCCCGATCTTGCTTTTAATCTCTTTTCCGCTGGCCATGACTCTCTCTCCGAATCAGGTGGGCTTTAGTTACCTAAAGCTCACCATTCATAACTAAATTACCAAGTTTGCGTCGACTTGAACTTCTCTAGAAGTTCTTTAAGTTGAGCTTCAATCTCAGCGTTGTAGTTACCAGTTTCATTGATTTGAGCCATTAGCTCTGCGTATGTGCTGTTTGCATAAGAAATTAGGCCAGCTTCGAAATCCATGATTTTCGCGATTTCGATGTCTTTTAGGTAGCCCTTTTCAGCAGCAAATAGCGACAGAGACATTTCAGCAACAGACATTGGTGCGTACTGTTTCTGCTTCATTAGCTCTGTTACGCGCTCACCATGCTCTAATTGAGCACGTGTTGCATCGTCAAGGTCAGACGCGAACTGCGAGAACGCAGCTAATTCACGGTACTGAGCTAACGCTAGACGGATACCACCACCTAGTTTCTTAACGATTTTAGTTTGCGCTGCACCACCAACACGAGATACCGAGATACCAGCGTTAACAGCTGGACGGATACCTGAGTTGAATAAGTCAGTTTCTAAGAAGATCTGACCATCGGTGATAGAGATAACGTTTGTCGGTACGAACGCAGAAACGTCGCCGCCTTGAGTTTCAATGATTGGCAATGCCGTCAGTGAACCTGTTTTACCTTTCACTTCACCATTAGTGAACTTCTCAACGTAATCAGCGTTTACACGTGATGCACGCTCTAGAAGACGTGAGTGAAGGTAGAATACGTCACCTGGGTATGCTTCACGGCCTGGTGGACGCTTAAGTAGTAATGAGATTTGACGGTAAGCAACAGCTTGCTTAGATAAATCATCATATACGATTAGCGCGTCTTCACCACGGTCACGGAAGTATTCACCCATAGTACAACCAGAGAATGGTGCTAGGTACTGAAGTGCCGCAGATTCAGAAGCAGATGCAACAACAACGATAGTGTTTTCAAGTGCACCGTGCTCTTCTAATTTACGTACTACGTTAGCGATTGTAGATGCTTTTTGACCAACTGCAACGTACACACACTTAACGCCTGTACCTTTTTGGTTGATGATTGCATCGATTGCTAATGCAGTTTTACCAGTTTGGCGGTCACCGATAACAAGCTCACGTTGACCACGACCTACTGGGATCATCGCATCGATAGATTTATAACCAGTTTGTACTGGCTCATCTACTGATTGACGTTCGATAACGCCTGGTGCGATTTTCTCAACAGGTTCAAAACCGTCGTTATCTAAAGCGCCTTTACCGTCGATAGGTGCACCTAGTGTGTTTACAACACGACCAAGTAGACCACGACCAACAGGAACCTCTAGGATACGACCAGTTGATTTAACTTTTACGCCTTCTTTAAGGTCAGCGTAAGGACCCATTACTACAGCACCTACTGAGTCACGCTCAAGGTTTAGTGCGATAGCATAACGGTTGCCAGGAAGCTCGATCATCTCACCTTGCATACAGTCAGCAAGACCGTGGATGCGGATGATACCGTCAGTAACAGATACGATAGTACCTTCGTTACGAGCTTCACTTACAACTTCGAACTGCTCAATACGTTGTTTGATCAGATCTGAAATTTCAGTGGAATTAAGTTGCATGCTCTTTTTCCCAATTACGATTGTAGTGATGTAGCTAAGCGGGCTAATTTGCCACGTACTGAGCCGTCAATTACAGTGTCACCCGCCTTAATGATAAGACCGCCAACAACTGTAGTATCTTCACTACAATTCAGCTTAACTTTGCGTGCGAAACGTTTTTCAAGTGCCGCTACCAATGATGCTTGCTGCTCAGCAGCTAGCGGTGTTGCAGAAACCACATCAACGTCGATTTCTTTGTCGTAGTCCGCTTTAAATTCAGCGAATAACTCTGCAACAGCAGGCAGTGCAACTAAACGTCCATTTTCAGCCATCACCTTGATTAGGTTCTGACCTTGTTCGTTGAGCTGCTCTGCACAGATCTTGATAAACAGATCTGCTTTTTCAGTAGCAGTAGGCAATCCAGCTAGCGCGGCAGCGGCTTGCTCATTGCTGGCAACATGGCCAGCAAAGAACAGCATGTCGTTCCAACTTTCAACAGTGCCTTTTTCAACGGCAAGTTCAAAAGCCGCTTTAGCGTATGGGCGAGCGATAGTAGCCAATTCAGACATGCTCATACCCTCCTAATTACAGCTCAGCGACAAGTTTTTCAACGATGTCACTGTGTGCGGCTTGATTGATTTCGCGCTCTAAAATCTTCTCAGCACCAACCACGGCCAGCGTCGCTACTTGTTTACGTAGTTCTTCTGTTACACGGTTACGCTCTGCTTCGATTTCAGAGTGCCCTTGAGCAATAATTTTTTCACGCTCTTGTTGACCACGAACAGTTTCTTCGTCAACGATTAGCGTGGCACGCTTTTTAGCTTGTTCAATGATATCAGCCGCTTGAGCTTTTGCCTCTTTAAGCTGCTCAGCAGCTTTCTTTTGCGCAAGTTCTAAGTCTTTTTCGGCTCTATCAGAGGCAGCTAAACCATCTTCGATTTTCTTCTGGCGAGCTTCAATTGCACCATTTAGTGGTGGCCATACGTATTTCATACAGAAAAGTACGAAAACCGTAAATGCAATTAATTCACCGATAAGAGTGGCTGTTAAGTTCACGACCGCTCCTCCTTAAAATAGTAAGCTGTTCAAAAAATAATATTAAAGTACGAACAACAATACCATTGCGATACCAACACCGATCATAGCTACGGCATCGATTAGACCAGCAAGGATGAACATCTTAACTTGTAATGAAGGTGCAAGCTCAGGTTGACGTGCACAAGCTTCTAGGAATTTACCACCCATGTTACCGAAGCCGATAGCAGTACCGATTGCACCGAAGCCGATAAGTAGAGCAACAGCGATGTACTTAAGACCAATCATTAGTTCCATTTTTTTCTCCAAAGTTTCAATTGTAAATTAAAGTTAAAATTTAAAAGTGTAAAAAATTAGTGATTATCTGAGCTTGCCATGCTTAGGTAAACGATTGTAAGCATCATAAATACGAATGCTTGCAGTACGATTACTAAGATGTGGAATACAGCCCAAATAAAGTGCAACGGTAGTTGCATTAAACCAACTGCGCCGATCAAGATGAAAATCAACTCACCAGCATATAAGTTACCGAATAAACGCAATGCTAACGAGAACGGCTTAGCAACTAAAGCGATTGTTTCTAGTAATAAGTTACATGGGATTAAGAACACCATCGCTAGCTTGTTTTTAGAGCTGAACGGGTGAAGCGTTAATTCAGCTAAGAATCCGCCAATCCCTTTGATTTTGATTGCATAACCGATCATCAGAATGAATACACCAATAGCAAGTGCAGCAGTCATATTGATGTCTGTTGTAGGTACAATCTTCATGTAAACGTCGTGAGAATCCATACCAAATGCTTGCTCGCCAACAAAGCCAGCTAATGCAGGTAGGAAATCAACCGGAATCAAGTCCATTAAGTTCATTAAGAACACCCAAACGAAAATCGTTAGAGCTAATGGAGCGATTAATGCGCTTTTACCATGGTATGTGTCACGTACGTTGTCGCCAACGAACTCAACAATCATTTCAATGAAACACTGAAATTTACCCGGTACACCGGTATTTGCTTTTTTAGCGGCACCACGGAAGATCCATAAAAATACCAGACCTAAACCGATTGACCATGCGAGGGTATCTATATTCCATGTCCAGAAACCACTGTCTGCACACGCTTTGTTGAAGGCAAGACCAGCGTCGGTCGAGCACATCTTAGCGTTAGTTAAGTGGTGCTGAATATGGCTTGATAGAGTTACTTCTTCTGCAGCCATGTTATATCCCAAAAGTTAATGATTAAAAAAAACGGGCGCAAACAATCCGCTAAATAACACCAATACATACACACAGAAAAACGGTAATAAAACGACCGTATAAGACTTCAGTATCAGTGCAAACAAAACGATTGTTAGCATAAATTTTAATCCGTTGCCGCGCTTTAGCGAGGCATACACTTGATTTACTCGACTTGCACCCATATAACGGAATGCATAGACAGCAAATACAAAATTAGGGAGTAGTGCAACAGCTCCGCCAGCAAGCGCTGACTGGCCGGCATTGACTCCCCAACCTATAAAAACAATTACTGCAGCGATAAATGCTACGATACCCTGAAGACAAATTAATTTAAATGCGGCAAGCCTATACGGCTTTGCTAACCTATTAGTCACGTTTTGTTAACCTTTAGAACGTTAAATTGTCAGGGTATGAAAACTGGCGAAATTATACTGATTCCTACCAGTTTTGCAACTTGAGTCGACCCTTTGTAGTGCAAAAACACCACAAATGTCTCTTTTTGGACATGTTATTAATTAATGACGGGAATAGTCTTAATTTATACGGCTTAAAATGCCATCTAACTCATCAAGAGTTGTATAAGAGATAACCAGTTTGCCTTTGCCTTTTTTATTGTAGTTTATTTCTACTTTAGCGCCTAAATTTTCAGCAAGCTTTTGTTCTAACTGTTTGACATCAGGATCTTTTTCTTGCACTTCTTTCTTTGGGGCTGGTTCTAAAATAGAACGCACTAGCTTTTCAGTTTCACGAACAGTTAAAGCTTTAGCAACGGCTAATCGAGCAGCATCTGATTGCGCTTCGCCTTCAAGTGCTAATAAACAACGTGCATGACCCATTTCAATGTCGCCATGCTCTAACAAAATTTTAACATCTTCATTGAGATTATTTAAGCGCAGTAAATTAGTCACAGTAGTACGAGATTTACCAACTGCCTCGGCGACTTGTTGATGAGTTAGTTCAAATTCGTTAAGTAAACGATTTAACGCAATCGCTTCTTCCATCGCATTTAGATCTTCACGTTGAATATTTTCTATAAGCGCGATAGCAACGGCCGCTTCATCAGGTACATCTTTGATGATACATGGAACAGCATCTAATTTTGCAAGTTGAGCAGCACGCCAACGACGCTCACCGGCGATAATCTCATATTTTTCTGCACCAATTTGGCGCACAACAATCGGCTGAATGATGCCTTGAGCACGTATTGAGTTAGCTAACTCTTCAAGCGCTTCTTCAGACATGTCTTTACGCGGTTGATATTTACCCGATTGTAAAAACTCAATCGCTAACTTTTGCAGCTCACCTTTACTTTGCTCTGCAACGACCTCAGAGACTTGCTCTGGTGTTGCAGTCGCTTGTTGCTGATTATTTGCACTTGAGGCAGGTTTTGATGAACTTAATAAAGCGTCGAGTCCTCGGCCTAAACCGCGTTTTTTAGCAGACATGTTATTTTTTTACCTCGAAGTTAGGCTACTGCTGAAGATGTTTTCTCTTTTCTACGTAACATTTCGCCGGCTAGGGCTAAGTAAGCTTTCGCACCACTTGATGCACGGTCATAATACATGGCAGGGGCACCAAAACTCGGCGCTTCTGCTAAACGGACATTACGTGGGATAACGGTACGATATACTTTATCGCCAAAATGTTGTTTGAGTTGTTCTGATACATCATTTGCAAGGCGATTGCGCGGATCATACATGGTGCGTAAAATCCCTTCAATTGTTAATGCTGGATTTACTAGCTTAGACAACTGGGTAATGGTATCCATTAATGCCGTTAAACCTTCAAGGGCATAATACTCACATTGCATCGGAACTAAAATTGAATCTGCGGCAGCCATAGCATTAACAGTAAGCATGTTAAGTGAAGGCGGGCAGTCGATAAAAATGAAATCGTATTGGTCTTGAATTTGTTCAAGCGCATTACGTAAACGCACTTCACGCGCAAACAATTCCATTAATTTAACTTCAGCGGCAGTCACATCGCCATTAGCAGCAATTAAGTGATACTCACCTGAGGTTTCTCTATTGATAACTTCATCGATTGGTGTTTCTTCAATCAATAAATCGTAAATAGTCGCAACATCACCGTATTTATCGACACCACTACCCATGGTAGCGTTTCCTTGCGGATCAAGATCGATTAATAACACTTTACGCTTCGTCGCGGCCATCGATGCCGCAAGATTCACAGCGGTGGTTGTTTTACCAACACCACCTTTTTGGTTTGCTAATGCGATGACTTTTGCCACAGTGCTCTGATCCCTAGTCTTTAGAAAGAATGATTAGATGTCTTTGCGCATCTAACTCAGGTACTTCCAAGCTGATTTTTTCATCAAACTTAATACCTTTAGGTAATGAGTCTAGTTCTTCGCTCGGAAATACGCCTTTTAAGGCGATAAATTTACCTGAATGATCAATCAAGTGCGCACACCAGTCAACCATATCTTGTAAAGAGGCAAATGCACGACTTAATACACCATCTAATTTAACACTTGGTTGATATTCTTCAACTCTAGACTGCACTGGGGTTACATTTTCAAGGCCAAGTGCATGTTTTACCTGCATCAAAAAGCGCACGCGTTTACCTAAACTATCTAACAATACAAATTGTGTATCAGGTAAAGCGATGGCTAATACGATACCCGGTAAACCAGGACCCGTACCAACATCAATGTAATGTTTGCCTTTAAGGTGTGGCGCAACAACTAAGCTATCCATGATATGTTTAACCATCATTTCTTCAGGTAAACGAACAGAGGTTAAGTTATATGCTTTGTTCCACTTGTCTAATAATTCAACATATTGTACAAGTTGTTGTTGCTGCTTTTCTGTTAGCGCAATATCAGTTTGCGCTAACAGTGAAGTTAATTGTTGTTGTAACACTGTATTCCTCACCAACTACGCAGTCTTGCGCAGTAAGCCTTGCTTTTTCAGATAGACTAATAATAGCGAAATAGCTGCAGGGGTGATACCTGAAATACGTGATGCTTGGCCAATTGTATCTGGACGACTATCAGTAAGTTTCGCGATAACCTCATTTGATAAACCAGAAACAGTTGAATAATCAAAGTCTTTTGGTAATACAGTTTGTTCATGACGTAGCTGCTTATTGATCTCATCTTGTTGACGAGCAATATAGCCTGCGTACTTAGTATGGATCTCAACTTGCTCAAGTGCAGCTTGGTTATCGAACTCAGAGCCTAAACCATCGATCGCCATTAGGTCGTTATAACGAACTTCAGGACGACGGATCAGATCTTCAAGGCTCGCTTCACGAGTCAGTGGTGTTTTTAATAACGCATTTACTTGATCAACAGCCACGTGATCTTTATGGATCCAGGTTTCTTTTAAGCGTTGTGTTTCTTTTTCAATGATTTCCATTTTTTCGTTGAAGGCAGCCCAACGAGCATCGTCAACTAAGCCAAGTTCACGGCCTTTAGCAGTTAAACGAATGTCGGCATTATCTTCACGAAGTAATAAACGGTATTCAGCACGGCTGGTAAACATACGGTACGGTTCTTTAGTACCTAATGTTGCTAAGTCATCAATCAGTACACCTGTATATGCTTCATCACGACGAGGTGTCCAAGGTTCTTTACCTTGTACTTGTAATGCTGCGTTCATACCAGCAATTAAACCTTGCGCACCAGCTTCTTCGTAGCCTGTTGTGCCATTGATCTGGCCTGCGAAGAATAAACCATTAATAAACTTAGTTTCTAATGATTGTTTTAAGTCTCGTGGATCAAAGAAATCATACTCAATGGCATAACCAGGACGACAGATATGTGCATTTTCAAAGCCAGTAATTGATTGCACAATTTCAAGTTGCACATCAAATGGTAAACTCGTCGAGATACCATTTGGATATAATTCGTATGATGTTAAGCCTTCTGGCTCAACAAAGATTTGATGTTTATCTTTATCAGCAAAACGTACGATCTTATCTTCAATTGATGGGCAGTAACGTGGACCAATACCTTCAATAACACCAGAGTACATAGGTGAACGATGCAGGTTATTACGGATCACATCATGTGTTTTTTCATTTGTATAAGTGATGTAACACGGGATCTGCTGTGGGTGATCCGATTGTTTACCCATAAATGAGAATACTGGAGTAGGAGTATCACCAGGCTGTTCTTGCATCTTGCTAAAATCAACAGTACGCGCATCAATACGAGGAGGCGTGCCTGTTTTTAAACGATCAACACGGAACGGTAATTCACGTAAACGCTCTGCAAGTGCAATTGAAGGTGGATCACCAGCACGACCCCCTTTGAAGTTCTCTAAACCAATATGGATCTGACCACCTAAGAAAGTACCCACAGTAAGAACCACTGAAGGCGCACTAAAACGAAGACCCATTTGAGTTACAACACCGATTACTCGATCGCCTTCAACGATTAGATCGTCACATGACTGCTGGAAGATCTTTAAATTTTCTTGATGTTGTAAAGTGTGTTGAATAGCGGCTTTATACAAAGCACGGTCAGCTTGCGCACGTGTAGCACGTACTGCAGGGCCTTTAGATGAGTTTAAAGTACGAAATTGAATACCACCTTTATCGATAGCCTGAGCCATTGCACCGCCAAGTGCATCGATCTCTTTAACTAAATGGCCTTTACCAATACCGCCAATTGCCGGATTACAAGACATTTGACCAAGAGTATCCATATTATGAGTTAGCAATAGGGTATTCATGCCCATGCGAGCAGATGCTAATGCAGCTTCAGTACCTGCATGCCCACCACCTACAACAATAACATCAAAACGTTCGTGAAAAATCATTTATGGGATCCTACTAATCAACCAGCAAAACTTTGTAAAGGGAGCGTATTCTACCTAGAAATTTAGAGAAGATAAATGATTAAACAGTGCTCAAGATCTAAGTGGGTGATCTCTAATAATATAAAGGATCTTTTAAAGAGATCTTTTATTACTCTTACTACTAGTGAGGGCTAGATCTGTTGATAATGTTCAATTTGCTTTTTAAAACATTGCTTTAAGGCAGATCTAAAGGTGTTAGTATGATCGGATCTTCCGGCGTAAAAGCTTTGATCAAAAGGGCTATTTATACACAGGGCAATATCGGTTGGATCTTATCCAAGGGATAAACTAGGTTAAAATCGCAGTTAGATCAGTGTTTATCCACAATCCGATCTAAATTATCAGTAAATTGTGGGTAACTTTTATTACAACGATCAACACCGATCGGCTTAATTGAGTCCTACAGTCTCGATCCAGCTTGGTAACCAAGCTAAAGCTGTGTCTTCTGGTAACGCTTCATCAAGAATATTTAGCTCTAAGCGTTCTGCCACGCGGTTTGCACCTTTATTTGCTAATAACTCATCTAGATTACGGCCTGCATAGTTATAGGTGTCGTAGCTAGTGTCGCCTAATCCGATCACACTGTAGTTTAATCCTTTAAGATCAGCCTGTTGGTTAATAGATTCAACAAATGGCAGTAGGTTCTCTGGGTAGTCTCCCGCGCCATATGTAGAAGTACATAACAACCAAATAGTATCTTGCTGATCAATATCATCAAATACAGGCTGTTCATGAAGCTGCACTTGGATCCCTTGTTGTTCAAGGGCTTCTGCTAGTTGCTCTGCCACGTATTCAGCAGATCCCATTTGGCTGCCAACGATGATATTTACTGATTGCATGTGATTGATCATGTATAGAAATAAGTGGCCACATGATAACTAAGTTAGGGTGTGAGTAAAGCGTTGAATTACGATCTGAATAAGTTTTTCTGCCTAAAATAACGGCTTAAATTCAATGTTTTTTATAATTTACTGTTTTTAATGGTTTTTTATATTTATTCGTAAATTAAACCCTTTGATCAAGCTGTTAATAAATTTGGGGAAAGTTCTGATCAAGCTAAAATTTAGAAACTGTATAACTTTGCTAAGTTGTTGATCTTTAATTGTGTGTAAGCGCTTTAGTTTTTAGATCGGATTAAAATGGAGAGTATGATCGTTTTGTGGATAGATCGCTTGTTGATAACGATCGGTTTGTAATTTGCGATCAATAAAATAGATCGAAAAAAACTTAAATATGGGCAAATAAAGGCTGTTTTTTAGAAAATTAATTATCAAAAAGGGCTGTTGTTTGTAAATAAGTTCAAATTTCAGCGTTTTTTTATGATCAAATCAGCCTTTAGATCTAAAAACACCTCAATTGTGGATAACATTTTTAGCTAAAGTCGATCTTAAAAGCTGTTTTGATCTGATTTTTTAGCTCGCTAAGTTAATTTGCGATCTGAGTTAGGGTGGTTTTTATCGTATTTCCGACTAGATCATAGAGCGAATTACCCAATGAAAACCGTTTTGCGCCACCAGCGAAAGCGGCTTTTGCTGAGTTAAAATTGTTCATAGCCATCACATTTAGTGGCATATCTATCGCGTTAGCTAAGCTGGTTATGTGCTCTATATTAGTTAAGCCAGGTACAAAAAGACCATCTGCACCTGCATCTTGATAAGCTTTTGCGCGCTTCAATGTGACTTTAAAAGGGCTGTCACTAACAAAGTAGGTATCGGTTCTGGCGTTAATAAATAAACTGCCGAAGCCATTTTCGTTAAGTACTTTCTTTATCTCACTAATAATAGTGCATTGCTGTTTGATAGATCTGAGTGCATTCGTGTCTTTGTCTGAGTCTTCAATGTTGATACCTGCAACCCCCAATTTTGCTAACGCAAGAACGTTTTGGCTAATTTGCAGCGGATCGTTACTGTATCCTGATTCTATATCGACAGAGAGTGGAATATGTATGTATTTGGTCAAGCTTTTAACCAGCGCTAACTGAGTTTGAAAAGAGATGTTCTCACCATCAGCTAAACCTAAACTTTCAGCAATGCCCCAGCTGGTTGTTGCTACAGCTTTAGCTCCTGCGGCCTGAATGAATTGTGCTGAACTAAGATCCCACGCATTAGCGAGTACAAAGCCTATTTGCTGGTGGTGTAATTGATGAAAGAGTTGATATTTGTCCATGACGTCCTCCGTTTAATGACATCGCTAGACTAATTGATTTGGGTTTAATTACTGGCTGGTTTCGGCCCTGAACCGATAATTGATTGCTGAATTAAAAACAAAAAAAAGAGTCTTGCGACTCTTTTTTATAATATTGATGACCGGAATTTATTTACCGATACAGAACGAACTAAAGATTTTTCCTAGCAAGTCATCAGAAGTAAATTCACCCGTTATCTCATTTAAGAACTGTTGTGTTAGGCGTAACTCTTCAGCCAGGATCTCACCAGCAATATGCATCTCTAATTGCTCTTTGCCTGTGTTTAAATGATAGGCTGCGTGATCAAGTGCATCTAAGTGACGACGGCGTGCCATAAATCCACCTTCAGTTGCCCCTTGGAAACCTATACATGCCTTTAAGTGAGTACGAACTAACTCTATACCTTCTGCATTTTTGGCACTTAAACGGATCACCGGATATTGTTCATGTTCATCCATTCCGACATTTTCACCGGAAATATCGGCTTTATTTCGAATCACAGTAACGCCCATACCCTCTGGTAACTTGGCCATAAACTCCGGCCAAATATCATGAGGGTCAGTGGCTGATGTGTCTGTGCCGTCTAACATAAATAGTACGCGATCGGCTTGGTTAATTTCTTCCCATGCGCGCTCAATACCAATTTGTTCAACTTTATCAGGGCTTTCGCGTAGGCCTGCGGTATCGATAATATGCAGTGGCATACCATCAATGTGAATATGCTCACGCAATACGTCACGTGTTGTACCGGCTATTTCGGTAACAATAGCTGCATCTCGGCCAGCTAATGCATTTAATAGGCTTGATTTACCAGCGTTAGGGCGACCTGCAATAACAACACGCATACCTTCACGCATGATGCTACCTTGTTTTGCTTGCTGAGTTACATTTTCTAATTGATCAATAATGGCATTGAGATCTGCTGATACTTTACCGTCTGATAGGAAATCGATTTCTTCATCTGGAAAGTCAATAGCGGCTTCAACGTACATACGTAGGTGAATGACTTTTTCCACCAGCGTTTCGATGTGCTTAGAAAATTCACCTTGCAGAGATTGGAGGGCACTTTTTGCTGCCTGTTCACTGGTTGCATTGATGAGATCGGCAATTGCCTCAGCTTGAGTTAAATCAAGCTTGTCATTCATAAATGCGCGCTCAGAGAACTCCCCCGGCTTTGCTAAACGAACACCGTCAATTTGGCTAATTTCTTTTAATAGCATATCAAGTACAACAGGACCGCCATGACCTTGCAGCTCAAGTACGTCTTCACCGGTAAATGAGTTTGGTCCTTGGAAGTATATAGCAATACCTTGGTCAAGCTGCTCACCGCTCAAGCTTTTAAATGGCACATAGTCTGCGTAACGTGTTTTAGGACAACGGCCAATAATGTGCTCTGCCACTGTTTTAGCTAAGCTGCCAGAGACGCGAATAATACCAACCCCACCACGTCCTGGTGCGGTCGCTTGTGCTGCAATTGTGTCTTGATTAATCATGCGATGAAAAATGCCAATAAAAGAATGAATGCTGGCTCTATTGTAACCTATGGCTTAATTTCATGCGAATAGCTGTTTAACCAATGAAGTGTTAAAAGCGCATTGTAAGTAATACTTTATTTAGCTCCGATTAATAAAAAACGGCATTGCAAATGATAATTATATTCATTAACATGTTGCGCATTATTCATTTTGTCCCTTTTTATTATGCGTCTTTCTGCTGTTTTAATTGCACTTGCTGCTGGTTTTTCGACCATTGTCCATGCTCAAACAGAAGTTACTACTTCTGATCAAACCAATTCTAAAGAGATCGAAAAAATAGAAGTTGTTGGCCGTGCGTTTTCTTTATATCGCCCAACCGAGTCAAGCTTTGCAACTCGTACAAATACACCTTTAGAGAAAATTCCTCAGTCAATCCAAATTCTGCCGCAGGAGCTGATCAGCGATCAGGCTGCTCGTCAAATTACCGACCTTTATAGCAATATTGCTGGCGTTAATGCTTTTAGTTATTCGGGCGTGACATTCCGTGGTTTCCGCCAAGATGAGATTTTATATGATGGCGTAAAGGGCGACCCTTTCAATGGTTTTGCTGTACCGCAATTATTTAATATTGAACAAGTTGCGGTTTTAAAAGGGCCTGCTGGCGCTATATATGGTAGTGGTAATCCAGGCGGTATTATTAACTATGTAACTAAGAAGCCTAAATTCACCAGTGAACACAGTATTGAAGTTGAAGTAGGTAATGATGACTTCTTCAGTGGTGCATTAGAAAGCACTGGAACATTGAGTGAATCACTTGATAATCATGCTTACCGTGTTGGTCTTTACCGTGATACTGAAAAGCCATTCCGTGCTAACACTAGCAGCGATAATACTATTGTTGATCTTGGTTATACGTGGCTTATTAACAGTGCAACCGAATTGACCACTCAGTATACCTATATAGAGCAAGAGTTGGGTGGGGCACGTTTACGTGGAGTCCCTGCTGATGATAATGGCAATTTTTTAACTGATATTAGCTGGAATCATAACGAGGCGACAGACTTTCAAAATGTTGAAGCCCATGTCTATCAGGCTACTTTAAAACATGAGTTTAATGATATTTGGCGAACAGATGTCACAACACGCTATTTTGATAACAAAGAAGTACAAAACTACCATGAGCCAAGAGGGCTTGTAGATACTGATGACGACGGTATTGTAGATTGGAGCCATCGTGAGTTTCGTGATCAAGTACGTGAAAACGAAGGCTTTAGTTTAACTGCTAATGCGATTGCAGAATTTATAATTGCAGACATGCAACATCAAGTGCTGCTTGGTAGTGACTGGTATGAGCATGACTTTGAAAGTGCTTACCGCACAGCAAAGCAACAGAGTAAAGGAGGCCCTGTACCAGGTCTTGCTCTTAACGATCCTGAATATGGTTTAACCTCTGCTGATGATTATGATCTTGATAGTATTAAACCAAGGTTAGGTAAAACAAATAGCACTCGCTTTGGTGCGTACTTGCAAGATCAGCTTGATATAACTGCAAATTGGAGTGTTACTGCTGGCTTAAGATATGACCGTTTTGAAGATAAAGATCTGTTAAATCAAACCGAGTTTTCTGATAGCGACTTAACCTACCGTATTGGTACCAGCTATAACATTAACAATATGTTCTTTCCTTATGCGCTTCATGGTACTGGCTTTGTACCACAGGGTGCCAGTGATCAAGAAACAGCAAAAGGCGGACCATTCTCGCCAGAGACTAGCCGTATTAATGAGTTAGGTTTAAGAACCAAATTATTAGAAGACACACTTGCTGTTAATATGGCTGTGTACGATATCGTACGTAAAAACATTCTGCAGCCTAGTTTATTGGGTGATGTTGCAGGCGACGGCGTTGATGACTTAGTTGCGGTGGGTGAAGTTCAAAGTAAAGGTTTTGAACTAGAAGTGGTTGGTGATATCACTGAGCGCTGGGTGGTTACTGCAAGCTACGCCTATAATGATGCCCGTATTACTGAAGCAAATGACAGTATTCGTAACCAAATTCCTGATAGCGATAAATTTGCCAACGCACCGCAAAATACTTTAGGTATATGGACACGCTATGAGCTAGCTAGTTTATCGTCATCTATTTCTGCTGGTTTAGATTATGTTGATGAACAGCTTAGTTTAGGTGGTCAACGCGTTAAACCTTACACTATTTACAACATGGCGTGGCAAACAACCGTTGATAACTGGCAATGGCAGCTATCAGTTAAGAACTTGTTTGATAAAGAATACGCAAGCAGTGGCTTTATCGAGCGAACAGGGCACTTTCCTGGTGAACCACGCCGTGTCTATTTAAGTGCTAAATACAACTTTTAATGGTGGCGTGTGAACGCTAAAAGTTGGTTTAACTTACATTCATGGGCAGGACTCTTTGTTGGAGTCCTGCTTTTTGTTACCTGCGTATCGGGCACACTCGCTACGTTAAGTCATGAACTCGAATACTTAACAGACGCTAAGTACCGTGCTTTAACTTCTTCTGCCTCTACTAACTACCAAGCTCTCGAAAACACCCTTAATAAGCATTATCCGCAAGCTCAGTTACTCTATATACAACGTCATAAGCAAGATTACCTAGCCACTGAAGCGGCCCTTAAAGTCGGTGATTCATTTCGTTTTGTGTATTTAGATGCAGCAACGGGTCGCTTACTCGGTGAAGGAGAGTGGGCGCGGATATCGCGGTTTTTACGTAACTGGCATATGAATTTGTCGATGGGCTGGACGGGCAAATTAATCGTCACCAGTTTGAGTATTTTACTTGTTATTTTATTGGTCTCGAGTATTTATGTGTATCGGCGCTGGTGGCAAGGTTTTATAAAAAAACCTGCTGCGCTTAGCCTTGATAAGCGCAGTAGTTGGTCTGATTGGCATAAGCTGTTAGGGCTTTGGAGTTTATGGTTTATTGCTGTGATGGCCATCACAGGGGTTTGGTATCTGATAGAACATGGACTGCAAACCGCGAAGGTACCTCACTATGTATCTAGTCCACAAGCCTTGAGTGAGTTTAAAAAACAAAGTCCTCGCAAAGGTCTATCGCCAATTAGTTTAGCTGCTGCTTATGAAGCAGCTCAACAGGCATTTAGTAGCCTTGATATTCGCTATATTCGTTATCCTAATGAAGCAAATCAGCCTATTGAAGTGCGCGGTTATAACGATGATATTTTACTGCGTCTACGTGCCAACCGTGTTTATGTAAAACCAATTTCAGGTGAGGTACTTGGTATACAAAAAGGAGAAGAATTACATCTGCTACCTCGAATTAAAGACACCGCAGATCCGCTGCACTTTGGTAACTTTGCAGGAATTGGTACCAAGCTTATTTGGGCGCTATTTGGTGCATTGATGGGCTTTGTAAGCGCTGCAGGCATCTATATGAGTTGGCTTAGGGTTAAGCGTAAAACAACAGCTGGAAAGTGGCTTGGATTATCTGGGGGAATTGCAATTGGTTTGGTGGTTGCTTCGCTGCTAACTACGAGTTTGAGCTTTACTGAGCGAAGTGTGCCCAATCAGGTTTATTCACCTATTCTCGGTTAGCTATTTTCAGGCATTAAAAAAGGCGCAGTTTGCGCCTTTTTGTTGGGTAGAGAGTTTAGCTTCTTACCTTAATACCTTTTTTCTCCATACCGCGGTAGATGATTAGCATCTGTGCGATTGAGATAAGGTTCGATACTAACCAGTAAAGTACTAGGCCAGATGGGAACCATAAGAAGAAAATAGAGAATACTACTGGCATAAAGGTCATCATTTTTTGCTGCATAGGGTCAGTAACCGTCATAGGTTGCAGCTTTTGAGTGATGAACATACTTAAACCAAATAAAACAGGTAATACGTAGTATGGGTCCATTGCTGATAAGTCATTTAGCCATAAAATGAATTCAGCATGACGTAGCTCAGTTGACTCTAAGAATACGTAGAATAATGCTAAGAAGATTGGCATTTGTAGTAACAGCGGGAAACAGCCACCCATAGGGTTCACTTTTTCTTTGCGGTACATTTCCATCATAGCTTGACCGAATTTTTGACGGTCATCACCATACTTCTCTTTTAGAGCTGCCATTTTAGGCTGTAATGCACGCATCTTCGCCATTGACGTGTATTGTGCTTTTGTTAGCGGGTACATTGCTGTCTTAACGATAACAGTGATTGCAATGATAGCTAGACCCCAGTTACCTAGGATGCTGTGTAACCACTTAAGTAATACGAATAGTGGTTGTGAGATAAACCATAACCAACCGTAGTCTACGGTTAAATCTAAGTCTGGGTGAATTGCTTCTAGTACGTCAGACTCTTTCGGACCCATGTAGTAAGTTGAGCTAAGTGTTGCTTGCGTACCCGCTTGTACGTTAACTGCTTCACCTTTAGTACCAATAATTGCCGCATTACCAGATACAAGCTTAGTGTAAAGAGTGTTTTGTTGGTCTTGCTTAGGTACCCATGCACTTACAAAGTAGTGTTGAATAAATGCAATGTAGCCGCCAGATGTAGTGATATTAAGGTTCTTATCAGCCATATCTGAGAAGCTGTATTTTTCATATGGCTCTTCTTCAGTACCATATGCGCCGCCTAAGTAGTTTTGATCTACTAGACTACCTTTTTCTTGTACTGTGCGTTTTACTTGTGTGTATAACTGCACTTGAATTGGATCAGCTGTTACGTTGTTTACTGTGTACTCTAAATCTACAGCGTAGTCGCCTTTTTTGAAGATATAAGTTTTAGTAAACGTCACACCTTTACTGTCAGTAAACTCTAGTGGTACACGTAGTTCATCACCCGTTAAAGTAAATGCTTTTTGTGTGGTTTTATAAACAGGGCGGCCTTCAACAGTTGCATCTGGGCCATTTAAACCAATTAAGCCACTTTGTGAGAAGTATTGTTTACCATCAAACTCACCTAATAGCATATAAGGTGTGTTACTGCCTTTATCTTCTTCGTACTGAAGTAAGTCTGTCTCAATGATGTCACCACCACGGGTGTCAATCTTAACAGTGAATACATCAGTTGTTACATCGATAACTGAGCGCTTTGCTGTAGTAGCAGCTGGAACTTCACCGTCAGATGATGCTGGAATAAAGTCATCAGATTCCGGTGTAGTTGCGCCTAGTGTTTGTGTTGTGGCACTTGGATCAGCTTTTGGTGCGTTGTAGTCGTTATTCCATTCTTGAAATAATAAAAACGACACAAGCATCAAGCCGATTAATAAAAACGTGCGTTGCGATTCCATAACAGCTCTTATTTCTCGTGTTGGTGGTTAATATGATTTTTTGCCGGTACGGGATCATCCCCACCAGCATGTAAAGGGTGGCATTTTAATATGCGTTTAACAGCTAACCAACTGCCTTTTACACTTCCATGCAAATTAATTGCTTGAATAGCGTAACTAGAGCAGGTTGGATTAAAACGACAATGCGGGCCTAATAGTGGGCTTATCCATTTTTGATAGCCGCGTATTAGCATGACTAAACAGCGCTTTGGAATAGCAACAAGTGGTTTAAGTAACCTCATGATGTGTCTGCCCCTGCGTTAATTTAGTCAATGGATACCATGAATTTAAATTCCCATCGTAGAATTTTAAATGCATGATTAAAAGGTGAGCTAAAGATACCTTAATTAAGCCTGTAATTCTATTGCTATCAGGCTTGTTTATTAGATTTAGCTGATTTATTCGGGCGTTTTTTAAATGGTGGTGGTTTAGGTGCACCAGGCTTGCAGCGTTCGTTAATTTTTCGCCACAATTTATTTAGTTGCTTTGTTAGCTCTTCGTTGGACTGTTCATCAATACCACTTTTAACCATAAGCACAATATCAATGTTATCGATTTTATGTTGATTTAAACGGAAACTTTCGCGAGCAAGTCGTTTAATTCGATTACGTTGACAGGCTTTTTTAACGCGTTTTTTTGCGACCGTAAGACCTAATCGAGGATTAGTTTGGTCATTGCGTTTAGCTAATAGAGTAAAGAAAGGAGTCGCAGCGCGTGCTGGTTCATTAAAGATTCGAGAGTAATGCGAGGGAGTTAACAGACGTAACTCCCTGCTGAAGCTAAAGTCTTCCACTTATATTAAGCAGAAAGAACTTTACGGCCTTTAGCACGACGACGAGCTAATACTTTACGGCCATTTGCTGATGCCATACGAGCACGGAAACCGTGTGTACGTTTGCGTTTTAAAACGCTAGGTTGAAAAGTTCTTTTCATAACAATTCCATCCGATCGGTTAAGGTTAAAACATCCTATGCAGGTCGCGATCCTGGCACAGGTGCCATTGCGAGCGCGAGATATTATAGATGAAGACAATAAAAGTCAATCATTAAAACGCTGCAGAGGTAGTAATTATAAAGGATCCTTTTTCGTGATCATATAGGATCATCATAAATAAGAAGTTTTCCACAGCCTCTGTATAAAAAGTGAATAAAAGCTTGGGAAAAGCCAATTCGATCGTAGAATTTGATCGCGATCTGCCTGCAAATTTGTTATGATCACTGTTCGAGCTTAAAAAATAAATTTCTTAAAAATCAGTGTTTTATTCTTTTATGTTGCTGAGATCATATTTTTCATAAAAATCAATCTTGTACTTGTGGATAAAGTACCTTCATAATAGTCGGTCTGGGCCAAGAAAGTTGGTCAAAGATTAGCAATAAATGTTTGATTTTCCATCATTAAAGATGAACGGGAATAAAAATTAAATCTCTGGGAGTTTAACTGTGTATCTGTCGGTTTGGCAAAGTTGTTTATATGTATTGCAAGATGAATTGCCTTCACAGCAATTCAGTATGTGGGTAAGACCACTTCAAGCAGAAAGTACCGAAGATACGTTGACTATATATGCACCTAACCGTTTCGTTTTGGATTGGGTGAGAGAAAAGTATTTAAACCGTATTAATGAACTACTCGTTGAAATTTGTGGTGATGAAGCACCTGAGCTACGTTTTGATGTTGGTAGTAAACCAATTTTAAATGCCCAAGTGGCATCAGCACCGGCTGCTTCAGAAGCTAGCGCATCTGTTCCACAACAAGCTGCCGAAAAGCAACAGCCAAAGCCTGAAAAAGCAGCGGTAGAACCTGCACCAAAATCAGGTTATAAATCAAACATTAAAGAAAATTATACTTTTGATAGCTTTGTTGAAGGTAA
Source organism: Pseudoalteromonas apostichopi (assembly GCF_030297135.1). Lineage (NCBI taxonomy): Bacteria > Pseudomonadati > Pseudomonadota > Gammaproteobacteria > Alteromonadales > Pseudoalteromonadaceae > Pseudoalteromonas > Pseudoalteromonas apostichopi. The sequence goes on from NZ_AP028065.1 coordinate 1,751,279, forward strand.
ATCAAACCAATTAGCAAAAGCTGCAGCGACTCAAGTTGCAGATAACCCAGGTTCAGCATTTAACCCTGTATTTATATATGGTGGTACGGGCTTAGGTAAAACTCACTTATTACATGCTGTTGGTAACGGTATTATGGCAAATAAGCCAGACGCTAAAATTGTCTATATGCACTCAGAGCGATTTGTGCAAGATATGGTTAAAGCGCTGCAAAATAATGCCATTGAAGAATTTAAACGTTATTACCGAAGTGTTGATGCATTGATGATCGATGATATTCAATTTTTCGCTAATAAAGAGCGCTCACAAGAAGAGTTTTTCCATACATTCAACGCTTTACTTGAAGGAAATCAACAGATTATATTAACTTCAGACCGCTATCCCAAAGAGATAGAAGGGGTTGAAGATCGCCTTAAATCACGTTTTGGTTGGGGTTTAACAATTGCTATTGAGCCGCCAGAACTTGAAACGCGCGTTGCCATTTTGATGAAAAAAGCGCAGCAAAGTAAAATTAATTTACCCCATGAAGTGGCCTTTTTTATCGCTAAAAAATTGCGTTCAAATGTGCGTGAATTAGAAGGGGCGTTAAACCGCGTTATTGCTAATGCAAACTTTACTGGTCGTCCGATTTCGATCGACTTTGTAAAAGAAGCCCTGCGAGACTTACTTGCTCTGCAAGATAAACTGGTAACGATAGATAATATCCAACGTACAGTTGCTGAGTATTACCGCATTCGTGTATCAGACTTACTATCTAAACGTCGAAGCCGTTCAGTAGCAAGACCACGTCAAGTGGCCATGGCATTATCAAAAGAACTTACAAATCACAGTTTACCTGAGATTGGCGACGCTTTTGGTGGTCGCGATCACACAACTGTATTACACGCTTGTCGTAAAGTTAAATCACTACGTGATGAAAGCCACGAAGTGAAAGAAGATTATCAAAACTTAATAAGAACCTTGTCATCTTAAGGCCGACTTTATTATGCAAATAACAATATCAAGAGAGCAATTTTTAAAACCTTTAGTTCAAGTGTCTGGTGCGATTGAGCGTAAGCACACCTTACCTATTTTATCGAACGTACTTTTAGTTGTTGAAAACGGACAACTTTCGATGACGGGTACCGATCTTGAAATTGAGTTAGTGGCGAGTGTGTTTGTAGGTGAAGATACCACTGATACGCAACTCACTTTACCAGCTAAAAAGTTACTCGATATTTGTAAAAGTTTACCTGATGGCTCAGACCTTACGTTAAGTAGCCAAGATCATCAGTTACTACTAACCAGTGGTAAAAGCCGTTTTTCTTTAACAACGCTTGCCGCTGAAGATTTTCCGAATCTTGAGCAGTGGGATGGTGAAGTTGAATTTCAACTAACGCGTTTAGAGTTACGCAAGCTTTTAGAAAGCACGCATTTTTCTATGGCGAATCAAGACGTACGTTATTATTTAAACGGTATGTCATTTGAAGTTGATAACGCAGATATTAAAACAGTGGCTACAGATGGTCACCGTTTGGCGATTGCACAAAAGCAATTACCGCAATCATTAAATACGCAACGTCAGTTAATTATTCCACGTAAAGGTGTACAAGAAATTATGCGCCTAATGGTGGCTGATGATGAGCTAGTTACCATTCAATTCGGTGCTAATCATATTCGTATTATTGATACTGAATTTACGTTTACCAGTAAACTAGTTGATGGTCGTTTCCCTGATTATCGTCGAGTATTGCCGCGTGGTGGTGACAAGGTGATTACTGCTAACCGTGAATGGCTACGTAGTGCTTTTCAGCGAGTGTCTATTTTATCGAATGAAAAGTTCCGTGGCGTACGTTTAAACCTGTCTGAAGGTTTATTAAAAATTACAGCAAACAACCCTGAGCAAGAACAAGCTGAAGAGGTCGTTGAAGTAATGTACCAAGGCGGCGAACTTGAAATTGGCTTTAACGTTTCTTATGTCCTTGATGTACTTAATACATTAAAAACAGAAGATGTTACGTTTACGCTTGCAGATTCTAATAGCAGTGCGCTAATTGAAGGTGCGGGTGACGAAGAAGCTATGTACGTTGTTATGCCGATGCGCCTATAAGCTTATATGAGTTTAAGTCATTTAAGCCTCAATAATTTTCGGAATATTGAGGCGCTGACACTTGAGCCGGTTAATGGCATAAACATTATCTACGGCGAAAATGGCAGCGGAAAAACTAGTCTCCTTGAGGCGATTTATTTCCTTTCTCACGGTAAATCATTTCGTACCGCCAAACATAAAAATATCATTCAGCATCAACAAGACAAGTTTGTGATACATGGTCGAAAAGCACTACACGACTTGTCTATCCCAATTGGTATTAGTAAAAACCAAGCGGGTGAAACATCTTTAAAGATTCAGGGAAAAACGAGCCGTAAAATTTCTGAATTAGCGCAGCTAGTACCGGTGCAAGTTATTACACCTGAAAGCTATTCATTGTTTTTTGGTGGCCCAAAAGAGCGTAGAAAATTTCTCGATTTAGGATTGTTCCACGTGGAACATGACTTTTTTTATTTATGGCAGTCCTTTAATAAAGTACTGAAACAACGTAATGCTTTATTAAAAAGTAAACCTCGAGATTATTTCGAACAGATCAAGTTTTGGGATAAAGAATTTGTTAGACTAGCTGAACAAATAAATAATTTAAGAATCGCGTATATAAGTAGGTTTAAGCAGCAGTTTTTTGATAAAATGTGTGCAGAATTAACGCTTGTAAGCGATTTAGAAATTAACTTTCATGCGGGCTGGAAAGAGAGTGAAACGCTCTCAGAGGCGCTTGAGCAAAGCTTTGAACGTGATGCCAAACAAGGTTTCACAAGTAAGGGGCCGCATAAAGCTGATTTTAGTTTTAGTGTTTCTGGTAACAGTGTAGAAAATACATTTTCTCGTGGTCAATTGAAGCTCTTGCTTTATGCGTTAAAAGTAACGCAAAATAGCTTAATTGAGTCAGAAACAGATAAGCAATCTATATTGCTAATAGATGACTTACCTTCAGAACTGGGTGAAGATACAAAAGAAAAAGTGGGTCAGCTTTTGACTCATTGCGATTCGCAACTTTTTATCTCATCAATTTTATCTGAAAGTATTTCTGCTGTGGTGGAACCCATGCAACGAGAACTAAAAATGTTCCACGTGAAACATGGCAACCTAATAACAAGATAAGTGGGATTAACCATGTCTGAGAATTACGATTCGTCGAGTATTAAAGTACTTAAAGGATTAGACGCAGTAAGAAAGCGTCCAGGAATGTATATAGGGGACACCGATGACGGTACAGGCCTACACCACATGGTGTTTGAGGTTGTTGATAACTCTATCGATGAAGCCTTAGCTGGTCATTGTGATGATATTTTTGTAACGATTCACTTAGACGGTTCAGTCTCTGTAAGAGATAACGGTCGTGGTATTCCTACATCTATTCACGAAGAAGAAGGTGTTTCTGCGGCTGAAGTTATCATGACGGTACTTCACGCTGGTGGTAAGTTCGATGATAACTCATATAAAGTATCGGGTGGCTTACACGGTGTAGGTGTTTCGGTTGTAAATGCGCTATCTGAAAAACTACAACTGACAATTCGTCGTGAAGGCAAAATTCACCAACAAACTTATACTATGGGTGTACCAGATGCACCATTAGCTGTAATTGGTGATGCAACTGACACCGGTACTGAATTACGTTTTTGGCCAAGCGGTGAAACATTCACTGACTTAAACTTCCACTACGATATTTTAGCAAAGCGTTTACGTGAGCTTTCGTTCTTAAACTCTGGTGTAAGTATCATTCTTACCGATGAGCGTGAAGAAGCTAAAAATGACCACTTTAAATATGAAGGTGGTATTCAGGCATTCGTAGAATATCTAAACCGTAACAAAACACCTGTACATAAAAGTGTTTTCCACTTTACTCATGAGCGTGAAGAAGACGGTATTAGTGTAGAAGTATCAATGCAGTGGAACGATGGTTTCCAAGAAAGCATTTATTGTTTTACAAACAACATTCCACAACGTGATGGTGGTACGCACTTAGCTGGCTTTAGAGCCGCATTAACGCGTACGCTAAATAACTACATGGAAAAAGAAGGCTTTAACAAAAAAGCGAAAACAACAAGCAATGCAACGGGTGATGACGCTCGTGAAGGCTTAACTGCAGTTGTAAGTGTTAAAGTACCTGATCCTAAGTTCTCATCACAAACTAAAGATAAACTAGTATCAAGTGAAGTGAAATCTGCTGTAGAGCAAGCAATGGCAGAAAAACTAACAGAGTTCTTATTAGAAAATCCTGTTGATGCTAAAACTGTTGTTGGCAAAATCATTGATGCAGCACGTGCACGTGAAGCAGCTCGTAAAGCGCGTGAAATGACACGTCGTAAAGGCGCAATGGATTTAGCCGGTTTACCAGGTAAATTGGCTGATTGCCAAGAAAAAGATCCAGCACTTTCAGAACTATACATAGTGGAGGGTGACTCTGCAGGTGGTTCAGCTAAGCAGGGTCGTAACCGCAAAAATCAAGCTATCTTGCCACTTAAAGGTAAGATTCTTAACGTTGAAAAAGCACGCTTTGATAAGATGCTTTCTTCGCAAGAAGTAGCGACATTAATCACAGCATTAGGTTGTGGTATTGGTCGTGATGAATATGACCCAGAAAAGCTTCGTTATCATCGTATCATCATTATGACCGATGCGGACGTGGATGGTTCTCACATTCGTACCTTGCTACTGACTTTCTTCTACCGTCAAATGCCAGAGATTGTAGAAAAAGGCTTTATCTATATTGCGCAACCACCACTTTATAAAGTGAAAAAAGGTAAGCAAGAACGCTACATTAAAGATGACCCAGCGCTTGTTGATTACCTAACGTCATTAGCATTGAACAATGCTGCACTGTATACGAGTGAAGGTGCAACTGCACTTGAAGGTGAAGAATTAGAAAGAATTGTTCACGATTATCAAAATACAGTAAAAGTAATTGAACGTTTAAAACGTAAATATCCAAATTCGGTTATGGAACGTTTAATCTATCAAAGCGAAATTACAGAAGCTGATTTAGCAAATGAAGCAAAAGTAAAAGAGTGGACTAACACGCTTGTTGAAGACTTAATTGCACGCGATGAAGATGCAACTATTTTCCACGCGAGCACTGAGCACGATACAGAACGCAACATGTATTATCCTGTTGTGAATATTCGCCAACATGGTGTGGACAAAGCGCATGTATTGAACTTCGACTTCATTACATCTCGTGACTACAAACGCATTGCAGCGACAGGTGTTAACATTGCTAACTTACTTGAAGAAGGCGCATATATTCAACGTGGTGAGAAAACTCATGCTGTTGATAACTTTGTTGATGCATTAGAGTGGTTAATTAGTGAATCGAAACGTGGCCTTTATATCCAACGCTATAAAGGACTAGGAGAGATGAACCCAGATCAACTTTGGGAAACCACCATGGACCCAGGCGCACGTCGTATGTTGAAAGTAACAATTGAAGATGCGGTTGCAGCTGACCAATTGTTCGCGACACTAATGGGTGACCAAGTTGAACCTCGTCGTGACTTCATTGAAACGAATGCACTACGTGTAGTTAACTTAGACGTGTAAAGTTAGAATTGATAATTAAAAAGGAGCCAACTGGCTCCTTTTTTTATTGCTGAAAAAGCACAAACTGCTTAAAACCTTACTGCACACAAGGTATACTGAGAGCAATTTTCAGACTAAACGCACCAGATACTATAAGCCAAATATGCAAAAATATGACGTTAAAACCTTCCAAGGTTTGATCCTGGCTTTACAGGACTATTGGGCACAGCAAGGCTGTGTGATTGCTCAACCACTCGATATGGAAGTGGGAGCAGGGACATTTCATCCGTTAACTTTCTTAAAGTCGATTGGTCCAGAGCCAATGTCGAGCGCGTATGTTCAACCATGCCGTCGTCCAACTGATGGTCGTTATGGTGAAAACCCAAACCGCTTACAACATTACTACCAATTCCAAGTAGTATTAAAACCATCACCAGAGAACATCCAAGAGCTCTATTTAGGCTCTTTAGCTGCGGTAGGTATCGATACGCTAACTGACGAAGTTCGCTTCGTAGAAGACAACTGGGAGTCGCCTACATTAGGTGCTTGGGGTCTAGGTTGGGAAATCTGGTTGAACGGCATGGAAGTGACGCAGTTCACTTACTTCCAACAAGTAGGTGGCCTAGAGTGCTCACCAGTAACAGGTGAGATCACGTATGGTCTTGAGCGTTTAGCAATGTACATTCAGGGCGTAGATAGCATCTATGACCTTGTATGGGCAGATGGTCCTATGGGTCGTGTCACATACGGTGATGTATTCCATCAAAATGAAGTAGAGCAATCGGCTTATAACTTCGAACAAGCGGATGTTGAGTTCTTATTTGCACAGTTTGATCACTGTGAAAAAGAAAGCGAAAAGCTAATTGAAGCAGGCTTACCATTACCAGCTTATGAGCAAGTAATGAAAGCATCACATGCGTTTAACTTATTAGACGCTCGTCACGCTATCTCAGTAACAGAACGTCAACGTTATATCTTACGTGTTCGTGCTTTATCTAAAGCATGTGCGCAAAGTTACTATGATGCCCGTGAAGCTCTTGGTTTCCCGCTTTGTAAGGATTAAGAATTAGCATGTCAGCAGAAAATTTATTAGTAGAAATTGGCACTGAAGAGTTGCCACCGAAAGCACTTCGTAAACTTGCTGAGTCGTTTGCTGAGAACTTAGCAGCTGAGCTTGCAAGCTTAGAATTAGCTCATCAAGGCGTTAATTGGTACGCATCACCACGTCGTTTAGGTTTACGTGTTACTGCACTTGAAGCTAAACAAAGTGATAAGGTTGTAGAAAAGCGCGGCCCTGCAGTAGCAGCGGCTTTTGACGCAGATGGCAACCCAACTAAAGCCGCAATGGGTTGGGCTCGTGGTTGTGGCATCGATGTAAGCGACGCACAAACGCTAGAAACAGATAAAGGTGCTTGGTTATTACACAAAGCACAGGTTGAAGGTCAAGCAACTACCTCGCTTATGAGCGATGCTGTAAACAAAGCGCTTGCTAAATTACCTATCCCTAAACCAATGCGTTGGGGTGCAAATAAAACACAATTTATCCGCCCAGTGCACACTGCGACTATTTTATTTGGTAGCACGCTAATCGAAGGTGAAATCCTTGGTAAGCAAGTTGGCAACCAATTACAAGGTCACCGTTTCCATCATCCAGAAAAAGTAACAATTAACCACGCAGATGACGTGTTTGATGTTCTTAAATCTGCTTATGTTGTCGCTGACTTCGAAACACGTAAAGCACAAATTCGTGAACAGATTGAAGCTGCAGCAACAGCTGTAAATGCAAAAGTAGCGATGGATGAAGACTTACTGGAAGAAGTAACATCTCTTGTTGAGTGGCCAGTAACATTAACAGCAACATTTGAAGAAGCCTTCTTAGATGTCCCTTCAGAAGCGCTTATCTATACTATGAAGGACGACCAAAAATACTTCCCGTTATTAGACCAAGACGGCAACTTACTTAACAAGTTCCTATTTGTTTCTAATATCGAAAGTAAAGATCCAAGCGTGGTAATTGCTGGTAACGAAAAGGTGGTTCGTCCACGTTTAGCTGATGCGCAATTCTTCTATGAAACTGATAAGAAGAAAACGCTAGAGAGCCGTTTAGAATCGCTTGATACTGTTTTATTCCAAAAGCAATTGGGTACGTTAAAAGACAAATCTGAGCGTATCAGTGAACTTGCAGGTTACATTGCGGAGCAATTAGGTGCCGATGCCGAGCTGGCTAAGCGTGCAGGTTTATTAAGTAAAACAGACTTAATGACCGAAATGGTGATGGAGTTTACCGACGTACAAGGTGTAATGGGTATGCATTATGCTCGTCACGACGGTGAAGCCGAAGAAGTTGCACTAGCGCAAAATGAACAATATATGCCTCGCTTCGCGGGTGATAATTTACCAACCAATGTGATCAGCTGTGCAGTAGCAATTGCTGATAAGTTTGATACGCTGGTGGGTATTTTTGGTATTGGTCAAGCGCCAAAAGGCGACAAAGACCCATTTGCACTTCGCCGTGCAGCGATTGGTGCATTACGCATTATGGTTGAAAAATCATTACCGCTAGATATTTTAGATCTAGTTGCTAAGTCACAAACGCTATTCGGCGAGAAGCTAACAAACCTAAACGTATCAACAGATGTGTTTGAGTTTATGCTAGGTCGTTTCCGCGCCTGGTACCAAGATGAAGGTATCGAAGTTGATGTGATCCAAGCTGTGCTAGCTCGTCGTCCAACTAAACCAGTTGATTTTGACCGTCGTGTTAAAGCGGTAAGTCACTTCCGTACATTAGAGGCTGCAGAAGCGCTTGCAGCAGCAAATAAACGCGTAAGCAATATTCTGGCTAAGAATGACATCACAACACAAGGTGATGTAAATGAGAGCCTATTAAGCGATGATGCAGAAAAAGTATTAGCGTCGCATGTTGCGAAGTTTGCAACTGAGCTTGCACCTCTATATGCAAATGGTGATTACCAAGAAGCATTGTCACAACTTGCGGGTATCCGTGAGAGTGTTGATAATTTCTTCGATAATGTCATGGTAATGGCCGATGACGAAGCAGTTAAACAAAACCGTTTAGCATTGTTAAGCCAACTAAGCCGTCTGTTTTTAGATATTGCTGATATCTCTGTACTTCAGAAGTAAGCAGTAGCCAATTAATAAAAGCCAGCTCAGTGCTGGCTTTTTTGTAGCATAAGGAATAGTAATGAAACGTGTAATTACTTTAGCATTAGCAGGCTTATTAACAGCCTGTTCTAGCCAAATGCAAATGCCAAGCATCGATGATATTCTGCTAAGCAAAGACCTTGACCGTACTATGTATTTACGTGGTGACTTTACCTTGTGGGATGCCGAACCTCAGTATCAATTAGAGCAAGTTGCACCAGGTATATTCCAAACCGAAGTTAAGTTTTCAACACCTGGTAAGGTTTATGAATTCAAAATAGCGGATGCTGATTTTAGCGAAGGCTATAACTGCGGTTACAGTGATATGGACCCTGCAGGGCAATCATTGGTTTTAGGCCAAGCTGCCAATGCCGACTGTAATACTATCTACAATTATTTCAGCTTTAAACCCGCTGCAAAAGGTATGTATGTAGTGAGTTTTGATTATCGTAACAGTAATCAACCAAAAGTGACGGTAACCCGAAAGTAAAGCTCTGTGCTGGTAGGTTGGGTAGAGCGGAGCGAAACCCAACGCATACACTGCAACGAATTAGCTATCGGGAGGGTTTGATTTGCCAGCAATCACGTTGGGTTTCGTTGCTCTCAACCCAACCTACGTACTCAAACCCGCTGCAAAAGGCGAGTATGTAGTGAGCTTCGATTACCGCAATAGCAATCAACCAAAAGTGACAGCAACTCGGAAGTAAAGCTCTGCGCTGGTAGGTTGGGTAGAGCGGAGCGAAACCCAACGCATACACTCACCTTGAAGATTAGCTGGCGTATCTAACTCTGCAACGGATTAATTATCGGGAGTGTTGGATTTGCTAGCAATCACGTTGGGTTTCGTTGCTCTCAACACAACCTACACTGATTAGGCTAGCGTTAGAACAAAGCGCCAGCCTTCTCATCAATCTTCATATAGATTAAGTGCGATATCTAACTCATCATCTGACAAATTAAAAACAGATGACTTACTCAATTTCCTATAAGACGAAAATGGCCAGTCTTCAACTTGATTCACGTATTTATGTTTTACAGGGTTGAAGTAAATATAATTAATATGGTTCATTAGGTCTTGCTCGTCCTTTATATAATGCTCCCAATACCGTCTCTGCCAAATACCTCGTTCACATTTCTGAATGCGGCTAGGCGATTTATGCTCGCAATTATTTAGTTGTCTAGAAAAATTAGACTTAATTAATCGCCACCGTTTTGAATAATCACAATCCCCAACGGGTAGTTGCCAAATAGCGTGTAAGTGATCTGGAAGAATGACAATGGCAAGCGTTTTAAAAGGGTGTGACTTAGCCACACTTTTATAAGCTGAACGTAGCAGAGTGATGTTTGAAGTTAAAAGTGCTGAGTTTCTTTGCGCAATCGCTAGAGTAAAGAAATAGGTGCCCCCGGGGATTAATACTCTTCTGTATCGCATACATTCATCCTTGAATGTTAAATGATAAGAGTAGTTTAATTTCGATTAAAAGTTGAACTTCACGAACTTTAATTTGTTGCTATCATCCTTCAGTTACGTTGGGTTTCGCTTCGCTCTACCCAACCTACGAGCTCGTTACAACCCTTTCTTTAACAAGTATCGATACGGTGCTTGTTCTACATCTTTAGCCAGAAGTGTGTGATCCATAAAAGTACAAAAGCTTGGAATATCACGGGTAGTTGATGGGTCATCGGCGATGATAAGCAATGTTTCACCATCTTTCATTTTACGCACTGCGCCACGCACCATCATGACAGGTTCTGGACAACGAAGGCCAAGTGCATCTAATTGGTGATCGGGATTATCAAAACTCATGGCTGACCTTTTGAATGAAAGAGACAATTAATAAGCGGCTATTTTAACTTTCTATTGCCGCCTGTTTCAATAACCTAAAGCAAAGCAAATAAAAAAGGCGCACTGAGCAAATCAGTGCGCCTTTTTATCACCAAGATGTTTGGTGTGAGCTCGTTACTCTACGCGCTCAAATACAGTTGCAATACCTTGACCTAAACCAATACACATAGTTGCTAGACCGTATTTAGCGTTCTTGTCTTCCATTAGGTGAACAAGCGTTGTGCTAATACGTGAACCAGAACAACCTAGTGGGTGACCAAGTGCAATTGCACCACCATTTAGGTTAACTTTTTCATCTACCACATCCATCAGACCTAGGTCTTTTAATACTGGTAGAGATTGTGCTGCGAATGCTTCGTTCAGCTCTGCAACATCGATATCGTCAATTGTGATACCTGCTTGTTGAAGTGCTTTTTGCGATGCCGGAACAGGACCATAACCCATAATTGATGGATCGCAACCTGCAACAGCCATTGATTTAATACGCGCACGAATTGGTAAACCAAGTTCTTTTGCTTTCTCTTCGCTCATTACAAGCATTGCTGACGCGCCGTCAGAAAGTGCAGATGAAGTACCTGCAGTTACGCTACCTGATGCTGGATTGAATACAGGGCGTAGTTGCGATAAGCCTTCAACAGTCGTCTCAGGACGAATTACTTCATCGTCTTCAACTAAGATTAAAGAACCATCTGCATCGTGACCTTCCATTGCTAGGATTTCACGGCGGAAACGACCTTCAACTGTTGCAGCGTGTGCACGTTGGTGTGAACGGTAAGCAAATTCGTCTTGCTGCTGACGGCTAATGCCGTGAAGCGTTGCAAGGTATTCAGCAGTTAAACCCATTACGCCAGCAGCTTGTGCTACAGACGTTGATAAACCTGGGTGAAAATCATTACCATGAGTCATAGGTACGTGACCCATGTGTTCAACACCACCAATGATGTAGGTATCGCCAGCGCCAGTCATAATAGCGCGTGCTGCATCATGTAATGCTTGCATTGATGAACCACATAAACGGTTAACCGTTACCGCTGGTACAGAGTGAGGGATACCGGCTAGTAATGCCGCATTTCGGGCAATGTTGAAACCTTGCTCTAACGTTTGTTGAACACAGCCCCAGTAAATATCATCAATTGATGCTGGATCAACGGCTGGGTTACGGTCTAACAAACCTTTCATTAAGTGAGCACTTAAATCTTCCGCACGCTTGTTTTTGAATACGCCGTTCTTTGAACGACCCATTGGTGTGCGGATACAATCTACGATTACTGGATTATTCATGTTTCTTATCCTTCCACCTTATAGAATACACGGCCTTCTTCGGCCCACTTGCGAGTTTCATCTGATACTTGGTAAATCGCACCTAAGTGAGCGTACTTGTCTGCTGTTGCAACAAAGTTCGCTAAACCAGTTTGATCTAAGTAACGGAATGCACCGCCTCTAAATGGAGGGAAACCAATGCCGTAAATTAGCGCCATGTCAGCTTCTTGTGGTGACGCTACGATACCTTCTTGTAAACAAAGTAGTACTTCGTTGATCATAGGAATCATACAACGGTCAATGATTTCTTGTTTGTCGAAATCTTTAGGTGCATCAGTGATAGCACTTAGTAGCTCAGTTGCTGTTGCATCTTTTGCTTTTTTCAGGCGACCACGACGGTCCGGCGCGTATTGGTAGAAACCAGCACCATTTTTCTGACCAAAGCGTTTTTCGTTTGCAAATACAGTAACAGGATCTTTATCTTGGCGAGCCATACGCTCAGGGAAGCCGTCAGCCATTACACCAGTACAGTGGTAAGCTGTATCGATACCTACAACATCAAGTAGATATGCAGGACCCATTGGCCAACCAAATACATTTTCCATTACTTTATCAACTTTAGTGAAGTCAGCACCTTCAACAACAAGTTTGCTGAAACCTGCAAAGTAAGGGAATAGTACGCGGTTAACAAAGAAACCAGGGCAGTCGTTTACAACGATAGGTGATTTACCAAGTTTTAATGCGTAATCAACAACTGCATTAATTGTTGCTTCTGAAGTTTTTTCACCACGGATGATTTCTACTAATGGCATTTTCGGCACAGGGTTAAAGAAGTGCATACCACAGAAGTTTTCTGGTTTTTCAAGTGCAGATGCTAACTCGTCAATACGAATAGTTGACGTATTTGAAGTTAGGATAGTGCCTGCTGGTAAGTCTTTTTCAAGACCCGCAAGAACAGCTTGCTTCACTTTAGGGTTTTCAACCACGGCTTCAACAACGATATCAGCACTTTGTAGGTCTGCATCATTTAACGTTGGTTTGATCTTGCCTAAGGTGGCAACCATCTTATCCATCGCCATATGGCCACGTTGTACTTTCTTACCTAGTAGCTTAGATGCTTCGCCCATACCTAAATCAAGTGCATCTTGGTTGATGTCTTTCATGATAATAGGTGTGCCTTTATAAGCAGACTGGTAAGCAATACCGCCACCCATAATACCTGCACCTAATACAGCTGCTTGTTTGATCTCAAGCCCACTGTGTTTAGCTTGCTTCTTCGCTTTACCTTTAATGTATTGGTCAGCTAAGAAAATACCGGTTTGCGCGGCAGCTTCGCTTGTTGCTGCAAGTTTAGCAAAGTTAGCGTTTTCAATAGCCATTGCTTCAGCGCGTTCACAGTTTGCAGCAGCTTTGATTGTTTTTACAGCCATAACAGGTGCTGGGTAATGACCTTTTGTCTGACCCATTACCATACCTTCTGCCATAGCAAAGCTCATACCTTGCTCAACACGGTTCATTTTCAGTGGCTGTAATTTTACTTGTCGTTTTGCTTGCCAATCTAGCTTGCCAGCAATTGCTTGCTCAAGTGTTGCAATACTTGACTCTAAAAGTTTGTCAGCACTAACTACCGCGTCAAACGCACCTACTTTTAGGGCATCCGCAGCACGGTTTTCTTTACCTGTAGTGATCCATGTCATCGCATTATCAGCGCCAATAAGGCGTGGCAGGCGAACTGTGCCACCAAAACCAGGCATAATGCCTAATTTAACTTCTGGTAGGCCAATTTTAGCGTTAGAGCTAGCAACGCGATAATCGGTAGCAAGTGCCCACTCACATCCACCACCTAGCGCCATGCCGTTTACCGCACTTAGGGTTGGGAAAGGTAAATCTTCAATTGCGTCAAAAACATCAGTTGCATTTTTGATCCATGCAACTAGTTCTTCTTGAGGTTTAGTGAAAGTAGGTAAAAATTCGAAAATATCGGCACCGATAATGAAATGATCTTTATCGCTGGTGAACACCATGCCTTTGATATCTGAGTTTGTTGCCAATTCTTTTAATGCTAAAGCGCAATCTTGCAAGGTTTGCTGCGAAAGTTTATTTACTGAGCCGTCTGCACAGAACTTAAACTCGGCGATGTTGTCCTTGATGAAAGCAACTTCAAATGAATCGCTTTTATATAACATTATTATTCTCCCTAGTTTATTAACTAAGACTGGTACGATGAGTTTGCATTTCAATCAGTGTGCTTGCTTTAAAATGAAAATGCAACGAAAAATTTACTGCGCTTTATCGCGATTGGTTAAAATATAGCTGGTTTGGTGCTAAGGTGTAGCAGAAGTTTTTTGTTATTAATTCTTTAATTTTTGTTAAAGGTCATCATGAAAAAACAACTCCTTGGTTGGACAGCTGCCGCATTACTTTTTCCTTTTTTTGCAGCTGAAGCCAACGATAAACATGACGCTTTTTTAAAAGCAGAAAAAAAGGCGCGTTACGGTGATTATCAAGACATGAAAGAGGCAGCAAATGGACTTGATCATCCGTTGAAACCTTATGTCGAAAAGGCATATTGGCAACGCAACCCAAGCCTTAAACACCAAACGGAAATAGAGAACTATCTTAATATTTATCAAAACACGCCACTAGAGTGGCCTGTACGAAAGGCATGGCTTAATTACTTAAAAAAGTACAACAAGAAAGCTGCATATATTCGAAATTATCGCGAAACGAGCAATAACGAATTAACGTGCCCTTACTTAAGCTTTCAATTGGACTTGGGGGCACCTGAAAAAGCCATAATGAACCAAGTTACTGATTTATGGGTTGTTGGGGAGTCACAGCCAAAAGAGTGTGATGGATTATTCTCGCTGTGGAAGAAAAAGGGTTACCAAACCCAAGAGCGAGTTTGGCAGCGTATTAGTCTGGCCGCTGAAGGGGGCTCATCAAGCTTAATTCCTTACTTAAAAACATTATTGCCTCGGGCTGATCAATATTTAGCTGATTTATATTTAAAGGTACGAAGAGACCCAAGTGCTGCTGCGGGTCTTTATCGCTACAAGAAAAAGTCGACTAAAGAAGGACAAATTGCACTCTATGGGGTTAAGCGCTTAGTATGGCGAGATAAAGATTTGGCATTACGAGCTTGGGAAAAGCTCGAAGCTATGTTCGATTACACCGACGAGCAAAAAGCCGATGTTTACTACAGCTTTGCGCTTTCGCTTGCCTCGAGCGGTCATCAACAAGCACGCTTTTGGTTAAACAAAGTACCTAAAGAGCGCCAAACTCGTAAACTAATGCAATGGCAGCTAGGGAACATGCTAGAGAGACAAGATTGGTCTGGCATTGTGGCGTTTTTCACGGGTAAAGAAAACCTGAGTTTGGGTCAACAATATTGGTTGGCATATAGCTTAAATCAACGTGGTGACGTCGAGCGAGCTCGTGAAATTTGGCAAACGGTGGCTAAAGAGCGTGATTATTACGGCTTTTTAGCATCTGCACGCTTGGGTATTCCGGTTAGTTTAAATAACAAAGATATCAATATTAGTAATAAGCTTAAGCTTGAAGTGGCAAATGCCCCTGGTTTTAAGCGAGCTCGCGCCTTGTATGAGCTTGAGCGTTATACATCTGCGCGTCGTGAATGGAATTATTTAACGGATACATCTACTAAAGAAGAAAAGCTTGCTGCGTCTTTACTTGCTGCTGAGCTAGATTGGTACGACAGCACTATTTATACCTTGGCGCAAATAAAAGAGTGGGATTATGTCGATTTACGTTTCCCATTTGCGTTTAAAGATGTGTTTGCCACTTATAGCAACCGCAGCCATATCGATGTTGCTTGGAGTATTGCTATCTCGCGTCGAGAAAGCTCTTTTGCGCCAGATGCACGCTCTCATGCCAATGCTCATGGTTTGATGCAGTTGTTACCAAGTACTGCTAAGTATATGAATAAGAGTACAGTGTCACGCAGGCAGTTATATCAGCCTCGTACTAATATACGTCTAGGTAGTGAATATTTGCAGTATTTGAAAAAGAAAAATCATGGCAATGAAATCCTTGCTACGGCTTCTTACAATGCAGGTTATCATCGCATTAAACGCTGGATCCCAGAGCAAGCAATGCCAGCTGAACTGTGGATAGAGTTAATTCCTTATACCGAAACACGAAACTACGTTAAGAATGTGTTTGCCTACAGACAGGTTTATCACACTCGATTAGGTCGTGACGGCAATGTATTGGCACCGATCCTAGATATGTCGATGGGTGGTTAAACAAGATGTGTCACACTATCCTCCCTCAGTTGGGGGATAGTGCTGGCTATGTTAGACTGCTAACAAGTTAAATTTACTAAAGATGGGTTTACTATGGATAAATTAGCGGTGTTATACGCCGAACATATTGCAACCTTGCAACAACGCACTCGTACAATCACAGAGCGTGAAGGTTTAGAAGGGTTAGTAATTCACTCAGGTCAGGCTAAACGTCAGTTTTTAGATGACATGTATTATCCGTTTAAGGTGAATCCGCAATTTAAAGCTTGGTTACCAGTAATCGACAACCCACATTGCTGGATTGTGGTTGATGGTGCATCTAAGCCAAAACTGATTTTTTATCGTCCTGTGGACTTTTGGCATAAAGTGCCTGACGAACCGCGTGATTTTTGGGCTGAGTATTTTGATATTGAATTATTAGTACAGCCAGATCAGGTCGAAAAGCTGCTTCCTTATGATAAAGAAAAATTTGCCTATATCGGTGAATACCTAGAAGTAGCACAAGCGCTGGGCTTTAGCATTATGAACCCAGAGCCAGTAATGAATTACCTACACTTTCATCGCGCTTATAAAACCCAGTACGAGCTTGAGTGTTTACGTCAAGCTAACCGAATCGCGGTAGATGGCCACAAAGCTGCACGTGATACTTTTTTTGCTGGTGGTTCAGAGTTTGATATTCAGCAAGCTTACCTCATGGCAACGCGTCAGAGTGAAAACGAAATGCCTTACGGTAATATCGTTGCGCTAAATGAAAACTGTGCAATTTTACACTACACGCATTTTGAGCCTAAAGCGCCGCATTCACATCATTCTTTTCTTATTGATGCTGGTGCGAACTTTAATGGCTATGCGGCTGATATCACGCGTACTTATGACTTTAAAAAGTCGGGTGAATTTAGCGATTTAATTAAAGTAATGACAGAGCATCAAATCGCTTTAGGTAAAGCATTAAAGCCTGGCTTGTTATATGGTGAATTGCATTTAGATTGCCACCAGCGTGTAGCGCAAGTGCTTAGCGACTTTAATATTGTGAAATTACCAGCAGCTGAAATTGTTGAACGCGGTATTACTTCTACTTTCTTCCCGCATGGTCTTGGTCATCACCTTGGCTTACAAGTACACGATATGGGTGGCTTTATGGCTGATGATACTGGTGCACACCAAGCTCCGCCAGAAGGTCATCCATTCCTTCGTTGTACTCGATTAATTGAAAAGAACCAAGTATTTACTATTGAACCTGGTTTATACTTTATCGACTCATTATTAGGTGACCTTGCGCAAACAGACAACAAGCAGTTCATAAACTGGGAAAAAGTTGAAGCGCTTAAGCCATTCGGCGGTATCCGTATTGAAGATAACATCATCGTTCATGAAGATAGCCTAGAAAACATGACCCGTGATCTACACTTAGATTAACGATTTAGGTTAGTGAATATCGGGGCCATTAGGCCCCATTTTTTTAGATAAGCAATTATGTCTGAATACCAATATCCGGCTGAGCCGGTTTTTTACCAAGAAGAAATCAAAAAAAGCACCTTTATTGTGCATATTGCCCACACCCCAGATCTTGCGGCAGCAAAAGCCTTTATCAAAGAGATTCAAGATAAATACAGCGATGCTCGTCATAATTGCTGGGCGCATGTTGCAGGTAATCCCGGTGGTAGCCATGTATATGGCTTTTCGGATGATGGGGAGCCTAATGGCACTGCCGGCAAGCCAATGCTAAATGTACTAACTGGATCTGGTATTGGTGAAATTACAGCGGTTGTAACCCGTTATTTCGGTGGCATTAAGCTCGGTACTGGTGGGCTTGTGCGCGCCTACGGTGGTAGTTTAAATAATGCGATGCGTGAGCTTAAAACTATTACCAAAGTACCTAGTGTTGAGCTGATAGGCCAAAGTGATTACAGCGTACAAGGGGCTATAGAGCAGCTATTAAAAAATCAGTACCAGGTGCTTCATATCGAAAAACAGTTTGCAGAAAACATCACTTGGCAAATCGAAATCGATAGTCGTCAGGCGGAGCAAGCGGTTGATGATATTCATGAACTGACTCACGGTGCAGTTAGCCTAAAAGTCAGAAAAGTTTGAAATCTAAAAATAATACATTGCGTTTACTTACAATTAAGGCTGTAAGACAATAAACTGTATTAGCTAAACAATTAATAAGAAAGCGATACGCCTAGATGCAATTTCGTACCATAATAAAAATTCTCGGCCAGCTGGTGGCGTTATTTAGTATCACTATGGTGCCACCGGCACTCGTGTCTTTGATCTACAAAGACGGTGGTGGTGTGCCATTTGTTCTCGCTTTCATTTTTAGTGTAGTGATTGGTTTAGCGGCTTATTATCCAAACCGCCATGAGCATGGTGATTTAAAAGCTCGTGAAGGCTTCCTGATTGTCGTATTGTTCTGGTTGGTACTAGGCACCTTCGCAGCGGTACCTTTAGTGTTCTTACAAGAACCTAATCTTTCGCTAGCGGACTCTGTATTTGAAGCTTTCTCAGGGCTAACAACCACAGGGGCCACCGTACTTACAGGCATTGAATACCTACCTAAATCAGTCCTATTTTACCGCCAACAATTACAATGGTTAGGTGGTATGGGGATCATCGTACTCGCGGTGGCGGTCCTGCCTATGCTAGGCGTCGGTGGCATGCAGCTATACCGTGCAGAAACACCGGGTCCGGTTAAAGACTCGAAAATGACGCCGCGTATTGCTGATACCGCAAAGCATCTTTGGTATATCTATGTGTCGCTTACCATTGCTTGTACGCTGGCATATTGGGCTGCAGGAATGGATTGGTTTGATGCAATTTGTCATGCCTTCTCTACTATCGCGATTGGTGGATTTTCTACTTATGACGCATCAATGGGGCAGTTCGATAGCCCTGTAATTAATTTTATTTGTGTGGTGTTTTTGCTTATTGCGGCAATTAACTTCTCGCTTCACTATGCGGCGGTATCGTCACGCAGCATTCGGGCCTATTTACGAGACCCGGAATTTAAAGTGTTTTTATTGATTCAATTAGCATTGGTAATTGTCTGCTTTACAGTGTTGTCATCAAATAATATTTATGCGGATGGTGATGAGACTCTTGATCAAGCCATGTTTCAAGCTGTGTCAATGAGTACAACAGCAGGCTTTGCGACCGATAACTTTTCGGCATGGCCACTGTTCTTACCAATTTTACTTATCTTTTCAAGCTTTATTGGCGGCTGTGCAGGTTCTACCGGTGGCGGTATGAAAGTAGTTCGCGTGTTCTTGTTATACTTGCAAGGCATTCGAGAGCTTAACCGCCTTGTGCATCCTCGTGCTATCTACTCAATTAAATTAGGCCGAAAGGCACTGCCAGATAAAGTTGTCGAAGCGGTTTGGGGGTTCTTCTCTGCGTATGCTTTGGTGTTTGTCATTATCATGTTGGCGCTGATGGGCACTGGTATGGATAACATCAGTGCATTCTCTGCTACAGCTGCTTGCTTAAATAACTTAGGCCCAGGTTTAGGTGAAGTCGCTGCTCATTACGGGGCGATTTCAGATACGGCAAAATGGCTACTTACTATTGCAATGGTATTTGGTCGTTTAGAAATATTCACCCTACTAGTACTGTTTACGCCTACCTTCTGGCGAGGCTAACCAAAGCAAGGTGATTATCAAGAAGTGGAGGCATTACTGTGCCAAAAACTCAAAAACAACGCAATCTTGAGAAACTAACCTGTATCCCTGCAGGTAGCTTGGTGGATGTTGAAATTACCACACCAACCGACAGTAAACGGGTAAAAACAGAATTTATTGGTTTGATGAATGATCAGTACATCATTCTTAACTATCCATCAGCAAAGCGTTTAGCGAATAGTAGTGATGTCATTAAAGACGGTGTAATGGTCGTTATACGCGCCGTACTTGAAGCGGGAGGTGGGCAAGTGATTGCTTTTCGTCAGCAAATAAACGCCTTGGCATCGCATCCACATCGCTTAATTTTTCTCGACTTTCCTCAGCAAGTACAGCTTTATAGCTTGCGTAGTGAAGCGCGTATTCCTACGTTATTCCCTGCAAACTTAGTGATTGCAGAGCAAACACTGGCGGGACTTATTAAAGATATTTCACTTACGGGCGTGCAGTTTGATATTAATAGCAGTAACGACTTAACCGCTTTTAAAGGACAAAGCTGTCAAATCACACTCAGTAAACGAGAGTTTAGTGGCACAGTATGTAGCGTTCGCAAAAGAGCGGGTGGTTTTATGCTGGGTGTGCAGCTTGATACAAGTGAAGATGAGATGAAAGCGTTTATGAAAGAGCACTTAATTGACCTTTCTGTATTAGACAGCTAATTCCGGCTACCAATTCGCCATTTTGCAACAAAATGGCTATTTTCCCCGATTTAACCCTATAAATATCAAAATTAATTTATAAATAAATTCAAACAATCAATAAAATCAATCTGTTATGAGTTAAATTAATTTCGATTTTTTTCTTTAAATTTCGTTGTTCAGATAGAGTTTATTTTCGAACACCTCATTTTTTTGTTTTCTAATCCGAGTTAATCGTTATTGTCTCCATTTTAATCTTTATAACTTATTGATTTTAAAGGGAGCGTAAAACCAATCACTGAGCCTGTTGCAAAACAGCAACAAATAAATCGCTCTAGTCATCATAAATTCTCGAAAGTTCAATTCAAGATACTGATTTTATTATTCTTTTTAACTTTGGCATCGAAGTTGAAATAGTCTAAGCGAACACAGAGAAAAACTGATTCAGGAAAATTTCCTCTATCACAGTTGAGACAACATTGAAGGAATAGTGATTATGAAAACGTTACACAAAACTTTAGCACTTGTAGCTCTTGCAACCTCATCAGCAGCGTTTGCCGCTGATTTTGACACACTCGATGTGAATGGCGATGGCGCTATCAGCAAAAGCGAAGCATCAGTAAGCGAAACGTTAATGAGCCAATTTAAAGAGCTTGATACAGACGGCAATGGTGAGCTGTCTAAACAAGAGTACTCTAAAGCTTAATTTCATTGTAAGGACACATTGAAAAGGACTTCCTAACTCAAGACTACACACTTTGAAGGAATGACATTATGAACACAGTAAATAAAACATTAGCACTTATGGCACTTGTATCTTCATCAGCAGCATTTGCAATGAGTGATTTCGATACCCTAGATGTTGACGGCAACGGTGTTATCAGCCAAAGCGAAGCGTCTGTTGATGCAGAGCTAATGAGCAAATTCAGTGAATTAGACACTGACGGTAACGGTGAGTTATCGAAACAAGAATTTTCTAAAGCTTAATGTGATTAAGCAAAACCAGTTTATCTAGCTGATTAGTTCTGAGCTGCCAAAGACAGCCTAAGTGGATAAGGGAATCCATGAAAGAGGACAACACTGGAAGTGCGATCAGCTAACACTCTTAATATTGAAGGAATATCATTATGAAAACAGTAAACAAAACATTAGCTTTAATCGCACTTGCATCTTCTTCAGCGGCTTTTGCAGCAACTGACTTTGACACCTTAGACGTAGACGGTAACGGCGTGATCAGTAAAAGTGAAGCGGCCGTTGATGCAAAAATTATGTCGCAGTTTAAAACCTTAGACGTGAATGGTGACGGTGTTCTTACTGAAGCAGAGTTTTCAGAAGCAGAGTAACGTAATTAACTCGTAATAAACCAGTTTCCACTAAACAAGGATCTCAGAAACGGATTTCACTCTTTTCAAATTTTAAGGTAATTATTATGAAACAGTTAAGCACAACAATCGCAATTTTAGCACTAGCAACATCATCGGCAGCTTTTGCACAAGGTGTAAGCTTTGCAACTTTTGACACCGACGGTGATGGCGTGATCAGTAAAGAAGAAGCGTCTGCAAATATGCAGCTTGAAAAGTTATTTCCAAAGCTAGATAGCGATGGTAATGGCGAGCTTTCGAAAGAAGAGTTCGCACAGATTCAATAGAATCTTTTTGAAAAGTTAGGTACTTTCACTTCAAGAGTCGTAAAGCAGCCGTTATGGCTGCTTTTTTCGTTTATAAGCTCTCGTTTACAAGAAGATCGCACTTACCTGAAACAGCTTTTCAACAACCGTAATATGCTTTTTATCAATCAAAAACATGATTACGTGGTCACCAGACTGAATAACGGTATCGTCATGGGCAATCAGTACATCATCGTTACGCACAATAGCACCAATAGTTGTTCCTGCTGGTAGCTTGATATCTGCAATTGCTCGGCCAACAACTTTAGAAGTATGCTCATCACCATGAGCGACAGCTTCAATTGCTTCTGCTGCACCTTTACGTAACGAATAAACATTAACAATGTCACCACGGCGAACATGTGTTAATAGCGCCGAGATTGTTGCTTGTTGGGGCGATATAGCAATATCAATCTCACCACCTTGAACTAAATCAACATAAGCGCCACGCTGAATAAGCACCATGGTCTTTTGTGCGCCCATACGCTTTGCCAGCATCGCAGACATAATGTTTGCTTCATCGTCGTTAGTGACTGCGATGAATACATCAACTTGTTCAATATGTTCTTCAGATAACAGCTCTTGATCAGAGGCATCGCCACAAAACACCACGGTGTTATCAAGCATTTCAGATAGCTGCGCAGCACGCTCTTTATTGCGCTCAAGCAGTTTAACGCTGTGGTTCTTCTCAAGTGAACGAGCAAGACCCGCACCGATATTACCACCACCGGCAATCATGATCTTTTTGTATGAACGTTCGAGTTTTTGAAGTTCATTCATTACTGCTCGAATGTGCTTGGTTGCTGCGATAAAGAATACTTCATCGTCAGCTTCAATAACGGTTGTGCCAAGCGGCTTTATAGCTTTACCTTGACGATAAATAGCCGCTACACGGGTTTCGACATTCGGAATATGTTCTTTCAAGGCCGAAAGTGCATAACCAACCAGCAAGCCACCGTAATACGCTTTCACCGCAACCAGCGATAACATGCCATCAGCGAATTGTAATACTTGTAAAGCACCCGGATAATCGATTAAGCGACGAATATATTTAGTCACCAACGCTTCAGGAGCAATGTAGTGATCAACAGGTAAGTCATCGTTATGGAATAGCTTCTCACGATACTTTAAGTATTGCTCTGAGCGAATACGGGCAATTTTGGTTGGTGTATTAAAAATACTATAGGCCACTTGGCAAGCAACCATGTTCACTTCGTCAGAACTGGTTACGGCAATAATCATATCGGCGTCTTCGGCACCTGCACGACGCAATACATCGGGATGAGCACTGTGGCCAGTAACACCTTGTAAGTCATACTTATCTTGTAACTCTCGCAAACGGTTACCGTCGATATCGACAACGGTTATCTCATTTTGCTCACCGACGAGGTTTTCTGCCAATGTGCCACCAACTTGTCCGGCACCGAGTATGATTATTTTCATAGCTTGTTCTTATTAGTGTTTTTTAACTAGCTTTGCGTAGTAGAAACCATCACTTTCACCAGGCAGTAATTGTAGGCCAGGTATCGTTGGGGTGTCGTTTTCATGCAAAGGTATGTGTTCAGCACTTTGATTATTGGCAAGGAACTTAGCAACTTGTTGTTGGTTCTCTTGCGGTAATACAGAGCAGGTTGCATAAACTAAAGTACCACCAGGCTTAAGTAGAGGCCAGATACTATTTAGTATATCGCCTTGTAAATTAGCGAGGTCTTCAATATCAGATGCACGACGTAGCCATTTTATATCAGGGTGGCGACGGATTACGCCCGTTGCTGAGCAGGGCACATCAAGCAAAATACGGTCGAATTGCTGTTCATCCCACCAAATATGTGGCTGTGATGCATCTGCACATTGTAGATCAGCAGTTAAGCCAATACGCACTAAGTTTTGTTTAACGCGTTCTAGGCGTTCGCTGTCGCTATCAAGTGCTAATACGTCGGCATCAGCAAGCTCTAGAATATGGCACGTTTTACCACCTGGCGCTGCACATGCATCTAAAATGACATCATCATTTTCTGGTGCTAGGAAACGCGCAGCTAATTGTGCCGCGGCATCTTGTACTGAGCAGGCGCCAGTATCAAACTCTGGTAATGCGTATACATCACAAGGTTTTGCTAGCTTAATACCATCAGGAAAATTAGCATTGAGGGTATGCTCAATATCATTCGCTTTAAGCATCTCACTGTATTCTTGGGTGCTGTATTGCGCTTGATTTACTCGTAACCACATAGGAGCTTGAAGCTGATTCGCCTCAAGGATTTCTTGCCAATTATCAGGGTAGGCAGCGGTTACTTGTTTGATAAACCAACCTGGGTGGTTAAATTTGCAAACAGGAATTTGCTGTGCTTTTTCTTCAAGCTCAGCTTGTTCACGTTGGAAACTGCGTAAAATAGCGTTAATCAGGCCTTTTAAACCAAGAGCGCGCATTTGCTGAAGCGCATTAACCGTTTCGCTGATTGCCGCATGAGGCGGTACACGCATGTGTTGAAGTTGGTAAATACCCACATACAACAAGAATTGGAAAATACGGCGCTTGCCTTTTAGCGGTTGATCTAAAAGTTGCTGGCAATAATTTTCTAGGCTAGGTAAATAGCGCAGCACACCGTAACAAATCTGTTGCAGCAGGGCTTTATCTTTAGGTGATAATTCTTGGCTTGCAAAAGGTAGTTCTTGATTAAGTGATGCACCTTTATCGACTACGTTGTAGAGGGTTTCAGCAGCAAGTGCTCTTACATTACTCATTGCTTTGACCTAATACTGAGCCAGGTTCAACCCAATCACTGCGACCATTTAGAAAGTCACTAACAGCCATTGGTTTTTTACCTTGTGGTTGGAGAAGGGTGATTTTAAGTGCACCTTGCCCACAGGCGACTAAAATACCTTGCTTATCAGCAGCAATGATTTCACCTGCTTGCGCACTTTGCGATACAACTTCTGCCTGCCAAATTTTTACTGTTTGTCCTGCCATTTCGGTAAAGCAAACAGGCCATGGGTTAAAGGCTCGGATATTACGCTCAATTTGCTCAGCATCCATTGACCAATCAATATTGGCTTCATCTTTAGATAACTTTTTCGCGTAATTTGCTTGCGTGTCATCTTGCTTTTCTGGCGTGATTTCACCTGCAGCAAGGCGATTAATAGTACTAATCAGTGCATCAGGACCTAGCGCAGCTAGTTTATTGTATAAAGAGCTACTGGTTTCTGTGCTATCAATCGGACAGCGGCTGATATGCAGCATGTCGCCTGTATCTAAGCCTTCATCCATTTGCATTATTGTTACACCTGTTTCACGGTCGCCAGCCCAAATAGCACGCTGAATAGGCGCTGCACCACGCCAGCGAGGTAAAATAGAACCATGCACATTTAAGCACCCTAAGCGCGGAGCATCTAAAATAGCTTTTGGTAATAATAAGCCGTATGCCACCACAATCATGATATCTGCGTTTAGGCTTGTAAGTTCTGCAAGCGCTTCATCAGATTTTAGTGATTGCGGTTGAAATACAGGTAAGTCATGGGCAAGTGCTAGCTCTTTAACTTCACTGGCTTTTAGCTTTTTACCTCGGCCCGCAGGGCGATCTGGTTGGCTATAAACACCAACAACGTCGTGCTCTGAGTCAATCAGTGCTTGTAAATGGCGCGCAGCGAAGTCCGGCGTACCAGCAAAAATAATGCGTAATGGTTGTGTCACAGATATTCCTATTGATGAACTTATGATTTAGCAGCCAGCTTAGCTTCTTTTTCAAGCTTTTTACGGATACGTTGGCGCTTTAAAGGCGATAGATAATCAATAAAAAGAGTGCCTTTAAGGTGATCAAGCTCATGCTGAATACAAATCGCTAATAGCTCGTCAGCGTCTAAGCTGAATTCTTCACCATTTTCATTAAGCGCTTTAACAGTAACAGTTTCTGCGCGGTCAACTTTTGCGTATGAATAAGGGACTGATAAACAGCCTTCTTCACTGACTGTTGAGCCATCTTTCTTAGTGATTTCTGGGTTGATTAATACTAACGGTTGGTCGCGCTCTTCAGATACGTCGATCACCACAATTCGCTGGTGGATATCTACTTGCGTTGCTGCTAAGCCGATACCGTTTTCGTCATACATAGTTTCAAGCATGTCTTTGACGATTTGACGAACTTCATCGTTTACTTCTGGTACTTCTTTCGCGATTGTACGCAAACGCTCATCCGGAAATCTCAAAACTTCTAACCTAGCCATAGTTACCTTTTACACTTGTGATTCATTTAGGGTATTGTATGCTCTTATTTTAGCCATTCGTGTTCACCTTTAACAGGTTTTGGTCGATAATAATCTAAAAACAACTCAAGGAAGCCAAATGAGATACCCACTAGTTGCGGCTTTGTTAGCCTTTAGCTGTGCTTTTTCGGTAGCTGCTGATGTCTTAACAATTAAAAAAGATGCGCCAAAACAATACGTTGTAAAAAAAGGTGACACGCTTTGGGATATCTCTGGCGTGTATCTTGACCAGCCTTGGCAATGGCCTGATTTGTGGCAGATGAACCCGCAAATCGCGAATCCGCATTTAATATACCCGGGTGATGCGCTCAGTTTAATTTACGATAAAGACGGAAATCCACGTTTAGTTAAAAATCCGCGTTATAAAAAGCTCTCTCCTGAAGGGCGAATTACACCAAAGGGTAAGCAAGCTGTGCCGACTTTGCCTCTCGAATTGTTGCGTCCATATTTGACTTATGAACAAGCAATTAGCGCCGATATTATTGCACAAAAGCCGTATATTTTAGGTGCCAGCGTTAATACCAAAATGAACACTATTGGTCACACTCTTTACGTTAAAGGTGATTTAACACTAAACGAGGCTTATGGTGTATACCGTAAAGGTAATGACCTTGTCGATCCAAATACAAATGAAGTACTGGCGAACAAAGCGGAGCTTGTGGCGATTGTTCGAGCATTTAGAAGCGGTGATGCGGAAAACGGTGTACCTGCCTCTGTCAAGGTTGAGTTGGTAAAACAAGAGATCAAGCCTAATGACTTCTTAATGCCAGCAATGGAAGGGCAAATGATGCCTGCCTATTTCACTATGAAGCGCCCAGAAGTTGCTTTAGATGGCACTATTATCGCCGCAGCTAATGAAATGCGTGAATTTAGTACCATGGATATTGTTGTACTAAACTTAGGTGCTGACCAAGTGAAGCCAGGTTTTGTACTTGATATTCAACGTCAATCACCAGAAGTGTATGACGGTCGCAATGGTCCGCGTTACCGCGAAGATTCTAACAGCCTAGAGAAGTTCATGACTGATGCAAATGAGCTTTTTGGTATTGAAAGTGATGAAGACAGTAATGTATGGCATATGCCAAAGGAAAAAGTCGGTGAGCTAATGGTGTTTAAGGTATATGACAACGTTAGCTATGCACTGATAGTGAAAAATCAGCATCCGATCCGAGTTGGAGATTATGCAGTTATAAACTAACTCACAAATTGGGCGCTCTAAGGAGGGAGCATGGCACAGGTTTCAGGCAAGCTATCCCATTGGCTTGCCTTTTATTTATGTAAAGGGCTTGGGATCAAAAGCCTTATTGCATTAAGTCAAAAACAGCCGCTGGGAGAGTTATTTACATTAACTACCTCAGAGCTGCAGCAGCTCGGCTTATCAAAGAGCCAAGCCGATAATTTAGTTAATACTGACTGGCTGTTAGTTGCACACTATCAAGCGCAGATAGCTAAGCTGCAAATCAAGGTCATTAGTTATTTTGATGACAGCTATCCGCCGTTACTCAAGCAAATAGCCAGCGCTCCTATATTATTGTTTTGTTTAGGTAACACGGAACTATTACTGTCACCGCAAATAGCTATTGTTGGTAGCCGTAATGCAACACCTACAGGAATTGAAGTAGCCGCCGAGTTTGCCCATCAACTTTGTTCTGTTGGAATGACAGTTACATCAGGTATGGCTATGGGGATTGATGGCGCTGCTCATAAAGGCGCATTAGCGGGCTCAGGCAATACCATAGCTGTACTTGGCACGGGTATCGATATTGCTTATCCAAGACGCCATAGCTTACTTATCAAACAAGTTGCAGAGCGGGGCTTGTTGGTTTCTGAATTCCTACCTGGCACGGCTGCTAATGCAGCGAACTTTCCGCGCCGAAACCGTATTATCTCTGGGTTGTCATTAGGAGTACTGATTGTTGAGGCGCAAATTAAAAGTGGCTCACTGGTAACGGTACGCTATGCGCTTGAGCAGAATAAAGAGGTGTTTGCAGTGCCAGGCTCGATAAAAAGTCCACTTTCAGAAGCAAGTCATTTTTTAATTAAGCAAGGCGCTAAATTGACAGAAAATATTAGTGATATTCTTGATGAAGTGAGCTTTTTCTGTGAAAACAGTCTATATAGTATAGAACAGCCTATTGCAGATGAACCCGACTGCCCAGTGTTCAAAAGTATAGGGTATGAGGTTACAAGTGTTGATCAAATAACACAGCGAAGCCAATTACCAGTAAACGAAGTACAAGCTCGGTTACTCGACTTAGAGCTCGCAGATAAAATCGAACGAGTACTCGATGGTTATATAAGACTAGGAGGACATAAACATGTTTGACATCCTCATGTATCTTTTTGAAAACTATATCCATAGTGAAGCTGAAATCTTTACTGAAGAGAATGAGCTTACCGATGAGTTAGTTCGTGCTGGCTTCAATAAACCTGAAATCTACAAAGCCCTTGATTGGTTAGAGCAACTGGCTGATTTGCAACAAAGCGACATCTATCCATACCTTAATGCCCAGCCACAACATGCCATGCGTATTTACACCGATAGTGAATGCCAAATGCTGAGTGTTGAGTGTCGTGGTTTTTTAATGTTTATCGAGCAAATTGGTGTAATTAACACCGTAACTCGTGAAATGGTTATAGACAGACTGTGTGCTTTGGATAAACCATATATTTCTTTGGAAGATCTAAAGTGGGTGGTCCTTATGGTGTTATTTAATGTGCCGGGCTCAGAGCAAGCTTACGCGCAAATGGAAGACTTAATATTTGACGAACCAGCGGATGTATTACATTAGTTCGACTTTGCTTGTATCTTTGTTGAGTTTGGGTATATTAGGCGAAAATTAGCCAACCCCACAGGAATCTTATGAGTAAAATCGACCATTCTCTTTTTTCTGCAGATAAACATGCACTCGAAAAAGAGTATGAGGTTTGCCCTAAATGCGGTTCTGAATTGGTTATGCGCAACTCAAAGTCAGGCCCTTTTTTAGGCTGTGCCAGTTACCCCAAGTGTGACTACATCCGTCCTTTAGCACATCATGATAGCCAACAAATAAAAGTTCTCGAAGACAGTGCCTGTCCTGAGTGTGGCAAACCATTGGTAATTAAAAATGGCCGTTATGGCATGTTTATCGGTTGTACTGGTTACCCAGAATGCCATTATATTGCTCATGATGAAGAGCCTGACGATGCCCCTAAATTACCTACTTGCCCTAAATGCAAAAAAGGTCAGCTGGTTGCGCGTAGTAATAAGTTTGGCAAAACCTTTTATTCTTGTGATAGCTATCCGCGTTGTAAATATACACTTAATCATAAACCCGTGGCGACCGAGTGTCCGGCCTGTCATTGGCCAATTATGACCGAAAAGAAAACAGCTTCAGGTGTTGTGTTACAATGCCCTCAGAAGTCGTGTATGCATAAGTTAGTCGAGTCTTAATGTACTTGTAATTCGTTTTTTAGGAGAGTTTCTTTGTCTGATCCTGTTGCACAACCAACCAATGCAATTGATGCTTTGCAGCAAGGTGGCGTGATTGTTTATCCAACCGAAGCTGTTTTTGGTCTTGGTTGCGATCCTGATAACCAAGCCGCGGTTGAAAAGCTTTTAGCCATCAAACAACGCCCTGTAGAAAAAGGCTTAATTTTAATTGCTGACAATTATGGCCAGTTATTAAAGTATGTAGATGATGCCAAAATCCCAATGGATAAACGTGCTGATATCTTTTCACAATGGCCAGGAGCTATCACTTGGGTGATGCCGGCTGCAAAAGAAACGCCAAAGTGGTTAACAGGTCAGTTTGATACTATTGCTGTGCGTGTTACTGATCATCCGACGGTAAAAGCTTTGTGTCAGCAATTTGGTAAGCCTTTGGTTTCAACAAGTGCAAACTTAACTGGTCAAGAAACGGTAATGACTATCGCACAAGCGAAAAGCGAATTTGCTGATACGGTAGATTTTTATGTTGATGAGCCGTTAGGTGGCAACAGCCAACCAAGTGTGATCAAAGACGCAGCGACCGGAAAAGTATTTAGAGGATAAACATGCAAAGCGAGCTACTCGAACAAGTTAAAACCTATTTAATGGCCTTGCAAGATACAATTTGTCAGGGCCTTGAAAGTGCCGACGGCAAAGCAAAGTTTGTTGAAGATAATTGGCAACGTGCAGAAGGCGGCGGTGGCCGTACTCGTGTTATCCAAGGTGGCAATGTCATTGAACAGGGTGGGGTGAATTACTCGCATGTGTTTGGTGCTTCAATGCCAGCATCAGCAACAGCGCATCGTCCAGAGCTCGCTGGTCGTAGCTTTCATGCATGCGGTGTGTCATTAGTGATCCATCCTAATAACCCACATATTCCAACTAGCCATGCCAACGTGCGTTTCTTTATTGCCGAAAAAGAAGGCGAAGAGCCAATTTGGTGGTTTGGTGGCGGTTTTGATTTAACGCCTTTTTACGCTGTATTTGAAGATGTACAACATTGGCATCAGGTGGCAAGCGATTTATGCCAGCCATTTGGTGCAGAGGTTTACGACAAATATAAAAACTGGTGTGATGATTATTTTTATTTAAAACACCGCGACGAAACACGTGGTGTTGGTGGCTTATTTTTTGATGATTTAAATGAGCTTGGCTTTGAACAAAGCTTTGCTTTCATGCAGGCGGTAGGAAATGGTTATTTAGATGCTTACCTACCTATTATTGAGCGCCGTAAAGACACGCCAATAACTGAGCAACAACGCGACTTCCAATTGTATCGTCGTGGTCGTTATGTTGAGTTTAATCTTGTTTGGGACCGCGGAACATTATTTGGCTTACAAACAGGTGGACGCACTGAGTCTATCTTAATGTCGATGCCACCACTAGCACGTTGGGAATATAACTATGTACCAGCTGCAGACAGCCCAGAGGCTAAGCTGTATCAGTACTATTTACGCCCTCAAGACTGGTTAAATAGCAAAGAATCTGATCTAGTTGCACGCCAGTGGCAGCTTTAATCAAGTATTGAAACCACTCTAATCAACATTATGTTGTCACCCTCAACTAGGGTGGCAACACTGTCACTGTTAGGCAGCTCTGCCAATACACTAAATAGCACTTCTGCTTTTAATATCTCTAGCTGATCAGATGTTGTATCAATAGGTGCGCTAACCTGTGTTAAGCACTGACTGATATCACAGGCATAGAAATCAAGTTTCACTTCAAAATATTCAGGGTGCTGAATAAGCTTATCAAAACCATCAACAATACTTTGTTCAAGCTTATCGCTTTGTGACGTTTTACCTTGGCTGAGAAGTGATTGAGCAATTTGCTGAATATCGTCATGATAAATATATTCATTAATAGTGCTTATTTGATTAGCGGAATCATTCACGCTGTACTGATAGGTCAATAGTAGCGCCGCACTAATACCAATGCAGACTAAAAGAGTTGTTATAAATTTCATTTAAACATCCTTATTTACTATGAAATACTCATAACAACTCTAGCAGTTGCATAAAAAACGTGCAATTTAGCTTAATTTAAAGCGCCTTACTTGCTCATCCAGTGAACGTGCTAACGACAACAGCTCTTCACTGACTTTTTGGTTTTCATGCGCATCGACTAATGAGTGCTCGGCATTATCACTAATTGCTATAACGCTTTGGTTAATTTCTTCAGCCGCCAAATTTTGCTGTTCAGTGGCATCAGCAATTTGCACGTTAAGCTGATTTATCTCACTCATTTGTGAAGAAATATCACGTAATGCTTTAGCTACTTGCTTAACTTGGACTGCACGCTCGTCTGCTTCTTCACAAGAGTTATTCATAGTATTAACGGTGTGTGCCGCTTCGCTTTGTAATTTGTCTATAGTGCGGCGAATTTCGTCGGTTGAGTCATGGGTGCGGGTTGCCAAAGTGCGCACTTCATCGGCCACAACGGCAAATCCTCGACCAGCTTCTCCAGCACGGGCGGCTTCAATAGCCGCATTGAGCGCAAGTAAGTTAGTTTGTTCAGCAATACTACTGATCACCTCAAGTACTTTACCAACGTCTAACGTTTGGGTTTGTAATTGAGTTACTTGCTCGGCGGCCGCTCTAACATCAGCCGCAAGTTGATTGATACTTTGCTCAGTGTGTTCTGCAACATGCAAGCTTTGCTGTGCAAGTTGGTTACTGTGTTCTGATTTCTCAGAAGCAAAATGCGTGGTGTTTTTAACTTCGCTTGATGAACTTTCGAGTTCATTGATGGCGGCAGCGACAGAGTCTGTTCCTTGCTTTTGCTTTAAGATAGCCTGTTCCGTGGCATCTACTGAGGCATAAATGCTTTCGGCTGAATGGATCAATACCTTAGAAGAGTGGGAAACCTGCGCAATATTATCCTTAAAGGCGCCAATCATGTGATTAAAGCTGGTGGCAAGTGAGCTCAGTTCGTCATTATTGCTGTCGTCTACAGTGAGGCTTAAATCTTTATTGGTGGTTGCTAAGTGCATAGTATGACTAATGACTTTCAAGCGTTTAATAAATACTTTTCTAAACATCACTGCCAGCAGTGAAAATGCAGAAATGAAAATAGCAGTTAATAGCAGTGTATTCATTAAGGTGTTTTGTGATACTTCTTGCTCAATATCAGCCAACGAATAACTAATTTTTACTACTCCTAATACATCACCTTCCTGCGCTTGATGGCAGCCTAAGCAATTAGTGCCTTTATAATCACTGCGAGCAAACATAGGCTTCAGATAGGTCATCGTGCTATTTTGATTATCAATAAATAATGCTTCAGTACCTGTCAGTGCTTTTCGCTCAGTATCGTTAGTCGCAACCTGGTTGGCATTTCCTGACCCATAAATTTTATTAACGATTGGACTACGTATGATATGGGCATCTTCAATATTAGGGTGGCTTCTTAATTTAGTACTCAGAATTTCACGATTAGCCATAGTGCCAGTTAGCATCATGGTGTTAATAGAATCAAAGTAATTATCGGCAAGCAGTTTTATGTTACTTTCAACGGTATCTTGCGCTAATTCATGTTGTTGCTTGGCGCTGCTGAATATACTGGCAAATAATACCAATACGCCTGTCAGTGCCAACAGGGCATAAATTTTAAATTGGATTGATTTCATGCGACGACGCTTTTTCTAAATTAAGGAAAATTTATTATCTTTATTTAAAAAAAGCGTACATTGATATAGCGCAAAGCTTAGTTAGTTTTGATTGATCATATGGCTGGCGAGTTGCGATAAAGATTGTCTTAACCCTTCGCGAAGTAGTGGGTTATCAATTTCGATATCGAGCGTTTTATTCATACAATGCATCCATTGGTCACGTAAGTCTTGATCAATAGGGAAAGGCATGTGACGCTTTCTTAGCATCGGGTGACCATATTTTTCAACAAATAGGTCGGGGCCGCCCAGCCAGCCAGATAAAAACTCAAAGAATACTTGGCGAATTCTATCTAAAGGCTGAGGATGCATATCATATAATGGTTTGGCGTATTCATCAGTGGCCATTATGTCGTAAAATCGATTTGCAATTGCTCGAGCTCCTGCTTCACCACCAATAATTTCATAAGGTGTTTTTTCTGGGGTAGGCGTTTCAGGCATTGGTTTCGATTTAGAAAAAAGTCGTTTAATCATAATATTAATAAAGCTCTACAGGGCGAAGAGGTTGCTTCACTATGGACAAATACGCGGTTTTTGGAAATCCAATCAAACATTCGAAATCACCCGCAATACACGCACAATTTGCTGCATCATTAAACGAGCAAATCGAATACAGCGCCATTTTAGCACCAACAGATGCATTTGAAAAAACTGTCACTGGGTTTTTCGCTGCTGGTGGTAAAGGGGCTAATGTCACTTTGCCATTTAAAGAGCAGGCTTTTGCCATGGTAGATGAACTAACAGAACAAGCAAAAATAGCCGAGGCCGTTAATACCATTAAACAACTCGAAGATGGCCGCTTACTCGGTGATAACACCGATGGTGTAGGGCTGGTTAAAGACCTTTTAGCCAATAATGTCATTTTAAAAGGTCAGCGAGTACTTCTTATTGGAGCGGGTGGTGCGGCGAGAGGTGTCATTCAACCATTATTGAATGAACAAATCGAAAGCTTAACAATAGCCAACCGTACCGTTGAAAAAGCGCAAGCACTTGCAAGTCATTTTAAGGGGGAGATAGATGTGCAAGGTTGTGGTTTAAATGATATCCCAGCAAGTAACTATAATGTGGTTATCAATTCTACATCAAGTAGTGTAACTGGAGACTTGCCAGGTATAGCACAGCAGCACGTTGCAAAGTGCCAGTGCGCATACGATATGTTTTACGCGAATGATGATACGGCATTCATTAGTTGGGTTAAGTCGATTAACCCAACATGTTTAACACTCGATGGTTGTGGCATGCTGGTTGGTCAAGCTGCACAAGCTTATTTTGTATGGCGCAATAAAATGCCAGAAATTCTTCCCATTGTGAACGCGCTTAAAGCAGGAGAAATTGCGTGAATCAAGCTATCCAATTTATCGACCGACTTGAATTTAAGCCCGATGAAAAGCAGTTGGTGTTCTTTGCTCAAGTAAGTGGCTTGATGGTGGAGTGTATTATTGATACCAGCAAGTATGATTTTGCCGCCCAAAGCAGCGCAGTTAATTACTTTGAATCTTATCGTTTCGATTACGAAGAGCTCGCCGAGAAACTGATCGAAGATGAACAGTATAACTCGGCAGGACAAATTGAATTAACCGAGGTGTTTTAGCCCTCAGCTAAGTATTCATCTTTAAGCTGAACATAATTGTCAGCAGAAATTTTTAAAAAGGCGCGCTCTTGTTCTGTTAAAGGGCGGGCCTGTTTAACCGGACTACCTACATATAAGTAACCTGACTCTAAACGCTTATTAGGTGGGACCAATGAACCACCACCAATGATCACATCATCTTCAACAATTGCATTGTCCATCACTATTGCACCCATCCCCACAAGAATACGATTACCAAGTTGGCAGCCGTGTAGCATGACTTTATGGCCAACAGTGACATCATCTCCAATTATAAGAGGGTAACCATCTGGATTTGACTTAGAGGCACGAGTTAAATGTAAAACACTGCCGTCTTGAATGTTCGTACGCTCACCAATACGGATATAGTTAACATCACCACGCGCAGCAACAAGAGGCCAAACACTTGAATCCTTGCCAAGCGAAATATCACCTACTAAAACTGATGACTCATCAATATAAACACTATTATCGAATGTCGGAGTGATCCCTTTATAAGAACGGATAGTCATAAATTCACCTTAAATTTTAAAAATGCGCTCAGTCTAGTGTAACAGCGAAGCAAAGAAATACATCAAAAGGCCCCTAATTTGATTGTAAAACACCCAGTTTCAGGGTGTTTAGTTCAAAAGCTGAGCGAACAGTACATTTTTTTAAATTTTATTGAAAAAAGTGCTTGCGTAAAAAATCCATCTCCCTATAATGCGACCCCACTGACACGGCGGGCAGCAACGAAAGACGCTGAACAACGTAGCAGAGAGTTAAGTGAAACTTCGGTTTCAAATTATCGAAAGAAAGTTTGAAATTAAGTGTTGACTCGAAAAATTAAGGATGTATTATACGCATCCCTAGCGACAACGTCGCAACGTTCTTTAACAATATAAAGCAATCATCTGTGTGGGCACTCGTACAGATTGAGTTCTAACAGCAGATTCTAGTTCGCTAGATGACGCAAACAAATTTAGAGTCTCAATTGAACTGAGTGACCAACGGAAACAAGTTTACTTGTTTCAGCACAGTCAATTCGATATCGAAAGATATCAAAATTCAGAATTCATTGAGCATGTCCTTCGGGACAGAAAAAACTTTTAATTGAAGAGTTTGATCATGGCTCAGATTGAACGCTGGCGGCAGGCCTAACACATGCAAGTCGAGCGGAAACGAAGAGGTGCTTGCACCTCTGGCGTCGAGCGGCGGACGGGTGAGTAATGCTTGGGAATATGCCTTATGGTGGGGGACAACAGTTGGAAACGACTGCTAATACCGCATGATGTCTACGGACCAAAGTGGGGGACCTTCGGGCCTCACGCCATAAGATTAGCCCAAGTGGGATTAGCTAGTTGGTGAGGTAATGGCTCACCAAGGCGACGATCCCTAGCTGGTTTGAGAGGATGATCAGCCACACTGGGACTGAGACACGGCCCAGACTCCTACGGGAGGCAGCAGTGGGGAATATTGCACAATGGGCGCAAGCCTGATGCAGCCATGCCGCGTGTGTGAAGAAGGCCTTCGGGTTGTAAAGCACTTTCAGTAAGGAGGAAAGGTTAAGTGTTAATAGCACTTAGCTGTGACGTTACTTACAGAAGAAGCACCGGCTAACTCCGTGCCAGCAGCCGCGGTAATACGGAGGGTGCGAGCGTTAATCGGAATTACTGGGCGTAAAGCGTACGCAGGCGGTTTGTTAAGCGAGATGTGAAAGCCCCGGGCTCAACCTGGGAACTGCATTTCGAACTGGCAAACTAGAGTGTGATAGAGGGTGGTAGAATTTCAGGTGTAGCGGTGAAATGCGTAGAGATCTGAAGGAATACCGATGGCGAAGGCAGCCACCTGGGTCAACACTGACGCTCATGTACGAAAGCGTGGGGAGCAAACAGGATTAGATACCCTGGTAGTCCACGCCGTAAACGATGTCTACTAGAAGCTCGGGTCTTCGGACTTGTTTTTCAAAGCTAACGCATTAAGTAGACCGCCTGGGGAGTACGGCCGCAAGGTTAAAACTCAAATGAATTGACGGGGGCCCGCACAAGCGGTGGAGCATGTGGTTTAATTCGATGCAACGCGAAGAACCTTACCTACACTTGACATACAGAGAACTTACCAGAGATGGTTTGGTGCCTTCGGGAACTCTGATACAGGTGCTGCATGGCTGTCGTCAGCTCGTGTTGTGAGATGTTGGGTTAAGTCCCGCAACGAGCGCAACCCCTATCCTTAGTTGCCAGCGATTCGGTCGGGAACTCTAAGGAGACTGCCGGTGATAAACCGGAGGAAGGTGGGGACGACGTCAAGTCATCATGGCCCTTACGTGTAGGGCTACACACGTGCTACAATGGCGCATACAGAGTGCTGCGAACCTGCGAGGGTAAGCGAATCACTTAAAGTGCGTCGTAGTCCGGATTGGAGTCTGCAACTCGACTCCATGAAGTCGGAATCGCTAGTAATCGCATATCAGAATGATGCGGTGAATACGTTCCCGGGCCTTGTACACACCGCCCGTCACACCATGGGAGTGGGTTGCTCCAGAAGTGGATAGTCTAACCTTCGGGAGGACGTTCACCACGGAGTGATTCATGACTGGGGTGAAGTCGTAACAAGGTAGCCCTAGGGGAACCTGGGGCTGGATCACCTCCTTATACGATTTAGAACTTATTTGTTCGTAGTGTCCACACAGATGATTGTTGATTGTAAAGAGAACAACACTTATTGTTTGGGTCTGTAGCTCAGTTGGTTAGAGCGCACCCCTGATAAGGGTGAGGTCGGTAGTTCAAATCTACTCAGACCCACCACTTCTTTGAAGTGGAAACTAAACAGTAAGTACCAGCATATGTGGGGCTATAGCTCAGCTGGGAGAGCGCCTGCCTTGCACGCAGGAGGTCAGCAGTTCGATCCTGCTTAGCTCCACCACTTTTACTCCTTAAAAATAAACATTCTTAATCAGGTAATAAACTGCTTGAGAATAGAGTGTGTTTAATTTTGAGAAGTTTATTCTCTTGCTCTTTAAAAATTTGGAAAGCTGATATTAAAATTCTTATAGATATTCGTATCTATAAAGAGTTTTCAAAAGTAAAAATATGCCATTAATCGAAAGATTAATTGGTATCTACTTTAGTATTCTCATCATTATTTGATGAATTAACTTCTGGCGAAGTTAACAGCTGTCACTAACAAAGACCCGTTTGGGTTGTATGGTTAAGTGACTAAGCGTACACGGTGGATGCCTTGGCAGTTGGAGGCGATGAAGGACGTATTAACTTGCGATAAGCCTAGTCAAGCTAGTAAAAAGCGCTTGAGACTAGGATTTCCGAATGGGGAAACCCACCTGCTTGCAGGTATCGTTAACTGAATACATAGGTTAACGAGGCGAACGCGGAGAACTGAAACATCTAAGTACCCGTAGGAACAGAAATCAACCGAGATTCCGGAAGTAGCGGCGAGCGAAACCGGACCAGCCCTTAAGCTTATTATGTGTTAGTGAAACATTCTGGAAAGTTTGACGATACAGGGTGATAGTCCCGTACACGAAAATGCATCTTAAGTGAAATCGAGTAGGTCGGAGCACGTGAAACTTTGACTGAATATAGGTGGACCATCATCTAAGGCTAAATACTCCCAACTGACCGATAGTGAACCAGTACCGTGAGGGAAAGGCGAAAAGAACCCCTGTGAGGGGAGTGAAATAGAACCTGAAACCGTGTACGTACAAGCAGTAGGAGCCCCTCGAGGGTGACTGCGTACCTTTTGTATAATGGGTCAGCGACTTATATTTTGTAGCGAGGTTAACCGATTAGGGTAGCCGTAGTGAAAGCGAGCGTTAACTGCGCGTTTAGTTGCAAGGTATAGACCCGAAACCCGGTGATCTAGCCATGGGCAGGTTGAAGGTTGAGTAACATCAACTGGAGGACCGAACCCACTAACGTTGAAAAGTTAGGGGATGACCTGTGGCTAGGAGTGAAAGGCTAATCAAACCGGGAGATAGCTGGTTCTCCCCGAAATCTATTTAGGTAGAGCCTCGGACGAATACTTACGGGGGTAGAGCACTGTTAAGGCTAGGGGGTCATCCCGACTTACCAACCCTTTGCAAACTCCGAATACCGTAAAGTACTATCCGGGAGACACACGGCGGGTGCTAACGTCCGTCGTGAAGAGGGAAACAACCCAGACCGCCAGCTAAGGTCCCAAAGTCATAGTTAAGTGGGAAACGATGTGGAAAGGCCCAGACAGCCAGGAGGTTGGCTTAGAAGCAGCCATCCTTTAAAGAAAGCGTAATAGCTCACTGGTCGAGTCGGTCTGCGCGGAAGATGTAACGGGGCTAAACTATGCACCGAAGCTGCGGATTCAAACTTTGTTTGAGTGGTAGGGGAGCGTTCTGTAAGCCGTTGAAGGTGTACCGGGAGGTATGCTGGAGGTATCAGAAGTGCGAATGCTGACATGAGTAACGATAATGCGGGTGAAAAACCCGCACGCCGGAAGACCAAGGGTTCCTATCCCATGTTAATCAGGGTAGGGTAAGTCGACCCCTAAGGCGAGGCCGAAAGGCGTAGTCGATGGGAAACGGGTTAATATTCCCGTACTTGGTATAATTGCGATGGGGGGACGGAGCAGGCTAAACAAGCATGGCGTTGGTTGTCCATGTGAAAGTGAGTAGGTTGAGAGTTTAGGAAAATCCGGACTCTTAAGACTGAGACACGAGACGAGCACCCAAGGGTGTGAAGTTGTTGATGCCATACTTCCAGGAAAAGCCTCTAAGCTTCAGATTATACCGAATCGTACCCCAAACCGACACAGGTGGTCAGGTAGAGAATACTAAGGCGCTTGAGAGAACTCGGGTGAAGGAACTAGGCAAAATCGTACCGTAACTTCGGGAGAAGGTACGCTCCTATCTGTGATGAGACTTGCTCTTTAAGCGGACGGGAGCCGCAGTGACCAGGTGGCTGGGACTGTTTATTAAAAACACAGCACTGTGCAAAATCGCAAGATGACGTATACGGTGTGACACCTGCCCGGTGCCGGAAGGTTAATTGATGGGGTTAGTTTTCGGACGAAGCTCTTGATCGAAGCCCCGGTAAACGGCGGCCGTAACTATAACGGTCCTAAGGTAGCGAAATTCCTTGTCGGGTAAGTTCCGACCTGCACGAATGGTGTAACCATGGCCACGCTGTCTCCACCCGAGACTCAGTGAAATTGAAATCGCAGTGAAGATGCTGTGTACCCGCGGCTAGACGGAAAGACCCCGTGAACCTTTACTACAGCTTGGCACTGAACATTGAACCTACATGTGTAGGATAGGTGGGAGGCTTTGAAGCAGAGACGCTAGTCTTTGTGGAGCCGTCCTTGAAATACCACCCTTGTAGTTTTGATGTTCTAACGTTGGTCCCTAATCGGGATTACGGACAGTGCCTGGTGGGTAGTTTGACTGGGGCGGTCTCCTCCCAAAGAGTAACGGAGGAGCACGAAGGTTGGCTAAGTACGGTCGGACATCGTACGGTTAGTGTAATGGTAGAAGCCAGCTTAACTGCGAGACAGACACGTCGAGCAGGTACGAAAGTAGGTCATAGTGATCCGGTGGTTCTGAATGGAAGGGCCATCGCTCAACGGATAAAAGGTACTCCGGGGATAACAGGCTGATACCGCCCAAGAGTTCATATCGACGGCGGTGTTTGGCACCTCGATGTCGGCTCATCACATCCTGGGGCTGAAGTCGGTCCCAAGGGTATGGCTGTTCGCCATTTAAAGTGGTACGCGAGCTGGGTTTAGAACGTCGTGAGACAGTTCGGTCCCTATCTGCCGTGGGCGTTTGAGAATTGAGAGGGGTTGCTCCTAGTACGAGAGGACCGGAGTGAACGAACCGCTGGTGTTCGGGTTGTCATGCCAATGGCACTGCCCGGTAGCTACGTTCGGAACTGATAAGCGCTGAAAGCATCTAAGCGCGAAGCAGGCCTCGAGATGAGTTCTCACTAGACTTTTAAAGTCTCTGAAGGGCCGTTGAAGACTACAACGTTGATAGGCAGGATGTGGAAGTGGTGCGAGCCATTAAGCTAACCTGTACTAATTACCCGTGAGGCTTAACCATACAACGCCAAACGCGTTTTATGACAGCGTAACAGACAGAAGTTAAGAAACTAAAGTAGACATTTACTTGATATCAGAATTCCGAATTTTAGTTGATTGCCAAGGCGATTAACGACCCAAATTTGCTTGGTGACAATAGCGTTTTGGACCCACCTGACCCCATGCCGAACTCAGTAGTGAAACGAAACAGCGCCGATGATAGTGTGGCATTTGCCATGTGAAAGTAGGACATTGCCAGGCTCCAAATTAAAGAAAGCCCGATTCGAAAGAGTCGGGCTTTTTTGCGTCTGGAGATGTCAGCTTTCAGCCGTCAGACGTCAGTTGAAATGTGGGGTTGTATAGTGCAGAGTCTCCCTCAGCAACAAACCCCTGTAGGAGGCACGTCAGTGCCGAATCTAGGCCATAACCAATATATTCATGGTTGAAGCCATTCCTACAACTACACTTTGCCTAGAGCCTAGAGCCTAGAGCCTAGAGCCTAGAGCCTCTGGCAGAGGGAGACTCAGCACCAAACACCTCCACAAAGCAGCTGAACGCTGATAGCTCTGTGTTGGGTTTCGCTGCGATCCACCCAACGTACCAACCAAATTTACCCTTTGTTGCAATTTTAATCTTGGTTTAGTACCTGAGCTATGTAAAACTATTTGCGTTTTTAAACCACAATCAGGTGACATGAATGTCTCAAATAAAAGCTTGGAAACTTATTAGCCTGTTTTGTTTGGTAAGCTTGCTTATGGGCTGTGAGTCGAAAGAAGAGCAGCTGAAACAAACAATACAACAATCCATAGAAAAAGCTGAGGTTGAATTAAATCAGCTTGGTACAGCGCTTGATAATGGCTCTTTGCGTAATGCGACGATACTTAAACAATACGGACAGGTGCTTGCTGAGCAGCAGCCGCAACTTTCTGAGATCGCACGAGTAATTAGTCTTGATGCGACCCGTGACGGGGCTATTTATACAGGTCTTACACAACGCTTAGCAGATGTTAAGTCTACTTATCTAATACCACCTTATGAAGATACCCTTCATCAACTTGATCTCATTCGTGATGCTGCTAAGCCATCTTTATTTCAAGATGCGCTTACTGATCCTATCAATATGCTTGCAGACATGTCGCAAGGGTCACTAGCAAGGGTTGGCGCTATTAGTGAAGCAGCTGAAGGTGAAAGCGTTGGTAACCAATTGGTCGGTAACCCTAACTATGGGCAGTGGCAAACTAATAGCAACGGTACAAGCTTTTGGGTTTGGTATGGGATGTATCGTATGTTGGGCGATGTATTCGACCGAGTTGAATATGGTCGCTGGAGCAGAAACAGAAAGTACAGCTATTACAATGACTATGGCCGTTATCGTTATTCGAGCCCAAAACAGATTAAAGCACAACAAACGGTAGAGACGCGTACTCGTCAGTCTTATCAACGCCAGGGTAAACAATTCACTAGTCCGTATGCCACTAAACGCAGTGGTGCATCTGGATTAAGCCGAAGCAGCTATACACCACCACGCACCCGTAGTAGCTATGCTTCTAGCAGTAGTTACAGTAAAAGCTCTGGGTCATTACGAAACAGCTCGAGCAGAACATCACGTGGCATTAGCCGCGGTAAGTAGTGAAAAGAATAACCACCGGAGTTACAACATATGTATGAATTTAATGGAATAACAACTTGGTCGTTGCAAGCTTTAGCAATCGACTTTGCAATCATTATCGCTTTATTTGTCAGCCTAAAATTTATCAAAGGCTGGGTATCTAATTTACATGCTAATGATGAAATAACTGAGCGCGACAATTTTGCTTTTGGTATTAGTTTTGCGGCCGGACTTGTGGCACTTGCCATTGTTCTTAGTGGTGTAAGCAGCGGCGCATTTGCACCTACCCTACAACAAGAAGCATTACAAATGCTAGGTTATGGTGTGATGGCAATTGTGCTTATTAAGCTTGGTCACTTCTTCCAAGACAAGGTAGCGCTTCGTAAAGTGAGTCTGCATGACGAAATCGTAAAAGGCAACGCAACTGCTGCATTGATTGATTTTGGTCATGTAGTGAGTGTAGCTATTGTTATTCGCTCAGCTTTATTTTGGGTGGCGACCGAAGGCTG
The DNA here is from genome assembly GCF_030297135.1 of Pseudoalteromonas apostichopi. Taxonomy (NCBI): domain Bacteria; kingdom Pseudomonadati; phylum Pseudomonadota; class Gammaproteobacteria; order Alteromonadales; family Pseudoalteromonadaceae; genus Pseudoalteromonas; species Pseudoalteromonas apostichopi. The sequence continues at coordinate 1,794,564 of NZ_AP028065.1, forward strand.
GCATGGTATTCCAATCGTGATCGCGGCCTTTGCAATTGGCAGCATTGCGATGCTATTGATCAGCCAATATCGCGTGCAGTTATTCAAGCGTACTAATCGCAGTGGTGACTGCTTGCAACAAGCGGTTATCGACGGCAACTTAGCCGTGGGTATTCGTTACGCTGGCTTTTTAGTGGGTAGTGCATTGGCATTAACTGCTGCATCAGGTATCGCTCCTTATGCGGCTGACAACATTGCTGCTAGTTTAGGTTACTGGGCATTAAGTGCAGCGGTAAGTTTAGTTGCCTTCATTTTATTACACTTAGTGACTATCAAAATCATCTTATCAGGCTGTGATATTTCAGATGAAGTAAACCGCCAGAAAAACGTAGGTGTAGCTGCTATCTCTGCAGCGGTTTCATTTGCGATAGGTTCGACTATGGCAACCTTGTTAGGTGCCTAATTAAGTGTCTACTACAACAAGCGCCCCAAGTAGGGCCAATCTACTTGGGCATGACTTCCTATTAATAACTGTTATGGCCGTACTCGCTGGGTGCGGCCTTATTTATGAATATCTGCTATCTCATTATGCAGGTCGGGTTCTAGGCTCGGTCGAGAGCGCCATTTATGCCATGATTGGTACCATGATTGTGGCTATGGGTATCGGTGCTTTTTTAGCGCGTTGGTTTAAAGATGCATTTACTGCTTTTGCTTGGCTTGAGAGTATTATTGCTTTGGTCGGCATGGGCTGTATTTTAGCGATTGCTAGCGTTATCGCTGTGAGTTATTCATTGCCGCATATCTTCTCTGAAATTTTTAACCTGCCTGCGGATACTGTCCTTAACGGCTATGTATTTGAAAAGCTACAGGAGTGGTCACGTTTCTTACCCTATGTGTTTGGCCTATTACTCGGGCTATTAATTGGTATGGAGATCCCTTTGATCGCGCGTATTCGCCAGCAGGTTTATGGTCGCTTTTTAGAAAATAATGCGGGTACTATTTACGGGGCTGATTATATTGGCGCCGGTGTCGGTGCTGCGATTTGGGTAAGCATTATGCTTGCAATGCCAATTATGCAAGCGGCAGCTTGGACGGCGTTGTTTAATATTATTGCTGGTCTGGTGTTTTTATGGCGCTATCATCAACATGTTCGCTTCGCTAAGTTATTGTTGGTTTGCCATGTACTGTTGTTGATGTTTTTTGCATTTGTGCTCGTGCTTGGCACCAGCTGGATGAAAAACCTCAGCAATGTTTTATACAAAGATAAAGTCATATACTCGCAAGCAACCAAGTATCAGCACTTAGTGTTAACCGAGCGTTTAAGTCGCAATCAGCCGAATGCAATTACTGATCTTTACCTCAATGGCCGTCTACAGTTCTCAAGTGTGGATGAGCAAATTTATCATTCAATGCTTGTGTATCCTGCTATGTTGGCTTCAAATCGTCATGACCGCGTGTTGATCATCGGGGGTGGTGACGGGCTTGCATTGCGCGATGTTTTGAAGTGGCCAGTAAAGCATGTCACCTTGGTTGATTTAGATGGTCAGTTGTTAAACTTATTTGGCAATGAGGTCGGTGAATATGACGCGCCAGAGGAAATAAGAACACGGTTAACAGTGCTAAATAAGCATTCTATGAGTGATCCTCGCGCTGATATTCGCATTGCAGATGCCTTTTTAGAAGTTGAAGCTATGTTGGCAAAAGGCATGCGCTTTGACACTATTTTGATTGACCTACCAGACCCTAACCATCCTGACCTTAATAAGATGTACAGTGACTATTTTTATAATCATGTGCGTCAGTTGTTGGCGCCTGATGGGGCTGTAGCTGTGCAATCAACATCGCCTTATCATGCGAAAAAAGCGTTTTTAAGTATTGCTAAAACAATGAAAGCAGCTGGCTTTGGTTATGTTGAGCAATACCAACAAAATATTCCTTCGTTTGGTCAATGGGGTTGGACAATCGCGACCACGGCTGGCAAATCAGCAAGTCAGCGAATTCGTGAAACTAACGAATTACCAGTGCCATCTCGTTGGGTAAGTAAAGAATATTTATTGGCTTCTTTTGTGTTTCCGAATCATTTTTTTGAACAAGTAAACACGATAGAAGTCAATAGATTAGGTTCTGGAACCTTATATGATTATTATCGCCAAGCGTGGCAAGTTGAAACCGAATTGTACAAAAATTGATATTTTATAGTTGACATAATATGTCGGCTATGCAAATCTTAACTCAGACATAATATGTCAAAACGTAAAAAGGTGAGACATGGAATTAAATGAACTATCAATCAAACTGGCTTCTTTTGAAACAGAAGGTGTGAGCTTTGAGTCTTTCTTGATTGCCAACGAAGGTGAACAAGATGTGTTACAAGTTATCGTCGATGGGAATGATGAGTTACCTATCTTTGTTACTCAAACAGAAGAGCAATTACTGTGTATTAGCTACCTGTTTGCTGAAAACGAAGTACAAGCAGATATGCGTAATGAGTTAAACGAAACGTTACTACGTTTAAATGTGCCAATTCCATTAAGCGCATTTGCAAAAATTGATGATAAATACGCTATTTTTGGCGCGCTATCGGTTAATTCATCGTTTGATGATATTACCCATGAGTTGGTAACACTGGCGGACAATGCGATTGATGCACTTGAAGCCGTGACCATTTATTTAAACGATTAATTAGCAATTTCTGGAGTTAAGATTATGAGTATTTTAAAGAAACTATTTACAGCTGTACGTGGTGGCGCTCGTGAAGCAGGACAAGCAGTTGTTGATGCAAACGGTATCCGTATCTTTGAACAAGAAATTGCTGATGCACAAAATGCCTTACAACGCGCTAAGAAAAGCCTTACCGAAGTAATGGCAAAAGAGATGCAAACTAAGCGTAAAATTAGCGCGCTAGATGCATCAATTGCAGAACATGAAGCGTATGCAGGTCAAGCACTTGAAAAAGGTAACGAAGCGTTAGCATTAGAAATCGCAGAAAAAATCGGTGATTTCGAAGCTGAAAAAGCAGAGCACGAAGAAGTGTTAGCTGGCTTTAGTAACCACATTGTGCAACTAAAGCAGCAAGTTAAAGAAGCTGAAAAGTCGATTAAAGAAAACCAACGTCAATTAACGATGGTTAAAACGACTGAAAGTGTGCAGCAAGCAACAATGGCTGTTAACAGCACGCTAAATACTAATAGTTCATCAATGACATCAGCACGCGAGTCTCTAGAGCGTATTAAACAACGCCAGCAAGACCGTCAAGACCAGTTAGGTGCGGCTAAGCAATTAGAAGCTGATACTAACGGCGATGATTTAAAAGCGAAAATGGCTGAAGCGGGTATCGGCGATACCAACCCAAAAAGCGCAGATATTTTGGCGCGTATTAAAGCAAAACAAAATAGCTAATCAGTTAACGGAAAGACAAAAGGTAACCCACGCACTGGGTTACCTTTTTTGCTTCAACAAGGAGTCAGCCAATGTTTAACTTTTTTAAATCTAAAAAAGCCCCAGAGCGTCAGCTTACTGATCCAAGCCAATTACTCGTTGGTGATATGCTAACTGTGATTGATTCGTTCGCTTACCCAAGCTGGTTAAAAGGACAGACACTGCGTGTTATTGATGTGCAAACGTATCAGTATCAACGTAGTGCAGAGTATGAGCTGGTACTCGAGAGTGAATCTGGCCAAGTGGTGTTTTTGCAAATTGAATCAGATGACGGTGAACAATGGGCAAACTTTGCGATCAAAATTCAGCGTGATGATGTTGATGAGATTTTTACCCTTGATGAGTTCGCTCGTATTTTTGATGAAGATGAGCTAACGGCAATTAATGTGCAGAATAGCCCTGAACGCTTTAGCCACTTTTTAGCATCAAGCTATAAACAAACAGAAGCCCCTTATGTGTGTTATTTCCATAATAAGGATTACCGTAATCAGCCTTTACCTCGTTACGAAGACGAAGGCGGTGAACCGTGTGAAATGATTTGTTTAAGCTCTGATGATGAATCACATAGTTTAAATATTGAGATCTGGGAAGGCGGTGAAACAGAAGTATCACTCACGTTAACTAGACCAATTAGCGATATTGTTGATTTATTTCCTGGGGATGCCAAGTGAGTGATGCAAAAGCCAAGTGGCAGCGTCAGGAGCAGGCCGTAAGAGCCACGCAAATGGCGTTTGATTTAAGCAGTGAAGTGCAAAAATCAATAAAAAAACAAGCAATTGACCAAGAGCTTACCCCATCAGATATGATCCGTAAGATTTTGGAGCTCGACGTTAAGTCGAAAAAAACCAGGCAGCGTTTATCGTTTAACTTAAATGATGAAGAGATTGCCTTATTGGCTGAGCGTTTTGGTGTTGCAGCCGATGATAAGCGTGCTGTAAAGCAGCGGGTTGCTGAATTACTCATTGAACATAGTAAAAAAAGCTAAGGTTTTGCCTTTACTTCTTTAAGCCCTTACACTGAGACTAGATGTTTGAAAGAAGTGGCATGACTGTGGATATTATTTTACTTGCGTATTTAGTTATTTTTGCATTATTTGGCACTGCAGCAAGTTACTTTGTTCGCTACATTTATGCTTACTGGGTGCATAATACAATGCATGTAAAATACATTTATAAGGCCGGGATTTGTATCATCAGCGTGGTGATAGTATCCGGCCTTATTGCATTACTTACTTAATCTCGATGGCTTGGCATTGCTGTGAGATACACAGCGATTGTACCGGTAAGACAGGTGAACAGTCGTTAACTGTTAATGCTTGACCAGATGACCTCTCAACTGCTGTAATTTGCTCAGCAAGTTGCTCTGCTTTTTCTTGTGCCGTGTTCAATGTTGAATAGACCACATAGCGGCTTGGGCCACCACATGCTCTTTCACCGACTTCTAACACCTTACATTGAAAACTAGCTGTACAACTATTATTACTAACGATATCGTTCAGCTGATCATTTAAATCACTCAAATCAACGCTTGTAGAGCTACCCGACGTTGTTGTTTCACAACCCGTTAAAGCAATACTTGCTAACATAGTTGTAGTGATGAAAAGTTTCTTTAAAGTCGATGAACGAACCATTATTGCTTATTCCTTAGTATACACTTGCCGCTGAGCCTTCGATTTTAACACAAGTATTAGCAGAACACTGCGCACCTGGTGCGGTTAGATGCTGACAAATACTCATCATGTCGTTCGCTGCGTTAAATTGTTTTTCAAGGGCAGTGATATCTTTTGCAAGTTTTTCAACTTCAGCCGTGTCAGCTGTTTTGGTTGAATAAACAATGAAGCTACTTGGGCCGCCACAGGCACGGCTACCAACAGGTAATACTTTACATTGGCTGCTGTTATCACAGCTTGGATCATCGATTAATTGTTTAAGCTGCTCATGGGCTGAGCTGATAGTGGCTTTATCTGGAGCTGCTTTAGTCACTTCTTCAGTATTTTCTATTTTTACGGCTTTTGGTGCCTCGACAAGTTTATCGCTTGTTGCCGTTGATTCGGCTTGCCCATCTGTTGCAGCGTCAGAGCACGCAGTTAATAACACAGGAAATAAAATTGCCAATAGAGGATAGCGCATAACATACCTAAAAATCGTTGAATAAGTACTCACTATCATACACATTGCTCAAAGTGGAGCAATAAAAACGTTAGTTTTCAGAAAGTAGCTCTGTTATCACAGAGCTACAGGAGTACTAAAGGATTACAAACCGCCTTGGGTTAGTTTGGCTGGGTTGAGTAACTCACTCAATTCTTCACGTGAGATATCAGTATGTTCTGCAGCAACATCAATAATTGGACGGCCTTCTTGATAAGCTAATTTGGCAATTTTAGCTGCTTTGCTATAGCCGATCACCGGATTAAGTGCCGTAACCAGAATTGGGTTTTTGGCGAGTGCTTTATCAACATTGCTCTGGTTTACTTTAAAGCTGGTAATCGCTTTATCTGCAAGTGCCTCACTGCTATTAGCCAGCAGTTCGATACTTTGCAGAATGTTTAAGGCAATCACAGGTAGCATCACATTAAGTTCAAAATTACCAGCTTGACCAGCCACAGTAATAGTGGCGTCATTGCCAATAACTTGTGCGCTGACCATAGCTGCAGCTTCAGGGATTACTGGGTTTACTTTACCCGGCATAATTGATGAACCAGGCTGTAAGGCTTGAAGCTCGATTTCACCAAGACCTGCAAGAGGGCCTGAGTTCATCCAGCGCAGGTCATTGGCTATTTTCATCTGTGCTACGGCTAATACCTTAAGCTGACCCGAAAGCGCTACAATAGCATCTTGTGAACCTATGTTATAAAAGAAGTTTTTGCTCGGGCTAAAGCGAATACCTAAATTCTCACTTAAGTGCTGACAAAACTGACCGGCAAACGCTGGATCGGCATTGATACCAGTACCAACGGCTGTACCACCTTGTGCAAGTTCACAAACCCGCTCTAGTGCTTGGCGAATACCTGTCATGGCGTGATCGACTTGTAACTGCCATGCAGCTAATGTTTGCGCAAAACTTACTGGCATGGCATCCATTAAATGAGTGCGACCAGTTTTAACAATATGGCCGACTTCGGCTTGCTTGTTTTGCAAGCTTTGACTGAGTTTATCTAGTTTAGGAAATAGTTCATAAATGATGTTAATAGCGCTACTTACAGCAATTGCTGTGGGGATCACATCATTTGAGCTTTGTCCCATATTCACGTCATCATTGGGGTGAATAGTTTCGTTTGCCAGTTGGCTTGCCAGTGTCGCTATTACCTCATTGGCATTCATATTAGAGCTAGTGCCAGAGCCGGTTTGAAATACATCAACAGGAAACTCTGAAAAGTGTTTACCATCGATGATTTCTTGGCATGCTTGCTCAATTGCTTTCGCTTTGCCTTGGTTCAAGTGACCTAATGCGGCGTTACTTTGTGCGGCGGCTTGCTTAATATAGGCGAGGGCTGTGATAAATTGCTTAGGCATGGCTAAGCCACTAATTTTAAAATTGTTGATAGCACGTTGCGTTTGAGCTTGATACAAAGCGTCTGCTGGGACTTGTAGTTCGCCCATGCTATCTGATTCGGTTCTAAATTGGCTCATAAACACTCCTAAATCGGGTTAAATTCTTGGCTGAGAAGACATGCTTCTCGCTCCAAACTGAAATACTTTTCAATACAGTTATGAGTTTTGTAATAACGCTTTAGCGCAAGTTGCGGTTTATAAAGCTGAGCCAAACATTGTTTACGAATTGCATTATGTACCAATGAATCACACATCTTTTCAAGCAATTCATGAAAGGTGCGTCTTAGATACAGCTCTTGCAAAATAAAGTTGTGATGCTTTTCGTAATAGCGTGCAATGTTTAAACCCGCTTCAACATAGTTAGCAACAAGTGCAGGGGCATGTAGCCCTGGTCTTTGGCAAACACATTTCATTTGCCGCTGATATTGCAGCATAGCATTGTGAGAGTGCATAGAAAAACCGATTAGCTGTAATGATAATTGTTATCATTACAGCTAATCGGTTTTAGTGCAAGTCTTATCTAGTGAAGCTAAGACTGGATAGATTAACTGTGAGTGATTAATTGTAGCCGAGAATAAAAATCTGGTCTGTTTCATGTTTTTTCGGCGCCTGTACATTTTCTTTATTACATTGAGAAAGTAGTTCGATCACAGTTGCTCTAGCATCACAACTTGTTAAGGCGGCTTTTTCGCTTTCAGCGCGTTCGCTGGCAGCAAGTGCTGCATCTACAGCAGTGTAGGGTGAGATATACATAATATTACTCCTATTGATTAATTCACTTAAGAAATTGCATAAGCTGTACCAATATTAATTAATAATCGTAACCTGCTGAAAATAATGGTTTTATATTTTTAAATAATAAATACATCGCGACTTTGCTATTTATTTTTGCTTTACTGTTGTGCACGAATTACCAAACATGGTGCATTAATTTATATGGATAAACCCTTCTCTCAAGCCTGTGAAAACAACAAATTACCTATTTTAAACGTATTAGAAGAGTTCTTTTCTGATGTGACGAATGTATTAGAGGTAGGCTCTGGTACGGGGCAACATAGTGTGCATTTTGCAACGCATTTAGCACATTTGCAGTGGCATTGTAGTGATCGCGAGGTTAATCACCCTGGGATTTTAGAGTGGCATCAAGAAGCTGAACTATCTAACTTACATGCGCCATTAACACTCGACCTCAATGATCCTTGGCCTGTTGAAACAGTGAATGCTATTTTTACTGCGAATACGATGCACATTATTAGCTGGCCGCTTGTGGAGAGCTTTTTCCAAGGTGTAGCAAAGCATTTAGCGGCTAAAGGTAAATTGTGTATTTATGGGCCATTTAAGTATCAAGGTAAGTATACCAGTGCCAGCAATGCTGAATTTGATGCTTTTTTAAAACAGCAAGATGAAAATAGTGCCATTCGTGATTTTGAAGCGATTTGCCAACTCGCTGAGCAAGCTGGCTTAACCTTTGTTGAAGATGTGCAAATGCCTGCAAACAACCAATTATTGCTGTTTAAAAGGCAGTAAGCTTTCGCATTGGGCTTTATAGAGCGCCATATGTTGGCGTTCTCTAATTATAAAATCACTGATGGCAGCTGCAAAATCACCGTGCTGAATATGATGCAGTGAATAGGTATATACAGGCTTAAAACCTCGACTTATTTTATGCTCACCTTGCGCGCCAGAGTGGAACTGTTTTAGTTTGTTGGCAATGCAGTATTCAATGCCTTGGTAATAGCAAAGCTCAAAGTGCAAACTATCGAGCTCATAGTTCGTTCCCCAGTAACGACCATATAAACAGTTCTGATCTTTAAAGCTGAGTGTGGCGGCAATCACCTCTCCTTGATATTTAGCGAACATTAGCACCAGTTTGTCGGCCATGCTTTGCTGTAATAACTCGAAAAAAGCGGTATTCAAATAACCATTGTGGCCTGAGCGCTTCAAATAGGTTTGGCGGTAAAAATGACTAAATTGCTGCATGTGCTGTTTGCTGATGTCAGCACCTTCGATCCATTCTACGGCTATCTGCTGTTCAGTTATTTTAGCGCGTTCTTTTTTGAGCGATTTACGCTTTCTTGCGGTGAGTGAAGCTAAAAAATCCTCGAAGCATTTATAGCCTTCATTAAACCACTGAAACTGCACGCCATGACGTTGCATTACGGTGTCGCTAGTTAATGCAGTCGCTTGCTGCTGATGGCAAAAATTTATATGCCAACCTGACCAGTCTAACTGCGCTGCTGTTGCCGTGAGTATGTGCTGAATGTAAGCATAGACTTCAGTAGGATCAGCATAGTTAATACTAACTCTTTGCCCAGCAATAGGCGTGAATGGCACGCCGCAAAGCCATTTAGGGTAATACTCTAAGCCATGCTGTTGGTAGGCTTCAGCCCAAGCCCAGTCAAATACATATTCACCATAAGAATGATGTTTTAGATACCCGGGTAGTAAGGCTATGACCTGTTCTTGCTGGTAAATTGCTAAGTGCATGGGTTGCCAGCCCGACTCTTCACTCACACAGCCACTTTGTTCTAGAGCCGCTAAAAAAGCGTGATCAGTAAAGGGTGTATCATCAAAAAATGACTGCCAAAGAGCAGCATCAATCTCGCTTATTTGATTAAACCAGCGGTGGCTAAACTCACTCATTGTGCTGCCGATTCAATATCTTTAATGAAACTGCTGATATGCATTGCGAGCTTATCGAAATAAGGGTTAAACGTGAGTCGTGCAAAGGGTTTGTGTGCTTGTAAATTTTCGGCTGTGCGCTCACCCATCACGATGTCTTCTTGGTATTTGCAGGCTGTATAAAGCGTATCGTCATCTAAATAGCTGCCGCAATTTCGGTACAAAGCTTTACGGCCATAGTAAGGGTTGCTGGGTTTATTAACGATACCAATATGTGACATCCCTTTGATTTTTTTACAATCATCTGTATCGCAGTCATCACGGATTATGTGGTAATCAGCAGGAAAGCTGGCTGGGATGTTATTGTCGTCACCATAGTATACAAGGCGATCAAGCTGATTATTTTTGCGCGTTTTTGGGTCGTGCAGTTTAGCTAATAATTTAAAGGTTGCTTGGTTATCTATCGTGGTGTCAACATCACTAAAGGTGCTAAATATCGCTACATTAGGCAGTTGACGATAACGAAGCTCATCAAGGCTAATACGGCTCATTGCTTCGTGGCTAGCTGAGGCTGCACTAAATGGAAACGACTCATACTTGGCAAAATCAAGATCCGCGTCTTTATCAATCCAATTCACAAATGGAATTGCATCGACCCATTTCGCCAGCCAACCGTTTTTATTGTGTGGCTCGCTTGCCGGTGAAAACAACATAGCAGCAGTAATTTTATTATCGACAGGGCCTTGAGTTAAGTAATCAATAACCAGTGCAGCACCGGTTGAGTAGCCCCCTAAAATCACCTGATCAAAGTCTTTTAATGTGCGTTCAATGGCATACACGCTAGCTTTTTGCCAATCATCGGCATTTATGTCTCTGAGTGCTGCGGGAGCGGTACCATGCCCTGGTAGTAAAATTGTGCGTACCGTATACCCTTGTTGATAATACACTTGTGCAAGGTCGTGATAGGTAAAGGGTGAGTCGGTTAAACCATGGATTAAGAGTACGGCTTTACGGCTATCGGCCTGTTTTAGTTCGAATGGGCTTATTAAATCGGCAACAGTCGCGTTTGCTGGTCGAGCGCCTTGTGCAACAAGCTGCTGATAGGTGTCGGTATAAACAGGGCATGGCAAACTAGCACGCGGATTTTCGCTGCTAATTTGCAGGTACGCAGCGGTTAAATAGTCACTAAATGCTTGCTCGATATTATAGCTAAAGGTGCTATGGGTGCGTGGTAATGGCTCTCTAAACAGCCCTTCGCGTTTACTTTTCATCATTAGTGCTTGGTCTTCAAGCTGAGTAAGGCAGGTTTGTTGCTGTGCCATTAATGGGCTGCTAAATAGCCCACTGATGGCCCAAGAGATAGCAACTAAGTTGATGAATTTCATATTTTAAGCATCCTTTTAAAGCCTGTTTTTAGCTTATCGAGTTATCTTTGATTTGCAAGCAAGCTGCGTCAAGCTAGCGGTAAATGACGCTTAGTGAAAGCTTGTTTTAAGACCACCGTCGACTCGATGTTAGCAATACAATCAATACTACCTAGCTTATGTTTCACAAAGCTTTCATAACTTTCTAAATCAGCGGCAATAATCTTTAGAAGATAATCATAACTACCTGAGATAACAGAACACTCAAGTACATGATCAAGTTTCTCAACTTGTTGTTCAAATTGCTCAGCAGCGGCAACTGAGTTTTGGTTTAGGCGTACAAAGGCATACACAGACACATTTAAATCAACCGCTTTAGGATTGATGGCAGCATGGTAGCCACTGATCACATTCGCTGATTCGAGTTTTTTAATACGGCGCAGGCAAGGAGTATCTGACAGGCTGACAGAATGGGCTAGCTCCGAGACAGAAGTTCTTGCATTATCTTGTAAAGCATTAAGTAATTGTTGGTCTTTTTTATCTAATTTCATTTTTATTTGAGTGATTTTCACTAATCTAGATGGATTCTAGTCTATATTTTGGCGATTAGCACTCATTGAACTCTGTTAACATTATCGCAATATAATTATTTTGGAGTGAGCCTGTGACTGAGAACACAAAGGCATTTGATAGCTGGCTTCGCACCCGTTTTGTTGAGATCAATAGCGCGCTAGAAAAACTATATTGGCAACAAGACGATAAAGCGAATGTAGAAGGTGTAGGTGAAGACCTTAAACGTCAATTAGAGCAAGAAGGTAATGAGCATATTCGTGCCTTACTTGCAGAAGGTAATACCGATGAAGGCTTTGACAACGCCTTCGATTTATTAGGTAATGTTGGTTTGTATATGGCGGCATGCCGTCGTCATGAGATTACAGAGCCTTCTCGTGAAACAACTTCCCCCCTGGTAGAAGCCTCAGCACTGGCAATGCATATTGGTGCATCTATTGGTGTAACTCCTCGTTTCGCAACTGCGCATTTAACCACGCACAATAAAGCTGTTGATGGCTTGTATAAGCGCTTTACTGACCTTGAAGATGAGAAAATCTTTGTTGATTACAATACCAAGGGTATTTTAGCGTATAAGCGTGCGGCGGATGCTTTATTAAAAATTCAACCATTGGGCATATCGCACCCTATAGCAGCAGATTTACTCGCAGTGGCAAAGCAAGCACTGCTAGATGTTATTGAGTCGAACAATGCGTTATACAACAAGCTTGATACAGACCGCTTTTTCTATTGTGTACGCCCGTATTACAAGCCGTATCGAGTAGGTAAAGAGGTATATCGTGGCGCGAATGCTGGTGATTTTGCGGGCATTAATGTTATCGATTTACTGCTTGGTCTTTGTTTTGCTAATGAACCTAGCTACTCGCAAATGCTGGTGGATAAATTCTTGTATATGATGCCTGAAGATCAGCAAATTTTGCGTGAAAGCATGCGTATGACAAGTATTATGGATGATTTTTTAGCTGCAGAAGCTGAGCGCGATAGCGAATGGCTACAAACTAATTTAAAGCTGTTTATTCAAGTGTGCAAACTGCATGGTGATACTGCGATTGGGCATCATAATCAATTGGTTAGTAAATACATTGCACAACCTTCACAGAAAATGCAGCAACAGCATATGGATAAAGTCACAGCCAGTGGGCCTCCTTTACACATGTTACTTAACTCACTAGAGCAGTTACGAGATCGTCGTGCGGCAGCAAAACGTGATGATATTCGCACCCGTTTTGATGATTTAACTAAATTAAAACAGTGGATTAAGTAATGAACAAAAACGATTTTGTAATTCCACAAGGCAGCTATTTGCTTAACCATTCTGTGGGGCGACCATTAAAATCAGCTGAGCAGCACTTCCATCAGCAGTTTTTTGCAGCTTGGCAAAATGAAAATAAAGAACCATGGCAACAGTGGCTGCAAGGTGTCGAGGCATTTACAAGCAGTCTCGCTAAGTTATTTAACTCGCAAAAGGAGTTGTTTTGCCCGCAAGTTAATTTATCGAGTGGCTTAACCAAGCTTTTGATGTCGCACCCGCGACTTCAGCAAGAAAACAGCAAAGTGTTGATGGCAGAAAGTGATTTTCCAAGTATGGGCTTTGCAATGCAAAAAGCTTTACCTGAAAGTGCAGAAATCGTGTTTATTGGAAAACATGAAGATTTAACCGATGCTCACGTTTGGCAGTCATATTTAGCGAATAATGAAATTGATTTAGTCTTCATTAGCCATGTTTATTCAAACACAGGCCAGCAAGCACCTATCCGTGAAATTATAAATATAGCAAAGCAACACAACACATTGACTTTGCTTGATGTTGCACAGTCTGCGGGGATTCTAGAGGTTGACTTAACTAAGCTTGATGCCGATTTTATGCTGGGCTCAAGCGTGAAATGGTTATGTGGTGGACCTGGTGCTGCTTATTTATGGGTTAACAGCAACCAACTTTCATTTTGTCGGCCACAAGATGTTGGCTGGTTTTCTCATCAAAACCCATTTGAATTTGATATTAAGCACTTTGCTTATCATCAAACCGCGTTGCGCTTTTGGGGGGGAACACCTTCAGTTGCACCTTATATTTTGGCTTCGCATAGTATTAATTACTTTGCAGAGCTGGGTATTGCGAAAGTACGAGCGCATAACTTAGCAATGCTCGCACAGTTTCATGAGCAATTAGCTGATTATATGCGCTCACCAAAGCAAGCTGATAAATGCTCTGGAACTGCCATTATGCATTTTGGTGAGCAACAAGCGGCTGTTAAAGCAGCGCTTGAGGCTGCGAATATTGCTGTTGATGAGCGTCACTTAGGTTTAAGAGTCTCTGCTCATATTTATAATGATCAGCAGGATATAAACACTTTTATTACGACTGTGAAAAGCGTTTTAGATTAAGTGCTTGCCGGGCTTTTGCTTTTACTGAACGCCAATGGGTCATTGGCTTTTCGGGGACCAGCGCCAAAATTTGCTCAAAGTCGATGTCATCAATACAGACTTCATTACTGTGGGCAAACATAATTCGTTTTGGTTGCAGCGCTTTTAGCATCAGCAAAGAGTTCAAATACAGCTTAGGATAAAAAACAGGAAAGGGCGGCACTAGCTGTCCTTTTACTTTTACTAGTAAATCAGCAATGTAAATTCGCTCACTGGGGATATGGTATAGACTAATATCTCGGTCGGTATGACCTGGGCTATGTAGCGCCTGCCAATCCTCAAAGCCGGGTAGGGTTTCATCTGTTGTAAGGTAGTAATCAGCATCGAGGTGACGACTATACCAAAGGTTATGACGCTTTTTATTTAATCTTCCAGCGACCCACCAAGCCAAAGCGATATCGGTTAAGTGCATTAAGAAACCATCAATGCCTCGATACCATTGTCCTGGGGCATTTGATGTAGCAATTTTGGCGCCGCTTAACTTTCTTAATGCATGAGCCCCACCTGCATGATCTGGATGCATATGGGTTACTACAATCAGTTTTAAGTTTGTGATAGGGCGCTTTAGTTGCTCGGTGATATAGTCAAACACGGTATTAACATCCGCGCGGCAACAACCATCAAGTAGCATCAATTTATCTGAATATTCAATCAAATAGATATTTTGAATATAGCCTTCGAGCGTGTGAATTTGCAAAACAATTGATTCCTAAACTTAGTCAGCAAACCTGTTATATCATGTCTGACCAGTTTTAGTAAGTTAAGCTAATTGGACTGTGTGCTCTGTTCTTTGAGTAATTTTTTGTGTTCTTCTAGTTGTGCTACTTGCTTTTCGAGGATAGCTATTTGGCTTTTATAGTAGGTGTTAATACGTTTGCTTTGTTTACTTATAGCGTCATCAATAGACTTTGCACCTAACCTGTTCGCAGCATCTTGGGTCATATTATTAAGTCTGTTAATACGCTCATTTTGCTGTTTTTGCAGCTCTTTGATTTCTAACTGAAGGCGGTCTATTTCGCGATCCGCTTTTTGAATCTTTAAGTAATCCTCGACACTTAAGTCGGTTGGTTTTTGTTGTTTCTGTTCTTGCTCTGTGGCTGGAGTGAGATTACTTACTGGTGATGGTGTAATTTTTACGATTTCTGCATCCTTACCACAAGGCTTCTCTGTAAAGGTGGCAACCCCGTCAATCATGCACTTATAAATAGTGGCTTGGCTGTAGGTGCTGGCAAATAGAGCAAGAGTAAACAGAGCAAAACGAAACATAGCATCACTTTGTGTAGCAAATAGATACTTAGCATGCATGAAATATAATGAGGTGTGCAAGTTTTTTGGGCATAAAAAAACCGCTTAAAAGCGGTTTTTAACAATAAAATGGTGGAGAAGGAGGGATTCGAACCCTCGATAGAGCTACAAACCCTATACTCCCTTAGCAGGGGAGCGCCTTCGGCCACTCGGCCACCTCTCCAGCGCATAATTCTGATTGTAATTTGCTGAAATAAATCAGCAAATAAAAATAAGTGGTGGAGAGATAGGGATTTGAACCCTAGAGGGGCTACAAACCCCTGCCGGTTTTCAAGACCGGTGCATTCGACCACTCTGCCATCTCTCCACGTCGTGATGCGAGAATAATACTTAGCTGAATCGGCTGTGTAAATAGGAAAAAGTTTGTTTGCTTGTTTTTTGAGCGTAAAGAGGGCGTTTTTTTGTAAAAAGGTTTAATTTTTTCTGTTTTTCACTGAAAAGAAGGGGATGGGGCAGTAAACGGAGGAGCTAAAGAAGGATCTTCGTTAGTGGTTGGGTGTTTACTGCACCTAAAAAGTAACCATGGTTGGGGATTACTTATGTTGTACTGCGCCGCCAAGTGCTAACTTTTTGCCGTAGCGATTAAGTTTTGCCAACATTTTAGCTTTGCGGTTTGTTGGTTTTACGGCAACATGAGTTGCAGCGTTTTGGTTTAATGTATTAATTGGGTTCATTACTTTGCTCCGGGTTGTGTTTGGTTGAAAACGTGGGTATTTTGCAATCAAACTGGACAAAAATAAAACGATAAAAATTGAGTCTGCCAGATAACTTTTTCTAATCCGAAAGTGTTTTATTAACATAGGGTTAAGCTTTTGCACTTACTCTTGTTTGCATGGTTATGCAGTTGTGTTTGTAGTGAAGTGCAGGTAAATAAAGGTTTTTAACTTTTTGTATTTTTATTTATGCGTTTTTAAAGTGAGAAAGTGACTAATTATTCAGATTAATATAATTTGAGTGAGCTTGGGTTTTCGCCACGTAAGAAAAGAAGTAACCGTTGATGTTGATAATAATAAAGCCAAGTGACAAAAAAAATCATAAAAACAGTGTTGATTGGCTACTAAACGAATGTAAAAAAAGAGAGATAGAACCAGAGCTATATTTAACTACAGGCAACTTTGAGAATGATTGCGCTGAAATTGCTCTTTTAGCTAGGAGCCAGACTCAAGTTGTGGTAATTGGTGGTGATGGGACTTTGCATTTAGCTGTTAATGCATTAATGACGAGTAGCTGTTCTATTGCGCTAATTCCGGCTGGCACGGGAAATGATTTTGCTCGTGGCTTTGCTTGTCAGCAACAGGCTTGGTATGAGGCTATTTTCAATAGCCGTACTAAGTTAATTGATATTGGCCAAATCAATCAGCGCTATTTTGTTAATGTTGCGGGTATTGGTTTTGACGCTGAAGTGGTCGTCGAATTAAACAAAGCTGGTCATTTTAGCTCGTTTGGTTATACATGGCAGGGCATTAAACAGCTATTTTCATTTCAGGCTCAGCCTCTTCAGGGAAAGTTTAATGGTAAAGCTCTCTCTTACAGTAATTTAGCGACGATTTTTGCCAATCATCACTACTTTGGAGGTGGTTTGAAAATTGCCCCTCAGGCAAAGTTAAACGATGGTCAACTGGACTGTTACTGCATGCCAGCTGGCGGCTTGTTGAAAAACCTGATCAGCTTTTTATATTTACTGCTAGTGAAGCACCACCGCTTGCAAGCACTGGAATATACCCGTTTAACAAGTGCTGAAGTAACCACGAAAGGGTTGGTTATTGAAGCCGATGGTGAGTTTGTGGGTTTTACACCTGCTAAAGTTAAGGTACACAAACAAGCGTTACGTTTTCATGTACCATAAAAAAGCGCCGGCAATATTTGCCAGCGCTTGGTGTTAGAGGCGACATAGTCACTTCTAACTGGGGACGGTGCTTTTTTGTTGCAGGTTACGTGCAGCAAAAAATGCTTTAATTTGTCGAGTTGGAGTCAGCACGATAGCATTACCAAATAACACTAGGCTAAATCCCATAAAGGTGTTCGCTTGCCATTCGAATCCTTCAAATAAGGTACTTAATACCACTGCAACCAGCGGGAATAATACAATGACATAGCTTGCGCGCTCAGGGCCGATATTTTTTAGTAGTGCAAAGTAACAAGCAAATGCGATTACGGTACCAAACACTGCTAAGTACAAGAGCGATATCCAATAACTGGCCGGGGCATTCAATGTAAGCTCAACATCGCTCACTAAAACGTAAGCTGCTAGGCTTAAAGCGCTGTATAACATACCCCAGGCATTGCCCTGAAGTACGCCAATATTGCGCTGAGAATTTCGGACGCTGACCATATTACCCAATGAAGCCACAAAGGTCCCAGATAGCGCAAGTAGTAACCCGACCAACGCACCATTACTCAAGTCGAATTGCTGAATTTGTGGCCAAAACAAACTGGCAATACCTAATACGCCCAATAAAGCGCCAAAGTAAATTCGTTTAGCAATCGGCTTTGCGAAGAATAGTCTGGTATTAATAATGTTCATTAATAGCAACATAGAGAACGCAATTGAGGCCATTGCAGAGCTGAGGTAGTTCTGCGCCCAATACAGTACTAAATAATTTAAACCAAAGTTAAATAAAGCCAATAATGCAAAAAATCCGTGATCACGCAGTGAATATTGCATAGGTAGTTTTTTCGCTAGCACAAAGGTCCACATTAAAATGGCTGCAATGGCAAAACGATAAAATAAAGAGACCTCAACTGCGACATCACCTAGTTGAAACTCAATAGCTAGCCAAGTCGATCCCCAGATCAGCACTGTAGCAAGGTAGAGAGCGGCGCTTTTCATAGTTAGTACCTAAAAATTGAAAGTATGTTCATTTTAATCTGCTTCTGTATACTTAACATATACAGAAAACTAAAAATGCAACCTATACAGTTTGGTGGGCTATGTCACAAGTTATCAGTCGCAGTAACAGTGAGTTCTTATATCAACAAGTTATTCAGCTAGTTAGAGATCTTTGCTTGCAGGGCTCGCTATTACCGGGTGAGAAATTACCTTCGCTCAGAAAAATGGCAGATAAGCTAAACATTAGCATTCCTACGGTAAAACAAGCTTATCAATTACTTGAAGGGCAAGGATTGATTGAAGCGAGAGAAAAGTCTGGGTACTTTTTAAAGTCTTCTCAGTTAAATCAATCTCGGCCAAAGCGAGTCAGGCTTAGTCGAGAGCCAACCACAGTAAACAAGCAAGGATTGATTGAGCAAGTTTATGGTGCCATCCATAAAGCCAATGTGGTGCCATTTGGCATTGCTAACCCAGTAGCCGCAGCTCCGACAGATAAGGCGCTGGCAAGAACAATGCGCCGAGTAATGACACTGGCTGGCGCATCGGCAATTAATTACGGCCCGATGGATGGTTTTGCACCACTTAAAAAACAACTCATTCATCGCTATTTGGACTTTGGCATTGGTGTTGATAGCGATGAGTTAGTGATCACCAATGGTGCCCAAGAGGCGTTGGCTATTGCCCTGAAGTGCGTTGCTAAACCCGGGGATGTTATTGCTATCGAGTCGCCTTGTTATTTTGGCATTATTGAATTAATTGAGAGCTTAGGCTTGAAGGCACTGGAAATACCGCTGTGCCCCGATGAAGGAATATGGCTAGATGACTTGGTTCAAGCACTCGATGAGCATGATATAAAAGCCTGTGTGTTTTCAACCTCATTAAATAACCCAGTTGGCAGTTTTATGCCTGATGCCAAGCGTGAGCAATTAGTGGCACTTTTAGAGCAGCGCGAGGTGGTGCTCATTGAAGATGATGTTTATGGCGACCTACATTTTACAGCTAAGCGTGCCACTCCTGCACAAGCTTATTCAAAAAAGGGGTTAGTGATCACCTGTGCGTCGTTTTCAAAAACAGCCGCACCTAGTTACCGCATAGGTTGGATCATTGCAGGTAAGTTTGCTGAACAAGCAAGGCGACACAAGCGCGCGCTTAGTTGCTCTGCGCCGCTTATAAATCAGTGGACCTTGTATGAGTTTATAGCCAGTGGTGAGTACGACCGTAATATACGCTTGCTAAGACAGCGCTTGAGTACCAACAAAGAGCGTATGATTTGGTGCCTGCAGCAATATATGCCAAGTTGTGCGCGTATTAGTAACCCGCAAGGGGGCTGTGTTATCTGGGTTGATCTTGGTAGCCAATATGATGCGGTAAAACTATTTCATTTGGCACTTGAGGCAGGGATTAGTATTACCCCTGGGTTGATATTCTCAGCGGGTAAAAAGTACCGTAGTTGTTTTCGCTTAAGCTATGGTTTGCCTTGGTCTGAAAGTTTGGAACAGGCGATTAAAACGTTATCGCAACTGACCGTGCTGGCCAAAAAATAAAAAAGCGCAGAGCAAGCTCTGCGCGAAAGGACCAAGTGTTTTGGTTCAGGGATGTTAATTTCTTAACTGGTCAATTACTCTGCGTTCTGTTTAAAAGTAAATAATTGATATTCTTTTAGCTGTGGTACTAGAACCACTAATTCTTGTTCTTTATGAGCGATATCAGCAAAACTGCCACATAATGCATCTGCTCGCTCTTCTAGCTGAGCTGCTTGGGTTTCTACGCGAGCTTCGATTTGTGCGCCCATGTTTTCCATACGTTGCTCAAACTCATCCATGTCGCCACCCGAACCTAAAAGCTCAGAGCCAAGAGCCACTAAAATACTGCCCATCGATTGCATCATGGCTGACTCTACTGCTGATTCGATTTGCTCATCGAATTGATCTTCAAAGTTTTGGCCAAATTTTTCAAAGTTTTGTTGACCCATTGTGAACGCACCTTGTTGGTAGAAAGCGTTTTGCACTTCTACGCTGATATCGTCCATTAATTCTGAAATGTCACTTAGGCCATCAATGTTGAAAGCATTTGATACTTCTTCGATTGCTACGCCGGCTATTTTTACACCATCAAGTGCGATATTAGCTACTTCAGGAAGTTGGCTGCGCAAGCTGTCTGAGTAATCTGCAATTGCTTGCTGTTGTGAAGCATTAAGGGATACGCTTTGGCCATCGATATATAAAGTATGTTGGTCGATGATTTTCATGCTGCGATTATCGGCTGTGTATACTTCTAACTCACTTGGAGTGATACGCACATCATTTATAAATTCGACATCACATTGCTCACCGCTGAATGAAATATTTGTATCATTATCGTTATGAGCCATTGCGCTGGTAGCGATAAATAAAGAACTTAGTAACAATAACTTTTTCATTTTTTTCTTTCCTGTTTGAAATGACATAAAAATATAATCAAATAGGATGCCAAATATTATAAATTCATTTATTTCATTGGTTTATGGTGTTTTAGGGTTTTTATTGGAAGTGCGCGGAATAATTTTTTAACCATTTTTTAGTCAAATTAACTAAAAAATACACATGCATAAATGACTTTTATCGAAACGATAAAAAACTCTCACTTTTCAGAAATCAAATTTAGCGCTATTTATTCACAATATTGACATATGACCTATTTAGCATGGGTGTATGGCTTTATTTTGGTGGTTTTTTAGATACTAAATAACTACTGAGCTTTTTAATCTTTGCCAATTCATCGAGCAAATTTTAATCTCAAGAATTGGTCTCAAACACTTTATGGAGTGGGTTGTGGGTAAGACATTTAGTTATGACGCGCTAGATGACGATTTTGTTGAAGACGAGTACGAAATGGTCGGGCGTAATCAACACGACAAGAAAAAGCAACGCGTTAAGAAGAAGTTGGAAGACTATCTTGAACAAAAACGCTTGCGTAGAAACTTAGGCGATGACGACTTTGATGAGTACTTGAACGACTAAGCATAAATTTAAATAAAGAGGCTATTTGCCTCTTTATTGCTTTAAGGCCTTATTACTTGCTCAAAGCGGCAAGAATGTCTGATTCGAACTGCTCAGGTTTTGTAAGTGGCGCGTATCGTTTAATTGCTTTGCCGTCTTTACCAATTAAAAATTTGGTGAAGTTCCATTTTATTTTGCGGGTAATAAAACCAGGCAGCTCTGATTTTAGATATCTAAACACAGGGTGAGCATGCTCGCCATTTACGTCAACCTTACTCATCATCAAAAAGCTCACACCATAGTTAATTAAGCAGCCTTCTTTTATTTCTTTAGCATCACCAGGTTCTTGTTTACCAAATTGATTACATGGAAAGCCAATTATTACCAAGCCTTGTTCATGGTACTTATCATGAAGTACTTGTAAGCCTTCGTATTGCGGGGTGAAACCGCATTTACTCGCTGTATTTACAACAAGTACGACCTTATTTTCAAAATCAGAAAAATCGACAGTTTGGCCTTGTAGGCTGGTGGCAGAGAGTTGGTGAAATTCGCTCATAATGATAACTTTTTATTATTGTTACACTGATTCTAACTTGCTTGTCATATTTCTAAAAGAGCAAATATTAATCAGCAAATGCATTGGTTAAATGTTCTATTAGTAAACGTACACGAAACGGTAATAGATCTTTTCTTGGGTAGACTAACCAAGATGCGTTATCGCCAACCTGAAACTCTTCAAGAATGCTTACTAATTGCCCATTATTTAAAAAAGGTTCCACGATATCTAACGCTAAATGGGCAATGCCAACTCCTGCTACTGCGGCATTTAAAATAGCCTGCGGGTGGTTGCTACGCCAATTACCATCGATACGAACTTCTTTAATTTGATCGTCAATATTAAATCGCCAGCGCTTTCGCATGGTAATTAAGCAGTTATGCTCAGCAAGGTCATAAGGCGTTTTAAGAGAAGGGTGACTGGCTATGTATTCAGGGCTAGCAACGAGGGTCATGACGCGCTTACATAAAGGGCGTGCAATTAAGTTTGAGTCTTGCATCCTGCCAAAGCGAATGGCTAAATCAAAGCCTTCTTCAACTAAGTTGACATTGCGACTATTAAAGTCGAGATCGACCTCTACCTCAGGGTAGCGTTTTACAAATTCTGCGACTTTGGGGGCGATTTGGTTAGCTACAAACTCGCCCGCACCCGTTATTCTTATTAGTCCTTTTGGTTGGCACTGCTCACCTTGTAATTGATTGTTTGCATCAATTAACTCTTGGCGTATAGCTTTTAACTTAACAGCGTATTCACGCCCTGCATCAGTGAGACTAATTTTACGAGTGGTGCGCTGAAATAGCACAGAACCTAAACGATTTTCAAGTTGTTGTACTTGCCGACTGATATGTGAAGTTGATACTTCCATAGCTTTAGCTGCGTGTGTAAAACTGCCGTGCTCAACAACATATAAAAATTCCTCTAAGCCTTGCCACATTATCTTTACCCTAAGTTTTTCAGTAAATTTAAAGCAGTTTAAGTGGTTTATTATTGCATGTCTGCAAAAGTGATTATTTATTTGCTCCCTTTATCCCTGTATAAAAATAACTACAATAGTTGTGTCACTGATTAATACTCACAAATATAAGGGAGTAAGCATGTTAAATTTTAGCTTTGAGAATCCAACCAAAATTCATTTTGGTGAGCAGCAAATTAAAGAAATTCAAAACGAGATCCCAAAGAATGCCAAGGTACTTGTTACTTATGGTGGCGGCAGCATTAAGAAAAATGGCGTTTATGATCAAGTTAAAGCCGCATTGATTGAACATACTTGGTTTGAATTTGCGGGAATTGAGCCAAATCCAAGCTACCAAACATGCATGAAAGCTGTAGAGCTAGTTAAAGAGCAGCAAATTGACTATATCCTTGCTGTCGGCGGTGGCTCTGTCGTGGACGGAAGTAAATTTATTGCTGCTGCGGCTGAGTTTGCTGGCGAACCATGGGATATTTTAGCAAAAGGTGCTGAAGTGAAATCAGCAGTGGCACTGGGCGTTGTTCTAACACTGCCTGCAACAGGTTCTGAATCAAACACTTTCAGTGTGGTATCAAACTTAGATACTCAAGATAAGTTGCCGTTTGCAAGTGAGTTTGTGCGCCCTCGCTTTGCTGTCTTAGATCCCGCGGTGACATTCTCATTGCCTGAGCGTCAGGTAACTAATGGGATTGTTGATGCGTTTGTGCACACAATGGAGCAATACCTTACTTATGATGTCGGTGCCAAATTACAAGACCGCTTTGCTGAGGGAATTTTAATGACCCTTATTGAAGAAGGTCCGAAGGCATTCTCTGAGCCAGATAACTATCAAGTACGCGCGAATATTATGTGGTCAGCGACTATGGCACTTAATGGTTTGATTGGTGCTGGTGTGCCACAAGACTGGGCGACTCATATGATTGGTCATGAAATGACCGCGGTGTACGGTTTGGACCATGCACAAACATTAGCGATTGTATTACCTCGTATGATGGCTGAACAAAAAGACACCAAGCGTGGCAAGTTATTACAATATGCTGAGCGAGTATTAGGCCTTGATATCAGCGATGAAGATGCGGCTATTGATAGCGCAATTGCTGCGACAGAAGCATTTTTCCATAGTGTTAAAATGCCAACTCGTTTAAGCGACTATAAGCTCGATGAAAGTGTCGCAGATAAACTTGTCGCTCAGCTGGAACGCCACGGTATGACGGCTCTAGGTGAGCGTGAGCAAGTTACACTTGAGAAAAGCCACGCAATTTTACTTGCCAGTGTTTAACTTAAGATTATAAATAACCCCATCCCTGCTAGTGTTGTGTAGTAAATGTTATGTGTTCTATAAGCCACTATAACAGATACTACTGCAGCACTTAGGTAGGGATTTTGCCAATCTAAATTTATCCCTTCGTCATTAATAAACACAATGGGTACCCAAATCGCGGTAAGTACTGCTGGGGCGCTAAAACTTAAGAATTGCTGCATTTTCGGGCCAACTTTAAATGGTAATGCGCGGTGCAAAAATAAGTAACGTGTGAAGAAGGTGATACACGCCATCAATAAAATAGTGGTCATCATTGTGTATGCTCCTCTTTTGCTTGCCAGCGACTAATTAGGTAACCGACGGTCATGGCAATAAGCGCTGCTGTGACAAGCCAAAGTTGAAAGCCCTGACTTTTTAATAGTGTTGCAACAACACCTGCTGTGATCACAGTAGCTAGTGTCGCTAGGTTTTTTACACCAGGAATAACTAAAGCAATAAAAGTGGCAGCGATAGCAAAATCAAGCCCCAGGTGCGTTAAATCAGGTAGTAAGCTACCTGCGACGATACCAAGCAGAGTCCATATATTCCAAGCAATATAAAAGCTAAACCCGGCACTTAGCGCGTAAATCAAGCGCACTTTCGTTCTATACGCTCTGCGATGATGCGAAAAAGCAAACAATTCATCAGTAAGTACAAAGCTAACTGGAAGTCGCCAACGAAAGGGCTGGTCTATGACTTTGTGACGAATAGCTAAACCATACAAAAAGTGCCGCGAGCTAATAATGAGTGTGGTAAACAAAATTGTTAATAGCGGGGTATTTCCAGCCATTAACTCAATTGCGACGAGCTGAGCAGAACCAGCAAATACCAATAGCGACATAGCTTGTGTTTCAAAAGCACTGAAACCATTTTGAACGGCTAAAGAACCACACAAAATCCCCCAAGGTAACACCGCAAGACATAAAGGAAGCATGTCGAAAAACCCTTTTAGTAAGGCTCTTAATGTTGAATTATGCATCTTATCGCTCATGTTTGTTGTTATGGCTCAGATCAAAACAGCTGAAATAGAGGTGTGTCAAAATAACTGAAGTTTGTAATAATGTATAGCCGAACCCGTTATTGAAATTTCTGTCTGCAAGTCATTAGCGTCTTTTAAAGGGAAAGTTACAATGTCTAAAGTTAAAGTTTGGGATGGCTTTATAAGAAGCTTCCATTGGTTATTAGTTGCGGCCATCGCAACACTCTATTTTAGTGCTGAAGAAGGTATGTTGGAGCTGCATTTTGCTGCAGGCTACTTTACCTTGGCGCTTATTATCACACGTATTATTTGGGGTTTTATTGGTAGTCAAACGGCGAAGCTCTCTGCGCTCATTCATTCTCCTGTTGCTGCTATTAAGTCGTTTACAAGCAATGAGCACAAAGCGGGTCATGGTGCTGCGGGTAGTTATATGGTGATAGCCTTTTTTGCTTTACTCATCGTGCAGTTAACTTCGGGTCTAATGACCAGTGACGATATTTTAACGGATGGCCCTCTAGTAGAGCATGTTTCTTCAGATACTGTAGAGTTTGCGGGTTGGTTACATCATTTAAATTTTGATATTTTGTTGTACGCAATTGTGCTGCACGTTTTGGCGATTGTTATTTACCGTATTAAGGGTAAAAACTTAGTGAAACCTATGTTGACCGGAAATAGCGAGCAAGTCTCAATCACTGAGCCAGTTACTAAATCACCAGTGATTGCTTTTATTATCTTTGCAGTGTGTTTAGTGGTGTTATTTACGACTTGGGGTGCTGAGCCGCTCAGCTATTTACTTGGGTAAGTTGCTATAAGGCATTAAAAAGGCGCTTCTTAGCGCCTTTTTAGTTTAAATTATTACTAGACTAGTCTTTGAAAGACTTATGGCAATCTTTACAGCCTTTAGCCCATGCGCCGAATGCTTTACCAATAACTTTTTTATCGCCACTTTGTGCTGCGACAGCTAATTCATCGGCGTATTGCTGGAAAGCAACCGCTTTTTTCATAAAGGTTTCGTTGTCGCTCCAAACAGCTGCAAGCGCAGAAGTATCACCTTTATCAGAACCCGCTACAAAAGCTTCCCAAGGCATTTTTGATAGCGCTGCTGCATTGTTTGCACGCTTTTGAAAACGTTCTGCATCAAAAGGTACTTTTCCTTTTAACATATCGCCCATATCGCCAATTTGCACACGGATCATTGAAAATGCAGCCTGACGGTACTCAATTGCATCGCTTGGTTCTTCAAAAACTGAGTTTGCAGATGCACTTAACGCCATTGTCGATAGCATAGCACCTAATACTAATTGTTTTAATTTCATTCCTTTTGCCCCTTAAGGTGTCATAAAGATAAACTAACTGAGTTTGTATCTTAGCTTAGTGTATTATTCAAGTGTATTGCGGTTAATCTTAACTTAAGTTTAATTTAGGGCGTGTTTACCTTTGTGGATTAAAATTAATCATAAAAGGTCAATACGGGCTAATCATTTATATCAATATCGGCGAAGATCATACCTCGGCGCATGCTTCTCGTTGCTAAGAAAACCTCGCCTAGTAAAGATAAAAAGCCACAGATTAACAGTGCCATAGCAGCGACAAAGCAGCTTGCAATTGTCACACTCAAGTTAATTGATTGGATATGTGATAAAAATAGACACATAACCACAGCGCACACTAATAAGGCACTGAGCACGCTTAAACTAAACGCGATATGGATGCAGCGTGAGCGTTTCAACAATGCCCTTAGTTCTGTTGTTAGTGACTTATTGAAGTCTTCATCGGTACTGACATTAAGCTTACGTTCTAACTGTCTCGCTCGATCTGTAATACGCGCTAAGCGGTTAGAAAGTACCCCTAACGTTGCTGCAATACCTGTAATTAAAAAGACCGGTGCAACCGCTGTTTGAATCACTTTTGCCATGGTAAGAATGTTGATTACTTCTGAATTCATTTGACAGTACTCTACTTTATCAAAACTCAATATATCATATTCATTTACAAATATTTACAACTCGAGATTTCACAATAAAGCACTTAATAAACAATTGGTTGGGGTTTTAAACGTGCTTTATGTCGAATGAAATGTAATAGTTTTGTAACTGTAATGTTGTTCTTGTTTGTGTTTCCGTTTTATATTGGTGCTGAAACTTTGTTTCAATCACTATTTAGACGATAACATAACATATCCCAGGGGAACCCATGTCTAATAATCTAATAAAAAGAACTGCAGTTGCTTTGGCTGTAACGAGTGCTATGTGCGCTAGTGCGCAAGCCAATGATTTTTCTAAGTATAACCTTGCTGGTAAAAAATTAATTAAAGCGAGTGCGGTAACAAAAAAAGAACAAAAAGTACGCAGTGAAGCGACTAGTTGGCTAGTTAAGTTAAATGCTCCAGCATCAATTAATGCTAAAACAATGGGTGTTGATGTAGCCTCTGTTCAAGCACAAGCAAAAGTAGCGCAAGCAAGCGTAGAACAAGCTATTAATAGCATGGACTTACCACTTGAGGTTGTTGCAAAAACATCAACACTAGTAAGCTCAATCGTAGTTAATGGTAACAAGCAAGATGTTGCTAAGTTATTATCAAACTCTCAAGTAGAGGGTATTTACCCAGTATACGATTATGAATTGCATGTTGCTGACAGCGCTGACTATATTGAAGCGACTCCATTAGTATCTAATGGATTAGCGACAGGTGAAGGTGTTCGTGTTGCTGTTCTTGATACGGGCATCGATTACACCCATAAAGCCTTTGGTGGTGCGGGTACTGATGAAGCTTATGCTGCTGCAATTGCTGATCCTGCTTCTGTAGATTGGCCACAAGGTAAAGTATTAGGCGGTTATGACTACATCAATTATGACAACGATCCAATTGATGTGACAACTAACCACGGTACACACGTTTCTCACTCTGTTAACGGTATTGCGCCAAACGTAGATCTATTCGTTTACTCTGTATGTAACAGTGGTTGTCCTGGTCTTGCACAACTTCTCGCGCTTGAAAGTGCAATGGACCCTGATGGTAATGGTGACATTAGCGACCGTGTTGATGTAATTAACATGTCTTTAGGTGGTGACTACGGTGATATTGCCAATGATGCTGTTGGTCTATTCATCAACCAAGCTGTTAAGCTTGGCACAAACGTTGTAATTTCAGCGGGTAATGACGGTGCATATCCTTTCATCGTTGGTGGCCCAAGTACCACTGAGAACGCACTTTCAGTAGGTGCGATGACTCACCCTACAGGTGCTGAGTCAATTGGTAGCGGTACAATTAATGGCGAAGAAGCAATTGTTCAGCCTGCAAGCTTTGGTCCGCAAACTGCATTTAGCTACACTAATGAAAACTTGGATCTTGTTTACCCAGATGCAAACCAGACAGCGTGTGAAGCGTTTGCTGATGACGTAGATTTCACAGGTAAAGGCGTTATCATCGACCGTGGTGCATGTGCATTTACAGTTAAGGTATTAGCTGCACAAGCTAAAGGCGCTGAGTTTGTTATTATTGCAAACAACACTGATGATGGCACGCCAGCACCTATGGGTGGTTCAGATCCTGCTGTTACTATACCTTCAATAGGTGTAACGTTTGCAGCGGGTACTGCTTTAAAAGCGGGTGGTACATTCAACCTAACAGTTGAGCGTTTAGTTCTATCTGGTGCAATTGCAGACTTCACATCGCGTGGCCCTTCAATGGGTGGTCTATTAAAACCTGAAATTACAGCACCAGGCGTAAACATCATGACTGCTCATCCTGGTCTAGGTGATGGCCTTACTGGCGCAACAGGTACTTCATTCTCTGGTCCTATCACAGCAGGTGCGGTGAGCTTATTAAAAGAAGCGCTACCAGAGCGTAATGCGCTTGAAATCAAAGCGACGTTAATGAACACTGCTAACCTAAATGTGACTATGGAGCCGTTAGCAATTAACCCGGATGCAGAACTTGCGCCAATTAGTTACATCGGTGCGGGTCTTGTTGATGTAAACAAAGCTGCAAATTTACCTGTAGCTGCGTGGGCAGCTGATACTAAGCAAGCGGCACTTTCGTTTGGTTTAGTAAGTGCATCAGAAACTGTTGAGCTAACGAAAACTGTTCAAGTTAAGAACTTCTCTAATGAAGACAAAGTTTACACACTTTCTCTTGAACAACGTTATGCAGATGACGTTGAGCGTGGTTCATTCTCACTTGATTACCCAGATTCAATCACTGTTCCTGCGGGTCAAACTATGTCATTTGATGTGACTGCAACAATTGATCCGGCAACGTTACCAGAATGGACATTAACGGATGATAATATCGGCTCACAAGATGCAACGGCTGATTTAACCAAACTAGAGCTTGATGGTGCGCTAATCTTCTCTGATGGTAGCGATGAAGCATTCCACCTTGTTTACCATGTATTACCAAAAGCAAATGCTGCGATGAGCTTCATGCCTGTAATGACAGACAATGGTGTTGCTCATCAGATAACAAATACAGGTGCGGTAGCACTTGAACCAGTGTTTGCTCCTACTGTAATGACTGATGATGTAGATGAAGACCAACGTTTTGATTTAGTGGGTGCATCTATTGAAACATTTGCAGTACCAACAGATATCTGTGATAGCGGCTATGTTACATTAACCACGATGGTTATGAATGAAGGTATTACACACTCTTACGTGGGTGGTTTCATGGCTGACTTCGATATTGACCAAGATGGTACATACGATGTTACAGTGCAAAATGGTAAACTAGAGTGGTTCTATGATGTAGAGCCGGGTACTGCGATTACCTTTACTCACGGCTATGGCAGCTCTTCGGGTAACCTCAACAATGTTTATCAAATTATTGGTAACAATCACCTTACAATGCAAAGCTGTCTAGGCGCATTTGGCCTTACTGCTGATGATATTGGTAAAGCGACTGCAAATGTACGTTTCCGTACAGAAGAAGAAACGTGGACGCCAATTGCATCAGGTGAAGGTGATGTTGCAATGGGTACATATACATTTACTGATGCATCAAGTGACGTATATGCAGCACTTGTTGATGAAGCTGGTGAAGTCGTTAGCTCATTAGAGCCTGGTGCTTCTGCAACATTATTGAATGCTGGTGCAGACTTCATGATCTTATCTGACTCAGGTTCAAAAGCGTTCGCAGCAACACCAAGCGAAGATGCTGACGTTGCTCCAGTTCTTGCTGACGCGTCATTCTCTGTAGACGAAAACACAGCGGTAGATACTGTGATTGGTTCACTAGAAGCAACTTATGGTGCTGAGCTTGCTAACCCAATCGCTGAATATATTGTAGTTAATTCTACTTCTACAGCTGTTTCAGTGACTGCATCAGGTGATGTTGTTGTTATGAATAGCGACATGCTTGACTACGATGCTGGCATGATGAGTATTGAACTTGAAGTTGTTGCAGTAGATTCTGCAGGCAATATCTCTGAGCCAGCGATGGTGACTGTTGAGGTAATGAACGTTGCTGACGAGCCAGAAGAAGTTAACCCTGTGATCGATGCTGAGCTTGGTGAATTCACGGTTCAAGAAAACGCTGCGGAAGGTACTGTAATTGGCACTGTGACTGCGACTGACCCAGATGCAGACCTGACTCCTATCGCAACATATGAAGTGACAGGTAGTGATAGCATCAGCATCAGTGATGCGGGTGAGTTAATGGTTGCTGGCGCTATCGATTATGAGCAAACAACCTCTATCGAAGTATCAGTAACTGCGGTTGACTCTGCAGGCAACATGTCAGAAGCGGTTACTATTACTATTGCAGTGACACAAGACCCGGCAGAAGATGTTGTAGCTGAAGAACCAGCGAAGAAAAAATCTTCTTCAGGTTCACTAGCATGGTTAACATTACTTGCTGCACCGTTCGCATTTATGCGTCGTCGTAAGCAAAAGTAATTACTTGATAAGTAAACAATAAAAGGGAGCTTCGGCTCCCTTTTTACATTGCTTCACAAAGGCTACTTATATGTTGCCGTTTTTTTACTTATATTGGAGACAGAATAATAAAACTAATACAGGAATCCCATGAAAGTTGGCCATTCACTTTGCCTTGCGGCACTCTCTTTAGCTGTTCTATCAGCGTGTAATAAAGTCCCAGATAATAAAGAGCAAGCCGTTATAACAGAGCAAGTTCAGGTTGTAGCTCCGCTTGCTAAAAAAATACCTCATGAAATGACCATTCATGGTGACACACGTATCGATAACTACTACTGGATGCGTGATGATGAGCGCAAAGATGCCGCTGTTATTACCCATTTAAATGCAGAAAATGCGTATGTTGAAAGCAAGCTGGCACATACTCAAACGCTACAAAACACCTTGTTCGAAGAGCTTAAAGGACGTATTGAAAAGGATGACGATACCGTACCGACAAAAAAAGGCGATTATTACTACTTCTCACAAACGCGCGGTGATGACGAATACCCAGTGTATGTGCGCAGCAAAGATAGCCAAGGAGAGGATAAGCAGGTTATCTTAAATGTGAATGAGCTGGCTAAAAATCATGACTATTTTGCCGTAACAGGTTTAGCTGTCAGCCCAAATGGCAATTTGCTGGCTTATGGTGAAGACACTGTGAGTCGCCGTATTTACACAATTAAAGTAAAAGATTTAACCACAGGTAAAATGCTCACAGAAAGCCTTGAAGGCACGGAAGGTGATGTAGTCTGGGCAAATGACAACAAAACCTTTTACTACATCAAAAAAGACCTACAAACGCTGTTAGGCTACCAAGTATATCGCCATACGCTAGGCACCCCGCAAGCCGACGACGAACTCGTTTACGAAGAGAAAAACACCAGTTACTACACCAGTATTTATAAGAGTAAAGACCAACAAGAAATCTATATTAGTCATGGCAGCACCAGTGCTTCGGGTGTCTCGGTTATTGATGCTAATGATGTCAAAGCAATGCCAAAACGTTTTATTGAACGCGAAGCAGGGCTTGAATATGACATCAAAAAGTTAGGTGATTGGTATTACATCGTTACTAATTTAAATGCTGTTAACTTCCAACTGATGAAAGTGCATCGCGATAAAGCTCATGATAAAGCACAATGGCAAACGATAATTGCTGGTCGTGATAACGTGAAACTTGAAGGCATTGAGTTATTTAACAATCATTTAGTTTACGAAGAGCGAGAAATGGGGCAAACCCGAATCACTATTCGCGACCTTCGTAACCAACAAGAGCAAGTCGTTGCGTTTAATGACCCAACTTATATGGTCTTTAGTTATGGTAATCGTGAGTTAGGTAACCCTAACTTACGTGTTTACTATTCAAGTATGACGACGCCAGGCAGCAGCTACGATATCAACCTAGAAAGTGGCGAAAAAACACTGCTTAAACAGCGTAAAGTGTTAGGTGATTTTAACCCTGACAACTATGCCTCTGAGCGAGTTTATGTGACTACCCGAGATGGTGTCGATGTTCCTGTTAGCCTTGTTTATCGTAAAGACAAGTTCAAAAAAGACGGCTCTAATCCGCTTATGCAATATGGTTATGGTTCGTATGGTGCGACCATGGATCCGAGCTTTTCAAGTTCACGCTTAAGTTTGCTTGATCGTGGTTTTGTGTTTGCGATTGCGCATATTCGTGGCTCGCAAATGCTGGGTCGCCCTTGGTACGAAGACGGCAAGTTGCTGAAGAAACAAAACACCTTTAATGATTTTATAGATGTGACTAAGTCTCTAGCTGCTCAAAAGTATGCTGATAAAGATAATATTTTTGCCATGGGTGGCAGTGCGGGTGGCTTGCTAATGGGGGCTGTTGTTAATCAAGCGCCTGAGCTATATAAAGGGGTGATTGCCGCAGTACCCTTTGTTGATGTAGTTACGACTATGCTTGATGCCAGCTTACCACTCACAACGAATGAGTATGACGAGTGGGGTAACCCGAACGATAAAGTCTATTATGATTACATGCTGTCATATTCGCCGTACGACCAAGTTAAGAAGCAGGCTTACCCAAATATGTTAGTTACTACCGGTTTGCACGACTCACAAGTGCAGTATTTTGAGCCGGCAAAATGGGTTGCTAAGCTACGTGAATATAAAACCGATGATAACCTGTTGCTGTTCAAAACCGACATGGAAGCAGGGCATGGCGGTGCTTCTGGGCGCTTTAAAAGCTTGCAAGATACCGCTTTATATTACGCCTTTATGCTCGATTTGGCGGGTATCGAAAAATAATAACAACACAGGCATCCGTGATTAAGCGGGTGCCTGCATAGCTAAATTAAAACGAAATTCACTGCCTTTTCCTAAGGTACTTTTTACGTTTATTTCACTATCCATTAGGGTGAGCAGTTGCTTGCAAATAGCGAGCCCTAAGCCTGTTGAGCCTCGTTTTATACTATTACGCGCCTGATAGTGAGGTTCGAAAATCGCATTGAGTTCATCCTCATGAATACCAACCCCGGTATCAGACACTGCCACGTATAACTGATCACTTTGTTGGCTAACCTTAACGGCAATTTCACCGCCATTTGGTGTATGCCGAATGGCATTTTCGATTAAGTTTGTAAGCACCCGCTCTAATTTTGCGATGTCTGCCGTCACGGTAAAATCGCAAATTTCGGGAATAACCTTGAGTGAAATTCCTGCTGATTGCGCTGTTAGAGCAAGCTTTGCTACACAATCATAAATCAACTCGCCCAAATTAAAGGTCTCGGATTGTATTTTTACTTGGCCGCATTCTAAATTAGCCAATTCAAAAATTTGCTCAATCAGCTGTTTTAGTTGCTGGCAATTATCCATTGCAAGGTTGAGATAATGACGTTGCTCAGGCTCGTTTAAGTGGCTATTCGGTTTATTGATCACCTCCAGAAAGC
Organism: Pseudoalteromonas apostichopi; assembly: GCF_030297135.1. Lineage (NCBI taxonomy): Bacteria > Pseudomonadati > Pseudomonadota > Gammaproteobacteria > Alteromonadales > Pseudoalteromonadaceae > Pseudoalteromonas > Pseudoalteromonas apostichopi. Next base: position 1,828,258 of record NZ_AP028065.1, read on the forward strand.
CGTGCAGTGAAGATAGCGGCGTACGTAAATCGTGTGATAAGTGAGTGAGTAACTCTCGGCGTTGTTTATCGGCTTGCTGTAATGACTGAAACTGCTCATCAATACGCGCCAGCATGGCGTTGACGCCTTTACTTAAATTGCCTATTTCATCATGAGCTGTGTAGCTAGAATCCAATGACATTTTGGTTAGGCTGTAGTTAGCCGCTTCTATTTTATTAAGCTCTTTATTGAGTTTTTTTAGTGGTAAGGTGAAAAACCGAAATAACAGCAACATCGCAATAAAGAGCGCAACTAAGGCGGCTACAAACCACATAGCGGCAAGCCAAAGGTTATCATTGGCTTTAATGTTTTTAAGGGTTGTATCGTAATCTTGCCCGCCAATAATCACGTATAAATAGCCTTGCAGCTGTTGCTGATTATGAACCGGCGCAGTTGAAAATATTTTTACGCCATCTTTGCTGCGCGGATCGTCACCATAAATCGGTGTGGCAGTTGGGTCTTCAATTAGTTTCTGTATTGGGCCTAAGTTTATTTGTTGCCTAACGACTTGCCCCGGCTTGGCTGAATAAGTCAGTAAATGACCTTCAGGGTCTACAAAATAAAACTCAAAAGCTGGGCCAAGTATCATTAGTGTGTGGAATAGGTTTTCTAGCGCATCATAGTCATACACACCTTGTTTGATCAGTGGATTGTCGTGCACTAAATGCTCGGCTAGTTGGAGGTGCAAGTTTTGCTGGGCATGGTGTACAGAGCTTTGCTCTAATTGCTTGCTCCAATTTAAAACCAGCGCACATAACAGGCTAAAAATAAGCACCAATGACCAAGCAAGTTTTTGATAAAGCGTCATTGATTTCATTAGCTTGCACTCAACTGACCTGGATTTAGTTTATAACCTACACCCCAGACTGTTTCTATAAAGGTTGCTGGGTGATGCTGCTCAAATTTACTACGTAAACGGTTTATATGAGAATTGACTGTATGCTCGTAGCCGCTGTGTTGATAACCCCATACTTGGTCAAGTAACTGTTGGCGACTAAAAACATGATTTGGGTGCTTGGCAAAGTAAACGAGTAAATCAAATTCGGTAGCGGTTAAGTTAATTGCCTTATCAGCTAAAAATGCTTGGTGGCTGGTAAATTCAATGTGAAGCTCTCCAAGTTGAATTGCCGCTTGAGCGCTGTCTTCATGATGTGATTGGGCTGCTATCAGTTGCGACCTATGCCGTAATTGAGTTTTTATTCGTGCTTGTAACTCTCTAGCGAAAAAAGGTTTGCAAATGTAATCATCAGCGCCCATTTCCAGACCAATCACTCTGTCCATGTCACTACTGAGTGCGGTTAGTAAAATAACAGCAATGCTTGGGTAGTGCTCTTTAATTTTGCGACATAAGCTCAAGCCATCCATTTGTGGTAGGTTGATATCGAGCAGTACTAAGCCATAGCTCGAGCTGGCAAGCTTCTTTATTGCAGCCTCTGCGCTCGATGCTTCATCAATATGTAAGTTCAGGCAATGTAATTGCGTGCTGATAAGTTGGCGTATTGCTCTATCATCTTCGACGATTAATAATTTTTCTTGGCGCATTGCTTACTCCAAATCACAGAGGCACATCCTTATGACCTCGGTGTAAGGAGTGCGATTATTATTGCGTCCGCGTTATCTTGATCCGAGCAACCGGGTTATCAAACTTATGCTGGCTAGTGAGCACTGAGTTTGCAAGGCCATCATGTTGACTAACCACACCTGGGTGCATTGCAACACGGTTAGTATCGTCGCGCATTTCGTTGTAACCTTCGCCTGAGTCAGCAGGACCAGGGATCGTGCCTTGTGCTTCAGAGTTAGCTTCTGTGCCTGCATCATAGGCAAAACTAGTGCGAGACAGTGACTCATTAACCGCTAACGAAGACACGTCTATAGCATTAAGACCGGTAAACGCGTCATTTGTATTCACCAACATGGTTGCTAAGCTGATTTTTAATGAATCAAGCTCACCTGTCGTCAGGGTCAATGTGACTTGCTCCCCAGGTGGTAATGGGCTTTCGTCGGAAGCTGCTTGCATTGTCATTTCTGCAGCGAGTAGCTCGCTGTTATCGCCGCCTTCAGCCATAATTTCAAGAGCTTCAGATGCTGGCTCGCCAATTTGCCAAAGCATGCCTTCTGTGTGAGCAATCACAGCAATGGGAGAAAATGGCTGGGCAGCAGTGAGGTTGACTACCTCCACCATAAATTGATGATTTGTCGCCATCTCACCCATTTCCATTGTCATTTCTTCAAGCGCTTCATCCATGTTGTCTGATGATTTATCTGAATCCCCACAGGCTGCAAGGCCGGCGCTCAATGCGAGGATAATTAAGCTTTTTGAAAAGCGCATAATAACCTCCTATTTAACCGTAACTGTTAGCATCGCAACTGGGTTTAACCATCTGTGTACTGTGTTATCGAGATCGCTCATCCCCGCTTCTAAATCGTCGTCACCTAAATTACCCGGATGAATATGCACCATCATATTTGTTTCGCTACTGGTGACGCCGCTGCCATTCATACCCGCATTGCCACCCGGTGCAGCAGGAATGCCTGGCGTGCCCGGCATGCCTGAGCCCTCAACAACAAGCTCATCATTGGCTTCGGTACCCGCATCATACGCATTGAGATAAACAGTGTAGGTACCAGCTTCTGCTGGGATCATCCAACTATCTAAACCTACAAAGCCATCATTGGTAGGCAGTAGCATTGCTGTTAGAGATAAGTAGTTATTGCCATCCGTGGTGGATAAGCTAGCCATCGTTGAGCTTGCTGGTGCCAGTAAACCTTCAGCTGGGTTGGCAACCATATCGCTGTTTGCGGCTGTGGCTTCACTCATTAACGGCTCGAGATTGCCGCCCTCAGCCATCGTTTGTAAGGCTGTAGAAGCAGGCATTGCAACGCTGAAAAGTTTGTTGTCACTGTTATGAGCAGTAATGAGAATAGGGGTAAAGTGTAAACCTTGCGTGAGGTTAGTTAGTTTTATATCAAGCTCAGCAGCGTGGCTTGCAAGGCTGGTTACTGCGCATGCAGCGAACAAAGTTAAAGGTAAAGCTTTCATATTAGATTCCTGTTTTTGATGATTCAATATCAGTATCGAATAGCAATATCCAGAAACCTTCACGAAGTTATCACATTTTTATCACAACGTTGATTACAGCCTTTTGTGTTGGTTGAGAGCTTTAAATTTAATCAATTTAGCTAGGGTAAAAGGTCATTAAGGTTTATAGTAGAGAAATAAACAGACCCATAACAAGGAATTTAAAATGGATGATAATCAAAAAGTTGAAATAATTGTGGCAGATAAAGAGCAGCGCATGTGGGCAATGTTTTGTCACTTAAGTGCCTTAGCTGGCTTGCTTTTCCCGTTCGGCTCGGTAATTGGGCCTTTGATTGTTTGGCTTGTAAAAAAAGAAGAAATGCCGCTCGTTGCAGAGCATGGCCGCAAGTCATTAAACTTTCAATTAACCATGATGATCGCCTACATTGTCTGCTTCATGCTGATGTTTGTTGTCATTGGTGTCATTCTGCTGCCATTGGTAGCGCTATTCTCATTAATTATGGTGGTCGTATCGGCGATTAAAGCCAACGATGGTAAAGAAGTTAAATACCCAATGGCGATAGAATTTATAAAGTAAGGTGGTTTGGGTATATTAAAAGCTCAGCCGTTTGCTGAGCTTTTTTATGTGATGTTTATGGCCTATTTATCGTTATTTCTCAGCGCGTTTATTTCCGCAACCTTATTACCTAGCTCTTCAGAATTAGTGATGACTGCTATGATAGCCAGTGGTGACTATCTACTTTGGTTGTTATGGCTAAGTGCAACCCTGGGCAATGTGCTTGGGAGTTGCGTGAATTATTGGCTGGGCACGCAAGTCATGCGATTTAAAGACCGCAAATGGTTTCCCGTTTCAGAAAAGTCGATAGACAAAGCCGAAAAGCAATTCAATAAGTACGGTATTTACAGTTTGTTGTTTGCTTGGCTGCCTATTGTCGGGGACCCTTTAACGGTTGTTGGCGGAATTTTTAGGGTTAAGTTTTCGCTCTTTTTGTTTCTCGTAACCCTAGGCAAAGGCGCACGTTATTTAGCTGTGCTTGCCTTTGCGGTAGGGCTAGAAAAACTATTTTAGCTTTTTTGCCAATCAAGGGTCAGTGATACTGAATCAGCAAAACGCAGCGCATGAGGTTTATCGACGCGCACTTTGGCATAGTGAACACTTTGATGCTGGTGGCAAATTGCTAAAATTTCAGCAACCAATTTTTCTAACAGCAAAAAGTGGCCTTCTTCGACAAGGCTGATCACTTCTTTGGTGATGGTCTTGTAGTTTAGTGCTTTATCAACCGCATCAGTCTCACAAGCTTGATCAGCAGGGTAATGAATTTCTAAATTAATCACTACATCTTGTTTTTTCTCACGTTCCTCAGGGTTAAAACCAATAAAGGTTCGTAGCCTGAGATTAGTGACATTAATAATTGCGTTGGCCATCATTACCCTCTAACTAGTTGTAAGAACTCGTTACGGGTTTTTGGATCGGCTCTGAAGTTACCTAACATAACTGATGTACGCATACTCGAGTTTTGCTTTTCAACACCGCGCATCATCATACACATGTGCTTTGCTTCAACAATTACGCCAACGCCTTTCGCACCAGTCACTTCTTCAACCGCTTTAGCAATTTGGTGGGTTAGCTGTTCTTGAATTTGAAAACGACGAGCATACATGTCAACAATACGAGCAAACTTTGACAAGCCAAGTACTTTACCGTTTGGAATATAAGCAATATGACAGCGGCCAACAAACGGCAGTAAGTGATGTTCACACATAGAGTAAAGCTCAATGTCTTGGATCAATACCATATCATCGGCATCTGAAGTAAATACCGCATTGTTGGTGATTTCATCTAATGTTTGACGATAGCCTTTAGTCAGATACTCCATCGCTTTTGCAGCGCGCTTTGGTGTGTCGAGTAATCCTTCACGAGCAGGATCTTCACCCACTGCGCTAATTATTTGCTGGTAACTGTTTTTTAAATCATCGTGCATAGCTTTCTCAGTAATTCGTTATTTTAAATGTCTGCCACCATCAACAGGCATAGAACGACCTGTGATGTAGTGACTGTTTAGTAATAGTTCTACGCTGTTAATAATCTCGGCGCAGCCGGGCTCAATGCCCATTAGCGATTTCTTTAATGTTTTTGCTTTGTACTCGTCGCTGTCGTGTTCGTTAAAAATGATCAACGAAGGCGCAATTGCATTTACTTTAATGGCAGGTGCGAATTTAGCAGCAAACGACTTGGTTAAATTATCAAGCGCCGCTTTACTTGCAGCATAAGCTAGGTGTTTAGGACTGCCTTTCTCAACGACATAATCGGTTAAATGAATAATATCTGCGGCTTGGCCACTGTTTTGCTGATAATGTAATAGCAAGTCAGAGGCTGCTAAATTGATTAAATAGGGCGCTTTGGCGTGAATACGCATCATGTTGTCAAATAGGTCTGCGTAATCGTGGTTATTTGCTTCACAGTCCCAGCTAGACGCATTATGGATAATTGCTTTGAGTTGGTTGGTATGGGTTTTTAATTCTTCAATAAAATGCCCGATAGCTTGGTCATTATTAAAATCGGCATGGATACAAATGGCACCTTTACCTGCAAGCACATCAATCGCTTCATGACGGGTACGGTAAGTTACTATTATTTCTTGCCCTTGCGCTAAAAAGTGCTCGGCCACAGCGAGTCCAATACGTTGGCCTGCGCCAGTAATTAAAATGGGCGATGACATAAACTAATATAAAACCTTAGATTTTTGATTTGAAAAGTAATGTATTTAACTGTAACAACTATAAACCAAATTACAGAACTATTTCACCTTTACTGCATTCATGTTGCCAAACATTCTACGCAATACTGGCAATCATAGATCAGTTGCCCGGTTTTCAGTCTCAGGCATAATAGCCATACTTGATACTTTTCTTTTTCATTATGCTTGCTGTCATTAAATCATTTAGCTGGCTACGAACCGTACCATGGCTATTTATTATCGCTGTTTATTGTACTTTATTGCTTTTGCAAGGCCCCGCTAATGCAGTGAGTAATTTTGTGACGCAATTGAGTATTGCTGCAACGATGGCGGTTGGCTCATTTGTCGCTGGTGGCACTGCTCTGGGAGGCGGTGCGGTAGCGTTTCCGGTAATGACCAAAATATTAGCGATAGAACCTGCGACAGCGAAAGTGTTTTCTCTTGCTATACAAAGCTTTGGTATGACAGCTGCTGCTTTAACAATTATTTTTAGCCGTATCCCTTATTACAAACAAGTGGTATTAATCGCGACGCCAATGGCTATTTTCGGCGCTATATTGAGTTTATTTTTCATTGCTGATCACTTACCAAGGTTAGCGGTGAAAGCGGTCTTTAGCGCACTATTATTATGTTTTGCGTTGACCTTAGCGTGGCGTATTTATCGGCGAGCTCAGCATATTTGTAGCCAGACAAAGATCACCGTAAATAAAACGCGAGTCGCGTTGATAGCTACGCTTGGTGGTGTTGCATCAGGATTGGTTGGGTCGGGCGCCGATATTGCTGTTTTTGCGCTGTTAGTTATTGCATATAACGCGAATATTCAACGTGCAACGGCAACCACAGTGATCATTATGGCTGTGACGTCTGTCGTAGCAAGTGTTATGAATTATTTTTACCTCGAGACTATTAACCCACAAATTCAAGCCTATCTATTAGCTGCTATTCCTGTTGTGGTGCTGGGCGCACCGCTAGGTGCTTATGTGTGTGCAAGAGTGAAAAGTGGGCAACTCATTAGCTTTTTACTGCTACTCATTGCCCTAGAAGTGTCGTTTACTATTTATGAATTATTGATCGTTATTTAAAGCGCATCGTAAACCGTTGGGATTGCTTGGCGCTTATGCTGAGTACGTAAGTAAATAGCTGTTAGCTTTTCTTCGACTTCATTGCTGACATCTTTACCTTCTAAGAAATCATCAATTTGATCGTAAGTTAAGCCAAGCGCTTCTTCATCGGTAAGGCCTGGGCGGTCACACTCTAAGTCAGCGGTTGGGGCTTTATGTACTAGTACAGCTGGCGCACCTAAGTGCTCAGCAAGCGCACGAACTTGGCGTTTTGATAAACCAAATAACGGTGCTAAATCACACGCTCCGTCACCAAATTTAGTGTAAAAGCCAGTGATGTTTTCTGCACTGTGATCGGTACCAACCACTAAGCCTTGACAGAAACCGGCAATTTCGTATTGCGCAACCATGCGTTGGCGCGCTTTTACATTACCTTTGATAAAGTCGATTTTAGCTTGCTCTGGTAATTCAGCATTACCACCAACAACTGCAGCCATTGCTTGCTCATGCATGCCATCTACAGCAGCTTTGATATTAACCGTCATACGCTTACTCGGTTGAATAAAATCAACCGCGAGTTGCGCTTCGTCTTCGTCTGCTTGTACGCCATAAGGTAAGCGTACTGCAATAAATTGATATTCGTTGGTGTTGTGCTCTTGGTTTAGTTCATCAACAGCTAATTGGCATAAACGGCCACAGGTTGATGAGTCAACACCACCACTGATCCCTAATACAAGTGAGCGAGAGTGCGCAGCAATAAGTCGGCTTTTAAGAAAGTTAACGCGACGGGTAATTTCCGCTTTTACATCAATAGTTGGTTGGACTTTCATTTCCGCCAGAATGTCGGCACGCATGGTAGAGCTCCTATTTTTCGTTGTGGTTGTCAGCGTTTTATACATTATGTTACGGGCGTGATTTTTATTAAAGACCTAAATGCGCTTTTATTGCGTTAATTTGTTGCTTAAGATCTTCGATTTCGCTTCGTAATTGTTGCACTTCACTACTGTTGTCCTGAAAAGGCTCATTAGCTGCCATGTCTTCAGTAATGCTGTCTGGGTCTACAAATAAGTGCATGTAACGGCTTTCTCGTTTGCCTGGCTCTCGTGCTAAGCGTGCAACATATTCTTGCTCGATGAGTGCATTTAATGCTGCTTCGACTTCATTGACATTACTAAACTCAGCCAGTCGGTTGCTGCGAGTTCTTAGTTCTCCCGGTGTTTGCGGGCCTCGTAATAGTAACAAACAAATAATGGCGCGTTGCTGCTCACTAAATTGCAAACTGCCAAATTCGGTATTACAAAAGCGATGAGCATATTTATTTACACGCCCTGACAGTCCTTCATCAACCGTTACCAAGCGTGATGCAATAAGTTCATCAAGGGTATCTTGGACTTGCGCTTCAGTTAGAGACATTACTGGCTCACGGTTAGATTTTTGATTACATGCATTAGTAAGTGAGTTTAAAGATAATGGGTAATGTTCGGGTGTTGTACTTTGCTTTTCGAGTAAACAGCCAATAACGCGTTGTTGAATTGATGATAATTGCATGGTTTTACTCTCTTTCTTTATTCTTCAGTGCTTAGCCACACTGTTAACTTTTTATTGAGCGAGTCAAATTTAAGGGGCTTGGTGACGTAGTCGTTCATACCAGCGTTTAAACAACGTTCTTTGTCACCTTGCATTGCATTTGCTGTCAGTGCGACGATATTAACCCCTTGATGAGCTGCACCTGCTTTACCAGCACGAATGGCCCGTGTTGCTTGGTAACCATCCATTTCTGGCATTTGGCAATCCATTAACACTAAAAGATAAGGCCTTTGCTCACGACTTGAAAGTTTTGCAATTGCTTCAAGACCATTTTCGGCAATATCAAAACTAAGGCCTGCTTGTTTTAATAATGAGCCGGCGACCATCTGATTCACTTTATTATCTTCAACGAGCAAAACCTGTGACTCTGTATTACTGTTATTGGTTACAGCCTTGGTTATTAACGTTTCTTTACTGACTTGCTGCTGTTCAATGTACTTGTCATTTACTAGTGAATTAAATAAATCAGACTGTGTTAATGGTTTGAAGATAATACTCTCAACTTTTATTGTTTGTCTTGTTTGTTTTTCCGTAAGGTTCATTGGTGCCATCAGAATTCGTTTGCAGCTAGTGGCATTAAAGTACTTTAAGAACGCTTGTTGGTGCTCTTTTGTTGCGCTGCTATAAAACTGATAATCAACTAAAATGGCATCACAACCTTTATTGTCAGGCATTGAAGCAAAATTGAGTAAGCTTGACATATCGCTATATGCTTCTACTTCAGCACCCCACAACTGCAACTGTTTTTTGGTGATATTGATACTTAGCCTACAGTTATCAGCAATTAAAATATGCTTTTTATCTAAGATGTGGCTAGGTTCAGGTGCTTGTTTTGTGTGATCACGTTTAACTTTTACAGAAAAATTAAAGGTGCTGCCTTCCCCATATGAACTAATTACACTTACATCCCCCTCCATTAACTGGCAGAGCTGTTTTACAATCGCAAGCCCAAGTCCTGTCCCGCCGTATTGACGTGTGGTTGATGCATCTGCTTGTGTGAATGAGTCAAATAAGGTGGCTTGTTTTTCAGGTTTAATCCCAACGCCAGAATCAATAACAGAGCAGTTCAAAAACAACTCTTCGTCGCTTGTTTCGAGTTTGGCGATGACGATAATCTCACCATCTTTGGTGAATTTAACGGCATTACTCACTAAATTATTGATGATTTGTCTAATACGATTCGGGTCACTAATAATAAACCCATGATTAAGTTGTGTAGTATCTAACAGTAACTTGGTATTGTTTTGCTCTGCTTTGATAGCAAACGATTCAATCGTATCGCCAAGTAGTTTTAATACGTTGAAGCTCACATTTTCAATATCGAGTTTACCAGCCTCAATTTTAGAAAAGTCTAGAATATCATTAATGATATGCAGTAAAGACTCAGCCGATGATTGCGCCAAATCGATATGATGGCTTTGCTGGTTGTCTAATTTGGTTTGCTTAATGATATTGAGCATCCCAATCACGCCATTCATGGGTGTGCGGATCTCATGACTCATGCTCGCTAAAAATTCACTTTTGGCTTTTACTGCTTGTTCAGCTGCCTCTTTTGCTTGGACTAGCTGATGCTCAGTCTCTATACGGCGCTGACTTGCGTGTAAACTTCCAATTAATGCAGCAACAGCGATTAAAAAGCTCTCTTCATTTTTACTCCAATGTCTGCGGTTATGGCATTTTTCAGCGCACACTACCCCCATCGTTTTGCTTCCTGTTGGAATTATCACGGTGAGCATTGAGCGTATATTAAACCAATCTAGGTAATTGCTACGTAAATCGCTAGTCAGCGGGTGTTGCTGTGCATCACTGGCATTTATCACGGCGTGATTATTAATGGCATCAAAATAATTTTGAAATTCAATTTGTTGTAGTGATATTGCTTCACTAAATTCAGGCTGACTCTGGTCGTGAATCGCAAAGGTGTTGAGCGATTGACGATCGTCACTGAATAACCAAATACTCGCGCGATCAATATCGAATGCATGGCAAATAGCTTGCACAATGACATGTTTAGAAAGGTTAAGGTTACCTGTCAGTACAGCATCATTGACGGTTAATGATGCAAGGATCTCGTTATGTAAGGCGATCTTGTTATTTTCGAGCTCTACTCGCTTACGGGTATCAATATTTTGCAGTGAGCCAAATAATTTTATACAGCGGCCATTTTTATGCTCAGCTTCTCCGTGTAACAGTACCCAAACTTCATCACCTTCAGCAGTGATAATCTCTACTTGTGTTTCAAAACTTTCACCATACTTAATTGCGCGCTCGTTAAGGCGGCGAATTTTTTCACGACTTTCACCGGCTTTGAAAAGAGTATAGTTCGTAGGCCATTCAGGCTGGACATTTAGGGGAAGCTTAAATATTTGCTTGGTCATGTCAGACCAATATACGGTTTTTTTCTCAAGGTTGAATGACCAAGCACCGACTTTGGCGAGGCTACTCATGGTTTCTAGCATTCGCTCGCTCTTGTGCTGTCGTTCAACCATACGTAAGAAGAATACTGAAGCGCCAGCAAACAAAATACAGAATGAAATGATGGCTAGTCTCAGTGGCCAAATTGCAGAGCTTGGAGGCTGCCATCCAGATTTAGGTGTGACATACATTTGCCACTCACCACCTGGAAAGTTAATTCTAAAACTCAGAGGGTTGGTGTTGAGCACGTCTTTAGAACCGTAAAAAAAGTCACCTTTTGAACCGCGGCCGTTGCGCCCTTGCAGCGCAACTTCATAATGTTGACTCAGTGCAATTAAACCTGAGTTACTGTAGATCTTATCTATATCGAGTACCACCGAGAGTAATCCCCAAAAAGTGAGCTCGGGTGGTGTGAATACGGGCATTCTTGCTATCAGCGCTTGGCCACCTTGCACCAGCTCTAATGGGCCAGCCATAACAATACGGTTTTCATCTCGTGCTCTAATTGCATCATCGCGTTGCTGAGGGGCTTCTAAAAAGTTTAGTCCAATAGATTTCTCATTCCCCGCAAGAGGGTAAGTCATCTGGATAATCATATCTGGGGCTGCGCCGATGTTTCTGAGCTCTGAGGAGGTTGAAAATAAGGGGCTAGCTATTTGCGTAAAGCGAGCTTGGTCTAAATTTGGCTCGGCAGCAACGGCAACAGCAAGGCCGCGCACAAGTTGAATGTTAGAAACCATCTTTGCTTCGAGTTCTGCGCGATAAGCGCTTATTTTCGCTAGTTCTTGAGAGCGAAAAGCATCTTTTTCACGATTGTAATTAATTTGCTCGATTAAAAGACCAATTACCACGATACAGGCAAGTGATAACCAGAAGGCTAGCTTCAATTTTTGTAGTTTTTTATTATCTGCTTCGGTCGCTAGCGGCATGAGAAATATCAGGTTTTATACTATCTACCTACTATAGACAATTTCTGTGGTAATTAACAATGAACAGCTAACCTAGGACGTTAAATTTAATTATTTGTATCGCAACACTATTTTTTCATAAAACTCAGGTTAATATACCAGGTTAATACAGTGTTACTTCAGCGCAAGGAAAATTGGCATGTTTAAGATAATCAAATGGTTACTCATAGGCCTGTTTGTATTGGTGTTACTGGCAACCGGGCTTGTTTATGGCGTATTAAATTTAAGTTTACCGACACTTGATGGCCGGGGTAAAAGTGATGCTATTTCGCAATCAGTAAAGATTGAACGGGACTCCTTAGGGCAGGCTGTTATTCATGCCGAGAACCGTTTAGATGCGGCCTATGCCTTAGGCTTTGCTCATGGTCAGGACCGATTCTTTCAAATGGACTTACTGCGCCGCAATGCGGCAGGTGAACTTAGTGAGTTATTTGGTAAAGCTGCTGTTGGGCTTGATAAAAAAATGCGTTTTCATCAATTGCGAAAACGTAGCCAGATTGCAGTCGCGCAATTACCTGCTAAAGATAAAGTGCTATTGCAAGCATATGCAAATGGGGTCAATGAAGGCCATGCACAAGTTGGCTATGATAGCTTTGAATATTTGCTCACTGGCGCTGAAGCAAAACCTTGGCAAAGTGAAGACAGCTTACTAATCATTTTTAGCATGTACTTAGATTTACAAACTGCTACGTTTGAGCGTGACCAAACGCTGATCGAAATCGAAGACCTATATGGCAAAGCGATGGTCGACTTTATTACTCAGCCAAGCCAATATCAAGCCGCGCTCGATAACAGTCAGCTTGCACCTTATAACGGCGGTATTCCTGCGCTTAAAGACGCTTTATGGGCTTCGACCGAGATTGCAAACCGTAAAGAGCTTGGTAGTAATAACTGGGCAGTCACTGGGCAGCTAACTGAAACGGGTGCTGCAATGCTATCTGACGATATGCACTTATCATTTGCAGTGCCAATTATTTGGTATCGTGCGCAGCTTAATTACCCATTAAATGGTGAAATGCAACAAATAACTGGTGTGTCATTACCCGGGGCTCCAGCCATTGTTGTTGGTACCAATAATAAAATAGCTTGGGGATTTACTAATGGTTATCTAGATACTGCCGATTGGATTGCTCTTGAGAGTAAAGAGAAAACTTGGCTGATAGATGAACCCATCTTACTTAATGATGGCAACGTTGAAAATTATGCTTTAACCATGAGTGAGTATGGCCCTGTTAAAGAAATTAACGGCAAACCTTATGCCTTAAGTTGGGTTGCTCACCATGAGTATGCGGTTGATATGGAGTTGCTTAAGCTTGAGCAAGCAAACAATGTTGATGATGCATTAACGCTTGCTGCGGACGTTGGTATTCCAGTACAAAACCTGATAGTTGTTGATGATAAAGGTAATGCTGCTTGGAAAAATATGGGAGCAGTTCCCGCTCGTAAAATACCGCATCAATTAGCTGTTTCTGAGCAAGCGTATCCTGCTGCTTGGCATGAAAACGAAACGCAGCGTCCATTTGTAAAAAACCCAGAAAGTGGTCGGTTATGGACAGGAAACTCACGGGTTGTTTCTGCGCAAGATAATCAGCGTTTTGGTAATGGTGGCTATGCAATGGGGGCTCGCTCTGCACAAATTCGCGATCGCTTATTTGAAAAACAGCAGTTCAACGAACAAGATTTTTATGACTTACAACATGATAACGAAGCACGCTTCTTAACTGCTTGGCATCAATTACTAGTCAAACAGCTTAGCGCTGCAGGCGATAAATATGCCTTATATTTAAATGAATTAAACAATTGGCAGGCGTGCGCTTGTAGTGACTCAGTTGGCTATACCTTGGTAAAACGTTATCGCAGTGAAGTGATCAATGGTTTATTTAGTCCAATTGAGAATAAGCTAAAAGCTCTCGATAGTAGCTTAAAGCCAGTAAAACGAGACTTAGAGCCTGCCGTTTGGCAACTTATCAAAGCTCAGCCTCAAACATGGTTAAATCCTAAGTACGAAAATTGGCAGCAACAAATGTTAGGCGCCTTTGATCGCGTGATTACTAAACTCACAGAGCAGTACGGCAACAATCCACACAGTTGGCAATGGGGTAAGGTCAACGAATTAGTGATTGAGCACCCGTTTGCCAAACAAATACCCGTACTTAAAAGCTTGTTAAATATGCCTGTAGCCCCTGGTTTTGGTGATACCTTTATGCCTGCGGTACAAGGGCGTAGCTTTGGTGCTTCGCAGCGTTTTATTGTACAACCAGGACACTTAGATAATGCCATTATGGCTATACCTGGTGGTCAATCGGGACATCCATTGTCGGAATTTTATAGAGCTGGATTCAACGACTATGTCAGCAATGGTTTAACGCCATTATTGCCTCAAGAGATTGCTCACAGTATCACCATTGATGCGGTTAATTAACCGCATCAGCATCCTTAAAAGCAGGACATTCTCCCTTGGCAACGGTCGTTTGGTTGCGTCCTGCATGCTTGCTTCTATAAAGAGCCTCATCGGCATGTTGCAACATTTTTTCTATCGAAGCGAGTGGTTGCCACTCAATGAGTCCAAAGCTCATAGTTACATTGATATCAGGGAAATCAGGATGCGCTTCTAGCTCGGCGATTTTTATACGCAAAGTTTCAATTTTTGCGTAGGCTTGTTTTGCATCTGTATTGGTTAATAATAATAAAAATTCTTCGCCGCCCCAGCGTACAGCAATATCTTCATCATTGATGAATTGGCTAATTAGTTTGGCAACATTAATGAGTATCGTATCACCCTTATCATGGCCGTAGTTGTCATTGATATTTTTAAACTTATCGATATCTGCCATAACAATACAAATATTGCTATCTTGCTCAATACTTTTCTTATGTGCTGAGGTAATTAATTTTTTTGCAAAACGACGATTATAAAGTTTGGTGAGAGGATCGCGGGCTGCCATTTCTGTTAACTCAATTCGTTGTGATATGGTGATTTCTCTAATTAAACCCATGCCGTATACCATGGGTAAGCCAGCAATAATAATATTTATCACATTAACGTGTGGAAGTAATTCTGGGTAAGCAAAGCTGTACTGAACGTCCGCAAAAAACACATAGAGAAGGGCGAATGTGGCAATCATTACTAAGCTATAGATTGCCGCTCGTTTAAAAGTTAATTGGTAGTCGATCATTAAAATACAAGAGACTGTCCACAAGTAAAACTGAAACCCCGCACCTAAACCAAGGGTGGCACAGACAATCACAGCATGAATAATTACTTCAAGGCAAAATACTCGAAGTGCCAGGGAAGTCAGTCCTTGCTTAATTAAAAAGATGCCGCTGGCCCAAGCGAGAACACTCAAAATATTAACTAAAGCAAGCATGTTTGCACCTATATGGGCAAACGCGGGGATTAGCAAGACATGAACAATGAGCGCGAAATAGGCAATTTTACAAATAATTAGAAACTTAACGTGCTCAATCTCTTCTAAGCCAGATTGCTTTGATTGTTTTAGTAGACGTTTGATCAATCCCACCTCAAATACACATGGAGTGTAGCGTAATTATAGATGAAAAGTTGAGCAATGCAGGTTTATAATTGATCGCTTTTGCTGTGTAAACGCTTGCAGCGAATGTTTATCAGTGAAGATAAGCGTTTGTTCACATCACGTTTGTTAAACTTTGGGTCTTGGCAGAGTGGGGATTTGATGCCACTCTAGTTAAAGCTAATCTAGAAACATGCTGACTGAATGTTTGCTTTGCTTGTTATCTCGTGCCTAAAAAAGGAGTATCTATGCCGGCCGAAAAAACGCATTTAGAGATCTGTAATCTAACTAAAGAACAGTACCCACAAATAAAAACTCTTATGGACCAAGCATATCCAGGGCTTGGCGGTGCATGGCCAAGCCACACCATTTTTAGGCTGATAGATCAGTTTCCAGAAGGACAAATAGGCATTGTTGACGATGGTGTTTTAGTGGGCATCGCGTTAAGTGTTCAGGTAGATTACGCTCGTTTTTCGAACCCGCATACCTATGAAGATATTGTTGATGGCCATGACCGAGTATTTAGTGACCCTGAAGGCGATGCGCTTTATGGTTTAGATGTGGTTATATCATCAACTCACCGAGGGATGCGACTTGGGCGCCGTTTATACGATGCACGTAAAGAGCTGTGCCGTCAGTATAACTTACGCGCTATTTTAGCGGGTGGGCGAATTCCGCGTTATTACAATCACAGTGCAGAAATGTCGCCAATGGAGTACATCGAAAAAGTTGACCACAAAGAGCTTTATGATCCGATTTTAAGTTTTCAGCTTTCTAATGACTTCCAAGTAAAACGTTTACTCAAAAAGTACCTTCCTGAAGATCAAGAATCTGTCGGTTATGCCACTTTACTAGAGTGGAATAACATTATGTTTGAGCCGACTGATACGGTACTTGAGTCAACCAAGTCAATTGTCCGAGTCGGTGCCGTACAATGGCAAATGCGTTGTGTTGAGTCTGTTGAAGAGCTTCTCAAACAGGTGGAGTATTTTGTTGATACGGTATCTGATTATAAAAGTGACTTTATTCTGTTTCCGGAATTCTTCAATGCGCCATTAATGGGCCTCACTGAGCAAAGTAATCAAACTGAGGCAATTCGTTATTTAGCGGAGTACACAGAAACTTTTCGTGATGCAATGTCGCGTATGGCAGTTGAATATAATGCCAATATTATCACCGGGTCTATGCCGCTAGCTGAAGGCGATAAGATTTATAATGTCAGCTATTTATGTCACCGAAGCGGTAAGATTGATGAGCAGCGTAAAATTCATATTACGCCTCACGAACAAAATGACTGGGTGATCCAAGGGGGTGACAAAATTGCTGTATTTGAAACAGATGCAGGTCGTGTCGGTATTCAAATTTGTTACGATGTCGAGTTTCCTGAGCTTTCACGTATTCTTGCAAAGCAAGGGTTGGATATCTTATTTGTGCCATTTTGGACTGATACTAAAAACAGTTACCTACGTGTTCGTCATTGTGCACAAGCGCGTGCAATTGAAAATGAATGTTATGTTGTGATTGCGGGTTCTGTTGGTAATTTACCTGAGGTAGAGAGTTTAGATGTACAGTATTCTCAATCGGCTGTTCTTACCCCTTCTGATTTTTCGTTTCCGCATGATGCAACCTTGAATGAAGCAACACCTAATACTGAAATGCTGTTATTCAGTGATCTAGATATGGATAAGCTGAAAATCCTTCACAGTGAAGGTACAGTTAGAAACTTAAAAGACCGCCGTGAAGACTTATATGACGTGATCTTGAAAAAACGAGACCAATAATGGCGTGGTTGTATTTAATTGTTGCTGGACTGCTAGAGATTGGCTGGCCAGTTGGTCTTAAAATGTCTCAAGAAGCTGACAGTCGATGGTTAGGTATTGCGATAGCCGTTGCCTTTATGGTCGCAAGTGGCTTTATGTTGTGGTTGGCGCAAAAAGATATCCCAATGGGAACATCCTATGCTGTATGGACTGGTATAGGGGCAGCAGGCACCTTCTTGGTGGGTATTTTATTTTATGGTGATGCTGCGACATTTGGCCGCATTGCCGGAGTACTTTTAATAATAAGTGGTGTGATAACTCTTAAAATTAGTCATTAACGAAATTAAAAGCGGCATAGCCGCTTTTTTAATGACAAAAATGTAACTAATTAGGTAGCATAACAAGAATGGCTGCCAGTGCAATTAACAGAAGCCCTGCTGTATCTTGGCGTTTTAATGGCTGCTTTAGCCAAAGTATCGATACCATAATGGTAAAGAAAACTTCAACTTGTCCTAGTGTTTTTACATAAGCAACGTGCTGCAAACTCATAGCACTAAACCAACCTATCGAGCCTAAGCAGCTACAAACACTGACTGCCGTGGTAGTGCCTTTGTGATGCCACATCTTTTTAAACGTATCGCGCTCTTTGAATGCAATATATACGCACAGCATCAACGTTTGTAAGCTAATTATCAGCAGCAATACCCACGCAGCTGAGTGCGGGAAAGTCAGTCCTGAATTTAAGCTTGCCTCACGGATCCATGAAGATGAAAGCGCAAATGAAGTGCCACAAGCCAGCCCAAGTAGGGCAGTGCCTAAATTAAAGTGTTTAACATTCGCGATGCCACTCAATAGCAGTACGGCGATAGCACCAATAAATACCCCAATCCAGCCAAGTAATGAAAGTGCAGAGCCAAAAAACATAACACCTAAAATCGCTGCCATTAGCGCTTCACTTTTGGCAAGCCCGGCACCCACAGCAAAGTTATTCATTTTAAAAAGCTTTACCATCAAACCAGTGGCAACGATTTGAACAATACTGGCACCAACAATGTAGCTAATAAAAGCTAAGTTAAAGTCAGGAAAAGCTGCATCTTGGTATTGATATAGTGCTAATAAATAAAGGGCCGCTATAGGACTGGCAACAATGAAGCGAGCAAGTGTTACCCCAGCAACACTGACCGTCGCACTGAGTTTACTTTGCAGCGCATTGCGCCATGACTGCATAAATGCTGCAAAAATGGTTAAGAAAATCCAAGTCATATTGAAAATAAATTAATTAGGAGAGGCAATTAGAGTAACAAAACCAAAGAATGAGAGCATTAGCTTATCGACCAACTTGAGAAAAACTCAGCTGTGACAATATGCCGCAGGGCTTTTAGGTAAGCATTAGGCTATAGTGACAATGATGCTATTGCTGGCCGCTGCTGTTATAAGTAGCGGCTTTTTTTTGTTTACGATAGGGTAGAGAGTAATTTAAACAAGATAAGGAAATATCATGACAACACTGATTATCTGCGCACTCATCGCAGTACTCATTCCCTATTTAGCTAAAGCACCTGTGGCTTTTGCACAAAATAAGTTGTCAGGCTATGACAACAAGCACCCACGTGAACAACAAGCAAAACTAACCGGCTTTGGTGCTCGTGCATTGGCTGCACACCAAAATAGCTTTGAATCGTTGATTATTTTTGCAGTAGCGCTGGCGGTCGTAATCGGTAGCACTAATATCTATCAGGTGACTGAAACCCTTGCGATTATGCATGTTATTGCCCGTGTGTTGTATTGTATTTTTTACTACTTAAACCAGGATATTTTGCGCTCACTAGTCTGGCTAGTGGGTTATGTTTGTGCTGTGGCTATGATTGCACTTTGCCTCTAGTCACAAGGCTATGAGTTAAAAACCACAAAGCAAGCGGCTTAAATAAGGCGCTTGCTTTAGGGTCTTAAGTTGTTACTGCTTATTTCGAACTAACTTTAATTTTCTCAATTAAATCATTTGCTTGATAGTTTTCGTCTAAGGCAAAGTCGAGTTGTACTAAGGCGTTTTTAAAGCCAGATTCAGATGGCGCATATTGCCATTGTTTTAAGGCTCTTTTCGCTTCTCGATTGAAAACATCTTCAGGCTCCGCACTTACCACACTAACATTGCTGGTGGCGCCACTTGGTAAAATATCGTATTTCAAAACGACTGAACCGCTAATGCCTTGCTCTGCAGCTTGAATTGGGTATATCGGCTCTACGCGCATAACCGCTTGATAGTCTTTTGTCTTTTCAACTGACATAGGCTGTTTTGCAATGGCAAAGCTGCTAAGCATGCCCGCTGTAAAAATAACTAACGCTGTTTTTGCAATAAATGAGCTGTTATCGATCTGCTTTATTTGATTTAGACGTTGTAACATGGTGTTTTTATCTCCGTATTGTGAATAAGCCATTAAGCCTGCTCTACTAAAGCTTGCACAGTGCACTAATGCCTTACTGTATAAAATTCGTTGTTCTGTCGATTTATTTTTGAGCACTTGCTCATCACATGAAAGCTCTTGTATACGGCGCAAGCTCGCATAACCAAGCCACGCAAGAGGGTTAAACCACAGCAAAATAGTGGCACTTAAAGCGATGGCGTTTATTAGGTTGTCTTTGCGTTTAATGTGCACTGATTCATGTTCTAAAATAAGTGCTAAAGCAAGGTTGTCGTAGTGACTATGGTAATTTGTTGGCAGCACTAACTTGGTGTTAATAACGCCCACAACCATAGGTGAACTTATTTGTTTACTTTGATATAAGCACAGACTTTGGATACTGTGATGGTCGACTGTAATCTGCTCTAATTGCAGTTTGGCTAAAAAGCGGTAATGAAAGTAAACGGCAGTGAGTAGCAGCGCAGCAGTTACAAGGGCATAAACAGCGAACCAAGTTGGTGTAAATTGCGGCATTATTGCTGTGTTTGGCGTGATAGTCAGCTTACTGATAAAGTTGTTTTGTATCGGCTTTAAGTGATCTGGTAGGTTCGCTAAAAATAAACCAATAGGTAACAGCGCCCAAAGTGTATAAACCAAGCGTGCCGACAGCTGACTTAGTAGCTTTCGCTCTAGCAGCAATAAAAACATAATTGCAGATGAGATCAAAAGCTGTTGATCTAACAGCCAATTAAAAAATGCATCTAACATAACAAAGCCTTACTTTTGCTGTTTTTCCCAATCATCAATGACCTTTTTTAGCTCATCAATATCATGTTGCGAGAGTTGCTCTGATTTAGCAAAACCACTCACTAATGGCGCAATACGGCCATTAAAGAAGCGTTCAATAAAGCTTTGGCTTTCTTTTAATGTGTATTCTTCACGGGCGATGCAAGGGGTGTAGTTATATTGGCGACCTTGTTTTTCGAAGCTTATTGCGCCTTTTTTAACTAAACGGCTCAACAGTGTTTTAATGGTTTTTTCGTGCCATTCTTTATCGTCACTTAAACGCGCAATTACTTCACTTGCAGTGGCAGGGTAGCCAAGCCATACCGCATCTAATACTTCGAATTCTGCTTTAGAAAGTTCAATCATTTTTATACCTACAGATGTAATCTTTATTTTAAGATTACACTTGTAATCAATTAATGCAAACTTTTTTTGTTAGAGAATGTCACTTTTTTTGATACTGACTATGTGCCCTTCGGGCAAATTCAGCGTGGTGAGTGAAAGCTTTGCGATATCTGTGCGGTAAAGGTCTATGACTTTGTAGCCACAATAACGTGTCATTTTTCGTATTTGCCGGTTTAAGCCTTGTTTTAAGACGATGTAAAACTGCGTTTCGGTCACTTGAGTCACCTCACAAGGAAGGGTTATTTGCTTATCTACGGGTACGCCATCTGCCATTTTGTCACAGAAGACGCTATCAAGAGGCTTATCTACCGTAACTAAATAGCGTTTGGGTTGATGATAATCAGGGTGGATCAGTTGATTACAAAACTCACCGTCATTGGTCAAAATTAACAAACCTCGGGAGTCTTTGTCGAGCCGGCCAATTGGGTAAACGCGAGTGGTTTTAGGCAGACTATGAATAAGACTGGTTGGGTCGTCAGCATTTAATTTGCAATCAATACCAACGGGTTTGTGATACGCAAAGTAGGTTAGTGGCGCTTTTTCTGAAATTTTTTCGCCACGTACAATCACATCATCATGTTCATCAACGTGATCTATATGATTTGCAGCACGGCCATTTACTGTTACCTCACCTTGATCTATCAAGCGCGATGCTTGTTTTCGAGAGCAAACACCTGCATGGGCAATAAATTTGGCAAGTCGTACTTTTTCAGTCATGAGTGATTTTTGTACAATTAATTTGATCACAGTATATCAAACCCGCGTATAAGAAGTACTACCATACAAAAGGGGTTCGACATGGCAATTAAGTTATCTGAACTTGCAGCGCACCAACCACTGCAAAAGGTTATCCTTCATTCGTTGGAAATGGCGCTGTATCAGGTGTCTGTGGTGATCAATAACGTTGAATATTATGTTACTGATGAGCAAGGTGAGTTTATCCGCGATATTAGCCCGTTGCACATTCAAAAGCGTCTCGATCATTTAAGTTATGGTGACATGGTATTACGCCACACAAGTGCTTATGATGAAATGTGTGGTCAGCCAGAAAAGCTGGCTAGTAATATGCTCGAAGTTCCTTATGGTAAGAACCACTTATACTGATTAAGGATATAAGCGTATACTGAGTCATAACATTTTAAAGGTATGCTATGTATCAATTAAAAAGTGATGACTCAGCTGAACTAAACAACCAGCTAAGAGAACATATTGTTGCTTACAATGCTGGGCATTTTAATGCCGAACGTATTCCTCTTGGTTTTAAGTTCATAGCTAAAAACAGCAGTGTTGTAGCAGGTATTCACGGCCAAGTGTTTGGCAACTGGCTGATAATAAGTTGGCTTTGGTGTGATGATAAGACGCGTGGTAAAGGGCTTGCGACACGATTGTTAGCCGAATTAGAGAGTAAGGCTAAAGCGCTTGGTGCAAACACCGCGCAACTCGATACTCTCGATTTTCAAGCCAAACCTTTCTACGAAAAGAACGGCTACCAAGTAAAGTATGAGATGAGAAATTACCCGCTCGACGGTTGCCGTTATTTTATGGAAAAAAGCCTTTGATTATTGTGCTTAGATTACTTCGCTTTAAGTACTTCTTGCTCGGTAAATGTAATTCCTAAGAAAGGGGTGGCTTCAGGAGCAAGCATAAAGGTACGAATGTTCATGTGGTCTTGCCCTTCAGGGTTCTTTAATACTTCTTCACGATAAAATGCGCCAAAACAATCTAGGGTATTTTGCTTACTTAGTTGATTAAGTTTTGCAAAGGCAAAAATTTTGCACGAGCCATTATTTTCATTTGCTTCGCTAAGCAGCCCATGATTGTTAAAACCGCTTGGGATAAAGTCATAATTGTTGTCTATTACTGCCATTGTATCGGTAAACTCAATCTGTTGCGGTGAGCTTGCTAATTTCGAAAGAAATTCATTAAGAGTCATTGCTTGTCCTTAAAAATTGTTCTTTGTTAACTCTAACTCATTCACTTGCTGATTGATATTAAACTTAAAATTCTCTAAAAAGTTCATACCTAGTAAGCCATAACCAGCATGATTTTCTATTACCAACACTTCAAAATTACTGATGCGCTGTTGTCCGATTTGAAACGACTCGAGCTGATAACGCTGAGCTTCAATAACGCCGTTAGCTGTGTTTACTTGCAATGTGCCAAGGTAATTAGGAGGGGTATTAAGCGAGTTTAATAATGTTTGGTTTATCACCGTAAAACTAGCGCCAGTGTCGATCATTAGCTCGGTTTCGACATCATCATTGATGATGCCGGTTATTAGATAGTGTGAACCTCGAGCGGTTAATTTTATAACGTCAACACCTGCTAAGGCTTGTTGTATCAATTGGCGTAATTGCTCAGCTTGCTGTTTAAATTCATGATTTTCAGGAAGTTGATCTAGGGTGATTTGACTAGCCACATAATCTTCTAAATGATAGTTTGCTAATGCATTGGCATATAAGTAATGTGCGTTACCTGGGGCGTAATCAAGCCAGTGTTGACTGCTACTATGTAATACCTGCCACTGTTGTGCCGCTATAAGCTCACCAATAAAGGATGTGCTTAGCTCGTCTATTTGTTTGCTAAGTTGTTGCTTTTTATTGCTGTCTAACTGGTTGCTAAGAGCCAGTAAATTGATAATTCCCTGTTGGGTATCACCTTGTGCTATTAAACGCTTAGCATCAAATTCAAGCATGCTGACATCGTATGGGTGGCTATTTAAAAAAGCCGTTAAAAATAGCTCACTTAAGGTGAAATTTTTATGGGAAAGCCATGACTCAAGTTGTTGTTGCCAAGCTTGTTTAAGTTGTTTTGCATAGTGTGGATCATTGGTGAGTAGTTGCGTGTATTCAGCAACAGCTTTGTCGAATAAGTGGTTACTAAACAACACAACCGCTTGCTGAAAGTGGGCTGGTAAAACAGCGCTTTTCTTTACTTTAGGCGTTGGTGCGTCTGCCTCTAGTATTACTGGTTTTTCAGGGGAAAATAACTGCCATATGAAGTAACCATTTAAGCTAAGAGAACACAGTAATATTAATTTAAGTAGAGCCTTCATTCTTCTGCCATAAGCTTTCTATTTTTGTTTGTTATTTACTCAGCATAAAGCAAATTTTGAAAGAAGTTACTTTTTAACTAAATGATTGAGTGCCATGATATTGCGTATCTCAATATCAGCTAACCCAAGATAACGATATTGAGTTGCTTGGTTGTTTAGCCAAACACTTTGGCAACCTGCATTATTTGCACCTTGTACGTCAGTATCTAGGCTATCGCCGATATGTAAAATTTCATTATGAGTAACCTCTAACTGTTTTGCAGCGTTATCAAATAAAGCGCTGTGCGGCTTCGCTTTTCCGTGTGGACCGGCTTGTAGTACTAACTCAAAAACGCCATGAAGGTTAAACTTTTCTACCTCGACATTGCCATTGGTGATGGCGATGAGGCGGTAGTGTTTGCTGAGATTAGTAAGTAATTCAAGTACCTCATCAGATACGGTTATTTTACTACGGGCATCAGCGAATGCCTGATATGCATTTTCGGCATGAAACTTAGCTTGCTCAGCAGAAAAACCAAGGTTGGTCATGGCATAGTGTAAGGCTGTTTGTCGCCAGCGCGTAACGTCATCGATTAGAGTCGCATCTTGTCTTAAAGCATTATCGCGGCACTCTAACCAATAGCTCATGCTATCCGCTGGCCATTGTTCTAACGCCTCAAGGTAATCAGCTTGTGCTTGCAAGGCTGATTTAATGATCGGATGGTTGTTATAAAGTGTGTCGTCTAAATCAAAACTTAAAACAGAAACTGGCGATAAGGCACGGTTAAATCGGATCATAATTACAAGAGTTTACTCTGATGTTGGGCGCTTTTTAGCGCGTGGATGGGTGTTA
Source organism: Pseudoalteromonas apostichopi (assembly GCF_030297135.1). Lineage (NCBI taxonomy): Bacteria > Pseudomonadati > Pseudomonadota > Gammaproteobacteria > Alteromonadales > Pseudoalteromonadaceae > Pseudoalteromonas > Pseudoalteromonas apostichopi. The sequence goes on from NZ_AP028065.1 coordinate 1,852,873, forward strand.
TCGTACACTTTAGCTAAATGTTGAAAATCTAAATGCGTATAAACTTGAGTTGCAGACAAACTACTGTGTCCTAATAATTCTTGTACGGCACGTAGATCTCCTGACGACTCTAAGATATGTGAAGCAAAAGAGTGGCGTAACTTATGTGGATGCACTTGCGAGCTGATCCCTTGTTTGATACCCCATTCTTGCATACGAAGGCGAACTTGGCGCACGGAAATTCGCTTCTTTTGGCTGCTAACAAATACCGCTATTTCATCTGGATGCGCAAATTGAGGACGAATTTTCAACCATGCTTTTAATGCACTGAGTGCTTTACTGCCAACAGGTAATAAACGTTCTTTGTTACCCTTACCACGGACTAAAATTTCACCTTCAGTAGGGTTTATATCCTGTATGTTAGCGCCAACTAACTCGCTAATTCGCAGACCTGATGAATACATTAATTCCATCATAGCTTTGTCACGAATAGCTAAAGGATCATCATCTGGCAATTCTAGTAGTTTAGCCATTTGATCAACGTCTAAATTTTTGGGTAAAGGCTTGGAAAATTTAGGCCCTTTAATGGCTTCTGCCGGATTATGATAATGTGCCTGACTGGCAATATTTTTGGCTTTTAAAAATTTATATAAACTGCGAATACAGCTCAGTTTTAAACTGATTGTGCGGCCGCTTAATTGTTTGCTACGCATTTGCATGCTGTAACGACGAATATGCTCACCTTGTACCGCAAACCAGTTTTCACAGAGTTTACTAAAGTACAACGCTGCAAAGCCTAGTTGGCTCGTGTATTGGTTAACTGTGTGCGCTGAGTATTGTTTTTCGTAGCGTAAGTAGTCTGCAAAAAGTTGGATGGGTGTTCGCCAAGCATCACTTAATTCATCAATGTCTGGCGTCTTCACATCGCTCATGCAAGTTCCAATAAGCGCAGTTGTAATGAGCGCACAAACTCAAGGACAAAAAAGCTGTCTTTTGCCGGTTCAAAGTGACTTACGTCATCGCTACCAAACGCCAAAATTGCGACAGGGTGTTTCGTGTTACCAATTAGATATAAAGCAGTCGATTGAGTCGTGTCTGAGAATAGTAAGTCTCTTTCTTGCTGACTTACTCGGCCCAAGTAAATGCCGTCGTTTTGCAGGCGGTGAGCAATTAACTCATCAAACTTTTTATCGTACTTAACTAAGTGGCATTCGTTAATGGATGGATTTGTGCAGATAATATTGCGCAAGTTGCTAGCCAGTGTCGTAAAGTCATAGTTAGTCCATAGCTGACGATGACAGTCGCTAAATAAGCGGTAAATTAACTCGTTTTCTTTTGCTTGTTCAACGAGCTGCTCAATCTTATTTTTTAATAACGTATTGTGTTCACGTAATTGGCGCTGTTGAATATGCACCAAAGACGTTGCACCAGCTGTTTGCTGTTGTAGTTCAACTTCAGCGAGTACATCAGGATTTTTAATAAAAAAATCAGGGTGTGCTTTTAAATATTCAGCAATTTGTTGTTCTGTTAGTTTGCTCATAATGCCACTTGTCCATCAAATACATGCTCAGCAGGGCCAGTCATCCGAACAGGATGGCCTTCGCCTTGCCAGCGTACTTGCAAACTCCCGCCTGGTAAGTCGACTTGTACGGTACTTGCGAGTTTACTTTGAATTTGTCCAACCACGACTGCGGCACAGGCACCTGTACCACATGCTAATGTTTCACTTACGCCACGCTCCCACACTCTAAGTTTAATGTGATCTTGTGAAATTACCTGCATAAAACCAACATTTGCGCGTTGTGGAAAACGTTCATGATTTTCAAGCAGTGGTCCTAGAGTGGTAACTTCTGCTGTATGAATGTCATCAACTTCTAAAACGCAATGTGGATTACCCATTGAAACTGCGCCGCTAAATACAGTATGTTCCTCAGTGCGAAGAATATAAGTTAGCTCACGCTTGCTGGCTTTAAATGGGATTTTGTTCGGCTCAAAATTTGGGTGGCCCATATTCACCGTAACTTGGCCATCTTTTTCAATATAAAGAGTGAGGTTGCCAGATTTTGTTGAAACTGAAATCTTATGCTTATTGGTAAGACCTTTCATACGAACAAAGCGGGCGAAACAACGCGCACCATTGCCACACTGTTCAACTTCGTTACCATCGGCATTAAAAATACGATAATGGAAATCTAGATCAGGAGAGTAAGGGGCTTCAACCATAAGTAGTTGATCGAAGCCAATGCCGAAATGGCGATCTGCCAGCTTCTTTATTTGGTCACGAGATAAGAAAACATTTTGAGTAATGTTATCAATAACAACAAAGTCATTACCTAGGCCGTGCATTTTTGAGAAATTAACTAACATAACGCTCTAATTCAGGATTGCTCTGAGCTAATCATGCCACAGAGCTGCCCGGTTATAAAAACGTTTATGGTAAAATTTTCTCGCCTTGCCATAGGCTTTCTAAGGTTTCACGTTGACGAATTAAATGACTTTGCTGACCATCCACCATAATCTCTGCAACACGAGGGCGCGAGTTGTAGTTAGAGCTCATGGTAAAACCATACGCACCAGCGCTGCGCTGCGCTAAAAGGTCACCGGCTTGTAGCGCTAGTTCGCGGTCTTTACCCAAAAAGTCACCGGTTTCACAAACAGGGCCTACAATGTCGTAGTTGTGAGTAGGCGTATCATCTACGCGAGGTTCAACCGGCACAATATTTTGCCAAGCTTGATATAGCGATGGACGTAACATATCGTTCATACCCGCATCAACAATAGCAAAGAACTTATCTTGGTTTTGTTTAATAAACTCAACTTTGGTGACTAAAATGCCTGCGTTTGCAGCAATTGCACGACCAGGCTCAAAAATCAGCTCTAAATCTTGGTAATCTGCTAATCGAGCGGTAATTTTATCAACATATTCACTTGGATGAGGTGGTGTTTCGCCGTTATATGGCACACCCAGTCCGCCACCAATATCGAGGTGTGAAAGTGTTATGCCAGCGGCTTTTAACTCTTCGATAAGTGTTAGCACTTTTTCAAGTGCAGCTAAGAAAGGTTTAATTTCTGTTAGCTGCGAACCAATGTGGCAATCTACACCGGTAATTTTTAAACCAGGCAGAGATGCAGCGTGTTGATATACTGTCACCGCAGTTTGAATATCAATACCAAATTTATTCTCTTTTAAACCTGTTGAGATATAAGGATGCGTTTTAGCATCAATATCTGGGTTTACACGAATCGAAATAGGCGCTACATGGTTAAGAGAAGTAGCCACTTCTGAAATACGCTCAAGCTCAGCCACTGACTCAACGTTAAAACATTTGATCCCCAATTCAAGTGCATACGCAATTTCATCGGCTGTTTTTGCAACGCCAGAAAATACCACTTTACTGGCGTCCCCTCCAGCTTGGATTACACGAGCAAGCTCACCCTTTGAGACGATGTCAAAACCTGAACCAAGCCGCGCTAAAATATTGAGCACTGCAATATTAGAGTTGGCTTTTACGGCATAGCACACCAAACTTTTATGCGATTTTGCTGCATCAGCAAAGGCATGGTAATGGCGCTCAAAGGTTTTACGCGAATAGATATAACACGGTGTACCGTATTGCTCTGCCAGCTCTTTGACAGCGATGTCTTCAGCGAACAGCTGATTATTATTGTAGTTAAAAAAGTCCATCTATTGGTCCTGTTTTTGCTCTGGTTGTTCGGATGGATCAGCCTGCGGCTGAGATTCTTTAGGCTGTGCAGTATCATCTGGTAGATAAAGAGCACCACTTTGTCCGCAACCGGCGAGGGTTAGAAGTAGGGCGCTAAGTGGTAAGATTGTTTTTAATTTTTGGCTATGAGTCTCTTTCATTAGATTAATACGATTGCTGGCTTTATAATCGCAGAGTAACAGAATATTTAAAAAATGCAGCTATTCGCGGATGAATTTATTCCTGTTACACTTGATGTACACAATCTGCCTCCAGATCTAGGCTTAAAGCCAGTTAAAGGACATTAAAATGACTGATCATGAATACCACACACTAGCCGATGCATTAATGCTAACTATTGAAGAGCAAATCGATGAATGTGATGCCGACTTAGATTATGAATCAGCGTCAGGTATTTTAGAAATCATCTTCCCAGATCGCAGTAAAATAGTGATCAACAAGCAAGCACCACTTCATCAAGTTTGGGTTGCGACGAAATTTAATGGTCACCATTTTGAACTACGCGATGATAAGTGGATTGATAACCGCTCGGGTGCTGAGTTTTGGCAATTTATGTGTGATGCAGCAACACGTCAAGCGGGGCAACCTATCGAGTGGCGCTCAGAACTATGAGTTTAGAGTTTGTTGAATATCCAGCACAGAGTGAACATAAAGCAACAGTCATTTGGTTACACGGGTTAGGTGATTCAGGCGATGGTTTTGCGCCAGTGGCACCACAACTAGCACTACCAGCAGAGCTTGGAGTGCGTTTTGTGTTTCCTCATGCTCCTGTGCAACCAGTCACCATTAATGGTGGTATGGCGATGCGCTCTTGGTACGATATTAAATCAATGGATTTAGATAAGCGTGCCGATGAGCAAGGGGTTCGTGAATCCGCTGCAAAAGTGGCTGCGATTATTGATCAAGAAATTGCAAAAGGGATTGCTGCTAACAAAATTATTCTTGCAGGTTTTTCTCAAGGTGGTGTGGTATCGCTACACTTAGCGCCACGACTCGACTATAAATTAGCGGGTGTAATGGCACTATCAACCTATATGTGCGTGCCAGATAAATTAGCCGATGAAATCAAGCAGCAAGGCTTAAACATCTTTATGGCCCATGGTCGATTTGACGATGTGGTACCACATAATGCAGGTAGGCAGGCATTTGATGTGCTTAGCGCTAACAACATGGAAGTAAGCTGGCAAGATTACCCGATGGCGCACCAAGTTTGTGGTGAAGAACTAATCGCTATTCGTGAGTGGTTAATTGCTCGCTTGAGTTAATTTTTGGTTTTAGAGGCCAACATGACAAAGAAACTTGTAATTACAGCAAATATGAATACTGTTGAAGCAGTTAATTCAACTTCTACGGCGGTCACTTATCAATGGCATTGGCGACGTATTTTTATGGTCAGCAGTGTCATCTTAGTTGCACTGGCTATATTAGTGTATAGCTTTATTGGGGCTGTAAATGCTGAGCAATCAGCACAGGATGAGCCGCAATCGGAGCTTGCAAGTGTTGAGTTACAAGCTCCTTTAAATGATGCCAAACAAGAAGAACCAAAAGAAGTGACTGCATCACCAGTGAATGAGCAACCAGCGGTTACTGATAGTAAACAAAGTGCTATTACAGAGGTCGTTATCGCAGACGTAGCTGAACCTGAAGCAAATACAGTAGATACAGAGATCGTGAGTGAGCCGGTTTTTGATGGGCAACAGCTGCCTGAAACATCAGCTGTCACTCCCGATGAAGAACCACTGCAAACTGAAGAGCAAATAGAGGTTGCTGCAGTACCCGATGTTCAGCAGCAGTTTTCACACTCAGCACATATTGCCAGTGTTGCAATTGGCGCTAAAATAGATACAGATAAAGTAAGTCGCGCAGTATTAACAACCGATGTTGTTGATCGAGAACCAGTCAATGTTCTAAAAAACGATGTAAAATTAGCGCAAATTAGTAATAGCTTAAGCTTTTTTAGTGAGCTTAGAAATATGCAGGGGCAAACTGTTCGTCATCAATGGTATTACCAAGGCCAGCAGCTTGCTTCTATTGAATTAGCTGTAAGTAGCCCGCGTTTTCGTACTTATTCAACAAAAAACATCATGCCAGAGCAGCTCGGTGATTGGCGTGTTGAGGTTATTGACGCAGATGGCAACTTGCTGGCCCAAAAAGAGTTTAGAATTTTAGCTGAGTAACATTTAGTATCAGCCTGATAATTAATTGGATTTTTCATGACACAGACAACAAAACTAGTTCGTATCGCTACCCGTAAAAGTGCGCTTGCTTTATGGCAGGCAGAATTTGTTAAAGCTCAATTAGAGCACTTCCATGACGACGTAACGGTAGAGTTGGTTCCTATGTCGACGCAAGGCGATATTATCCTTGATACGCCACTGGCAAAGATTGGTGGTAAGGGTTTATTCGTAAAAGAGCTTGAACAAGCCATGCTTGATGGCCGCGCAGATATTGCGGTGCATTCAATGAAAGATGTACCTGTTGAGTTTCCTGAAGGCTTAGCCTTAAACACAATTTGTGAGCGTGAAGACCCTCGTGATGCATTTGTATCTAACAACTACAAAAGCTTAGATGAGTTACCACAAGGTGCTATTGTTGGTACGTCAAGCTTACGCCGCCAATGCCAAATTCGCGAAGCGCGTCCTGATTTAGATATTCGTGATTTACGCGGTAATGTTAACACCCGTTTAGCAAAACTAGATGATGGTCAATATGATGCAATTATCCTAGCTGCTGCGGGATTAATTCGTTTAGAAATGCCAGAACGCATCACTGCCTTTATTGAGCCTGAAGTATCATTACCTGCAAATGGTCAAGGCGCAGTAGGTATTGAATGTCGTATTGACGATGAAGTTACAAAAGCGCTACTAGCTCCGCTTGAGCATAATGAAACACGCATTCGTGTAAATGCCGAGCGTGCGATGAACCGCCATTTAGAAGGTGGCTGTCAGGTACCAATTGGTGCATTTGCATTAGTTGAGGGTGAGCAAGTGCATTTACGTGGTTTAGTGGGCGCTATTGATGGCAGCCAAATGCTGCGTGATGAAGTGACAGGTCCAGTGGCTGACGCAGAGCAGTTAGGTATTACACTTGCTGAAAAGCTACTTGAGCAAGGTGCCGATAAAATTTTAGCTGAAGTATATAGAGACGCTTAATATGCATATTTTGATAACTCGTCCAGAAGGAAAAGGCACTGAGCTTGCTCTTGAGCTTCAGCAGGCGGGTTATCAAACAACCCAATGTCCAGTCCTTACCTTAGATTACCTCACGGTTAATAGTAGTGAGCTTGCGCCGCTAGAAAATGCCGATAAAGTTATTTTTATCTCGCAAGATGCCGTACATGCCTTGTTAAAACTCACACCAACAATTAACAAAGCAGCCCAACTTTATGCGGTTGGTCAGCAAACTGCTGATGCGGTTTATGAGGCGTTTGGACGTCGAGCTGCTGTGCCAAAAAAACATGATTCAGAAGGTCTGCTCGAGCTAAAAACGCTGCAAGATGTAGAGCTGAGTAACATTGTATTAGTGAAAGGTGTAGGCGGGCGCACGACGATAGCGAAAACCTTAAAACAACGTGGTGCTTTATTGAATCAGTTGGTTGTTTACAAGCGTAGCGCAATTGAGAGCGAGCCTGGTAAGTGGATGGACCACTGGCAAACAGTTGATGTAGAAGGTATAGTCATTACTAGTAATGCAGCGGTGGATGCCATTTTTAATGGCTTAAATGAGCCTCAGCTTACATGGTTGAAAGAGCGACAATTTTTCGTTGCTAGTGAGCGTATCGCTGACTATTTAAAGCAACAAAAGGTCGCAAGAACACAGATACATATTGCTGCAGGGGCGAGCGATAGCGCTATGTTCACCTGCATTAATCAGCAAGGTAGCAAAATGAGTGAAGCAGAATCAAAACAACCCGCAAAGCCAGTGACTGCACAGCCAGATAAAAAAGCGCAAACGGTAAATACTGGGACGAAAGCGCCTGTGCAAGCAAAAAAAGGTATCAGCAAATCAGGTAGCTTAGCGTTACTTATTTCACTTTTAGTGGCTTCTACTGTTGGCTATGAGTTTTATCACAAATTAAATAGTGATCAGCAATCAGCTGTTGCATTTACTGAGCTGACAGATGAAAACCAACGCTTACAACAGCAGATTGATGCATTAAAAAGTGCGCAGCAAACATTACAACATTCGCTTTATAACAGTGAACAAAAAGTCTCTGAGGCGCTAAATGAAAGTGCAGAGCAAACTCAGCAGCAATTACAAGCGGCTTTAAAGCGCGCTGAGCAGCAAACTTTCACGCTTAATCCGCAAGAGGTTACAAGCCTGCAACGTATGGCCGAGTTTAAATTGTGGGCAGAGCACGATTACCAAGGAGCTGCCGCTGTGCTATCTCGCTTAGATAGCTTGCTAGCAGAACACCCGGGTACAGGAGCTATTCGCCAAGCAATTCACCAAGACTTGCAAACCTTGAATGCCATAGAGCCTGTTGCAGTTGAAGCAATTTATTTAAAACTGCATGGCATTAATCAAAAAGTTGATGAACTAGTATTTAATGCTATTTCACTACCTGAAGAAGTCGTCAAAGAAGATCCAAATCAATTGAGCGAAAATGTCAGTGAATGGCGTCAGAACCTTGCGAAATCATGGCAGCAGTTTAAAGACTTCTTTGTAGAAGTACGCACACGTGAAGATATGGTTATCGCACCATTTTTAAGTGAGCAAGAGCGCCACTTAGTTAAACAGCGCTTAAGCTTATACTTAGCTCAAGCGCAAGATGCTGTATTAAGTAAACAAAGCAGTGTGTATTTTAGCGCTGTTGATGCTGCACATAGCTTGGTAAAAGATTACTTTAAGCAAGATGATGCGCAAACAAAAGCGGCATTAAAAAGCCTCGCTGAGCTTTCAAAAGAGCAACTTGATTTCAGCCCAAAAGTGTCACTGCAAAGTACTGAGCAGGTGAAGGAGTGGGCACAATGATCCGCTTTTTATTAATCATTATTGCGATAGCCGTCTGTTTGGGAATTGCCCCCTTTTTTATTGATCAAAAGGGTTATGTATTAATTGCCTTTAATAAAACAACCATTGAAGGCACTATTTGGGGCGTTACAGCACTCTTACTGTTAGCACTTACTGCAATATATGTGCTTTATAAACTAGTTCGTTATTTATGGTCTTTGTATAGCCACACACGCCATCGCTTTTTTGCTCGTAGTGAAGAACGTAAACAAGCGGCTATTGAGCAAGGTGTATGGAGCTTAATAAATAACGATTATGCAGAGCTGGAGCTAGCCCTTGATAATAACAGTGTTGCAGACCAGTGGACCGATATACGTTATGCGCTTCTTGCTAAAGCGGCATTAGCGAGTAATGAGAACGAAAAGGCGATTAGCTACCTTGATAACATAAGTCAAAATAATCAACTAAAAGTGGCTAAGTTATGGATTGCCAGCGGTGAAACCAGCACTATTTTTGCTGATCTAAAAGCCTCAGCTGAACGCAAAAAAGCTACTCGTTTAGAGCTCAAAATGTATGCCCATGTTTTAGTGCAAGAGCAAAAATGGGCTGCACTTAATGACTTCATGCCTCGCTTATTACGCAAAAAAGCACTTTCAGAGCAGGAATGGCAGCAACTGTTTGATCGCTACTTTGCAGCGCAGTCAAGCGAGGATTTAACTGCGCGCTATGAGCAATTAGCGAAAAACCTTAAACCACACGCTGAAGTAAGTTATTTGGCAGCGATGGCAAAGGCAGGCGAATTAAATAAAATAGAGTTAAGCTTAATTAAAATGGTTAAAAAACCGCTGCAGCATAAAGATTTAGCACGTATTTTACGTACCAGTGGCCCTGGCGATGCACTCAAGCTGCAAGCAAGTTTGCAAGATGTATTGAAAAAAGACACCGAGAATACAGATTTACTTCTAGCCCTAGCATGTTTAGCGAATGCTCATGGTGAGTACGATTTAGCTGCGCGGGTGTTTGATAAAGCACTTAATGCTGATAATCGTAATGCCTATTTGCAGCAAGCTGTACTCAGTTATAGTAAAAGTGCCCAGCCAGAAAAAGCATTGGTACTCTATCAATAATTTTACTCCAGCCAGCAAAGGAGCGATGGCTTGAAGAACTTATTTACACTGACCATAAGTATCGCACTTGCTTACTTTCTTACAGGGTATTTAAGTAATTCTTTGCTGGCGATTGATGGTTATGCGGTTGCTGCATGGCCGCCTTCAGGTATTGCTCTTGCCAGTATCTTGCTATTTCGAAATCGTGCCCTACCAGGAGTTTTGCTAGGGGCGTTCTTTGTAAACCTCATTCACCTTGATAAAGCCACTGATATTTTCCATTGGCAAATGATGCTGCAGGCTATCGGTGTAACAACAGCATCAACATTCCAAGCTTGGCTTGCCTATTACATTATTATTCATGTAGTTAAACGCCCGATTGAATTATCGTCATTAAAGCAAAGTATGCTTGGTTTAATGATTGGCGGCCCTTTGTGTAGCTTGATTGCGGCATCAATTGGCACAGCTTTACTGGTCATAAATAATGTTATTCCGAGTTATGCGGCACTTAATAATTTTATTGCATGGTGGATTGGTGACAGTATTGGGGTGCTGATTTTCACGCCATTAGTTTTAGCTGCATTTAGTTACCATCACACTCGCCAGCGGCTACAAATAATTGTGCCGTCGCTATTAATCTATATGGTTATTTGTGTCAGTTTTTATGGCGCAGCCAGTGTAAAAAAAGATAAAGACTTACAGCGCCAGCAAGCCAAAGTCAGTGCGATTCATACTAATCTTGAGCACCAAGTTGATGAAATTAAGTCACACTTAGCTTTATTAGCGACCTTTTTTGCTAGTAGCGATGCAGTTGATTTTGATGAATTTAAGCGCTTTACAGCACGTCAATTGCAATACAGTGAAGAGATACTTGCCTTTGAATGGGCGCCAAAGGTTATTCACTCGCAACTAACTAATTATCAAAATCTACTGCGTGATGAACTAGGCACCCACTATTACGTGAAAGAAAAAAATGCTGCAGGGCAATGGCAGCCGGTGAGTAAGCGAGCGGTGTATTTTCCGGTGCAATATGTTCACCCTTTAGAGGGCAACCAACCCGCTCAAGGTTTTGATTTGGCCTCAAACGAATTACGTAAACAAGCGCTTACAGACTCTCGGTTAATTAAAAATGTCACTGTGAGTGAACCAATCACCCTTATGCAAGGAGATGGCAGCGAAAAGGGCGTTTTGTTCTTTAACCCTGTTTATTCAGACATTAACCATCAAGTAGGTTTTAGAGGTTATGTTGTTGCTGTGGTCAATCTGGAAGTGTTGGCGCAAACACTTAACTTTAATCAAAACACCGAGATTGATGCCAGTTTTTTTGATGTTACCGATGGTACTAACCCTGTTGAAATTTACAGCCCTCATCGTGTTGGCACTACAGCAATCGCAAGCTTTAATTTTATTATTGGTGAGCGTGTTTGGCAGGTGAAACTATGGGAATCAGTAGCCCAGTCATCTTGGCTGTCTTATTGGCTTGCGCAAATTGTCGGAATGCTGTTTGTGTGGTTATTGATTACCTTTTTGATATCGGTAACAGGCACTAATATTCAAATTCGTCAGCAAGTAGCAAAGCAAACCCAAAGCCTTCGCGAAGAAAAACAAAAAGCCGATAAAGCTAGCCAAATTAAAAGTGAGTTCTTAGCTAATATGAGTCACGAAATACGCACGCCTATTAATGGTATTAAGGGGCTGCATTACTTAGCAATGCAAGAGCAAGATTGGCAACAAGCGCGTAGTTATATCGATCAAGCAGACGGTGCATTGAATGTTCTATTACGGGTGATAAATGATGTTTTAGATTTTTCTAAAATTGAAGCAGGGCGTCTGGAGTTACATCAAGAGCCTATTGATGTGAATGCGCTTGTGAGTGAATTAACGAACTTACTGCAGTTTGAACTTAACTCTCGCTCTTTAGAATTTAGAGTTGAGTTTGATGCTTCTGAACACCTACTGATCCATACCGATCCAATCCGTTTAAAACAAATATTATTGAATCTGTTAAATAATGCGGTGAAGTTCACTCAAGAGGGAACGATTACAGTGCGGATTTGGCAGCAGGGTGAATTTACTTACTTTAGTGTTATTGATACAGGTATTGGCATCAGTAAAGAGGCCCAGCAGCGCCTGTTTAAACCATTCTCACAAGCTGATAGCTCAACCTCTCGTCGCTTCGGTGGTACAGGTTTAGGCTTGAGTATTTGCCAAAAACTCATTGTTATGATGGGAGGCGAGATAAGCCTCAGTAGTACTGAGGGACAAGGCTCAACATTTACAATTTCGCTGCCATTTGAGTCTCCTCTTGAAGAGGTGGTTCATAGTGATGATGAGTTAGCTGATATAGATGTGACTACTGTTTCATTTGCCGATGATGCAATTCTATTGGTTGAAGATAACCCATTGAATCAACATGTGGCGAGTTCTATTTTAAAAACCAAAGGCTGCCAACCTGATATTGCTAAAGATGGCCGCGAGGCTATTAAGATGATCAGTGAAAAAAGCTATGACCTTGTGCTCATGGATATTCAAATGCCGAATATGGATGGCTTAGAAGCAACCAAAGTTATTCGCAATGAGTTGCTGATCACTGATTTACCGATCATTGGCTTATCGGCAAATGCCCAAGATGATGACCAAAAGAAAGGCTTAGCCAGTGGTATGAATGGTTATTTAACGAAGCCAATTGATGCTGATAAACTTTTTAAAACTTTGTGGCATTTCTTGCAAAATGATAGCGGTCATTAAAGCAGACATTTGACCTCAAAAAAGTAAATAAAATCATCTAAACTTGAAATATCGTCGTGGGTACGTATGATCCGCGCAAATTTACTGAACCTGAGTGCTAATTATGATCAATAACAAACTTCCATTGCTTGATATTCACCGTCATCTAGATGGTAATGTTCGCCCACAAACGATCTTAGAACTTGGTCGTCAGTTCAACCTAGAATTACCAGCTGATAACATTGAAGCGCTTATTCCACACGTACAGGTTATCGACCCTGAACCTAATCTAATGGCATTTTTGCAAAAGTTAGATTGGGGTGTAAAAGTATTGGGTGATTACGATGCATGTCGTCGTATTGCTATCGAGAACGTTGAAGATGCTATTGCCCAAAACCTCGATTACGTAGAGCTTCGTTTTAGTCCATATTATATGGCGCAAAGCCAAGGTCTACACCCGCAAGGTGTTGTCGAAGCGGTAGTTGATGGTGTTAAAAGTGCGTGTCAAAACGCACCAATTAAAGCCAACCTAATTGGCATTATGTCGCGTACTTATGGTACTAAAATTTGTCAGCAAGAGCTTGATGCTCTGCTTGCTTTTAAAAATGATTTAGTGGCTGTTGATTTAGCTGGCGATGAAATTGGTTTTCCTGGTGAGTTATTTGTTGATCACTTTAAGCAAGTTCATGATGCATACTTAGCTGCCACTATTCACGCTGGTGAAGCGCGAGGTAGCGAAAGCATTTGGCAGGCAATTAACGAGCTTGGTGCTACGCGTATTGGTCATGGTGTAAAAGCGATTGAAGATGCTGCGCTAATGGATTACTTACGTGATAAGCGCATTGGTATTGAGTCTTGCTTAACCAGTAACATTCAAACCAGTACTGTTGCTGAGCTTGCAAAGCACCCGTTAAAAACCTTCTTAGACCATGGTATTTTGGCATCAATTAATACTGATGATCCAGCAGTTGAAGGTATTGAAATAGCGTATGAGTATCAAGTAGCAGCACCTGCGGCAGGTTTAAGCCAAGCCGATATGGAAAAAGCACAAGCTAATGCGCTTGAAATTGCTTATTTAAGCGATGCAGATAAAGCTGCTTTAAAACAGTTAGCTGCTAATCGTTAAGCAGCTAACTTATACTTGGTGCTCTTGGCATGAGACATAGTTTTCATACAATGCCTTGAGCACATCTCCTCGGCTGATCATGCCAACAACCTTACCATCCTCAATAACCGGGTAATTTTTTGGCTTACCAGTTTGCATACCACCTGCCAGCTCAATGATGTTTTGATCGCTACTCACCGTGACAACATCGGTGCGCATTAGTTGTTTTACCTTTACCACGCCATCGCAGAAATAACTGTTTTGCATAAGCGGTTGTAGCAGCTCTTGTTCAGAAATAAAGCCAACTAGGCTTTTGTTGTCATCGAATACTGGTGCGCCTAGTAATTTAAACTTTTGCAGCTCGCTAATCGCGGTGGTCATTTCAGTTTCAGGCGTAATGTGTGGCAACTTACGTTGCATAAAGTCTTGTACTTTTGTATTTAGCATTTGGGTCTCTCCCCATCATTATTCTAAACAAAGTATGGTCAAGGAAATGCAGTTTGTGAAATCGTTTAGATGGATTAAGGCGATAGGTAAAACAAATAAAAAAGGCATCCAATTGGATGCCTTAACAATAACCTGTATGAGTTAGTTATTTAATGAATGCAAATGCGTCGGCGTACATGTTCTCACGTACCGCACCATGATTGATAAAATCATCGCGAACCACGCCAATCATGTCGAAGCGGCCTGCCATGTAAATATCGTATGGTTCTAAAGACACGATATCTTCCATAACGGCTTTGTGGACGTAACCGGTTTTGCCTGTCCAGCTTTGCGGTGCATTTTCAACCACAGGAATATATTGGAAATGTGGGTTGCTGTTTGCCCATGCTTGCATTTCATCATGTGCATAAAGTGCAGCTTGTTCACGTACACCCCAGTAAAATAATACAGGACGCTCACAGCCAATTTCAGCAAGGTGATCAGCCATTGATTTGGCATAAGAAAAACCAGTACCGCCAGCAAGTAGAATAATTGGGCGCTCACCCTCAACTCGCAACTGTGATATACCTAAGCCCACTTCAACATTAACTTGCTGTTGCTCTGTATGTGCTTGACGTAAATGATCAAGCGCTTGCATTGCATACGAATCAGCACCCGCGGCACCAATGTGTAGTTCAATTTGGTCAGTTTGCGACGGGCGGCTTGCAATAGAAAAGGCACGCTTATCTTTTTCGCCTAATACTAGTTGCATATATTGGCCTGCCTCGAATGACACAGGTTGCTGTGGTTTCAAAATGACCTTATGTACGTGGTCTGTAAGCGGGCTGATCGCAACCACGTCAGCGAGTAATGTTTGCATAGTTTACCTTTATAAGCACAGAAGCAAATTCGGTTATGAATCGCACTCATAACCGTTAAATTTTGAGCAGTTTAACATAGACACAGCCTAGAGAATATCTAAGCTGTCCCATAATTCATCAACACGTTCTTTGATTTTTGGGTCCATGACAATGGGTTCACCCCATTCGCGGTCTGTTTCACCAGGCCATTTATTAGTCGCATCCATGCCCATCTTTGAGCCAAGGCCAGATACTGGCGATGCAAAATCTAAATAATCAATTGGTGTGTTTTCGATCATTGTCGTATCACGAGCAGGGTCCATACGTGTGGTGATTGCCCATATCACGTCGTTCCAGTCGCGTGCATTTACATCATCATCGCAAACGATCACGAACTTGGTATACATAAATTGACGCAAGAAAGACCACACACCCATCATTACGCGCTTGGCATGACCTGGGTATTGTTTCTTCATCGTGACCACAGCCATGCGATAAGAGCAGCCTTCAGGCGGTAGATAAAAATCTACAATTTCAGGGAACTGCTTTTGCAGAATTGGCACGAACACTTCGTTCAATGCAACCCCGAGTACTGCTGGCTCATCTGGTGGGCGGCCAGTGTAAGTGCTGTGATAAATTGGATTTTCACGATGTGTAATGTGAGTGACCGTCATCACCGGAAACTCGTCTACTTCGTTGTAGTAACCTGTGTGATCGCCATAAGGGCCCTCAGGGGCTGTTTCACCCGGCATAATATAACCTTCAAGCACGAACTCTGCGGTAGCTGGCACTTGTAGGTCATTTGAAATCGATTTAACAACTTCAGTTTTACTACCGCGTAGTAAACCAGCAAACGCATATTCACTTAGGGTATCAGGGACGGGTGTTACAGCGCCTAAGATTGTCGCAGGATCAGCACCTAATGCCACAGACACAGGGTAGGGTTCGCCAGGGTGCTCTTTACACCATTCACGAAAATCTAATGCGCCACCGCGATGCGATAACCAACGCATAATAATTTTGTTTTTACCCAGTAGCTGCTGACGGTAAATACCTAAGTTTTGACGCTTTTTATAAGGCCCTTTGGTAACCGTTAAGCCCCATGTAATCAATGGGGCTGCATCACCCGGCCAGCAATGTTGGATAGGCAGCTTGGTTAAGTCGACATTATCACCTTCAAGTATGACTTGCTGACAAGGCGCTTTTTTTACTTCTTTTGCAGGCATATTCAATACTTGTTTGAATACTGGGATTTGCCCTAATGCCTCTTTAATGCCTTTAGGTGGCTCAGGCTCTTTTAGAAAAGCTAATAACTTACCGACTTCGCGCAGTTCACTAACATCATCTTGTCCCATACCCATGGCAACGCGTTTGGGTGTACCAAAAAGGTTGGCAAGAACGGGAATAGTGTGGCCTTTAGGGTTTTCGAATAACAGAGCAGGGCCTTCGGCACGTAACGTGCGGTCGGCAATTTCGGTCATTTCAAGGTAAGGATCAATTTCGTGTTTGATCCGTTTTAGTTCACCTTTTTGTTCTAATAACTCGATAAATTCGCGAAGATCTTTGTATTTCATTATAGCCGCTTAAACGCTGAATAAACTGTCGCTATTATACTCAAAACCACTGATTAAGCTAATTTAGCCGCGATAGGTTTTGCTATTGCTGAATTAAGCTACATTGGTACTTTTTACCTTTTAAAATCAGCATAGCTTCATCGCCTTTAGACCAAAACAGCACATTATCGGCACTGTATTTAACTCCTGAGCCACTTACTTGGCGATTGAGTAAAAATTCATTGTCCTTAAATGTCAATCTTGCTTCCTCATCATTGTTTTCAACAATACTGGCACTGAGGGTCCCATCGCACAGATAATTGCTTGGTGCACTTTGCTCAGCACATGCGCACAAGGTAATTAAAGCGAGCCCCGAGAGAAGTGGTTTAATCATAGAAACACCTCTATTTTTGAATGAGCTATAAGCCTAACAAAGAAAAATTAACCGTTGGTGAAAATGGCAGGATAAGTTATGTTGATAATGTATTTAATGGGCAAGGAACCACCATGGCAGGCACTAATTTACTAACCTTACTTGATGATATTACAACACTTTTAGACGATATTGCGACGATGAGTAAAGTCGCAACAAAAAAAACAGCAGGGGTGTTAGGTGATGACCTCGCTCTGAATGCTCAGCAAGTCACTGGGGTAACCGCCGATAGAGAGTTGCCCGTGGTTTGGGCTGTGGCAAAAGGGTCATTTATCAACAAAGCCATCTTAGTGCCGGCAGCGTTATTGATTAGTGTTTGGTTACCTTGGTTAATCACTCCGCTGTTAATGGTTGGCGGGCTGTTTTTGTGCTTTGAAGGTGCAGAGAAAATTATCGAAAAGCTGTTTGGTCATGCTCAACAAGAAGATGAAACTTTGGCTGAACAACTGGACTTACAAGAATACGAAAAGCAAAAAGTGAAAGGGGCGATCCGCACCGATTTTATCCTCTCTGCAGAAATTATCGTGATAACTTTAGGTACAGTTACTGGTGCAACGCTGGTTAATCAAGCTTTAGTGCTAAGTGTAATTGCAATTATTATGACCATTGGTGTGTATGGGTTAGTTGCAGGCATTGTTAAACTTGATGATGCTGGTTTGTATCTACTGCAAAAAGCGCAGCAAAGTGGTGGTAAATTTAAAGAGCTAGTGGGTAAGTTTTTACTTGCGTCAGCACCTAAGTTAATGCGCTTTTTAGCCTTTGCAGGAACGGTAGCTATGTTTTTAGTTGGCGGAGGCATATTGGTACATGGGATCCCCGTTTTGCATCACGCCCAACAGGGTAGCGCTGAGTTTGTAACAGGTTTACTTGGTAAAACAGGTGAGTTGGCTACGCCAATTATATTTGATGGTTTATTGGGCGTTGTTGCTGGAATTATCGTTGTGTTAGTGGTTGAATTTTGGCATAAAATTCGTCATTAGAAAGTATCAAATTAACCATTTTTGTTGATTTTTTGTATATAAAATAGGGGCTTTGCTTTATTATTGCTCAGCTAAATATAACAATTAAATCGTTAAATGGAGTTAATCATGTCTCGATACCTCACTTTTATGCTGGGGCTCGCGTTATTTACGCTGTCATTTACCAGTTTCGCTAAATCTGCAAAATTATCGGTAGAAGATTTTAGTAAAGGTAATGACTTTAGTCGTGTAACCATCTCTCCTGATGGCAATTACGTCGCTGCTATTAAAAAGCACGAAGGTAAAAATTCACTCATCATTGTTGATACAAGCAAGTTTGCAGTAACTCACGCGGTTGCTTTTCCGGGTAATGCACAGGTTGGCGAATACCATTGGGTTAACAACGAGCGTGTTATTCTTGAAAAAGAGTATTTAAAAGGTTGGCAAGATACCCCCATCTATTATGGTGAGTTATTTGCCGTGAACGTCGATGGTAGCCGTGGCGCATACGTAATTGGTTATCATGGTGAACAGCAAACGGGTACTCGGTTAAAAAAGCAAACACCAGTTCAAGGAACGTCATACCTTTTAGATCCCCTACTTCATGATGATAAAAAAGTTTTGGTTGTCACTTACCCGTGGACTGCAACCAATGAACCAACTACCGTTGTATATGAAGTTGATGTTTATCGCGGCCTTCGTACTTTAATTACTCGTTCACCAGCACCTATGGGTGAATTTCTAACGGACCATGATGGTAACGTTCGTATCGCTGAATCAAGTGACGATTACCTCAATGCGACAATTCATGTTCGAGAGCCTGAAGGCGGTTTTTGGAAAGAGCTTGATTTAGAAGGTATTAATTACACCGATATCTCATTAAAGGCGTTTGATAAATCTGGTGAGTCTGTATATGCCACTGCATCAAAAGGTGGAGAAGCAGAGAGTCTTATTAAAATTAACCTAAAAACCAAAGAAGTGACGAAAATCTTTCAAGATAAACATGTTTCACCGTCGCATATTTGGGTTGATGAAATATCCAAAGAGTTATTTGCAATAGAAACTGAGGCTGACTACCCAAGCTATGCGTTTGTTGATAGCAATTCGCCTAAATCACAGCGTCTTAAAGATTTATTGGGTGCACTGCCAGGCAGTCAAGTACAGCTAGTTAGTAGTACAGAAGATGACTCAAAAAATATTATTTTCGCATCGAGCGATATAAACCCTGGGCAATATTATCTTTATGATGCGAATACCAATAAGTTAAGAGCGCTTTTCTCTGCGCGAGGCTGGATAAATCAAGATGAAATGGCGCAAACCACACCACTGCGTTTTAAAAGCCGCGATGGTTTAACAATTCTTGCTTATTTAACTGTGCCAAATGGCAAAGCTGAGAAAAACTTACCTTTGGTTGTTATGCCGCATGGTGGCCCAATCGCTCGTGATTACTGGGGCTATGATCCAGAAGTACAAATGTTAGCGAATAAAGGTATGGCAGTGCTCAAGGTTAACTTCCGTGGTTCAGAGGGGTTTGGTATGAACTTCCAAGAAGCCGGTTATCGCCAGTGGGGACAAAATGTTCAGCACGATATTATTGATGGTGTAAAACTATTAATAAAAGATGGCACGGTTGATAAAGATAACATTTGTATTATGGGTGCCAGCTTTGGTGGTTACTCTGCTCTACAAAGCGCGATAATCGAACCAGATATGTTCAAGTGTGCAATAGGCCTGATGGGGGTTTACGACTTGCCTCTTATGTATGAAGAGGGTGACACGCAAGCGCGCAGTCATGGACTTAATTACCTAAAAACAGTGATTGGTACTGATGAGGCAGAACTAAAAGCATTCTCGCCTGCTTATAATGTCGATAAGCTAAAAGCACCTGTTCTTATTGTACATGGTGGCGAAGATGAACGTGCGCCCATTGAACAAGCTGAATCATTAGAAGCTGCTTTGAAAAAAGCTAAGCATCCATATGAAATAACTATTCTTGATGATGAAGGTCACGGTTTTTATAAAGAAGAGCACCGTGCTTTATACTACAAAAAAGTATTGGCCTTCTTAGATGAACATTTAAAGCTTTAAAAGAAAAATGCCGGCGAGCAAGCTCGCCGGCAAGGATTTAGCACGGGAACGTAAGCGTGCTAGTGTGCAAGGTCTTCCTTCAAGTTATACAAACTCAAAAGATGATTCTTTCATCAGGCTGCGTAATCTCAAAAACAGAGCAGAGAGAGTAACTCGGCTTTAAAAGAGTATAAATATTACGCCAGTACAAAAATGTTATAACATAACAAATTAAAAGTAAATAGCGAGTGTCATGTTATTAGGATGGTTTCTGCTGAGTGATGTTTATGGGTAATAGATTATTGAGTATTCAATTTACTACAATCGTAACTCAAGCATAGCTCTGCGAGCTCAATCTTTGCTTTAGGATTCCCTTGTAAGGTAGCTTTGTTGAGCCAGTAAGCTGCTTTTTCGTTATTCACTTCTGTCCCTTGGCCATCACGATACATCTGACCCAAGTTTAATTGCCCCCATGCATAACCATCTTCCGCAGACAGAGTAAAACTTTTCAACGCTTCCTCGTATAGGCCATCTTTGAAGTAAGTAATCCCTTCCTGGTTATGCTTATCTAGCTTAACGCCCGTATATAAAGGCTTAGGTCTAGGCGGGTGCATAACAAAACCACCAAATAAACTATAAAGTTCAGGTCGCATAATTTTATAAATGCTGCCTTCATCATAAAGCTGCTTTATTTGTGACTTACTGAAAGTCAGGGTTTTACTAGAAAAGTAATCATCTTGAACTAGCATGCTGGTACGCATGGCAATTTCGATGTCTTTATTGTACTTGTAAGTGTAGTTAGCAACTCTAAAAGTCATGCTTTTATCATCAAATTCAACGAGCTGAGCTACTTTTAAGTTGTTAATACGTTTTGGTTTGCCAGTAAATTTATCTGAATAGACAAAATAGGTATCAAATAACTTTGGCTCGTTTAAGTAAGTTTGCTCATTTTCAGTTTGTTCATTCGCACCGATAAATGCATTTGTTAATAGGTAAACGATGAAGAATAGACCAATAAAGTATTTTATAAACGACACTAATTCTAAGGCTGGCAATGAATACCAAGGTGCAGGAGTAACATAGCCACAGTCATCACATTGTCTTTGATAATTAATAGATAATGGGATGATGGGCAAAATAGTAAAGCGTAAAACTTTACTATGATTGCTTAAAGAATAATGTTCGCTATGGCAGTGAGGGCACGTTTTTTGTTTTTTATAAACAACATCAGCTGCAGCGGTATTAAATAGAAGCATAGTTTCTTCCTGAAGATTGCTATCAATAAACTAGAACAAATGCAGAGAGTTAGAAAGCGGCAAACTGTAAGCAAATATGAATTAAACATGTCGAACGGTGTTTTCGTTTAGAGAAACAGCACATTCTCTGCTATGATCCACAGCATCTTCGAGGATGTCCCTCAATTATCAAGTTTGGAATATTACTGTGACTGCTACTGCTTTTTCATCTTTGGCTTTGCCGCGAGAGTTAACCGATAACTTATCAACTTTAGGTTATACGCAAATGACGCCAGTACAAGCGCAAAGTTTGCCAGTGATCTTACAAGGCAAAGATATTATTGCCCAAGCAAAAACGGGGTCGGGTAAAACGGCTGCATTTAGTTTAGGTGTGTTGGCTAAGTTAAATGTGAAACGGTTTCGAATTCAGTCTCTAATTTTGTGCCCTACTCGAGAGCTAGCAGAGCAGGTAGCTGAAGAAGTGCGTAAGCTTGCACGTGGTATCCATAATATTAAAGTTTTGACTTTATGTGGCGGTGTCTCTATTGGTCCACAAATTGGTTCGCTAGAACATGGCGCACATATTATTGTCGGTACCCCTGGTCGTGTTGACGATCATATTCGCAAAGGCACATTACGCTTAGATGATGTCGAAACCTTAGTGTTAGACGAAGCTGACCAAATGTTAGATATGGGCTTTCAAGATACCCTTGATGCTATTGTTGAGTGCATTCCAAATCAACGTCAAACGTTATTGTTTAGTGCGACTTATCCAAAATCAATAGCAGCTGTTGCTGAGAGAGTACTTAGCAATCCTGAAATGATTAAGGTAGAAGAAGAGCAAACCAAAAGCACAATCAAACAATACTTTTACAAGCTAGATAACAACAAACAGCGCTTTAATACATTGAAGCTGTTGTTATTGAAGTTCCAGCCAGAAAGCTGTGTGGTTTTTTGTAACACCAAGGTTGAAACACAACAGATTTGTGATGACCTTTATGCTGAAGGGTTTAGTGCGGTTGCCTTACACGGTGATTTAGATCAACGTGAACGTGAACGTACCTTAATCCGCTTTGCTAATAAAAGCGCCTGTATTTTGGTGGCAACGGATGTTGCAGCACGAGGCTTAGATATCAATGACATGGACATGGTAGTGAACTATCATCTAGCACATGACCCACAAACCCATGTTCACCGTGTTGGCCGTACTGGTCGAGCAGGTAAAAAGGGCATAGCATGTTCTATTTATGGTGAAGCTGAGCAATTTAAAGTGGCACAAATTGGTGACCACTATGAGCGTGATTTTGACCCAGAACCTATTCCTCCATTTAGCTTGCTCGAAAAACCCGCTTATAAGCCTACTATGGCAACGATTATGATTGATGCTGGTAAAAAGCAAAAAATTCGTGCCGGTGATATTTTAGGTGCATTAACAGGCAAAGAAGGGATTGCAGGTCATCAGGTAGGTAAAATTAACGTACTTGATAATGTGGCTTTTATTGCTGTGGAGCGAGCTGCTGCAAAACCTGCATTACGTAAATTGACTGAAGGTAATATTAAAAAGCGTAAAATTCGTGCGCGACGTTTGAGCAGATAAATTGTTGAGTTATGAGCAGCTAGCTTTAAGTTGCTCATATTCAAGTTGTATTTTCTTAAACTCAATTGCACAGCCTTGGCGGTCTGGGTGGTGTTTTAGCGCCAGTTGTCGCCAACGCTTTTGTAACTGTTTTTCCGAAAAATCAGTAGGTAGCTGCCACGCCTGTTGTAATTCCAACAGCTGCTGCTGAGATAGCGAGAGAATGACCCTTTTTGGACTATATGATGAAAAGCGCTGCCAAAAATCAGTTAACATCGCATCAATCTCATCGCTCGTTGTATCATAGTTTTGCCAATCTAAATAATAATCTCGCAGCGGATCGTGATTTTCTAATGCGTTACTTATCTGCTCATTAACAAGCTCAATATGTAATGAGGCAATTTGTAGCTGTTGCTCTGGTGCAAGTTGTGTTTGCAGCTGATATAGAGCATTCATAACTAGAAAGTTGCGCTTAAACAGATCTTTTTGTGGGTCATTATCTAATTGCTCAATTTTTCCTGATTCGCTAAGTGCGCTGGTAAGCGTATGAACCTTCCAAACAGGTTGTTCCAAAAGAAGGTAAAAAATCTCATCAATCAGTGGGTTAACCATTGTTCGCAAGCCTATCTTTAGTGTAATCTACAGTGGTATACGCTATCACAGCTGCTTTTTTGAAACTACGCTAATGTTTTTAGATACTAGGGAATGCATTTAGCCGAGCTTAAATAACCTCATTTTCAGGCTAAGTTGATATTAAGGGATTTCGCCATATGTTCACATCACTGCGTGTTAGCTTGCTCACTTCTTTAATGTTCAGCTGTAGTTTGTTTTTTTCGCAGTCTAGCTTTGCATCCACTTCGTTACTTGAGCAATTTAGCCAATCCGAGCAATGGCAAGAAAAGCAACAGCTTGCCAAAAAACTGCTTAATCAAAATACAACAAATCAAGAAAAAAGCCTCGATATATACATGCAGCTTGGGGACTTTGCTCTAGCTAAAGGTAATTTCTCAGCGGCCGTAAAAAATTACCAATTGGCAGAGCAAGCAACTAGTTTTGCTGCGACCCCAAAGCGCTATTTCCTTGCCCTAAAAATGCAGGGCGTAACTTATTATTATCAAGGCTTGATGCAGCAAGCGGTAATTGCTTACAGCAGAGCATTAAGTATTGCCAAAAAGCTACCTGAACCAATTGCTGAGGCTAATTTGCTAAGTAATATTGGCCTTGCCTACTTTGATATGTTCAATATGGAGCAAGCGCTGAAATATTACAAAGAAGCGAAAGATATTTACGAAGAACATGGTAATGCACAAGATAAAGCCGATATATTACACAACATTGCAGGTATTTATATTCGTTTATCTAGTTATGATACTGCATTAGAAATGTATCGAGAAACGCTAGAGATTTTCCAAAAGTTAGGCGATGAAGATGGCATAGCTCAGTCTTATGGCAATATGGGGGTTGCGTATTCTGAACTTGGTCAGTATCAACTTTCTTTGCACTACTATCAGCGAGCCTTGAGATACTACCAAGAAACGAATAATGCTTACTTTCTCTCATCTCGCCACGCTAATATCGCCAATGTATATTTACGCACCGGTGATTTAGAGCTTGCCTTAAGTCATGCAGAAAAAGCAGTTGAATTTGCAAAAAGTATTGATAATAAAACCTTAGAGCTTGCAGGCTTATTGTCACAGGCAAAAATCGAGTTATTACAAGGTAAGCTAAATAAAGCTGAAGCAACTCTCACCACCTCTGTTTCTATGGCTAAACAATATAAAGACGATCTTAGAGTGCAAGATGGCGCCGGAATGATGGCCCTGATTAAATCCGGAAAAGGAGATTATGCCGGAGCTGTTGCTAGTTTTGATGAGTTTGTTCGTTCATTTAAAAGTGAGCAAAGCATCAGATTATTAAAGTCAATGAGCGAGCTACAAAGCCAAATCCAAGCAAGTCAGCTCAGTCAAGAAATTGTTGAGTTGAAGCAGCTACAGCATGTACAAGAGCTCGAAATGTCAAAACAGCGTCAGTTGGGCATTATGTTGTTTATCTTATTTGTGATGATAGTGGTAACGGGTATTACTATTTACCGTCGCAGTATTGAAAAAGGTGCAAAAGAGCAACTTTCGTTAATGGTTGCTAAGCGGACCAAGGAGCTTGAAGAAACGGCAGAGCAACTACGTAGTGCTAACGAAATTAAAAGTCAGTTTTTAGCAAATATTAGTCATGAAATTCGTACTCCTTTAACCGCAATACTGGGCCAAACTGATAATTTAATGAATGGTTATTATAAACCAGAGCAGTTAAACGATGAGCTTGCCGTGATTCAAAAACAAAGCGATCATTTAAAAGAGCTGATTAACGACGTTCTCGATATTAGTAAAATCGAGGCTAACAAGCTTGAGTTAAGCCTAAAAGAAGGTGATTTAGTTCGATTACTCACCGACGTCCACTCGATGCTCAGTGGTCAGGCTAAAGATAAAGGCCTTAACTTTACTTTTCATAATGTGCTTGGCGAGCAGTTTTACTGTCAGCTAGATTTTACCCGCATAAAACAGATACTCATCAACCTATGTGCAAATGCAATTAAATTCACTAACCAAGGCGAAGTAGACTTAAAAGTCTCTAAAGTAGAGCAAGGCGTGTGGTTTCGTGTAACTGATACCGGTATTGGTATGAATACCGAGCAACTAAAACAAATATTTGAGTGTTTTAGGCAAGGAGATAACAGTATTAGCCGACGCTTTGGGGGGACAGGGC
The DNA here is from genome assembly GCF_030297135.1 of Pseudoalteromonas apostichopi. Classification (NCBI taxonomy): domain Bacteria; kingdom Pseudomonadati; phylum Pseudomonadota; class Gammaproteobacteria; order Alteromonadales; family Pseudoalteromonadaceae; genus Pseudoalteromonas; species Pseudoalteromonas apostichopi. The sequence goes on from NZ_AP028065.1 coordinate 1,878,337, forward strand.
TTGGGTTAAGCTTATCGCAACAGCTTGCAATGATGATGGGGGGTTATATTAGTGTTGAAAGTGAGCTAAATAAAGGCAGCATATTTTCGTTTTACTTACCATGTAAAGAACGTACTCCAAGCTCTGATGTGATAGAGTCTGAAAAGTTTGTACAGCCAGTTGTAAAAGGTTTATCTGGGAAAGTTCTACTCGCTGAAGATCACCCTGATAATCGCCGTTTAATTGCTCGTTATTTAGAATCTATGGGCCTTGAAGTAATTGCGGTAGAAAATGGTGAGCAAGCTGTAGAGCAGTGCCTTAAGGAATTTCCTGATGTGGTACTGCTGGATATTCAAATGCCAGTACTTGATGGTTTAAAAGCGCTCAAGTTATTACAAGAGTGCGGCTTTACACAGCCAGTATATGCGTTAACGGCTAATGCTATTAGCCACGAAATCGACAGTTATCTTCAAGCAGGGTTCACCGGTTACCTTGCTAAACCAATTGATAAGAAAGTATTTTATACGCAACTTGCTAAGCATTGTAAAAAGGACAGCGCAGTAGCTAAATCTCAGCAAGATATGAGTGATTTGGTTGCAAGCTTTATTAATAGCTTTGAGCATGAAAGCGCGTTGATACAGCAGCACTTTGCAGCCCATGAGCTATTTAATTTACAACAGGATGCTCACCGAATCGGTGGTGCTGCGAAAATGTTTGCACTGGATGGTATCGCGGATAGTGCTATGGCACTTGAATCGGCATTGAAGCAAGATAAAACTGCTGACTTAACTAGTTTGGTTGCTCAATTACTAGAGCATCTACACAACGCTTCGGTTGATCAAAACAGCTCAATATCACCGTCTTGAACTTGTTCAACCTCTTGAGTCATTTCAAACCTAGAATGATCAATACGCTGCTCTTGATCGGTTTCTGTTGGAGTGATAAGAAACATTGACAGTTTTTCGTCCAGAGAGTGTGCAAGGCGTACTAAGTCTTTACTCGACACCGCTTGTATTTGTGAACTTGAAAGTGCATCAGAGTTAAGCTCAACCATTGCATCTATACTAACTTGTGCTTCATCTGACATCTGGCTTTGCATAGCTACCTGCTCATGGACACTCTCAGAAAACGCATTAATTTCTAGCATTGCTTGCTCAATTTTATTGGTTTCTTTAGTAGAAGCCTCAGAAAGCTCAACCGTGCGCTCCGTTTCTTTAAGTGCTGTTTGCATTAATAGGTTTGCTTGTTCAGTACTATGTTGAATTTTAGATACCATCTCACGCACTTCTTGTGTCGACTTACTAGTACGAGCAGCTAGGTTTCGTACCTCATCAGCAACCACTGCAAAACCGCGGCCTTGTTCACCAGCTCGAGCGGCTTCGATTGCAGCGTTTAGCGCAAGTAAGTTAGTTTGCTCTGCAATACTGTTAATTACATCAATGACTGAGCCTATCGCATCACTATCTTGTTTAAGTAAAATAATCTGTTCACTGGTGAGGTTGATATTATCGGCAAGTTTTATGAGACTTGCTTGGCTTTTATCAGTGTCTAAACGAGTTTGTTGAACTGATTTAGTCGCATCTGATACCGAGCTTAATATTTGTTCAAGACTTCTATCCAGTTCTTTAGATACCTCAATCATACGATTAATTGTGTTTGCTAGGTCAATGCCATGGGCATCTTGAATTGTCGCTTTTTGAGTCATTGACGCATAAGTATCACGTAATGCATCGGCCATTGGTAACAAGCGGGCTGATGATACATATATTTCACTTATCATATGCTCAGCCATTGTTAAACCTGCGTTAAGTGCATGACACTCTTTTGGTAATTGGGTGTCATTTTCGTCAAAGCGAAAAGTAAAATCGATCCCCTTTTCAGAAGCGGTATGCGTAATAAAGTAGCTTAAATAATCTTGTTGCTTTTGATCAGTTGTATAAATAAAGCTAATTAGAACAAGCCATGGGATTACGACAACAAGCATAAGTACAGCCATAGCAGTGATAGAAAAATCAAATATGGCAAAACTAGCAATACAACTAAGTAAGCTTATTATAAATAGAGCTACAACTACTCTAATGCGAGTCATTGAGGAAATCCTTAGCGTTTAATCCTTTAATATATAGAACAAATTTCTATAAATTACCAATAAACTAACACTTTAAAAGTATAACTTTTAAAGAGTTATGTCCTAGTTTTACATAAAAAAAATGCCTGTATTAGACAGGCATTTGTAAAAACAAAGTAATTTTTACTGACGTTTCATTGAGTCAAAGAATTCATCATTGGTTTTGCTCATTGAGAGCTTATCAATTAAGAACTCCATTGCGTCAATTTCTGACATCTCATGAACGATTTTTCGTAAGATCCACATTTTTTGTAGTTCATCAGGTTTAGTTAGTAATTCTTCACGACGGGTACCTGAACGGTTAAAGTCAATCGCTGGGAATACACGCTTTTCAGCAATCTTACGATTTAAGTGTAATTCCATATTACCTGTGCCTTTGAACTCTTCGTAGATAACTTCATCCATCTTCGAACCAGTGTCGATAAGCGCTGTTGCGATAATTGTTAAGCTACCGCCTTCTTCTACGTTACGAGCCGCACCAAAGAAACGTTTTGGCTTGTGTAATGCATTCGCATCAACACCACCGGTTAATACCTTACCTGATGATGGGATAACAGTATTATAGGCACGAGCAAGGCGTGTAATTGAGTCAAGTAAGATAACTACATCTTTCTTGTGTTCAACAAGACGCTTCGCTTTTTCAATTACCATTTCAGCAACTTGAACGTGACGGCTTGCTGGCTCATCGAACGTTGAGGCAATTACTTCACCTTTAACAAGGCGCTGCATCTCTGTAACTTCTTCTGGACGTTCGTCAATTAGAAGCACCATTAGCTCACAATCAGGCTGGTTGTAGCTGATTGACTGCGCAATGTTTTGCAGTAGCATCGTTTTACCCGCTTTTGGTGGAGCAACGATGAGTGCACGTTGGCCTTTACCAATTGGTGATGCTAAATCTAGTACACGAGCCGTGATGTCTTCAGTACTACCATTACCACGCTCCATACGTAAACGTTCGTTAGCGTGAAGTGGGGTAAGATTTTCAAATAGGATTTTAGTGCGAGAATTTTCAGGTTTGTCGAAGTTTACTTCATTTACTTTTAATAGTGCGAAGTAACGCTCACCGTCTTTAGGTGGGCGAATAAGGCCTGAAATTGAGTCACCAGTACGCATGCTGAATCGACGGATTTGACTCGGTGATACATAAATATCATCTGGGCCGGCTAAGTAAGATGCTTCTGATGATCTTAAGAAACCAAAACCATCTTGTAAGATCTCTAGTACACCGCCGCCGTAGATGTTTTCACCGCTTTTAGCATGCGCTTTTAGGATGGCGAAAATAATATCTTGTTTTCTTAAACGGGCTACGTTTTCGAGCCCCATGGACTCAGCTAAGTTTACAAGCTCTTTAATAGACTTGTCTTTTAATTCGCGTAAATGCATATTGGTGGGTTCTTTATTACAATTGTCATACTCAAAATCATCGTTTGATACATGAGTGAGGTTTGTTGGTATAACTAAGGATTAGTTGGCTTTATAAACTAGCAGGTCACTAGCAAGGCGTCCAGTCTTTAAACAAAATAAAGCTAAAAAAAGGGCAAAAAGCCCTTTTTTTATATTTTCATTAGATGTTGTTTTCTAAAAACTCTACTAATTGAGTCTTAGAAAGTGCACCAACTTTGGTTGCTGCAACCTGACCATCTTTGAAAAGAAGTAACGTAGGGATACCACGAATACCAAATTTAGGTGGTGTGCCTGCGTTTTGATCGATGTTAAGTTTACCAACGGTAACACGGCCATCAAACTCGCCAGCTACTTCGTCAAGAATAGGGGCGATCATTTTACAAGGTCCGCACCATTCAGCCCAAAAATCAACAAGTACAGGTTTGTCTGATTGTAGTACGTCAGCTTCAAAGCTATCGTCAGTTAATTGAATAATTTTCTCGCTCATTGCGATCTCCGATTAGTTAGGCGAAATATTTAATGCGTATTTAAACACTCTTGTTTCTTATTGCAAGTTTAAACGTTATGCTTAAACGCTATGACTAAGACACATTTGACCGATAAAAAGTTTTCAGACTTTGCTATCGCACCGGAAGTGGTTGCCGGTTTAACCGAAAATGGGTTTGAATATTGCACACCCATTCAAGCGAAATGCCTACCTTTTATTTGTGAAGGCCGCGATATTGCGGGCCAAGCACAAACAGGTACGGGCAAAACGTTGGCGTTTCTAACTGCCACGTGCCATCGGTTATTACAATCTAGCAAAGCACCTAGTAAACATCCAAGAGCCCTGATCATGGCCCCAACAAGGGAGCTGGCGATTCAGATACACAAAGATGCAAAAATTTTAGCGCCACACTGTAATCTTAACTTAGGTTTAGTATATGGTGGCGAAGATTACGAAAAACAACGTGCACAACTAGAAAAAGGTGTTGATATTTTAATTGGTACCACTGGACGCCTTATCGATTTATATAAACAGGGCTGCTATACCCTGAACGAAATTGAAGTTGTGGTGCTTGATGAGGCAGATCGAATGTTCGATTTAGGCTTCATAAAAGATATCCGTTATATGTTTAGACGTATGCCAGAAGCGTCTGAGCGTTTAAATCTACTATTCTCAGCAACCTTGTCTTATCGTGTTCAGGAATTAGCATTTGAACATATGACTAACCCAGAGCATGTTCAAGTTGAACCTGATGTAAAAACAGGTAAGCGAATTCAAGAAGAGCTATTCCATCCATCACAAGATGACAAAATTAAGTTACTGTTAACATTGATTGAAGAAGAATGGCCAGATAAAGCAATTGTGTTTGCAAACACGAAACACAGTTGTGAGAATGTTTATGCATGGATGAAAGCAGATGGTCACCGAGTTGGTTTATTAACCGGTGATGTAAACCAGAAAAAGCGTCAATCAATTTTGGCTCAATTTACCAAAGGTGATTTAGATTTCTTAGTTGCAACAGATGTTGCTGCCCGTGGTTTACATATCCCAGAAGTAAGTCATGTATTTAATTTTGATTTGCCAGATGATTGTGAAGACTATGTACACCGTATTGGCCGTACTGGACGTGCTGGTGCATCAGGACACGCTATTAGCTTTGCCTGTGAGCAGTATGCCTATAATCTCCACGAAATTGAGCAATATATAGAACACAGCATTCCATTATCACATTATGATAAAAGTGCATTGCTTGATGATTTAACTAAGCCTACTATTCAGAAAAAGCGGAACTATTCTACAGGCCCACGTAATCGTAATAACAACGGACGTCGACCAAATAATAGTTACCAGAAATCGCGGTCGCAATAAACGACCGTTATTGAAGACTTAGTAGTAACTAGAGGTTTTTGAACGGTGGGGCAACTTCAACCGCAAAAAAATGTGTATGCAGTAATCGACTTAGGATCAAATAGCTTTCATATGCTGATCGCTAAATCGATTGCTGGCGGTCTACAAACGATCGGTCGAGTTAAACGTAAAGTAAGGCTTGCTGCAGGGCTTGATGAAAATAACGTCCTAAGCACAGAAGCCATGCAACGAGGTTGGGAATGCTTAGCCTTGTTCGCTGAACGTTTGCAAGACATACCACAGAAAAACATCACAATTGTTGCGACCGCAACTTTACGTCTTGCTATCAATGCTGATGTATTCAAGGAAAAAGCTGAACAGATCCTTGGTCATAAAATCAATGTTATCAGCGGTGAGTTAGAAGCTAAGACAATTTATAAAGGTGTGGCGCATACCTCTGCCTGTAGCGGAAAACAACTCGTTATTGATATCGGTGGGGCAAGTACCGAAGTCGTTATCGGTAAAGGTTTTGATGCATTGCACTATAAAAGCCTGCATATGGGTTGTGTCACCTTTTTAGAGCGCTATTTCAAAGATCAAAAACTCAGCAACGAAAACTTTGCAGCTGCAATTAAAGCTGCCAGTGAAGTCGTTTCAGAAATTGTTGATGAATACCAAGCGAGCGGGTGGCAAATAGCGAGTGGCGCATCGGGTACTGTGCAAGCGATTCAAGAGATCATGGTTGCACAAAATCAAGATGAGCTATTAACTCTCGATAAACTACTCGCCATTAAAGAACAATCAGTGCAATTTGCAACAATTGCTGATCTTGAGCTTCCAGGGTTGAGTGAAGAACGCCGTTTGGTGTTTGTCTCTGGCCTCGCTATTTTAATCGCATTGTTTGAATCGCTAGATATTAAGCAAATGGGCCTTGCTCGCGGTGCCTTGCGTGAAGGTGTTTTATACAGCATGGTGCCAGAGCTTCATAACCACGATATTCGTAAGCGTACTGTTGATGGTTTAATGAATCGCTATCATGTTGATCAAAAACAAGCCTGTCGCGTTGCGCAACTTGCAGAGCAACTGGCAAAAAATGTAGCGCAGCAATGGCAATCAATCGATGATAACGCAATAGCATTATTAAGAACGGTAGCAAAACTGCATGAGATTGGCTTGTTAATAGAGTATAAGCTTTATCATAAGCACACAGCTTACATTATAGAAAATACCGATTTGCCAGGTTTCTCACAATCTGAACATAAATTGATAACGGCTGTTGCTAATGAACATCGTGCTGATCTGCTAAAAAACAGCTTTGCTCATTTAGGTTGCCATCAGCAGTTAGCTGAATGTTTAACAAGAGTCTTGCGGATTGCAGTAATCTTATCAATGCGCCGCCAAGATGATGTACTGCCAGCAATCGATCTCAGTGTTAATGAAAACACCCTCACACTGACATTTGATGGTGATTGGTTAAAATATCACCCATTAATGGCCAGTGAGCTGCAACTAGAGTCCAAGCTACAAGCAAAAGTAGGTTGGAAGCTCATAGTAAAATAACGTCAAAAGGCCCTCTGGGGCCTTTTTTAGTATTGTTTTTACGCGTTTCGTTCGTATTTTGCGCGAACAGTCATTTTTTTAATAAAAACTGCAAAAAACAGTTGATCTGAATTCGGATCTCCCTATAATGCGCATCCACCGACACGGCGGACTGCTTACAAAAAAGCAAAACGACGAGTTGGTTGAGTCAAGTAAAACTGAGTTTTGAAAAAATAAACTTTTCTCAAAATTAAGTGTTGACAAAAATAACGGCTTGCGTAGAATGCACAGCCCTTGAGACGCGAAAGTATCTCAAACGTTCTTTAACAATATAAAGCAATCATCTGTGTGGGCACTCGTACAGATTGAGTTCTAACAGCAGATTCTAGTTCGCTAGATGACGCAAACAAATTTAGAGTCTCAATTGAACTGAGTGACCAACGGAAACAAGTTTACTTGTTTCAGCACAGTCAATTCGATATCGAAAGATATCAAAATTCAGAATTCATTGAGCATGTCCTTCGGGACAGAAAAAACTTTTAATTGAAGAGTTTGATCATGGCTCAGATTGAACGCTGGCGGCAGGCCTAACACATGCAAGTCGAGCGGAAACGAAGAGGTGCTTGCACCTCTGGCGTCGAGCGGCGGACGGGTGAGTAATGCTTGGGAATATGCCTTATGGTGGGGGACAACAGTTGGAAACGACTGCTAATACCGCATGATGTCTACGGACCAAAGTGGGGGACCTTCGGGCCTCACGCCATAAGATTAGCCCAAGTGGGATTAGCTAGTTGGTGAGGTAATGGCTCACCAAGGCGACGATCCCTAGCTGGTTTGAGAGGATGATCAGCCACACTGGGACTGAGACACGGCCCAGACTCCTACGGGAGGCAGCAGTGGGGAATATTGCACAATGGGCGCAAGCCTGATGCAGCCATGCCGCGTGTGTGAAGAAGGCCTTCGGGTTGTAAAGCACTTTCAGTAAGGAGGAAAGGTTAAGTGTTAATAGCACTTAGCTGTGACGTTACTTACAGAAGAAGCACCGGCTAACTCCGTGCCAGCAGCCGCGGTAATACGGAGGGTGCGAGCGTTAATCGGAATTACTGGGCGTAAAGCGTACGCAGGCGGTTTGTTAAGCGAGATGTGAAAGCCCCGGGCTCAACCTGGGAACTGCATTTCGAACTGGCAAACTAGAGTGTGATAGAGGGTGGTAGAATTTCAGGTGTAGCGGTGAAATGCGTAGAGATCTGAAGGAATACCGATGGCGAAGGCAGCCACCTGGGTCAACACTGACGCTCATGTACGAAAGCGTGGGGAGCAAACAGGATTAGATACCCTGGTAGTCCACGCCGTAAACGATGTCTACTAGAAGCTCGGGTCTTCGGACTTGTTTTTCAAAGCTAACGCATTAAGTAGACCGCCTGGGGAGTACGGCCGCAAGGTTAAAACTCAAATGAATTGACGGGGGCCCGCACAAGCGGTGGAGCATGTGGTTTAATTCGATGCAACGCGAAGAACCTTACCTACACTTGACATACAGAGAACTTACCAGAGATGGTTTGGTGCCTTCGGGAACTCTGATACAGGTGCTGCATGGCTGTCGTCAGCTCGTGTTGTGAGATGTTGGGTTAAGTCCCGCAACGAGCGCAACCCCTATCCTTAGTTGCCAGCGATTCGGTCGGGAACTCTAAGGAGACTGCCGGTGATAAACCGGAGGAAGGTGGGGACGACGTCAAGTCATCATGGCCCTTACGTGTAGGGCTACACACGTGCTACAATGGCGCATACAGAGTGCTGCGAACCTGCGAGGGTAAGCGAATCACTTAAAGTGCGTCGTAGTCCGGATTGGAGTCTGCAACTCGACTCCATGAAGTCGGAATCGCTAGTAATCGCATATCAGAATGATGCGGTGAATACGTTCCCGGGCCTTGTACACACCGCCCGTCACACCATGGGAGTGGGTTGCTCCAGAAGTGGATAGTCTAACCTTCGGGAGGACGTTCACCACGGAGTGATTCATGACTGGGGTGAAGTCGTAACAAGGTAGCCCTAGGGGAACCTGGGGCTGGATCACCTCCTTATACGATTTAGAACTTATTTGTTCGTAGTGTCCACACAGATGATTGTTAGTTAGCTAAACCACTTGGTTTAACTAATTAATATGCTCTTTAAAAATTTGGAAAGCTGATATTAAAATTCTTATAGATATTCGTATCTATAAAGAGTTTTCAAAAGTAAAAATATGCCATTAATCGAAAGATTAATTGGTATCTACTTTAGTATTCTCATCATTATTTGATGAATTAACTTCTGGCGAAGTTAACAGCTGTCACTAACAAAGACCCGTTTGGGTTGTATGGTTAAGTGACTAAGCGTACACGGTGGATGCCTTGGCAGTTGGAGGCGATGAAGGACGTATTAACTTGCGATAAGCCTAGTCAAGCTAGTAAAAAGCGCTTGAGACTAGGATTTCCGAATGGGGAAACCCACCTGCTTGCAGGTATCGTTAACTGAATACATAGGTTAACGAGGCGAACGCGGAGAACTGAAACATCTAAGTACCCGTAGGAACAGAAATCAACCGAGATTCCGGAAGTAGCGGCGAGCGAAACCGGACCAGCCCTTAAGCTTATTATGTGTTAGTGAAACATTCTGGAAAGTTTGACGATACAGGGTGATAGTCCCGTACACGAAAATGCATCTTAAGTGAAATCGAGTAGGTCGGAGCACGTGAAACTTTGACTGAATATAGGTGGACCATCATCTAAGGCTAAATACTCCCAACTGACCGATAGTGAACCAGTACCGTGAGGGAAAGGCGAAAAGAACCCCTGTGAGGGGAGTGAAATAGAACCTGAAACCGTGTACGTACAAGCAGTAGGAGCCCCTCGAGGGTGACTGCGTACCTTTTGTATAATGGGTCAGCGACTTATATTTTGTAGCGAGGTTAACCGATTAGGGTAGCCGTAGTGAAAGCGAGCGTTAACTGCGCGTTTAGTTGCAAGGTATAGACCCGAAACCCGGTGATCTAGCCATGGGCAGGTTGAAGGTTGAGTAACATCAACTGGAGGACCGAACCCACTAACGTTGAAAAGTTAGGGGATGACCTGTGGCTAGGAGTGAAAGGCTAATCAAACCGGGAGATAGCTGGTTCTCCCCGAAATCTATTTAGGTAGAGCCTCGGACGAATACTTACGGGGGTAGAGCACTGTTAAGGCTAGGGGGTCATCCCGACTTACCAACCCTTTGCAAACTCCGAATACCGTAAAGTACTATCCGGGAGACACACGGCGGGTGCTAACGTCCGTCGTGAAGAGGGAAACAACCCAGACCGCCAGCTAAGGTCCCAAAGTCATAGTTAAGTGGGAAACGATGTGGAAAGGCCCAGACAGCCAGGAGGTTGGCTTAGAAGCAGCCATCCTTTAAAGAAAGCGTAATAGCTCACTGGTCGAGTCGGTCTGCGCGGAAGATGTAACGGGGCTAAACTATGCACCGAAGCTGCGGATTCAAACTTTGTTTGAGTGGTAGGGGAGCGTTCTGTAAGCCGTTGAAGGTGTACCGGGAGGTATGCTGGAGGTATCAGAAGTGCGAATGCTGACATGAGTAACGATAATGCGGGTGAAAAACCCGCACGCCGGAAGACCAAGGGTTCCTATCCCATGTTAATCAGGGTAGGGTAAGTCGACCCCTAAGGCGAGGCCGAAAGGCGTAGTCGATGGGAAACGGGTTAATATTCCCGTACTTGGTATAATTGCGATGGGGGGACGGAGCAGGCTAAACAAGCATGGCGTTGGTTGTCCATGTGAAAGTGAGTAGGTTGAGAGTTTAGGAAAATCCGGACTCTTAAGACTGAGACACGAGACGAGCACCCAAGGGTGTGAAGTTGTTGATGCCATACTTCCAGGAAAAGCCTCTAAGCTTCAGATTATACCGAATCGTACCCCAAACCGACACAGGTGGTCAGGTAGAGAATACTAAGGCGCTTGAGAGAACTCGGGTGAAGGAACTAGGCAAAATCGTACCGTAACTTCGGGAGAAGGTACGCTCCTATCTGTGATGAGACTTGCTCTTTAAGCGGACGGGAGCCGCAGTGACCAGGTGGCTGGGACTGTTTATTAAAAACACAGCACTGTGCAAAATCGCAAGATGACGTATACGGTGTGACACCTGCCCGGTGCCGGAAGGTTAATTGATGGGGTTAGTTTTCGGACGAAGCTCTTGATCGAAGCCCCGGTAAACGGCGGCCGTAACTATAACGGTCCTAAGGTAGCGAAATTCCTTGTCGGGTAAGTTCCGACCTGCACGAATGGTGTAACCATGGCCACGCTGTCTCCACCCGAGACTCAGTGAAATTGAAATCGCAGTGAAGATGCTGTGTACCCGCGGCTAGACGGAAAGACCCCGTGAACCTTTACTACAGCTTGGCACTGAACATTGAACCTACATGTGTAGGATAGGTGGGAGGCTTTGAAGCAGAGACGCTAGTCTTTGTGGAGCCGTCCTTGAAATACCACCCTTGTAGTTTTGATGTTCTAACGTTGGTCCCTAATCGGGATTACGGACAGTGCCTGGTGGGTAGTTTGACTGGGGCGGTCTCCTCCCAAAGAGTAACGGAGGAGCACGAAGGTTGGCTAAGTACGGTCGGACATCGTACGGTTAGTGTAATGGTAGAAGCCAGCTTAACTGCGAGACAGACACGTCGAGCAGGTACGAAAGTAGGTCATAGTGATCCGGTGGTTCTGAATGGAAGGGCCATCGCTCAACGGATAAAAGGTACTCCGGGGATAACAGGCTGATACCGCCCAAGAGTTCATATCGACGGCGGTGTTTGGCACCTCGATGTCGGCTCATCACATCCTGGGGCTGAAGTCGGTCCCAAGGGTATGGCTGTTCGCCATTTAAAGTGGTACGCGAGCTGGGTTTAGAACGTCGTGAGACAGTTCGGTCCCTATCTGCCGTGGGCGTTTGAGAATTGAGAGGGGTTGCTCCTAGTACGAGAGGACCGGAGTGAACGAACCGCTGGTGTTCGGGTTGTCATGCCAATGGCACTGCCCGGTAGCTACGTTCGGAACTGATAAGCGCTGAAAGCATCTAAGCGCGAAGCAGGCCTCGAGATGAGTTCTCACTAGACTTTTAAAGTCTCTGAAGGGCCGTTGAAGACTACAACGTTGATAGGCAGGATGTGGAAGTGGTGCGAGCCATTAAGCTAACCTGTACTAATTACCCGTGAGGCTTAACCATACAACGCCAAACGCGTTTTATGACAGCGTAACAGACAGAAGTTAAGAAACTAAAGTAGACATTTACTTGATATCAGAATTCCGAATTTTAGTTGATTGCCAAGGCGATTAACGACCCAAATTTGCTTGGTGACAATAGCGTTTTGGACCCACCTGACCCCATGCCGAACTCAGTAGTGAAACGAAACAGCGCCGATGATAGTGTGGCATTTGCCATGTGAAAGTAGGACATTGCCAGGCTCCAAATTAAAGAAAGCCCGATTCGAAAGAGTCGGGCTTTTTTGCGTCTGGAGATGTCAGCTTTCAGCCGTCAGACGTCAGCTGAAATGTGGGGTTGTATAGTGCAGAGTCTCCCTCAGCAACAAAACCTTGTAGGAGGCACGTCAGTGCCGTATCTAGACCTTAACAAACACATTCATGGCTAAAGCCATTCCTACAACTACACTTTGCCTAGAGCCTTTATGACTTTACACTCGCAACTTGCTAACTAAAAAAGCCCATACTCTTCGGTTTCTTCTGCCTCGTGGCGCATTAGGTGTTCTGGACGGAAGATGGCGCTTGGGTCTAATAATAAGCTGTGTTTATGCTTCATTTTAATTAGTCCGCGCATCATGTTTTTAGTTTGCGGGTCAACATCAAAACCAACAGAGGTTAATTGTTCTAGCGGTTTAATGTCTTCTTTCTTAACGTTGATGCTGTCTTCTACTTTGTCGACTAATAAGCCTATATGTGGCGTAACGCCATCTTTAGTAGTGAAGATGATTATTGGCTTGTAATCAAGAATGATCTGCTCACGTGCCGATTCAAATAGCCTAATAAGCTGATTGAATGTTTGGCGCTTTTTCTCTGCAAATAAGCTAATGACTTTGTCGTGAGGTTGGCTTTTTTGCAATTCTAATAACTCACCAGCCATGGCATGTAATTCGCGGTGTGGCTTATCGAACTTAGCTAATATACTTTTTAAGTCTTCATTATCTGTTTCGAAGTTATTATACCAACGACCAAAAGCACATTTATCTGGATCAGTGGCTTTTGTAAAAGGCGCGCCGGTAACTAAGCTATTTTCTAAGGCATCTAGCCAATCTAAGTGGTCTTTTTCTCTTTCAACTAAAAGGTCAGATAACTCGGCATTGGTGTCTTTGGTGGAGTGATTGTTTAATACAATTCCTAAATCAAAAATAGGCGTAGGAGTTTCCATGTAATCTTTAACCCCAATGAAGCTTTTATTTTCATTTGGCAAAGACGTGAGATTTCCTTCGTAACGCTCAGTTAGAAGAATATCGAGAATTTTTAGTGAAATGGTCTTTTGCCCAACTCGAAAATTAATCAGATCCATATTTCCCTCAAAGCCTTGTTAAGTCTCTATAGCATAGAACATTATTGTATTTTAGTCGTAGTTTAACCTAATTACTTTTAAAATATGAGCGGTAGATTTTTTTGTTATTTCCTGCGGAGTGGGTGTTAAATAAATCAGCGAAATCAGACGTGTCAGTAAACAAACGATTTAATTCGGTAAGTAAGCATTGATTGTTTAATGGTGTTGGACATTTCTTGGCAGCGCTAACCAATGCAACGGCATTCAAATAACCTTCAAAAATAATTCTATTTGCACTAGTGTGATATGGCTCGATATCTTCAATAAACTGCTTACACCAAGAGTTTTTACAGTTATTTGGGTCGGGAACCACTTCGGTGACCATAATGTTGGCGGGTTGTTTGACACGCTTGTATAAATCATGACTGGAAACGAAAGACACAGAAGTATAGTCAGGGTTGAAGCCTTGTTTGTTTGCTGCATTAATAAATTCAGCGAGAGGCTCGTAGGTGCCAACTAAACAAATTGCGGTTGCATTACTTTCCTTTAACAGAGTTAATGCCTTAGAGATATCCTGACTATTACGCTTAAATCGAGCAACTTCTACTGGCTTAATTCCATGTATTTTTAGTGCGTTAACCAGGTTGCTCTCAACCATATAACCAAATTCATCAGCCTGGATCATTAGCCCAATTTTTTCATGCTTTTGCTCTTTGATTAAATAGTTAATTTGCTCAATCGCTTCATCTTGGTAGCTGGCACGGAGGTTAAATACATTTGGCATTGAACTGTTATGTAAAAAGTCAGCGCCCGTAAATGGCATTAGAAATGGAATGCGGTGCCTATCTAGCAGGGGTTTAATTGCATGGGCTGTCGGTGTTCCCATTGAGCCAAAAATTGCATGGATCTTTTGGTCAAATAAAAACTCGCGGGTATTCACTACGGCATTTTTTGGCTCATAGCCATCATCAGCTAATATTAGATCGATACTTTGCCCATTAATACCGTTTTCTTTGTTGATTTTATTGAAGTAAATATTACTGCCAAGCGCTAGTTGTTCGCCTATTTGCTTAGCAGGTCCAGTCAGTGCTGTAGACATGCCAAGTTTAATAGTTGGTTGTTTAAGCTCAGCGAAAGCGAACTGAGATAGCAGTAAGGTATATATACAGAAACACTTAATGGCTGTTATTTTGAAGAGATTTATAGTGAGCATACCAACCTTGCACTGCGGTTTTGAACTTTAAGTCTAAGTCTTTTTTACCTGTAAAACCGGCTTCTTCGATCAAGCTATTTACAGAGGTTTGCTGTAATACTAGTCGAATTAGGATGAATTTTGTATTTTCATCTAATAAATTTAGACTAATTGGTGTGCACCAAATCATTTGCCATAGCAATGGCTGTACTTGAAAGTGGTTAATATCGCTTGTTAAGAGCCGTTCAGCTCTTTCATTTAAGCCTTCAGGACAGTCACTTCTAGGGAGGCCTTTAAATAGTTCCATAATAAGCTGCCAAGGAAGTGAGCTAAAATGGCTGAGTAGTTGCAAAGAGAGGTCTTGTTTAAATTCTTCAATGAATTGTGCAGCTCTATCTTTGCTTTGCTCATCTAAAGCTTTCATCACTAAGGCAGCATGTTCCGCGGTCGCTTTATCGTGACTAAATCCAAGTTTAACAACATTAAAGCCATTACTTTGCCAAAACTTAACTAAAGCAGCGTTTGCCCCAAAGCTGGCTCCGAAATAACTACAATCTTTTAATTGGTTCTCACAAAAGTTTAATAGGGCTGAACCTATACCTTGTTGATGGGACTCTGGTGCGACCGCTATTCTTACCACTCTCGCTGAGCGTTTACACAAATCTTCTGTATTTCGGCTCAATTGAGTCAGAGTTTGCGCCATTAAATGACCATGTGGTCGACGCTTTCCTTTTATTACTTGCTCTGCGATTTCTGCTGTTAAGCCACCCTCAATAGCAATTAAGCAAACGGCTTTTAACGCATTTTCTTGTTTACAGATAGATAGCTGTAACTCAGGGGCATCAAGCAATTGGCGTAAGTCGTTAACCGTGGTTTGGTAATGAGCCAACGCCAATAGCGCCATAATTTGGCTAAGTAGCTGCTCATCATCAATAAGTTGTTCTTTGCTTATATTTTCAAATTTGTATGCTTCACTACTTTGTGTGTCTAGGTACTTTGCATCGAGTAGTAATAGTTCACGTATGATATTTTCTAGCGGATCATGGTTGGCAAAACGAATTGGTTCGCCCAAAGTAATTGTCTTTAGTGATTTAAATTGGCTACGTAAATAATGTAAAAAGCGTAACGTGTAACCACGCCCATTCCCTTCATAACCAATCATAGTGCTAGCAAATACGATTCGTGGGTAATTTTTCAGGATCTGCAATAACATTGGTACAGGAATAGCGGCAGCTTCATCGACAAATAGCAGATCACAGTCTGGTTTTTCGTTTAACAGTGTATCTGGCGCAACATAGCTGAGGTTAGCTAGTTGTTTACAGTTTTGTTCTTTGCTGATACCAAGCTTAGCGGCTAAATGTTTAAAGCTTGTTTGTACGGCTTTAGCTTGTGTTGCACAAATAAGGATTTTCTTATCTTGAAGATTTGCTGCTGCAAGCCCTAAAGCGGCTGACTTACCACGACCTCGATCTGCACTAATAACTAAAGGTCGATTAGCGCGCCCTGTCGCGGTTTTAATTATTTGCTCTACACATAGCTGTTGTTGCTGATAGTTTATCTCAGCAGTTGCTGGCGATACCGGCTGGTAAGCTGGGAGAGAATGCTCAGTTAAATAATGTGGCTGCAACTTTAGCTTGGCGAAAAAACGCTGATTAAAAAAACTGTGTGTAATCTCTTCGCCATAGGAGGTAATACTCCTTAGTGCAGGGTCTTGCCAATGACTGTCATTGGGCAGTAATAATATCAGTACACCACCTGCTTTTACGGTACCTGCAAGCGCTGCTAGTTTATCGATATATAAGCCGCTAAAACCATCAAAAATTGCGTGCTGAAACTCTTGGCCAAGAATTTGGTGAGCATGTTTTGGAAACTCACTACTCACTAATTGTGAGCTACTGCTGAAAACATAGCTATTTTTAAGCGCTAGTTGGCTAGCAAACTGATAGCACCAAGTTTCGCTTCCTTGCACTATGACAAGCTGGCGATGCTTTGCAATCGTCAGCTCGTTACACAGTGCTGTTATATACTCATTATAAGGCTTGAAGTCTTGCATACTGTGTTACAAGCCATTTGCTGCCTAAGTCATCAAAGTTCACTTGAATACGTGACTGTGCGCCGCTACCCTCGTAATTGAGTACGGTCCCTGCACCAAACTTGGCGTGCAATACACGTTGTCCTAAGTTAAAGCCGCTATCTTCAAATGCTGCATGCGTCACTGATGGACTAAAGCGACCTGCCGCAGGTGGTCTTGAGACCTGGGTTTTAATACGAATTTCTTCGATACAGTCTTCAGGCATTTCACGTAAAAAGCGTGATGGACTATGGTATTTTTCTTGTCCGTATAAACGGCGACTTTCCGCGTGGCTAATGTATAGTTTTTCCATTGCGCGAGTCATACCTACATAGCACAAGCGGCGTTCTTCTTCTAAACGGCCAGATTCTTCATTACTTTGCTGTGACGGGAACATGCCTTCTTCAACACCGACCATAAATACCAGCGGGAACTCTAAGCCTTTTGCTGAGTGCAGGGTCATCATTTGAACCGCGTCTTCGTGCTCATCGGCTTGGCCCTCGCCTGATTCTAGTGAGGTATAAGCCAAAAAGCCCTGTAGTGGCGAGCTGAATTCTTCATCTTCCGGTAGTTCATATTGGCCACACGCACTAATAAGCTCTTCTAAGTTTTCTACGCGAGCACGGCCTTTTTCACCTTTTTCAGCTTGATACATAGCCATTAACCCAGAAGTTTGAATGGCGTATTTAGCTTGCTCTTCTAAGGTCAGATCGCTGATTTTATCTTCGATATGTTCAACAAGTTCTAAGAACTTAGTGACTGCACTTGCTGCACGGCCAGATAAGTGCTGCTGCTCTACAATTGCTTTTGCGGCATACCAAAGCGGCAGTGACTCATTCCGCGCGCAATCACGAATGTGGCTTAACGTTTTATCACCAATGCCGCGTGCTGGGGTGTTAATAACACGCTCGAAAGCGGCATCATCTTGGCGGTTACCGACTAAACGTAAATACGAAAGTGCATCTTTGATCTCTTGGCGTTCGAAGAAGCGCATACCACCGTATATGCGGTATTTTAAGCCTTCTTGCAACATTGCTTCCTCGAGTACACGAGATTGCGCGTTGTTACGGTATAAAATGGCGGCGTCTTGTAATGCATTACCTGCATTTAGCCAGCTACGTAGCTTGCTGCTAACAAAGCGTGCTTCGTCTAATTCATTAAAAGCGGCATAAACAGAAATAGGCTCACCATCATTGCCGTCTGTCCAAAGGCTTTTGCCCATGCGTTCAGCATTGTTTTTGATCAGCGCATTTGACGCTTTCAAAATGGTTGCTGTTGAGCGGTAATTTTGTTCAAGGCGAATGGTTTCGGCTTCGAAGTCAGTTAAAAAGCGTTTGATATTCTCAATTTTTGCGCCACGCCAGCCATAAATACTTTGGTCATCATCACCTACGATCATAATACTATTCGTATTACCCGCGAGTAATTTTAACCAAGCATATTGAATAGTATTGGTATCCTGAAACTCGTCTACCAGCATGTGGGCAAAACGCTGTTGATAGTGACGTAAAAGTGTCGGATGATTCTTAAGTACTTCGTAGCAGCGTAGCAGTATTTCTGCAAAGTCGACTAAACCAGCGCGGTCACAAGCCTCTTGATACGCAGCATAGACTTTCAACATCATTTGCTCGTTAATATCGTAGGCTTGAATGTCTTTAGGACGTAGGCCTTCATCTTTTTTCGCACTGATATACCAGCCAAACTGTTTTGCAGGCCACTTTTTGTCATCGATGTTCATCGCTTTAAGCAAGCGTTTGATCATACGTTGTTGATCATCAGAATCTAAGATTTGAAAGCTTTCAGGCAAGTTCGCTTCACGGTGATGGGCGCGCAAAATACGATGAGATAAGCCATGGAAAGTACCAATCCACATACCACCAACCGGTGCTTTTAACGTTTCTTCTACACGGGTGCGCATTTCTTTCGCGGCTTTGTTAGTGAACGTTACCGCAAAGATGCTATATGCAGAAGCTTGCTCAACTTGCATAAGCCATGCGATGCGATGAACAAGTACTCGAGTTTTACCAGAACCCGCACCTGCAAGTACTAGCATGTTTTGCAATGGGGCTGCGACTGCATCCCGTTGTTTGTCATTTAAGCCATCGAGTAATTCAGAAACGTCCATCGTTACGCCTTTTCAATCTATAATGAGTGGAGTATAACAGGTGTTTATGCAAGGCTAAATAAAATACTGTTTTTATAAACAGCTATTTTGGCAAGTCATTAAAATTGTAAATAAAAATTGTGAATTTGACCGATTTTTAGCAAAAAGAACTAAAATCAAAAAAACGCTATTTTTTAACGCTTTGATTTGTAAGCCATAATAAGTTGGCATAAAGTATGTTTACTAAAAGTATAATCATTAAAAACTATAGAGGTTAGTATGGCAGAGCAAGGTTCTGGCGGTAATGTAATCGCAGCAATATGTAATATCTTTTTTCCTGGTTTAGGGCAATTGGTACAAGGTCGTTTAATGGCGGCTATTGCATTCTTTTTAGCATGGGTTATTAGTGGTGCACTAATTTATGTGGCAGTTGGTTTTATTTTACTGCCAATCGTATACCTATGGGCGATTATTGATGCTGCACGCTTCAAATCGCGACTCTAGCTATTTAAATAGCACAAACACGAGCGCCACTTAGGCGCTCGTGTTGTTTTAAGGTTGCAAAACTCGCCACGTTTAGCTGCAAACGGTATAATTAGCAGATAATGTATTATGAGTACCCTCCATGGAATATCAATTTATCCGCGACCCTATTAGCGGTTTACGCATTAAAATTTCTTCTGAACATGCCATCATAGGCCGTTGGCTAAACGAAGAAGTTGGTAAAGAAAAAATAGCGATGGTGCAAGCTTTGATCGCTGCGGTTAACAGCTGCCATGAGCCTTTAACCTTACAAGGTCAAGAAATTGATTTGATCTTAAGTAAAGACGAAGCATTATTCGAAGCACATGCATTACATCAAGATAATGAAGACTTAGTTGCCTACCAAGATGATGATTTAATGCTTGAAGAAGAAGGCCTGTGCAGTGGCTGCGGCTTTGAAGACTTTGTTGATTTAATTGAATCTTGGCAAGAATTTACACAAGGCCGATAAGCAGAAGCATGTTCTGCTTATCCCTTGCTAATTTATTGTTCGCTCACTGATTTAACAGCTGCTAGTAATAAATCCTCTGTTAAACGTACTTTGTAATTTGGGTTAGCATATTGAAAATGAACTAACCCATTTGTGTCGATTACAAACACTGCAGGTACTGGTAACGCTACTTTCGCTTCACCATCTAGCGACACAAAGTTAACCCCAAGCTTATTGCGGTAAATCTTTGCTGTTTTGTCATCTAAGTAAAATGCTAAACCTAACGTTTGCGCCAAAGTGAGGCTGTCGTCAGAAAGCAATTGATAGCTAGGAGCTGTAATTTTTGTTTCAGCAAGTTTTTCAGGACTGTCTGGCGAAACGGCAATTAATTGCGCATCTAAATTAGCTAATTCTTTCTCTATTTTTTGTACGCTGGCCAATTGTTTTGAACAATATGGACACCAGCCACCACGATAAACAATCAGCACTGTGGTTTTTTCTTTAAAGCGCTCACTTAATGAGACGGTTTTGCCGTATTGGTCTTTTAATTCAACATTTGGCACCGCTAATCCTGGTAATAATGGACTGACTTGCTCTGCAGATTCGGCAATATTAGAGGCAGTTGCAGCAACAACTTGGCTTGATAGCACAAACAGTGCGCTAATAAGTAGAGATTTAAACATGGGCTTCCTCGGTTATTTTTATCAACTGCAAAGATGACCTGATTGTTGCGGTATTTATTTCATCTTTACTGTAATATATAGGCAAATAAAAAATGCAAGTTGGGATAAAAAATGTCTGCTAATTTACAAAAACTCGTTGTCATGCTCGAGATGCAAAATGCGATGAATACCAAAGTACATGAGCAATGGTTTAGCCAAGGTTTTGAATGGTATCGTGCAATTTGGGTTGAGTGTGCTGAAATGCTTGATCACTATGGTTGGAAGTGGTGGAAGAAACAAACTCCAGATACTGAACAAGTTATTTTAGAGTTAGTTGATATTTTCCATTTCGGTTTATCTTTACGTATCGATGGTGAAACCAGCTATGAACAGTTAGCAGCACAACTTGAAGCAGAGTTAAGTGCGCCAGTTCAAGCTGATGACTTTAAACAAACACTCGAATTATTAGCTGCTTCAGCTGTCGCTGAAAAGAGCTTTAATGCTGCTGCATTTGCTGGTTGTATGGCACAAATCGCTATGGATATCGACGATTTATACCGTGGTTACGTAGGTAAAAACACTTTGAATTTTTTCCGCCAAGATCATGGCTACAAAGACGGTAGTTATATCAAAGTGTGGAACGGTCAAGAAGATAATGAGCACCTAGTTGAAGTGGTAAAAAGCCTAGATACAGAGCATGCGGATTTCGCAAAGCTTGTATACCAAGGCTTAGAGCAGCGTTACCCTAAATAAACGTGTTTATGCTCATTTTATAACGGGCATAAACTCTCGAAAATCGATGGTCGATAAAAAGCCATCGAACTGCTTGTGCGGTTGCTGACTATCTGGGTTGGCAACCGCAAGAATATGACCAATACCAAACTCTTTTGCCGCATCGAGTACTGCCGGGCTGTCATCCACAAATAAAGTCCGTTCCTTATCAAACTGCCATTCTTGGTGTACTTGTTGCCATAATGGTTGATGCTCTTTACTCACGCCATATTGGTGAGTTGAGATCACGCCATCTAAGTAGTTATCGATCGCAGTTAGTTCAAACTTTAACATGGCACAATCTGGGTGTGCGTTAGTGAGCATGATCAATTGCTTGCCTGCTTTTCTTAGTTCCGTTAGAAATGGCGGAACATCTTCACGAATTCTGATTAAATGTTGAATGTCACGTTTTAACGCCATAATTGGTAAGTCAAGTTGCTGTTGCCAATAATCTAAGCAGTACCAATTAATTTGTCCGTGAACTTGTTGATAACGGTGCAAAATGTCAGCTTTTGCTTCGTCTAAACTGATTTTATGTTTATGCGCATATTGCTCGGGAATAACAGTAAGCCAAAAGTAATTATCAAAATGCAAATCGAGTAGGGTGCCATCCATATCTAACAACACAGTATCGATTTTTGACCAATTTAACATAGGCAATTCACTTTAAAAGATTTATGATGAGCATAACTGCCATGATAGCAAATTAATGCCAATGACACAGAAAAAGCATCCTACACCACCGCAAATTTTGTCTAATGAAGTTGTCGCTAAAAGCCGACTATTTACTGTTGAATCTCTCGAATTGAAGTTCTCAAATGACGAGCAAAGGCAATACGAAAGAATTCGTGGCGGTGGCAGAGGTGCCGTTATGATTGTACCTGTAACGGCCGATAACGAACTGTTATTAGTGCGAGAGTATTGTGCGGGTACCAATGATTATCAGTTGGGTTTTCCAAAAGGTTTAATTGACCCAGGTGAGACACCTGAGCAAGCTGCCGACCGCGAGCTCAAAGAAGAGGTTGGCTTTGGTGCTAAGCATTTCGCTGAACTTAAAAAAGTCAGTATGGCACCTAGTTACTTTAATGCCACTATGCATATTTTGTATGCCGAAGATCTTTACCCTGAAACCTTGCCTGGTGATGAGCCAGAACCGCTTGTTGTGGTGAAATGGCCAATGAGTGATTGGCAATCATTATTGCAACAAGAAGACTTTACTGAAGCACGAAGTGTCGCAGCTTTGCTATTATTAACAAAGTACTTAGAGTCGGGAGCGGGCAATGAATGATTTTTTAGAACCGTGCATTCGGTTAGCTGAGCAAGCGGGCGATGCCATTATGGCAATTTATCAGCAGGATGATATTGGTGCTGAGCAAAAGTCAGATCATACTCCGGTCACCAAGGCCGATTTAGCATCTAACGATGTATTAATGGCAGGCTTAAAGGCTATAGCACCTGATATTCCAATTATGTCAGAAGAAACACCCATTCCAGCACTTGCAGACAGAAAAGATTGGCATCGTTATTGGTTACTTGATCCAATGGATGGTACGGGTGAGTTTATTCTCGAAAGTGGTGATTTTGCAGTAAATATCGCTTTAGTTGAAAATAATCGTCCAGTTCTTGGCGTTATTCATTGGCCAGCGAAACAAATAACTTATTTTGCAAGTTACCAAAATGGTGCATTTAAACGTGAAAATGGCCAAGATCAGCAAATTTCAGTAGCAACACCCGATAATTTAACCTTAGCTGTAAGCCGCAGACAAAAAATTGAAGCTGTAAGCCAGTATCTAAATACTCAGTTTGCGACTGTGGCATTAGGCTCATGTTCACTAAAAGCTTGTATCATAGCAGAAGGTAAAGCCGATTGTTTTTTACGAATAGGGCCAACAGGTGAGTGGGATACCGGCGCTTCGCAAGTGATTGTTGAAGAAGCCGGAGGATGTATTACGGATGCTGAATTTAACCCACTCACTTATAATCAACGTGAAAGTACCGAGAATCCAGACTTTATCGTCATGGGGCACCCTGATTGGGAATGGCAAAAAATGATTAGTCCTCATCAGCGCGGATTTTAGTGTAGTTTTGTGTGCTTTTTGTTCGGTTGAGGCTCTATTTCAATTATAACGCTTGATTTCTAATTTAATTGCTATATTATAGCGCTCTCTTCGGAACAAGGCATGGTTAACATGTTAACGTTACTTAGAGATTACAGGCGCGGGATGGAGCAGCCTGGTAGCTCGTCGGGCTCATAACCCGAAGGTCGTCGGTTCAAATCCGGCTCCCGCAACCAATTTTCTGAATTGGCTGACTTCTTAAATTAAGTGAGAAGTAAAATAAACTTAATAATTACAGGCGCGGGATGGAGCAGCCTGGTAGCTCGTCGGGCTCATAACCCGAAGGTCGTCGGTTCAAATCCGGCTCCCGCAACCAATTTTCTGAATTGGAAGCCAAGTTGTCATGTAAAGCAACTTTAAATAAATCTACAATTTCAGGCGCGGGATGGAGCAGCCTGGTAGCTCGTCGGGCTCATAACCCGAAGGTCGTCGGTTCAAATCCGGCTCCCGCAACCAACTGAAATTAAAATTTATAGTAATCAGGCACGCGAAAGCGTGTTTTTTTATGCCTGAAATTTAGGAGCCATGAGCCGAAGGTCGTCGGTTCGCTCTCATTAGCCACAGCTCCCGCAAGCAACTGAAATTAAAATTTATAGTAATCAGGCACGCGAAAGCGTGTTTTTTTATGCCTGAAAAAGTTTTAAGCCCTAAGCCCTAAGCCCTAAGCCCTAAGCTTTAAGCAGATCGAATGGGTGGGTTTTAGATAGAGAACACTTGACTCAAGTTTGTTATTAGTTAGTTTTTTACCGCTTACCGCTTACCGCTTACCGCTTACCGCTTACCGCTTACCGCTTACCGCTTACCGCTTACCGCTTACCGCTTACCGCTTACCGCTTACCGCTTACCGCTTAATTTCCGATGAACTTATTCGTTCATTTGTCACTCTTATAAACAAAAACGGAGCGCTTGGGTGTTAAAAAGGAATTATAAAGCATGGATCATTTCAATTACGCTGCATGTTTTGTTATTGCTGCTATTTATTCAACATGGCAAATTTGTGAAGCTGCCTTCAGTTGTCGAGCGACCAAAAGTAATCAACGCTTATGTGAGTGTTGATTTAACTGCGTTACCGAGTGTGAAGAAAACCCAAGAAAAACCTTCACCAGAACAGCCACAAATAATGCCAGATGAGGCTAAGCCTGTGCCGCAAAAAGAAGGTATACCGAAGAATGGCTCTGAACAGGTAAAAGATGCTAAAGCACTTGAAAGCTTGGTTAGTGAGCAGAGACAAGTGAGCACTGAAAACTCAAAAACAGCTGCGATACCCTTTAAAAAGCTCAACCCTTATGCGCCAATTCCACAGCTTAATTTTGAAAATAGCGCTACTAGTGCCTCTGCATTTGGACAGGTTGAAGCCGCACATAATAATTCGTCTGTAGGCAGGGTTACAGTGCCTGCGCAATTAACCGTCTCTGATAAAGCAACCGTCGTTTGGCAAAGTGGCGATGGCAGCAAGCGTACCGAGATGCTTAATGGTCAGTGCTATGACATTGACCTTAATTCGGTGTTTGGTAAATCTGGAGTGCCAAGCGGATCCCCAAGACCCTGTGAAGATAAAGAAGCAAAACTATTTAAACAAATTATGAATAAATGGGGTAAAAAATAATAACAAAACACTTTACCTCAACTTAACTTGAGCTTTTAAAGTGATTTTTTTTTTGTTATGGATATCCCTATGAGCTCACTAGAAAACTATTTATTAAGCCTACAGATCAATTGCTATCACACGTCAGTGATACAGGTTTATCAAGTGCAAAAGCACATTTGGCAGTCATTACAAAATAATTCTAGTTATGCGCAGAATGTAATCGAAGAGTTTCAATTAAATGGGCAACCTATGGGTTACCAGCAGAAAGCGCTATTTACACTGGTTTTACAGCACCTCGGTTACAAAATACAGCCAACACCAGAAAACACTTTGTCGGTAAGGCATAACCATTTGTTACATGACATTCGTCTCGTCGAGCAGTTAAACGTATTCGAGGGTTAGGTCATCTTTTGTCGTTTAAAAAGGCACTTAGCCGAAACTAAGCGCCTTGGCTTAACGAAGTTACCAAATCATTTCTACAAATTCTGGGTGATCCACAAATGGGTTGCGGTTACCTTGATGTTCATAAGCAGCTTGGTTACGGTCAAGCTCTAATTGGCTAACAGGATCCTCATTATGCCATTTTAATAACATAGCAACGACCCAGCTCTCAAATACCTGATTTGATGAACCATTCAGTACAGCGTTACTGTAGGTTGTGTTGTTTTGCCATGAGCCAATCACATTTTCATAGCGTGTTGCCATATAGAAATACGCTCTTGCAAAGTCACCTTTAAATTCATCAATAGGTTCAAAAACCGTTCCTGAGTAATTTAATGAGCTAGCAGCGCTGCCTAATTTGCTGCCGTTACTAGAGGTAAAGCTTGCACTAGCTACTTCACCAAATGGGTAGTTACTGCGTTTTGAGTTGACATAACCATCAGTGGCAAAAATGTGATGTACGTCTGAATTCATTGGTTCAACTGTTCCACCAAACCAACTTTTCGGGAAAGAATGCTCACGGTTGTAGCAATCTGCTTCGCTGTTGTATGTACCACATTGATCGCTCACAGCAACATAGTTGTAGCTGTCTTGGCCTGCCGGGTTTTCTGAATAACGGTCTAAAATTGAGTTGTCATTTTCAAAATACTTATCGCGTGAAGCAACATCGTAAAAACTCCAAATTGCTGAATAGCCTTGCGAGTTGTGACCTTTAATGATGTTGTGTAACTCTGTTTTCAGTGCATAACCACTAAGGCCTTGCGTTGTAACATAGTATCCAGTTGGCTCAGTTGGTGTCGTACCACCACCGTCACCGCCGCCTGAGCTATCACCTAAACTAAACGGCGTAGCTTCTGAGCTTTGGAAGCTTGCACCACTAGCAAGTACTGTTTGACCTGACGAAAGGCTATAGCTACCGTTACCGTAAGAGCAACATATGCCATCACCATAGCTATCAAAAATAGTAAAGGTATAGTCACCATCAGTTAAACATGCTTGCTCAATGTACTGAGTATTTGCTGCATAGTTGCCGCCTGCTGCTACTGCACTACCTTGGCTATTAGTGATTTGCCAGCTGGTTTCTTCCCCATAGTTATCGGTAGTGAGGGTCAAAGATACTTGGTTATCTGCGCAGCTGCCCATAGGAGGTGGGGTTGAGCCTGTGCTTGGTGCCAAGTTATCTACATAAACTACTTCGCTGCCATCAAAACCTGCGACGTCGTAAAAGCGTAAGCCAACATTAATAGACGTTGTTGCAGAGGCTGTATACTGGTAACTGACTTGTTGCCACTGATTTGTTAATGCTGAATTAGAATAGCCTTGATAGCCATCAACCACTAAGCGTGCTTTTACGCCGCCTTCTGTATGGTAAACCCAAGCAGAAAACTCATAACTTTCGCCCGCCACAACATCAACTAATTGTTGTAAATCGGTATTACTTTGCGTGCCAGTATTTACCACGACTTGCGCTGAGTAATTACCTGAGTAAACCACATTACTATTAGCGCTAAGACTAATACCGCTATCTATGATGCTCCAGCTTGCAGGGCTATTTGCTGACCAAGTTTCGAAGTCGGCATTATTAACATTTGCAAATGCTGAACTCGCTAGACACAGTAAGCCACTGGCTAGCATATATTTATTACATGTCCCGTGTGACATTGTAGTTTCCTTTTTATATTTTAATAGTTTTTGCTGTTCTCAAAATGAACACAGCGAGTATAGGCTAATTGGCTTATGTTGCAATAATGTTAATTAATAAAAGTTTCTTATTTAGGAGTTTTTGCTTTTAACATGTTTTTTTTGGATAAATGCTAAATTAATAACTAAATGGAATATAAAAGCAGATTCTATTCTTTTTTAATCGCATCAGACCTCGTTATTCTTCACGCTCAGATAAACCTTTAAAGCATTTCTATTTGGTCTTTAAAGTCGAAAAAATTGTTCGCGAAATGACAGTAGCAAGTTCATTTCGCAGTTAACTTTTCAGGGTTACGAGGAATAAATTCATGTTGTTAAGTCAACTAAATGCAGCGGCGAGCCCGCTATCGCAAGAGCAAGTACAAAAGCTGCAAGGCTTAGTGGCTGAACTTAATCCAATTCAGCAAGCGTGGGTAAGTGGTTACTTAGCTGCTAATGCCAACGCAGGTGCAATAACGGGTGGTGTTGCTGCCGCTCCAGCTGCTAGTGATGCTGCACCGTTAACTATTTTATACGGCTCTCAAACGGGTAACGCAAAAGGCGTTGCGACTAAGTTAAAAGAGCAAGCAGAGTCGCGCGGTCTAACTGTTAAGCTAGTAAACATGGCTGATTACAAACCAACTGCCCTGAAAAAAGAAAAGTTCATTACTGTTGTTGTTTCAACCTATGGTGAGGGCGAGCCACCAGAAGATGCTGAAAGCCTACATGAATTCTTAACGACTAAAAAAGCACCAAAACTAGATGGTGTTAAAGTGGCTGTGATTGGCTTAGGTGATTCAAGCTACGAGTTCTTCTGCCAAACAGCAAAAGATTTCGAAGAGCGTTTTAACAAGCTTGGCGCAGAAACTATTTTCCAGCGTGCTGACTTAGACGTTGATTACGATGATGAAGCTGCGAAGTGGATTGATGGTGCTCTCGATGCGTTCGAGCCAGATCTTAAAGCGCAGCAAACGAGTAGTGGTCAAGTTGTAGCTATGCCATTTGGGGCAGCTGCACCAGCAGCAAGTCAGTACACTAAGCAAAATCCATTTGCTGCAGAACTAAGTGTTGTGCAAAAAATTACGGGTCGTGACTCAAGCAAAGATGTTCGTCATGTTGAAATTTCTTTAGAAGGTTCAGACATCACCTATACACCGGGTGATTCGCTAGGTGTTTACTTCTTAAATGACGAAGCACTTGTAGATGAAGTACTTTCGCTTACACAAATCGATGCATCTAGCACGATTAAATTAGGCGACGAAGAGCTGAGTATTCGTGATGCATTAATCGAAAAATTAGAATTAACCCAGTCATACCCAGGTTTTGTTGAAAAATACGCAACAGCAACTGGCAACCCTGAATTATTAAAGTTAGTTGAAGATAAAGCAGCAATGCGTGAGTACATCGAACCTCGCCAAATCTTCGATATTATTCGTCAAAACCCAGCTCAGCTTGAAGCGCAAACTTTAGTAGATTGCTTACGTAAACTACAAGCACGTTTATATTCGATTGCATCTAGCCAAGCCGAAGTTGAAGAAGAAGTTCACTTAACTGTGGGGCTGGTTGAGTTTGATGCATTCGGTAGCGAACACTTAGGTGGTTGTTCTGGCTATTTAGCACGTCGTGCTGAAGAAGGCTGTAAAGTAAAAGTATTTAGCGAGCATAACGATAATTTCCGTCTACCGGCTAATGATGAAACGCCAATTATCATGGTAGGCCCGGGAACTGGTATTGCACCATTCCGTGCGTTTTTACAAGAGCGTGATGCCCGCGAAGCAAGCGGTAAAAACTGGTTATTCTTTGGTAACCCACATTTTACTCAAGACTTCTTATACCAGGTTGAAATTCAAGGTTACTTGAAATCAGGCTTGCTCACTAAAGTGGATGTGGCGTTTAGTCGCGATCAAGCCGAGAAGGTATATGTTCAAGATAAACTTCGCAAAAACAGCCAAGAAATATTTGCTTGGCTAGAAGCGGGTGCTCATTTCTATATCTGTGGTGATGCAAACCGTATGGCGAAAGATGTTCATCAGGCGCTTGTTGATATCATTAAAGAAAATAGCGGTAAAGATGACGAACAAGCAGAGCAATATTTAAAAGATTTACGTAGCGCAAATCGCTATCAGAAAGACGTGTACTAATCACGTTTAAAAGCTAACAGCCGTCACTGTAACAAATTTAGGAAATACCATGAGCGAACAAGACAAAAACGTAAAGCTTTCTGATAACGAGCGTTTGAAAAGAGAAAGTAACTTTTTACGTGGCACAATTGAACAAGATTTAAAAGACGAGATCACCGGTGGTTTCACTGCTGATAACTTCCAACTGATCCGTTTCCACGGCATGTACCAGCAAGATGACCGTGATATTCGTCCTGAGCGAGCTAAACAAAAATTAGAGCCGTTACATAACGTTATGTTACGTGCTCGTATGCCAGGCGGCATCATCAAACCAGAGCAATGGTTAGCGATTGATAAGTTTGCTGAAGAGAAAACCAGCTATGGCAGTATTCGTTTAACGACGCGTCAAACGTTCCAGTTCCATGGTGTGCTTAAGCCAAACATTAAAGGCATGCACCAAATGCTTAATAGCGTGGGCATTGACTCAATTGCAACTGCTGGCGATGTAAACCGAAACGTATTATGTACGACGAACCCAGTTGAATCTGAGCTTCACCAAGAGGCTTACGAATGGGCTGCTAAGATCTCTGAACACCTATTACCAAAAACCAAAGCGTACGCTGAAATTTGGTTAGATGGTGAAAAGAGTGAAACCACTGAAGAGCCAATTTTAGGTTCAACTTACTTACCGCGTAAGTTTAAAACCACAGTAACAATTCCACCGAACAATGAAGTGGATGTTCATGCTAACGACTTAAACTTCGTGGCGATTGCAGAAAACGGCAAGTTAGTTGGTTTTAACGTGTTAGTCGGTGGTGGTCTTGCGATGACTCACGGTGATACAGCAACGTATCCTCGTAAAGCGGATGACTTTGGCTTTATTCCACTTGAGCACACCCTAAAAATTGCTGAGCACGTTGTGTCTGTACAGCGTGATTGGGGTAACCGCTCAAATCGTAAAAATGCGAAAACTAAGTACACACTAGACCGTGTAGGTTCTGATGTATTTAAAGCAGAAGTTGAAAAACGTGCCGGTGTTCAGTTCGAGCAGAGCCGCCCGTATGAGTTTACTCACCGCGGTGACCGTATCGGTTGGGTTGAAGGTATTGATGGTAAGCACCACTTAACGCTGTTTATCCAAAGTGGACGTATTTTAGATTACCCAAATCAACCTCTTAAAACAGGCTGCCGTAAAATTGCAGAAATTCACCAAGGTGATTTCCGTATGACGGCAAACCAAAACTTGATCATCGCAGGTGTTCCTGCGGATCAAAAAGCCGTAATTGAAGAAATTGCGCGCAACCATGGCTTAATTGATGACAGTCATACAGAGCAGCGTAAAAATTCAATGGCGTGTGTGGCATTACCAACTTGTCCATTAGCGATGGCAGAAGCTGAGCGTTATTTACCAAGCTTAATTGAGAAGACTGAAGCGCTATTAGCTAAGCACGGCATTAGTGATGACAATATCATTATGCGTGTTGTTGGCTGCCCGAATGGCTGTGGCCGAGCAATGTTGGCTGAAGCGGGTCTTGTTGGTAAAGGTCCGGGTAAATACAACGTGTACTTAGGTGGTAACCGTGAAGGTACGCGTATTCCTAAATTGTATTTAGAAAATGTTGGCGAAGAGGTATACCTAGACGCATTCGATAAGCTAATCGGCCAATGGGCAAGTGAGCGTAATGACGGTGAGTGTTTTGGTGATTTTGTAATTCGCAAAGGCATTGTTGCTGAAGTCAAAGTTTCAGTAACCGATTTTCACGCATAATTTTATAAGCGACACCGCTTTAAGGTTTGGAATTAACCATGAGTGAATTTAAAGACATCTTAACGATGAGCAAAGAAGACCAAACAGCCATGCTGGCTGATATTAATGGTCTTCTGGCTGATAAAAGCGCTGAGGAGCGTGTTGCGTGGGCACTTGAAAACTTACCAAGCACGCACTTTTTGTCGTCTAGTTTTGGTATTCAAGCGGCTGTGATGTTGCACTTAGTGACATCACAGCAGCCAGATATTCCAGTGGTACTGACTGACACTGGTTATTTGTTTCCTGAAACCTACCAGTTCATCGAGCAAATGACAGAGCGACTTGCGCTTAATCTTAAAGTTTATAAAGCTGAGCTTAGTCCTGCGTGGCAAGAAGCGAAGTTTGGTAAACTTTGGGAGCAAGGTGAAGCTGGCATCAAACAGTACAATCAACTTAATAAAGTTGAGCCAATGAGCCGCGCATTAAACGAACTGGAAGCCGGTACGTGGTTTAGCGGTTTACGCCGTGACCAATCATCAAGTCGTGCTGATAAGCAGATTGTTGAAATTAGCCGAGGTACAGTGAAAGTGTATCCACTTATTGAGTGGAACAACCGAGATATTTATCAGTACCTAACTAAGCACGATTTGCCGTATCACCCACTTTGGGAGCAAGGCTATGTGTCGATGGGGGATGTACACACGACCCGTAAACTTGAGCCTGGAATGACAGAAGAAGAGACTCGTTTCTTCGGTTTAAACCGTGAATGTGGCTTACATATTGATGGTGATGGTATCTAATCCTAAATTCCTATCAGAATTTTCGTAAAGCGCGACCTAGGTTGCGCTTTTTTTGTATTATTTATATACAATTCTCAGGCGTAATTTTGTGAGAGAAATCTATGACTCGTGTTGTTGCTTTATTACTGTTAATTATTGCGCCATTGACTCGGGCTGAAATGCTCAAAGTTGCGCTGTATGACACAGATTATCCCCCTTATCACTTCGCCGATAGTGGCCAGAAGGGACTTGTTGATGAGCTATTAATTCGTTTTGCTGAAAAATACAATCATAATATTCAATATATCCTTGTACCAGAGGTGCGCTCGCAGCACTTACTTGATGAAGGCAAAGTCGACGCTCGTTTAGAGTCTGAACAATGGTATCGAGGAAACAACCAATATTATTGGAGTGATAGTATTTCCGTTGTTGAGGATATTCTTGTAATGCCATCTGGTTGCCATATTCCTAAACTTGATATGCTCAATGGCTATGTTTTAATGGCTCGGTTTGGTTATACCTACCCGCAGTTTGAATCTATGTTTGCTTCAGGAGAGCTACATCGCGAGGACTTTTATTCTGAGATTGAAATGCTTAACGCTTTGGTTGATATGGAACAAAACCAACGCGTTGCCGTCATCGCAAAAAATACACTACAGTGGTATAAATCGAAGAATAAAATTTTTAACAAATTCACTGTGAGTGATTACAGTGTTGGCAAAGCGCCGATGCAACTACAGTTTGCTTATAATGAAAAAGGAAAACGAATGAGTGAGCAATTCAGTAAGTTTATTAAAAATCTTAAATCAACTGGTGAATTTGCTAAGATTGAGAGTAACTACCAATAATAGGTAAATGGAATGATTAAGCGTTTTTGTTATCTTGCCGTTATGATGTTACTGACCAGTGTGGCGCTGCTATTTTACATTAAAAAGCCAGACGGTAGGCCTTACCTAGAGCTTAGTATGTTTGAGCGTTACTCAGAAAAAGTCAGCGATGATGTGAGTGATTTTGCTTCGCAGGGGGCCGATACCTTAAGCATTCAAGCTAAAAAACTAACTGAGAAATTGAACTTTAACAAAGATGTAAATGCACCTGTTTTAGTTTATAAATGGCAAGATGAACAGGGTCAGTGGCACTATGCTGATACACCTCACCCAAATTACGCTAGTACCGCAGT
The DNA here is from genome assembly GCF_030297135.1 of Pseudoalteromonas apostichopi. NCBI lineage: Bacteria > Pseudomonadati > Pseudomonadota > Gammaproteobacteria > Alteromonadales > Pseudoalteromonadaceae > Pseudoalteromonas > Pseudoalteromonas apostichopi. The sequence continues at coordinate 1,911,201 of NZ_AP028065.1, forward strand.
AAGTTTAGATCCGAACGAGATAACGGTGCTACCTGCAGAGACTTTTCAGGCTGATGAAAAGCAACCAGCAGTAGTTAAAGCTGACGAAAAATCTTCAGCACTTGGAGTATACGACCCTAAAAATGTACAAAAGATGATGCAAGAAGCCGAGCAGGTAAAACAGCTCATGGAGCAGCGTACTAAGCAGCTTGAAAAGCAGCTAAAAGAGCAAGGTGGCAATTAGCTTTGCTTGTTCTGTGCGGTGAGGTCACTTTCCATTTTCATCAGTAAAATAGTGAGATAAATTTTTGTTGGCAGTGAGAATAGCACACCAACAGCAATACACGCTGCGCTGATCATTATGCCATGCACACCCATGCTATCACCTAAGTAATTGCCGGCTAATAAAGAATGCCCCAAAACGATTAAGCATAAACCTAAAATGATGAAGGTTTTTAAGATTCGAATGATGTTTCGTTCAGTCATACAAGCACCTCACTTTAGCCTTAATTAAAGTGTAGGTGCTGTGGTTATTTAATAGATTGTTCTAAATCAAGCAATTGTTGATTATCTATCCAGTTTTACAGGACCGTTGATGTTATCGATACTTAAATCACCTGAACCTGCTTCGATAATTGTCAGGCCAAGTGTGTCATCAACATAAATACTGCCAGAGCCATCGGTAATAATAACAAGTCCTTTGATTTGTCTTACATCTATATCACCAGAGCCGTCTTCTATAGTAAGTGCACCCGCCAGTGTTTTAACGCTGATACTACCTGATTCATCAATAATACGTGCTGGACCTTGGCTGTTCTCGATGCGGATATCTCCTGAGTCATCTTCAATATCAATACGTCCTTGGCCTTGGTCTATCATAATTGAACCAGAGTCATCTTCAATGTTGATATTTCCGCTTACATTGCTAATGCGAATATCGCCCGAGTCATCATCAATATTAATATTGTGACCACCTTCGATCAAAATTGATCCTGAGTCATCATCAATGCTGATATTGTTTTGCATTGCACGTATAACGATGTCACCTGAGTCATCATCGATATCCAGTTTAAGGTTGCTAGGTACAGAGACAATTAAATCAATATGAGGTGATGAACCACTGTAAAACGACAAGCTACCATTATTGAGCTTGCTGATAAGCTCTGCGGTGTCGCCGTGCTTTTCGAGGGTTAGTGTATAGGTTTCATCGCCTTTAGCCGCATAGATATTGGCATTCACAGTGATAGCTGTGGCGTTATGGTCGCCTTTGATGATCAGAGAACCTGCTTCGGCATCAATTTTTAATTCGCTTATATCTGCAGCCGAAACGTTTAAGTCTTGTTGTTTTTGTTCTGCGATTTGACCCGGAGAGACATGAATAACACAGCCAGTTAATAATAAACTTGATGAGATGGCAGTCGCGCAAATTGCGCGTTTGAATGAGGCAATAGTCATATGGATTCCAAAATTATTGTGATTTTTATCTGGTTAGTATTTGCAAACTATGGTCCAATTTTAACATGCTGATTTTATGTGCTTTTCATTTTTTGTAAATAATTGTGTTGGTCTAAACTGCAATTAATTGGTGTTTTAAACAAAAAAAGGGGCTGAAAATTCAGCCCCTTAGTTAACTTAAATCAATTACTGCTCAGCCAGCATATTACGCAGTACATACTGTAAAATACCGCCGTGCTTGTAGTAATCCCATTCTTTAGGGGTGTCTATACGCACATCAACACTAAAGCTAATTTGTTTGCCTTCACTGTTAGTGGCAATCACGCTGACTTCATTGGTTTTGTCATATAAGCCTTCAAAATCGAATGACTCTTGACCTGTTAGGCCCAGTGATTCATAGCTTTCACCTTCTTTAAATTGTAAGGGTAAAACACCCATACCAATGAGGTTAGAACGGTGAATACGCTCATAACTTTGTGCAATAACGGCTTTAACACCAAGTAATAGTGAACCTTTAGCTGCCCAATCTCGTGATGAACCTGTGCCATATTCCGCGCCTGCTAAAATAATGAGTGGCGTGCCATCTTGTTGATATTGCATGGCTGCATCATAAATACTAGCGAGCTCATCGTTTGGTTGTATACGGGTAACACCGCCTTCAGTACCCGGTGCTAATAGATTACGTAAACGCACATTAGCAAAGGTGCCGCGCATCATTACTTCGTGATTACCACGGCGCGAACCATATGAGTTAAATTGTGCTTTTTGTACGCCATGCTCTTGCAAGTAAAGACCTGCTGGGGCATCTGCTTTAATCGCACCCGCTGGTGAAATATGGTCAGTGGTTACTGAGTCACCTAGTTTAGCTAAACAGCGTGCACCACTTATGCTTGGGATCCCTGGAGGCTCAATCTCCATGCCATCAAAGAATGGCGCTCTTTTAATATAGGTTGACGCATCATCCCAATCATAAAGTTTGCCATCAGGAATTTGAATTTTTTGCCAACGATCATCGCCTTGATACACATTGCTATAGCTTGATGCGAACATTTCTTTGGTCACTGTTTCACGGACTAGCTCGCTAACTTCACTGACACTTGGCCAGATATTTTTTAGGTAAATGTCATTACCATTAGGATCTTGTGCAAGGGGCTCGTTATAAACGTCTATATCTGTACGACCAGCTATAGCGTATGCAACCACAAGTGGTGGTGACGCTAAGAAGTTCATTTTCACATCTTGGTGAATACGGCCTTCAAAGTTACGATTACCCGATAAAATAGAGCTGACTACTAGTTTATGTTTTTGAATTGCATCAGTGATTTCATCAGCTAAAGGTCCAGAGTTACCGATACAGGTTGTACAACCATAACCAACAAGATTAAAGCCTAAAGCATCTAAATCATCCATTAAGTCGGCTTTTTTCAAGTAATCAGTCACGACTTGTGAGCCTGGAGCAAGTGAGGTTTTTACCCATGGCTTAACCTTTAAGCCTAATTGCTTGGCTTTTTTAGCAACTAAACCTGCAGCTAAAATAACACTTGGGTTTGAGGTGTTTGTACAGCTCGTAATTGCTGCAATCACACAAGCACCATCTTTAAGCTCAAACTCTTCGCCTTTAAAGTTAACTTTAGCTGCACCCATATATTGCGCTTCGTTCACTGGCTCATCAGGATTGGTTGCTGGGCCTTCATCTTCAATGCGAGCCTCTTGAACATCGCTTTTATCACGGTGTTGCATGCGCTCATCTTGGAAGCCTTTTAAGTGCTCACCAATGATATCACCAGCTTTGTCTAGGGCGATTCTATCTTGCGGGCGTTTTGGGCCGGCAAGGCTCGGCACTACATCATCAAGCGATAGCTCAAGTGTGTCGGTATAATGAGCTTCATCGCCAGGATTACGCCACAAGCCTTGATGCTTCGCATAGTCTTCGATGAGTTTAAGTTGTTTGTCATCGCGGTTTGTTAAACGCAGGTAGTTAATGGTTTCATCATCGATTGGGAAAATACCGCAGGTTGCTCCATACTCCGGCGCCATGTTTGCGATAGTTGCACGGTCTGCAAGTGGTAAATCAGCAAGACCATCACCATAAAACTCAACAAATTTACCCACGACGCCATGCTTGCGCAGCATTTCTGTCACGGTTAGCACAAGATCTGTTGCGGTCGTACCTTCAGGCAGGCGACCATTGAGCTTAAAGCCGACGACCTGTGGAATGAGTAAGCTGATTGGTTGACCAAGCATTGCGGCTTCAGCCTCAATACCACCCACTCCCCAACCAAGTACCCCAAGACCATTGATCATGGTGGTGTGCGAATCGGTTCCGACTAGGGTATCTGGGTAGGCGAGTGATTTACCATTTTTACTATCGTTAAACACCACACGGGCTAAATATTCTAAATTAACTTGGTGTACGATGCCGGTAGCTGGTGGCACGACTTTCAAATTATCGAAGGCGGTTTGTCCCCAGCGTAAAAATTCGTAACGCTCTTTGTTACGCTCATATTCAAGTTTCGCATTTAAGTCGAATGAGCCATCTTCACCATAGCCATCAACTTGCACTGAGTGGTCTATTACCAGCTCGGCAGGCGATAGCGGGTTAATTTTCGCAGGGTCGCCACCAAGTTTTTCCATGGCATCACGCATCGCAGCTAAATCAACAATGGCTGGAACACCTGTAAAGTCTTGCATTACAACACGAGCAGGCGTAAACGCCACTTCTGCTGACGGTTTGGCTTGTGGGTCCCAGTTTAATAAGGCATCGATGTCTTGCTTTTTAATATTTACGCCGTCTTCATTGCGCAATAGGTTTTCAAGTAAGATTTTTAATGAGAATGGCAGACGTTTTGCTTTGTCGCCTAACCCTTGTAAAGAGTGAATATGATATTGCTCACCATTAATCGTAAGCTGCTTTTGGGTATCAAAACTGTTATTCATTATTTGCCCCTGTGGTTTGAGCAAGCAGTTTGGCTTGCCTTGTTGTTTCCTTTTCGAAATTGACACAGCGTTATTGCAAACTTAATACCAGCTGAGAAATTCATCTAGCTGATGAAAAAATATGCTATCTAATATAGTTGATGCCGATGTGATTTATTTCAAGGGATAGGGACAGATAAATGGGTAGTTATTTTAAACTACCCTCAGAAATAAGTGCTTTTAGTTGAGCCAGTTTTGTTGTTTACCTTTATGGCTAATAAACAGTAATAGTAAACCAATAACGATCACGCAGAATGGCATTGCTAATGCGCTAGTACCAAACATGGCAAGGCTATCTATCACCACAAAATTATAATATTGCTGGACTAATACAGCGATAAACGAGATTAAAAATAACTCTCTGGCAAGGGCTTTTTTGGCGAGTAATAAAATGCTCGCAAAGCTTGCTGCAAACACGGCTATTGCAAAGGCAGCCGTTGACCAGAGCGGGATGTCGCGGTATGCGGCTTGTTGTGCTTCTGGGAGTTGGCTAATCATTTCGGGTGTTATCAACAGCTGCATTACAAATGCAATGACGCCTAAAAGATTCCAAACAAATGCTGCCCAAGCAAGTGGCTTGAGCCAAGACGGAGGAGCCATAAATCACCTTTTATTGTTGTTATTATCGCATCCAATTAAAGGTGATTTATGCTAACTAAGCAAGATTTAGTTAACCAAAAGAGATAGGGCGGCGGCCGGTTTTTTCGTCCACTTTTGGCTTTTTAGTACGTTTACGCTTTGATTTTTTTGGCGCTTCTTCACTGTTTTGTGGTTGTGCTTTTTGAACAGATTCCGGTGGGCGAGGGTTCGGTGTAGCATCTTCACTTAATGTAAGTTGGAACAACTCACCATCAAAAGCCAGCACGTCACCACTGTATAATTTTTTCCGCTTTATTGTACAAATTTCATAGTTAACCCCAACATAACCCTCACCAATTAAGGCTTTTGCTTGGCCACCTGTTTCGACTAGGTCGAGCACTTTTAGCAAGTTGCATAGTTCTATTGGCTCTTCTTCTAGTTCAATTTCGATGAAATCTTCGTTCATGTTGGTCTCTCTTAATTCAATCGCAGCCATTATAAAGCCTAGCACTCAATTGAACCAAGATTAAATTTTTAAGCTCTCCAAGCGGTTAAAATTTACAGTAATAAATAATCTTAAATTTTTACAAACAGTAAAAAAACTGCAGTATTTACTGGGTACACTGCGCGCGTTTGGAATTGGTGTACAAATTGCTAAATGCATGTCCGTTTCATTTTTTATTCGTTCAGGAGAAGTTGTAATGGGCGTAAGATCAGCGCTAAGAAAAGAGTTAATGGGTTTGCAAGATTCGTCATTGCTTGCAGCAGATGATGTGCGAGCTTTGTTAACACAAACAATTAAGTCTCAGCCTGAAAAATCAGAACAAGGTTTTGCGTTAATTTCGCGATTTAATGATAATCATAGCCAGCTGAGTTCAGGGGAAACAAATAAAGAAAAACTGCTCCAGCATCAAACCCACCGTTTATTTAAAGATATTCTATATACCCGTCAAAGTGTTAATAGTTGGCTGAAAAAACATCTTAATTAATTGATTTATTGTTTTTCTCACTTTAGACTACAGTTGTAATCCAAAGTGAGAAAGAAAATGAAAAGGATAATTTCAGCAGCCCTATTTTTAATTTTGGCAGGTTGTCAGCAACCAACAGTGTACGTATACACTGAAAAACTTGATGAACAACAGCTGCACACATTAGAGCAAGCTTTAAATAAGCAAAGCTTACCTTATGAATACACAAAGCTACCTATTCCAAGAGACTTTGCTGATGCGACCTTAATGTTATCGAGCGATAAAATTCTGACTCATGAAACCGAGCAACTTGCAGAAATTATGCAGGGGCTGGGTTATCAAGCTGAAATTAAGTACACCACAGATGCCAATCACTTTTACAATCATGGAAATATTGGCTTTTACTTAAGAGCTAAAAATACTGCAACTAGTTTTACTATGCCGACTCGTGTACTCACCACTGGATGTGTTGAAGACAAGTACAATGATCTTGCTGTTACATTTAATGACAAGCAGGCACACTTTACCCTTGCAAGCGGTAGAAAAGTCTCGCTAGATTGGGATTATTTATATGGCTACTTAGTCATTTATTATAAAAATTACTCGCAAACATACAGTCATTTAACGCCAAAAGTGAGTACCCCTTTTGGTCTAAAACCATCTGATACTTATCGTTATACGGCTCGCGTTAATAAGCCCAGTTGGTTGAATTGCTCATTGCAAGTGGTGTATATGGACTAACTACCTGATTCGAGGTAATTACTGAGTTTAGTAATACGTTCACTCATGCCTTCGATTATGCGATCTTTAATTTTCTCGCGGATCACATTGGGTAAGCGGATGAGTGCTTCAGGGGTGATAGCTAACAAAATGGTATCGACTCTAGCGCGTGCACTGGTGCTGTGCTCTCGGTTATTAATAAATGCGCCTTCACCGATAAACTCACCGGGCTCGATTGTGCCAAGTTCAAGTAAGTGACTTTGTTTGAACACCATGAGTGAGCCACTTAGCACAATATAAAGTCGTTTATCAGTATCATATTGTTTGAAAACTGCGCGGCCCTGTTTGACCAAATATAAATGACTGAAGGACTCTAATAACACTTGTCGCTCACTGAGAGTAAACTCCCTAAAAAACGGCAATCTGTTAATAATTTCCATTTGTTTAATGAGTGGAATGTGCTCGATTAAATTCATTGACTCACATCGGTATAACTTAAAATTAGCTAATATTGCGCTCTTTTAGCTTGCGGGTCAATGTATTGCGACCCCAGCCAATCTTTACTGCGGCTTCTTGCTTGTGGCCAGCACAGTTGGCAAGAGCTGTTTTAATCAAGCGAGTTTCAAGTTGAGCTTGAATGGCTGGCCAAATATTTTCTTTGCCTTGTTTAAGTTCAAGGTTAAGCCATTGTTGAAATGCATCCAGCCAATCACCTTCTTGCTCAGTAGGCTCGACAGCAACAATCTCCGGTGGTAAATCTTGTTCACTGATAAGCTCACCCGGTGCCATTACGGTTAACCAGCGACAAGTATTCTCTAGTTGTCGCACGTTACCAGGCCAATTAAACAAGCGTAGCTGCTCTGTGGCTTTTGGGCTTAATATTTTGCTTTCAACTTGTAGCTCTTTGGCACTTTTATGTAAAAAGTGTTGTGCTAGTCGTTCAATATCTTCAGTACGTTCGCGTAGGGCAGGTAAGCGTAAGCGCACAACATTCAAACGATGAAATAAATCGTCACGAAATTTGCCTTGTTTTACTAAATCTTCTAGATTCTGGTGCGTAGCAGCAATAATACGTACATCAACTTTAATGCTTTGATGACCACCAACACGATAAAACTCGCCATCAGCTAAAACGCGCAATAAACGTGTTTGTACGTCGAGTGGCATGTCACCAATTTCATCTAAAAATAAGGTGCCGCCATTTGCTTGCTCGAAGCGGCCTTTACGGATGCTGTCTGCCCCTGTAAATGCGCCTTTTTCGTGACCAAATAGCTCTGACTCTACTAACTCTTTAGGAATTGCAGCCATATTCAGGGCGATGAATTGGTTTTCTTTGCGTGGGCTATGATTATGAAGGGCACTGGCGACAAGCTCTTTACCTGTCCCTGACTCACCGTTAATCAACACACTCATACTTGATGCTGATAATTTACCAATCGCGCGAAACACCTCCTGCATAGCGGGTGCTTCACCTATTATATGTGCATTAGTTTGTGGTGCTTGTTTTCGCTTAGTTTTTTTCGTGGAATTAGCTCGGCATGCACTTTCTACCAGCGCTACAGCTTCATCTAAGTCAAACGGTTTGGCAAGGTACTCAAATGCGCCCTTTTGGAATGCATTAACCGCCGAATCTAAGTCAGAGTGAGCAGTCATGATGATCACCGGTAAGCCCGGGTTTTGTTCAGCAATGGTTTCAAGTAACGCCATACCATCCATACCTGGCATACGCACATCAGATACCAATACCGTGGGCTGGCTAAACTTTAATGCATTAAGCACATCTTGTGCGTTTGCATAGCTTTCAGTTTCAAATCCTGCACGTGCCAACGCTTTTTCTAGTACAAAGCGAATTGAGGCATCATCATCAACTAACCAGACTGTTTTCATGACTACTCCAAAAAACCATTAATCCGTAAAAGGCAAATAGATATTAAACTCTGTATGGCCTGGCCAACTGTCACAATCAATGTGGCCGTCATGTTGGTCAACCAAGGTTTGCGCTATCGATAAACCAAGCCCTGATCCATTTTCTTTGTTGGTGATCATTGGGTAGAACAAGGTTTCACGTAAACTCTTGTCTATACCTGGGCCGTTATCTGAAATTTGTATCAGCAAGGTCTTTTTCGGTGCTTTACCAGGGCGTCTGTGTTGATGATTGATGCGGGTTTTTATTCTTATCTCACCACCATCAACGAGTGCCTGTTGTGCATTACGAATAATGTTCAGTACCACTTGTTGAATTTTACTTTGATCGATGTATACGCTTGGTATACTTGGATCATAGTCTTTCACTAAAGTGATATTGGCATTGTTGTCTAACATGCTCAGTTTAATCACTGACTCTAAAGCTTGGTGAATATTGCCATAAGATTTATGTGGCAATTGATTCGGACCAAGTAAACGGTCTACAAGCTCGCGTAAACGGTCGGCTTGTTCAATGATTAATTCAGCACATTGATCTCGTTCTTGCTGATCAACCTCATACTGCAATAATTGCGCCGCTCCGCGAATTCCACCTAAAGGATTTTTAATTTCGTGTGCTAAACCACGAATTAAGTTTCGTGCAGCTTGATATTGATGCATTTGATTAGAGGCTTGATCGTGACGGATTTCATCATCCATTTGACGGCATTCGAACAATATATAGTGACTATCGTTGTGACTTATACGTCGTGTACTAATGGTCAATTTTGCATGACGAGAATCAACGAACACTACGTCAGCTCTATGCTGATGGCAATCGACACCATCGAATAATGAATACTGAGCTATGCGCTTTAAGTCTATTGAGTGGTAGTTAAATAAGTTGTCAAAAGGTTGATTGATGATTCGCTTCGGGCCTAAACCTAAAAGCTCACTGGCGCTATCATTGGCATAAACCAGTTTAAAATCATGGTCGAGTAGAATAACGGCAGTACTTAAATTTTTCCAAATACTGTCGAGCAATTCAGAATTAAAGTGTGTATCACTGAGCATGGTTGCACCATTTTAGTGCGTTTCGATTTATTGCAGCTTAGCATATTCTTTTTGCGTTGCGAGACGTTAAGTTGAAATATTAGTTTCCACTAATTACAGAAGCTCTATGCATGAAAAAGGTGCTGATTGGGCTAACCGAAACGAGTTTATTATTAGCATCATAAAGTTTTGCTTGTAATGTGTGTTCACCGCGGTTGACCTCTCTTAGTGCAAAGGTCGTACTATTACTAGGTTCACTATGGGGCGTACCGTCAAGTAAAAGCTGTACTTTAAACCCTGTTTCAAAGCGTGGGCTAATTCGCGCAGTAACGTATACAGAGCCGGTATTTTCGCGAACAGTGGCTTCGTTTTTAGGAGATGAAATACTGACTTTAAATTTAATAGGTGTGGTGTTTGGCGCGCCCCTATCAAGTATACTGGTATCGGTAGCTGGCATAGTCAAATTTTGGGTATTTATTTTTACTTCGATAGCACCAGGTCGCGGTGTATCAGAAAATACTAAAACGCCGTTCTTATCTTTCCAAGAATATACTTTTTGCGCTGCGCTATAGCCAAAAAAGCTTATAAAAATCAGCAATAATACTAATAAAGTTGTGCTTTTCACCCTGCAACCCTGCATTTTTTATTTAAATAAAACTGTAGAGTAGAACCCGCTCAATTACCATTAAAAAAGCCCGCAAAGCGGGCTTGAGAACACACATTTATTATCTTTCAGATAATTCTGATACAGCGTTAAATTAAACGCTGTAGTACATTTCGAACTCAACTGGGTGAGTTGTCATGTTAAGCTTTTCAACTTCTTGGCTCTTAAGAGCAATGTAAGCATCGATTAGGTCATCAGTGAACACACCACCTTGAGTTAAGAACTCACGGTCAGCGTCTAGTGATGCAAGTGCTTCAGATAAAGAAGATGCAACTTGTGGGATCTCAGCAGCTTCTTCAGCAGGTAGATCGTACAAGTCTTTGTCCATTGCATCGCCAGGGTGGATCTTGTTTTTGATACCGTCAAGGCCCGCCATAAGCATTGCTGAGAATGCTAAGTATGGGTTTGCTGTTGGATCAGGGAAACGAATTTCGATACGACGTGCTTTTGCAGACGGTACCACTGGAATACGGATTGAAGCAGAACGGTTACGTGCAGAGTATGCAAGCATTACTGGTGCTTCGAAGCCTGGAACTAGGCGCTTGTATGAGTTAGTAGACGCGTTAGCAAATGCGTTGATTGCTTTAGCGTGCTTGATGATACCACCGATGTAGTAAAGAGCTTCTTCAGAAAGGCCAGCGTATTTGTCACCAGCGAAGATGTTTACACCATCTTTACCTAAAGATTGGTGACAGTGCATACCTGAACCGTTATCACCTACAATTGGCTTAGGCATGAAAGTCGCTGTTTTACCATATAAGTGAGCCATGTTATGGATAACATATTTCATCTCTTGGATTTCGTCAGCTTTTAATACCATTGTATTGAAGCGCGTTGCGATTTCATTTTGACCTGCAGTTGCTACTTCATGGTGGTGAGCTTCTACAACTTGACCAAGTTCTTCAAGAACTAAACAAGTTGCTGAACGCCAGTCTTGTGATGAATCAACAGGTGAACACGGGAAGTAACCGCCTTTAACTCCTGGACGGTGACCCATGTTGCCACCTTCGTAATCTTTATCTGAGTTCCAAGCTGCTTCTACAGAATCGATTTTATACATAGAACCAGACATGTCTGATTTGTACTTAACATCGTCAAATAGGAAGAATTCTGGTTCAGGGCCGAATAACACAGTGTCAGCAATACCTGTAGAACGCATGTATTCTTCAGCGCGTTTTGCAACAGAGCGCGGGTCACGCTCGTAACCTTGAAGTGTTGAAGGCTCAACTACGTCACAACGTATGATTAGTGTAGCTTCTTCAGAAAACGGGTCCATTTTCGCAGACTCAGGCACAGGCATAAGTACCATGTCTGATTCATTAATACCTTTCCAACCAGCAATTGAAGAACCGTCAAACATTTTGCCGTCTTCGAAGAAATCTTCATCAATTTGGTGATGAGGAATAGAAACATGCTGTTCTTTACCTTTGGTATCAGTAAAGCGTAAATCAATGAACTTAACGTCATTTTCTTTGATAAAATCTAAAACCGATTGTGACATGTGTCCTCCAATTGTTGGGTTTTATTTTTGCTGCATTATTGCTTTTCGCTATTGTAAGCTGGTTTCGTGCCATGTTTTTAACACATTGTTTAGGCTTATAAAAATAAACACGGCTCAGTTTTGTTAACTCTTCAAGCACCAAGTTGGTGCATAAAAAGTTCATTGTGGTGCATAAAAAGTGCAACCTTATTTTTGCACAATTATTGCGCGTGCCAATTTTTCTGCTACGAACACGATTTAGTGCCAAAATATGGTTCAAAAACTAAATTTTCGCCAGTTTTGCGTTCAGATTCACTTTAATTTTCATAAATTTGTCATTTATAAAACAGATACTTATAAAAAGCCTGAAGAAAGTTTATAAATTTATATTGGATAAACTTTCATCCATGCCATTATTAAGGGATAATATGCGCCCTTTTAAATCCTATGCTGGGACATCTGGTGAAAACGCAGGTGACTGCGTAGATCTTGCAGGATCAATGAGATTCAATTTCTCTGAGAAAAAATATGAGCATCGAAAAGTTAAGAAATATAGCGATTATCGCCCACGTTGACCACGGTAAAACAACTTTGGTTGATAAACTGCTTGAGCAATCAGGCACATTAGAAACGCGCGGCGGTAACGAAGAGCGCGTAATGGACTCAAACGACATTGAGAAAGAGCGTGGTATTACCATTTTAGCTAAGAACACAGCTATTTCTTGGAACGACTACCATATCAATATCGTAGACACCCCAGGACACGCCGACTTCGGTGGTGAAGTAGAGCGCGTACTTTCGATGGCTGACTCAGTATTACTACTTGTTGATGCTCAAGAAGGTCCAATGCCGCAAACGCGTTTCGTAACGCAAAAAGCATTCGCACAAGGTTTAACGCCGATTGTTGTTATCAACAAAATCGACAAACCAGGTGCACGTCCTGACTGGGTTATGGACCAAGTTTTCGATTTATTCGATAACCTAGGTGCAACTGACGAACAGTTAGACTTTAAAGTAATCTATGCATCAGCGATCAACGGCTGGGCAACAATGGATTTAGACGAGCCATCAGATAACATGGAACCAATGTTCAAGATGATCGTTGACGAAGTATCTCCACCGGATGCAGATCCTGAAGGTGCTTTCCAAATGCAAATTTCTCAGCTTGACTACAACTCATACATCGGTGTTATCGGTGTAGGTCGTATCAAGCGTGGTACTGTTCGTCCTAACCAACAAGTAACAATTGTTAGTGCAGACGGTACTAAGCGTAACGGTAAAGTTGGCCAAGTAATGAGCTACTTAGGCCTTGAGCGTCATGAAGCAGAATCTGCAGGCGCGGGTGACATCATTGCTATCACAGGTCTTGGTGAGCTGAAAATCTCAGACACTATCTGTGATGTAAATACCGTTGAAGCATTACCACCGCTAAGCGTTGATGAGCCTACAGTAACAATGACGTTCTCTGTAAACACATCACCATTTGCTGGTAAAGAAGGTAAATTCGTAACTTCACGTAACATCCTTGAGCGTTTACAAGCTGAGCTTGTACACAACGTAGCACTACGTGTTGAAGAAACTGACAATCCAGATAGCTTCCGTGTTTCTGGTCGTGGTGAGTTACACTTAGGTATCTTAATCGAGAACATGCGTCGTGAAGGTTACGAGCTTGCGGTTTCTCGTCCACAAGTAATCCTTCGTGAAGTTGATGGTCAAAAAGAAGAGCCATACGAAACACTTACAATCGACTGTCAAGAAGAGCACCAAGGTTCTATCATGGAACAAATTGGTCTTCGTAAGGGTGAACTAACAGACATGTCTCCAGATGGTAAAGGCCGTGTACGTATGGACTTTATGATCCCAAGCCGTGGCTTAATTGGTTTCCAAACTGAATTCATGACATTAACGTCTGGTTCTGGTCTTCTTTACCACACATTCGATCACTACGGTCCACATAAAGGCGGTACTATCGGTGCGCGTAAGAATGGTGTAATGATTGCAAACGCAACAGGTAAAGCACTTACTAACGCATTATTCAACTTACAAGACCGCGGTAAGTTATTCATCGGTCACGGTGTTGAAGTTTACGAAGGTATGGTTATCGGTATCCACAGCCGTGATAACGACCTAACAGTAAACGCACTTAAAGGTAAGCAACTTACTAACGTTCGTGCATCTGGTACAGATGAAGCACAAACGTTAACACCACCACTTAACTATACGCTTGAACAAGCGATTGAATTCATCGATGATGATGAGTTAGTGGAAGTTACACCTCAGAGCATCCGTATTCGTAAACGTCACTTAACTGAAAGTGAGCGTAAACGTGCGAGTCGTGCAGCTAAAGACTAATAAGGTCTTTTAGTTTTTCAAAATTAAAACCGCCGTATTGAAAAATACGGCGGTTTTTTGTTGTATGATTAGCCGTCAGCCGTCAGCCGTCAGCCGTCAGCCGTCAGCCGTCAGCCGTCAGCCGTCAGCCGTCAGCCGTCAGCCGTCAGCCGTCAGATCGCAAGTGACTTACACTATGTGTCGCAACTAATGTCCCAACCTGAGTGGGATGGTAATCCTGACCTTGATATTACTTTTCTTGTTGGCGTAATATTTCGTACCACAGTGATTAATGTTTTATCGCTACCTACAGGAATTTTAGGAAAATATTTCCATAACAAAGTTAATGCCACTGGAATTTAGCCTAAGCTCATTCACTAGGAGTGAATTGTTCCAACATTGCTATTAGAGCTATAGCTTTGCTTATTTTTTGTATTTCTAACCTAACTATTTAGTTTAATGAGCAACTCGCAACTTTTTACTAACCCCCCCACTTGTACTATCTTTTCTAAATCTACCTTGCAGGAGAGTAAGATGTATTTAGTTAGACTGATTTACACAAGTGAAATTAGCGATGGATTTGGACCTAATGACATCGAAAATATTCTAGAGAAAGCTAAACAGAATAATGCTAAATGTAATGTAACAGGGCTACTTTGTTTTAATAGTTCTCATTTTATGCAATGCCTCGAAGGGTCACGGAAAGCAGTGAATGAGACTTATCATCGTATTCTTAATGACAAGCGTCATCGTAAAATTATCATGCTGAATTATTGTGAAATTTATGAAAGGGAATTTGAAAATTGGTCTATGGGTTATATTCCTTACACTAAACAAGTAAGCCCTATTAATCTTAAATATTCAGGGACCAGCGAATTTAACCCATTAGCCATGTCTGCAGGAAGCGCGCATAAACTTATGCTAGCTTTACGTGACTCATTGCTCAAACATACGATGTAATGCTTGCAGGTGTCACTACAGTGACACTTGCTCGCCTTCATTTAATATGTAAAGAGGAACTTGGCTGTTCATCTGCTTTTGCATATGTAGTAATCTCAATAACGCAGAGTGACTCGAGTGATCACCCATTTGCCAGCTTGAGTTGCCATAACCCCATGGGATCATCACTTTACAGCTTAGTTCCTCTGCCGCGTTTAATGCATCTTCTGGCGTTGTGTGAACATAACGATACCATTTGCCATTTTCTTCATGGTAATAGGAAGCTATCGGCAGCAAACACACATCAATCTCGCCATATTTTTGGTTAATATCTTGAAAATGTTTTGAGTAACCGGTATCGCCAGCAAAAAATAAGGTTTTACCATTTTGTTCTAGTAACCAGCCATTCCAGAGATCTTTGTTGTGGTCGTCGTAAATGAAAGGCACCATAATACGGCTACTAAAATGGTGCGCTGGCACCGCATTAACAGTTAAGTCATTAATTTGTGTACTTGCGTACCATGCCATTTCTGAAATATTAAAGCCACCCGTCGGGAAGTTATCTGCAAACCCTAATGGCACTAAATAGCGCGGAGCATTGCCAATTTCTTCTATATCCGCTTTGTTAAAATGGTCATAGTGAATATGTGAGTACATTACCGCATCTAAGCCATTAAGTTGTACTTTTGATGGCCAAAAACCGGGTTTGCGATAGATGCCCCCTGCTAGCTTAAAGGCTAAGTCTACGGGTGAATCAAACTGATCCTTAACAGGGTCAAACAACAGCTGTTCACCATTGGGTGACTGAATATAAAAGCTAGCATGGCCTAACCAACGAACCTTAAAGCCTGAGTTGATTGCAGGTACATTTTGCTGTGCTTGATATTGGCATTGTGAGTTGCTGTCGTCGCACACGAGTAGTTCTGACGCTTCATAGCAATTGTCAGTGCAGGTTGTTGGGTATTCTTTATCACCAGGATAAAGGTTGTGGTAGCGACCTTTGTACTCACCCTCGGTTTTTAATGGAGTGATGGTGCCTTCACCGGCAATAACATTAACAGTGTTTGAATTACTGCATGCACTCAAGAGTGCTGCTGCAATAAGTGTTGAGAGAGTTTTTAAATGCATACCATGCTTACTTTTTATTCTTTGCCGTGAGTTTAGCAAAATAAAATTTAAGATAAATCATTAAAAAGTAACAAGAGGTTACACAAAAAAGCCTACGTTTAAGTAGGCTTTTTTTACTAATAGCTTGAGTTGGTTAGCCCGCTTTATTCATTTGCTCAATGAACTTATTAGAGTCTTCAATTGATTTGTTCATGTCGTCCATTAACACTTTTATATCGCGTTTTAGGCTTGTGAACTCACCTTTGATTGCAGTAACAGCCTGCGCATTGAGGTTATGTTTTAAATACAGAACATTATCATGTAGTGATGATAATACCGGCTCCATTTTGCTTTCTGCACTGCGCATTGAGCGAAGTAGTTGATCAAATTGGCGCTTAGTTGCATTGAGCTTTTTGCTGCTTTCACGTTTTAGTGAGGCGCTTTTGTATTGCTCTAGCTCATCGGCCCATTCATCAAATAGGGCTTCAGCTACATCTTCTACTTTATTGATATTACTTGTTACATCATTCGCTGCCGCTAAGCTCGACTCGTAGTCATCATTAAGTTGATTGTAGGCATCTTGTAGTTCACCACCTTCAAAGTTGATTAGTGTGGTTAATCTATCTAATGCTGATTGAAACTCTTCTTGCGATTCTTGCTGCGCCTCTTTTGTTTCTTCTACGCGATCAACTAAAATGTCGCGCTTATGCACACCGACAGACTCCATGGCTGAGTAATAAGCTGACTGACAGCCTGTTAATGCCATTGTTACTGCAAATAGTGGTGCACTTAAAAGTGTCAGTTTTTTCATTGAGAATCCTTTTTAGGTACCTGTCATTTCAAATTATGTGGTGGATTGCTATGATTATCAAAACATTTTAGCAGAAATTAGATTCTATGGATGAGAAGCTCAGTCGTTATAAGCTGCAAATAAGCATTTTCTTGAAGCAACAACCTACTTGGTGGATGCAGTATCTTAATCGTTGTATTGACGATCAAATAACTGTAAATGCTGGTTATTTGGCTTATGTAACCCTGTTATCAATCGTACCTTTAGTGGCTGTCGGTGTGGCAATCTTTTCTGCTTTTCCTGGGTTCGAAAGCACATTGGTGACCATAGAAAACTTTTTGTTTACTAATCTTGTGCCGACCTCTACAGATGTAATTAAAGAGCATATCAGTGCTTTTGCAGGTAATGCTAATAAAATGACTGCTGTCGGTGTGGGCTTTTTAGCAGCGGTTTCCTTACTACTTATCCGGAATGTTGATGCTACATTAAACCGAATTTGGCGTATTAAGAAAAAACGCCCAATGATGATTTCGTTTGCCGTATACTGGATGGTGCTCAGTTTAGGCCCTGTACTACTAGGTGCAAGTATTGGTGTGACCTCATACATTGTCTCTTTAGTGTCATTTGCTGATCAGGGGATTCCCGGGTTTAGCGGCTTTTTATTGAAATTATTACCTTACATAATTTCAATGATTGGCTTCATTATGCTCTATACTTTAGTTCCTAACACACGAGTTCCATTTAGAGCGGCAATTCCGGGCGCTTTGTTTGCAGCTATGTTGTTTGAGCTGACAAAAAAAGGCTTTGCTTTGTACATCAGTCACTTCCCATCGTACGAGGTTATTTATGGGGCGTTGGCAACAATACCTATTCTGTTTGTATGGGTGTATTTGTCGTGGATTGTCGTATTACTCGGTGCAGAATTTACTGTATGTATCAGCCCTGAGAATATTGAGGACACGCCTGATATAGAGGTTTAAATATACTGCACCTAAGGAGAGCGAGGTGCAGTTACATCCACATTATGTTGCTAACCGTGACTATCATTTGAGTGTTGGTGATGGTCATCAAATCCATGTTCAAGAATATGGTGCGTCTACGGGAATTGCAGTGGTGTTATGTCATGGCGGTCCTGGCGCGGGGCTGTGCCCAGAAAATTGCCGCTTTTTCGACTTAGAACGTTTTCGGGTGATCATGTTCAGCCAGCGTGGCTGTGGTCATTCTACACCTCATGATATATCTAAAAATACCACTTCCGAATTAGTCGCAGACCTTGAGTTGTTACGCAACCAGTTAGGTATTGATAAGTGGCTTGTTTGTGGCGAATCTTGGGGCGCCACGTTGGCACTTGTATACGCAATAAATCATCGGGAACATATTGCAGGACTTATTTTACGGGCCAGCTTTCTAGCTTGTAATAGCGACTTTGAATGGCTCTATACAAAAAATGGAGCCGGCGCGCATTTTTATCCAGAGTGCTTCAATGAGTTTGCGCACAATTACTCCGATTGGCATGCCTTACTCGATTTTTATCAGCAACAGTTAAACAGTGACGATCAAATAAAAGCAAGTAAATTTGCCAAACTATGGTGTCATTGGGAACAGGTGCTGTGCCATGGTGAGCCATTAACAAACTGGGGTTTACAAGAGCCCCATGTAGGGTTAAATCAAGCAAGGTTAATGGTGCATTATTTTCGTAATCACTGCTTTATCGAAGAGGCTTTTATCGCAGAAAATGCACATTTACTTACTCATTTACCTATTTGGTTTATTCATGGCCGCGCCGATTTGATCTGTCGATATAGTGCGGTACAGCAGCTTGCTGAACAGTTAAATGCACAATTATTGATTTTAGATGGCATTGGGCACAGCAGCGATAATCAGGTATATTTGGCGGCAATGCGACGTGCCGCAGATTTAATGTATATCAAGTTATCGAGGGATCAATGCAAGGCTTAATTCAAAGAGTAAAACAGGCAAAAGTAGAAGTGGCAGGCGAGGTAGTGGGTGAAATTTCACAAGGTATTTTGTTGTTATTAGGTGTTGAAAAACAAGACACCGAGCAAAGCGCTCAGAAGCTTTTACATAAAGTCAGTAATTACCGCATTTTTACCGACGAACAAGGAAAGATGAATTTAAGTTTGAAGGATATTAAGGGTGAGCTATTAGTGGTTTCGCAGTTTACGTTAGCAGCTGACACTAAAAAGGGCATGCGTCCGAGCTTCTCAAGTGCTGGCACACCTGAACAAGCAAATACGCTCTATGAGTATTTTATCGCTGAAGCTAAAAAATCGGGCCTAACAGTCGCTGCTGGGCGTTTTGGTGCTGATATGCAAGTAAGCTTATGCAACGATGGTCCAGTTACTTTTAATTTAGCTGTGTAATACCAACTCGCAATAATACTTAATCATTTTGAGGGATTAAACCTGTCGCTAACTGCGTTAAAAATTTCTCATTTAGAACAACTAAATAACGAAATTTTTGCCTTGTTATCAACGAGGTTTTATTGCCTCAAAATAGACTACTTAATTAAGCGGGTTGGTATAAGTATTTTTACTTTTTGATCATCACTATGTGGTTCACATAGTCTGGGATTTTCACAATACTTGGGCGCTTACCAAACTCGGTGATCAGTAGGTGCTCAAGTTGCTTTAGTTGCGATGGGTGATTAGATAAAAAATTAATAAACAATAAACCACCTTTTGCCATTGCAGCTCTTAATTTAGTGTAAAACTGGTGCTTATATAAAAATAGCGGTGCGTCTACTTCACTGAATAAATCTAAGATAATCCAATTGTATTTGTTATTTTGCTCTAAAACTTGTTGCGCATCAAAACAGTGTAGATTATTGGCATGATCGCCACCAAAGTAGCGTTTATAGCAGTGGATTATGTCGGGATTTTTATCAACTGATGTCAGCTGGCTGTCGGGGTAGGTGTGCTGTAAGTAGTTACGAATAGCACCGCCACCTAACCCTAATTCTAAAATTTTTTTAGGCTCTTCTAAGTCTTGCCAAAGCTTTGCAAGGTATTGTAAATGAGGAAAAAGCAACCTCGCAGGGCGACGTTTCTCAATGACGGATTGTAGAGTTTCGTTGATCAGTAACCAGCGTAATTGGTTAAGTTGTCTAACTTGAATACTGTAATTGCCTTGCTTATGCCAATAGATGAGTTGCCCTAATCGGTGGCAGTCCTCAATAAAACTATGTTTTACTGCGCCACTGGGTTCAATAAAATGTTCCATATTTCGGGCCTTTAGCTATTTATTTATAAAAATAAGACAATTATTTCAGCATAGACCAGTAGGCATAAAGTGCAATTGTGCATTAGTTTTTACAGCTTGGAATAATAATTTAGACTGGGTCACCAAAGTATTATTCCAACTTGTTAGAAGATCGCGTATCGTAATTCGCATTCCAAAGGCCACGTGAGAAAAACAACAGACAGTGGCTGAATTATCACAGGAGTTTTTATGTTTAAAGTGACCACCCCACAAAGCAGCGAAGATTGGCAAGCGTATTATTCACTACGTTGGCAGGTTTTAAGAGCGCCTTGGGGCGAGCCGCGTGGTTCTGAGCAAGATGACTTGGAGCAAGACGCAGAGCACCGCTTTATCAAAAATAATGACGGCGAAGTTTTAGGTGTAGCTCGCCTACATTTTAATAATCATCAGCAAGCGCAAGTTCGCTATATGGCGGTGGCTGAAGGTAACCGTAACCAGCATATCGGTAGTCGTTTATTACATGAATTAGAAAAAATAGCATGGACTCAAGATGCCGATGAATTGGTATTGTTTGCTCGTGAACGCGCGCTTGATTTCTACAAGCGCCATGGCTACGAAGTAAAAGAAAAAGCGCATCTCGCGTATGACGATGTGCAGCACTGGAAAATGGTAAAACAAAAACCGTCTGAACCGGGTTGGTTTCGTCATCCAAACTGGACACAAGTACTACAAAATACTTGGCGTGAGTCGATTCCAATCAGTGATGCGATGGGGATTAAAGTTGAAAGCTATACTGATTGGCAGTTTACTACTCGTGCTGATTTAGATGCGAACTTAAACCTTCATAATACAATGTTTGCTGGTTCTATTTATAGTTTAGCAACGCTAACAGGGTGGGGGGCAACTTACCTTGCGCTGAAAGAAGCAGGCCTTGAAGGAAATATCGTGTTAGCTGATGCTAATATTAAATACCTTAAGCCACTGAATAACGACCCTCGCGGGAGCGTTGAATTGGCTGGTTGTAAAGGTAAGTTAGCGGATTTAGAGTCTAATGGTAAAGCAAGCTACCATGTGCCAGTGAATGTATATGATGGTGATGTGTTAGTTGCTGAATTTGAAGGCCACTTCATCGTTAAAAAATAACGACTATTTAGAGCGAGCTAACTAAAGCTCGCTCTTTATTACAGTTAAAGCAAGTCAGTTAACAGAATACCGACACCAAAGCGTTCAATATCAGCATTGTAGTCAATCAAGCTCTCGCCATAGCCATTAAAGTATTGTGCGTAACCACGTAACCTGCCCCAAAGAGGAAAAGACCAATCTAACTGGATTGCACCACGGTTATCTGAGTTTAAGTTATTACGCGTCATAAAGCTGAATTCATGCTCGTTGTAACGGTATGCACCTGAGAATTCAAAATAACCCATGTATTTGTAGATATCTGGATTATCATCGCCACGTGCTTTTAGCTCATCATCTTTTTTATCTTCAGGAATGCGATACCACGGCTTAAAGCTAAATACAAAGCCATCTTTTTCCCATAAGAAATCAGCATAGATACGGTTCCACGAGCGTGAATTAGGTTGGCTTCGACCATTAGATTGATGCGAGGCACCAATTGCGATTGCCATTTCATCACCCCACAGTACATGCTCAGGATCAAGATAGTTCATCCAGAATATCTCCGGTTCGTAATTGGTTTCACGAAATGGTGATGAAATATCTTTGTTATAAAACTGCCAAAACGACTGCAATGTAAAAGCAAAAAAGATACCTTGGTCTTTATCTGAGAAGCCTTCGAAGATAGGTACTTTAATTGATAGTTGGTATTTCACTTCAAGGTTATCGAGTGGCTCGCCATCGACCTCTTCAGCAAGGTCTTTTAAACCATCAAAAGGGCGCTCATTAGGGTTAGACACGTAAGAGAGCGGTAAAATGTAGTTACGCTTATGTGGAGTGATTACATTACGGTTTTTCTTGCTCACTTCTTCACGAGCTTTGCGTTTGTCTAAAGCCGTGAGCTTTTTGCTCTCGTCTAAGTCAGAGCACTTTTTACGAAGTTCTTCGAGTGTTTGTTTACCGTCACCGCCAATAGCTTCGTTCAAAATACACTGCTTTACGAGTTCTAGCGCGTCATCTTGTTCGTTAGTTTGTGGTTGTTCAGTTTGAGCGAATACAGGTACAGAAAATAAGCCAGCGGCTGCCAGCCAAATGCGCCATCCCATTGCAGTTCCCTTTCAGTAGACTTGTAAGTAGGTATAATTATAACGATTTTTACATAAGTAACCGTGAACTTGTACTGAATTGTTGAAATTTTGGGTAAATAGAGAGCCCCAAGCTAAGCTTGGAGCTCTACTGTAACGGCCTAAGGGCATAAGCCGTCGACTCTCACGCAATGAGAAGGTGTGAGCTTATAGCTCAAATACGTTTGTAAAAAACTTATAAAGTTCAGTGCCTTGATTCACGCTTGCTGAAGCAAAATGCAAAATAGCGATGGCGTCTTTATCAAAACTTAATGTTTGAAGGGGTTGCTCAGAAAGGTAGCGCTCCATTCGTAAAATGTGGGCTATAGGTTCGCCTGCTTTTACATGGCCTCCAAGCGGGGCAAGGTATTCCACCATGCCACCCATAGGCGCATAGTAAGCAACATAATCTTCAAGCATACAGGCATAGCGTGTTATCGCTTTTGGTTTATAAGCAGCATCTACAAATACCTCTTTGTGAGTGAGGTAACTTAAAATACTATTTGCATCTTCAAGGGCTGCACTTAAATCGATTTTTTCTTGGCTACCTAATTCAACGGTAAATGCTTCAACTTGAACTGCAAATTCACGGCCTTGTTTGGCAAGTTCTTCAGAAAGCGACCACCAAGGACAGAAGCTCGCTTCATCCATCGCTCCATCAAAGTCACTTGGAATCAATAAGATATGTTCAATGTTGAAATAGCTTGCGCTGTCTTTGGCATATTCTGGGCAATAGAGGTGCTGACTTGAGATAGGTCCTGTGTGTAGGTCTAAAACAATATCCGCCTGATGCGCAAGCTTTTGCAGGTTCAGAGCAATGCGCTTACCTGTTGTTAGGCTGTAGTCAGGACCGGTTAGTTGGCTGTCGATGTCAGTAACGAGTGCCTCTTTGAATGCAGCTTTAAGAGTCGCATCATCACTGCCTTTGTGCAGTTCAGCAATCTGTGAGGGTAATGCTTTGTTAAAGCGGTACATGCGGTTCCAGTTGGTACCAGTAATTGGATCGAAGCGACCCAGAGTAAACTCACCTGATTTTTGGTTACAACCAATTGGGTTGGCATAAGGCACAAGAGTAATGTCGCCACGTAGCTTTAGAGATTTTAGCTGTTCAAGTAACTGATAAATTACTGCATTACCTTGTACTTCTGCGCCATGCATATTAGCTTGTATATACACGCTTGGTCCTGTGCCATCGCCTTTTAAGCGATACACAGGGATTGTCAGTGGAAGGCCGTTGGCAATCTCGCCAACCACAATATTCTCTTGGCTGATTAGTTCTTTACTCATGGCGATTACCTTAAATAATAGCTAGCATCTTCAACGCTACGGATGCACTCAATACTGCCTTGTTCAAGGATGTATTCAGCCGCTAATTCGTGGCATAAAAAGTACGGCATACTTTCGGTAAAGCCGTATGCGCCACACTGGCTGAATACCAACCAGTCTTGCTCATTTAAATCGCTAGCTAAGAGGTGCTCACCTAAGCAATCAAGCGCGGTGCAAAGTGGGCCGTATAACGTCATTGCTGCAGGCTCAGCCGTCGATTCGCGTAGTAACGCCGCAGGAAAATCTTGGCTTGTCACAGCTGGGCGAAGTAAATGGTTAATACCGCCTGATAAAATCACCTGCTGTTGATTGTAATTTTCTTTACGCTCAACAATCGGCGTTACGTAATGACCACATTCGCCCACTGCATAGCGACCAAGCTCCATCCAAAGCTCATTGACACCGGCATCCGCTTTAATGCTCGCCAGAGTCTCGATAAGTGCAGACCAATCAAGTCGGTTAGCATCTTGAGTATAAGGAATGCCTAGGCCACCACCCAAATCGAGAACATTAAGGTTAATATTTAATGAGTTAGCGAGTCGTTGTAATGGCTCAATCATGGCACGCCATAGCTCAGCGAGTTTATCGGTGCTGAGCATGTTGCCCCATTGGAAAATATGCAGACCATCAAAGTTAAGTGCTGGGTAATTACTTACTGTTAGTGCTTGCCATTCATCACAGCCCAAACCAAAGGGGGTGAGACTATCGCCGCCAAGTGGGTTCTTTTCACTGTCTGGCCAACGTAGTTGTACACGCAATAATACTTGCAGATGGCAATTTGCTTTTGTTGCTTGTTCGTTTAACCAGCGAACTTGGTTAATGCTCTCTGCCACAAAAGTACGTACACCGCGAGCAATAAAATGTGAAATTTGTTTAGGGCTCTTTGCAGGCCCAGTATTGAGCACGCGCTCGCTATCGATGCCTTGAGCAAGTACTTGCTCAAGTTCACCTTTACTTGCAACATCAAAATTAAACCCTGCGCTGTCTAAACATTGAATAATGCGAGACAGCGGGTTGGCCTTGACTGCGTACCAAAGTTTCACATCGGTTTGCGCCGTCAGTTGATTTAAATGTGCAGTTAATTTATCTAAATCATAGATAAAAAATGGCGTATCAAGGTGCGTTGCTACTTGTTCAACTGCTTGCTTGATGGGCGTGCTCATAAAGCTCATTAACGTAAAACCTCTTCTAACAGTAATGATGCATCGCTTTGTTCATCTCGGTATTTCACGATCAATGCACAAGACATGCTTAGGCCTTGCTCACGAGCCCATGCGTTTGAAGCAGGACGAGAACCTGGGATCACAATCGCGTTTTCTGGGATTGCTTCACCTTTGTTTAGCTGGCGCTCATTAATACAGTCGTAGACTGGAATGGTTGCAGATAAACGCACACCCGGCGCAAGTACCGCGCCTCTTTTCACAACTACACCTTCAACAATTACGCAGCCTGCGCCGATGAATGCATCATCCTCAATAACCACTGGGCTTGCACCAATAGGCTCAAGCACGCCACCTAATTGTACTGCTGCACTTAGGTGAACATTTTTACCCACTTGTGCACATGAACCCACTAATGCGTGGCTGTCGACCATAGTACCTTCGTCGATGAACGCGCCAATATTCACATACGCTGGTGGCATAATAATAGTGCCTTTAGCAACGTGTGCACCACGACGAACACTGCTACCACCTGGTACCATACGTACGCCTGCATCTGCTGCAAAGCCTTGTGGTGCTAAGTTGTGCTTATCAACAAAACCACCTGGGAACTCGGTGTTAGTGCCATTTTTAAATGCTTCTAAAATGCCTTGTTTAACTTCAATATTAGCATGCCAGTTGCCGTTCTCGTCTTGTGTTGCTGCGCGAACTGCGCCTGATTCTAAGTTGTTTAATAATTCTAACCAGCTCATGATAAAACCTGTTTTTAGTTCCAAGATAAAATAGTGTTATTTGCGTGGGTGATGCCGTCTGTTTGCTCAAGCTCTAAATGCGTAAGTGGCGGACGTAAATGCGGGGTATTTATTTTACCTTGCAGGTGCATCAGTACTTTTACGGGGATTGGGTTTGCTACAGCAAATAGACTTTGAATTGCTTGCGACCAATCAGTGAATAGATTTGGGTATTGACCACTTAAACAGCGTTTAACAAACTCATGGGTTTGGCTTGGCCAAGCATTAGCGGCAACCGAAACTAAACCTTTTGCACCGGCTTGAGCAAAATACGGCATAAGTGCATCATCGCCACTGAAAATGGCAAGTTTTGGTGATGCCGTTCTAAAGCCTTCAAACTTGCTAATATCGCCGCTGGCTTCTTTTAAAGCCCAAAGGTTTTTGTGGTCGGCAAGGTTTTTAATTACCTGTGGTGAAATTTCAACTGCGCTGCGCCCTGGTACGTTATACAACATACAAGGGTGATGACTTGCGTTAAGTAGGCTTTCAAACCAATGTGTTTGACCCACAACACCAGGTTTTGCATACAGAGGTGAGCCTAACAGGTAGCCATGAATTGGCAGCTGATTGCAGTATTCAACCCATGCAATTTGCTGCTTTAGGTTCATGCCACCCACAGCGATCATCAGTGGCACACTCGGTGCCAATTGGCAAACATGCTCGACAATGGCTTGTTGTTCTTTAAGTGAAAGCGCTAGTCCTTCACCGGTACTGCCAAGCAATAAAATGCCGTTATTTGCGGCTTGCTGTTCAGTGACCAGTTGCTCTAGGGCCGTGTAATCGACCTCGCCAGATTCAGAAAATGGCGTGACAAGCGCTGTCCATAATGGATAGTCATTTAAATCAAAATTGTTGATCATCTCTCACGAACTTATAAGGTATTCGAAGAGTATATGCGGGAACATTTGAATGGGGCCGCATGTCGTCATTCGAACAAGGTATAATTCGAAGAGCGAATGGGCTTAAAATAATAAAGACGCGACGGCCTTATTATACTAAGACCAGAAGCTCTCCACCAAACTAATCAATAGCGCTTTGCTATTGTTGGTGACAGTCGCTGGGATTCAGCCCAGTCGCCCGAAATAAGCACCTCACAAACGGTGTTACTTCTCGGCGTTAATTCCCCTCACGTATGATCAACAGAGTCTGTGCTCTTCCCATACGTTACCTGAATAACGCACCTCTTCCAGCCCTTTATGCTCGCTTTTAAGGTAAAAGCCAACATAGTTAAATAGGGTATTGGCGGCGATTAAAGCATTTTAGCCATCTAGGTGTCAAGCTGATGAGTTTGTTTTTTAGTGACCAATTTTGCAACATGGTTACGTATAACCGTGTTTTTACGTACACTTAGCGTTAACCAAATAAATTGGAAAAATGATGGAAAAATTTAACGATATTTATCAGCGAGCCGTATCTCGAAAGGGTAGCGAAGACATGCTGCGAGCACTGCTATCAAACCCGCTCGATGATACTGATATTGCCAAAATGCATGATGATTTATGGTTAGAAGAGTTTACTCGTAAAATCTTTCAAAGTGGTTTTTATTGGTCAGTTATTAACAATAAATGGGCTGGTTTTTGCGAAGTGTTTTGGGATTTTAGCATTGAAAAATTGTTAATGATGCCGCCGGATATGCTCGAGCAAAAAGCCAGTGATGAACGAATTGTTCGTAATTTTAAAAAAGTACAAACAATCCCTGAAAATGCGTATATGATCCATGAAATCGCGGAGAAACATGGCAGCTTTAGTCAGTTTATTGCTGACTGGCCAAGTGATAATATTATTGGGTTATGGGCTTATCTCAAAAAGCATGGTGCACGTTTAGGCGGGAATACTGGCCCATACGCTTTACGGGCGCTAGGTAAAGATACCTTTTTGCTTTCTCGTGATGTAGAAGCCTACTTGCGTGCCCACGAATTGATAGACGGTGGCTTACAAACTAAAAAGTCACTACAGTCAGCGCAAAACTTCTTCAATGAATTACAACAGCAAAGTGGCTATAGTCTGCAGGCGCTTAGTCAGCTTGTTGCCTATGGTGTGGGTGATAACCGCGTAGGTGTAGCAACGCGTTAAGGAAAATTATGAAACTGCAATCTCGATACACAGACATTAGTGAACTGCTCACGATTGAAGATATGCCTAGTGCTGTGGCTGAGCCTAAATTGCTACTGTTTAATGATCAGTTAGCTGATAATTTTTCGATTAATCATGACAGCGAGTTTTTAGCTAAATTCTTAACTGGTTCAACAATAAGTAACGACGTTGCACCAGTTGCACTTGGTTACTCAGGTCATCAATTTGGTCATTTTTCACCGCGTCTGGGTGATGGCAGAGCACATTTACTTGGTGCTATTGCAGATCAAGATGGCACATTGTGGGACTTACAGCTAAAAGGCGCTGGCGCAACTGTATTTTCTCGTGGTGGTGATGGTCGCTGTGCAATTGGTCCTGCGGTGCGAGAATATATTATGAGTGAAGCTCTTAATGCTCTAGGTATTGCTACTACACGTTGTTTAGCAGTCGTTGCTACCGGTGAAACCGTTTATCGCCAACCGCCTCGTCCAGGCGCCGTAGTTACTCGTTTAGCTAAAAGTCATATTCGTGTCGGCTCATTTCAATACTTAGCAACGCAAGGGGATATTGAAGGGCTAGAAAAGCTGGTCGATTACGCAATTAATTGTCATTTCTCTGAAATTAGCAGTGCTGGTGAGCAACGCTACATTGAGTTTTTAACTGCTGTATTAGATAAACAAGTTGAGCTGGTCGTAAGTTGGATGCGAGTTGGCTTTATACATGGTGTAATGAATACCGACAACACTTTGATTAGTGGTGAAACTATCGATTATGGCCCATGTGCGATGATGAACCAGTTTGACCTAGACACGGTGTTCAGTTCGATTGATCACCAAGGGCGCTATTCATTTGGTAATCAGCCCAATATTGCCAATTGGAATGTTGCGCGTTTAGCTGAAAGCTTGATTCCTTTATTTGATGAGCAAGATGGTGCCGTAGAAAAACTTTCGTCGGTTGTGAATGGTTTTGCTGATAAATTTAATGATGCATTTAATGCTATGTGGCAGCAGAAATTAGGGTTAGCAGGTCAGCAAGAAGGTGATCATGTTTTGGTTTCAGAATTACTTGCTTTAATGAAGCAGCATCAACTTGATTATACCAATACATTTAATGCACTCACTGAATCTTTAGTAAGTGATTTTACTGTGGATTGTAGGTTGAAAGGGTGGGTTTTAAAGTGGAAGCTAAGAACAACTGCTGAAAGTTACAGCATCATGAGAGCCGTTAATCCTGCAGTCATCCCGCGTAATCATAATATAGAAAGCATAATAGCTGAATTTGAAAAAGCAGGTAGTAGCTTATTATTAAATGATTTTCTTGAAGTGATTTCAGAGCCATACACATACTTTAAAGAACATCAAAGTTGGTACGAGTTGCCAAGTGATGGTGACAAAAACTATCAAACTTTCTGTGGCACATAAATGATAGTTACACCTCTGAAAGAAAAAAGTTATTTATCGCTTTAAAATGTTCGTAGATTGAGCGGGACATTGACTGGTGATATCATTGATTTAAAGTAAATTATTGCTTTAAGTGGTGTTACACTACTATGCTGGTAGTTTGAAAGTTTTAATTAGTATAAATTGCCACTGAATAGATTACTTTTATTAATAGTAAAGTATTAGTAAATATAAAATATAGCTGTTTATAAAATTTCATTAAATTAGTTTTTAAGCTGCTATATAGTTTTAAGTACTCGAAATACATTAGCTTCAATAGCTTTATTGTGAAAATGGGAAGGAAATAATGAAACTAAAATCACTTACTATTGCGTTAGCACTTGCTGCAACTAGTACAACAGGCTTCGCTGCCGAAAAAGAAGGTTTTTATATTGGCGCATTCGGCGATTACTATGATAACTCTTGGGAAAATGTTCGCGATTATCCGCCAGGTGGATTAAATGTAGATGATTCAACTGGATGGGGTCTGGAATTAGGTTATCGTTTTAGCGATTATTGGAGCGCTCGTTTAGAGTACGCTGATATGGACTTCGATTGGAATGCAGAGCTTAATGATGGCACATCTGTAAGTGGTTCAGAAAGCGGCAAGCGCTACGGTATCGATGCGCTATACCATTTAGGTGGCGGCCCTTTCTACGGTATTTTCGGTCTTAAAAATCTGGATGCAGTTGACGAAGATCTAATGTTCGCAAACGTAGGTGCTGGTTACCAGCACTACTTCACAGATAACTTTGCTTTTAATGCTGAAACATCTTTATACCAAGGTCTTGATCGTGGTTATACAGATGTTGGTGCTAAACTGGGTATTAGCTATATCTTTGGCGATCAAAGTGCGCCTGCTCCGGTAGAGCCTGCACCTGTAGTCGCTGCACCAACTGACAGTGATAATGACGGTGTAATGGATGCAGATGATCAGTGTGCAAACACACCGATGACTGATGCTGTCGACAGCACTGGTTGTACTCTATATGAAGAAAAAGAGGCAACTATAACTTTACTAGTTACGTTCCCGCATGACGTTGCAGAAGTACCTAATCAATACTTTAGCGACATTGCAGATGTTGCAGCCTTTATGAAAGAAAATGAAGGTACTTCAGTAGTACTTGAAGGGCATGCATCAGCAGTTGGTGACGCTGATTACAACATGATGCTTTCTGAAAAGCGTGCTAAAGATGTTGCTGAAGAGCTAGTTAAAGACGGCATTTCTTCAGATAGAATCTCTACGGTTGGCTATGGTGAAGAGCGTTTGAAAAATAAAGCGTATACACTTGAGGCACATGCAGAGAATCGTCGCGTAGAAGCTCAAATCACGAGCGTTGAAAAAGTTAAAGTACTTCGTAAGTAAGTTATTATATTTAAGGTAGAAATTCCTTATTTAATTAATAATATATAACTAGGCCGGACTAATTTTATTAGTCCGGCCTTTTTTTGAATGAAATTCAATATTTACTTTCCTAAGAAACAAGTTAATCTTAATTTGTACCAATTTTAGATGTAATAACCATCATATATTGATATGAATCACCTAATCAAAGTTCAAATTATTGTAGTATGGTGTTTAATCTCCTTGTTGAATTATTATTAGGTTATATAATTATTTTTAATGACGTGTAATTTGCACCAGTCCGACATGGATTATTAAGGTGCTTTATGTCGCTGTATTTAGTTGATGCTATGGAATTATAAAAATTTACTAGTTGTTTGAGTTTATTAAGTTTGGATTAATTACTCATCACCTATCTTGACTGAGTGTAGGCTACACTGCCTTTAGTTACTAAAATGGAAGGGAATGAAACATGAAACTAAAATCACTAACTATAGCTTTAGCGCTTGCTGCAACAAGTGCTTCAGGTATCGCTGCAGAAAAACAAGGTTTTTATATAGGCGCATTTGGCGATTATTATGATAACTCTTGGGAAAATATCCGTGACTATCCACCTGGCGGTTTAGATGTAGATGACTCAACTGGGTGGGGTTTGGAATTAGGTTACCGCTTCAGCGATTATTGGAGTGCTCGTTTAGAATATGCTGATATGGATTTTGACTGGAGCGCTGAAACCACAGCCGGTACCACTGTAAGTGGCTCTGAAAGTGGTAAGCGTTACGGTATTGATGGCTTATATCATTTTGGCGGTGGTCCTTTCTACGGTATTTTTGGTTTAAAAAATCTTGATGCTGTTGATGAAGATCTAATGTTTGCTAACGTAGGTGCCGGTTACCAACATTACTTCACCGATAACTTTGCATTCAACGCTGAAACATCTTTATATCAAGGTCTTGACCGTGGTTACACAGATGTTGGTGCAAAGCTAGGTCTTAGCTATATATTTGGTGATCAAAGCGCTCCTGCTGAGCCAGTAGAGCCAGCTCCAACTGTTGTTCCTGTAGCTGTTGAGCCAGTAGATAGCGATGGAGATAATATCCCAGATGCTGATGACCAGTGTGCAAATACACCAATGACAGATGCTGTTGATGGTACTGGTTGTACATTGTATGAAGACCGTGAAGTGTCTAAGACTTTACTAATCACATTCCCTAACAATACATCTAAAGTATCTCAACAATACTTAGACGATATTGATGCTGCTGCTGCGTTTTTGAAAGAGCACCCAGGAACAGACGTAGTACTTGAAGGTCACTCTTCGTCAGTAGGTAAAGCTGACTACAACAAGTGGTTATCTAAAAAACGTGCTGATGCTGTTGCTAAGAAACTAATTGAAGATGGCATTGACCCAATGCGTCTTACTACTGTTGGTTTAGGTGAAGAGCGTCTTAAAAACCCAGCAAATACGCCAGAAGCTCACGCTGAAAACCGTCGTGTTGAAGCGAAAGTGACTGTTATTGAGCGTGTTAAAGTAGAGCGTTAATCTAACCCTTTACGCAAATTTTAAAACCCAGCCTAGTGCTGGGTTTTTTCATTTTAAAGCCCTAGAAATTGATAGATAGGAATGATTCTTAATAAATATTCATTTGAATAGCGTTTTTTTCTAGTACTATTCATGCTATTTATAGTGAGTATTAAAGCCTCTAACTACAGCATGGATTTTCATCTATACTTAAAAGCTTTATAATTAACCGTCAGAATACTATAAGTACTGGGTCTTAATTGGTATTTAGCTTACTACTACCGAGTACTTTCACGTCACCAAGAGGGCAATATTGTGCTACAAGAATATCGTAAACACGTAGAAGAACGTGCCGCGTTAGGTATCGTACCAGCGCCATTAGATGCTCAGCAAACGGCTGATCTTATTGAACTAATCAAAAATCCACCGGCAGGCGAAGAAGAATTTATTGTTGATCTTCTAGTTAATCGCGTACCACCAGGTGTTGATGATGCTGCTTACATCAAAGCAGGTTTCTTAGCTGCAGTTGCAAAAGGTGAAGCGAGCTCTCCACTTGTATCAAAAGAAAAAGCAGCTGAGCTACTTGGTACTATGTTAGGTGGTTACAACATCGCACCTATGATTGATCTTTTAGATGACGAAGCGCTAGCACCAATCGTTGTTAAAGGTTTATCAAACACATTATTAATGTTCGATGCTTTCTACGATGTAGAAGAAAAAGCGAAAGCAGGTAACGAGTTTGCTAAGCAAGTAATCGAATCTTGGGCAAATGCTGAGTGGTTTGTAAACAAGCCTGCAGTTGCTGAAAAAATCTCAGTTACAGTATTCAAAGTAACTGGCGAAACAAATACTGATGACCTTTCTCCTGCACCTGATGCATGGTCACGTCCTGATATTCCACTACATGCTTTAGCAATGCTGAAGAATGAACGTGATGGCATCAATCCTGACAAACCAGGTGAAGTTGGTCCAATCGCACAGCTAGAAGAGCTTAAAACGAAAGGTTTACCTCTTGCATACGTTGGTGATGTAGTTGGTACGGGTTCTTCTCGTAAATCTGCAACTAACTCTGTACTTTGGTTCATGGGTGATGATATTCCTCACGTACCAAACAAACGCGTTGGTGGTGTATGTTTAGGTGGTAAAATCGCTCCTATCTTCTTCAACACAATGGAAGACTCTGGTGCGTTACCAATTGAGCTACCTGTTGATGAGCTAAACATGGGTGACCAAATCGATATCTTCCCATACGAAGGTGTTGTTAAGCGTCACGGTACAGATGAAGTTATCTCTACTTTCTCTCTTAAATCAGACGTAATTCTTGATGAAGTTCGTGCTGGCGGTCGTATTCCACTTATCATCGGTCGTGGTTTAACTGATAAAGCGCGTGCATCACTAGGTATGGAAGCTGAAGATATCTTCCGTAAGCCAGCTCTTGTGACTGATTCTGGTAAAGGCTTCACATTAGCTCAGAAGATGGTTGGTAAAGCATGTAACATGCCTGGCGTACGTCCTGGTCAATACTGTGAGCCGAAAATGACAACTGTTGGTTCGCAAGATACAACAGGTCCTATGACGCGTGACGAACTTAAAGATCTAGCGTGTTTAGGTTTCTCTGCAGATTTAACAATGCAGTCTTTCTGTCATACGTCAGCTTATCCTAAACCAATCGACGTAAATACTCACCACACACTTCCTGATTTTATCATGAACCGTGGCGGTGTATCACTACGTCCAGGTGACGGTGTAATCCACTCATGGTTAAACCGTATGTTATTACCAGATACAGTAGGTACTGGTGGTGACTCGCATACTCGTTTCCCTCTAGGTATTTCATTCCCTGCGGGTTCTGGTGCGGTAGCATTCGCAGCAGCAACTGGTGTAATGCCTCTTGATATGCCAGAGTCAATCTTAGTACGTTTCAAAGGTGAAATGCAGCCAGGTATCACATTACGTGACCTAGTTCATGCTATCCCTTACTACGGTATCAAAGAAGGACTTCTAACTGTTGAGAAGAAAGGTAAAATCAACGAATTTTCTGGTCGCGTGCTAGAAATCGAAGGTGTTGAGCACCTAACTGTTGAGCAAGCTTTCGAACTTTCTGATGCGTCAGCTGAGCGTTCAGCTGCAGGTTGTACAGTTAAGCTTTCTAAAGAGTCTATCGCTGAATACCTAGAGTCAAACATCGTAATGCTTAAGTGGATGATCTCTGAAGGTTACGGTGATGTGCGTACTATTGAGCGTCGTATCAATGCAATGCAAGAGTGGTTAGCTAACCCTGAACTTATGGAAGCTGATGCTGACGCAGAGTACAAACATGTACTTGAAATTGATCTTGCTGACATCAAAGAGCCAATCCTTTGTGCTCCAAATGATCCTGATGATGCACGTCTTCTTTCAGACGTAACAGGCGAGAAAATCGACGAAGTATTCATCGGTTCTTGTATGACTAACATCGGTCACTTCCGTGCCGCAGGTAAATTACTAGATGGCTTCAGTGGTCGTATCCCAACTCAACTTTGGGTTGCACCACCAACGAAGATGGATAAAGACCAGCTTACTGACGAAGGTTACTACGGTATCTTTGGTCGCGTAGGTGCACGTATCGAAACTCCAGGGTGTTCACTATGTATGGGTAACCAAGCACGTGTTGCTGATAAAGCAACTGTTGTTTCTACCTCTACGCGTAACTTCCCTAACCGTCTAGGTACTGGCGCGAACGTATTCTTAGCATCAGCAGAGCTTGCTGCAGTAGCAGCAATCCTAGGTAAATTACCTACACCTGCTGAGTACCAAGAGTATGCAGATAAGATCAATGCAACGGCAGCTGATACATATCGTTACCTGAACTTCCACCGTATGCCTCAATACACTAAAAAGGCAGACCAAGTAATCGTTCAACAAGCTGTTTAATTAGAGATAAATTAAATTGCAAGAAAAGCCCGCATTAAGCGGGCTTTTTATTTTAGATAAAATTTCTAAATTACTTGTTTATTCGATCTTAAAACTACATAAACAATCATTGCTGTTTACATAATAACGCAAAAATTTCCTATCAATTGCATTAAAATCCTCGCCAATATTCTCAACGTATTAAGGCGAGATCTAAATGACTACATTAAACAACCAGAACCTTCTACAACTTCGTTTTGTAAGCCAAACGCATATTGACGCAGTAAAACCTTCTTTTGCTAACCTACCTGCGAATCCATACGCAGATGGTGAGTTTCGTAAGCGTCGTTATTCAGTAATTAAAGTTGTTGATGGAGAATTAAAATTACAACCAACAAAAGCATTCGTGCAAGATGACTCAATTAATACCTTTCAAGGTAATGTTGAGCGTACTTATGAAAATCTAGAAGATAGCTTATTAGCGACTGTTGGCATGAAGCAAATCGTTAATCAGTTTCGGGATATGACAGGTATTAGCGATGACCGCATTATTGAAATTCACCAATTTAGAATGCTTGCTATCGACAGCGACACACCTGCTGCGCCTGAAGGTGTTCACCAAGATGGTTTTGATCACGTTTGTGTATGTGGTGTATCACATGAAAACCTAGAAGGTGGTGAGCTACTTGTTTATGAGCACCAACAAGCTGAGCCATGTTTCAAAATGGAAATTAAGGACGGCATGTTTGCGCTTATTAATGACCGTGAAGTATGGCATAACGCAACCCCAATGAATAAATTAGACGCAAGCAAAGAAGGTTACCTTGATTGCTTCGTACTAACTGCGTAAGGGTATATCATGAACTTAACGCAATTACGTCGCCAATTCCCTGCGCTTATGCAACAAGTTGCCGGTCAGTCACCGATTTTCCTTGATGGCCCGGGTGGCTCTCAAGTGCCACAGTCAGTTTTAAGTGCCATGACTGCTTATTTGGGTTACTACAACTCAAACTTAGGCGGTGCATTTTTCTCAAGTGACAAAACAGTAGAGTTAATGGCAAACGCTCGCCAAGCTGCAGCCGACTTATTAAATGCGCCATCTAAAGAGCAAATCGTGTTTGGTGCAAACATGACAAGCTTAACGTTTAGCTTTAGCCGTGCAATCTCGCGTGATTGGACTGCAGGTGATGAAATTATCGTCACCAATGCTGATCACTTCTCAAATGTATCATCTTGGCAGCAAGCTGCTGAAGATAAAGGTGCTACTGTAAAAACTGCCCTTATCAACGAAGCTGATTGCAGCTTAGATATGGCACACTTGGAAAGCCTTTTATCTAACAAAACAAAGCTTGTTGCAGTGACATATGCATCGAACACTACTGGCTCAATTAATGATATTAAACGCATTGTTGAGCTTGCTCATGCGGTTGGTGCGTTAGTTTATGTTGATGCCGTTCATTACGCACCTCATGAGCTTGTGGATGTACAAGCACTTGATTGCGACTTCTTAGCCTGCTCTGCATACAAGTTCTTTGGCCCTCACCTTGGTATTGTATATGGCAAACGTGAGCACCTAGAAGGTTTCAGGCCATATAAAGTTGAGCCTGCAAAAGATGTTGCGCCAGGTCGCTGGGAAACTGGAACACAAAGCTTTGAAGCATTGGCTGGCTTAATTGCTGCTGTGGACTACATTGCTGCAATTAGTGAGCTTGATGATAGTCACTCACGCCGAGATAAATTAGCTGCTGCATTTGCTATCACTAAACAACACGAAATGGCATTAAGTAAGCATTTCTTAACGCGTTTGGCTGATTATCCGCGTATCAAGTTGTTCGGTATTGATGCTTTAGATCGTTTATCTGAGCGTACACCGACTTTTGCACTAACTTTTGCAGACATTGAGCCACGTATTGTTTCTGAGTTTTTAGGTAAGCAGCACATTTGTGTGTGGGATGGTAACTTCTATGCCCAAGGCTTATGTAAGCAGCTAGGGGTATTAGAAACCGGCGGCGTAGTTCGCATTGGTTGTATGCACTACAACACTATTGAAGAGCTCGATAAAGTTTTTGATTTATTTGATCAATTACTAGCAGATTAAAGCCGAGCTTTTAGCTTCAAACCTTAAGTTATAAGCAGCCCTAGTAGGCTGCTTTTTTATGGGGGGAGATCTACAGAGCAGTCAGTTACTTATAGTTTAAGTTGTTACAGTTATGAGTTATCAAGAAAACTAGTTTTAAAGTGCTTTCTGGCTTTGAAAGGTGCTGAAGCAATGATGAAATTTAAAGAAAGTAACAAGATAACTATTAAGATGGTTAGCCAGTTTAAAGCCATCTGAATGAGAGTAGGAGGTTCATAAAATCCAAAATGCATGAAATCGGCAATTAAAATTTTATTTTTATAAATTAGGCTGTTACAAAAATTGCCAAGTGCAAAAAAAGATATACTAACCAGAAATAGCATAGTAGTTATAGTTGCCACTTTGAGCTTTAAAATATTTACCTTTATATATTTCGTTAAAAAATATAGCAATACTAAAAACGCAATACTGCTTACAAAGAGCGTGGCACCTAGCCCCAGAGTTAGTAGATTTGAAACCACCCATACTGGCTTTACAGTTATTGGCAAATCATTCGGATTTATGTCGTCAGTCACTAAAAAGATATAAATAGACATATAAGTCAAAATACTGATTACAGTGATCGGAATATGCCAAAGTAATTCACGTTTTTCTTTTTTACGAGCTGTTTTATGTGCGGTATTTCTCTGTGCAAGTCTTTCTAAAGGATCCATTCTTTACTTACTTGAGTAATCATTCAAAAAATTTACCTTTGAGAAAGGTAAATTGCAAGTGAGCATAGCCATTACTAGTGCTCCTATTTCTCAAAGCAAATAAAAAAGCGCGACATCAAATGCCGCGCTTTTCATAATTTTTAGCAACTTACATCGCTTTAAATCTAATCGCTGTGCCGCCACTGGTAGCAAGCTTTAACGTCAACTTATCATCAGCAGTAACAATGCGTTTTTCTACTTTTAAGTCGTAAGGGTTATTAACCCACTGTGCTTTATCACCGTCACGGTAGATTTGCGCTTCAAACTTTTTGCCTTTATCTAAGAAGTCTAATTTCACTTCTAAAGTGCGGGCTTTTTCGTCTGTGACAGCGCCTAGATACCAGTCGTTACCTGAGTATTGCTCACGCTTGCGCTCTTTACGTGCAAATACAACGTAATCGCCAACTTCGCCTTGTAGTGCAATACTTTGTTGCCAATCAGTTGGTACGTCCTGAATAAACTGAAATGCATCTGGCTTGGCCAAGTAATTACGTGGTAAATCAGCGGCCATTTGAATTGGGCTGTACATTACAACATATAGCGCTAATTGCTTCGCTAGAGTTGTTTGTGGGCGATTGGTATCGGCACCTAGACCGTTAAAGCCCATATCAAAAATACCTGGTGTGAAGTCCATTGGGCCGGCAAGCATACGGGTGAAAGCAAGCATTGGAATGTGCTCAGGTGGGTTCGGCGGTGTACCCCATGCGTTAAACTCTTGGCCACGAGCACCTTCACGAGCAATCCAGTTCGGGTATGTACGACGTAGGCCAGTATCTTTTACTGGCTCATGGGTATTGATACTAATCTTATGCTTAGCAGCAAGTTTCACGTTGTATAGGTACTCGTTTACCATGAACTGACCATCGTGCCATTCTTTACGCACAATGCCGTTTTCATCGATACGCTTGATGTTACCACCGTCAGCTACATAACCTGTTTTAACTTGGCTTACATTTGATTTTTCATATAACGCAAATGCAGCTTCCATTTGGTTACGGTAGTTAGTCACGTTACCTGAAGTTTCGTGGTGACCAATTAATTGCACGCCTTTTTCTTTGCCGTAACGTGTTAGCTCTTCAATATCAAAGTCGTCATAAGGTTGAGTAAAGCTAAATACATCACCGTTATAAAACCAGTCGCCATCCCAGCCAATATTCCAGCCTTCGACTAGCACGCCATCAAAGCCATATTTAGCAGCGAAATCCATATAATATTTAGTGTTTGCAGTGGTTGCACCATGAATTTTACCGCTACCCCAAGTATTTTCATTGATGTGCATACCCCACCAAATACCTACGTATTTACCCGGTTTAACCCAAGATACATCACCGAGTTTATTCGGCTCGTTTAGGTTTAAGATGATATCAGAATTGATTAAATCAACGGCTTCATCACCAATTTGAATTGTACGCCAAGGTGTATTGAATGCGCCGTGCTTTTTAACTGCTACACCGTCTGACCAAGGTGTTAAATCTGCTTGGAAAGTACCATCACGACGTTGATTTAAAACCATGCCTGCATAATCAACAAGGGCAGCTTCGTGAATACTGATATGCACACCATCTTTATTTTTTAAAGTAAATGGTGTGTGCACAAGTGCGGCTTGATGAAGTGGGGTAGTGTTATAAACATACTCATAACGGTTCCAACCTCGGGCGGGGATCCACCAAGCTGTTGCATCTGATGAATCTGTAATAGCAAACTCTGTAAGCTCTTTAGTGATTTCTACATCATCATAGCCAGCTTGTTTTGGTAATTCGTATCGAAAACCTACACCATCATTAAAAGCGCGAAAACGTACTGTAAACGTGCCACCTTGTGGTTGTGGCTTTTTAAAGGTAACAGCGACTTCGTTATGGTTATCAACTACCGTTTGGCGTTCACCCCAAGGTTGCTCCCAGCTGCTTTTTACCGAATCAGTGGTTTGGCTGCTAATTTTGTAACCTTCGCTCATTGCTGGTTGTTGTTTAAAAACAAGGCCTAACGAAGAGTTAGCAATGACTTGTTTACCTGCAAAGCTGATTTCGTAGCTAGGTGTGTGTTGCTCATCTGAGATAGTTACTTTGATCTGCCCATCAGGTGAACTGACGGTTGTGGTTTGTGCTAGGCAAGTACCTGAAAAGGCTGCTAACATTAAGGCAGTTAATCGCATTGTTGTTCCTTGGCGGCTTATGGTTATGGATTGTTGTCACGTATTCACATACATCCTTAAAGCATAAAGTGACTTGCCGGTTAATACGAGAGATCTGCATACGTATTCAACAAAGTGAACGTTGCGATACCAAGTCCAGCACCTAAAAAGGTTTAGCAAAAATGACAAGAATAACCCTGTTGCTACTACTATTGTTTAGTCAATGTTTATTGGCACAGCAAATACAGATAGTTGATAAGCAGAATCAACCTCTCAAAAATGCCGTGGTTTGGCTTAAAGGTTCAAAACAAGTTACAGCTTTTGATAGTCATTACACTATGAGTCAAAAAAAACGTGCCTTTGTGCCTCATGTGCTGGCAGTGCCACAAGGGGCTAATGTTGAGTTTCCTAACCTTGATTCAATCATGCACCACGTTTATTCATTTTCTAAAACAAAGCAATTTGAGTTAAAGCTTTACCACGATAAACCAGAAAAACCGATTAACTTTGCACAAACAGGCGTTGTCGAGCTTGGCTGTAACATTCATGACTGGATGCTGGGTTATATTGTAGTCGTTGATGGCGGTATTTATGGGCAAACCGATGAGCAAGGTATGGTTGAACTAAGCTTACCTAAAGGTAAGTTTACTTTGGCTGTTTGGCATGACCGATTTAATGATATCAGCACACCAGAAACCATCGAGATCAAAAACACGGCTAAGCAATTAAGTTATCAGTTAAAACAAACTTTATTACCAAAATTAGAACTAAGCAGCGACGAATTTGATGATTATTAATAAATGGCACGCCTTGGCATTATTTAGTGTTGTGGGGTTACCTATACAGGCCTTTGCCGAGCATGATGGGCAGCTAACCGTAACGGCTGTGCGTGGCGACCAACTGTCGAGCTATCAGCGTAAGGGAATCGGCTTATACCGTTATGACCAAGAGCATGATGGTGTCGTAATATCACAAGCTATGCTAAGTAGTCGTTTTGAATTAAATAGCGATTGGTCTGCGCATACTGTGCTTAACGCTCATCCAGATCCTGAACTGACAGTAGGCTTTACTCAGGCTTATTTACAATATCAGCCTCTCACTGCAAGTCGCTACAAATGGGCTGTTAAAGCTGGTGGCTTTTATCCAAAAATGTCACTAGAGAATCCACAAAGTGGCTGGATGTCACCTTATAACTATACTAATTCTGCGATTAATACATGGATTGGTGAAGAGGTACGTGCTTTTGGTTTAGAGGCAAGCATTAAGCGCCCAGGTCGACAGTTTAGAAGTAACCACAGCTTTGAAGGGGTTGCCTCGGTGTTTAAAGGCAATGATCCCGCCGGTACTTTATTGTCATGGCGGGGCTTTGCTATGCATGATAGGCAAACTACCTTTAATGAACGTATTGATTTTGCAACCCCTAATTCATTTAATTGGTATCAGTTAAGTAAGCAAGCTGAGCATGTTGAGCCTTTCGAAGAAGTTGATGGCCGCTTTGGTTATTACGTTGGCGCGCATTGGGATTATCAGAAGCGATCGCAATTACGTGTTTATTATTATGATAACAATGGCGATCCAGGTGCTTTGAATACCGATACTGGTCAATACGCATGGGATACTCGCTTTTTAAGCGTTGCTTGGCTATATAAAGTTAATAAGCAAACACGCATTATTGCGCAATTGTTAGATGGTAAAACTTCAATGGGCCCTCACCGTGGGGTAGATAATGATTTTTATAGTCATTTTGTTTTATTAAGCCACAAGTTAGACCAGCATCGTCTCACAATTAGGTATGATTATTTCAAGGTTAGCGATCATGATGATTGGCAATTTGATCCTAACCAAAGTCGTGGAGAAGCTTTAACCGCAAGTTGGCGTTATCAACTGTCAACTCAGTGGCAAGTAGGTGCTGAATATTCAGTGCTGAGCAGTGACGCTCAAAACAGACCCGGTATGGGATTTAATGAGCATAACTCGCAGCAGCAATTGCAATTTTCAGCGAGTTGGTTTTTTTAATTTCATACACTTTTTTAGTTTTTCTACTAACATTCTAATGAACGTGCTGATTAG
Organism: Pseudoalteromonas apostichopi; assembly: GCF_030297135.1. NCBI lineage: Bacteria > Pseudomonadati > Pseudomonadota > Gammaproteobacteria > Alteromonadales > Pseudoalteromonadaceae > Pseudoalteromonas > Pseudoalteromonas apostichopi. Next base: position 1,953,187 of record NZ_AP028065.1, read on the forward strand.
AATTTGAATTGGGATAATGTATGAAGTTACAAAGCATTCGCGTCAAAAGCTCTTTACCAATTGTGCTACTTGGCATTGCTGTCGTCATTTTAATTGCCGGCTATACCTATCTAATTAACCTTCAAAAAGAAGCGATTGATGCACAGTCAGAACGTTTCTTAAATGCGGTTTCTGTGGTTGTTAATGCTGACCGAGACCTGTACCAAGCTAAAGTGGCAGAGTTGCATCTTGTTACTCAAATGAAAGGTGATAAAGAGCAACTAACAGATCACCAAGAAAATGCCGAGCAAGTTAAAGAACGATTTAAGCAATATCTATCTTATATGTCGCCATACTCTGAGATTACGAGTCAATTCCGTAACTTTGATAGCGCATTTGATGCATGGTACACAGCATCAACAAGTTACATAAATAACCCTGCTGATGCTTCGCAAAGACAAGCTGCAGAGCAATCCTTTTCGGCACTACGTGATATTTTAGATAAAGCCGGTGAAGCGGCAGATAAAACCTCTCAAGCAGAAACAGAAAAGCTGATGGATAAAGTAATGGGCTTTAAAGTGATGCTTATGCTGATGATTGCAGTTGTTCTGGCAGTTGCTGGTTGGTTTAGTTATTTTGTGCCACGCCAGCTTACAAAACAAATTAACTTTGTCACAGAACGAATTAACGAAATTGCCTCTGGAGATGGAGATTTAACAGGTCGTATTAATGTTAAAACGCAAGATGAATTTGCTGAGTTGGCTACTGCATTCAACCGCTTTTTAGATAACTTACAACAGTTAATCAAAGATATTTTAGAACAAGCGAAAGAGCTACATAATCTTGGTAATGATTTAGACAACTTTGCTAATCAAAACCACCAAGTAAATCAAAAGCTCAGCCAAGCGTCTGAGTCGATAGTCAGTGCTGTACACGAAATGAGTGTAGCAAGTCGCGAAGTGGCCAATGTGGCGCAAAACTCATCTCATGAAGCCGATAATTCACAACAGCTAGCTAAACAAGGCTTAGCTGCGGTTGATAATTCAAGCCGTAAAATTATTGCGCTGTCAGACAACATGGAGCATGCCAGCCAGCGTTCAACAGAATTGCAGCAAAGCTCAGACAACATCGCCAAAGTGCTTGAAGTAATTCGGGCAATAGCTGAACAAACAAATTTGCTTGCTCTGAATGCTGCAATTGAAGCCGCGCGCGCCGGTGAGCAAGGTCGCGGTTTTGCGGTCGTTGCTGATGAGGTTCGTACCCTAGCAACTCGCACACAAGAAAGTACTAATGACATTCAAACTATGGTTGAACAGTTTGCTACAAGCGTTGAGCAGTCACTGCAAGCTATTAACAGTGGTAAGCGCTATGCCGATGAAGCGGTTGAGTCATTTACACAAACCAATGATGTGCTTAACTCAATGCAAGAGTCATCAGTTAAGGTAAATGATATGGCAATGCAGACAGCGCAAGCGACGGAAGAGCAAACTGCTGTGGCAGATGAAATTAGCCAAAATTTATCAGACTTAAACGATCAAACCCAACAAGGGGGCGGCTTAGCTAGTTCAACACAAGAAGTAGCTAATCGTATGAACCAACTCACTGATGAGCTCAATCATTTAGTAAATCGATTTAAAGTCTAATCATAAGCCAACAAAAAAGGGCTCAATGAGCCCTTTTTACATCTAACTAAAACGCTTACTTTTTCTCAAAAGCACGTTTCATATAATTTGGTGTTGCTAATGCGCCGTGGTGAATACCTGCATTATAGTATTCTGTGCTTTGCGCGAGTGTATTTGCATCATCTTCACGAAAACCTGCAAACGATTCAGATTTACGAGCAAGGGTCACTGACCATAAGCCACTTGGGTAAATTGGCTGTGGGAAAGGCAGAGTTTGTAGATCAACAAAGCCCACTTCTGTCATCGCATCGCGCATTTCTACTAATAGTGGCATATGCATAAGTGGTGATTCACTTTGCTGAATTAAGATACCGCCAGGGCGAAGTGCAGTTAAACAGCTCGTATAGAAAGCATGGTTGAATAAACCTTCGCCTGGACCAACAGGATCTGTACCATCGACAATCACTACATCGATTGATTCAGGGGCTGCTTCACGCATGTACTTGATGCCGTCGTCAAACATCACTGTAGCGCGAGGATCTTGATTTGATTCACACAGCTCAGGGAAGTATTTAAGTGACATTTGTGTCACGACTTCATCGATATCAATTTGTGTTACGCTTTCAACACCTGGGTGCTTTAATACTTCGCGCAATGTACCGCAGTCACCACCACCAATGATCACAACATTTTTTGGATTTGGGTGTGCAAGCAATGCCGGATGGCTGATCATCTCGTGATAAAAAAAGTTTTCACGGCTACTTACCATAGTACAACCGTCAATAATCATCAGATTACCGAAGTCAGTTGTTTCGTACATTTCTACTTTTTGAAATGGCGACTGTTGTTCATCAAGCTTTTTAGTAATGCGTAGTGAAAAGGCACTACCATCACGGTCACTAATTTCAGTGAACCAGTTGTTTTGATCTAAATTAGCCATCTTGCTCATACACTTTTGGTTAATGGTAAAAAAGGGGGGCAATTTTGCCAGTGCTTGACCAATTGCTCAATCAAATTTTAATCAGTATAGCGAATATTTTTTATCACTTTGGCATATAGCGCAATTTTTGTTAGCGTGGTCAGCCCTAGCGTATTAAAATGTGCGTTTATATTTAATGAAATTACAGAAGATATTGCCATGACTTGGGGTTTAGACAAAGCACGCGATACATACAATGTTGCTCACTGGAGTGACGGTTACTTTGACATTAACGCGCAAGGTGAGCTGGTGGCTTACCCTGATGGTGATCAAACTAAAGCTGCGGTGTCTTTATCTGAACTGACCGAGCAATTCAAAAAGCAAGGTCTTACTTTACCTGTACTAGTACGCTTTACTGACATTCTACAAAATCGTGTTGATACTCTGACAAGTGCTTTTACCAAAGCGTGTAACGCCCGTGAATATCAAGGTAGTTATACTTGTGTTTATCCAATTAAGGTTAATCAACAGCGCTCTGTTGTGAGTAAACTACTCGCTCATCCAAGTGGTTTAGTGGGCCTTGAGGCCGGCTCAAAGCCTGAGCTTATGGCGATTTTAGGTGTAGCGAAAGAGCCAATTACCATTGTATGTAATGGCTACAAAGACAGTGAATTTTTGCGCTTGGCCTGTATTGGTCAAGGCATGGGGCACAAGGTTCACATTGTTGTTGAAAAACTCTCTGAACTGACTACCTTGTTAGCTGAAATTGATGACTTAGGAATTGAGCCATCAATCGGTATCCGTATTCGCTTAAACTCGGTAGGTAAAGGTAAATGGCAAAATACCGGTGGTGAAAAAGGCAAGTTTGGTTTAACTGCAGGCCAAGTACTTTCTGCTGTTGAGCTACTTAAGTCGCGTAATAAACTTCATTTAATGCAACTAGTGCATTTCCATATTGGCTCTCAGATTGCCAATATCCGTGATATTCATCGGGCATTGCGTGAATGTGCTCGCCATTTTGCTGAGTTAACTCAGTTAGGCGTGCCACTTAATACAGTTGATGTAGGTGGCGGTTTAGGTGTTGATTATGAAGGGTCTGGTTCACGTAGTTCGTGTTCAATGAACTACAGTGTTGATGAATATGCACGTAATGTAGTGAATGCGTTTGCTGAAGTGTGCCAACAACATGACCTTAAACACCCAGCCATTATTACCGAATCAGGTCGTGCGTTAACAGCGCATCATGCGGTATTAATTACTGATGTTATCGATGTTGAGCGTGCGCCAAATCATGAAAACCCAACAGCGCCTGAGGCCGGTAGCGTATTGGTACTAGATGAAATGTGGCAGTGTTTACAGCGTTTAACACCGCGTATGGCGCTGGAAATTTATCATGATGCAATGCATCTATTTAGTGAAGCTCATGATCAGTATGTGCATGGCTTACTCACTATGCTTGAATGGGCGAAGCTTGAGCAGCTGTATTTCACCATTTTACACCGCGTTCGAGCATCCCTCAGCGAAAATGCCCGTGCCCACCGTGAAGTGTTAGACGATTTAAACGAAAAACTGGCCGACAAGCTATTCGTTAATTTCTCATTATTCCAATCACTGCCTGATGTTTGGGGTATTCAGCAATTATTCCCTGTGATGCCTGTTGAAAACCTACATCAGCCGTTAACGCAACGCGCTATTATTCAAGACATTACCTGTGACTCTGATGGACAAATTCGTAACTATGTTGAAGGTACCGGCATTGAGAGCAGCTTACCTATACCTGAGTACAAGCAAGGCCAGCAATATCACATTGCGATGTTCTTAGTGGGCGCGTATCAAGAAATTTTAGGTGATTTACATAACCTATTCGGCGACACAGATTCAGTGCATGTTGAGCTTACTGAAGCCGGTTATCAGCTGACTAACGCGATTAAAGGTGACAGCGTTAAGGACGTATTAAAGTTTGTTGATTATGATAGTGACATTCTTGCTGAAAACTTTGCAAAACGGGTTAAGTCACTGGCAATTGATGAGCAATCTAAGGCACAATATTTGTCAGAACTAAATGCTGGCCTTTCTGGCTACACGTATTTTGAAGATTAAGCATTAAAGGAATAAGTAGTAATGTCCATGATCCGTTGTGTGTTCAGTTTTTTATTCTACACCCTCAATACACTTTTTTGGTTCGTGCCCATCTTTATTTGTGGCGTGATTAAACTGATCCCAATTAAACCTCTGCAAAAATTAATGAGTTGGGTTGCTAAGCAATGCGCCACTATGTGGGTGAGTTGTAACAGTATTAACCAAAACTTATTTGCTTCTTATAAGCTAAACGTAACCGGACTTGAGCAGCTCAAAGCAAAAGATTGGTACTTGGTGATCGCTAATCATCAAAGCTGGGTAGATATTGTTGTAATGCAACGCGTGTTTAATCGCCGCATTCCTTTTTTAAACTTTTTCTTAAAAAAAGAACTAATTTACGTGCCTTTCTTAGGTCTTGCGTGGTGGGCATTAGATTTTCCCTTTATGACTCGCACTAGCAAATCACAATTAAAGAAAAACCCTAAATTACGTGGCAAGGACTTAGAAACAACGCGCAAAGCTTGCGAAAAGTTCAAAGAAATGCCGGTAAGTATCGTTAACTTTGTTGAAGGCACACGTTTTACTGCCGAAAAACATTCACGCCAAAACAGCCCTTTTGAACACTTGTTAAAGCCAAAAGCGGGCGGGGTTGCGTTTGTTATGCAAGCTATGGGTGAACAAATTTCAAAAGTGGTCAATGTAACCATTCATTATCCTGATGGTATTCCGAGCTTTGTTGATTTTGCCAGTGGTCGTGTTACGCAAGTTGATTTGCGAGTAGAAGTGATGGAAGTGAGCCCTAATTTAATCGGTGATTACACCGGTGATGCTGACTTTAGAGTTAACTTTCAAGCTGAGTTAAATCGCATTTGGGATGAAAAAAATCAGCAGCTAGCCGAGTTAGAAGCAAAAACGCAGTAGTATTGCTAACGCAGTCGAGAGCACATATATGTTAAAGAAATTTTTACCAAATTGGTTAACAGGCATCCTAGTCAGCATTGTTTTGTTTGCTAATGTGATTATTTGGGGCACGCTAGTGCTGCTGTTCGGTGTGCTTAAATTATTACTACCGTTTAAAGTGGTTAGCGATATTCTCCATGTAGCTTATCGTGGTTGGTGCAAAGGTAACCGTTTCGCTTTGTGGTTAGGTTGCCCAACGATTGATATCGATATTAAAGGCAATATCAGTAAAGATGGTTGGTACTTACTTATTTCTAATCATATGAGTTGGCTCGACATTGTTGTGTTAAGTGCGATTGATGTGTTACCTGCGCCAAAATTCTTCTTAAAAGACGAGCTGAAGTATGTGCCGTTCATTGGCACCGGCGCTTGGGCTATGGGTATGCCTTTTATGAAGCGCGTTAGCAAAGCGCAGCTGGCAAAAAATCCCAAGCTGAAAGGACTTGATGTAGAGCGTACCAAACGCAGTTGCCGCGATTTTCGTAATCACCCAACGACTATAATTAACTTTGTTGAAGGCACTCGCTTTACTTGTCAAAAACACAGTAAACAGAATAGCCCGTTTACTTACCTCTTAAAGCCAAAAGCGGGTGGTACTGCATTTGCCCTTGAGGTATTAGGTGAGCAGTTTGATGCATTATTAAATACCTCGATTATTTACCAGGGGGAAGGCGAGCATATTTGCCGAAATCTGATGCGTGGTCGTCTTAATGTCATAAAAGTTGAGATGCATGTGCAAGCAATTAGCGCAGATATGATTGGTGATTATCAGCATGACAGAGCTTTTAGAACAGCTTTTCAACAACATATTAATGAGTTATGGTTGCAAAAAGACGCCCAGCTACTAACTTATCATCAAGCCCAGCAAGCTGAGTACCTTGCCAACATCAATAAAGAGGTTGAAGCGCCATGAAGCAAACTCACCTGCAAGAATTGGTGATGCCTTGGTTTGAATCAATGCCAGACGCGACGCTGTTAAGCGCATTAACGGCGACAGCTATCGGCGTTGGCTCATTACTAATAATCTATACGTTTACCCGCCGCCTGCTACTGCCGGGCATCCAAAAGGTTGTTACTCGTCTTTCACCAGAGCGCATTGGCGCGCTGACACCTATGCTCAATAAGCTCAATCGTCGCTTTGCTGGAGCATTGTGTTGCGTTCTTTATTTGGCAACTTTTGATTACGTATATCCTGTCCATGATGTTGCCTCGTTGGTCCTTAAAACCGTGGGGCAAGTTGCCCTGATCATTTATGGTGGTTTCATTTTAAGTAGTGTGGTGAGTATTGCAGGTGGTATTTATAACCAACTTGACTTTGCCCGTGATATTCCGATTCAGGGTTTGATACAGGTAGTAAAACTTATCACTTTTATGGTTTGTGCCATCCTTATTGTGAGCATTTTACTAGAGAAGTCACCGACATATATTCTCTCAGGTTTTGGTGCGATAGCTGCGGTCACCTTACTGGTGTTCAAAGATACTATTTTGGGTTTTGTAGCCAGTATACAAATTGCAGCTAATCGTTTAGTGACCTATGGTGATTGGATCCAAGTGGATAGCTATGGCGCAGACGGTGAGGTTATCGACCTTGGCTTAAATACCGTAAAAGTACGAAACTGGGATAACACCATTACAACTATCCCAACTTATATGCTGGTTGCTGGATCATTTAAAAACTGGCGAGGTATGCAAGAGTCAGGTGGTCGTCGTATCAAGCGTGCTTTAAATATTGATATGAATAGTATACGTTTAGTCGATGATGCGTTTCGTGAACAAATTGATGCTGCTATCCCACTTAATGATTATATTCGTGTTTCAAGCTTGCCTGATCCGGTGACAAACCTTGGTTTATTCCGTCGTTATGCTGAAGGTTACTTAAAACAGCACGAAAAAATTAATCGTGATTTAACCCTAATGGTGCGTGAGTTACAACCGATGAATCATGGTTTACCCATTGAGTTTTACTGCTTTAGTGAAGATAAGCGCTGGATTTCGTATGAGCACTTGCAAGCAGAGATTATGGATCATCTACTTGCTGTGTTGCCTATATTTGGACTTAGACCCTATCAAAGTGTTACTGGGCAGTTAAGTACAAGCGAATCCCAAACAGGGCTAAAACCAAGTATCAAGGTTGCTAACACTGTGCGTGAAAAAGCTTAAAACTGACTAATCAGTACGCTAATAGCAATAAATCCTAACAATAGCCACCAAATTGGTGGCTTTGCTATTCTTAGCCAAGTAAATGCCGCAATAACTAAAGCTACTTGCCACAGATTTTGCACGGCTGATTGCCAAATAGGTGAATAAAGGGCGGCAGCTAAAAAGCCCACCACGGCGGCATTTAATGCTGAAATACTGCCTGCAAAGCGAGGCTTATCAGCCAGTTGTAGCCAGCTTTTCATAAAAGCTAACATCAATAAAAATCCCGGCAAGAAAATCATGATGGTCGCGACAATTGCACCTATAAGTGGCGTATTTGGCGACACTTGTGCGCCTAGGTATGTTGCTATGGTAAACATTGGTCCTGGAATGGCCTGAGCACTGGCATAAGCAGATAAAAACTGCTCGGTTTCAAGACTCGGCACACCAGCTTGTAAAATGGGTAATACAACATGGCCGCCGCCAAAGACCATAGCGCCTGTTTGGTAAAATGGTGCAAACAAAGAGAACCACTCGCCTAAAGGTAAAAAGCTCATCAGTAACAAGGCGGTAAATAAACCAAGCGGTAACCAAGCAATTTTCACAGGTTTATGTTCTTGGTTCTCTGGCAGTTTAAGCTGAGGATAAAACCAACCTATGGCTGCAGCCGCAATAAGTACTAAAATTTGACTTGATAACTGTGAAAATACAATCAGCGCAACAGTACTCAGTACTGCTATGAGTTTATGTAAGTGGCTTTTGCAAAAGCTCATTGCCATGCTGTAGGTTGCATCGGCAACGATCACTACAGCAAATAGTTTAAGTCCAGCAATGACTGCAAAGTAAATATCACCAAATTGGTGAGCACTGAGAGCCAGAAAAAACATGATTAAAAATGAGGGCAGGGTAAAGCCTACAAAAGCACAAAGACCTCCCAGTAGCCCACCTTTTTCAACCCCCATTGCAAAGCTAACTTGGCTCGACCCCGGGCCTGGTAACGCTTGGCTCAGGCTAATTAGTTGAGCATAACGTTCTGCTGAAAGCCATTTTAAATTATCAACAAAGTGGCGCTTAAAATAACCAAGGTGTGCTGCAGGACCACCAAAGCTCATACAGCCTAATAAAAAGAATTGTTTAAAGATGATGAATAACATTACTTTTGCCGTTCCAGGGTGAATGTTTCTATTATGACAAAATTGTATGACATTTTTGTGGTTTTTATGACACAAGGCCGTCTACAATATAGAGAACGAGTGAACGTAGTTATGAGTATCACTATGAAACGCTATATTACCTGTTTATTGTTATCGCTATGCAGCAGCTTTGCACTTGCAACTTCTTTTGAGAAGGTTGTGGTGGCTGTTGATCATGCGCCTCCTTATGGCATGGTCACTGAAGATGGTAAAGTGAGCGGCGCGATTGTTGATATTATGCGTGAGGTGCGGCGTACTTTACCAATCAAACTTGAGTATGTTGCTTGCCCGTTTTCTCGTTGTCTGAAAATGCTCGAACAAAATGAACTAGATGTGATGGGCGGACTCATTCGCACCAAAGCGCGTGAACAAAAAATGCAGTTTCTCACCCCTCCATACATGATGTTGTCGTCTTCTTTTGTGTTTTATGCAAGAACTGATAGCGAGCTTGAAATAAATAGCTATCAAGATTTAGCCGGTAAACGTATTGCTGTAATGCGAGGTGCAGCACACTTTCCTCGTTTCGATAACGATAAAACACTTATAAAAGTTGAGGCTTTAAGTGAAAATAATGCATTTGAAATGCTATTAAAAAATCGTGTTGAGCTAGTGATTGCTGTTGAGAGCACAGCTGATCATGCCTCTGTATTTCTGCAGCGACCTTCACAAGAAATCGTAAAAATGCCGTATCGCCATAAAGATGTCATATATGGTCACATTGCGTTAAGTAAACAATTCGCACGCTCAGATTTGGCCGAAAAAATTCAAGAGCGCCTCAATACGTTAGTCCTCAATGGCCGCTTAACAGAATTGGTCAAAAGATATAACTTACCTCCGATTACTACTGTAACACTTGATAAGTAACCCACTCTTCATCGTTTGTTCATAGAAACTCATTCATAATTGTTAACAATTCAATTTGAATAATTGCCATGGAGAGACACATGACTTTTACAAAATCAGTTTTAACAGTGGGCGTTTTAGCCGTTCTTTTAACAGGTTGTGAGACAACTAATACAGGTAAAGGCGCTGCGATTGGCGCCGCAACAGGTGCAGTACTAGGTAAAGCAACAGGTGATCACGACGATAAACGTATCTTCATTGGTGCAGCTATTGGTGCATTAGCTGGTGCAGCCGTTGGCGATTATATGGATAAGCAAGAAGAAGCATTTCGCGATGAGCTAGCGGGCTCTGGTGTTGAAGTGGTTCGTGAAGGCGATAATATCCGTCTGGTCATGCCATCAAACATTACTTTTGCGACAGATCAGTCATATATTTCATCAGGTTTCCACAGCACGCTAGACGCGATTGCTAACGTGATGAATAAGTACGAAAAAACGTATTTAAGTGTTGAAGGTCATACAGATAGCACAGGTAAAGATAGCTACAATATGACGTTGTCTCAGCAGCGTGCACAAAGCGTAAAAGATTACCTAGTTAATCATCAGATCATGTCTGCGCGCATTAGCACAAAAGGTTATGGTGAAACGCGTCCTGTAGCGAGCAATGACTCAGCAAATGGTCGTGCTTTAAACCGTCGCGTAGAAATTCAGATCGTACCAAATACACAAGGTTAGATTTTATACCAATCCGCAATAATACTTAATCATTTTGAGGGATTAAACCTGTCGCTAACTGCGTTAAAAATTTCTGATTTAGAACAACTAAATAACGAAATTTTTGCCTTGTTATCAACGAGGTTTTATTGCCTCAAAATAGACTACTTAATTAAGCTAATTGGTATTACATCTAAAGTTGTGGTCAGGTTTGATATGCCCTTTCAAACCTGACATTTCTCTTTTTTAATCTCGATTAAACTGTAATTCGCACAATTGTTTATACAATGGGTTAGTCTCAAACAATTGCTGATGTGTACCAGTTGCAATTATTTCCCCTTTATCCATTACAACAATTACATCGGCATGTTTAACCGTTGCTAAACGATGGGCAATAATGAGTGTTGTTCTGTCTTTCATTAGATGCTTTAACGCAGCTTGTACATGAAACTCACTTTGTGCATCGAGTGCACTGGTTGCTTCATCAAGCAATAAGATAGCTGGGTCTTTTAATATTGCTCGCGCGAGGACTATGCGTTGTTTTTGCCCACCAGAAAGCCTGACACCTTGCTCCCCTAAAAAGCTGTGATAGCCATCTGGTAGTTGATTAATAAACTCATCAGCATGGGCATATTTAGCCGCAGCATATACTTGCTCGTCGCTGGCGCTTGGGTTGCCATAGCGAATGTTATGCATTACATCTGAGCTAAATAAAATTGGGTTTTGTGCCACCATCCCCATTTGCTGGCGCAAGCAATCAAGAGAAAGAGCTTTTATGTTTATTCCTGCCAGCGAAATACTCCCAGAGCTTGGGTCATAAAAGCGCTGCAGTAACTCAAACAACGTTGTTTTACCAGCGCCTGACGGGCCAACTATAGCGACAGTTTGCCCCCGCTTTACCTGTAAATTCAGTGTATTTAAAGCGGCTTTATCAGGCCTTGAAGGGTAATGGAAAGACACATCATTAAATTGGATAGCAGGGTGGGTGAGCTTGTTTGCTTCAAATTGTGCATCGTTATTCGTATCCGGATTTTGGATCATGCTTTTAACGGCTAGTAGCTCTAACAATCGTGCTGCTGCCCCTGCGGCTCTTTGTAGTTCCCCATATACTTCTGCAACTGTTGCTACAGACATGGCCACCATAATTGCGTAAAACACGAAAGCGCCTAGTTCACCACCTGTCATTGTGCCAGCTAATACGTCACTGCCGCCAACCCAAAGCATCACACTAATGGCACTAAAGGTTAGGAATATAACCGCAGCAATTAAAAACGAGCGCTGTTTGATGCGGCTCTTCGCTACTTGAAACGCTTTGTTTGTCTCTTCGCTAAATGCCGCTTTTTCACGCTCTTCATGGCTATAACTTTGCACGACTTTGATATTTTGAATGATCTCACCTGCATAGGTGCTGATATCGGCAATAGCATCTTGGCTGGAACTTGCGAGCTTTCGTACTTTGCGACCAAAAATCATCATCGGTAGTAATACCACAGGCACGCAGGCAACAACCACAAGGGTTAGCTTTAAGTTGGTGATAAGTAGCATAGCTAGACCACCAATGAGCATTAAGCTACTGCGTAGTGCCATTGAAAAAGATGAGCCGATGATAGATTGCAACAAGGTGGTATCGGTGGTGAGACGCGACATTAGCTCGCCGCTGCGGTTTTCTTCAAAGTAGCTGGGGTGCAACGTAACAATACGATCAAACACAGCTTTACGCATATCGTTACTGACTCGCTCGCCAATCCACGACATTAAATAAAAGCGACAGAAAGTACCTACCGCTAATAAGCTAATCAAACCAATCAGTGCCATTACTGCTTGTTGAAGCTGAGCTTGTGAGCCAGCAATAAAGCCACGATCAATAACAAATTTAACGCCTTGCCCAAGTGATAAGTTCACACCAGCGGTGAGCAACAAGGCGCCAAGCGCTGCAAACACCACCCATTTATAGGGTTTTATAAAAGCTAAAATTGGTAACAGGCTGCTAAATGCCGCCTTTTCTTTATTGTTAGGCATGCTAGATTCTTATTGGTGAATAGGGTATAGATATGGTTATCAATGCTCTAAAAATCAACAGTTATTAAGGGATTAGTATGGAATCTACAACGATCAGTGGTCAATTCAGCGTAAAATTAAACCCAATTGGCGGCTATGCCACAGGTCAAGATGGCGTTAATTTAGGACGCATGTCTATTGATAAACAGTTCTCAGGCCCATTAGAGGCAACAAGCCAAGGCGAAATGCTCAGTGCCATGACTGCAACTCAAGGCAGTGCAGGCTATGTAGCAATTGAGCAAGTTGTTGGTAGCTTAGAAGGTAAGCAAGGTAGTTTTGTACTGCAACATTTTGGCACTATGGATAAAGGGACTGACCGATTAACTTTAGAAGTGGTGCCTGACTCCGGTGCTGGAGAGCTTGAAGGTATTTCAGGTAAAATGGCAATTCGAATTGAATCGGGTATTCATTATTATGACTTTGAATACCAACTGATGGACTAACATAACATCAGTTTTATTATTAATAGAGAATAAAGAATAATGACACTAACTGAGTGGTTGAGTTTAGTTTTAATTTGCGTGATGGGTGCTATGTCTCCGGGGCCAAGTTTAGCTGTGGTTTTAAAGCACAGTCTACATGGAGGTGTGAAGAACGGCATGTTAGCGGCGTTAAGCCATGGTATTGGGGTTGGTTTTTATGCGTGTGCCTCGTTACTTGGCTTAGGCGCGCTGATGACTCAGTTACCAACGCTTTATCAAGTGCTGGTCTATGGCGGTGCAGCATATCTCGCCTATTTGGGGATTCGTATTCTGTTAGCTAAACCTAGCCCGCAAACACTGAATGTTGAGCAGACTAAGCCAAGTCCTCGCATCGCTTTGCAAGATGGTTTTGCCATTGCTTTTTTAAATCCAAAGCTTGCGGTTTTCTTTCTAGCCCTATTTTCGCAGTTTATTGACCCAGAGAATCTGACTTTGCAAGTCGGGTTGATCATGTGTTTAACCGTGTTTGTACTCGATACAGGCTGGTATCTACTTGTTGCACTGTTAACCGAAATATCAAAAAAGCGTTTTGGTTTTACTAAGGCGAATCCATGGTTTGAAAAATTGCTAGGGGTAATTTTTATTACCTTAGCAGTTCGCGTCGTTATTACCCTATAAATCTCTCTTTGTTGCGATTACACCACTAATAAAAAGGGAGGTGATCGCAGCTCTCCCCAGTAAGCTCCTATTGCATACGTATTCATCACACAATATTCACCTTTTGGTTACACTTTATTGGTTGTTTTTTGACAACAACAATAACCACAAATACAACACCTCCAACGACAACAGGGTGGGAATCCAATGGGGAAATTCAAGCTAAGTGCGCTTATGCTGGCCTTGGTGGCAGCAAATAGTGCAATGGCGGCGACGGAAGAAGAACGCACATCGGCAAAGGAAGTAGATCCTGAGCTTGAAGTAATTGAAGTGCGCGGCTTCAGTCGCAGCTTAATTCAATCATTAAATCAAAAACGTTTTAGCGACACAGTCTCTGAGCAACTATCAGCTGATGACTTAGGAGCATTACCTGATGTGTCGATGGCTGATGCATTAACACGGCTACCGGGGATCTCAGCGGTACGTACCGGTGGCCAAGCTGCCGAAATAAACATCCGCGGTTTATCCGGTGGATTTGTTTTTTCGACATTAAATGGTCGTGAGCAAGTATCTACCAGTGGTAGCCGTAGTATTGAGTTTGACCAATATCCGTCTGAGTTAATCAGTTCGGCGGCGGTGTATAAGTCACCCAAAGCATCACTTATAGAAGGGGGCGTAGCGGGTACAGTAGAGTTACAAACAGCCAGCCCATTGGATAATGACCAGCAACACAAATTTACCGCTAATGTGCGGGGTATGTATAACGACCGTGCTTCAGAGGTATTCGATGCTACCGAATACGGCGATCGTATTAGCTTCTCTTACCAAGGTAAGTTTCTTGACGATACATTAGGTGTCGCATTGGGTTACGCACGCTTATTCCAGCCAAGTGTGGCGACTCAGTTTATCGGCTTTGCATATAACGGCAATAAAGATGTTGATGGGTTAGCAAATGATACCGATGGCCCTGCAGATAACCCTGCTAATGAATACATCAGCGAGGGTTTTGAGCTTCAGCATTTAGGCGGTGAAGAAACCCGTAATGGCTATTTAACCTCGATTGAATGGGCGCCAACCGATAGCTTTAAATTAAAAGGTGATGCGTTTTTATCTCGTTTTGATAGCGAGTCATTTGCCCGTGGTTTCCGGGTTAAGTTCGGTGGCCCATCTGCTGTATATGCTAACCCAGTACTTGATGGTAATGCGGTTATTGGTGGTGCGATTAACCGCACATCAAATAGCTTTACTCGCGTTGAAATCGTTAATGATGATAACCAAGACTTCGATGAAGTAGATAGCTACGGTATTAATGCAGATTGGCAAATTACCGAGCGTTTAAACATGAACGCTGACGTGTCGCTATCACGTGCTAAGAGTAACTTCCGAAATGGTTTACTTTGGGCATTGGTTGCAGAAGATGCTACCGTTGAAAACCCTGTGTTTGATACCAATGTATCACTTAACTATCAATTGAACGGCTTAAACTTACCTGATATTGGCTTTAATCAAGCCGACGCATTTAGCGATATCGACCGAGTTATGGTTAGTAAATACGGTATTTATCCGTATGAAAATGAAGATGAAGTAAAAGCATTTCGACTCGATTTTAAATATGAGTTAGAGAACAATTGGTTTAGCTCAATTGAATTTGGCGCTCGTTATTCAGACCGTGAGTACAGTAATAATCGCTCTGTATTTGAATACGGTAACGATGGCGCATTCTCTTCGACACAGCCGCCACTTCGTCTAACTGACGATATGACTACAGTAGTTGATTGGCAAGGTGAGTTTAGTTATTTCCCATCATACTTAGCGATAGATTTAGATAAAGCGCTCAACGCGTGGTTCCCTGATGGTATTCCACAGCCAGTACAAACTTGGGGTAATGCTGATGGTGTTGTTGATTTAGATGGTGATGGTGAGCCAAATGCACAAGGCTATACTACTAACTATTCATGGACCATGCTACAAAGCGGATCAGTTTACGAAGAAGTGGTATCAGCGTATCTTATGCTTAACATTGATACCGAAATTGGTACTCTACCAGTCACAGGTAACCTTGGTATTCGCAGAGTTGATACAGACCAGTCAGCGACAGTACTTGAAAATGTCGGTGGCGATCCGCAGCTTGGTGCGCAATATATTGTCGATGACAATGGCATTGTTAATGACCTTTATGCGCCTAGCGTGTTAGGTATTAAATACACTGATTACTTACCGTCGTTAAACCTGAATTTTAAAGTAAGTGACGCGACACAAATTCGTTTTGCTGCGGCAAAAGTGATGGCGCGTGCTCCAATTAACCGTTTAGCAGGTGATGCTAGTGCATCGGTTAACAATGACGGCGAAATTAACGGTTCAAGTACCAATAATCCATTCTTAAAACCTTTCTATGCGGACCAGTACGATATTTCATACGAGCAATACTTTGAAGACACAGATGGTGCTCTGGTTGTTGCTGCGTTTTATAAGAATATTGACTCATTCATAGATACGGTAGCCATAGAGAACTTTGACTTCAAAGGTAATGGTTTTAACGTACCAGAATACATTGTGGACCCTGTCAGCGGTGAGCAAATCGAAACTACTAATGGTGTGTACACTACTGCGGTTAATAATGCCAAAGGTGGTTATATTCGTGGGATTGAGCTTGCCTATACGCAAGTTTTCTCTTTCTTACCATCACCGTTTGAAGGTCTAGGCATTAACGCTAGTTACTCATATACCGAGAGCGAAGTGCAATCTATTACTGATTTAGGTGGCGATTCTGTGTCGCAAGATTTGCCTGGCCTTTCAAACAATGTCTTTAACGGCACACTTTTTTACAGCTATGAAAACTTTGAAACACGTTTGAATGTGCGTTATCGCGATGACTTTGTTTCAGAGCAAGTTGCTGTCAATGAGCAAGTGGTGAATTTTGATGCGGAAACGGTTGTCGATTTCCAAACATCGTATCAGTTCACAGATTCATTCGGCATGTTATTACAAGTGAATAACCTGACTGATGAACCAACACAAAGCTACTTTGGAACAACCAGTAAAACAGGGACCACGCAATTCTTTGGTCGCCAGTTTTATCTAGGTTTTACCTATAACCATTGATCAGTAAGCTGGAGATAAAAACATGAAAATAATAGCTAATTTTAGCCGCTTACTGATTGCATGCAGCATGGTATTGCTAGCTGCATGTGGTGGTGGCGCAAGTAACGATATAGATTCAGGGCAAGTTTTATTGACCTGTAGCGTACCGCAAGTCCCCAATGAAGCGGGTACTGAGTGTGTTGATCCACCGCCGATTAGTTGTCCGGCACCAACGGTACCAGATGAGAATAATGAGAGCTGTGTAGTTGGTGCTGATCCAACTCTTCCTGACCCTGTGGTTTTCCCCGCAGATGATGAAGCCATTTTATTCTATAACCGCACCAGTGATGATGCTTATGAAGGCTATCGATTACACTCATGGAATAATGATGACTGTGATGCGTACGCAGCGCCGTTTGATGCCACTGATTGGGCCAATGGGCATGAATACGATGGTATTGACCCTAACTATGGTGCGTACTGGATTGTAAAACTAAAAGAAGGTTATAACGAGTGTGCTAACTTCATCGTGCATATTGGTACCGAAGGATCTGGCAAAGCGTTTGGTGATGTCGATTTAAAAATGCCATTGATGCAGGACGATGAAAAGTTCCAACGAATGAACTTTACTATTCATGGTGAACCATCAGTATTTGAATACCCAATTGTTAGCTTAGGTGAGCGCCCGGTGAGTATTTCTGGTGCATCAGCGCATTGGATTGATTTATCTACTGTGATTTACCAGCCAAGCAATGAACTGACTAGTATAATTAAATTACACTCGTCAAGCAGTGCAAATTTAGCTGTCGATGAAGATACCGGTGAGTTAAATGGTCAAGTGGTTGAGCTTACATCGACGTCTTTGAGTGATGAGCAAATCGCTAAAGTGCCACACCTTGCTGGATGGAATGCGTATCAAGGTAGCTGGGATGCAACTGCAGCAAAAGAGCTTATTAAACAACAGTTGGTTGTGGCAGGCTACGATGCTGATGGCAAGCTAATTGAAGCAACCTATGTGCAAACAGCTAAAGCCCTCGATGATTTATATACCAGTGGCGAAAGTGACGCTAATGAAGCACAACTAGGAGTGCATTACGTCAATAATGGCATTGATGTGTCAGTATGGGCACCGACTGCAAGCAATATGAAATTAGCGCTGTATGATGCTGATAAAACAGAGCTTGAACAACTTGCTATGACCTTTGATAGCGCAACGGGTATTTGGTCTAGCAATCTCGATATCAGTCACGATCGTCATTACTACCGCTTTATGTTTGATGTTTATCACCCGGCGACTAAGCAAATTGAAAGCTTATGGAGCACAGATCCTTATTCATTAAACGTTTCAACCAATGGTTTATATAGCCAACTGATTAACCTTGATGATGAGGATACTAAACCGACCGGTTGGGATGAGCGTATGGTGCCAACGGTTGATTACCCTGAGCAAGCGGTCATTTACGAAGGTCATGTGCGTGATTTTAGTGTGCGTGATGAAACTGTCAGCGAAGCAAACCGTGGTAAGTATCTTGCGTTTACTGAGCTTGATAGCGCACCAATGCAACATCTTAAAAAGCTGGCAGATAATGGCTTAACTCATTTCCATTTACTGCCACTGACAGATATTGGCACCATTGATGAAGATGCCAGTCAGCGTGTTGATATTACTGCAACCTTAGGTGATTTATGTAGCCGCATTGACGATGATGCCGATGCATGTAAAACCGAAGATAAGAGTGCATTGATAGTTGATTTAATGGCGTCATACTTACCTGGCTCTGATGATGCTCAAGCACTTGCCAATGCAATGCGTGGTGTTGATAGCTTTAACTGGGGTTATGATCCGCATCATTTTATTGCGCCTGAAGGCTCTTACGCTTCATCGCCTGAAGGTATTGCACGAGTCAAAGAAACGCGTGCGATGATTCAGTCTTTACAAGAAATTGGTTTACGTGTCGTGCTTGATGTTGTTTATAACCACACGACCTCATCAGGTGTTTGGGATAAATCAGTCTTCGATAAACTGGTACCAGGTTACTACCACAGATATAACGAAACATCAGGCGATATTGAGCGCTCAACGTGTTGTGAAAATACAGCAACAGAACATGTCATGATGGATAAGTTTGTTGCTGATTCTATGGTGATTCTAGCCCGTGATTTTGGTTACGATAGCTTCCGCTTTGATGTGATGGGGCATATGCCAAAAGCGTCAATTATGACTGCGCTTAGTGCGGTGCAAGCGGTTGACCCTGATACCTACTTTTACGGTGAAGGGTGGAACTTTGGTGAAGTCGCAGATAACCGTTTGTTTGTGCAAGCTAAACAAATGGATATGGCAGGCACTGAAGTAGGTACCTTTAATGACCGTATCCGTGAAGCAATTCGCGGTGGTGCGTTCTTTAGCAATAATGCCACAGATGGCAACTTATCTGAGCAAGATACGTTGCGTTTATCACTGGCAGGTAACTTACAAAACTACATTCTTAAAGACTTTAAAGGTAATTCAGCAAAAGGCAGCAGCTTTAGCTGGAGTGGTCAGCCAGCGGCTTACGCCCTTGACCCGGCTGACAGCATTAACTATGTCTCTAAGCATGATAACGAAACACTATGGGATCAGCTGCAATACAAGCACGGCACTAACTTAAGTATTGAAGAGCGTGTACGTGTTCACAATATGGCTCTAGCTATGCCACTGATGAGCCAAGGTATTCCATTTATGCAAATGGGTGCGGATATGTTGCGCTCTAAGTCAATGGATCGCAACAGCTATGATTCTGGTGATTGGTTTAACTTTGTTGATTTCAGTAAAGAAACAAATAACTGGAATGTGGGTTTACCGCCTGCGCAAGATAACCAAGCGAAGTGGGGCGAAATTGCGCCTATTTCAGCAAATCCTAACGCACAAGCGATGGCAAGTGACATTGAGTACGCAAGTAATGTATTTACTGAATTCTTGGCAATTCGTAGTGCCAGCCCACTCTTTAGTTTAACCACAGAGCAAGACATTTTAGACCGTGTTGGCTTTCACAATATTGGTAAGCGTCAACAGCAAGGTTTAGTTGTGATGAGTATCGATGATGGCGTTGGGTTGACTGACCTAGATAGCCAATACGATGCCATTGTAGTGGTTATGAACGGTACTGAGCAAAGCTTATCGCATACGGTATCAACGGCTGCGGGTTTTGAGCTACATCCAGTTTTAAAAGCGAGTGTTGACTCAAGTATGTCAGCGGCAAGCTTTATAGCTGGTGAGGGCGAAGGTACCTTTAATGTTCCGCCATATACTGTTGCAGTGTTTGTGAAACCACAAGGTGATGCACAAGGCGAAGGCCTAAGTGCGGATGCTACTGTAGGTGCGCCAGATATCGTGCCATTTGGTAGCACAACGGTTTATGTTCGTGGCTCATTAAACGACTGGGGCACGGCAAATAGCTTTGAATATGTGGGTAATGGCGAGTACAAAATTGCGATTCCTCTAACAGCGGGTAGTTATGAGTTTAAAGTCGCTTCTGAAGATTGGTCTACCGTTGATTTTGGTGCGCTTTCTGCAGATGATGCTGAAGTGATCGAAGGCGAAGATGAGCCGCTAACACGCAGTGGCGCCAATATGATCTTTACGGCGGCAATGGATGCTGTTTATGTGTTCTCATTCGATGCCACAGACACCGAAAACCCAGTACTTAAGATTTATAATGAAGAGCCATTTGTTGGTACGCCAATTTATGTACGCGGTAGCTTAAACGGTTGGGGTACCAGTGACGAGTTGATGTATCAAGGTAAAGGTATTTACACCTTCACTAAACAATTATCTGCAGGTAGCTATGAATTCAAAGTGGCCTCTGAGGATTGGAGCACGGTGGATTATGGCTCAGGTGAGAGTAGTGCGGCTGTGACTTTAGGCACAGAAAAACAGCTTGCAGTAAAAGGTGCAAACATGACAATTGATATTACAACCGATGGTCAATATCAGTTTGTATTTGACGCCAGTAATCTCGAAGAGCCTCTTATGGCTGTGTTCAACGCAGAAATGTTTGGGGAAACTCAAGTATACTTACGCGGCAGCGTCAATGGCTGGGGAACGGATAACCCTCTAATTTATGCAGGTGATGCGATGTACAGTACAACCATGACATTAGAAGCTGGTGACTATGAGTTCAAAGTTGCTTCTGAAGATTGGAGTACAGTAGATTATGGCGGCAGTGGTGATGCACCTGTCGCTGTGATTGGTGAAGCGGCCTTACTAGAAGCCGTTGGTGCTAATATCGCCTTGAATATACCGACAGCGGGAGATTACCGTTTTACCGTGCAAGGACCCGATCTGAGTAAACTAACAGTGACGGTTGAAGCAGTGGAATAGCTTTCCCTGCAGTACCTTTAAGCCGGGCTTAGCTCGGCTTTTTTTGTATTTAATGAAAAGTTTGTATATTGTCATAACTCTTATCAAGGAGTCTATGATGACAGAAACCAGTTTATTGAGTGCCAGTTTTGATCCCAAAGTAAAACGGTATTGGTTATTACTGGGTATTTTTACCTGTATGATTAGTATGGTAGGTATCCCTTTCATTCCTATTGTTGCGTTAATAATCTGGCTGGTGGCAGGGCGTATTTTAGCGGCGATGTCAGCTACTTTGTTAACTCGTAAATTAGTGGTGAAGCGTGGTGTCTTTTTTAAAGAAGAAAAGTCGATCCCACTTGAAAAAATAACCGATGTAGCACTAAGTCAAGGTCCCTTAATGCGTCAATTTGGTCTCTATCGACTGAGCTTTGAAACGGCAGGTCAGTCGGGGCAAGGTGCATTGGTATCATTACTCGGAGTGATTGATGCTGAGAAGTTTCGCGAAGCAATCTTGAAACAAAAAGATGAGATGACTCAAACTAGCAGCGCTAAACCAGAGCATCAACCTGAAGACAGTCAGTTAGAACTGCTACGTTCACTTACTTATAGCGTAAAAAACATTGAGCAAATGTTAGTTACGCTATTAGATGAAAAGCGTTAGGCCATTTGTAAAGTAGGGCTACCAGCTTGTACGCTGAGCGCTTTTTGACGCTCGTTAAGCAGTGTGTAATCGGCTGTTTTGACACTACTTACATAATGCCACTGGGCAACTGCTTGTTGCTGAGTAAAGGTGACAGTTAAGTAGCCGCGTTCAACTAAGTTGTTATAAGCTAAGTCGTTAACCAGCAATGCAATGACTTGCTCAATTTGTGCGACAGCTTCGCTCGATTGTGTATTTAACGCTAAGTAGTTCTCAAGTCCTGGTGAAGAAACCGAAGATGTCGCAAACTCAACACCGGCAGCGGCTTGAGCAGAAACAGGATTGCTGGCATCAGTGACTAATTGTCCTGCCCAGCTGTTATGTGTATCACCCGCTAAAACGACAAGGTTCTTTTGCGCTGCAATTGCTGTCCCAAGTATTACCTCACGTTCATAAGCATAGCCATCCCATGCGTCAAGATTATAGGGCGCTGTCGTTTCTACGCGTGCTCGCTCTTGTGCTGTAACACTTGGATCTCCAGCTAAAATGCGTCCTTTAATTTGCGCAAGCTCATTAAATAACGTGTTTGCTTGAGCGAGTAATGCAGAAGGATCAGCACCGCTAGCTTGAATTACTTGAATATTCATTAGTAATTGCAGAATCTCAAATGGCAAATGCATTTTAGTCATCAGCACTTGTTGTCCAAGTACTTGCCATTGTGTTGTTGCTGTCGTTAAACCATCGGTAAGCCAAGTGAGTTGCTCGTTACCTAATAAAGCACGAGTAGGTGAGCTGATTGCTGCAACAAAGTCAGTTTGCCCTTGGCTAGTGGCCAAATCGAAATCAGCATAGTTAATTTGTTCATCGCGAGCTAAAACACGGGTATCGAGCATGTGTAATGACACTAAATTGCCAAACTCAAAGCGTCGATAAATACGTTCTTTATCGGTGACATTGCGTATTGGCATCCATTCGAAATAAGCTTGTAGCGCATGCATTTTTCGCTCGCTAAATTCACCTTCGCCGTCGTTGTGATTTTCTGCGCCACTGTGCCATGTATCATTTGCTATTTCGTGGTCGTCCCAAACAGTAATAAATGCACAATGACTATGGGCAGCTTGTAGGTTCTCGTCTTTACGATAATGGCCGTAACGTTTGCGGTAATCAGCTAAAGAAATGATTTCATCGCTATTGTCATCAGGTAATAAACGGCCTAGTTCGGCAGCATCTTCAGTCGCATAGCCTGTATTACCATATTCATAGATGTAGTCACCTAAGTGTAGTACTGCATCTAAATCGGTTTGTTTTGCGATTTCACCATACACATGGAAGTAGCCAGCAGGATAGTTAGCGCAAGAGACAACGGCAAATTTTACTTGTTCTATGTTGTCGGTTGGAAGCGTTTTACCTGCTCCAGTAGGTGACGTTTTACCATTACTTATGAAGCGGTAGTAATAGGTGGTGTTGGCATCGAGACCTTGCAGATCAACTTTCAAGGTATAGTCGGTTGCATCACTTACTTGAGTTTCGCCATCATGGCTTATAGTTGTGAAGTTAGCATCCGTTGAGGCTTGCCAAACTACGTTAACACTTTTGACGTTTTCAAGTGGGGTTATGCGAGTCCAAATGATGAGGCTATCAGCTAGCGGGTCGCCACTAGCAACACCGTGATCAAAGCTGACAGGGGTCTGCTTTGTGGTTTCCTCATCATCGTCATTAAGACTACAGCCAGTTAAACCGAAAGATAAAACGGCGGCTCCAAAACCAGCCGCCGATGCTTTTAAAAAGCGTCTGCGTGTAAAAGTCATTGCTCTGTACCTACAAATAGAAAAGTACGAGCTTATCCGACCAGTGTTACTATTCTATGAAGCTAAAACACTTGGCAAATTTGTTCTGCATTACAGGTGATTACAGTGACATTTTCGTAGCCAACACGAGTAAGTGCTTCGGCACTAAGTGTGGCACGGGCACTACTTGCACAGTGTAAGTAAATTGGCCTTGCAGGATCTTTTTCAATTTCCATTAATTTCATTTCAAGTACACCGCGCGGTATATTAATAGCACCTGTCGCTGCTTTTGTGGCGTGTTCAGCCGGCTCACGTACGTCTATTAATAAACCGTGATTTTCGCTTAATTCTTGTTTTGCTTGGTCAGCGTTAATGCGGCGCTGGTTTGGGGCAATAATTTTCATTAAGTCAGGAATTGGTGTCAGCATACTAATCCTCCATGCCAAGTTTGCGTAAAATAGTGATCATTGGGCACCACTTAGTGAATGCCGATTGAATTAAGTTTAGAGCAATAAATACCGTAAACCAAATCCACAACGGACTGTGAAACTGTTGTAGCAACAATGAAATACAGATCATTACACCAGCAATTAGGCGAAGCGCGTCATTTAGTTTCATAATAAGACCTCAATAACAGAGTGATGCATTTAATATATTAGAAAAACCTACATTAGTAAATTCTAATATTAGACTTTTCTAATATATCAATCTATACTTTAGCGGTATTTAAGAATATAGAGTAGTGTGATTATGAACATCGATTTTGCGGCTATGGCCGACAATGTGGAACAAGCAGAGCAAATGCTAAAGATATTGGCGAATAAAAATCGCTTGATGATCTTATGTTCGCTGCAAGATGGTGAAATGAGCGTGAGCGAATTAAACGAAGCTGTGCCGTTGGCACAGTCAGCATTATCGCAACACTTAGCGGCGCTGAGAAAAGCGCAGATAGTCTCGACTCGACGTGAAAGCCAAACTATCTATTATCGCGTGGTTGATAAAAACGTGGTATCGATCTTAGCGACCCTACATGGCTTATTTTGCAAAGGTAATTAAGCAATGAATGCTATCGATAATGCAGTAAAAAACAGCTTGAGCGGTCGCCTCCCCGTCATTATTTTTATTATGTCGGTGCTGCTTGGCTTAATGGCATTAAAGCAAACCCCTCGTGAAGAAGAGCCGCAAATTGTGGTTCCTATGCTTGATATATATGTGGCAGCGCCAAACGTTGAAGCGCCAGAAGTAGCCAGGCTGGTAACTGAACCATTGGAGAAGTTATTGGCGCAGTTAACGGGCGTTGAGCATATTTACTCGACTACACAAAGTAATGCTGCTGTTGTTACTCTTCGCTTTGAAGTTGGTCACGACCGTGAGCAAGCCATTCTCGACACTTACGCTAAACTCTATAGCTATCAACACACGATGGCGTCAGTGATCAGTTCATGGCAAATACGCCCGGTTGAAGTGAACGATGTACCCATTGTGATGCTGGGCTTATTTAGTAAAGATCCAAAACTTTACGATGATTACCAACTAACCCGCTTTGCCAACGAAATCGCTAACAGTTTACAGCGCATCGAAAACACCAGCGAAGTGAAAGTGATTGCTGGTAGAACTCGTCAATTAACGATTAACCTTGATGCAAGCGCGCTTGCTGCACATCAAACAACCCTAACCGATGTGTATTATGCGCTTAGCGTATCTAACCAATTAGTTAATGTGGGCAGTGTTGTTGAAGGTAAGCAGCAAATTGCCTTACAAGTGGGTGATGTTTTACGTTCTCAATCTGCGATAGAACGCCTTGTTGTCAACGTGGTTAACGGTAAGAGTGTTTACCTAAGTGATGTGGCCGAGGTGAGTGATGGTCCAAGCGAAGCACAAAGCTATCAATGGTTGGCTCAATCAGATAACCAGCAACAACTTCCTTTAGTTACCATTAGTGTCGCTAAGCAAGCTGGCACTAATGCGGTAGCTGTAGCCAATGAAGTACACAGCATGATGGACAGCTTATCGGCTAATTTGCTGCCAGATGAAGTGGGCTACACCGTACTGCGAGACTATGGCCAAACAGCGAACGAAAAAGTAAATAATCTTACCTCGAGTTTAGTATTTGCGGTGTTTACCGTGGTTATTTTTGTTGGCGTATTTTTAGGCTGGCGACCAGCAATTGTGGTTGGTTTAGCTGTGCCTATTTGTTACGGCATAACCCTGACACTTGATTTTGCCTTTGGTTATACGATTAACCGAGTCACGCTGTTTGCATTAATACTTTCTCTAGGTTTATTGGTTGATGATCCCATCACAGGCATAGATAACATAAGTCGTTTTTTAACGCAAAAAGGTGATAAAAAACAACGCATAGTTGATGCTATGAGCGAAATACGCGTGGCGTTGTTTATGTCAACATTGACTATTATGGTGGCATTTATCCCGCTTGCGTTTATTACTGGCATGATGGGCCCTTATATGGCACCTATGGCATTTAATGTGCCAGTCAGTGTGATGGTTTCTACCATTGTGGCATTTTTTGTAACGCCTTGGTTGGCCATGAAACTGCTGAAAGCGCCCGTTGATGACAGTATGCAACTAGAAGCCAATCCGCATAGTTTGTATGAGCGCATCTTATCGCCATTACTTGAGTCTAAAGGCCGTGCAAAACTCGTTCTATGGACCACATTAGGCCTGTTTGTCGCCAGTGCCATGCTACCCGTCATGCGTGTTGTGCCTTTAAAGTTGCTACCGTTCGATAATAAAAACGAGTTGCAAGTTTTAATCGATATGCCAGAGGGCACGAGCCTTGAGCAAACCGCAGCTTTCACGCGAAAAGTACAAACTGTCACTTGGAAATTAAATGAGGTAAGCGAGGTGGCAGCCTACGTTGGCCAGCCATCGAGTATGGACTTTAATGGTATGGTACGTGGTTATTATCGACGCGAAGCCGCCAATCTTGCTGAGCTAAGAGTATTACTGCTTGATAAAACTGAGCGTGATCATCAATCTCATGCTGTGGTCATGCGCTTGCGTGCAGCATTAGCACCACTGGCAACCGATGGCATTGTTATTAAAGTGGTTGAAGTACCACCAGGCCCACCTGTTTTAAGTACCTTAGTGGCTGAAGTTTACAGTGAGCCATTTGTTGATACAGACACTCACTATCAAGCAGCTCTTGCAGTTGCGGCAAGGTTAAAGCAAGAGCCGCATGTGGTTGAGGTTGATACCAGTATTGCTGCCAATGCACCCTTACAACGTTTTGTTACCGATAAAAGTAAAGCGTCATTGTCGGCGGTGTCTACGCAAGATATTGCCCAGACTTTAGCCATTGCCTCGCATGGGCAAAATGTTGGGGTGTTATATGTTAGCGGCGAAACAGACCCTGTTGATATTAAACTGCAACTGCCGTATCAAAACCGAAATCAATTTGCTCAATTGCTCGCATTGCAGGTTCGCGGTGACAGAGAACTCGCAAAAACCAGTGATGAATTTGGGCTGCAAAGTGCACCGCGTCCGCTGGTGGCATTATCTGAATTAGGCGAGTTTCAGTATCAAGATGTTGCTAAACCAATTATGCGTAAAGATCAGCGTAATGTTGTGTATGTAATGGCTGAGCTAAACGGTCGTACACCCGCTGAGATCATTGCTGACGTCAATGCCGACTTAGGTATCAGCGCTGACGAATTTAGCCAAACTGATTGGCAAAGTAGGCACTTTTTCAATAATGGTGGTAGCCAAGCTTGGCAATTACCTGCTGGCACTGACGTAACCTTTAGTGGAGAAGGTGAATGGCGAATTACCATTGATGTATTTAGAGATATGGGCATTGCCTTTGCGTTTGCGCTAACTGCAATTTTCATCATCTTACGAATTCAAACAAATTCTGCCAGTTTGTCACTGATCATCATGTCGGCTATTCCATTAACCGTGATAGGTATCATGCCGGGCTTTTGGTTATTAAATCAATTTGGAGAGCGCACCATTGCTGGTGCTCCAGAGCCGGTGTTATTTACTGCAACAGCCATGATAGGCATGATCGCACTTGCCGGTATTGTGGTCCGTAACTCACTTATTTTGGTTGAATTTATTAATCAAGCTCGTAGCCAAGGTATGGCAATTAAACAAGCTTTAATTGCCGCAGGTACAGTGCGTATGCGCCCAGTTTTACTCACAGCGGGAACCACCTTATTAGGTAACTTGGTGATCACCCTAGATCCGGTATTTAGCGGTCTAGCGATTGCAATTATTTTTGGTATTGTGGCATCAACATTGTTCTCATTATTTGTTGTGCCCCTGGTTTATTATTTAGTGTTTGCAAAGGATGCAGCCAAAGAGGAAAAAGCTCATGCAGGGTAAATCAAAACTTATTGGTTCAATTATCGCGTTATTTGTGATCATTGTGGCGGTACTTTACATGGCGGGCAGTTTTTCTGATAAGCAAGCTGCAGGCATGAAAAACCCATCGGCAAACGATTACAATGGTCAGTTAGTGACAGTTACACTGGCAGATATCGCTCGTGATGAAGTTGTGCCAGGAACCGTGATTGCAAAACAAAATACGCAAATCTCATCGCGAGTTATGGCACAGGTTGAGCGTTTAAATGTACGCGCTGGCGATACTGTAAAACAAGGTGATGTATTGATTACCTTGCAGCAAGATGACTTTAAAGCTGGGCTTGCACAAAGCGAAGCACAAATAAACGCAATTAATGCATCGCTGACTCAAGCAGAGAAACAGCTTAAACGTATCAACGATTTGTACAAACAAGGCTTGGTATCTGTTAGTGAATACGACGATGCTAAAGCAAGATTCGATAATTTAACTGCGAACCTAGCGATTGCTAAACAACAGCAAACACAAGCACAAGTCGCGTTGAGTTTTACGCAAATTAAAGCGCCGATTTCAGGTGTTGTGGTTGAGCGTTTTGCAGAACCTGGCGATACCGCAACCCCTGGTACGCCATTACTCGCACTGTATAACCCACAGCAATTGCAATTAGCGTTTAATGTCAGAGAACAACAAGCAATTAAATTGAATGTTGGCCAAGCTCTGACAGTCAAATTACCCGCTTTATCAACGTCAATGCCTGCCACTGTGACAGAAATAGTGCCCGTTGCTGATAGTGCTGCGCGCAGTATGGAAATCCGTTTAGAAA
Source organism: Pseudoalteromonas apostichopi (assembly GCF_030297135.1). Classification (NCBI taxonomy): domain Bacteria; kingdom Pseudomonadati; phylum Pseudomonadota; class Gammaproteobacteria; order Alteromonadales; family Pseudoalteromonadaceae; genus Pseudoalteromonas; species Pseudoalteromonas apostichopi. The sequence continues at coordinate 1,981,765 of NZ_AP028065.1, forward strand.
CAGATGTGCAAACTGGGCTAATGCCTGGGCTTTATGCGCAGTTACAATTACCGCTCGCCACTGAAAAAGGGGTGTTGATTGACTCAAGTTGGGTGCACCAGTATGGCCAATTGAGTATGGTTTACTTACTTGAAAATAATCAGATAGTGCGTCGTTTTGTACGCCTTGGCGAAGTGGTTGATGGGCAGCAGCACATCGTTTCAGGTTTAAACCCAGGTGATGTGCTAGCTATTGATTTTAAAACTAAATAAAGGTTGCTATTTCGTCCAGCGACTTTTTCACTAAGGCATGCTCAGGGATAGTTGCATCTGTGCCTGGGTAGCCTGCAATGAGCAGCATGTAAGGGCGCTCATTATCTTTATCGCGGCCACAAATTTCGGTTAAAAAGCTCATTGGCTTTGGTGTATGCGTGAGGGTAGCAAGGCCTGCTCTGTGTAGTGCTTGAATTAAAAAGCCGGTTGCTAGGCCAACAGATTCATGAACATAGTAATTGGTATTTTTGTCATCGGCAGAAATACCGCCTTTCTTTTGACTAAACACGGCAATTAGCCAAGGTGCATGCTCAAGGTAGGGCTTACTGGCATCTGTGCCAAGTGGTTTTAAAGCATCTAACCATTCTTCACCAGCTCGGCCTTCATAAAATGAGCGCTCTAGCTTTTCGGCTGCTTCACGAATTTGTTTCTTAACATCGCTACTGTGTATTGCCACAAAGTGCCAAGGTTGATGATTGGCACCACTTGGTGCAGTGCCTGCCGCTTTAATACAAGTTTCGATTATTTCTTTGGGCACAGGGCGGTCGCTAAAGCTGCGAATACTATGGCGACGCTGACTAACGGCTAAAAACTCTTCGGCGCGTTTAAGCATTTCGTCATGAGGGTATTCAATAAAGTCATTGAGTGGTTGATTATTGTGTTCTTGCATGGCTTTTCGCTTCTTGTGTGTTGATGATTTAATTATGAATATGTTGGTTTCGACGGTACTCTTCTAATTCATTGCTCAACCAATCTTTTGCATTGAGTAACGATCCATTGCTGAGTCTTACTTTATAGGGCTTACCGCTCCAAGAGCTTTTGCTCGCTAGGTTTTCGATAAACTTGTCGGCGGTATTTGCATAGCGGGTCGCTTTTCGATATTTCATAGCGAGGTGCTCGGCAGCATCTTGGCTTGAGTGTTCTGTGTCATTGCGTATAAATACGGCATCGCTTTTAGCGACAAAATCAATTAAGTGATTAATTTCTTGCTCTGGAGTGGCTGCAATACAGAATTGACTAATGCTCAAGAACATTAATGCGATAAACCAATATCTTTTCATTGTTATTTTCACTGTTCTTTTTGCTCTATGGTTAAGGTTGCAATTATTGGATTATGATCTGAGCTTGCAAGCTCAGGCACTATAGTTGTTTCTATTTTGACACCTCGCACCCATATTTGGTCAAGTGCTAATCCAAATGTTTTGGTGCGTTTATCATCTAAATAGATAGCCTCGTGTAGGCCTAGTTGGGTCAACGTTTGCTGCAATAAGGCTTGGCGCTCATCACTCCAGGTATTGAGATCACCGGCAAATACGATAGGTCCTTTATGCGTTCGCATAATGGCGGCGGCATCGTCTAGCTGTTGTTTAAAGTCACTTACACCAACCGTAAAGTTAATGGCATGCAGGTTAATACTGAGTAATAACTGTTGATCTGGCAGCGCATACTCCACAATATTGGTGGCTTTTGGGCTACGTAGCCAAGGCTCTTTGTGAGTGAGTGTGCAATGCACAGTGGCGGGCCAACGGCTGAGTGTCATAACTCCAGATTGCACACTGCCACTCTTATAGCCTTTAGCAAAACGCCAATATGGTTTGAGCTTTGTAAGAGCTGGTTCTTCGATAGCTTCTTGAAGTAACACAATATCAGCATCGTCATTTAGGTTTTGTAAATCTGTGAGTAAGCCATCTATTTGTGCTTTGTAGATATTCCAACTCAATAACTTGAACTGATAGGGCAAAATGTAATGCGCTGCGTAAGTTTGCATGCGACTTTGTGCTAACTGCTGTTGGCAATTAGCAAGGTTCACGGCAGTTTTGGTTATACCTTGCTGCTCATCAGAGCTAGGATCGCTTGAAAAGCTATACCAAGACAGCGCGCTCAAACACACAAGTAATAAAAATATACGCAGATATGCCGTCATAATGACCTTTAGTTACTTTCCTTGAGAGTTAGTCGTTGTTAGCCCAGTTTAGTTCAAAGGCTAAATGTTAGAAACTGTAGTATTTCCTACAATTTCTATACGCTTTCTTACCCAAAATGAGTACTCATGTTCTTATACTTACTTAGCTTAACAACTAAGACAAAGGAACTACTCATGAAACAAATGGCCTGTATGCTGCTCGCCTTATCGGTGACAGCTTGTTCATCAGTCACCATAGTGCCAGAAAAAATAACCAATAAATTAGCCACTAAAGCTGATTACCAAGATAGCCGCCCATTCTTTCTGTGGGGGCTTGTTGGTGAAGAGCGCGTTGATGTAAAGGCTATTTGCCAAGATAAAAAAGTTGCCCAAATGCAATCACAACAAACATTCGCTGATGGCGCATTAGGACTAGTTACACTCGGAATTTATGCTCCTCACACAGTAAAAGTATGGTGTGAGCAACAAGCACAGGAGCAACAACTATGAAAAGCTTACTAATAACAGCGGTGTTAGTTGCAACCTTAAGTGGTTGCACAAATATCTACTTCGATAATGGCAGTGCAGCGCAAGGCAATAAAGCGCCTGCAACAGAGCAGTGGCATCATAACTTTGCCGCGGCGCTTTACGAAGGTTCAAAGCCTGTCGACTTATCTGAACAATGTCCTGACTCTGAGTGGCAAACCGTTCACACTTATAAGTCGTTCACCAATGGTCTTGCTGAAATTGCAGTAAACCAAGTTGGGCCTATTTGGTACCCGAAAACAGTTGAAATAAGCTGTGCTCAAGTACCTTATAAGCCAGACTAGTTATTCATAACGCAGTGCATCAATTGGGTTTAAGCGTGCCGCTTTAATAGCGGGCGCTAAGCCAAACACAATACCAATCAATGACGTAAAGCCAAATGACAGCATAATCGCCCAACCCGGTATGTATGCATCTGGCATGCTCGGCACTGATAACGAAATCAGTGCCGCGGCACCATACCCTATCGCTAAACCAATTAAGCCACCAAAAAGTGATAGCACCACCGCTTCAACTAAAAATTGCAGCATAATAAAGCCAGGTGTTGCCCCTAATGCTTTTAAAGTGCCGATCACACGAGTGCGTTCTGTTACCGAAACCAGCATGATATTCATCACACCGATACCCCCAACCACCAGACTGATACCGACTATCCCCGCGGTAATTGCGGTTGCACTTCCGGTAAATTTATCGATATTAGCACGGGCTTTTTCGGCGGTTTCAAACTCAAAGTCGTCATCTTCGCCGTCTTTTAGTTTATGTAATTGACGCAAGATGCGGCGAATTTTACCCAGTACTTGCGTTTCGTTAGCATCGTCTTTTAAACGAAACATCATTTGCACATTAGTATCAACACTGCCGCCTTCTAGCGCACTCATGGTACTTATTGGAATATTAATGTAATCGTCTTGGTCAAAACCTAATAAGCTACCTTGTTTTTCAGCAACACCAATAATGCGAAACCACTCACCACCGAGTTTGATATATTCACCTACAGGGTTTTCAGGCAAGTTGAGCTTTTCGATAATTGAAGGGCCGATAAACGCCACTCGACGGCGTTTTTCATCATCTTCTGCGCGAATAAATCGGCCGAGTTCTGGGTAGGTGCGGTAAGCTTTTTGGTAGTCTTGCTCGGTACCCATCACGCGTGAAGCATGACTTTTATTGCCGTACTCTGCTGCACCAGAAAAGCGCCAAGTAAACATCAGCGCAGTAAAGGTTTCGGCTTCTTTAACGCGTGCTTTTAGGGTTAAAAAGTCGCTGTAGGTTAGCTTTGCTTGTTGGCCTACCATTTCTTTTTCTACGCTAGTGTAAGGTTTTATATTGGTCACATCAGGAGACATATCAGCCAGCTGATCATTAATTTGCTTGGTAAATCCTTGCATTACTGCCACTACGGTCACAACCGCTGCAACACCAATGATAATACCTAAGCAGGTAAGGGCACTACGCATCGCGTTTGCTTTAATTGCCATGAGTGCGGCTTTAGTGCCTTCCATAACAGCGATAGCAGATTTAAACATGTTGCCTTGCTCCTTCGCCTTTACGGGTATCACTGACAACCTTGCCATCAACTAAACGAATAACACGCTGGCAGTGATCAGCAATATCTTGTTCGTGAGTAACCAAAATAATGGTGTGCCCTTCGTTATGAAGCTCATCAAACAGTGCCATGATCTCAGTGGTGGTTTTACTATCTAAGTTACCTGTAGGCTCATCACCAAGTAAAATATGTGGTTTAGTAACAAGTGCACGAGCAATCGCGACACGTTGACGTTGCCCACCAGAAAGCTGGCTCGAAAGGTGATTTACCTTATCGCCAAGACCAACCCGCTGTAATGATTCGAGCGCTTGCTGCTTTCGCTCTTTGGCAGAGATAAATCGATACACAAGTGGCTGCATAACATTTTCAAGAGCTGATGCTCGCGGTAACAAATTGAAACTTTGAAAAATAAAGCCAACACTTTCATTACGCTGATGAGCAAGCTCAGTTTCGGTCATTCGCTTTACCAGCTTATCTTTTAAATAGTAGTCACCACTTGTAGGGGTATCTAAACAGCCAAGCAAGTTCATCAGGGTTGATTTACCTGAACCCGAAGGGCCAATAATGGCAACATACTCATTTTGAGCAATTTCAATATTGATATCATCAAGGGCTTTGAAAACTTGTTCGCCCATTTTATATTGCTTATTGATATTACTAAGTTTTATCACCGCCGACATTAGCTAGCACCTTTTTCAGGGCTGTTTTTAACGGCTACCGTATCACCCTCTTTTAGTGAGCTGAGAGGTCTAGCTGGGCCGATAACAATACGATCTCCCTTTGCAACACCGCTGGTTAGTGCTTGTTCGATATCTGAAGAAATGCCTACCGTTACAGTTGTTTTAGTTACTGTATTATCTGCGTTAAGCTTCCAAACAAAGTAGCTATCATCCTCTTTTTGAATTGCTTCAATGGGGAGTTTTAAGCCATTTTCGGCAATACTTGTCGCAATTTCAGCACGGCAACTCATACCGGCATATAGTTGGCGGTCAGTGGCATCAAGTAGTACTTTGACTTTAAATGATAACCCTTGTGAACCGGCTTGGTTTTTTGCTGAAGTACCAATGTTTATTACTTTGCCAGTAAAAGGTTGGTTTGGGTAAGCGGCGGCATATATATCTGCATGTTGGTCTAGTTTTATACCAGCAATATCGGTTTCGTCCACGCGAAGTTCGGCTAAAATAGCGCTTGGATCTGCTACTAGCATCAGATCTGAGCCAATAATGTTGGTTGTTCCGGCAATTACGGTTTCACCTTCTTTAATATTTACCGATGCAAGTAGCCCACTCATTGGTGCGCGAAATACACTTTTATTTAAACGGTCTTCAGCAATGAGTAATGACGCTTGGGCTTGGTTGTAAGCTTCACGTTTTGCTTCAATATCTATTTTCGCTAAATCGCGGGCATTTTGTAGGTTTTCATACACTTCTTGGCCAGCGAGGCCAACTTCATAAAGCTCTTTTTGGCGGCTTAGCTGGCGTTCGATATTTTTCAGTCGGGTTTCGCTGTGCTTAATATCAATTTCAGTAGCGCGAAGCACGGCTTTGTTGCGTGCAACTTCAGATTCAAACGCTGTAGTATCTAGACGCATAAGAATATCGCCCTCAGTGACACTTTCTCCTTCTTCGACAAACACTTTCGCTACGCGGCCAGTCACTTCAGAGCGCAGCTGCACTTGGGTGTTAAAGACTAGGTTGCCAGAGGCTAAAATTGAATCGGCAATATTGCCTTGTGCAACTTCTGCAATATGCATTTCTGGTGCATCTTTATTGCCTGTGACTTGCTTTGATACTAGTAATGCGACAAATGCTGTAACAGCGAGGCCAATAATAATGGCTTTTTTCATGTTACTTCCTTGGTAGTTAAGAGCGGCATATCGCCGCTCAAAGCAGAATTAAACGAGAGCGATTACAGTCCAAATACCGTAAATAACAATACTTGGTAGAGCTGCAAACAGTAGCGCTTTATTGAAAGTGAAATTAGTCCAGCACTTCAAACCGATAGCTGCGATGAAAATGCTCCAAATAGAAAAGATATTTAGGCTCTCCAATAAGGTGTAGAATGGATGGCCAATTTCTAAACCAATTAAAAGTTGGTTAATCGAAGGGTAGTTCATTAGCGTTTGTGAAATTTGGTTAGTGCTTGCTGTAAGCACTAAGATTAAAAAGCCTAAGTAATAAATAACCAAAGGCATCATGGCCCACATGCCAAAGCCATACCACGCACCATAGCCATAGTTAGCTTCTGGATCTTGTTTCGATACAAATAGGTAGTAACCTGCCATTAGAGCATTAATAACAGCTAAACCAATAATGCCACCAAACATAGCAAACCAAACTTGCATATCTATGGTTTGCTCCATGCTTTGGCGAATCATTTTTTGCTCAGCAATAGTGGCATCAACACTGGCGGCTGCCACTTGTTGATCGATTAAAAATTGCGGGTCAGCTTTATTATAAAAAGCAAACATGCTGGCGGCGAGAATGCCGGCAAGTAAAATAAAGGCAACAAAAGACCAACCTTTTGCTTCTTTTAAACCATTAAAGGCTTTACTCGGGCTGATAAAAATATCAACCAATGCGGTCATTACATTTGATGATTTCATTTTTTATTCCTTGTTTTATAACATTTGTTTTTAGGTACTAAAATATCCTGTTTAGTAACAAATTAGCAATTTGTTTTGTAACTGTATGTTAACAGCTGTGATTAGTAAATCTGTGATATGGTTAAAGGATTAATTTGAATCGAACTTATTAGGAAAAGTAGGTCGTTATGGTGAATAGCAATGGTCGTTGTATTGATGAGTTGGTATTAGGGTTCTGGCGCTTGTTAGATTGGCAGGTAACGCCCCAGCAATGCTTAAGTTTTTTAGAAAATGCAATCGATATGGGAGTTTCACATACCGATCATGCTGACATCTACGGTGAATACGGTTGTGAAGCTGAATTTGGTAAAGCACTTAAACTAAAACCAAGTATTCGTGATGAAATCAAAATAATTACTAAATGTGGTATCAAGCCTGCGTTTGCAAGCCTAGGATTACAAGGCAAAGCAAACCACTATGATTCAAGTGCCGCGCATATTATTGCCTCAGCACAGCAGTCACTAAAAAACTTCAACACTGATCGTTTAGATGTATTACTTATTCATCGCCCTGATTACTTGATGAATGCCGATGAAATGGCAGAAGCATTTAATACGCTCAAAGCGAATGGTGATGTTATTGATTTTGGTGTATCTAACTTTACGCCATCGCAACTGAGCTTGTTACAGTCGCGTTTAGACTTTGAACTAGTGACCAATCAAATCGAGTTTTCACCCTACGAAATGAAAGCCCTTGATGATGGTAGCTTAGATCAATGCCAGTTGCTTGATATTAAACCTATGCTTTGGTCACCATTGGCAGGGGGGCGTTTATTCTCAAGCGATGATGAAAAAGCAGTGCGTTTACGTGCCGTGTTAGAGCAGGTTGGTGCTGAAATTGGCGCCACAGCAATTGATCAAGTTGTTTATGCTTGGTTGTTAATGCACCCGAGTGCACCGTCTGTGGTACTTGGTACGGGTAACATTGAACGTGTTAAATCAGCGGTTGAAGCTAAGCAGCTCTCTATGAGCCGTGAACAATGGTATCGCATTTGGCAAGGCTCAACTGGTCATAGTGTGCCTTAACGAATAGCCCTAAACGAGAAAAGGGCCTTACGGCCCTTCGTGTTGCAGCAAGTAACACATTCTTTATAAAGTGAAGTCAACCGCGTAAGCGACGTACACTTTTACATCTGAACCATCGATGTCATTGTCTGAAAGACCGAAAGTAAAGCCGTCTTTCGACACTGAAACGCCGTAGTCGATGATGTCATCATCACCAATGAAATCCCCTGAGTAATGACCTAAATGAAGGGCCATTTCTGCACCGGTACTGCCAACTGGGAAGCTGTAGTCAGCATTTAAATAAAGTGAATCACCAAAGTCTGTACCGTCACCGCTAGCTGCTGATGTTGCTAGTACTGCTGCACCAAAGGTGAAGCTACCCATGCTAATGCTACCGTAGATTTCTGAGAAATCTGCATCTGTGTAAGATGCTGCATCTGGGTATGCATAATAAATGTAGCCAACATCGTAGCTAAAGGTTTCATTGATTTCACCGCCAAAACCAGCATAAAGGTCTAGCTCGTACGTCATGTCGTCAGCCCAGCTAGCATTCGATACCCAAGTACCCGCATAAAAGCCAGATTCACTTGCGTAGTCGATACCACCTTGGATTGCAGCATCACCGCCAGTTTGCTCTTGACCACGCCATAAGTAATTTGACGTTGCCGCAGCGTTTGCTGTGACTTCTGCATAACTATATGTCGAGCTCAAAGTTAATAGCGCAAGAGCGCTTGCTGCGACCGTTTTTTTTAGTTTTAGCATGTTTCTGTATCCTGTTGTTATGTTGATTTTGTCCCATTTCAGATTGCAGTCTGGTTATTATTCGAGGACATTTATTATGTGTTGTCTGGATACGATGTTGCACTGGTTGTGCCAAGTTCATTTTGAATGGGCTATTTTATGCTTAAATGCTTTAAAAACAGACTTCTAAGATGGCTTAATTGAAAAAATAGTGGATATTTGAATTGTTCATGCGCACTTGTGTGGTGCAAAAAATAACCCGGTTGCACAATTGCGAAGCACCCGGGTTTCTCTTATTTGAGAGTGACTTAGCCGAAAATCGCTCGCATCAGACTAATAGTCTCTTCAACACTTCGGCCTTTTTCAACTTCACTGATGATTGAATCGCGCTTTGCTTTGATATGTTCAGGGATATCATCACTTGCTAATGCACGGTCTACCAGTATCTCAGCTGATTCTTTGCCACGGCGTACGGTCTTTTTACCTGCTGAGCTCGTGGTACTCTTAGGTTTGTTTAACAACTTAATATAGTTTGAGTTATCGGCGGTACTTTTATCTGCATAATAAAAGAAGCTAGGTAATAGGGCTTTAATTTCAACTAAAGATTGCTCAAGTTCATTTGCGGCGCTAGCCATTTTGAACCAAGGCATATTATGGATTGCTTCTACAATATCTTGCCAGTAGCGCTCAAAATCACGGTTATTTAATTTGGTAATACCTAGTGCCCCACAAAGGGCATCAAGTTTACTATTTACGATTGGTGTAAACACATCAGGTCGGCGCATCGCAAGTAAGCGAGTTGCAGGAGCAAGCGTTGGCTTTTCATCGCTACCATTAAATGCCATCAAGTATGCAACCATAAAGTGTTGATAATGCTCTTGGGTTATTTCGCCTTCAAGTGGAATGTGCGCTAAGGCTTCATCGAATGCACCAGGCAAATCACTCAACATTTGGTGAAAGCCTTTTGCGTTCTTCGTAGAAGCAAACCATTCAACATCGAAGTTATAGCTGCTTGGATCAAGCGACGCACTGTGTTTACCTGAAAACGCTAAACGGTCTTCAGGGATCATCTCTTTTAATGATTGTGATTTAATCGCTGCAATGTAATTAGCTAAACGTAGTTGCTCATCAAGTGCCACAAGCTCTTTATGCTGTTCGATGAAGCCTGCGATAACTGGCCATGGTGCAACTCTTAAGGTTTTTAATTGCAAAAAGCTGATGGCAGAAATTAATAAGTCATGAAGTTTCTTAAGTGTCGGTAATTGCTTATCTTCTAATAGATCGTAGTTAATGCGATCGCGGCTTGCACTTAATAGCTCATAGCACCAGCCTAAAAAGTCTTCAGGGTGGTTTTCTACTTTAACTGCCATTAGGTTTAAGCTGATATCAGAGGCCTGCTTGAGGATGTTTTGATAAATTTGACTTTCTTGCTCGCCAAGCGCCATTTTTGACGGTGAAATAAGCAGTTTCTTCATGCTTAATCGATACTCCAGTTTTGACCAAATTAGGTTGTTTGATTTTAGTACACAGGGTGCAAAAACAACAGGGTCGTGCATCATACCGAAGTAATGAAATGATGCAATCTTACTGATAGAGCAAGATTGCGATTGACTTGATTAATTAATCATTATCATCAAGTGTAAATAATTGCTCAACGGTAAGTTCAAAGTGGGTTGCAATTTTTAACGCGATAATAACCGAAGGTATAAAGCGGCCTGTTTCAACTGTGCTAATGGTTTTACGTGATACTGCAATGGCATCAGCGAGTTCTTGCTGCGATAAACCCTTCTCTTTACGGAATTTAGCGATATTATTTTCCACTATTATACCTAGTCTCTACTCTGCCAAAGAATTGATACGCCGTATACTAAACACATTTGAGCGAGGTAAAATGTGGCCATCATGCTATGAGATACATTTAAAGCAAGGTCATCAGACAATAAAAAAATAACCCCCATGCTAAAAAGTAATCCAAGAACCACATGTTTATAAGCGATGGTATCAATTGTCTTTAAAAATTCATCGGTATACATAAGGCGATACCCAAGTTTCCATGTAAACCCACCTCTAATCACAAACATAAAAAATGAACCTAAAAAAGCGGCAGCGCCGATAAACAGTAAAGGTGCTGATGTTTGCTTAAGCATTGGGTAAACACTAATGATTAATAACGTAATTCCCATGAATATTGAAAACCATGCGTTATGGCTCATAAACTTTTCTTCCGTTTGTATATCTTGCTTAGACATAATCTTTTCCTTTTTGATTTAAATGTAACCTCTAGGTATCAATGTAACCCTAGGGTATCATTCGGTCAAGATTTATTTGTAACCTAAAGGTATCAAAATATTTCAGCGCTGATTCATGTTCTTATACCTAAGCTTGTTTACAAACCTTTTTGTGGGTTGGGCAATGCATTTGCGCCTAACTCCCGCTATGATATGAACATTGTTTGCCCATTTTTAAGGATGATTATGAAAACCTTACTGAAAGTTGTTGGTGTCATTTTCTTATTACTAATTGCATTAGTAGTCGCAGCACCATTCCTCATTCCTACAGACGCGATATTTAATAAAGTATCGGAGCAAGTAGAACAAACCACAGGTCGTAGTCTGACTATTAATGGCGATAAAAAGCTGTCGGTATTTCCATCATTAAAGCTAGAACTGAATGATGTAAACTTTGCCAATATGCAAACTGGTTCGCAAAAAAATATGGCAAGTATGCAGCAACTTGCTATCCGTATTCCTTGGATGTCGTTATTTGGCGGTGAGTTTAAGCTAGATAAATTTGTTATTAACGAACCAACGATTTTGTTAGAAACCGATAAAAATGGTAAAGCAAACTGGCAGCTATTTGATGCGGTTGCAGAGCAACCACAGACTGAGCAGCAAAAGAGTTCTGGTGCCGTTAACTTACCAGATAACTTTGATATTGAGCTTGGTGAAGTGGCAATTTATGGTGGTACCTTTACTTATCTAGACGGTAAAACTGGGGCAAAACAACAGATAAGTGATTTAGAGTTAGCCATTTTATTACCTTCTCTTCGTAAAACCCTTGAGTTAAAAGGCGGTATTACCTATATGGGTGAGCGTTTTGATTTGGATGTAACGCTAGATACACCCGTAAAAGCGATTGAGGGCGAAACCTTTAATGTCAGCACTGAGGTTGATTCACGCTTGATCGATTTGAATTTCAAAGGGGCAATTGCAGAAATGGGTAATGATGTGCAAGGGCTTCTATCTGTCAGTGGTGACTCAGTTAAAAACATTGCGAATTGGCAGGGTGTTGAGCTTAATGCTAAAGAGAATGCTTTCAATGCGTTTAATGTAAAAGGTTCAATGCATTTAAAAGGTGAGCAGTTTAAACTGGCTGAGCTACTTGCCACCCTAGATGAGCTACAAATTAAAGGTAAAAGCGATATTAAGCTTGGCGACCGTTTAGTTGTAAATGCCGATATTGATTTAGGCATGCTTGATTTAAACCCTTACTTACCTGAGGGGGTAGCTAAAGAAGAGCAAGCAGAACCAGCCTCAGATGCGCCAGCGCAGCCAATTGTTTGGGATGATACAACAATTGATATGAGCGGCCTAAATGCACTTGATGCAAATGTTGTTGTGCGTTCAAGTGGTTTAAAAGCAAATGATATTACACTTGGCGAAAACCAGTTAACAGTGAACCTTAAAAATGCAGTAGCTAACATCAGCTTAGATAAGTTTGTTGCATACGAAGGTAATGGCAAAGGTGTAATCACCGTTAACGCTAAGCAAACACCTTATAAAATTAGCACTAACTTTTCTTTAGATAAAATCGATGCACAGCCATTACTTACTGATGCGGCCGGTTTCGATAAGTTAATGGGTAAAGGCTCTTTAAACTGGGATCTAACGACCACAGGTCAAAGTCAAAAAAGCTTTATTAATGCCCTTAACGGCAAGGTGGGCTTTGAGTTTGCAGATGGTGCAGTGAAAGGAGCCAATATTGCAGAGATGGTTCGTAAAGCAAAAGAGCTGATTAAGGGGAATTTAAGTGCGGTATCAGAAGGCCTGGATACTGGCTTTGATAACTCACAACAGACAGACTTCTCAGCACTTAAAGGTAGTTTTGTATTCACAAATGGTATTGGTGAAAATACAGACTTATCTCTATTAAGCCCGCTTATTCGTATTACCGGCTCAGGTAAGATTGATTTACCAATGACCACTGTAGACTACCGTTTAGTGACGGGGATTGTTGATTCAATCGAAGGGCAGGGTACGACAGATGACAGCACTGGGTTTAAAATTCCTCTGCGTATAAAAGGCCCATTCCATGATGTAGGTTATAGCTTAGATGTGAGTGAGGCTGCTAAAGAAGAAGTGAAAGAAAAAGCCAAAGATAAAATAAAAGACAAATTAAAAGGTCTATTTGGAAATTAATAAAATTTAATTAAAGTCAAAAACAGGGCGCATTAGCGCCCTGTTTGTTTTATAATCAATAACAAACCAGCAAGTCGCTGTAATTCCTTAATGCAAGCAGCACGATTAATTCCAAATTAATTAAAAAATAACCTACCACTTCCTTGTCATTGCTGCTACAATTGCCCGCCCTTAAGAGACAACTTGCTTGTTTTTTGAGTGGAATTTAACCGAAATGTCTTGATTTTAAACAGAATTAAGGCGTGTTGTAATTTCTACACCGGAGGTCATTAACATGATCCAAATGCAAACTCAGCTGGACGTTGCTGATAACAGCGGCGCTCGCAAAGTGCAGTGTATTAAAGTCCTTGGCGGTTCGCACCGTCGCTATGCAGCGGTTGGCGATATCATCAAAGTTTCTGTAAAAGAAGCTATTCCTCGCGGTAAAGTGAAGAAAGGTGATGTTAAAAACGCGGTAGTTGTGCGTACTAAAAAAGGCGTTCGTCGTCCGGACGGTTCTTTGATCCGTTTCGATAGCAATGCGGCTGTTATCTTAAATGATAACTTACAGCCAATTGGTACTCGTATCTTCGGCCCTGTGACTCGTGAACTTCGTACTGAAAAGTTCATGAAAATCGTTTCACTAGCACCAGAAGTACTATAAGGAGTCTATCATGGCAGCAAAAATCCGTCGTGATGACGAAGTAATCGTACTAGCCGGTAAAGACAAAGGTAAGCGCGGTAAAGTGCTTTCAGTTGTTACTGAGTCTGGTCGAGTATTTGTCGAAGGCATCAACTTAATCAAGAAGCACCAAAAGCCGGTTCCACAGTTGAACCAAGCTGGCGGTATTGTTGAGAAAGAAGCGTCTATCGACGTATCAAACGTTGCGATCTACAACTCGGAAACGGGTAAAGCAGATCGTGTAGGTTTCAAGATTGAAGATGGTAAGAAATTACGTATCTTTAAATCTACTGGTAAAACTATCTAATAGTTGGAGTAGAATGATGGCGAAACTGCATGAAGTATATAAAGACAAAGTAGTCGCTGAACTTCAAGAGAAGTTTGGTTTCAGCTCTGTCATGCAAGTCCCTCAGATCGAAAAGATCACATTAAACATGGGTGTGGGCGAAGCTCTAGCTGACAAGAAGATCTTAGATAACGCTGTTGCGGATCTAGAAGCAATCTCTGGTCAGAAACCTCTAATCACTAAAGCACGCAAATCAGTTGCAGGCTTCAAAGTGCGTGAAGGTTACCCAATTGGTTGTAAAGTAACCCTACGTGGCGAGCGTATGTGGGACTTTTTTGAGCGTTTGGTTTCAATCGCTATCCCGCGTATCCGTGACTTCCGTGGTGTAAGTGCTAAGTCTTTTGATGGACGTGGTAACTACAGCATGGGCGTACGTGAGCAAATCATCTTCCCAGAAATTGATTATGATAAAGTAGACCGTGTTCGCGGTATGGATATCACAATCACTACTTCTGCGAAAACAGATGATGAAGGCCGTGCGTTGTTAGAAGCGTTTAACTTCCCATTCAAGAAATAAGGGTAGGGTTATGGCAAAGAATTCTATGAAAGCGCGCGAAGCAAAGCGCACTAAATTAGTTGCTCAGTATGCTGAAAAGCGTGCGGCACTAAAAGCTATCATCAGTGATGTAAATACATCTGACGATGATCGTTGGGACGCGGTATTAAAGCTACAAGCTTTACCACGTGATTCTAGCTCTTCACGTCAACGTAATCGTTGTAACGTTACGGGCCGCCCACATGGTTACCTTCGCAAATTCGGCATGAGCCGTATCAAAGTTCGCGAAGCAGCTATGCGCGGTGAAATTCCTGGCCTTAAAAAGGCTAGCTGGTAATAGTATCACGGGAGTAAGACTATGAGCTTGCAAGATCCTATTGCGGATTTGTTTACACGTATCCGTAACGGTCAGTCAGCGAAGAAAGTATCAGTAACGATGCCAACTTCAAAACTGAAAGTAGCAGTAGCTAAAGTATTAAAAGATGAAGGTTATATCGCAGATTACGCTGTAAGCGGTGAAGCGAAGCCTGAGCTTTCTATCGATTTAAAATATTTCGAAGGCAAAGCTGTTATTGAAAATATCCAGCGTGTTAGCCGCCCTGGTCTACGTATCTATAAGAAACGTGACGAATTACCAAAGGTAATGGGTGGTCTTGGTATCGCTATCGTATCAACTTCTAAAGGCCTAATGACAGACCGCGCAGCACGTAGTGCCGGCGTTGGTGGTGAGATCATTGGCTTTGTAGCTTAATCGGAGGGGAACTATGTCTCGCATAGCAAAGGCACCAATCAATGTTCCTGCCGGTGTAGAAGTTACATTAAAAGGCCAGGACATCACAGTTAAAGGCAAAAACGGTGAATTAACTCGTACTATCAACGACGCTGTTGAAGTACAAGTTAACGACAACGTTATTACAACTTTACCTCGTGAAGGCGTAGCTAATGCATGGGCACAAGCAGGTACTGCTCGCGCTCTAATCAACAACATGGTTGTTGGTACGCATGAAGGTTACGAGAAGAAACTTCAGTTAGTAGGTGTTGGTTACCGTGCAGCAGCTAAGGGCAAAGTATTAGACTTAACTCTTGGTTTCTCACACCCAGTGAATTTCGAAGTACCAGAAGGTATTACGATTGAAACACCAAGCCAAACAGAAGTTCTAGTTAAGGGCGTAGACAAGCAGTTAGTTGGTCAAACAGCTGCTAACATCCGTGCATACCGTAAACCTGAGCCTTATAAAGGTAAAGGTGTTCGTTACGCGGACGAGAATGTACGCCGTAAAGAGGCTAAGAAGAAGTAAGGTAAGACGATGGATAAAAAAACAGCTCGTCTACGTCGTGCTAAACGCACTCGTAGAAATTATATTGAACAAGGCACAACGCGTCTTGTTATCCACCGCACGCCACGTCACATTTACGCTCAAGTAGTTACTGCTGAGGGTAATGTACTGGCTGCTGCTTCTACTGTTGAAAAAGCAATTAGCGAAACAGTTAAAGGCACAGGTAACGTTGCAGCTGCTCAAGCAGTTGGTAAAGCGGTTGCTGAACGTGCAGCTGACAAAGGCATCGAAAAGATTGCTTTTGATCGCAGTGGCTTTAAATATCACGGCCGTGTGAAGGCGCTTGCTGATGCAGCGCGTGAAGCCGGTCTGCAATTCTAGGAGTAGACAATGGCTAACGTAGAAGCAAAGCAACAACAGCCTGATTTGGCTGAAAAGCTAATCGCGGTAAACCGTGTGTCTAAAGTAGTTAAAGGTGGTCGTATCTTTAGCTTTACTGCACTAACAGTAGTTGGTGACGGCGCAGGTAAAGTAGGTTTTGGTTATGGTAAAGCACGTGAAGTTCCAGCTGCTATTCAAAAAGCAATGGAAAAAGCACGTCGCAACATGATCAGTGTAGACCTTAACGGTAACACGCTACAGCACCCAATCAAGGGTCGCCACGCGGGTTCTAAAGTATACATGCAGCCTGCTTCTGAAGGTACAGGTATCATCGCCGGTGGTGCGATGCGTGCAGTACTAGAAGTAACTGGTGTACAGAACGTATTGTCAAAAGCATACGGTTCAACTAACCCGATCAACATCGTTCGTGCAACGATTGCTGCTCTAGAGAACATGAATTCTCCAGAGTCAATCGCTGCTAAACGTGGTCTTAGCGTTGACGAAATCACGGGGTAAACCATGGCTAATAAAACTGTAAAAGTAACACAAGTAAAGAGCTCTATCGGTCGTTTACCGAAGCATAAAGCTACATTACGTGGTCTTGGTCTACGTCGTATCAATCACACTGTTGAGTTAGAAGACACAGCATGTGTGCGTGGTATGATTAACCAAGTTTCTTACATGGTAAAGGTTGAGGGTTAATTCGATGCATTTGAATACACTTTCACCTGCTGCTGGTGCAAAAACTGAAAAGAAACGTCTAGGTCGTGGTATTGGTTCTGGTCTTGGTAAGACTGGTGGCCGTGGTCATAAAGGCCAAAAATCACGTTCTGGCGGTAAAGTTCGCGTTGGTTTCGAAGGCGGTCAAATGCCTATGCAACGTCGTCTACCTAAATTTGGTTTCACTTCACGTAAATCATTAGTATCTACTGAAGTTAACCTTTTTGAAATCGCTAAAGTTGAAGGCGATGTAGTAGACGTAAACGCGTTACAAGCAGCTGGTCTAGTTAAAAAGAACATCCAGTTCGTTAAAGTAGTTAAATCTGGCGAAGTTTCACGCGCAGTTACCGTTAAAGGTCTTAAAGTGACTAAAGGTGCTCGCGAAGCTATCGAAGCTGCCGGAGGCAAGGTAGAAGACTAAGGAAGTACTAATGGCTAAACCAGGTCAAGATATGAAAAGTGCACAAAGTGGGCTTTCGGAATTGAAGCGTCGATTACTATTTGTATTAGGTGCTATCATTATTTACCGTCTAGGTTCATTCGTGCCGATCCCTGGGATTGACGCCGCTGTACTTGCCGATTTCTTCGAGCAACAAAAGGGCACCATTGTTGAAATGTTTAACATGTTCAGCGGTGGTGCGCTTGAGCGCGCTTCAGTGTTAGCACTGGGTATTATGCCGTACATCTCGGCTTCGATTATTACGCAACTATTAACGCATATGTATCCGCCGTTTATAGAGCTTAAGAAAGAAGGTGAGCAAGGGCGTAAGAAAATTAGCCAGTACACACGCTACGGCACGCTTGTGCTTGCTACTATCCAATCAATCGGTATTGCTACAAGCTTACCGGGCATGATGGACGGGTTAGTTGTTAACCCTGGTATCGGTTTCTACTTCACTGCTGTAGTGAGTTTAGTAACTGGTACTATGTTCCTAATGTGGTTGGGCGAGCAAATTACAGAACGTGGTATCGGTAACGGTATTTCTGTTCTGATTTTTGTTGGTATCGTAGCTAACCTGCCGTCTGCTATTGGTTCGACAGCCGAAATGGCGCGCCAAGGTGATCTGAATGTACTTGTACTGTTATTGATTGCTGTAATCGTATTCGCTGTTACTTACCTAGTTGTATTCTTTGAGCGTGGTCAACGTCGTATCGTCGTTAACTATGCGAAGCGTCAACAAGGTCGTCAGGTATTTGCTGCTCAAAGCACGCACTTACCACTGAAAGTAAACATGGCGGGTGTTATTCCACCAATCTTTGCTAGCAGTATAATTCTGTTCCCTGGTACAATTGCAAGCTGGTTCGGCCAGGGTGAAGGTCCGGTCGCTGATGTGCTACAAGCAATCGCTACAACGTTGACTCCAGGTCAACCTTTATATGCGATGGTTTTAGCTGCGGCTATTATCTTCTTCTGCTTTTTCTACACCGCGTTGGTATTTAACCCGCGTGAAACAGCAGATAACCTGAAAAAATCTGGCGCATTTATCCCAGGTATTCGTCCAGGTGAGCAGACATCTAAATACATTGATAAAGTGATGACACGCCTGACATTGGCAGGTGCTTTGTATATAACCTTTATCTGTCTGGTGCCCGAATTCATGACTATGGCATGGCAAACGCCATTCTATTTCGGCGGTACATCAATTTTGATTATCGTTGTTGTAATCATGGACTTTATGGCACAAGTACAGACGCATCTGATGTCACATCAGTATGATTCTGTGCTGAAAAAAGCAAACCTTAAAGGCTACGGTCGATAAGGTCATTTTACGGAGTTGAGCAATGAAAGTACGTGCTTCCGTTAAGAAAATATGCCGTAACTGTAAAGTTATTAAACGTGCTGGTGTAGTACGCGTAATTTGCAGTGAGCCTAAGCACAAGCAAAGGCAAGGCTAATTAAACAGTCGTGCAGGCTGAGTTATTTACTCGGCCTGTGTTTTTAGTTGTGATTTGGTCTTCGTTTGAGTATCCTTACGGGCTTTTCAAACAGATGATTACCAAATTCAAATATAGGAGATGTGTTAGTGGCCCGTATCGCTGGCATTAACGTCCCTGATCATAAACATGCAGTTATCGGTTTAACTGCTATTTATGGCATAGGTAAGACTCGCTCTAAGGCTATCTTAGCAGCGACTGGTATCGCCGAGACCACAAAAATCGGTGAACTTTCAGACGAAACACTTGACGTATTGCGTGAAGCAGTTGGCAAGTACACTGTAGAAGGTGACCTTCGTCGTGAAGTTACATTAAATATCAAGCGCCTTATGGACCTTGGTTGTTTCCGTGGCCTACGTCACCGTCGTTCGTTACCACTACGTGGTCAACGTACTAAGACTAACGCGCGTACTCGTAAGGGTCCTCGCAAGCCTATCAAGAAATAAGGTGGGGTAGATTATGGCTAAAGCACCAATTCGTCGTAAGAAGGTTAAAAAGCAAGTTGCTGATGGTATGGCTCACGTTCATGCTTCTTTCAACAACACTATTGTAACAATTACCGACCGTCAAGGTAATGCACTATCTTGGGCAACAGCAGGTGGTTCAGGTTTCCGTGGTTCACGTAAATCTACTCCATTCGCGGCTCAGGTTGCTGCAGAGCGTGCAGGTACTGCTGCTCAAGAATACGGTTTAAAAAATCTAGAAGTTTTCATCAAAGGTCCAGGTCCAGGTCGTGAATCTGCTGTACGTGCTTTGAATGCTGCTGGTTACCGTATCACCAACATCACTGACGTGACGCCAATCCCTCATAATGGTTGTCGTCCACCGAAGAAACGTCGCGTTTAACAATAGGTTAGGAGAAATAACATGGCAAGATATTTGGGCCCTAAGCTCAAGCTGAGTCGTCGTGAAGGTACTGACCTGTTCCTTAAGAGCGGCGTAAGAGCTATCGACTCTAAGTGTAAACTTGAGACTGCACCTGGTCAGCACGGCGCTCGTAAAGGTCGCTTATCTGATTACGGTTTACAGCTACGTGAAAAGCAAAAAGTTCGTCGTATCTACGGTGTACTAGAAAAGCAATTCCGTAACTACTACAAAGAAGCTGCTCGCCTTAAAGGTAATACAGGTGAAAACTTGTTACAGCTTTTAGAGCAACGTTTAGACAATGTTGTATATCGCATGGGTTTTGCTAGCACACGCGCTGAAGCACGTCAGTTAGTAAGCCACAAAGCGATTTTAGTTAATGGTCGTGTAGTGAATATCCCTTCATACGTAATTACTCCAGAAGATACTGTTGTAATTCGTGAGAAGTCGAAAACACAAGCACGTATCATCGCTGCTCTAGAGTTGGCTGAGCAACGTGAAAAGCCGACTTGGGTTGAAGTTGACGGTAAGAAAATGGAAGGCAGCTTCAAGCGCCTACCTGAGCGTTCAGATCTGTCTGCGGACATTAACGAACAACTAATCGTCGAACTTTACTCTAAGTAAAGTTAAGAGTTAAGAGAGGATAAAATGCAGGGTTCTGTTACCGAATTCCTAAAACCAAGGTTAGTCGATATCGACGCTATCAACCCAACGCGTTCTAAAGTAGTTTTAGAGCCATTAGAGCGTGGCTTCGGTCACACTTTGGGTAATGCCTTACGCCGTATACTGTTATCATCTATGCCTGGATGTGCAGTAACTGAAGTAGAAATCGACGGTGTATTGCATGAGTACAGCGCGAAAGAGGGCGTACAAGAAGACATCATTGAAATTCTGTTAAACCTTAAAGGTCTAGCAGTAACTTTAGAAGGCAAAGATGAAGTTTTTCTGACCCTGACTAAATCTGGTGTAGGCCCTGTGACTGCGGCTGATATTCAGCACGATGGTGATGTAACTATCGCCAACCCAGATCACGTTATCTGTCACCTTACGACAGCTAACAGCGAGATCAGCATGCGTATTCGTGTTGAGCGCGGTCGCGGTTATGTGCCGGCATCTAGTCGTTTATCCTCTGATGACGATGAGCGTCCAATTGGTCGTCTGCTGCTTGATGCATCATTCAGCCCAGTTGAACGTATTGCGTACTCGGTTGAATCAGCCCGTGTTGAGCAACGTACAGACTTAGACAAGTTAATCATTGATATGGAAACAAACGGCACTTTAGATCCTGAAGAAGCGATCCGCCGTGCGTCTACTATCTTAGCTGAGCAATTAGATGCATTCGTAGATTTACGTGATGTAACTGAGCCAGAAGAGAAAGAAGAGAAGCCAGAATTCGATCCTATTCTACTTCGTCCAGTTGATGATCTTGAGCTAACAGTACGTTCAGCAAACTGTTTGAAAGCCGAGCAAATTCAATATATCGGTGATTTAGTTCAGCGCACTGAAGTTGAGCTTCTTAAAACGCCTAACTTAGGTAAGAAGTCTCTAACTGAAATTAAAGACGTGCTAGCTTCACGTGGTCTTTCTCTAGGTATGCGCCTAGAAAATTGGCCGCCTGCAAGCCTAGCTGAATAATCTAAATCACTATATTAGTTTAGTTAGAAGGATAGGGTCATGCGCCATCGTAAGAGTGGTCGTCAATTAAACCGTAACAGCAGCCATCGCAAAGCGATGTTCAGCAACATGGCTGGTTCTTTGGTGAAACATGAAATCATCAAAACAACTTTGCCTAAAGCTAAAGAGTTGCGCCGTGTAATTGAACCTTTAATCACACTGGCTAAGACTGACAGTGTAGCAAACCGCCGTTTAGCGTTTGCTCGCACGCGTGATAATGAAGTAGTTGGTAAATTATTCAGCGAAATCGGTCCACGTAATACAGACCGTCCTGGTGGTTACACTCGTATTCTTAAGTGTGGCTTCCGTGCTGGTGATAATGCACCAATGGCTTATATTGAACTAGTTGGTCGCCCAGCGACAAACGAAGAAGTTCAAGAAGACGCGCAGTCTGCAGAGTAAGTCGTAAAGACACCAAAAAGCCGAGCTTATGCTCGGCTTTTTACTTTCTGAAATTCATTTCTAATAAAATAACTCTATCAATCCACAATCATCACCATACCATCTTGAAGCAACTAGCAACTAGCAACTAGCAACTAGCAACTAGCAACAAAGATCACATGTAAAGATCATTACGTTTCTCTTTATTAAGTGAGCCCATCTTTATACAAACTCAAATAAGTTTTTTACTTCTTATATTGTTTAAATAACTCAAATACTGCTAATTTAGTGTGGTTTTTGCACGTTTCGTTCGTATTTTGCGCGAACAGTCATTTTTTTAATAAAAACTGCAAAAAACAGTTGATCTGAATTCGGATCTCCCTATAATGCGCATCCACCGACACGGCGGACTGCTTACAAAAAAGCAAAACGACGAGTTGGTTGAGTCAAGTAAAACTGAGTTTTGAAAAAATAAACTTTTCTCAAAATTAAGTGTTGACAAAAATAACGGCTTGCGTAGAATGCACAGCCCTTGAGACGCGAAAGTATCTCAAACGTTCTTTAACAATATAAAGCAATCATCTGTGTGGGCACTCGTACAGATTGAGTTCTAACAGCAGATTCTAGTTCGCTAGATGACGCAAACAAATTTAGAGTCTCAATTGAACTGAGTGACCAACGGAAACAAGTTTACTTGTTTCAGCACAGTCAATTCGATATCGAAAGATATCAAAATTCAGAATTCATTGAGCATGTCCTTCGGGACAGAAAAAACTTTTAATTGAAGAGTTTGATCATGGCTCAGATTGAACGCTGGCGGCAGGCCTAACACATGCAAGTCGAGCGGAAACGAAGAGGTGCTTGCACCTCTGGCGTCGAGCGGCGGACGGGTGAGTAATGCTTGGGAATATGCCTTATGGTGGGGGACAACAGTTGGAAACGACTGCTAATACCGCATGATGTCTACGGACCAAAGTGGGGGACCTTCGGGCCTCACGCCATAAGATTAGCCCAAGTGGGATTAGCTAGTTGGTGAGGTAATGGCTCACCAAGGCGACGATCCCTAGCTGGTTTGAGAGGATGATCAGCCACACTGGGACTGAGACACGGCCCAGACTCCTACGGGAGGCAGCAGTGGGGAATATTGCACAATGGGCGCAAGCCTGATGCAGCCATGCCGCGTGTGTGAAGAAGGCCTTCGGGTTGTAAAGCACTTTCAGTAAGGAGGAAAGGTTAAGTGTTAATAGCACTTAGCTGTGACGTTACTTACAGAAGAAGCACCGGCTAACTCCGTGCCAGC
Source organism: Pseudoalteromonas apostichopi (assembly GCF_030297135.1). Taxonomy (NCBI): domain Bacteria; kingdom Pseudomonadati; phylum Pseudomonadota; class Gammaproteobacteria; order Alteromonadales; family Pseudoalteromonadaceae; genus Pseudoalteromonas; species Pseudoalteromonas apostichopi. The sequence goes on from NZ_AP028065.1 coordinate 2,004,850, forward strand.
AGCCGCGGTAATACGGAGGGTGCGAGCGTTAATCGGAATTACTGGGCGTAAAGCGTACGCAGGCGGTTTGTTAAGCGAGATGTGAAAGCCCCGGGCTCAACCTGGGAACTGCATTTCGAACTGGCAAACTAGAGTGTGATAGAGGGTGGTAGAATTTCAGGTGTAGCGGTGAAATGCGTAGAGATCTGAAGGAATACCGATGGCGAAGGCAGCCACCTGGGTCAACACTGACGCTCATGTACGAAAGCGTGGGGAGCAAACAGGATTAGATACCCTGGTAGTCCACGCCGTAAACGATGTCTACTAGAAGCTCGGGTCTTCGGACTTGTTTTTCAAAGCTAACGCATTAAGTAGACCGCCTGGGGAGTACGGCCGCAAGGTTAAAACTCAAATGAATTGACGGGGGCCCGCACAAGCGGTGGAGCATGTGGTTTAATTCGATGCAACGCGAAGAACCTTACCTACACTTGACATACAGAGAACTTACCAGAGATGGTTTGGTGCCTTCGGGAACTCTGATACAGGTGCTGCATGGCTGTCGTCAGCTCGTGTTGTGAGATGTTGGGTTAAGTCCCGCAACGAGCGCAACCCCTATCCTTAGTTGCCAGCGATTCGGTCGGGAACTCTAAGGAGACTGCCGGTGATAAACCGGAGGAAGGTGGGGACGACGTCAAGTCATCATGGCCCTTACGTGTAGGGCTACACACGTGCTACAATGGCGCATACAGAGTGCTGCGAACCTGCGAGGGTAAGCGAATCACTTAAAGTGCGTCGTAGTCCGGATTGGAGTCTGCAACTCGACTCCATGAAGTCGGAATCGCTAGTAATCGCATATCAGAATGATGCGGTGAATACGTTCCCGGGCCTTGTACACACCGCCCGTCACACCATGGGAGTGGGTTGCTCCAGAAGTGGATAGTCTAACCTTCGGGAGGACGTTCACCACGGAGTGATTCATGACTGGGGTGAAGTCGTAACAAGGTAGCCCTAGGGGAACCTGGGGCTGGATCACCTCCTTATACGATTTAGAACTTATTTGTTCGTAGTGTCCACACAGATGATTGTTAGTTAGCTAAACCACTTGGTTTAACTAATTAATATGCTCTTTAAAAATTTGGAAAGCTGATATTAAAATTCTTATAGATATTCGTATCTATAAAGAGTTTTCAAAAGTAAAAATATGCCATTAATCGAAAGATTAATTGGTATCTACTTTAGTATTCTCATCATTATTTGATGAATTAACTTCTGGCGAAGTTAACAGCTGTCACTAACAAAGACCCGTTTGGGTTGTATGGTTAAGTGACTAAGCGTACACGGTGGATGCCTTGGCAGTTGGAGGCGATGAAGGACGTATTAACTTGCGATAAGCCTAGTCAAGCTAGTAAAAAGCGCTTGAGACTAGGATTTCCGAATGGGGAAACCCACCTGCTTGCAGGTATCGTTAACTGAATACATAGGTTAACGAGGCGAACGCGGAGAACTGAAACATCTAAGTACCCGTAGGAACAGAAATCAACCGAGATTCCGGAAGTAGCGGCGAGCGAAACCGGACCAGCCCTTAAGCTTATTATGTGTTAGTGAAACATTCTGGAAAGTTTGACGATACAGGGTGATAGTCCCGTACACGAAAATGCATCTTAAGTGAAATCGAGTAGGTCGGAGCACGTGAAACTTTGACTGAATATAGGTGGACCATCATCTAAGGCTAAATACTCCCAACTGACCGATAGTGAACCAGTACCGTGAGGGAAAGGCGAAAAGAACCCCTGTGAGGGGAGTGAAATAGAACCTGAAACCGTGTACGTACAAGCAGTAGGAGCCCCTCGAGGGTGACTGCGTACCTTTTGTATAATGGGTCAGCGACTTATATTTTGTAGCGAGGTTAACCGATTAGGGTAGCCGTAGTGAAAGCGAGCGTTAACTGCGCGTTTAGTTGCAAGGTATAGACCCGAAACCCGGTGATCTAGCCATGGGCAGGTTGAAGGTTGAGTAACATCAACTGGAGGACCGAACCCACTAACGTTGAAAAGTTAGGGGATGACCTGTGGCTAGGAGTGAAAGGCTAATCAAACCGGGAGATAGCTGGTTCTCCCCGAAATCTATTTAGGTAGAGCCTCGGACGAATACTTACGGGGGTAGAGCACTGTTAAGGCTAGGGGGTCATCCCGACTTACCAACCCTTTGCAAACTCCGAATACCGTAAAGTACTATCCGGGAGACACACGGCGGGTGCTAACGTCCGTCGTGAAGAGGGAAACAACCCAGACCGCCAGCTAAGGTCCCAAAGTCATAGTTAAGTGGGAAACGATGTGGAAAGGCCCAGACAGCCAGGAGGTTGGCTTAGAAGCAGCCATCCTTTAAAGAAAGCGTAATAGCTCACTGGTCGAGTCGGTCTGCGCGGAAGATGTAACGGGGCTAAACTATGCACCGAAGCTGCGGATTCAAACTTTGTTTGAGTGGTAGGGGAGCGTTCTGTAAGCCGTTGAAGGTGTACCGGGAGGTATGCTGGAGGTATCAGAAGTGCGAATGCTGACATGAGTAACGATAATGCGGGTGAAAAACCCGCACGCCGGAAGACCAAGGGTTCCTATCCCATGTTAATCAGGGTAGGGTAAGTCGACCCCTAAGGCGAGGCCGAAAGGCGTAGTCGATGGGAAACGGGTTAATATTCCCGTACTTGGTATAATTGCGATGGGGGGACGGAGCAGGCTAAACAAGCATGGCGTTGGTTGTCCATGTGAAAGTGAGTAGGTTGAGAGTTTAGGAAAATCCGGACTCTTAAGACTGAGACACGAGACGAGCACCCAAGGGTGTGAAGTTGTTGATGCCATACTTCCAGGAAAAGCCTCTAAGCTTCAGATTATACCGAATCGTACCCCAAACCGACACAGGTGGTCAGGTAGAGAATACTAAGGCGCTTGAGAGAACTCGGGTGAAGGAACTAGGCAAAATCGTACCGTAACTTCGGGAGAAGGTACGCTCCTATCTGTGATGAGACTTGCTCTTTAAGCGGACGGGAGCCGCAGTGACCAGGTGGCTGGGACTGTTTATTAAAAACACAGCACTGTGCAAAATCGCAAGATGACGTATACGGTGTGACACCTGCCCGGTGCCGGAAGGTTAATTGATGGGGTTAGTTTTCGGACGAAGCTCTTGATCGAAGCCCCGGTAAACGGCGGCCGTAACTATAACGGTCCTAAGGTAGCGAAATTCCTTGTCGGGTAAGTTCCGACCTGCACGAATGGTGTAACCATGGCCACGCTGTCTCCACCCGAGACTCAGTGAAATTGAAATCGCAGTGAAGATGCTGTGTACCCGCGGCTAGACGGAAAGACCCCGTGAACCTTTACTACAGCTTGGCACTGAACATTGAACCTACATGTGTAGGATAGGTGGGAGGCTTTGAAGCAGAGACGCTAGTCTTTGTGGAGCCGTCCTTGAAATACCACCCTTGTAGTTTTGATGTTCTAACGTTGGTCCCTAATCGGGATTACGGACAGTGCCTGGTGGGTAGTTTGACTGGGGCGGTCTCCTCCCAAAGAGTAACGGAGGAGCACGAAGGTTGGCTAAGTACGGTCGGACATCGTACGGTTAGTGTAATGGTAGAAGCCAGCTTAACTGCGAGACAGACACGTCGAGCAGGTACGAAAGTAGGTCATAGTGATCCGGTGGTTCTGAATGGAAGGGCCATCGCTCAACGGATAAAAGGTACTCCGGGGATAACAGGCTGATACCGCCCAAGAGTTCATATCGACGGCGGTGTTTGGCACCTCGATGTCGGCTCATCACATCCTGGGGCTGAAGTCGGTCCCAAGGGTATGGCTGTTCGCCATTTAAAGTGGTACGCGAGCTGGGTTTAGAACGTCGTGAGACAGTTCGGTCCCTATCTGCCGTGGGCGTTTGAGAATTGAGAGGGGTTGCTCCTAGTACGAGAGGACCGGAGTGAACGAACCGCTGGTGTTCGGGTTGTCATGCCAATGGCACTGCCCGGTAGCTACGTTCGGAACTGATAAGCGCTGAAAGCATCTAAGCGCGAAGCAGGCCTCGAGATGAGTTCTCACTAGACTTTTAAAGTCTCTGAAGGGCCGTTGAAGACTACAACGTTGATAGGCAGGATGTGGAAGTGGTGCGAGCCATTAAGCTAACCTGTACTAATTACCCGTGAGGCTTAACCATACAACGCCAAACGCGTTTTATGACAGCGTAACAGACAGAAGTTAAGAAACTAAAGTAGACATTTACTTGATATCAGAATTCCGAATTTTAGTTGATTGCCAAGGCGATTAACGACCCAAATTTGCTTGGTGACAATAGCGTTTTGGACCCACCTGACCCCATGCCGAACTCAGTAGTGAAACGAAACAGCGCCGATGATAGTGTGGCATTTGCCATGTGAAAGTAGGACATTGCCAGGCTCCAAATTAAAGAAAGCCCGATTCGAAAGAGTCGGGCTTTTTTGCGTCTGGAGATGTCAGCTTTCAGCTGAAATGTGGGGTTGTCCTGTACAGAGACTCCCTCAGCAACAAAACCCTGTAGGAGGCACGTCAGTGCCGAGTTCAGCCCATAACCAACACATTCATGGCTAAAGCCATTCCTATGTGTTGCGTATCTCAGGTGCCAGACATTAGATGGCAGTTGATCTACAGGATTGTTTGGTACTTCAGAGTGTTCCTCAGCAACAAAACGAGTAGGAGGCACGTCAGGGTCGAATCTAGGCCATAACCAACACATTCATGGCTAAAGCCATGCCTACGTGATGCGTATCTCAGATGCCAGACATTAGATGGCAGTTGATCTACAGGATTGTTTGGTACTTCAGAGTGTTCCTCAGCAACAAAACGAGTAGGAGGCACGTCAGTGCCGAATCTAGGCCATAAGCAATATATTCATGGCTAAAGCCATTCCTACAACGACACTTTCCCTAGAGCCTATATGGCTTATCCTAACTCGCTAACTTTACTCTCACAATTCGCTAACTCATAACCCAAAAACAAAAACGCCAGCATATAGCTGGCGTTTTTAATCTGAAGGTAAGCTTGGTATCAGACCAATCCGCAATAATACTTAATCATTTTGAGGGATTAAACCTGTCGCTATCTGCGTTAAAAATTTCTGATTTAGAACAACTAAATAACGAAATTTTTGCCTTGCTATCAACGAGGTTTTATTGCCTCAAAATAGATCACTTAATTAAGCGAATTGGTATTAAGCTTTTGGACCTGCTGATTTGATTGCTTCTGAAACATCGTATTTTGCAAAGTTTTCAGTGAAGTCAGATGCTAGTTTGTTTGCGTATTCTGCGTACTTCTCTTTATCTTCCCATGTGTTGATTGGGTTAAGAAGCTTACTGTCTACACCAGGAACTGAAACTGGTACATCTAGGTTTAGAACATCGATGTGTTGAGTTTCAACATCAGCTAGTTTACCTGATACGATTGCATCAACTACAGCACGTGTAGTTGGGATATCGAAACGTTGACCAGTACCGTAAGGGCCACCTGTCCAACCTGTGTTAACTAGGTAAACTTTAGCGCCGAATTCACGTACACGCTTCATTAGAAGCTCTGCATAAACGCCTGCAGGGCGTGGGAAGAATGGAGCACCGAAACATGTTGAGAATGTAGACTCTATGTCGCTTGTTGAACCGATTTCAGTTGAACCTACTTTTGCAGTGTAACCGCTTAGGAAGTGGTAAGCTGCAGCTTCTTCAGTTAGTACTGAAACTGGTGGTAATACACCGCTCACGTCACAAGTTAAGAATACAACCGCTTTTGGCTCGCCAGCACGGTTTTCTACTTTACGTTTTTCAACGTGCTCTAGAGGGTAAGCTGCGCGGCTATTTTGTGTAAGGCTTGTATCATGGAAATCTGGTACACGGTTTTCGTCAAGTACAACGTTTTCTAAGATTGTACCGAAGCGAATTGCATTCCAAATAACAGGTTCATTCTTTTGCGATAGGTCGATACATTTAGCGTAACAACCACCTTCGATATTAAATACGCTACCAGGTGCCCAACCGTGTTCGTCATCACCGATAAGGAAACGAGTAGGATCCGCAGATAATGTTGTTTTACCTGTTCCAGATAGACCGAAGAATAAAGCTGTGTCGCCTGCCTCACCTACGTTTGCAGAGCAGTGCATTGGTAATACACCTTTTGCAGGAAGTAGGAAGTTTTGTACAGAGAACATTGATTTTTTCATTTCGCCTGCGTAGCGCATACCAGCTAGTAGTACTTTACGTTGTGCGAAGTTGATGATTACAGTGCCATCACTGTTTGTGCCATCACGCTCTGGGTCACATACAAATGAAGGTACGTTCATTACCTGCCATTCTGGGAAGTCGGCAGTATTGTATGTTTGTGGTTCGATAAACATGTTTTTGGCAAAAATATGATGCCATGCAGTTTCTGTTGTAACTACAACTGGTAAATAGTGCTCAGGATCAGCGCCAACTTCTAGGTGAGAGATGAAGTGGTCTTTGCTTTTCACGTGTTCTTCTACACGTGCCCATAACGCATCAAACTTGTCTGCATCGAATGGGCGGTTTACGTTGCCCCATTGGATTTCGTTTTCAGTGCTTGGCTCTTGAACAATAAAACGATCTTTTGGAGAGCGGCCAGTGCGTACACCGGTTTTAGCAACAAAAGCACCATTAGCGGCTAAAGTCCCTTCGCCACGACGAATAGCGTGTTCGACAAGTTCAGCTGCTGTAAGATCAACAAAACTAGTAGCGTTTGCAGTCATGTTTATACCTAAATTGTGAGAGATTGAACGGGATAGCTCTGGGGTTCTTAGTTTTCCCTTTTGCTAAAAGAATAGTAACAGAAGGATTAGGGATATTCGAGTGTCTGAAGGGCCTAAAAAGGCATATATTTGGCAAAAAACATGAATAATTTCAATGATACCGGTGTCATAAAATGGCGCTTTTTCATGACACCGGTATCATTATTTTTGATAATTTTTTTTAATAAAAAAGCCGCATCGAATGCGGCTTTAATACAATAATATTTTTAATTGGGTGTATCAGTTAAAAATAGCTTTAATATCCTGTTCGTTAAAAATGTAATCTTTTAAGCAGTAATGGCAGCTAATTTTTACTTCGCCGTTTGCTTTTACATCGGCAAGTAACTCTTCTTGACCTACATTCACTAACGCAGCAATTGTTTTATCTCTGCTACAGCCACAACGGAAACTAATAGATTGTGGCTCGAATAATTGAGGGTTATCTTCGTGGTAAAGTCTGGTTAAAACTGTATTTGCATCTAAACCCAGTAACTCTTCATCTTTAATAGTGTTGCTGATAGCTTCAAGATGAGTGAAGTCTTCAACAGATTTTTCCTTATTCACAGGTAATACTTGTAAGAATAAGCCAGCTGCTTTTGCTGTGTCTGCTGTTACTTCAGTTGCAAACCAAAGACGTGTTTTTAACTGTTCTGATTGCTCAAAATAGTTCTCTAGGCATTTATCTAAGCTATCGTGCTCTAAAGGTACAATACCTTGGTATCGCTCACCTTTAGTAGGCGTAATTGTAATAACCATATAGCCATTACCAATTAAGTCTTTTATTGTGCTTCCTGTCACTTCACCTTGTAGACGTGCTATGCCTCGCATGTTTTGTTTATCGTCACCATTAATTACCGCATATTTAACAGGGCCATCGCCTTGTAGTTGAACGGCAATTTCACCTTCAAACTTTAAAGTAGCTGTTAATAAGCAGGTAGCAACAAGTAATTCACCTAATAAGGTTTGCACAGGTGCTGGGTAATTATGGTTTGCGATCATCTCTTGATAAGTGTTTTCAATTTGTACGAGTTCGCCACGTACATCGAGCTGATCAAATATATAACGATGAAGTAAATCTTGTTGCATGAGTTGCATTACCTAACTTGATTTCATTTTTAACAGTTCACGTCTTTGCTTTTTATCTGGTTTACGATCAGGATGTGGAGCAAAGAAGCTGTTGTTCTTACGGGCGATAGCATTTGCTTCGCGTTTCTCAATACTAGCTTGAGTTTCTTGATATAAGGTTTGTGCAATGGGGGCACCTTGACGTTTTTCAAGGATCTTTTCAATTGTCACGACCTTTTCGTCTACCCCTTGTAGCAGTTTAACTACAGCACCGACTTCAACAATTTTGCTGGGCTTGGTACGTTGTCCATTATAATGTACTTTGCCACCTTGCACCATGTCTCGTGCGATTGAGCGGGTTTTATAAAAACGTGCAGCCCATAACCACTTATCAAGGCGTACGTTTAATTCATCTTGCTTGTCTTGCGACTTATGAGTGTTACCTTTTGACACAATTGTGCTCTTTGAAAGCTGCTTATATATAGGCAAAATTTACCATGAAACTTAATCACAAATAAACAGTCGTAGTAATTCCTTGCAGCCCACTGTTCGTCGAATTTACCTTGTTTACAAAGTTTAATATAAGCGCGCTTGTTGAATGAAAAATGAAAAGGTACTATAGGCCAGCTATCAAGCAGTAAATTAAAATAAGAAATAGAGTTTATGGATCAACACTTACAACAAGTTAAACAGTTTTTGAACGGCTTACCTCATGCCAAGCTAAGTGCATTTGTAGTGCTGTTAGTTGTTGTTTATATTGCTTTTTTATCATCCAAGCTATTTTGGCTTGTATGGCCGGAGCCCGATACAAGAGCACTGCCTGTAACAGGTGTTAACACCATGGCAAAGCGAGCAGAGACTGTAAGCTCACGTCAAATTATCGAACAGAATTTATTCGGCAAAGTTGTTGTCGAAGCTAAAAAACCTACCTCAAAACAAAATCAAGTTATTAACAACGCCCCTGAAACTCGCCTAAGTATTAACCTAACCGGTATTGTTGCGGTAAGCCAAAATGACCAAGCTGGCCTTGCAATAATCGAATCTCAAGGCAAGCAAGAAACATATGTTGTTGATGATGCAATTAAAGGAACTCGCGCAAAGCTAGCTCAAGTATTACCCGATCGAGTAATTTTAGATGTTAGCGGTCGTTTTGAAACTTTGATGCTGGATGGACTCGACTTTACGAAAACAGTTTCTATGCCCGTATTGGCAGAGCGTAAAGAGTCAGAATTAACCGCAGGTCCGCAGCTTGTCGAAAATAGTGAAATAAATGCGACTGAAGATGAAGAAATAAAAGAAGCGCTTATCGAAACGCGTGAAGAAGTATTAGACGATCCCGGTAAATTATTTGACTATATTCGCGTCTCTCAAGCGATGGTTGATGGTGAGTTAGTGGGTTATCGTTTAAGCCCAGGTAAAGATCCTGCTTTATTCAAGCAGATGGGATTAATGAATAATGATTTAGCTATTGCGATTAATGGCTATCAATTAAATGATTTGAAACAGGCAATGTCAGCAATAAACGAATTACGAAATAGTACTGACGCAAGTATCACTATCGAACGCGATGGTGAACAAATTGATGTGCAATTTAGCCTGCAATAACTAGCTTTGGAGTTTTTATAGAATGGTTCACGCGCTACACCTCACAAAAATCAAAAAAGGGTTAGCTAAATATGCAGCGCTTTTTTTATTAACAGGATTATCGCTTTCAGTTTCAGCTGTTGAGTATGCAGCTAATTTTAAAGGCACTGATATTAATGAGTTCATTAATATCGTAGGTCGGAATTTAAATAAAACCGTTATTATTGACCCAAATGTGCGCGGTAAAGTAAACGTGCGCAGTTACGAGCTAATGGACGAGAAGCTTTATTATCAGTTTTTCTTAAATGTACTCGAAGTTTATGGTTATTCAGCTGTTGAGATGGATAACGGTATTATTAAAATTGAAAAAAGTTCTGATGCTAAAAAGTCGAATGTACCGCTGATCACTGAAGATAACCAAGCCAGTGGCGATATGATGGTGACACGTGTGGTACGTGTTAAAAACGTAAGTGTACAAGAGCTTGGTCCTCTAGTTCGTCAATTTAGTGACCAAAAAGATGGTGGTCACGTTGCAAACTTTAATGCTGCGAACGTGATGATGTTGACTGGTCATGCTGCTTCAGTTAACCGCTTAGTAGAAATTATTCGCTCTGTTGACCAAGCAGGTGATAAGCGTGTAGATATTGTACAGCTTAAATTTGCTACCGCAGACGACGTGGTATCTGTTGTTGAGAATATTTACAAAGATGGTGGCAAGGGAAGCGTTCCTGAGTTCTTAATTCCTAAGGTTGTTGCTGATGGTCGTACTAACAGTGTGATTGTCAGTGGAGAGGCGCAAGCACGTACTCGTGCTGTTGAATTAATTAGCCGCTTAGATGGTGAGTTAGAGAACCAAGGTAATACTAAGGTTATCTATTTAAACTACGCAAAAGCTGAAGACCTTGTAAAAGTACTGCAAGGTGTGAGCAAAACATTAGCCGAAGATGCGCAAGGTGGTGCGACTAAAACTCGTTCTCGCAACCAAAACGAAACAAGCATTGAAGCACACCCTGATTCAAACTCTCTGGTTATTACTGCGCAACCAGATACGATGCGCTCACTTGAACAAGTGATAGAACGTCTTGATGTACGTCGAGCACAGGTACTTGTTGAAGCTATCATCGTTGAAGTGTTAGAGGCTGATGGTATCAACTTAGGCTTGCAGTGGATTTCAGAGCAAGGCGGGATGATGCAGTTCAACAATGGTACAACAGTACCTGTTGGATCATTGGCAGTTGCTGCTGAGCAAGCTCGTGATAAAACGATACAAAAAACGATTACAGGTAATGAGACTGGTAATACGACTCCTTATGAAGAAACCGTTGAAGGTGATCTGGGGCCTCTCGGACAACTGCTTGGCGGTATCAATGGTTTAGCAATGGGTATTGTTAAGAACGACTGGGGTGCAATTATCCAAGCTGTTTCAACGGATACTAACTCTAATATTCTTGCTACGCCGTCTGTAACGACCATGGATAACGAAGAAGCGTCAATGATTGTTGGTCAAGAAGTACCGATTATCACAGGCTCGCAAACAGGCTCAAATAACGCTAACCCATTCCAAACAGTTGAACGTCAAGAAGTAGGTGTAAAGCTAAAAGTTACACCACAAATCAATGACGGTTCAGCGGTTCAGCTAACGATTGAACAAGAAGTTTCCAGTGTAAGTGGTGCTACTGCGGTAGATATCTCAGTGAATAAACGTGCAATTAAAACCACGGTTATGGCTGATGATGGTGGTATGGTTGTACTAGGTGGCCTGATTGATGAAGACGTGCAAGAAAGTGTCTCTAAAGTACCGTTATTAGGTGATATCCCGGTACTTGGTCATTTATTCCGCTCAACCAGCACTAATAAGCGTAAACGTAATCTGATTGTATTTATTCGTCCTACCATTGTGCGTGATGGCATTAGTATGAATAAGTTGAGCCACTCTAAATATAACTTTATCCGTGGCGAACAACACAAACAAAAAGAAGATGGTATTGATTTAATGCCGTTGACGGATGCACCAATTCTTCCTGAATGGAATGATGCCTTGGTATTACCGCCAACTTACGAAGAATATCTAAAGCAACAAAACGCGAATGAGCGCAACGATGACTAATGCAATTACAGAAATCAATGATGAGTTTGCACCCGATGTGCCAGCAAATCATGATGAGCTGCTAACAAGCGATGATCTTGTTAGCTTGCCAACCAAGCGTTTGCCATTCTCGTACGCGCGTCGTACAGGTGTATTATTAGGTAAAGATCAGGATAACTGGACTGTGTATTACCGCGGTGAGTTAGACGTTGATGCATTACTTGAGGTACGACGTATCGCGGGTCATGGTTTTTCACTAGAACAATTACCAGATGACAAATTTGAGTTGTTGCTAGAGGCCTCATATCAGCGTGATAGTTCTGAAACGCAGCAAATGATGGAAGATATCGGTAACGAAGTGGATTTATTCTCGCTTGCAGATGAATTGCCGCAAACTGAAGATCTACTTGCTGGTGATGATGATGCGCCAATTATTAAACTAATTAACGCTATGCTGAGCGAAGCGATTAAAGAAGGTGCGTCGGATATTCATATCGAAACCTTTGAACAAGAGCTAGTGATTCGCTTTAGGGTTGATGGGGTATTAAAAGAAGTATTAAAGCCAAATCGTAAACTCGCCTCATTGTTGGTGTCGCGTATTAAGGTTATGGCAAAACTAGACATTGCCGAAAAACGTATACCTCAAGATGGCCGTATTAGTTTACGAATTGCTGGTCGTGCTGTTGATGTGCGTGTTTCTACTATGCCATCAAGCTTTGGTGAGCGTGTTGTACTGCGTCTACTTGATAAAAACAACGCACGGCTGAATCTTGAAGATTTAGGTATGACTGAGCGTAACCGTGAATTGTTTGCTGACTTAATCAGTAAGCCCCACGGTATTATCTTAGTAACCGGTCCAACGGGTTCTGGTAAAAGTACCACTTTGTATGCAGGCATGAGCCAAATTAACTCGCGGGATCGTAATATCCTCACTGTTGAAGATCCAATTGAGTACGAGATCCCAGGGATTGGTCAAACGCAAGTCAATACTAAGGTTGATATGACCTTTGCACGTGGCTTACGTGCCATCCTTCGTCAAGACCCTGATGTAGTAATGGTTGGTGAGATCCGTGACCTTGAAACGGCACAAATTGGTGTGCAAGCTTCATTAACTGGTCACTTGGTTATGTCGACACTGCATACTAATACGGCTGCTGGTGCTATCACACGTATGGAAGACATGGGCGTTGAGCCTTTCTTACTATCATCATCGTTATTAGGTGTATTGTCACAACGTCTAGTACGTACTTTATGTAATAGCTGTAAAGAAGGTCACATTGCCGATGAGCGCGAATGTCAGTTATTGGGGGTCAACCCTGCTGAGCCGCCAACAATTTATCGTGCCGTAGGGTGTGAAGAGTGTAACTTTAATGGTTACCGTGGCCGTACTGGTATTCATGAATTGTTGGTTGTTGATGAAGCAATTCGTGAAATGATCCACAGTGGTAAAGGCGAGCAAAGTGTTGAAAAGTATATTCGCAAACACAGTCCAAGCATTCGTCAAGATGGTTGTAATCGTGTGTTAGCGGGTCGCACTACCTTAGAAGAAGTCTTGCGTGTAACACGTGAGGAAGGTTAATCATGGCAGCATTTGAATACCGTGCCCTTGATGGCAAAGGTAAAGAGAAAAAAGGCATTCTTGAAGCCGACACGGTAAAACAAATCCGCCAAACCCTACGTGATCAGGGTTTAATGCCGTTAGAGGTCGTGGCTGCTGCTGAAGGTGAAAAGCAAGCTAAAGGAGCGAAGAGCTCTTTATTGAGTAGTTTCTTTAAACCAAAAATTTCTACTTCAGATTTAGCTTTGATCACTCGCCAGCTTGCAACCTTAATACAGTCGGCATTGCCTGTTGAGGGAGCCGTAATGGCGGTAGCTGAACAATGTGAAAAGCCGCGTTTAAAGCGTATGTTAATGGCCGTTCGCTCTAAGGTAGTTGAAGGTTACACCCTAGCCGATGGCATGAGCGAGTTCCCGCATGTGTTTGATGATTTATATCGTGCTATGGTGGCCGCTGGTGAAAAATCGGGTCACCTTGATCAAGTTTTAAATCGTTTAGCTGATTACACGGAACAACGCCAGCATATGCGTAGTCAAATAACACAAGCGATGGTGTATCCAACCATCCTGGTTGTATTTGCTATTGCAATTGTGTCGGTACTGTTAGGTACTGTGGTACCAAAAATCTTGAAGACCTTTGAAAAGTCAAAACAGGTTTTACCATGGACAACCGAATGGGTAATGGCAGCTAGTAATTTTGTACAAAACTACTGGTTCATAAGTTTAGTCATTATAACCGCATTAGCTGTGGCAATTAAGCAAGCGCTTAAGCAGCCGCATATTCGTTACTGGTATGACGAAAAAGTGCTTCATTTACCGGGGATTGGTAAGGTTGCACGAGGTGTGAATACGGCGCGTTTTGCGCGTACTTTAAGTATTTTGTCGTCAAGCTCAGTACCACTACTTGAAGGGATGCGTATCTCGGGTGGTGTATTGGTTAACGAGAAAATGAAAAAGTCGGTGCAAGATGCTGCAACACGTGTAAGTGAAGGGGCTAGCCTTCGTGCTTCACTTCAGCAAACCAAACTTTTTCCACCTATGATGCTACACATGATAGCCAGTGGTGAAAAGTCAGGTGAACTTGAGCAGATGCTTGAGCGTGCTGCAAATAACCAAGATCGTGAGTTTGAGAGTATGGTAAACGTGTCTCTGAAACTATTAGAGCCTGCGATGATTGCCTCAATGGCGGTAATTGTATTGTTTATTGTTATGGCAATATTACAGCCGATTATGGCAATGAATAAGGCTGTAGGTCTTTAAATTAGGGAATACTAGAGCAATTAGCAGTTAACACTGTCGCTCTATAATAAATTTTTGAAGAAAGTTAGAGGTATTTTTGTGAACAAACAGTCAGGTTTCTCATTACTAGAAGTCATGGTAGTACTGGTTATCATTGGTATGATCATGTCAATTGTGGCGCCAAATATCATGGGTCAGCAAGAAGAAGCTGCAATCGATAAAGCACACTTAGATATTCAACAAATTGAAGATGCGTTAAGCCTATACAAGCTTAAAAATAAAACGTATCCAACCACAGAGCAAGGCTTAGAAGCGCTAGTGAACAAAACAAGCATTGAGCCAATTCCAAGACGTTTTCCTGATGGCGGTTTCCTTGAGAAATTACCAGAAGATCCATGGGGTAACCCATACCAACTAATCAGCCCAGGAGAAATCGGTAAAATTGATATCTTCTCTATGGGTCCTGATGGTGAAGCAGGTACTGATGATGACATTGGTAACTGGGATGAAGAAAAGTAACAATGCCTAAATTCAGCCAACTGAACAAAGCTTATACACATCAAGGCTTACTATTATGGTAAGCCTTGGTCGTTTGCGTTTGGCTGACCGTGCTAAGCACGCGAAAGGGTTTAGCCTAATCGAGATTTTAATGGTGCTTGTGGTGATTGGTTTTGTCACCAAAATGGTTGCCTACAGTTTTGATGGTGGTGCTGAAGAAGAACTCGAAAAACAAGCTCTCAGATTACACACTACGATTAATATGGCTTCTGAGTTTGCAATTTTAAATCAGGTTGAGTTAGGTTTTCACCTTGACCAAGATACATTTGAATTTTTAGTTTTTGACGGTGATAAGTGGGTTACTTTTGACCGTGAAAAATTGTTTGCCCCAATTAAGGTTGATGAGCGCTTTAAGCTTACTCTTAACCTTGATGATTTAGCCTGGGCACAAGATAACTTGCTTGAGCAGTCAAACTGGCGTGAATTAATGAGCGGTGGTGACGAAGACAGCCTACTTGAGCTAAAAAAGCTCAAAATACCGCAAGTACTTATTTTATCTTCTGGCGAAGTCAGTGCGTTTCAACTGGTTTACGAGCTTAAAGATGAGCGAGAGCCGCAGTATTTTATCGAAGGCGAATTCATGGCCCCGGTAAAGTTTCGTATGGAGCCTGAATAATGAATAAGTCAGCAGGTTTTACCTTACTCGAAGTGATGGTTGCATTGGCTATTTGTGCAATGGCTGGTATTGCCGCAATGCAAGCAACCGGAGAGCACATTAATCATCTTTCGTCGATTGAAGAGCAAACTTATGCCTCTTGGGTTGCTGAAAACGTGATGGTTGAGCAGCGCGCCAAAGGCGAGAAGTGGACAGGTAAAAATGGTGTTAAAGGCACTGAAACATTAGCTGGCTTTGAATGGTATTGGCGTCAGGACGTGGTTCCTACTGCTGATAAAACGTTTGTAAAGGTAACCATTAACGTGTTCGCCGATGAGAAGCTTGAATATCCAGTTTATGAGCTTTCTACTTATTTAAATAAAGGTGATAAGTAGTGAAGCAACGCGGTTTTACCTTACTTGAAGTGATTGTCGCTATGGGGATCTTAGCTTTTGTGGTGTTATCAACTCATCAAATTCTTGATTCAACAACGAAAGCAAAAGAAGCTTCAGATGAAACGATTGCGGAATTAAATGGCTTGCAAACCTTGTTTCGTTTAATGGATCAAGACTTTAGTCAAATGACGAAACGTCAGGTTCGAAACGAAGCGGGTGACTTTCAAGAAACTTATGTTTTAGCTGGTCGCTACGTTCTTGATAGCCAATACGATGGCATTGGCTTTGTACGTGATGGTTGGATTAACCCAATTAATTTACTGCCGCGCTCTGAATTACAAGCAGTTGGCTATCGCGTTATAGATGACAAACTTGAGCGTGTATATCGTGTATATGTCGATCAGTTAGATAACATGGAGCCTCGTTCGCAAGTCATTCTTGAAGATATCGAAGACCTTAAATTTGAATTTTTAGATGACAAAGATGAGTGGCAAGAGCAGTGGCAAATAAAAGCGTTACCAAAAGCTGTTGCAGTTACTATTCAAAAAATCGAACAAGAGCCAATTCGTCGCGTGTTTTTAGTGCCTGGTGAAGGAAAAGTAACAGCCCAAGCAAATGATGGCAATAACGGAACGGGTGGCTAGCCATGACTGCGATTAAACGCTCTAAAGGTGCGGCGCTTGTTATCGTTTTATTCATCGTGGCGCTTGCGGCTATGTTAGCTGTCGAGATGAGCGCTAATTTAATGGTGCAAGTGCAGCGTAGTAGCAATATTCAAAACCATCAACAGGCAAAGTGGTATGCCTTCGCTGCAGAAGAGCTTGCAATTAAGGCACTTAAACAAACTAAAAAAGATGAACCAGATAAAACGCATTTAGAACAAGTCTGGGCGCAGCAGGGAGGGGTACCATATCCGGTTGATAATGGCACCTTGAGTGGCACTATTACTGACTTGCAAGCTTGTTTGAACCTAAATGCATTGCATGTAAAGCCCGATCAACAAACGGATCCAAATAATAAAACCAATCCAGCACATAAGGCATTGTTGGCATTATTAGAAAATATTGAAGATTTACCATCAGATGAGTCTGAAGAAGCTATGGCTGATAGTGTGTTTGATTGGTTAGACGCTGATAGTATTACCTATCGCTCGGGTGCCGAGGAAGATGAATATTTATCTCGACAATACCCATATATGACTGCAAATAGTTATTTTGCTTCGACCTCAGAGCTTCGTTTAGTAAAAGGCTTTAATCCATTAGTAATGGAAAAAGTCTTACCATTTGTGTGTGTGATTCCAGGCAGTGAGTTGCTACAAATAAACGTTAATACACTACCTGTAGAAAGTGCCATTATATTAAGCTCGCTTATTGATGGCTTAAGTCTTTCAGGGGCTGAAGCGGTATTATCATCACGTCCTCAAGATGGTTATGATGATTTAGAAGCATTTTTTGAAGAGGTTAATCAACAAGGCGCACAAAATGTGAAAGCCGTTGAAGACTTATTCAGTATCAACAGTGAATATTTTAAACTACAAACGCAGGCTGAATTTGCAGAGCTGCGTTTTTCGATGACCACCTTACTCCATGCCACTAATGGTACAGTAACGATACTGGCGCGAAAATTTGGAGGCGTACAGTGACAGAGATATTGTTGATCCGTACGGGTCAAACATTAAAAGACAGCCTTAATTGGCTAATTTACTCACCAACAGAACAAGAAATAATTGCCAGTGGCGAAATTGCCAATGCAACACAACTTGGTGAGCTTACAGAGAGAGCGCAATCACGGGAAGTGGTTGTACTATTGCCAAGTGATCAAGTACAACTAAAAACAGTTGCTTTGCCAACCAAGTGGAGCCGCAAGCTAGAGCAAGCACTTCCTTACATGCTAGAAGAAGAAATAGCCTGTGATGTTGACGACTTATTCATAGCGATTGCAGAACCAACACTTATTGATGAGAAGCACGCTATTAACATCGCGATGACCGATCGTGAATGGTTTGAGCAATGGCTGGCTGAGTTCAATGAGCATGGTATCGAAGTATATAAAATACTGCCCGATGCTTTATTGTTACCTGATGTCGATGACAACGCTCAGTTACGTGCTATTGAGCTTAATGGTCAGTGGCTATGTAAACACGGTAACTGGCATATTGCCGCTGTAGAGACGAATTGGCTTGCTGGCTATTTAACGGCATTAGGTAACCCTGATGTTGCACACTTTAGTCCAGCAACGGGTTTTCCTGATACGGTTAACCTAAATGCTCGAACAGAACAATACGATTTACCATTAGCTTTATTTGCCAAACAATTACCAGAGGTTAATTTTAACCTGCGCCAAGGCGTTTATCAGCTTAAGAAAAAATCAGCGATTTGGTGGGGCTATTGGCAAAAGGCCGCTATTGCAGCTGGTGTAGCGTTAGTGTGTAGTGTCGGTGTTAAGTCACTTGAGCTCTATAAGTTAAATAGCGAACTTGAAGCAATGAAAGCCGAAGTAGTTGCCAATTATCAGCGTGCTTTTCCTAACAAAAAAGTGCGTCCGCAACTTATTCGCAGCCAAATTCGTAATGAACTTGCATTAATCGATGCAGGTAGTACGGCAGGCTTTTTAGATTTGACTAACGATCTGGTCTCGATTTTTAGTCAAGTGAAAGACTTCACACCAGAAACGCTTCGTTATGATCAAGGCCGTAACGAATTACGTATTCGTGCGCGCGGCAAAGATTTCCAGTCATTCAGTAAAGTTAAAGCAATTTTAGAACAGCGTGGCTTAACCGTTGATCAGGGTTCGCTGAATAATGATGGTGATTTTGTCGTTGGTGAAATTAAGTTACGAGGTGCGGCATGAAAAATCAAATAATCAATTATTGGCGCTCGTTAAAAGAACAAGAACAGCAACTTGTTATTGTTGCAGGTGTGGTGTTTGTTATTTTTGTGCTAGTTATGGGAGTCTTTCGTCCACTTAACACGGCTATCGAAAAGGCTGAGCAAGACACTATAAAACAGCAAGAGCTATTAGTTTGGGTTGATGAGAGTATTGCTAAATTAAAAGCAAGCGGTAATGCACGTAGTACGAGCAGTCGTAGTTTAAGCCAAATCGTTAATAGCACCCGTAATCGTTATCAAATTATCATTAGTAAAATGCAGCCGAATGACAATTCACTTCGTTTAACAATTGATTCTGTTGAGTTTAATAACCTTGTTGAATGGCTTGATGAATTGGTTAATTCGCACGGCGTACTAATCGAGAATTTAGATTTAAGTAAAGATGACAAATCAGGCTTTGTGCGTGTAAGTCGTTTGGTACTAGAGAAGTAAACGATGAAAAGAGTTATTTTATTAATCACAGTGTTTGTGATGTGTTTTTTGGTGTTTACGCTGGTAAAAACACCCGCTGCCGTTGCACTTGATTTAGCTAAGCCGCATTTACCAAAGCAATTACAATTAGGTAAAGCCAGTGGCACGCTATGGGACGGCCGCATTATGCAGGTACGTTTTGATGGTGAGCAATTAAATAATGTGCGTTGGCAGTTATCAGGCTGGTCACTGTTCACAGGTAAATTAGTGGGTACGGTGCGCTTTGGCAATCCTCGTGATAAAGCGGATATATCTGGTCATGGTGATTTTACATATGGTCTCTTTAACCAAACAGTCACTGTGAAAAAGACTACTTTACGCTTAACGGTTGAACGTGCCATGGAGCGTTTACAACTCCCTTTACCGATTAGTGCACAAGGCCGCGTAATAGTTGATTTAGACGAGTACAGCTCAGGTCAGCCTTATTGTGAGAGTTTAAGCGGTGAAATCGCGAGCCCTAACATTGATGTCAAAGGAATGAACAACTGGTTTAGTATTGGTCCTCTGAGCGGCCGTTTAAGTTGTAAATCGGGTGATGTAGCAGTACTGGTAGACCCAGAAAACCGTTTAGGACTTGAAGCTGATGCAGTATTAAAAGCGAATCTAGACTTTAAAGTAGCTGGCTATATTAAACCTGAAGCAAGCTTACCAAAAGAAGTGCATGATGCAGCTAAGTTCCTTGGTCGTCCTGATAACGAAGGCCGTTATCCGCTTAACTTTTAAATTGGATTAATTGAATAGTATGCAATTACCTGAGTTTTCAAAGCAGCAAAGCGAGCTTCTAAGTCAGTTTTTAGCGCAGCATCCAGATGCGCTTACTTTGGCGCAAACCCAAGGTTACTTGTTTGCCGTGATTTGTGCTCCTGAGCCGCTTGATGTTCACCAGTGGTTAGAAGAGGTTGCACCAGGCTCTGATGGGCAAATGGATGAGCAAGTACTGTTTGCATTTATGGCCTTGTATCAGCAGATCAGCGAGCAAGTATTTGAAACGGGTTTTGCATTACCTGTGAGCCTACAGCTGAGCTCTCAAGGGCAACAATACCTAGATATTCAAGAATGCCAGCATTGGAGCCAAGGTTTTATGCATGGTGCACAAGGCTACGTTAATAAGCTACTAAGTGCTCCCCATTTAGCTGATGAACTTAAAGAAGCGTTGGCTACCGCGCTGCAAAGCTTAGGCTTTTTTACTCTTGAAAGTAGTGAAATTGCAGCCCTCGCAACTGAGCATGGTTTATCTGAAGGGCAATTATGTCAGCAGCAGTATGAAGTGATGAATGAGTTTGCCGCTGGCTTTGCAGAACTTATTGAAGTTGTTGCTGTAAATAGCCAACTTTATAACGATGAGGGCTGGAACTAACCCAGCTCTAATAGGATGTCTGTGCAACCTTTGCTACAGCGTACAACGCCTTTACCTGGCTGATCAGTTTTTAAGTCTAAGGTAAGGGCGCCTTTACACACTTCACAGTATAAGGTTTGCCCTTTACCCAGCTTTTTTAACATATTGCGCTGTTTTGCGAACGAATCGCTGGTTTTTTTGTTTAAAGCAGAAAAGTCCATTACTTGTTTAGCCTTTCCTCAAGCGCATTCGAGACAATACTACATACTCGGTTTAAGCGGTC
Organism: Pseudoalteromonas apostichopi; assembly: GCF_030297135.1. Taxonomy (NCBI): domain Bacteria; kingdom Pseudomonadati; phylum Pseudomonadota; class Gammaproteobacteria; order Alteromonadales; family Pseudoalteromonadaceae; genus Pseudoalteromonas; species Pseudoalteromonas apostichopi. Next base: position 2,025,693 of record NZ_AP028065.1, read on the forward strand.
ACCATAAAAATACAAGTTAATGTCTTTTTCACGGCAGTAGTGTAAGTGAAAAATTTGCAGCTTATCGTCTGTTGTAAATGTGTCCTCAATATACTCAAGCTCTGAATTAGATAAATTGAGTTGTGACTTAATATTATTTTTTGCCATATTCGCCGCGGGACTACGATTAATTTTACTAGCATCAGATAGTAATGATACGCCATCTCCTAGTAACCTTTCCCTAGGCTCTTTGATCAAAGGGTGATCAATCGTGAAAAGTGCTAAAATAATAAGCACTAAAATAAGAAATTTTTTCATAGCACAATAATCTTTGATCTAAATAAATACGGTATAGGTGCAAGTTTAATAAAATGGTCGTTTTAAAAGCAAGCAGATACGATTAAATAATTAAAATGTCGTATTTTCGATCAATCCCTGAAATTTTTTATAGATTGAGTATAATGCTTTATAGATTTGAAGTTTCAGAAATCTTTGAACGTAATGAGATGTATTCTGATTTGCCTAAGAGCTTAGAGAACCATCTGCTATAAACATATGTTTGAATGTTATTTCCTAGTGGCGTTGAGGAATTTTAATGGATAAACAGATTAAGGTTAAAAATATCCCAACGGAAGTGAAAATCCAGAAACCGGAAAATGCTTCCCTCGATGATAGATTTAATCCACGCAACCGTATTTATGTTCGAGCTGTAACTGGCTTACATCAATTGCTCAGACAGCGAATTGGTTTTGTCGGTATGCTTGCGTTTATGTTACTACCTTGGATTAATTTCCACGGCCAACAAGCTGTATTGTTCGATTTGGTAGGGCAAAAGTTTAACATTTTTGGCTTAACGCTTTGGCCACAAGACCTGACAATCCTTGCCTTTATTTTAATGTTGGCGGCTTTTGCTCTTTTCTTGGTAACTACTTTCTATGGTCGGGTTTGGTGCGGTTATACCTGTCCACAAACCGTTTGGACCTTTATTTTCATTTGGTTTGAAGAAAAGTTTGAAGGAAGCGCTAATCAGCGTAAGAAACTTGATCAACGCCCGATGGATTTTGATAAGTTTTGGCGAAAAAGTGCTAAACACGGAAGTTGGTGGTTATTCTCACTTTATACCGCATTTACCTTTGTTGGTTATTTTACGCCTATCCGCCAACTATTACCTGATCTGTTTACTCTTGATGCAACAGCATATTCATATATTTGCTTAGCCGTATTTGCGGTGTGCACCTATGGTAACGCGGGTTGGATGCGCGAAATTATGTGTTTACACATTTGCCCATACTCTCGCTTTCAATCAGCTATGTTCGATAAAGATACCTTCACAGTAAGCTATGATGAAGCGCGTGGTGAGAGCCGTGGTCCACGTTCACGCAAACAAGATCCAAAAGAACTTGGTTTAGGTGACTGTATTGACTGTAACTTGTGTGTTCAGGTTTGCCCGACGGGGATCGATATTCGTAATGGTTTACAATACGAATGTATAAATTGCGGTGCGTGTATCGATGCATGTGATGGGGTGATGGATAAAATGAATTACCCTCGCGGACTTATTTCCTATACCACAGAGCGTAATTTAGAAACACCAGATAACAAAACCCATGCACTTCGTCCTAAGTTAATTGGCTATCTCGTCATCTTAGTGCTGCTAACTGGGGCGCTGGTGGCGAACATTGCAATGCGTAAACCTATGGACTTAGATATTATTCGTGACCGTAATCAGTTATACCGTGTTGACTTTAATGGTTTAGTTGAAAATACCTATACATTAAAGGTTATCAATAAAGCGCAACATGAGCAGACATTTAATATTCGTGTCGAAGGGCTTGATAACTTTGAGTACATAGGCAAACAAACATTCACTGTGCCTTCTGGTGAATCATACAATGTACCACTGTCATTGGTTGTTGACCCTTATGATTTGAAAAAGCCAATGACAAAGTTTGAGTTTATACTTTCTGTCGATGGTGAGCCTGATGTGCAGATTTCACAGCCGAGTAACTTCTTTAAGGCACGATAATTAAGTACACTGAGTAAATGAATAAAAAGCGGGATTTTCCCGCTTTTTTTATATGATGAGACATTATGAGTAAATTTAGTTTTGTTGACCTTACACCCGATTCAATTTTAGATGCAGTTGAAAGTATCGGTGTCTATGCTGAATCAGGACTGCTGGCATTAAATAGCTACGAGAACCGTGTTTATCAATTTAAAGCAGAAGATGGCCAACGATATGTTGTTAAGTTTTACCGACCAGAACGCTGGAGTAAGGCGCAAATCTTAGAAGAGCATGCGTTTGCATTTGAACTTGCTGAGGCCGAAGTGCCGGTTGTTGCGCCTGTTATTATCGAAGGGCAAAGCTTGTTTGAGCATAATGGCTATTTGTTTACGTTATTCCCTAGTGTGGGTGGCCGCATTTTTGAAGTTGATAATTTAGATCAACTCGATGTGCTTGGCCGTTTAATTGGTCGAATGCACCAGGTAGCAAAAGCAAAGCCATTTGAACATAGGCCTGTGATCAGTTGCGAAGAATATCTTCAGACAGCTAAAGTTCAGTTACAGGCAAGTAACTTGGTGCCAATGACATTAGAGAACGCCTTCTATACAATTTTAGATTTGGTAATCAAAGAAACCACACAACAGTATAAAAATGTTGAAACTATCCGCCTGCACGGTGACTGCCATGCTGGTAATATATTGTGGTCTGGTGATGCATTGATGTTCGTTGATTTGGATGACAGCCGACAAGGACCTGCCATTCAGGACCTTTGGATGATGCTCAGTGGCGATCGTAACAACCAACTGTTACAGTTAGACACTTTAGTGGCTGCCTATGAAGAATTTTGTGACTTCGATCACAGCCAATTAAAACTGATAGAACCACTCAGAGCGATGAGAATGGTGCATTACATGGGGTGGTTGGCAAAAAGATGGGATGATCCAGCATTCCCACGGAACTTTTCATGGTTTGCTGAAGACAAATACTGGGAACAGCAAATACTAGCGTTAAAAGAACAGCTTGCAGCGCTACAGGAAGCACCATTAAAATTATTACCATAAATTTTTAAAAGCTAATAAAGACGAGAAAATAATGTTTAAAAAATTAAAGTTAAGTCTACTCATTTTATGTTTACCTTTTGCAGCCCTTGCTGCTGATTTTGAAGCAGGTAATCAATATGAAGTTTTAAAAGTTGAGAAAAGTGCAACACCTCAAGTAACCGAGTTCTTTTCGTTTTATTGCCCACACTGTTTTCAGTTTGAGCCTGTAGCAAAAGCATTAACTGCAAGTCTTCCTGAAGGTACCGAGTTTGTAAAAAGCCATGTTAACTTTTTAGGTGGTGTATCTAAGCAAACACAAAGTAATTTAAGCTATGCCTACTTAATTGCTAAGCAGCATGGCAAAGCAGAGCAAGTTGCTGACCAAATTTTTAATAGCATCCACAGACAACGCGCTTTACTTAAAGACATGAAAGACGTTAAAGCATTACTTGCGACCAATGGTATCAGCAACGATGTGTTTGATGCTGAAATTGCAAGCATGCCAGTGATTAGTGCTGAAAAAGCGATGCAAGATAAACAGCAAAAATATTCTGACATGGGTGCGTTAACAGGTGTGCCTACTTTTATCGTAAATGATAAATATAAAATCAATTTAAATACCATCAAAAGCCAGCAGATGCTTGATGAGTTAGTCGAATTCTTATTAAAACAATAATTTTGGAGTAAAGAAGTAATGATCAAGTTAGTAAAAGCTGTATTAATGGCTGCCACGCTAGGTTTAGCGGCAAATGCCTCAGCTGCTCAATATGAAGAAGGTAAGCATTATGAAACGATTGATGCACGCGCTTCTAAAAAGCCTGAAGTAAAAGAGTTCTTCTCATTCTACTGCCCACACTGTAATAACTTCGAGCCAGTAGTGAAAGAGCTTAAAACACTTCTTAAAGAGGGCGTAAAGTTCAAAAAGAGTCATGTTGATTTTTCAGGTCCTCGTGACCCAGAGATTCAAACCATCTTAGCGCAAGGTTATGCGACGGCTAATGTGTTACCACAGAAAGACGCTTTAGTAGCCGCTGTGTTTAATCATATTCACGGTAAGCGTGCACGTATTAACGAACTAGCAGACATGAAAGACATCTTCGTTTCACAAGGTGTATCGGCTGAAGATTTTGATAAGTACTACAACAGCTTCTCTGTACGTACTATGGCGTCTAAAATGAAACGCGACCAAGAATACTACCAACAAAAAGGTGCTTTAAAAGGCGTTCCAACTTTTATTGTTAATGGTAAATATCGCGTGATTATAGGTGCGGATTCAGGTATTAGCGATGCAAAGAGCATGGCAGACTTAATTAATTACCTAGCTGATAAATAAGTTTAGTTTAATTAAAATTAAAGCTCCGCACGCGGAGCTTTTTTTATTGGTAAAGCAAATGCAAAAAATACTAGTTTCAAGCTGTTTGTTAGGAAACCCTGTTCGTTATGACGGGCAATCGCAAAACTTACTTCATCCTGGCTTAGAAACTCTAAAACAGCAGGGAAGGCTTATTGCATTCTGCCCTGAAGTAGCTGGTGGCTTACCTACACCAAGGCCGCCAGCAGAAATTAAATTGGGAAGAGTACTCACCAAAGATGCGCAAGATGTCACAGTGCAATTTGCTTATGGTGCAGAACAAGCTCTTAAACTTTGCCAAAAGCAAGGTATTCGTTATGCCTTGTTAAAAGAGTCAAGCCCGTCATGTGGTCGCAATACGATTTACGATGGTAGTCATTCTGGAAGGAAAATTTCAGGGATGGGGTTAACTGCAAAGCTGTTAACTGACAACAATATAGAAGTGTTTAGTGAGCAGCAGTTGCCAGCACTATTTAAAGCGCTGGCAGACTAATTTTATTTACGCTGTAAAAACACACCTGATTCAATGTGGTGGGTGTAAGGGAATTGATCGAAAATAGCAAAACGCTTTACTGCATGGGTTTTGCATAAGTGGTCAAGGTCACGCTCTAGGGTATCTGGATTACACGAGATATAAATAATATTGTCGTAGTTCGCAACTAGGTCACAAGTCAGTGTGTCCATGCCAGCACGTGGTGGGTCCACCAAGATTGTTTGGCAGTTATAGCTTTTCAGATCAATGCCATCCAAACGAGAGAAAGTGCGCTCGCCTTTCATTGCTTGAGTGAACTCTTCACTCGACATACGAATGATATCTAAGTTTTCAACCTTGTTCTGCGCGATATTGTATTGTGCAGAGTAAACCGATGATTTTGAAATCTCAGTCGCTAATACGCGGTCGAATGAATCTGCAAGAGCAATGGAGAAATTACCATTCCCGCAATATAACTCCAGTAAGTCATTGCTAAGTGGTTGGCAAAGCGCTTGTGCCCACTCTAGCATCTTGATGTTCACTTTCGCATTAGGTTGCGTAAAGCTATTTTCGACTTGTTGATAGATAAGCTCTTTACCGTTTACGTTTAAACGCTCAATAACGAAATCATTACCAATCACTTCTTTTTGCTTGCGAGCACGGCCAATAAAATCAATTTTAAACTGTGTGCTAAGTTTTGCTTTAAGCTCTTTAATAGCTTGTAGCCACTGCTCATCTAATTGTTTGTGGTATAACAAACTAACTAGAATCTCGCCACTTAAGCTTGAAAGATAATCGATTTGAAACAGCTTGCGACGCAGAACTTCATTGTCTTTTAAGTTTTCAATCATGGCTTGCATGACTTCACCCACTAAAGGCGCTGCAGGGTCAAACTCGTCAACACGGATCTTTTCTTTAGTTTGTTGATCAAACATGATGTGAAAAAGGTCTTCACCTTCATGCCAGACACGAAACTCTGCACGTTGGCGGTAATGAATAGGGTCAGAGCCAAACACTTCTAATTTTTCGACCCCAAAACGTCTAAACTGTGAGGTGATGCGCTGCTCTTTCTCACTCAATTGTGCATCATATTGAGTTGTATCAATTTTTATAACCGCCATGGCTGATTACCTTTTATCTCTTAGCTTTATAACGGCGCTATTGTAGGGAGCGCTGAGGATTTGTCTAGTTTTGTTATTTATTTTAGTGTCGTTTTTTTATACAAAAAACTTAAGTTCTGTGGTTTTTGGCCGATAATGAGTTAACCATAACATGGAGTCGGATCATGAAAATTGGCAACCTAGGCTATATGCCTAATACAAATGTGAATAAATACAATGGCAAACAGGCATTGCAGCAGCCTACTATTCAAAATCGTCAAGATAGTTACCAGCAACGAGGCCGAGAGCTGGCTGCTAAAGTTCTTGATGATAAACTTGCTGAGGCACTAGGTTTACCTAAAGCCGAAGAGAAAAAAGATAAACCACTGTTCGACTTTGAAGAGATCGTTAAAAACGTTCTCGACTTTGTTGGCGGTGCGCTTCGCAAAGCAAAAGCAGATGGTGCTGATGATGAAAAGCTCAAAGGTATGCTTGGTGATGCACGAAAAGGTGTACAAATGGGCATCGACGATGCTTATGATGAGCTAAAAGGGTCAGGTATTCTTAATGATGACATCGAAGAGGGTATCGAAAAGTCTAAAGAAGGCATCTATAAAGGTATTGATGAATTAGAAGAAGACTTGTTCAATCCTAAACCAAATTCGGTTTCAGTAAGCCAGGCCCAATACGTTAGTTTAAGTAATAATGCAGAATACACTTTCACTACTGCTGAAGGTGATGAAGTGAGTATTAGCTTTGCTGATGCATACGAAAGTGAGTCAGCAAGCGGCTATAGCAAAAATGGCGATAACGAAGCGTTTGTCAGTGAATCTTCTCAATCACGTGACTTATCATTCTCGATGACAGTCAATGGTGATTTAAATGAGCAAGAGCAGCAAGCTATCAATGAATTGATGGAAGACTTGCAGAGTGTTAGCGAAACATTCTTCTCTGGTTCATTAGAAGACGCCTTTGAACAAGCTAAAGAGTTGAACTTAGGTAACGAGCAACTCGTTGGCTTTACCATGGATCTGAAACAAACAAAAACAGTTGCTGCTATAAAAGGGTATGAAGAATATAAACCATCCCCTGAAAAAGAAGTCGCTGATAAAATAGCGCCATTTAATGACGATTTGAAACAAGCGTTCAATAAAGCGGGTGAGTTAGGTTTGCAAAATGAACTTGCTGGTATCTTACAATGGTTAAACCAAGATAAAGAAGAAGTAAGCAAGCTGGTGGATTATACCAAAGCAATGTTTGAACAAATGAATAAACTACGTTCGGCAACTGAAGAAGCTTAACCCTTTCTTTATTTTTATATAGCTGCATGGCAAACTGCTGGCCTTTGATAATCCGAGGTAAGCAGTTTGTCAGTTCATATAATGGTGTTTGATTCTGGTATAGGTGGGACAACCGTACTTGAACAGATCCAAGCACTGATCCCAGATGCTGATTATAGCTATTTTATGGATAATGCTTTATTGCCATATGGCGCGCAAAGCCAGCAAACGATCATAACCCGCCTTTTTGCGCTACTACAGTTTATCGAAATAGAAAAATTACACGTAGATATCCTAGTAATTGCGTGTAACACCGCCTCTACATCTGCATTAGAAACTATTCGCCCGTATACAAATATAGAAGTAGTTGGTGTTGTGCCTGCGATAAAGCCAGCAAGCGCTTTAAGCAATAGCAAACATATTGGTTTGTTGGCAACGCCATCGACGACCAAGAGCCACTATACTGCAAACTTAATTAGTACTTATAGCCAAGGCACTCAAGTCAGTTTATATGGTTCAACTGAGCTGGTGGAAATAGCAGAAACACTGTTTCATACGCAGACACTCAATAAAGAAAAACTTGAAAAAGAATTGTGTGGTCTAGCTATCGCAGAAGATATAGATGTATTGGTACTTGGCTGTACACACTTTCCATTATTAGCAAATGCGATTAATGACTATTATAAACAACGGATCTTACTTATAGATTCAGGCAAAGCGATTGCTAATCGCGTTAAAAGTTTAATTGAACTTCGGGGATACACAGTAACCGGAGATAAAAAAAAGCCGCTGCACTTTTATGCAACGGCTCCTATTTGTCACTCGCAATTAAACGTTGAGCTGATTACGCTGACTGATCAGATCCCTCACGGAAGCTATTAGTCTCGTTCTCTTGTTTTTGTTTTGCTTCACGTACTTTTAAAGTACGCTGTTGGAATTCGCTATCATTTAATTGATTGATTGCGTTTTCAGCATCTGCTTCAGCCATTTCCACAAATCCAAAGCCACGACGTTTACCTGTGTTTTTATCTTTTAGTAAGCGTACGTTGAAAACTTTGCCTTGTTCTTCAAATAAAGCACGAACAACACCTTCATTAGCACGATAAGGTAGGTTGCCAACATAAAGAGTTTTTGTTTTTACTTCGGCCTCCTCACTTGACGTTGATGAAAGCGCAGCAATAACTAAAGCACCAATTAATAAGCCTGCACCAAATAGCAATGCTGGGTCTAACGCTAAGCTTGCAAATGCAAACTTAACAACTACAAACCCCAAAACAGCAAGAATAACGGAGAAAAGAAAAGATTTTTGATCGGGTAATTTCATTTTGATCTACCAATAAACAAGAAATAAACATTAATTTAACATTGTGAACTTGCTATCTTAACGAGTTAAATGAACATAGCAATGAAATTTGCATGAAATTATGAATATTGGCATAAAAAACAGCCATAATAGCGACCGTTTTTGCTATTTTCGGTAATTTTAGTTCGCTTTTTGAGCGAACAGTAAAAAGATCGAAAAAAAGTGTTGATCTGTTTTTGGATCTCCCTATAATGCGACCCCACTGACACGGCGGGCAGCAACGAAAGACGCTGAACAACGTAGCAGAGAGTTAAGTGAAACTTCGGTTTCAAATTATCGAAAGAAAGTTTGAAATTAAGTGTTGACTCGAAAAATTAAGGATGTATTATACGCATCCCTAGCGACAACGTCGCAACGTTCTTTAACAATATAAAGCAATCATCTGTGTGGGCACTCGTACAGATTGAGTTCTAACAGCAGATTCTAGTTCGCTAGATGACGCAAACAAATTTAGAGTCTCAATTGAACTGAGTGACCAACGGAAACAAGTTTACTTGTTTCAGCACAGTCAATTCGATATCGAAAGATATCAAAATTCAGAATTCATTGAGCATGTCCTTCGGGACAGAAAAAACTTTTAATTGAAGAGTTTGATCATGGCTCAGATTGAACGCTGGCGGCAGGCCTAACACATGCAAGTCGAGCGGAAACGAAGAGGTGCTTGCACCTCTGGCGTCGAGCGGCGGACGGGTGAGTAATGCTTGGGAATATGCCTTAT